>NZ_CP086594.1:0-1225000 GCF_020866845.1 Sphingomonas radiodurans
ACGCTTCGTATTCGCCGAGCCCCGCGCTTGCTGCCGCCCGACCTGACCGCCGATAATGCGACCGCAGGATGACCATCAAACGCGGGACGCCGAGGCCGCGATGAGCCAGATCGCGCTCCCGCTGGCCTGGCCGGCCGATCCGCGCGACGACGAGTTTCTGGTGACGGCGTCGAACGCGCGCGCGGCGCATGCGCTCGATCATTGGGCAACATGGCCGGTGATGGCATCGCTGCTCGTCGGGCCACGCAAATCGGGACGCAGCCTGTTAGCGCGCATCTTCGCGGCAAAGAGCGGAGGCGTGATGATCGACGATGCCGACGCGCGCCCGGAAGAGGAGCTGTTCCACGCCTGGAATCGCGCTCAGTCCGATCGCCGACCGCTCGTCATGATCGCTGACGCCGCGCCGCCGGAATGGAAGATCCGCCTGCCGGATCTTCGATCGCGCATTGCGGCGACGCCGATCGCAACCATCGAGGCGCCGGACGATGCGCTCATGCGGGCGCTTTTGGAGCACAAGTTCGCGCTTCGTGGGCTCGATGCACGCGCCGATCTGATCGATTGGCTGGTTACTCGGATCGAACGCAGTCATGTTGCCGTCATCCGCACCGTTGATGCGTTGGACCAGGAGGTGATGGAGAGCCGCAAGCGACTTTCCATCCCGCTCGCTCGGACCACGCTTGCGGCTGCTGCGTTGATCCCGCAATCGCCGGAGCCATAATGACCCGATCCGTACGCCAAGTTCGCCTCGATGCCGACGACGATCCCTTCGAGGATCGCGGCACCGATCGCTATTTCAACCGAGAGCTTTCATGGTTGGCATTCAACCGCCGCGTGCTGGAGGAAGCATGCAACCCGGCGCATCCCATGCTCGAGCGGCTGCGCTTCCTGTCGATTTCCGGCTCGAACCTCGACGAATTCTTCATGGTCCGCGTGGCCGGATTGAAGGGCCAGCAGCTGCAGGATGTCGAGGCCCGCTCCGCTGACGGGCTCACCCCCTCGCAGCAGCTGGCGCCAATTACGTTGGAGGCCGATGCGCTGCTCGCCAGCCAGGAGAGCGTGTGGCGCGACATCCGCCACGCACTGGCCGATTCTGGGATCCAGGTGCTCGGATCGAGCAAGGTCGATGCGGTGCTCTCGGCCAAGGAAATCGGCTGGCTGGAAACGCATTTCCGCGAGCAGTTCTTCCCGATCCTGACGCCGCAAGCGCTCGATCCGGCGCACCCGTTTCCCTTCATGCCCAACAAGGGGCTGGCGGTGATGTTCGATCTGGTTCGGATCTCCGACAAGGAGCCGATTCGCGAGCTGGTTATGGTCCCCGCCGGCATGTCGCGTTTCGTGCGGCTACCGGGGGACGCGGCGCGGTACGTCGCTGTCGAATCGATGATCAAGCGCTTCTCCGCGCTGCTCTTTCCCGGCTACCGCATCGAAGGCGCGGCTGAGTTCCGCGTGCTGCGCGACAGCGACATCGAGCTTGAGGAAGAAGCGGAGGATCTCGTCCGCTACTTTGCCAACGCCATTAAACGTCGGCGGCGCGGTCGCGTGATTCGGCTCGAGCTTGAGACCGGCATGCCGGAGTCGCTCGCCAAGGTGCTGCGCGACGAGCTTGGCGAACAGGCTCTCGTCACCGAATCGGGCTCCTTCCTCGGCATCGGCGATCTCGAACAGATCGTCGAGGAGGATCGTCCAGACCTGAAGTTCGTCCCCTTCACCCCGCGCTTCCCGGAGCGCATCCGCGAGTTCAGCGGCGATTGTTTCGCGGCGATCCGGTCGAAGGACATCATCGTCCACCACCCGTACGAAACGTTCGATGTCGTGCTCGCCTTCCTCAAGCAGGCGGCGAACGATCCGGATGTCGTCGCGATCAAGCAGACGTTGTATCGCGCGGGCAAGCAATCCGCCGTCATCAACGCGCTGATTCAGGCGGCGGAGGCCGGCAAATCGGTGACCGCGGTGGTCGAGCTGAAGGCGCGCTTCGACGAGGAGCAAAACCTGCTCTGGGCCTCCGCGCTGGAACGAGCCGGTGTCCAGGTGGTCTATGGCTTCATCGACTGGAAAACACACGCCAAGGTCTCGATGGTCGTGCGGCGCGAGGCAGGGCAGTTCCGCAGTTACTGCCATTTCGGAACCGGCAATTATCACCCGGTCACCGCGAAGATCTACACCGACCTGAGCTTCTTCACCGCGGCGCCAGCGGCGGGACGCGATGCGGCGCGGATGTTCAATTACATCACTGGCTATGTCGAACCGGAGAACATGGAGGGCGTCGTCCTCTCGCCGCGGTCGCTGCGCACGCGCTTGCTGGACGAGATCGACGCCGAGATCGCCCATGCCCGCGCGGGGCGAGCCGGGATGATCTGGGCGAAGATGAACAGTCTCGTCGATCCCGCAATCATCGAGAAGCTCTACGAAGCGAGCGGGGCGGGGGTACAAATCGATCTGATCATCCGTGGCATCTGCTGCCTTCGGCCGCGGATCCCCGGTTTGTCGGAGAATATTCGCGTAAAGTCGATCGTTGGGAGGTTCCTCGAACACAGCCGGATCGCGGTGTTCGGAAATGGCGCGCGCCTACCCAACGACGGCGCACATGTATACATTTCGTCGGCCGATTGGATGCCGCGCAACTTCGATCGTCGTGTCGAATATCTGCTCCCGATCAACAATCAGACGGTGCACGATCAAGTGCTCGATCAAGTCATGGTGGCCAACCTGATCGACAACGAACAGAGTTGGGATCTCCACGCCGACGGCAGCTACACGCGTACCGCTACAGGCGATAAGCCGTTCAATCTACATCGCTATTTCATGACCAACCCGTCGTTGTCGGGCCGCGGCGCGGCGCTTGGTGCGGGCGGTGAAGTTCCCACCTTGTCGTTGCGACAGGATTGACCCGCGTGGACGGTACTCGCACTGCGATCATCGACATCGGCTCCAATTCGATCCGCCTGGTCGTGTATCAAGGACCAGCGCGGCTACCGGCGATCCTGTTCAACGAAAAAGTAATGGCCGGGCTCGGGCGCAGCCTCGCGCAGACAGGAGCAATCGACGAGGGGTCGCTCGCGCTAGCGACCGCCGCTTTGTCCCGCTTCGCCTCACTCGCACGCGAGATGGCGTGTGATAACATTCGCACCGTGGCCACCGCCGCGGTCCGCGATGCTGCCAACGGCGAGGTGCTGATCGCGCGCGCGGCTGATGTCGGGCTTACGGTTGAGCTGCTGTCTGGCCAAGCAGAAGCTTTCGCGGCGGGTCACGGCGTGCTGTCGGCGGTTCGCGATGCCGACGGGATCGTCGGCGATCTGGGCGGCGGCAGCCTTGAACTGGTGCGGATCGCGGGCGGCGAAATCCACGCCAATGCGTCATTCCCGCTCGGCGTGCTGCGGCTCGGCAGCGTTCGCCCTAAGGCCGAGTTTGATAGCAGTGTGGCCAAAATCCTAGCCGACGCTGGCTGGGAGGGCGCGGGGCGGGGCCGGCCGTTATATCTGGTCGGTGGGTCATGGCGCTCGCTAGCGCGCGTTGACATTCACGACACGCGTTATCCGCTGCCGATCCTTCACGAGTATCGAATGTCACCCGAGCGCGTTGACCTGCTCCGTCTCAAACTGGCGACGGTCGACAAGGCGTGGCTCAAGTCCATCCCGCATCTCTCGGGCGGCCGTCTCCCGACGCTCGCGGCCGCGACGGATCTGCTCGGTGCCCTGCTGCCGGTGCTTGGATCAAGCGACACGATCGTCTCGGCGTTCGGTTTGCGCGAAGGCTTGCTCTACCAGCGACTGACGACCGCGGAAGCGGCGCTTGACCCCTTGATCGTCGCCACGCGCGACGAGGGCCGCCGGCTGGGCCGATTTCCTGAGCATGGTGATCTACTTGACCGCTGGATCGCGCCCCTGTTCGTTGACGATGCACCAGGCGATGCGCGGCTGCGTCACGCGGCCTGCCTGCTTGCTGACACGTGCTGGCGTGCCAATCCCGATTTCCGCGTCGAGCTCGGTGTCGAGACTGCATTGCACGGCAATTGGGTAGGTATCGACGCGCACGGCCGAGCGATGATGGCAGCGGCGTTGGCCGCGAGCCTCGGTGGCCAGCAGCCCTATATCGCGCCGATACCGGCGCTGGCGCCCCCGGCAGATCTCGCGCGGGCTACGGCGTGGGGGCTGGCGATCAGACTAGCGCAGCGGCTGTCGGGCGGTGTCGCTGGGCCGCTAAACCGAACACAGCTGGCCGTGGTCGACGGAACAATCGAATTTTCCTGGCGGGGCGCCGATCGAGCGTTGGGCGGCGAAGCGGTGGAGAAGCGGCTACGCTCGCTTGGCACGGCGATGGGCCTGCCAACGGTCGTGCGTGAGCTCCAGTTCGCGTGATCAACCGGTGATCGATCACTCCCCCGTCAAGTATTAACGTCGATCCGCGTCATCTTCAGCTTCCCCTCAACCACCGCAAAGCCCAGCCGCCCCTCGACCAGGTCGAGCGCCTCGTGCCCGAACTGGTCGAAGCGCCAACCCGTCAGCATCGCGAGATTATCGCGCTGCCCGGCGGCAAGAGCTTCCAGCTCCTCGCCGCGCGCCAGCAGCCGCGGCGCGACGTCGATATCGCGCGCGCGGATCTTGAGCAGTAGCTTCAGCAGGTCTGCAACAAGTGCGCCTTCCTTGCCGAGGCCAGGCTTACGGTCCTCGCGCGGGGGCATCTCCTCCATCGACATCGGCTCCGCGCTCTCGATAGCAGCCAACAGCCGCTTGCCGATATCGTTCGTGCCCCAGGTGGCGGACAGGCCGCGCACCTTCACCAGATCGGCCTGCTTCTTCGGCGGATGACCCGCCAGATCGGCGACCGTTTCGTCCTTGACGATCCGGCCACGCGGCAGATCCTTCGAGCGAGCTTCCAGCTCGCGCCACCGCGCAATCGCCTTGAGCCGCCCAAGCACGTCGGGCCGACGCCCGGAGATCCGAACGCGCTTCCACGCCAGGTCGGGATCGTTGGCGTAATTCGCCGGATCGCCGAGCCGCTCCATTTCCTGATCGAGCCACGCGCCGCGCCCGGTCTTCTTCAATCGCTCCAGCATACGCGGAAAGATGTTCGACAGATGCGTTACGTCACCGATCGCGTAATCGACTTGCCGTACGTCGAGCGGGCGACGCGACCAGTCAGTGAACCGCGCACCCTTGTCGATCTGGATGCCAAGCCAGCTGTCGACCAGGTTCGAATAGCCGATCTGCTCACCCTGGCCGAGTGCCATCGCCGCCACCTGCGTGTCGAACAGCGGGTAGGGCGTCTTGCCGGTCAGGTTGTAGATGATCTCCAGATCCTGCCCGCCGGCGTGGAAGACCTTGAGCACATCCTCGTTGTTCACCAGCAGGTCGAGCAGGGGCTGCATGTCGAGCCCCAACGCCATCGGATCGATCGCCGCCGCCTCCTCGGTATCGGCGATCTGGATCAGGCACAGCTCGGGCCAGAACGTGTTCTCGCGCATGAATTCCGTATCGACGCAAACGAACGGAGCATCGGCGAGACGAGCGCAAAGATTGGCGAGCGCCGCACTGTCGGTGATCAATGGATGAACATGCATAAGCGCCGCCCCATAGCCGCGTGCGCGCGGGTTGACAAAGAGGGGATGGAAGGGGAGGGCGCAGGCCATTCTCGCTACCTTGTCATGCAAGCGGACGCTCGCATCGCGCGGTGGGGAGCGCCACCCTTGCCTCACGATACCCCAGCTTCCGCTGGGGTGACGAAAGAACCTTATGATGCACGCCTATCGCTCGCACACTTGCGCTCAGCTCGACGCCGAAAATGTCGGCAGCGATGTCCGCCTGTCCGGCTGGATCCATCGCAAGCGCGATCACGGCGGCGTGTTGTTCGTCGATCTGCGCGACCATTATGGCATCACGCAGATCGTTGCGGATAGCGATTCGCCGGCGTTGCCGATGCTCGAGTCGCTGCGCGTTGAATCGGTCATTACGATTGATGGCGTGGTGAAGGCGCGTTCCGAAGCGACAGTGAATCCCAACCTCGCGACCGGCGAGATCGAAGTGTTTGCGCGCGCCGTGACGGTGCAAAGCCACGCGCAGGAGCTGCCGATGCCGGTGGCGGGCGAGCAGGATTATCCCGAGGATATCCGACTGCGTTATCGCTTCCTCGATCTGCGCCGCGAGAAGCTCCACGCCAACATTATGCTACGCTCAAAGGTGATCTCGTCGATCCGCGGGCGGATGGTCGATCAAGGCTTCACCGAGTTCCAGACGCCGATCCTGACCGCGTCGTCGCCCGAAGGCGCGCGCGACTACCTTGTCCCTAGCCGTGTCCATCCCGGAAAATTCTATGCGCTCCCGCAGGCGCCGCAGATGTTCAAGCAGCTGCTGATGGTCGCTGGGTTCGACCGCTACTTCCAGATCGCGCCGTGTTTCCGCGATGAGGATGCGCGCGCGGATCGCTCGCCCGGTGAATTCTACCAGCTCGATTTCGAGATGAGCTACGTCACGCAGGACGATGTGTTCGCCGCGATCGAGCCAGTGCTGCACGGTGTATTCGAGGAATTCGCGAACTGGCAGGGCAAGGGCCGCACCGTTAGCGCCTTGCCGTTCAAGCGTATTCCGTATCGCGAATCGATGCTGAAATACGGCAACGACAAGCCCGACCTGCGCAACCCGATCATCATCTCCGATGTCTCGGAGCATTTCGTCGGATCGGGCTTCGGTCGGTTCGCCTCGATCGTCGAGGCGGGCGACGTGGTGCGCGCAATACCGGCGCCGAAGACCGCCGAGAAGTCGCGAAAGTTCTTCGACGACATGAACGCCTGGGCGCAGGCCGAGGGCTTCGCCGGCCTGGGTTATGCCACGCGCAAGGCTGGCGAATGGGGCGGGCCGATTGCCAAGAACCACGGCGAGGAAAAGATGAACGCGCTCGGCGATGCGCTCGGCCTCGGGCCAGACGACGGGCTGTTCTTCGCGGCTGGCAAGGAAGCACAGGCTGCCAAGCTCGCTGGCCTTGCACGCACTCGAGCAGCCGAGCAGCTTGGCCTGATCGACAAGAGCCGCTTCGAGTTCTGCTGGATCGTCGATTTCCCGATGTTCGAATATGACGAGGAATCGAAGAAGGTCGACTTCAGCCACAATCCCTTCAGCATGCCGCAGGGCGAGATGGAGGCGCTGGAGACCAAGGATCCGCTCGATATCCTCGCTTATCAATATGACATCGTGTGCAACGGCATCGAGCTGTCATCGGGCGCGATCCGCAACCATCGCCCCGAGATCATGTACAAGGCCTTCGAGATCGCTGGCTACACACAGGCCGACGTCGACACGAACTTCGCCGGCATGATCAACGCCTTCAAGTTCGGCGCGCCACCGCACGGTGGGTCGGCACCTGGAATTGACCGCATCGTCATGCTGCTCGCCGACGAGCCGAACATCCGCGAAGTAATCGTTTTCCCAATGACGCAAAAGGCCGAAGATCTGATGATGGGTGCGCCCAACTTCGCAACGTCGAAGCAACTACGCGAATTGAACATCCGCGTGGTGACCGATGGCCCGAAGGACGGCGCCAAGACGCAGTAACGGCGATGCCTTTGCCGACCTGGAGCGGTTGAAGCGCAAAGGGCAGTACGCGCGGTTTCACGTGATCGGGCCGCTAGCTAGGTCGCATTAGCCATGCCATCACGCCGCCCGGGGTATGGGGGCGTGATGGTACAGGATCGGATGCAACCGGCGTCGCCGGCGCCGCTCGCCCGTAGCCTGGGTGTGGTTGGGGTGCTGTTCCTGACGCTATCGGTGACGACGCCGGCCTCCTCGCTTTTCGTCATCGTGCCGGGCATGCTGCAAGTCGCGGGGACGGGCGCAATCCGGGCGACTCTCATCGCTGGTCTCGTGTGCGTGGCGACCGCGTATATCTACGCTGAGCTGTCATCCGCGTGGCCAGTGGCGGGCGGCGAATACGTGATGGTCGCGCAGACACTCGGTCCGCTGGCCGGCTTCGTCATGCTGGGCATAAACGTGTTCAACAATTTGATCTTCCTGCCCGTGGCCGGGCTGGGGATCCGTGAGGTTCTGGCCGGCGTGATCCCGTCACTGCCGCAGATACCGACCGCGATCGCGGTCGTCGGCGCATGTACGCTGATTGGCCTGTTGAACATCCGCATCAACGCGATCGTAACAGGTGCCTTCCTGCTAGTGGAGATCGTCGCCCTGTTCGCGGTGACGGCATTCGGGCTGGTCGATATCAGTCGCAATCCGCTCAGCTTCCTCACCGATCCGCAGATGATCGATGGCCTGTCGCTTGTCCCGGCCTCATGGGCGTCGATCGGCGTTGCCGCGTCGATCGCGATATTCGCTTTCAATGGCTATGGCGCGGCGGTGTATTTCGGCGAGGAGATGCGCGAGGCGCCGAGCCGGATCGCGCGATCGATCATGTGGGCGCTGGTCTGGACTTTGGTGCTAGAGGGCGTGCCACTTCTCGCTGCGCTGATGGGGGCGGTGGATCTGCCGTCACTACTGGCGTCATCCAATCCGTTCGGAGACTTGGCGACCCGCGCGGGAGGCGAAAGGGCAGGGCAGTTCATTGCGGCCGGCGTCGCCCTGGCGATCGTCAATGCGATCATCGCCTGGGTGCTCGCGTGTTCGCGCTTTTTCTACAGCACGGCGCGCGACGGATCATGGGGTCGGCCGCTCGACCGCTGGATGCTCACGATCCATCCGCGCTGGCAGAGCCCGTGGATCGGGACACTGTTGGTCGGCGGCGTCGGCATGGTGCTGTGTTTCCTGCCGCTCCGTCTGCTCGAAGTCTGGAGCGGGGCGGGGCTAATCGCAATCTACGCCGGGATGGCCCTGGCAGCCATCGTGGGACGTCGTACAGGGGCCACAGCGCATTCACGGTACCGGATGCCGCTTTACCGCCTGGCGCCGATCGTAACGATGGTAGCGCTGGCGCTGATCACTTGGGCGACGTGGTTCGATCTTGAAGAGGGCCGGCCGGCGATCATCGCCACATTGGCACAGATCGTGATCGCCGCCGGCTATTATTGGTTTATCTTACGTCGCCGTGGCTGGTCGGCCATCGTGCCAGCAGATCACGCCGGGCCGAAACTCCCGTCTTCTTTGAGCACATGAAGCACGCCGTCACGGATCGCAAAATACGCCCCGTGGATGGTCAGATCGCCTGCTGCCTCGCGCTCACGAACGAACGGAAAGCTCCGCAGATTTTTTAAGGAGACGCGCACCGTCTCTAGCTCCATTTCACGGGCTGCATCCGGTCCGTCGCCATATTGTGCAAGGATCCGCTCGCGCGCGCCGTCAAGCATATCGACCCAATGGTCGATGAAACCGCCTTCGCCCGGCTCGGAACCGCGAAAACGATGTGACAGCGCGGCGGCACATCCGCCGCACGAGCCGTGGCCGATCACCACGACCTCAGATACCTTAAGCTGGGTGACCGCAAACTCTAGCGCAGCCGAAACGCCGTGTCGTCCGCCGCCGGTCTCGAACGGCGGCACCAGATTAGCAACGTTGCGCACGACGAAAATCTCGCCCGGTGACGCACCGAAGATCTGAGAGGGGTCAACGCGACTATCGGAGCAGGCGATCACCATCACTTTAGGTGATTGGCCCTCCGCGAGTTCCTTCCAGCGTTCGTGCTGTTCAACGTAATCGTTGGCGCGGAAGTGGCGGTAGCCATCGATCAGGTCAGTGAACTGCGTCATAGGGTCCTCTCGTTGGTGAAGGTATCGCGAAAACGCCGGTCCAGCGCAATGGTGCCAGCCCAAGCGCGTTGTTTCCGCGAGCCGCAGTCGCTATCTCGCCCGCACGATGAACGAGATTGCCCCGCTTCTCCGACCTGCTGACGCGCCGCTTCGCCAGCGCAAGCCCGACTGGATCCGCGTCAAGGCGCCGACTTCGATCGGCTTTGCAGAAACCAAGCAACTGATGCGCCGCCTGAACCTCGCGACCGTATGCGAAGAGGCCGCGTGCCCCAACATCGGCGAGTGCTGGACCAAGAAACACGCGACCGTGATGATTCTCGGCGACACGTGCACCCGCGCCTGCGCGTTTTGCAACGTGAAGACGGGAATGCCCCGCGCCGTTGATCCGCTTGAGCCCGAGCACGTTGCGGTGGCCGCTGCCGAGCTTGGTCTACAGCATATAGTTATCACCTCCGTCGATCGTGACGATCTGCCAGATGGGGGCGCGTCTCAGTTCGTTAAGGTAATCAAAGCGCTACGCCGCAACACGCCCGGCACGACGATCGAGATTCTGACCCCGGATTTCCGCAACAAGGCACAGTCGGCGGTCGAGTCGATCGTCGAGGCGGGGCCTGACGTTTACAACCACAATTTGGAAACCGTGCCGCGGCTGTACCCGACGATCCGGCCTGGCGCGCGCTATTATGCCTCGCTCCGGCTGCTCGAAAGTGTGAAGCGTCACGACCCATCGATCTTTACCAAGTCGGGTGTGATGCTGGGCCTGGGTGAAGAGCGACTGGAAGTTCACCAGGTGATGGACGACATGCGCTCTGCAGACATCGATTTCCTCACGATGGGTCAATATCTTCAGCCGACGCCGCGCCATGCCAAGGTGATCGATTTCGTCGCGCCTAAGGCGTTCGACGCATATGCTGCAATCGGCCGGGCCAAGGGCTTTCTGCTGGTGGCCGCGTCGCCACTGACGCGATCGAGCTATCACGCCGGCGACGATTTCGCGCGCATGCGGGCAGCGCGAGAGGCGCAACTTGCCAAAGCATAACGAAACGCGGCGGATGCCATACTCGGCAGAGCAGATGTACGATCTGGTCGCTGACGTAAAATCCTATGCCGAATTCCTGCCTTGGGTTATTGCAATGCGCGTCCGCAAGGACGGGCCGCAGGAGACGGTGGCTGACATGATCGTCGGCTTTAAAGGCTTGCGTGAGACGTTCACGTCGAGGGTGCAGAAGGAACGGCCCGAGAAAATCCACGTCGACTATGTCGATGGTCCGCTGAAATTTCTCTACAACGACTGGCGTTTCCGCCCGGACGGCGAGGGCTGTCTGGTCGACTTCTCGGTCGATTTCCAGTTCAAGAACCGGATGTTCGAAATGTTGGCGGGGCAGGTATTCACGATCGCGCTGCGCAAGATGATCGGCGCCTTCGAAGATCGCGCAAAGGTGCTCTACGGCGCCTCTGGCTCTGTCGCAGAAGGCGGCATCAGCAAGTCGAGCGCACATAACGCAGCCTGAAGCCGAATACCGGCCCGCCCTAGGTCACCGAATGTACGCCGATCGGCAAGCACATCGGCCGAGCTTCCACCCTTTTCGGCTCGTGCGAACACCACCGTACCAACCGGCTTCTTTTCGGTGCCGCCCCCCGGGCCCGCGATGCCAGTAATCGCGACAGCCACGTCTGCGCCGCTCACCTCAAGCGCGCCTTGCGCCATGCTCCACGCCACTGCGATCGAGACTGCACCGAAGGTTTCGATCAGATCGTTCGATACCTTGAGCAAGCCCAGCTTGGCTTCATTCGAATAGCTGACGATCGCCGCGTCCAGCACGTCCGACGATCCCGGGATTTCCGTGATTGCCGCCGCGACGAGTCCGCCGGTGCAGCTTTCGGCGATCGCAATGCGCCGCCCGATCGCGCGGTTAGCGTCCACCACCTTGCGCGCGGCCTCGACAAGCGCCTCGGGCAACAAGCTGTCGCTCATCGCCGCCGCGCCGCACAGACGGGGAGGTCGGGAACACCCGCGACCGTGTTGCCGCGCGCCTTCTCGGCCTTGAGGTGCTGCACGCTGACCACGACGATGCCGGCGGTGTTGCGCGGCGGCAGCGGCTCGATCAGCGCGACGATGCGGTCGATCGTCGGGCAGTCCGACGGCTGGATGCGGCCGACGACCTGCAACGCCATCAACGGGGCGATCAACGGCCGTGCATAGTCCGACTGGAGCAGCAGCAGCGCGATCCGTGGATCGCTAAGCTTGGCGATCGCATCGCGCGCTGCCGGCCACGCGCGGTCGGCCTCCGCTTCATAACGCGCGATGAATGGCCCTGAGCTACGCCGGACGAGGCTCGATGCGGGCAGGGTGGTGCAGACGCGGCCGGTTTCGCGGATGATGTCGGGGAAGGCGACAAGCATGATCGCCTCCGCCTCGGCGGCGCTGAGGCACGGTGTCTGCGCCAGTGCGGCCCCCGGCATCGTCGCGAGCAGCAGGGCGAACACAAGTCGCTTCATGCCATTCGGCCCGGAAGACGAATCGTCGCGGCCGCCTGTGCCGCAATGCCTTCGCCGCGGCCGGTGAAGCCCAAGCGCTCGGTTGTCGTTGCTTTCACACTAACGCGATCGGTCGAGAGGCCTAGAAGTTCCGCAATCCGCGCCTGTATCGAAGGGCGATGCGGTCCAATCTTAGGCGCTTCGCAGATCAACGTGAGATCGACGAACATTATCTGCCCGCCGCGCGCAGCGACAAGGCTAGCGGCATGGCGCAGGAATTGGCCCGACTCCGCACCGCGCCACTGCGGATCGCTCGGTGGGAAATGCTGCCCGATGTCGCCTGCCGCAATCGTCCCCAGCAGCGCATCGGTCAGCGCATGGAGCGCAACGTCGGCGTCGCTGTGACCACTCAGACCTTGCGTGTGCGGGACAAGCACCCCGCCGAGCCACAGCTCTTCGCCATCTTCAAGTCGGTGGACATCGAAACCGGTCGCGGTGCGAGTCTCCCAGCCGATGCGAGCTTCCGCAGCGGCAAAGTCTCCCGGCCATGTAACCTTCTCGAGCATTGCATTGCCCTGCACCAGCGCGACCGATCCGCCAAGCGCGCGCACCATCTGCGCGTCGTCGGTCGGTTCCTCGCCAGTCCAATCCTCATGTGCGCGGCGGATAATTGCCGCCCGGAAGGCTTGCGGCGTCTGAACGCGCGACAGGCCATCGCGCGGAACGGTGGCGCCATCATCCGTGACGAGCGTATCAACGACAGGCCGCACCGGGATCGCGCCATCTGCCGTGGCAAGCGCTGCGAGCAGCCGGTCGATGACCTCAGGCGTCACGAACGGCCGGGCGGCGTCGTGGATCAGAACCTGATCGGCATCACCAATCGCCACAAGACCTCGTTGCACCGTCTCGCGGCGGCTTGCGCCGCCGATCAGATATCGAGCGTCCGGCAAAGCGTCCGAGAAAAGCGCTTCCTGCCCCTCGCCGATCGCCACGACGACCGCGTCGATCGCAGGGTGCGCGCAAAACGCTTCGTGGCTCCAGGCGAGCATCGGGCGGCCAGCGAGCAGCGCATATTGCTTCGGCAGCGCTGTTCCGGTCCGTTCCCCCTTGCCTGCGGCAACGATCAGCGCGACGGTTTTCATCGGCGCGCGCCTAGCCTGTTTGCGCGCGCCTTGCCACCGCCACGCGCATCTCCTACTTGCCTATTTTTCAGGCAATCGACATGCGCAAGCTCGCCCCCATTCAGATCGGACCCGTGCGGATCGACGAGCCGGTCGTGCTCGCGCCGATGACCGGCGTGACGGATCAGCCGTTCCGCACGCTCGTTCGCCGTTATGGCTCGGGCCTCAACGTCACCGAGATGATCGCGAGCCAGGCCGCGATCCGCGAAACGCGCCAGTCGATTCAGAAGGCGGCGTGGCATCTCTCCGAGGAGCCAGTGTCGATGCAGCTCGTCGGCTGCACGCCATATGAAATGGCCGAGGCGGCAAAGCTCGCCGAGGACAAGGGCGCGGCGATCGTCGACATCAACATGGGCTGCCCGGTACGCAAGGTGACGAGCGGCGACGCCGGCTCTGCATTGATGCGAGATCTCAAGAACGCCGCGGCGATCATCGATGCGGTGGTCAAGGCGGTGCGAGCGCCGGTCACCGTCAAAATGCGGATGGGCTGGTGCCACGATAGCCTGAACGCCCCCGAACTCGCGCGGATCGCGCAAGATCTTGGCGCGAAGATGATCACCGTCCACGGCCGCACCCGCAATCAAATGTACAAGGGCGCCGCAGACTGGAGCTTCGTTCGCCGCGTCAAGGACGCGGTGGCCGTCCCTGTGATCGTCAATGGTGACATCTGCTCGGTCGCCGAAGCCGAGGCGGCGCTCGACCAGTCGGGCGCAGACGGCGTGATGATTGGTCGTGGCGCCTATGGCCGGCCCTGGCTACTGGGCCAGGTGATGGATGCGCTTGCCGGCCGTACACCGCGCACGGACCCGTCGCTGGACGAGCAATACCTGGCAATCACAGAGCATTACGAAGCGATGCTCGAGCATTACGGCATCACCACCGGGGTCAACATGGCTCGCAAGCACATCGGCTGGTACACTAAAGGGCTGACCGGCTCGGCAGAGTTCCGCAACGCAGTTAATCAGGAGCCGGACGCTGGCCGCGTAAAGGCAATGCTCGCAGACTTCTACGCGCCGTGGCGCAGCCGCGCGGCTGCTTGATGCTCGCGAAACGCATACCCGATCCGGCCGAGCTGCTCGGCGCTCTTCCTGTCGCATTGATGGTGGTCGATGCAGACGGTCGGGTCGCGCAGGCCAACGCCGAATGCGAATTGCTGCTGAACCTGTCGGAGCGTGCGATGCGCGGGCGCACGCTCGGCGACGTGCTGCCGCTCCCCGACGAGGCGGAGGCGCGAGAGGGTAGGGCATTCACCGCCTTCGATCTCGCATTGGAAACCGCACGGGGACATCGCTTGCGAGTGGATCTTGCCGCCGTCGAGCTGCCTGATCACCCCGGCTGGCGCATCATCACGCTCCACAATGCCGCCAGCTCGCGTCGGCTCGGCGTGTCGGCGGATCGCGCCGCGGCTGCTCGTTCGGCGGTTGGCGCCGCCGCGATGCTCGCGCACGAAATCAAAAACCCGCTCTCCAGCATCCGCGGCGCGGCACAACTGATCGCCGACGGCGTAGATGCGCAGGCAATGACCACGCTCGTGATCGACGAAGTCGATCGAATCACCGCGCTGATCGACCGAATGGAGGATTTCACGGACACGCGCCCGCTCGCGGTCGAGCCGCTCAACATCTATCCGTTGCTGGCGCACGTTCGCGACGCGGCACAGGCCGGTTTCGCGCGCGGGATCACGATCGACGAACGGTTCGATCCGTCGCTGCCGCTTGCGCTCGCCAATCGCGATGCGTTGCTCCAGGTGATGCTCAACCTGATGAAGAACGCTGCGACCGCGCTCGGGACGCGAGGCGAGCGGCGAATCACGCTCAGCACCTCTTACCGCCACGGCATGGCGGTCGCGCCAGCCCCAGGTCGCCCACGCCTGCCGCTGCCGATCGAGATCTGTGTCGTCGATACCGGCCCAGGTGCGCCGGAGGACATCGCCGAGCATCTGTTCGATCCGTTCGTGTCGAGCCGGCCGGAAGGGAAGGGGCTCGGGCTGGCGCTCGTCGACAAGCTTGTCCGCGATATGGGCGGGATCGTGCAATACTCGCGCGAAGGTACGCCGAACGAAACCGTGTTTCGCCTCCTCCTACCCCGCGCGCCGGCATGAGCGGGGGCCTAGGTGGAGGCAACATCCTGCTCGTCGACGACGATGATGCGATCCGCACCGTCGTAGCGCATGCGTTGCGCCGCGCCGGCCACCGCGTTCGCACCGCTGCAAGCGTTGCGGAGTTCGACCGCGAATTGCGCTTGGGCGCCCCCGACGTTCTGCTGACCGACGTCGTCCTGCCCGACGGCGACGGGATCGAGATCGCGTCCCGTCTTGCGGTCGAGGCGCCCGACATGCCGGTAATCGTCCTCTCGGCGCGCAACACGTTGAGCACTGCCGTGCGCGCGAACGAGGCCGGCGCTTACGACTACCTGCCTAAGCCGTTCGATCTCGATGCACTGACGCGGACCGTCGCTTCGGCACTGAAGCGGCGCGGTGCGACCCCCCCGACGCAATCAGAGGACGAGGATTATAGTCTCCCATTGATCGGACGCTCGCCAGCGATGCAGGAGGTATACCGCGTAATCGCAAGAGTCGTATCGAACGATCTTACGGTGCTCGTCTCCGGCGAGTCTGGCACCGGTAAGGAGCTCGTCGCACGCGCGATCCACGATCTCGGCCAGCGCCGTGCGGCGCCGTTCGTCGCGATCAACATGGCGGCAATCCCGCGCGACTTGATCGAAGCCGAGCTGTTCGGCCACGAACGTGGCGCGTTCACCGGCGCGGCGCAGCGCACCGCCGGCCGTTTCGAGCAAGCGGCAGGCGGCACGCTCTTCCTCGACGAGATCGGTGACATGCCGATCGAGGCGCAAACGCGGCTGCTCCGCGTGCTGCAATCGGGCGAGTTCACCACCGTCGGCGGCGCGCGCACGATCCGAGCCAATGTGCGGATCGTCGCCGCGACCAACCGGGATCTGATCCAGACCGTCGCCAGCGGCCAGTTTCGCGAAGATCTCTACTATCGCCTCAACGTGGTGCCGATCACGCTGCCGGCCCTGCGCGAACGACGCGGCGACATTGCGATGCTGGCACGGCACTTCCTCGATCGTGCCGCCGAATCCGGCTTGCCGCGCAAGACGCTCGACGATGACGCGATCGACAATCTCGAGCAGCATGATTGGCCCGGTAACGTCCGCCAGCTCGAAAACCTGATGCGCCGCCTCGCGGCATTGTCACGCGACGACCGCATCTCGGCGGCTGAGATCGCGCTTATGCTGGGCGAGGGTGCCACGTCTGCTCCGCCCGACGTCGCGATTGATGCCGCCGTGCGCGGCTATGTCGAGCGGCTCGCTCGGCTCGAGCCGGCCGCGCTCGACGATGGAACGCTGTACGATCGCCTGCTCGCGGAGGTCGAACGCCCGTTGATCGAGGCAATGCTGGCGCGCCACGGCGGGAACCAGTTGCGCGCCGCCCGTGCAATCGGGCTCAATCGCAACACCTTGCGCAAGCGGCTCGATACCCTGGGTATCGACCCGGCAACGCGCCCACCTGCACGTGAGGTGCGGTGAACGCGCACAATATGTGTTTTCTCTGCAACACCTTTGTTGTAGCTTAGTCGCGATGAACGCCGGTACGGCATCTACCACTGACCTTTCGCTCTCGACGCGCCGCTTCACCGTCACGCCGGTGATCGAGATCGCCGTGCTTTTCATCGCGGTCGGCGTGGCGGTCATCTCCTACTTCGTCCTGACGAACACTGGGCGCGCCGGCGGGCTGATATCACCCGCCATCGTGGCGTCGCTGCTCGTCGCCAACCTCGTGCCTGGCGTTGCGCTTATGATGTTGCTGGGTCGGCGGATCGCGCGTCGCCGCGCCGCGAACTCACCGGTGGGCGGGGAAGGGCGGCTGCACGTCCGGCTGGTGGCGCTCTTCTCAATGCTCGCGGCGGTGCCGATGGTGCTCGTCACGATCGCCGCGTCGCTGCTATTTCAGTACGGCGTGCAATTCTGGTACTCCGATCGTGCACGCGGCGTATTCGAGAATGCGACGACGCTGACACGCACCTCCTACAATCAGATTCTCCAGCGTTGGGAAGAGGCGACCGTCACGATGGCGACCGATGTCGCCCAGGAGCTTGAAGAGCGCCCGATCGACGATCCGCGCTTCGGCGCCTTCCTATTCCAGCAGACATACTTCCGGAGCCTGTCCGAGGCGCTGCTGTTCCAGGTCTCGCCGCGCGGCGAATTGCAGACGCTGGCGTTCGTCAACCCATACGATCTCGATCTCGCCCGACAGGTTTCGGCGGGTGCAGTCGGCCGCTTGCGAAGCGGCCAGCGCAGCGTGGTCACCGTGACGGGGGACCGTATTCAGACGGTGACTCGGCTCCCCGGATCGACGCAAATGTTCCTCTATGCGGCGCGCGTTACCGATCCGAAGGAGATGACGACGCAGACCGAGCGAGCCGAAGCCGCGCTCGCCAATTACCGCGCGCTTCTGGTCCGCGCGCGCACGCTGCAAGTACGCTTCAACGCGGCACTGCTATTGCTGTCGCTGCTGATCGTCGGCGTCGCGGTTTGGATCGCGCTCGCCGTTGCCGATCGCCTCGTTCGCCCCGTCGGCGAGTTGGTCGACGCCGCGCGGCGCGTCGAGCGCGGCGATCTCGCCGCACGCGTCGCAGAGACGAAGGAGCGCGACGAGGTCGGCACACTGGCCAATGCCTTCAACCGCATGACCGAGCGGTTGGAGGAACAGAATACCGCGCTCGTTACCGCCAATGCGCAACTCGACAGCCGCCGCGCGCTGATCGAGGCGGTGATGTCCGGCGTATCGGCTGGCGTCGTCTCGATTGCCCCCGACCGAACGATTCGTCTCATCAACAGCTCGGCCGAGACCTTGCTGGGTCTCGTCCTCCCCCCGGTCGGCAAGCCGCTCGCCACCGTCGCGCCCGAACTGGACGCGCTGCTGGACGGCCAAGCGCGCGAGGCGATCGTGCAGATCACCGCCGCCGGGGAAGCGCGCACGCTCGCGGTGCGTATCGCCCGTTCCGGCACCGGCCCAATCCTGACGTTCGACGACATTACCCAGCAATTGCTCGACCAACGCCGTGCCGCCTGGTCCGATGTCGCACGACGTATCGCGCACGAGATAAAGAATCCGCTCACGCCAATCCAGCTAGCAGCGGAACGGCTCCAGCGCCGTTACGGCGGCAAGGTTGAGGAGGGCGACACGACCTTTGGCCGCCTGACCGAAACGATCATCCGCCAGGTCGGCGATTTGCGCCGCATGGTCGACGAATTCTCCTCCTTCGCGCGCATGCCAAAGCCGGTGTTCAAGGAAGAGATGTTGGTCGACATCGCTCGCCAGACGATGTTCCTCCACGAAGTCGCCCACGCTGGCCTGCACTTCGAAATCGCGCACGACGAACCCGGCCCGATCCTGGTGTGCGATCGCCGCCAAATCGGGCAGGCGCTCACCAACATCGTCAAGAACGCAGTCGAGGCGATCGAAGCCACTGGCCGTGCGGATGGCGCGGTGATCATGACGGTAAGCGAGGAGCCAGGTCGCGCCACGATCACCGTTGCCGACACTGGCGTCGGGCTTCCGGTCGAGCGTGATCGGATCGTCGAGCCTTATATGACGACGCGCGCGCGCGGCACCGGTCTCGGCTTGGCGATCGTGAACAAGATCGTCGAGGAACATTTCGGAACCATCACCTTCACCGACCGTCCCGAAGGGGGGACGCTGGTGACGATGACGTTCGACACGACAATGCTCGCGAGCATCGAAGGCCGCGACGACAATCAGGCAGACGGCGACGGCGGCGGCATCGTCGCGCTCACCCGCAATCGGACGGCATAGACATGGCGCTAGACATCCTCGTCGTTGACGACGAACTCGACATCCGCGAACTGGTTTCCGGCGTGCTGGAAGACGAAGGCTACGAGACGCGCACCGCCGCCGATAGCGATTCGGCGCTCGCGGCAATTGCCGAGCGCCGACCAAGCCTCGTACTGCTCGATGTCTGGCTGCAGGGCTCGCGGCTAGATGGGCTTGAGCTGCTTGCCGAGATCAAGCGGCGCGATCCGTCAATCTCGGTGCTCGTCATCTCAGGGCACGGCAACCTCGACACTGCGGTTGCCGCGATCCGTCAGGGCGCCGCTGACTTCATCGAAAAGCCGTTCCAAGCCGAACGCCTCCTGCTGATGGTCGAGCGCGCGACCGAGACCGAGCGGCTGCGGCGCGAAGTCGCGAGCCTGCGGCGATTTGCCGGCCGCGACACCGACCTGACCGGCAATTCCAGCGCGATCAACGCCGTACGTGCGACATTGAAGCGCGTTGCAGGAACGGGCAGCCGTGTCATGATCGTCGGCCCCGCCGGAGTCGGCAAGGAAGTTGCCGCACGATTGCTTCACGGCTGGAGCCAGCGAGCCTCCAGCCCTTTCACCGTCGTAAGCGCGGCGAACATGACTCCCGAGCGCGTCGAGGAGGAACTGTTCGGGGTAGAGGAGGGCGGTGACCTCGTTCGCGCCGGCCTGCTCGAACAGGCGCATGGCGGCACGCTATTCCTCGACGACATTGCGGACATGCCGATCACCACGCAGGGGCGCATCCTGCGGGTTTTAACCGACCAGAGCTTTACGCGCGTTGGCGGCACGCGGATCGTACGAGTCGATGTGCGCGTGGTATCGGCCACAGCGCGCGATTTGACGCACGAGATCGCCGAGGGCCGTTTCCGCGAGGATCTCTACTACCGTCTCAATGTGGTGCCCGTCCTGATCCCGTCACTGTCCGAACGGCGCGAAGATATTCCGGCCCTCGTCGATCATTTCGTCGCGCATTACGCCGCCGAGCGCCGCGTACCCGCGCCGGAAGTCGCGACCGATGCTATGGTGGCGCTGCAATCCTATGACTGGCCGGGCAACGTCCGCCAGTTGCGCAACGTGGTCGAGCGCACGATCATCCTCGCGCCGGGCGATCGGATCGGCCGGATCGATATCGACCTGCTGCCGATCGAAGTGCTCGGCGAGCAGCAGGGCGGCGGCAACACCAACGCCATCATGGGCTCCCCTTTGCGCGAGGCGCGCGAGTCGTTCGAACGCGAATATCTCAAGGTCCAGATCCGGCGCTTCTCGGGCAACATTTCACGTACCGCTACCTTCATCGGCATGGAAAGATCCGCCCTTCACCGCAAATTGAAGCTGTTGGGGATCACCGATACGCGCGACGAATGAGCCGCTGGACCGTGAAGACAGCCGTACCTACATAGCAGGTGGCGCGCCGTCAGGGCCGCCAACCGACGCCGGGCACCGGCGCACCGCGGGGAAAACCCCGCCAAGAACGAAGGGAATAAACCCATGGCCGACAAGCAGAGCTCGCTTCAGGACCTGTTTCTCAACGCATTGCGCAAGTCGAAGACGCCAGTCACGCTCTTCTTGGTGAAGGGCGTCAAGCTCCAGGGCATCGTCACCTGGTTCGATAATTTCTCCGTGTTGCTGCGCCGCGACGGGCAGAGCCAACTCATCTATAAGCACGCGATCTCCACGATCATGCCCGGCGCGCAGGTCGATGTCGCAGCGATTGTCGAACAGCTTGGTGACGCGAGCCGGAAGCAACCGCTTTTGCAGGAAATTTTTCTCAACGCAGTTCGCAAGTCCGAGGATCCGGTGACGATGTTCCTCGTCAATGGCGTGATGCTTCAGGGCCATATCGCAGCCTTTGATCTCTTCTGCATGCTGCTCCAGCGCGATGGCACGTCGCAGCTTGTCTACAAGCATGCAGTCTCCACCATCCAGCCGGCACGGGCGCTGAACCTTGCCGAGGAAACAACAGGTTCGGACGAAGATTGACCAACGGTTTCGAACGCGATCGTGACGAATTCGCCCGCGGCGCCCGCGCCGTTGTGGTCTTCCCGGACATGGGCGGCTCTTCCCGCGACGCCGAGGCGCGACTGGAAGAGACCGCCGGGCTCGCTGCCGCGATCGGCGTCGATGTGGTCGACCGGCATGCGATCCGCGTCCGCGCGCCGCGCGCCGCGACGCTGATCGGCTCGGGGCAGGTCGAGCAGCTGGCTACGGTCGGGCGACAGGCGGAAGCGTCGCTCTTCGTGTTCGACGCTGCCTTGTCGCCGATCCAGCAGCGCAACCTCGAAACAGCGCTCGAGGCCAAGGTGATCGACCGCACCGGGCTAATCCTGGAGATATTCGGCGAGCGCGCGGCCACTGCCGAGGGCCGATTGCAGGTCGAACTCGCCCACCTCGACTATCAGGCTGGGCGGCTCGTACGCAGTTGGACTCACCTTGAGCGGCAGCGCGGCGGCTTCGGCTTCCTTGGCGGTCCGGGCGAAACGCAGATCGAGGCCGATCGCCGCTTGATCCGCGACCGCATGGCGCGGCTTCGCCGCGAACTCGACCAAGTCACCCGCACGCGCGGCCTGCATCGCGAACGGCGCCAGCGCGCGCCATGGCCGATCATTGCGCTAGTCGGGTATACCAATGCCGGAAAGTCCACACTCTTCAACCGGTTGACCGGCGCTGATGTCACGGCCGAGAACATGCTGTTCGCGACGCTCGATCCGACACTACGTCAGATCAGCCTGCCGGGCATCGACAAGGCGATCCTTTCCGACACCGTCGGCTTCGTCTCGGAATTGCCGACTCAACTCGTCGCCGCGTTCAAGGCGACGCTCGAGGAAGTAATCTCCGCCGATGTACTGATCCATGTCCGCGATGTGGCGCACCCGGACACGAAGGCGCAGCGCGCCGATGTCGAAGGGGTGTTGGCCGACATCGGCGTTCCTGAATCGACGCCGCGGTTGGAAATCTGGAACAAGCTCGATCTACTCGACGATGATGCACGGGTAGAACTGCTCGGCGAGGCCGAGCGCCGCGAGGACGTCGTAGCGCTGTCGGCGTTGACCGGGGAGGGGGCTGATGAGCTTGTCAAAACCCTCGCTGAACGTCTGACGCAGGGTCACCAGCGCTACACGCTTTCGCTCGCCGCCGGCGACGGTGCCGGGGCGGCATGGCTTCACCAGCATGGCGAAGTGCTGCACCAGGAAATCGAGGGGGACGCGGCGGTGTACGAGGTGCGAATGTCACCGCAGGACTATGATCGGTTCAGCGAGCGGCACGGCGACGCGGCGTAGTTACCGACGCAGTAACCAGTGTTGATCAACTAGCGCCTAACGCCGTTCCTTGACCTTCACCGCCACCCACAAAGCTTCCTGCTCGGCAAGATCGCGCCCGGCGATTGAGCCTCCGGCGATGGCCTCCATCGATCGAAAGCGCCGCTCGAACTTGCCGTTAGCTGCCCGCAACGCCGCTTCGGCATCCACCCCGAGATGCCGGGCCCAGTTCACGACAGCGAACAGCAGGTCGCCAAGCTCTTCAGCCTGATCCGTCGACGCCGCCTCCGCGACCTCCGCCAATTCCTCGTCGATCTTCGCCCGGGGCCCGGCAGGATCCGGCCAGTCGAACCCGACCCGCCCGGCGCGTTTCTGCAGCTTTTCTGCCCGCATCAGCGCGGGCAAGCCAAGCGCCACGCCTGCCAGCGCGCTCGGATCGGGCTTTGCGGCGCGCTCTTCAGCTTTGATCGTTTCCCAAAGGTGATGGCCACCGGCCTCCGCTGAACCGAAAATGTGCGGATGCCGGCGCTCCATCTTGTCGGCGATCGCCGTTGCCACCGCGTCGAAGTCAAACGAGCCGGCTTCTTCAGCGATGCGGCTGTGAAAGATCACCTGAAGCAGCAGGTCGCCAAGCTCGTCCTTGAGGTCAGCCATGTCATCGCGGGCACAAGCGTCGGCGACCTCATAGGCTTCTTCGATCGTATAGGGAGCGATCGACGCGAACGTCTGAGCGACGTCCCATTCGCAGCCTCGCTCCGGATCGCGTAACCGTGCCATCACAGCGCGCAGGCGCTCGATAGGGGCATCCCCCTGCTCAGGCATCGTTTAAGCCGATAATAAGCATTATGTTAATTCTCGTCGGGTAGCGTTGTGAATATCATCGTCCCGCCTTCGACCCGCCACGAGCCAAGCCGCGACAGGAAGTTCATCCCGATCAGATCCTGATCGCCGAACGCCTCCGATACCACAACCGGTAGGTCGCGTGTCTCGATCGATCCGACAGCCATCCGCTCGATCCGCGCGGTGCGTGCCGAAACCTGGCCATTCGCTGTATCGATCAGCCGCGGAAACGTACTTTCCTCGATATTAACGCCAGCGGCCTCGGCGGTCGCGCTCGACAAGGCAGTCGTGGTCGCGCCGCTGTCGATCATCATCCGCCGCATCACCCCGTTGATGCGCGCGTCGACCCGGTAATGGCCATCGGCATCGCGCGTGATCCGCACCGTCTGTCCGCGCGTCGTACTGGCGTCGTCACTGCCGCTGCGAAACCGATCGATCTGAGTGACGAGGATCGCCGCCACGGCAAAGATGGCTACCCAGGCCGCAGCCATCTTTAGGGTCGGCCCGAGCGGCAGCCGCCGCGCGATCAGCGCTGACAGTGGCAAGATCAGCATGATCGCCAGCATCGCTGCGTGCGCGCCATCGTTCACAGCTCGAACTCCAGCCCGTCATACCCGGGCTCAACGTTCGCCGGCAGCTCAGCCGCCAGCGTCGCATAATCCATCGACTGGTCCATATGGGTCAGCGCCGCGCGAGCCGGCGCAAGCTCCGAAATCCATTCGAGCGCCTGCGCGAGCGCTGGATGCGTTGGATGCGGCCGTCGGCGCAGCGCATCGATGATCCACACGTCGAGATCCCGATAATGTGCTCGAAGATCGTCCGTCATAGCGCTGATATCGGTTGCATAGCCGATTGTCTTGCCGTCAGCTTCGAAGCGTAATCCCGCCGAGGTAATCGAACCATGCGGCTGATCGACTGTGCGCACCGTAATCGTTCCGATCCGCAGCACGTCGGGTAGGTCGCCGAGCGCCACGACTTGCGGATAGCCATGCCGACCGTTGAAGATGTACTCGAACATCGACTCAAGCCGGGTGCGCGTACCGTGCCGCGCATACGCTGGGACGGGACGGCCGAGCGCGTGGAAGATCTGCCGCAGATCATCGATGCCGAATACATGGTCGGCATGTTCATGCGTCCAGATCACCGCATCGACGATGCCGACATCGGCCGCCAGCAACTGCGCGCGCATGTCCGGCCCGGTATCGACCAAGATCCGCGTGCCTTCATGCTCCACCAGGATCGACACGCGCGAGCGCCGGTTGCGCGGCTCGGCCGGATCACACGCGCCCCAGTCATTGCCGATCCGCGGCACGCCTGATGACGTTCCGCAACCGAGCATCCGTACCTTCATGCAAGCGTCTTGCTGAAGAGCGCGTGAAAGTTGTGCGCCGTAATTTCCTGCAAAGTATTGATATCGTCCCCACGAAGCTGAGCGAGAAAACTGGCCGTGTCAGCTACGAAGGCCGGCTCCCCAGTCTTGCCGCGGTGTGGCACCGGCGCGAGGAACGGCGCATCGGTCTCGATCAGCAAGCGGTCGAGCGGCAGCCGTGCGGCGGTCTCCTGCAAATCCCTGGCGCTCTTGAATGTCACGATGCCCGAGATGGAAATGTAGAAGCCGAGGTCGAGCGCAATGTCGGCGAACGCGCCGGTGCCAGTGAAGCAGTGGATGACCCCGGTGAAGGACCCCTGTTCCAGCTCGTCGCGCAGGATCGTCGCGGTATCCTCCTCGGCGTCGCGCGTATGGACGATGATCGGCACCTGCGCCTCGCGGGCGGCGGCAATATGCGCGCGAAAACTCGTCTGCTGCCGCGCGCGATCCGAATGGTCGTAGAAATAGTCCAGCCCACTCTCGCCGATCCCCACGACCCGGGGATGTCTCGCCCGCTCGACCAGCCGAGCCGTGTCGATATGCGGATGCTGGTCCGCCTCGTGCGGATGGATGCCGACCGTCGCCCAGACATCCGGCTCGCGCTCGGCTGTCGCCAGTACGTCGTCCCATTCGCTCTCGCGCGTTGCGATATTGAGCATCGCTGTCACGCCACGCGCACGCGCGCGTTCGAGCACCGCCTGCTGTTCGTCCACCAAGCCTTTGTAATTGAGATGGCAGTGGCTGTCGGCGAGCATCAGGCGACCTCTACCGGCAGCTCGAGCCGCGGAAACGCCGGGCTCGGTGCCGCCAACGGCAAACCCGTCGCGATCCGCCGTTGATACCAGCCATCATCATCGATCGCCGCGTGATCGCGCGCGTCCGGCTCGACGCCAAGTTGGTCGAGGATGGCCCCGGCACCGCGCGGCACCACCGGCAGGATGGCGATCGCCAGAATACGGATTGCCCTTACCAGCGTACGAAGCACCGCGTGCATACGCTCTGGATCGGTCTTCCGCAGCGTCCACGGCGCCTGCGCATCGATATACTGATTGCACGCGAACACGCCGCGCATCCACGCCTCGATCCCCTGGCTGAGCATCAGATCGCCAAATGCCGTCTTCAGCCCTGCCGCGGCGACGAATACCTCTTCCATCAACAGCCCGTCGGCCTCTTCGGCACGACCGGCCTCAGGCAATGCACCGAGGTTCTTCGCCACGAACGACAGCGTTCGCTGCGCAAGGTTGCCGAACGAATTGGCGAGCTCGGCATTCACCCGCGTTACAATGGCTTCAGCCGAGTAGCTGCCATCCTGTCCGAAGCTCACATCGCGCAACAGGAAGTAGCGTAACGCATCCACCCCGAACGCCTTCGCCAGATCACCCGGATCGACGACATTGCCGACGCTCTTCGACATCTTCTCGCCGCGATGGAGCAGGAAGCCATGCCCGAACACCGACTTGGGCAATGCGATCCCCGCCGATAGCAGGAACGCCGGCCAGTACACGGCGTGAAAGCGGACGATGTCCTTGCCGATCAGGTGCAGATCCGCGGGCCAGTACCGCTGGTCGCCGTCGGGATAGCCCGCTCCGGTGAGATAATTGGTCAGCGCATCGACCCACACGTACATCACGTGCCCGGGGCTCCCCGGAACCGGCACGCCCCAGTCGAAGCTGGTGCGCGACACCGACAGGTCGGACAGACCACCCTCGACGAAGCGCATGATCTCGTTGCGCCGCGCATCGGGACGGATGAAATCCGGGTTCGCCGCGTACAGGTCCAGCAACGGCTGCTGATATTTGGAAAGCCGGAAGAACCACGTCTCTTCGGCCGTCCAGGTCACCGGGGTTCCCTGCGGCGAAAGCTTCTGGCCCCCCTCCCCGACAACAAGCTCCTTCTCGTCGTAGAAGGCTTCATCGCGGACCGAATACCAGCCCTCGTAACGATCGAGGTACAAGTCCCCAGCCGCCTCCATCGCGCGCCAGATCGCCTGGCTCGCGACATAATGATCCGCGTCGGTGGTCCGAATGAAGCGATCATACGACACATTCAGATCGTCACACATCGCACGGAAAAGCGAAGACATTTCCGCCGCGAGATCGGCTACTTCGACGCCGCGGTCGCGCGCCGTCTGCACCATCTTGAGGCCATGCTCGTCGGTTCCGGTCTGGAACCTCACGTCACGGCCAGCTTGCCGCTGGAAACGTGCGATCGCGTCGGCGGCAATCGCTTCATAAGCATGGCCGATATGCGGCCTGCCGTTGGGATAGGAGATTGCGGTGGTGATGTAGAACGGCTCGGCCATAGGCGATCGCCTCTACTATCGCGCGAGCCGCGCGACCACCCCCGCCAGTTCGAACACCGTGCCGCCCGGATCGAGCGACAGCGCGCGGGCGCTCGCCGCGATGTCGCGCGCGTCCTGGTAGGCGTCGAGCGCGGTACGCAGCGCTTCGCCGGCGCGATACGGTGCCTGCTCCGCGAGGAACGTCGGCACGCGATCCAGGAACGCCTCGTAGCGCGGCTGCGCGGCCTTTAACGACAATGCCCGCATCAGCCGCACCCGCTCGCCGTTGCCGCGATCCCCTCCGCGTGCAATCGACGCCAGCGCCGCATCGATTTTGCCGAGCTCAAGCCCCGCAAAGCGCAGCGCGCGCCCCGGCGATCCCGCCCCCGCACGCACCAGAGCCTCGCGCTCCGCGTCGCTCGCCTCGGGCAGTGCATCACCGAGCGCCGCGAGCATGTCATCGCGGCCGAGCGGCTCGAACCGCAGCAGCCGGCACCGCGACCGGATCGTCGGCAGCAGCCGCCCGGGCGCCTGGCTGATTAGCAGGAAAATCGTTCCCGCCGGCGGTTCCTCGAGGTTCTTGAGCAGCGCGTTCGCCCCGGACCGTTCGAGATCGTCGACCGCATCGATCAGCACCACGCGGCGCGGCCCGAGCGACGGCGTGGTCGCGAACAGCGGCTGCAGCGCGCGCACCTGCGCGATCGTGATGCTCCGCGCGAGATCGCCATCGGCTTTGCCGTCCTTCGGCAACCGCTCCAGCACGCGAAAGTCGGGATGCGAGCCGGCGACGATCAGCGAGCGCGTCCGATCCCCGCTCCCGTTGCCCGCGGCGCGCGCGAGCAACGCATGGGCGGCCTCACGCGCATAGCTCGCCTTGCCGATCCCCGGCGCGCCGGCGAACAACCACGCATGGTGAAGCTGGCCGCCCCTGGCTGCAGCCTCGAACGCAGCGCGCGCCGCGCGATTGCCGCGCAATTCCATCATGGCAGCAGGTCGGCGAGCCCGGCGAGCAGGTCGGCCGTCACTCTATCGGCCGGTTGCGTGGCATCGATCACGCGGAACCGGTCCGGCTCAACCTGTGCGAACGCGCGAAACCCGCGCGCGACCTCCGCGTGAAAATGCTCCCCACGCATCGCAAAGCGATCCGCAAGCGCGCCATCGCGTGCTGCGGCCCGGCGCGCGCCCTCGTCGATCGGTAAATCGAGCACGAATGTGCGATCCGGCAGCAAACCGCGCGCGCCGAAGCCATGAAGTGCCAGGATCGCGGCATCATCGATCCCGCCCGCCGCGCCCTGATAGGCACGCGTCGAATCGATATACCGATCGGTAATTACCCAGATCCCAGCCTCGGTCGCCGGACGGATCACCTTCTCGACATGGTCGGCACGCGCGGCGGCGAACAGCAGTGTCTCGGCATGCGCGCTCCACCGCGCGACATCGCCCTGCATCAGCAAGCCACGGATCGCCTCCGCGCCCTCGCTGCCGCCCGGCTCGCGCGTCACGCGAACCGGGAAGCCGCGCGCTTCCAACGCGGCGGCGAGCGCGCGCACTTGCGTCGACTTGCCCGCCCCCTCCCCGCCTTCGAGCGAGAGGAAGCGGCCGATCATCCGAACAGCCCGGTCAGCCCGGCCCATGCGCGCCCGAAGAAGCCCGCCTCGCCGACATCGGCTTCTGCCACCAGCGGCATCGTCTGCGTCGGCAGGCCGGGCGACGTGACGACAAGGTCGGCGACATGCGCGCCGGCCTTGATCGGCGCTTTCAACGGCCCCTGATACACCACCTTCGCGCTCATCGCCGGCACCGCGCCCGACGGCAGCGCCACCTTCAGATCACGCGGCGCGACCAACCCGACGGTAGCCGCGTCACCAAGCTGCACGTCGGCCTCGGTCACCTTGCGGCCCTGCTTCACGATCGGCTTGGCCTGCCAAGCTCGAAAGCCCCAATCCATGAAGCGCACCGATTCGGAAATCCGCTGGTTGAAGCTGGTGAGCCCCGCCAGCACCATCACCAGCCGCCGCCCGCCCTGTTCGGCGGATCCGGTGAAGCCGTAGCCTGCCTCCTCGGTATGCCCGGTCTTAAGCCCATCCGCGCCGGCGACACGGCCCAGCAGCGGATCGCGGTTTGCCTGCGTGATGTCGGTCCCCGAACCTAGCGTCTTCCCCCACGTGAAATCACGCCGCGAATAGAATTGCTTGTAGAGCTTGGGATGTTCCTCGATCGTCGACCCCGCCAGCTTGGAAAGATCGCGCGCAGTGACATAGGTCATGCCATTGTCGGGCCAGCCGTTGGAATTGCCGAAGCGGCTATTGCTCAGCCCCAGCTTTTGCGCCGCCTCGTTCATCCGCTGGACGAACGCTTCCTCGGTTCCCGAAATGCCCTCGGCCAGCACCACACACGCGTCGTTACCCGACAGCACGACGATGCCGTAGAGCAGGTTCTGCACCGACACCTTCTCGCCGACCGACAGGAACATCGTCGATCCCGCCGCCGGGCCGTGCCAGCGCTTCCACGTCTCCGGGCGAACCTCGAATTCCTGATCGAGCTTCAGCTCGCCGCGCTTGATCATGTCGAATGCGACATAGGCTGTCATCATTTTCGCCATCGACGCCGGCGGCATGCGGCGATCGGCATCCTTGGCATAGAGCACTGCCCCGGAAGACAGATCCTGCATGAATGCGACGGGCGCCGGCGTCTGGAACTGCGGCGCAGAGGCGGCCGATGGATAAGCGATCGACAGCGCGATGGCCGGAACGGCGAGATAGGACAGGATCTTGGACATGAACGCTCTACTCGGGCTCCGCAGTGAATGCTTCAGGGCTGAACGATGATCGTGGCGTCGCCATAGCCGCGCCGTGCGGCGCCGTCACGTGCGCGTTCGGCGGATACGGCGTCCGCGAACGGCCCGAGCCGCACACGATGGAGCCCGCCATTGCTTTCGACGCGCCCGCCGAGCACGTCAGCAAGCTTTTCCGCACGGTCCTCGCTTGAAAAGGCGCCCACTTGAACGAGATAGCCACTCGCAAGGGTCGTCGCGCGGGGCTTTATTCGCGGCGATGATACTGCCGCAATGCGCTTCGACGGTGGCGTATAGGTGCGCAACTGAGCGCGCAACGCCGCCAGGAGCGCTGGTGGCGTATCCAGCCTAGCACTCGCCGCACGGTCGGCCTTCAGCGCCGCAGCATCAGACGGGGTGACGATCGTCCCGCGTACGCGCACCGGTGCAGTCGGCCGCCCGTCCAGGCCGAGCAACGCAGCGGCGCCGCGCGACAGATCGATCTCGCGATCGTCACGGCCGGGCCCGCGATCGTTGACCAGCACGACGATCGTCCGCCCGGTGTCGAGCGATGTCACTTCGGCGTGCGATCCGAGCGGCAGTGTACGGTGCGCCGCGGTGATCGCGTCCGGCGCGAACGGCGCTCCGCTCGCAGTCGGCGCACCCGCGAGCTCCTCGCCATACCAGCTCGCAATGCCGACCTGATCGTAGCGCGAAGGCCCCATGCCCGACGTGCCGGCCGGCCCGTCGGGTGTACCCGCCTCGGGCGGCAGCGGGACCAGCCCGCCTCGCTTCGGCGCGTCGGCTGTCACCGGCGGCCGATCGATCTCGCCCGCGCCGCTGCAGGCGCTCAGCAACATCAGCGCGATCAGCGGGCTATTGTTCGACCGCATCGGCCAGCAGCCCCACCGACAGCGCATAGAAGTTCGAGCAATTGTAATCGAGGATCACGCGATAATTGCCGGTCAGCAGATACGCCGTTGCACCCGGACCGTCCGGCTCCATCAGCGTTGCGAGCACGTTGTCGCCCGGCCAACTGCGGCCTTGTGGCGCAATACCGAGTGCGCGCCATTCCGCCATGGTGCGCCAGCGACTGTGCCGCTCGAACACCCGAGGGCAGCGCGGCGATACGAGCTGGTTGCGTTGTCCGCTGCGATCGAAGCCCGTCGGTACCGATACCGCGAAGCCCCATGGCTGGCCCGCTCGCCAGCCGGCACTGACGAAATAGTTGCCGATCGACGCCAGCGTATCCGCCTGGCTTCTCCAGATATCCGCCCGGCCATCCCCGTCGCCGTCGCGCGCGAGCCGCAGGTAGATCGACGGCAGGAACTGCGGATTGCCCGTCGCTCCCGCCCAACTACCCACCAGCGTGGAGCGAGGGATGCCGCGATCGAGGATCTTTAGCGTCGCGACGAACTCGCCTGCAAACAGCGATCGGCGCCGGCCCTCATAAGCCAGCGTCGCCAAGCTGCGCAGCAGATCGAAGTCCCCCGTGTAGCTGCCGTAATTCGTCTCATGCCCCCAGATCGCGACCATCACCGCCTCGGGAACCCCAGTCTCCGCCTCCACCCGAGCCAACCGGCTGCGGTTCGCGGCGTACGCCGTGCGGCCCCGCCCGATCCGTGCTGCATCGACGTGGCGGGCCTTGTACGGCGCGAACGGCGGTGTGGCGGTCGAGTTCGGGTTGCCGGGCTGCTGCCGATCGAGTGCAACGACCCGCTCGTTGAAGGTAAGCGTGGGCAACACCGCGTCCAACGTGGCCGGCCGCACACCTTCCCGCAATGCTTGCGCACGAAGCTCCGGCAGATAGGCTTGAAATCCGGCCTCGTCCTGCGCCGTGGCCGAACTGGCGAACGTCAACGCGATAAGCACGGCCACGCCGCTACGAATAAAACGAATAATGGTACGCATCCCCTTCACAGCCTCTGTTTGACACAGCGGGGCAGCGCGCGGAACCGGAATTCATCGTCGGGCTTGCACGCATTGCCGCACCGCGCCACAGGGCTGGGGCTGAAGGATGGGTGGCCGAGTGGTTTAAGGCAGCGGTCTTGAAAACCGCCGTGGGTTCACGCTCACCGTGGGTTCGAATCCCACCCCATCCGCCACTTCTTACCCGTGGCCCATTGCATCGGCATGGCGCTCGCGTTCCTGCTTCATCGCCGCCACGAATACCGGGTCGGCGCGCAGCCGCCGCATCACGCGTACGATGCCGCGACGATCGACCTCGATAGCGCCCAACCGCACGGCAGCGTCGCGGCGATCGCGTGGCACGTCGTAGTGGGGGAAGCTCTTAGGCTGAAACCAGCGCCGCTGCATCCCGATCGCATCAGCCATTGCGTGCAGTTCCGGAATACTGTCAGCGAGCATGTGGCACATCAGATGGCCACGAAAGGGGATGTTCGCGTTGTCGACATACACTGCCAAAATGCAGCCTCCTCGTCGGCAATCGTCAGCCGACGCAAAGGTCTAGCGTCGCATCAAAGCGCCGCCAATCGCTCGAAAGCGTCTTGGTCGAGCGGCTTCTGGAACTGGCAGCCGGCCGTATAATCGTCCGCCCACCTGACGTCGGCCGCGACGGGGCCGATCCCGGGCAAATTAAGCCAGATCGTCGAACCGCGCCGCATCGCCGAATACGTCTGGATGCGCGCGCCATGGATCGAAATGTCGATTACCTTGCACAGCGTGCGACCAAGGCCGCCCTGCCCCATGCTGGCGTCAAACGAAACCGGCGCTCGCGGGCTGCGGCGCCGGCCATTCGTCTCTGCAGGCTCGAATTCCGCGGCGAACATAGATTAGTATTACGCCGCGGTGGTAAACCGTTCGTTACTTGCGGAGCGTGATCCCGCCGCCGAACCGCTTGTTGAAGCGCGCAACCTGGCCACCCGCGTCGAGCATCGTGCCCTTGCCGCCGGTCCATGCCGGATGCGCCAGCGGATCGATCTCGAGCGTCATCGTGTCGCCTTCCTTGCCCCAGGTGGAGCGAGTTTCGTACACGGTGCCGTCGGTCATCTGCACCTTGATCATGTGATAGTCGGGGTGAGTATCTGTCTTCACGTCGCAAGTCTCCGAAGTGGCTGGTTACCGACCAGCCGAAAGGAAGCGGCGCGCCTAGCAGAGCGTTGCGCCGCGCGCAACGTCACCCCGCCCGACGCCAGCGATCGAGCGCCACGACCGACCAGATCGCCTCGACCACGCCGAACGGCCAGGCTCCCTGCAGGAAACCATAAGCCGATCCCAAAGCGCACGATCCGGCGAACCCGAGCACCCACCAGTGCGATCGGCGTTCCAGCGCGTAACAGACAAGCATCAGGCTGACCGCGATCAAACCGAACGCGGTCAGCCCGTCCATTTCAAGCAGCCGCGGGCGGATCCGCGATCATCGCAGTGAATTCGCACTCCGCCGCCAGCTCACCATCGATCAGCGCGCGTCCGGCAAACTTGCACACCCGCGACCGCTTCTGGAGAAATGAAACCTCCAGTCGCAGCAGCACGCCTGGCTCGACCGGCTTGCGAAACTTCACCCCGTCGATCGACATGAAGTACACAAGCTTGCCCGTCCCGGCGAGCCCGAGGCTCTCGACCGCGAGAACGCCGGCGGCTTGCGCCAGCGCCTCGACGATCAGCACGCCCGGCATGATCGGCCGGCCCGGGAAATGCCCTTGGAAGAACTGCTCGTTGATCGTCACCGCCTTGATCGCGGTGATCGACACGTCAGGCACCAGCTGCTCGACCCGGTCGACGAGCAGCATCGGATAGCGATGCGGCAACGCCGCCATCACTCGAGCCACGTCGAACGGGCCGATCGCGACCGCCGTGGTGTCAGTCACCGCGTTCGGCTCAGCGGCCTGTCGGGCGCGCTGGTGCCGGCGCTGCGGCCTGGCCCTGCTGCCCCTGCTGGCCAGGCTGCCAATTAGCTGGCGGCGTGATGCCGACCGTGGGCACGGTCTTGTCGAGTTCCGCCGTGATTGCCGCCGTGATGTCGGCCGCAGGCTGAGCGAACAGCGCGGCTTCAGGACGGAGCAACAGCGTCACGTTGCGCGCACGAACCGCCGCCTGGACGGCGTCGGGGAGCTTTGCGCTGATCTGCTCGATCGCATATCCTTCCGCGCGCTGTGCCGGCTGGGTCAGCCGCGCGAGTTCGGCCTGCGCCGCCTGCTGCTTGGTCTGGATGGCCTGAGCTTGCGGACGAAGCGACGCTTCCGTCGCACCCGGAGCCTTCGCGGCTGTTTGATAGGCGGTCACGAGCGGCTGCAATTCGGCCTGGATCGCGTTGCGACGCGTCGTCGCCTGATCGAGCTGGGTCTTGTAGGTCGTCTGGATCTGGCCGCGCGCCGCGGTCCAGGCCTTCGAAGCGGCGACGGCCTGCTCGGGATTGGCAACGGCGATGCCGGAAACCTGCGCCGCGGCGCCGCCTGCGACGAGAGTAGCGGGGGTGGCGAGCGTTGCTGCAAGCAGCATTTTCTTGAAGTTGGTCATTAGAACTGCGTTCCTACGTTGAAGGTAATGAGCTTGTCGTCGTCGCCGTCCTGCTTGAGCAGCGCGCGGGCGATGTCGATACGAAGTGGTCCGAACGGCGAGGTCCAATTGACGCCGAAACCGACCGACAGGCGCGGCTTGGGTGAATCACCCAGGAAGCGCTCGAGGAAGGGATCGGACAGGTTCGTCGACCCGTTCGGGATGATGCCGTTGCACGATCCATTCGCGCCGGGAATACCAGCCGCGCAGGTCGTCCGTTCACCGCTGGGCAGTGTGTAGAGCGTCTGGCCGGCGTCATTACGCTCTGGCAACGGCAGCACGATCGTCTCGCCATTGGCATTGACCGTCGTCGGGAATTCGGCGGTCGGCAACGGGCGCCTGATGCTGAACAGGCTGCCCGCCTGGACATATACTGACGGCCGCAAGCCCAGCTCGCGCGCGCCCGCGCCGAGCGGGATCTCAAGTTCTAGGCGGCTGAGATAATAGGCTTTGCCACCCAACGCATCGTCGGTGATGCTGTTACGATCAGTCACCAGAACCTGCTTGCCCGTGGCATCGGTCGTGTACGGAATACGCTGTACGCGCGGGCCGACACCGCGAATGTTGAAGCCACGGAACTGCGGCTCACCCAGATAGAAGCGGTCGGTGATCCGGATCCCATCGATACCGGGGCCGCGATCGCCCTCGAACGAGCGGATATAGCCGCCCTCGGCAAGCGCCGAGAGCACGAAGCCGCTGCCGATTCCCCAATATTTCGCGGCGTCGAAGCGCGTGCGCAGATATTTGACGTCACCACCCAGCCCGGCAAAATCCTGGCTGAAGGTGAAGCGCTGTCCGGCGGTCGGTCGCAAACGGCTGTTGAGGCTGTCATAGATCAGCGAATAACCGACCGACGAGGTCAATCGGTTGCCGATCGCGTCGCACAGATAACGTCCGGCGATCAGCGGGCTGCACTGGCCGTTGCGGAAGAACTGATCGTCCAGCCCGACCTCGTCATATGACAGGCCGTATCGCGCCGACAGCGACCAATATTCGGTCATCGGCACGCCAGCACGAACCTGGAAACCGGTCGAAACCTGGCTGTACGTCGTCTGGCGATCGTTCCCTACGAAGTTGAACGCATTGAAGTCACGCCGGAACACATCGACGCCGACTGCGATGTTCTTGTCGAACAGGTACGGCTCGGTGAAGCCGAGCTCGACCGACTTCGAATAGCTCGAATAGTTTACGCCGAGCCGCAGTTCCTGGCCCTTGCCGCGGAAATTGCGTTGCGTGATGTTGAACTGGAGGATGAACCGCTCGAGGCTCGAGAAGCCCGCCGACAGCTGCAGCTCGCCCGTCGCCCGCTCCTCGACGTTCGCGCCCAGTATGACGCGATCGGGCGTCGAGCCCGGCGTCTGCTTGATCTCGAACTTCTCCTGGAAATAGCCCAGCGAGTTGATGCGGTCCTGCGAGCGCTTCACCTGGAAGCTGTTGAACGCATCGCCCTCCGCCAGCCGGATCTCGCGCCGGATCACCTTGTCCTGCGTCTGCGTGTTACCCGTGATATCGACCCGCTCGATGTACGACCGCTTCGCCTCGGCGATGTGGAAGTTGATCGTCATCGTCAGCGCGTCCTTGTCGCGCTGGAATTCGGGGCTGATCTCGGTGAAGGCGTAGCCGAACAGGCCGGTCGTCTGGCTCAGGCTGTCGACCGTGTCCTCGACCAGCTTGGCATTGTACCAATCGCCCTTCTTCAGCGCCAAGGTCTTGGCCAGCGCCTTGTCGTCGAAGTCGCGGATGTCGCTGTCGACCGACACCTCGCCGAACTTATAGCGCGCGCCTTCCTCCACCACGTACGTGATGATGAAGTCTTCCTTGTCCGGCGTCAGCTCGGCCACCGCGCTCGTCACGCGAAAATCGGCATAGCCTTCGGTCAGGTAGAATTGCCGCAGCTTCTGCTGGTCGTACGCCAGCCGATCCTGATCGTAGGTCGTGTTGGACGAGAGCAAGCGGAACAGGCGTGCCTGCTTTGTCGCCATCTGCTCGCGCAATTTGTCGTCGTCGAACACCTCGTTGCCGATGATGTTGATCTGGCGGACCTTGGATTTCGGCCCTTCGCTGATCTCGAACACCACGTCGACGCGGTTCTGATCGAGCGCGACCATCTTGGGCGCGACGCTGGCGCCGAACCGGCCCTGGCGACGATACAGTTCGACGATCCGCGCCACGTCCTGCCGCACCGCCGTCCGCGTGAACACCTGGCGCGGCTTGAGCCTGATCTCCTTCGTGATCTTGTCTTCCTTCAGGCGCTTGTTGCCCTCCAGGATCACGCGGTTGATGATCGGGTTCTCGCGCACCCGCAGCACGATGTCGCCGCTCTCGGCGCCGGATACCGTGACGTCCGCGAACAGGTCGCTCGCGTACAGATCCTTGATCGCCTGATCGAGCGTCTCGTTGGTATACGTCTGGCCGATCCGCAGCTTGGTGTAGCTGAGCGCAGTTTCCGCCTCGATGCGCTGCGATCCCTCGACACGCAGCGACTTGATCTGCCGCTCCACCGCAGGCGCAACCGGCGCGGCCGCGGGTGCCGGCTCGGCAGGAGCCTGAGTTGCAGGCACGGCCTGAGCAAGTGCCAGAGTCGGAATCCCGCTAAGCATCGTGCAGCCAAGCAGCAACGCGATCGATCGCGGATGAGCAAACGAAGTGTTCAACAAAATCACAAATCCCACCCCGGAAAGCTCAAACAGACCCCTGCGCGCGCGCCCTGCCCTTGATTCATTAGCCAATCAAGCTTGCGAGGCTGCGCCAAAGCCCGAAATTCCCCAGATCATTGAACGTAACCATCAGCATCAGCGCAAGAATTGCCGCCAATCCGCCGCGGAAAGCCCATTCCTGCACCTCCGGCCCCACTGGCCGCCGCCGCACCGCCTCGATGGCGTAGAACAGCAAATGTCCACCATCCAGCATCGGAACTGGCAGCAGGTTGATGAACCCGAGATTGATGGAAACCAGCGCGATCAGGAACACGAAGGCATCCGGCCCTTGCGTCATCTGCTCGCCCGAAACCTTGGCGATCGATAGCGGCCCGCCGAGCTCCTTTACCGAGCGGCGCCCCATGATGATCTGGCCGATCGTTTCGACCATCATCGATACGATTTCACCCGTCCGTCGCACCGCTACCACCGGCGCCTCGAGCAACCCTACCGGCACCGTCACGCTATCGACCCGGCCGATCCCTAGCATGCCGATGCGGTAGTGATTGCCGAAGCGATCGGTCTGTTCCTCCGTTCCGATCGTCACTGGCAGCGTCAGCGCCTGGCCGCCGCGCACCAGCGACGCCTCGGTCACCTCGCCTGCGTGGATCCGGGTATAGGCGAGCATGTCCTCGAAGATCGCCACGTCGCGGTCGCCCAGCCGTGCAATGCGATCACCGGCCTGCAAGCCGGCGCGCTGCGCAGCGCTTCCGTCGACCACCATGCCGACGACGGGCGGCGTCCGCATGTCACCGTAAGCGAAGGCGAAACCGGCGAGGATCAGGATCGCCAACGCGAAATTTACGACCGGCCCCGCCGCGACGATGATCGCGCGTTGCCACACCGGCTGTGCCTGGAAGGTCTTGTTGCGCTCTTCCGGCGGCAGCGCGAGCCACTCCGGCGACGGCTGGCTCACCGCGTTCATGTCCCCGGCAAATTTCACATAGCCACCCAGCGGCAGCCATCCGATTTTCCAGCGAGTCCCGCGCTTGTCGGTCCAGCCCGCCACCTCGCGGCCGAAGCCGATCGAGAAAGCGTCCGATTTCACGCCGAACATCCGCCCCGCGAGGTAATGGCCCATCTCGTGGACGAACACGAGTGGCCCGATCACCAGCACGAAGGCAAGCAGCGTCAGCAGCAGGCCGGGAGTTTCGATCAAGCGACGCGTTCCTTCACACGCTCTTCCGCCAGCGCCCGTGCCGCGCGGTCGATGTCCAGCACCGCATCGAGCGTATCGGGTGCCGGTGGATCGTAGCGTTCCAGCGTATCGGCGACGATTGCGGCAATTTCGAGGAAGCCGATGCCACCAGCCAGAAACGCCGCGACCGCTACTTCGTTGGCCGCATTGAGGATCGCAGGCCGCGCCCCGCCTGCCTCCAGCGCCGCGCGGGCAAGCGCCAGGGCCGGAAAGCGGACCGGATCGGGCGCCTCGAAGTCCAGCCGGCCGATCTTCACCAGGTCGAGCCGCTCGCCCGGTGTCACCATCCGGTCGGGCCAGGCCAGCGCACCGGCGATCGGCGTGCGCATGTCCGCCGTTCCCAGCTGCGCAATTGTCGATCCATCGACATATTCTACCATCGAATGGATCACTGACTGGCGGTGAACGACGACTTCGATCTGCGCCGGCGTTACCGGGAACAGATGATAGGCCTCGATCATCTCGAGCCCCTTGTTCATCATCGTTGCGGAATCGACCGATATCTTCGCACCCATCGACCAGTTGGGATGCGCCACCGCCTGCGCCGGCGTGATCGCGCGCATTTCCTCGAGCGTCCGGTCGCGAAACGGCCCGCCGCTCGCGGTTAGGATGATCCGGCGTACCCGGTCGGCTAGCCGCGCATCGAGGCACTGAAAGATCGCGCTATGCTCGCTGTCGACCGGCAGCAGCGTCGCACCATGGCGCGCGACTGCGACTTTCATCACGTCGCCGGCCGAAACCAGCGCTTCCTTGTTGGCCAACGCCAGCGTGCCGCCCTGCTCCACCGCGACCATCGCCGGCTTGAGACCCGCGCAGCCGACGATCGCCGCGACCGTCACGTCAGCGCCCATCGCCGCCGCTTCGCATACCGCAGCCGCGCCGCCGGTTGCAGCGATCCCGCTCCCGGCGAGCGCATCGCGCAGCGCAGGAAGACAGGCCTCGTCGGCCACCACCGCGCGCTGTGCCCGCGTGCGGATCGCCGCCGCCGCCAGTCGCGTGACGTCGCAATTCGCGGTCAGCGCCACCACGCGGAACGCCTCCGGATCGCGCTCGACCAGGTCGAGCGTCGACGTGCCGACCGAACCGGTCGCGCCCAAAATCGTGACGGTCTTCATCGGTACAGGTATGGCGCGATCACGAGTAGTGCCGCAACCGGCGCCACCGGCACGACGCCGTCAATCCGGTCGAGCACACCGCCATGGCCCGGCAGGATAGTGCCCGAATCCTTCACGCCCGCCCGCCGTTTGAGCCAGCTTTCATACAAGTCTCCCCCTTGCGCCAGCACCGCCAGGAAAGGCGTCGCCAGCGTCATGCGCCAAGGCAGGCCGAACTGTACGTGCAACGCCAGCGCCAGCACGCTCGCCGCAGCGACGCCGCCAATCAGCCCGGCCCAAGTCTTGTTCGGCGATAGCCGCGGCGCCAGCTTCGGCCCGCCGATCGTCCGCCCGGCAAAGAACGCCCCGATATCCGTCGCCCAGACGAGCGACAGTGCCCAGAAGGCCCACAGCAGCCCCTCGTCCTGCCGCCGAATGAATACCAGCGCGAGCACCGGCAGCCCGCAGTAGATCACGCCGCTCCCCAGCGCCGATCGCCGCGTCACCGCCGCGACGAAGAACGCCGCACCGGCCAGCAGCCCCAGCGAAAAGAAATCACGCGTTTCCAGCACGAGCGACGCCGGCGCCATCACCGCGAGCGGGGCGGACAGGCCATATTGCGCCAAACGCTTCTCGCGCGGCGTCACCTTCTGCAGATCGGCCCATTCCGCCATCATGAGCAGCGCGATCACCACCGCAAGCAGCCAGAAGGCGATCCCGCCAACCCACAGCGCTGCGCTGGCGCCCGCGATCATCGCCACACTAGCGATCATGCGCAGCCGCAGGTTCGACGGCGTCCGAAACTTCGCGTCGGGTGTTCTCACAAGCCGCCGAACCGGCGTTGCCGGCTGCCAAACGCCGCCACTGCCGCATCTAGGTCAGCCGCGCCGAAATCTGGCCAGAGCGTGTCGACAAACAGCAGTTCGGCATAAGCTGCCTGCCACAGCAGGAAATTCGACAGGCGGTGCTCGCCCGACGTGCGGATCAATAGGTCAAGTGGTGGTAGATTGCGCGTCTCGAGTTCGGCCTCGATTGCCGCTTCGTCGATCTGCTCGGGCGGCAACCGTTCAGCCAGCCGCCGCGCGGCGCGCGCCAGTTCAGATTGCGCGCCATAGTTCAATGCAATCGCGAGGATCGGTCCGGTGTTGCCGGCGCAGCGCGCGACCGCATCGTCGATCAACGACACCACGTCGGCCGGCAATCTACGAAAGTCACCGATCACCTGCAATCGCACGTTCTCGCGCACCAGTTCGGCCAGATCGCTGCGGATGAACAGCCGCAGCAGCCCCATCAGGTCACCAATCTCTTCTTCCGGCCGCCGCCAGTTTTCCGAAGAGAAAGCGTAGATCGTCAGCGCTTCGATGCCGATCGCGCGGGCGTGGCGGGTGACGCGGCGCACCGCCTCCACCCCTGCCTTGTGCCCGGCAGCGCGCGGCAGCAGTCGCTTCTTCGCCCAGCGACCATTGCCGTCCATGATGATCGCGACATGCCGCGGGGTTACGCTGACACCGCCCGCTAACGAGGGCGCGGTGCTCATGCCCCGGCTCTGGCTTGCGCGCCGGGCCGCTCATGCCCCCCGCATGAGCTAGACAGCAGGCGCTGTTTGCCCGTCACTTCCCCAGGATTTCCTTTTCCTTGGCGTTCGCCACCGCGTCGATCTCGGCGGTCGTGCTGTCGGTCAGCTTCTGCACTTCGGTTTCGTGGCGCTTGCGCTCGTCCTCGCTAATCACGCCCTTCTTCTCGTCGGTCTTCAGATTGTCCATTCCGTCACGGCGCACGTTGCGCACCGCGATCTTGGCCTTTTCCGAATACGAGCCCGCGAGCTTGGCCAGTTCCTTGCGGCGCTCTTCGGTCAGGTCCGGGATCGGCAGGCGCAGGGTCTGCCCGTCATTGATCGGGTTGAGCCCGAGGCCGGCGGAGCGGATCGCCTTTTCCACCGGCCCGACATTGCTCTTGTCCCACACCTGCACCGAAAGCATGCGCGGCTCGGGAACGGACACGGTCGCAACCTGGTTGAGCGGCATCTGCGAGCCATAGACTTCGACCGTCACCGGATCGAGCAACGCGGTCGACGCCCGGCCAGTGCGCAGGCCGCCGAGATCGCTCTTCAGCGACTCGACCGCGCCCGCCATGCGGCGCTCGAGGTCTGCCTTGTCATATGCCGGCATCTTCACTCTCCTGTTCGCTTCTGACGATCGTCGATACGCCTTCACCCGCCAGCACGGCGGCGAAATTGCCATGCTCGCGGATGTTGAAGACGACGATCGGGATGTTCGAATCGCGGCACAAAGCCACGGCACTCGCATCCATTACCTTCAGATTCTTCGACAATACCGCATTGTACGAGATTGTCTCGTAACGCTTGGCGGCTGGCACCTTCTTGGGATCGGCATCGTAGATGCCATCGACGCTGGTGCCCTTGAACAGCGCGTCGCAATTCATCTCGGCCGCGCGCAGCGCTGCGCCGCTGTCGGTTGTGAAAAACGGCGAGCCGACACCGGCAGCGAAAATCACCACGCGGTTCTTCTCCAAGTGCCGCATCGCACGGCGCCGGATGAAGGGCTCGCAGACTGACTCCATCGGAATTGCGGATTGGACGCGCGTGTCGACGCCGATCTGCTCGAGCGCATTCTGAACCGCCAGGGCGTTCATCACCGTCGCGAGCATGCCCATGTAATCGGCGGTCGCGCGCTCGAAGCCCTGCGCCGCGGCGGCCAGCCCGCGGAAGATGTTGCCACCGCCCACCACGATGCAAAGTTCGTAGCCCTGCGCCTTCACATCCGCGATTTCCGCGGCAACGCGCGCGGTCACGTCGGGATCGATGGCGAGCCCTCCTTCGCCCATCAGGACTTCGCCCGAAAGCTTCAGGAGGATGCGGTTGTAGCGGCGGCTGGTCATGCGTCTCGATCGATGGCGGGGAGCGGCGCGGACCTTAGGGGCGTGCCATGCTGCCCGCAACCGTTACGTCGGGGCACACCGTCATGCCGGGCAAACCCGGCATGACGGTTCAACGAACGTCGACCGCGATTAGGCGGTCGGCTCGGGCTGCTTGTTCTGCGGCACGCCAGACGCTGCGGCGACTTCGGCCGCGAAGTCGGACGCTTCCTTCTCGATGCCTTCACCCAGCTGGAAGCGGACATAATCCTTCAGCACGATCGACGTGCCGGCATCCTTGCCCGCCTTGGCGACGACGTCGGAGATCTTGGTCTTGCCGTCCATCACGAACAGCTGGCTGACCAGCGCATGCTCCTTGCGATACTTCGCAATCGAACCCTCGACCATCTTGGCGATGATGTCTGCCGGCTTGCCACTCTCGCCCGCCTTCTCGGTGGCGATCGCGCGCTCGCGCTCGATCTCGGCTTCGTCGAGATCTGCTTCGTTCAGCGCCTTCGGGAAGGCCGCGGCGACATGCATCGCCAGCTGCTTGCCGAGGCTCTGGAGAACCTCGTCCGACGCATCGCTCTCCAGCGCAACGAGCACGCCGATCTTGCCGAGGCCGGGCGACTGCTGGTTGTGGACGTAGCCGACGACCGCACCCTTCGACACTTCGAGCGTCTTCGCACGACGCAGTGACTGGTTCTCGCCGATCGTCGCAACGTTGTTAGTCAGCACGTCCTCGACGGTCGTGCCCGACGGCATCTTCTCGCCCTTGAGCGCCTCGACATCGCCGCCAGTGGCGAGCGCGATCTGCGTCACTTCGCGAACGAAGTCCTGGAACTGGTCGTTCTTCGCAACGAAATCGGTCTCGGAATTCACCTCGACGGCGGCGCCCTTGGTGCCGCTCGTCGCGACGCCGACAAGGCCCTCGGCCGCGGTGCGGCTGGACTTCTTGGCGGCTGCTGCGAGCCCCTTGGTGCGCAGCCAGTCCATCGCGGCGTTCATGTCGCCACCGGTCTCGTTCAGCGCCTTCTTGCAGTCCATCATGCCCGCGCCGCTCTTCTCGCGCAGGTCCTTGACCATCGCTGCCGTGATGTCGGCCATATCTCTCGTCCTTATCCTGTCGATCCCGTGGGTGGGATCAGCCCATATGAAAACCGTCCGCACCCAGTCCGTCGAAGCGCCGCCATCATCCCGCAACGTTGCGGGAGAAAGACAATGCGCTTCGACAAGCTTGGTACGAACGGTGAACGGCTTGTCGAAGCCGCAGCGCTTACGCGTCGATCTGGCGCGATTCCTCGGCGGTACCGTCGACAACGACGGGATCGCTGCCCTGCACGGCTTCAGCCGCTGCCGGCTCCACCGCGTCAGCCGCAGCCGGCTCGACCGTCAACGCTTCTTCGACGGGCGGCTCGGCCATTGCGCCGAAGTCCACGCCACCGCGACGCTGCTGCTCGGCATTGCCGCGCGTCGCTGCAATCGCCACCGCTTCGCAATACAGGCGGATCGCCCGGCTCGCATCGTCGTTCGCCGGCACCGGGAAGGCGATGCCGTCCGGCGACACGTTCGAATCGAGGATCGCGACGACCGGGATGCCGAGCGTGTTGGCTTCCTTGATCGCCAGCTCTTCCTTGTTCGCGTCGATCACGAACATGATCTCCGGAACGCCGCCCATGTCGCGGATGCCGCCAAGGCTCATCTCGAGCTTGTCCTTCTCGCGCGTGAGCTGGAGCACTTCCTTCTTGGTGAGGCCGTGCGTGTCGCCTGCGAGCTGCTCTTCGAGTGCCTTCAGGCGCTTGATCGAGTTGGAGATCGTCTTCCAGTTGGTGAGCATACCGCCCAGCCAGCGGTGGTTGACGAAATGCTGGCCGGCGCGGCGCGCTGCCTCTGCAACCGGCTCCTGCGCCTGACGCTTCGTGCCGACGAACAGAACCTTGCCGCCACTGGCGACGGTCGAGCTGATGAACTCGAGCGCACGCGAGAACAGCGGCACCGTCTGCGATAGATCGATGATGTGGACGCCGTTGCGGTCACCGAACAGGTAGGGCTTCATCTTCGGGTTCCAGCGGTGAGTCTGGTGGCCGAAGTGCGCGCCGGTTTCGATAAGCTGCTGCATCGTGACGACTGGTGCCGCCATAATTTGTGTTCCTTCCGGTTATGCCTCTGGGAAGCGGATGACGCTGGTCTGAAAGACCGCGCACCGGTGTGTGGTGCTTCCCATGTGGAGTTGAGTGCGCGCCGATAGCTCAATGCGTCACTGCATACAAGGTCTTGACCAACGGGAACAGACGTGGAACTAGATGCGGAACAGACAGCGAACGTCGTCGTGTTTGTTACCGTTTAATGTGAGTTTTGCGGACGGGGAGTTTCATTTCGGCGACAAAGCGCGGGAACCTGCCGGTTTTCCAAGGGTTAGCGGCAGGTGGTTCGCGTAAAGAAGGTTAACACGGAGGCGAACGATGATGACGTTGGTTAGTGTGTGCGTATTCGCCGGGACATTTGCTGTCTCGATCTATGCCATTGCCGCAACCGTGGCGCCGCGTCTTGACCGGATCGCTTCCGCCCTCCGGGGCGAGTCGGTGCCGCAGAATCAGCCGCTCGCCGCACTGGTGCAGGCGGAGCGACGCATCGCCGTCAGGCGCTGGGCGGCACAACCGCAGCCGCGCCGGCTGTCGGTGCGCGCAGCCGCCTGATTTTGGCGTAGCTCGCTACACTGAACGGTATAGCGAGCAGATAGGCGAGGCTCAGCGCGCTCGTCGTATGCCACGGCGCCGAAACTGCCGCGGCCCCGACGACTACAACGCCAGCCAGCACCTCGAACCGAATGTTGCGGCGCAGCCGCATCGAGGTCCAGGACCAGGTCGCGACGCTCGACACCATTAGCAACGCGACCAACGCCGTCCATGGCGCGACGACGTACGGCGATCGGAACAGCGGCTCTTCAGTCCAGAACCATAAAAACAGTGGTAGGAAGGCCAGCGCCGCCCCCGCCGGCGCCGGTACGCCGGTAAGGAACCCAGCCGACTTGTGCGGTTGCTCATCAGAATCGATATTCGCGTTGAACCGAGCCAGCCGCAGCGCGCAGAACACCGCGAGCATCAGCGCCGCAATCCAGCCGAAGCGCGGCAGCGACGATAGCGACCACAAATACAGGATCAGCGCCGGCGACACGCCGAACGAAATCGCGTCGGCCAGCGAGTCGAGTTCGGCTCCGAACCGGCTCTCGCCATGCAACAGCCGCGCGATCCGCCCGTCGATTCCGTCGAGAATACCCGCGATCAACACGAAGGCGGCGGCCAGCTGCCAGTGCATCCCGACGCGATCGGCAAGCGCGGCGAGGTCCGCGCCCGTGCGCAGCGCCAGCCCGTCTTCCATCATCCGCGCCTTGATCGCGAACTGCACCCCGCTAAGCCCGGAGCAAAGCGCCAGCGCCGTCACCGCGTTCGGCGCGACGGCGCGCAGCGGCAGCCCGCGCCGCATCCGCAGCGGTCGCCTCACTGCGCGATCCCGGTAGCCGGGCGCACGCCGGCGCGGCCGAGCACCGTCTCGCCAGCGATCGCGCGCTGCCCCAGCGCAACCTGCGGTGTAAAGCCCGTCGGCAGAAAGACATCGACGCGGCTGCCGAACCGGATCAGCCCGACGCGTTGCCCCGCGGCGACCATGTCACCGACCTTCACGAACCCCATGATCCGCCGCGCGACCAGCCCGGCGATCTGCGTGAACCCCACTTTGATCCCGTCATGCCCCTCGACTACGAAATGCTGTCGCTCGTTATCCTCGGATGCCTTGTCGAGATCGGCGTTCAGGAATTTGCCCGAGATATACACGATCTGCCGGATCGTCCCGGCGATCGGCGCGCGATTGATGTGGACGTCGAACACGCTCATGAACACCGACACCCGCGTCAGCGTCGCCGCACCCAGCTCGCCGATCAGCTCGCGTGGCACCGGCACGTCGGAGATCATCGTCACCAGTCCATCCGCCGGCGAGACGATCAGATCCTCGCCGCGCGGGGTGGTACGGATCGGATCGCGGAAGAACGCCGCTACCCAGATCGTCACGAATAGCAGCGGCCAGAAGAACACGCTGTGGACGATCGTCATCAGCAGCGTGATGCCGAATGCGATTGCGACGAATTTCTGTCCCTCGGGATGAACCGCAGGGAAGCGCCATTTGACGGTGGTGGTGATCGGAAGGCCCGCGGCCTCGGGTTTGGGAAGCGATGGCATGGTGCCGCGTGTAGCGGGCGGAACGGGCGCATACAACGCAAGCCGCGCGGTTGATCCCCTGCCCCCTTGCCCCTATCGCCGCGCCAACCCCTATCGCTCAAGGATGCCCAAATGGCCAAAATCAAGGTGAAAACGCCCGTCGTGGAGATCGACGGCGACGAAATGACGCGGATCATCTGGGAATGGATCCGCGAGCGCCTGATCAAGCCATATCTCGATATCGAACTTGATTACTACGATCTCGGCATCGAAAAGCGCGACGAGACGAACGATCAGATCACGATCGACAGCGCCTATGCCACGCAGAAGTACGGCGTCGCAGTGAAGTGCGCCACGATCACCCCGGACGAGCAGCGCGTCGAGGAATTCGGCCTCAAGCAGATGTGGAAGTCGCCCAACGGCACGATCCGCAACATCCTGGGCGGCGTGATCTTCCGCGAGCCGATCGTGATCCGCAACGTCCCCCGTCTGATCCCGGGCTGGACGCACCCGATCGTCGTCGGCCGTCACGCCTTTGGGGATCAGTACCGTGCCACCGACTTCCTCGTCCCCGGCAAGGGCAAGCTGACGATGAAGTTCGAAGGCGAGGACGGCACCGTTATCGAGAAGAACGTCTACGACTTCCCCGAGGCGGGCGTCGCGATGGGGATGTACAACCTCGACCAGTCGATCCGCGATTTCGCGCGCGCCTCGATGAACTACAGCCTGGGCCGCAAGTGGCCGCTGTACCTCAGCACCAAGAACACGATCCTCAAGGCCTATGACGGCCGCTTCAAGGATCTGTTCGCCGAGATCTTCGAGGCCGAGTTCGTCGAGAAGTTCAAGGAAGCCGGCATCGTCTACGAGCACCGCCTGATCGACGACATGGTCGCATCGGCGCTCAAGTGGAGCGGCGAGTTCGTCTGGGCGTGCAAGAACTACGACGGCGACGTCCAGTCGGATCAGGTCGCGCAGGGATTCGGCTCGCTCGGCCTAATGACCTCTGTGCTGATGACGCCCGACGGCAAGACGATCGAAGCCGAAGCCGCGCACGGCACCGTGACGCGCCACTTCCGCCAGCACGAGCAGGGCAAGGCAACCTCGACCAACCCGATCGCGTCGATCTTCGCTTGGACCGGCGGCCTCAAATATCGCGGCCTGTTCGACGACACGCCCGATGTCACGCGCTTCGCCGAAACGCTCGAGCGCGTGTGCATCGAGACGGTCGAGAATGGCGATATGACGAAGGATCTCGCGATCCTGATCGGGCCGCATCAGAAGTGGATGACGACCGAGCAGTTCTTCGAGGCGGTTCGCCTGAACCTCGAAACCAAGATGGCCACCTGGGCCTGATCCGAACGGCGGCGGGAGTTGAACTTCCGCCGCCAATCGAGAAACGGGTCAAGCCACCGGTGGCGCGAACACCCGCAGGCGATGACCATCGGGATCGAGCGCGACAAACGTCGTGCCGAAGCTCATTCGTGTCGGCGCTTGGATGATGGTCAAGCCGCGCCGCCCCCAGTCGGCGTGCGTCGCCTCGACGGCGTCCGCGTCCGCGACTGCGAACGTGATCTCGCTCGCGCCTGATTGTCCCGTGCTCGCCGGCTCGACCGTTGCGCGCGACCACAAGCCCAGCATGACGCCGTCGCGCAAAGGCAAGATCGCGATGTCGGACTTTTGCTCGACGATCGGGACGCCCAGAAGCTCGTGGTACAGTGCGGCGCTGGCGACGTGATCCGTCACGTGCAGCAGCAAGAAGTTGAAGTCTGGCATGAGTTACCTCCGCAAAAGCCGGCTCACGGAATGGCTTGCCGGCCCAACGCGGGATACGCCGCCCTACTGTCAGTTTATGTCAGCAGTCACTGTTCGGGCACGCCTCGGATCGCGTGCCATTCCTTCAGCAACGCGGCGCGACGCCGCGGATACCGCACGGACGACGGGTCGAGCGCCATGATCCGGTCGATCCGGAAATGGCGGTAATTGTCGCGCAGTTCGCACCAGGCGACGATCACGCGCACGCGATCGTAAAAGGCCAGCGCGATCGGCCAGACGGTCCGTTCGCTGGTCTCGCCACGCTCGTCGGCATACGTGATCTGCACCTTGCGTTCGGACCGGATCGCCCGGCGGATCGCGGCAATCTCCTGGTCACCCGCTGCGATCGGCTCGCCGGGACCGATCAGTAGCCCGGATGATTGGATATCCTTCTTGAGGTCGTCCGGTAGAACCGCGCCGATCTTGGCCAGCACGTTGCGCGCCGCCTTGCCCAATTGCCCGTCCGCTCGCTCCGACACCCAGCGCGAACCGAGCACCAGCGCCTCAATCTCCTCCTCGGAGAACATCAGCGGCGGCAGCATGAATCCTGGGCGGAGCACATAGCCGACGCCCGCCTCTCCATCGATATGCGCGCCTTGCGCCTTCAGGCTTTCGATATCGCGATAGAGCGTGCGTAGCGATACGCCGAGCTCGTCCGCCAGCGTTGCGCCCGCGACTGCCCGCCGATGCCGACGCAGCACCTGGATTAGATCCAGCAGTCGCTGCGCGCGAGACATGAGGCCTGCTCTCCGTGCGACGAGCTAGCCCCTGCCGACTCGAGTGCGACCGTTATACGCGACAAACCGGCGACGCTTTGTCTACAACACCCCAATGGCACTGGGTATTGATAACGAAGGTTTCTCCGACGCGCTCGTGATCCTCGGCGCCGCCGGCATGGTGATCCCGGCGTTCGCCCGGTTCAAGGTGAGCCCGGTAATCGGTTTCATCCTGGTCGGGCTGCTGGTCGGCCCGTCCGGCCTCGGGGCGAATGTCGATGCCGCGCCATGGCTATATTACGTCACGATCTCGGATCCGGAATCGATCGAGCCGTTCGCCGAATTCGGCATTATCCTGTTGTTGTTCTCGATCGGCCTCGAACTATCGTTTCGCCGACTCTGGACGATGCGCCGACTGGTCTTCGGCACCGGCGCGGCCGAATTGCTCGGCTCCGCGTTGATCATCGGCGTCACGCTACATTATTTGGGGCAAGGCTGGTCCGGCGCGATCGGGCTCGGCCTTGCGCTGGCGCTGTCGTCCACCGCGCTCGTCCTGCCGCTGGTCGGCACCACCAGCGCGGTCGGGCGCGGTGCGTTTGCGATGCTGCTATTCGAGGATCTGGCGCTCGTCCCGATCATCTTCGCGCTGGGCGCACTCGCGCCGACCGCCACCGACGGCTGGGCCGGGATCGGCATGGTGGCACTCCGCGGCGGGCTGACGGTGGTGGCGATGTACATTGGCGGCCGCCTCGTCCTGCCGCGGCTGTTCGCGCAGGCCGCGCGCACCAAAAGCCCGGAACTGTTCCTCGCCGCCTCCTTGCTGGTCGTGATCGTCGCCAGCGTCGCGACCACCGCGGCTGGCCTGTCGCCGATCGTCGGCGCGCTGCTCGCCGGGTTGCTGATCGCCGAGACCGAATATCACACCGAGGTCGAGGTGATGACCGCGCCGTTCAAGGGCCTCGCGCTCGGCGTGTTCCTGATCACCGTCGGCATGAGCCTCGATCTGCGCAGCATTGCCGAGAATTGGCAGACGTTGCTACTCGCCGTCACTGGCGTCGTCGCGGTGAAGACGGTCGTCACCTTCCTGCTGCTCCGCGTCGCCAACGCCCGCCCCGGCATTGCTGCCGAAACCGGCCTGCTGATGGGTAGCCCGTCAGAAACGACGCTGATCGTGCTCGCGACCGCCGCGCAGGCACAACTGATCCTGCCGAGCACCGCCACCTTCTGGCAGACGGTCACTGCGATCGGGCTGACCATCACGCCCTTGCTCGCCAAGGCAGGACGCGCCGTCTCGAAGCGGATCGAATATGGCACCGAGCTAACCGAGACCGGACCCGCCGATGCCGGCCGCGCGGTGATTATTGGCTTCGGGCGTGTCGGTAAGCTGATCGCCGAAATGATGGCCATTCACAATCTGCCCTATGTCGCGGTTGAGGCCGATATCGACGCGGTGAAGGCGGCGCGCGCCGCTGGCCACCCGGTGCTGTTCGGCGATGTGATCCGCCCCGAACTGGTCGACCGGCTCGATCTGCCCAATGCCCGCGCGCTGATCCTGACGATGGACGATCCGGTGCTCACCGTCCGTCTCTGTCGCCGCGTCCGCGGCTTGGCGCCGGATCTGCCAATCATCGCCCGCGCCCGTGATGCCGCGCATGCCGCGGAGCTTTACCGTGCCGGCGTCACCGACGCGGTGCCCGAAACGCTCGAAAGCTCACTGCAATTGTCGGAGGCCGTGCTGGTCGATCTCGGCGTCGCGATGGGCCCGGTGATTGCCTCGATCCACGAAAAGCGCGACGAACTGCGCCAGATGATCCGCAAGGAAGCGCAGCTCAACCGCGAACCGCGCATCCGCCGCGTACGCCGCAAGAACGAAGTCGGAATTTCAGAGGGTATTTGAAAACATGACGCATATCGACCGCCGCGCCGTCATCGCTGGCCTCGGCGCCGCCACCACCAGCGCCGCGCTGCCCGCGTTCGCGCAGCCCGTCAGCCGCGACGCACAACTCGACGCTTTGCTGATGCGCCAGTTCGACGCCGAGCTCGCCCTAAGCCCGACCGGGGCCACCCAGCTCGGCCTCGACAAGGGCAAGCTCGCTGCTTTGCGCAGCCGCCTACCCGACTGGAGCCCGGCCGGGCTCGACCGCGATCGCGCGATGACCATGCAGCACTTGCGCGATCTGCGCAGCTTCGGCCGCACCGGCCTCGGCACGCCAGCGGCAATCGCCTACGACAGCGCCGACTTCACGCTGTCGTCGCGGGCAAAGCTTGACGAGTTCCGCTACCACAGCGGCGGCTTCGGCCACCGCCCGGGGCCATATGCCGTCACCCAGCTGGGCGGCTTCTACACCGGGCTCGCGAACTTCATGGATCTGCAGCATCCGGTGAAGACACGCGCCGACGCCGATGCGTATCTTGCGCGCCTCGCCGCCGTACCGGCGCTGCTCGACGCCGACACCCGCCTCGTCACCGAAAATGCCGCCGCCGGCGTGATCGCGCCACGCTTCATCCTCGATCAGGCGATCCGCCAGGTCACCGCCTTCCGCGATGGCGACGTGCGCACCAAGACGCTCGTCACCTCGGTCGAGCGCCGCGCGACTGCGCTTGGCCTTACCGGCTACGGCGATCGCGCCGCGGCGATTTTTGAAACCGGAATTAAGCCCGCTGCGACGCGCCAGATCGAAGCGCTCACCGCCGTTCTGCCCCGCGCGGGCAACGACGCCGGCGTTGCCCGCTTGCCGCGCGGCCGCGAATATTATGCCGCCGCGCTGCGCTCGCACACCACGATCGATATCGCGCCCGATGAGGTGCACCGCATCGGGCTGGAGCAAGTCGCCGACCTCACCGCGCGGATCGATACGCTGCTGAAGGCACAGGGCCTCACCCGCGGCACGATGCGCGAACGGCTCGACGAACTCGCACGGCGGCCGGGCCAGACCTTCGCAAACGATGATGCCGGCCGCGCCGCGCTGCTCGCCTATCTCAACGATCGCCTCGATGCGGTGCGAAAGCGCGTGCCGCAGGTCTTCGCGCGCATGCCCACCCTGCCCTACGAGATCCGCCGCGTCCCGCCGGAGATCGAGGGCGGCGCACCCGGCGGTTCGGCGCAGCGCGGCCTTGCCGATGGCTCACGCCCCGGCATCTTCTTCATCAACCTGCGCGATACGCACGAATGGCCACGCTATTCGCTGCCCACGCTCGCCTACCATGAGGGCGCACCGGGACATCTGTTCGAAGGCGCGCTCAGCCTGCAGAACGCCGCGCTGCCGATCTACCGCCAGACGGCGTCCGCCACCGCGTACGGCGAAGGCTGGGGCCTTTACGCCGAACAGGTCGCCGACGAACTCGGCATGTATGAGGACGATCCGCTCGGGAAGATCGGTTATCTCGGCTCCTACGCCTTCCGCGCCTCGCGGCTCGTGGTCGATACCGGCATGCACCACCTCGGGTGGAGCCGCGAAAAAGCGATCGACTTCCTGTCGTCCAACTCTTCGGAATCCCCCTCGGCCGCGCGCACCGAGGTGGACCGCTACATCGTGTATCCGGGCCAGGCCTGCGCCTATAAAATGGGCCAGATCGCGATCAGCCGGCTGCGTGCCGAGGCCGAGAAGCAGCCCGGCTTCGACATCAAGCGCTTCCACACACTCGTGCTCGATACCGGTCGGGTTCCGCTGACCGTGCTCGAACGCCGCGTGCGCGAAAGCTTTATTGCCTAGTGATCGCCGCAATAGCGCGATAGGCGCCGCGGATCATGCAGCCGTCGGACCTTCGCGTCGCGCTATTCAGCGGCAATTACAATTACGTTCGCGATGGTGCGAACCAGGCGCTGAACCTGCTCGTCGGCCATCTGCTGAATCGCGGAGTCACCGTCCGCATCTATTCGCCGACCGTGCCCAAGCCAGCCTTCCCGGCAACGGGCGATCTGGTCGATGTCCCCGCGCTCCCGCTGCCCGGCGAGCGCGGGGAGTACCGCCTCGCGCGCGGCCTGCCGGCGCGTGTGAAGCGTGATCTTGCCGCGTTCGCGCCCAACCTGATCCACGTCTCGGCGCCCGATATCCTTGGGCATCGCGCGATCAGCTATGCGCGCCGCCACGGCATCGCGCGCGTCGCCTCGCTACACACGCGCTTCGAAACCTATCCGCGCTACTACGGGCTCCGCCTGCTCGAGCCGTTCGCCGAGCGGCTGCTAACGCGCTTTTATAATCGCGTCGATCGCGTGCTCGTCCCCGGCACGATGCTGGGCGACATCCTGCACGGCTGGGGCGTGCGGACCCCAACGTCGGTCTGGTCGCGCGGCGTCGATCATGATCGCTTCTCGCCGGCCAAGCGTGACCTCGCCTGGCGCCGCTCGCTCGGCATTGGCGACGACGAAGTGGCCGTTGGCTTCCTCGGCCGATTGGTGAAGGAAAAGGGGCTCGACGTCTTCGCCGACGTCGTCGCCGAACTCCGCCGCCGCGGCACGCCGCACCGCGTACTCGTCATCGGCGAGGGGCCCGCGCGCGACTGGTTCGCCGATCAAGTGCCCGACGCTGCCTTCGCGGGCTTCCAGACAGGCGATGGCCTTGGCCGCGCAGTCGCCTCGATGGATGTGTTCTTCAATCCCAGCGTCACCGAGACGTTCGGCAACGTCACGCTGGAAGCGATGGCTGCCGGTGTGCCAGTCGTCGCGGCGCGCGCCACCGGCGCGGTCGGGTTGATTGACGATGGCGTCACCGGCGTGCTCGTCGCGCCGCGCGATGTTGCAGGCTACGCCGATGCGATCGCCGCGCTCGCGCTCGATCATGACGCGCGTCGAGGCATGGGCCGAGCAGGATGTCACAAGGCTGCGCGTTACCGCTGGGATACGATCAACGAAGCCGTTCTCGTCGCGTATCTGGAGGTCATGAATGGCTCCGAAGCTACCGGTGGCTGACCCACGTCAACACGACGAACCGGTGCGTCCCGGAGCCAATCCGTTCATCGGACGTTCCACCAGCACGATATATTGTAAGAAGGTTCCGCTCCAACGCGGCGGATTCGGAGACGACACAATGAGCATTTTCCGTTCCGGTCGTAGCCTTTGGATGGCGGCCGCCGCTTCCGGCGCCTTGCTGGTCGCGGGTTGCGCAACCGAGACTACGTATCGCCCCGCGACCGGCTCCGGCTTCAACCGCACCGGCTTCACGGAGCGTCAGGTCGAAGCAAACCGCTTCCTCGTTACGTTCGCCGGCAATTCAGTCACCGATCGCGACACCGTTGAGCGCTACCTTCTTTTCCGCGCTGCCGAACTGACGCTGCAGAATGGCTTCGACACCTTCGTGATGGTCGATCGCCAGACCGACCGTCAGGCGCGCACATACTCAACGGGCACCGGCTTTGGTCCGGGCCTCGGGTATGGCGGCTTCGGAGGCTTTTGGGGCCCGTCGTGGCGCTTTCAGGGGCGTCCGTGGGGCGGCGGCTGGGGTGGTTGGGGCGGCTGGGGCGGTGGCTTCAACGACTTCGACGTCCGCACCGTCGATCGCTACGAAGCGTCCGCCGAGATCGTGATGCGCAAGGGCCCGCCGCCGCGCGACGAAGTTCGCGCCTTCAACGCTCGGGACGTCGCTGATCGCCTCGGCCCGACGATCGTCCTGCCGGAACAGCGCCGCCGCTGAGCCGCAATCTAACGACAGAACAAAAAAAGGCCCCGCCGGCAACGACGGGGCCTTTTCTGTGCGCCTTCGTCATGCCGGCCTGCGCCGGCATGACGGGCTCAACCCCGCAGCTTTAGACCGCCCCGTGGCAATGCTTGTACTTGCGCCCCGACCCACACGGGCAAGGTGCGTTGCGGCTCACCTGACCCTCCCAGTTCGCCGGATCCTCACCCAGATCCGCCTCGGTCCGCGGCGCCATCTGCATCGGCGGTAGCTGCGTCTGGATCAGCCCCATCGTGCCCGCATCGATATCGGCCGAATTGTCGTCACCCGTGAAAGGGTCGAAGTGAGTCGTGATGAAGTCCGGCAACTCGGGCAGCTCCGGCATCGCTTCCATCCGGAATTCGGCATGTGCGATCGTCTTCGTCACATCCTCGCGAATGTTGTCCAGCATCCGCTGGAACAGCGCGAACGCCTCCTGCTTATATTCGTTGATCGGCGTCTTCTGCGCATAGGCACGCAAGTGGACCACCTGGCGCAACGCATCGAGCGTCGCGAGATGCTCCTTCCAGTGATGGTCGAGGTTCTGCAGCAGGATTGACTTTTCAACCGACGTCCAGGTCTCCGGCTCGAGATCGGCCGCCTTGGCGGAGACCATCGCGTCGGCTTCAGCCTGCACCCGCTCGGTCACCAGTTCGGGATCGATCGCATCTTCTTCCAGCCAGCGGTCGATCGGCGGCGTCAGGTTCAGGATCTCGGCCAGCCGATCCTTCATGCCCTCGACGTTCCACTGCTCGGGGTAAGAGCCGACCGGGCACGCATCGCCGACGATCGCGTTCACCGTCTCGGCGCGCATGTCCTCGACCACATCGCCGACCGTTTCGGCATCCATGATGTCCGCGCGCTGCTCGTAGATCACCTTGCGCTGATCGTTCATCACGTCATCATATTCGACGACCTGCTTGCGGATGTCGTAGTTGCGCGCCTCGACCTTCTTCTGCGCCGTCTCGATCGCCTTGCTCAGCCACTTTGATCCGATCGCCTCGCCATCGTCGATATTGTTGCGCATCATCCGCGCGAACAGCGTGTCCGGCCCGAAGATGCGCAGCAGATCGTCGTCGAGGCTAAGGTAGAAGCGGCTCAAGCCCGGATCACCCTGTCGCCCCGAACGACCGCGCAGCTGATTGTCGATGCGGCGGCTCTCGTGGCGTTCGGTGCCGAGCACGAACAACCCGCCCGCCTCCAGTACGCGCGCCTTCTCAGCCGCGATCTCCGCGCGAATCTCCGCGATCGCCTGGTCGCGCTCAGGCCCCTCGGGCATGCCGGACAATTCATCCTCCATGCGGAACTCGAGGTTGCCGCCCAGCTGAATGTCGGTGCCGCGACCCGCCATGTTGGTCGCGATCGTCACTGCGCCCAGCCGCCCGGCCTGCGCCACGATATGCGCTTCCTGCTCGTGATAGCGCGCGTTGAGCACCGAGTGATCGACGCCCTCCTGGTTCAGGAAGGTGCTCAGCAGTTCGGACTTCTCGATCGATACCGTGCCGACGAGTACCGGCTGGCCCTTCTCGGCATGTTCGCGGATGCGCTTGGCGATCGCGCGGAACTTGTCCTGCGTGTCCTTGTAGAATTCGTCCTCCTCGTCGACGCGCTGCACGGGCACGTTGGTCGGGATGGTGACGACGTTCATCTTGTAGATGTCGAAGAACTCGGCCGCTTCGGTCGAGGCGGTGCCGGTCATTCCCGACAGCTTGGGATACATGCGGAAATAGTTCTGGAAGGTGATCGATGCCATCGTCTGGTTCTCGGGCTCGATCGTCACGCCCTCCTTCGCCTCGACCGCCTGGTGCAACCCGTCCGACCAGCGCCGACCATCCATCATGCGGCCGGTGAACTCGTCAATGATGATGACCTTGCCGTCCTTCACGATGTAATCGATGTCGGACTTGAACATCACGTTCGCGCGCAGCGACTGGTTCAGGTGATGCACGACCTGCGTGTTCTCGAAGTCATAGAGGTTCGCGCCCTCCAGCAGCCCCGCCGCCTCCAGCAGCCGCTCGACCCGCTCGGTGCCTTCCTCGGTCAGGACGATCGTCTTCTGCTTTTCGTCCTTCTCGTAATCGTCGGGCACGATCTGCTTCACGATCGCATCGACCTGCATGTACAGATCGCTCTTGTCGTCGGTCGGTCCGGAAATGATCAGCGGCGTCCGCGCCTCGTCGATCAGCACCGAATCGACCTCGTCGACGATCGCCATCGCGAACGGCCGCTGCACCATCGACGTGCGCTCGTACTTCATATTGTCGCGCAGGTAATCGAAGCCGAACTCGTTGTTCGTGCCATACGTGATGTCGGCCGCGTAAGCCTCCTTGCGCTGCCCGTCGCTAAGGTTCGGCACGATCACGCCGACCGTCAGCCCCAGGAAGCGATACACGCGCCCCATCCACTCGGCGTCGCGCGCGGCGAGATAGTCATTGACGGTGATGACATGGACGCCATCCCCTGGCAGCGCGTTGAGATACGTCGCCAGCGTCGCGACCAGCGTCTTGCCCTCGCCGGTGCGCATCTCGGCGATCTCGCCGCGGTGGAGCACGATGCCGCCGACCATCTGCACGTCGTAATGCCGCTGCCCGAGCACGCGCTTGGCCGCCTCGCGAACCGTCGCAAACGCCTCCGGCAGCAGCGCATCGAGCGTATCGCCGTTCGCCAACCGCTCGCGGAACAGAATTGTCTGGTTGGCAAGCGTCGCATCATCCATCGCCTGCAACGCGGGCTCGAACCCCGCGATTTTGGCGATGATCGGATTGAGCGAGCGGACGTAGCGTTCGTTGGACGAACCGAAGAGCGATTTGGCGATGTTGCCGAACATGGGCTGGATTCCTGATATCGAAGCGGCGCGGCAGCCCCTTGGGCCCGCGCGGAAATAGCGGTAATGGTCCGACGTGGTCGGAAACGGCGGCGTTATTCCCGCCGACGGCTCGCAAAAACGGGCTCGCGCACGATCGGCGCAAAGATCCGGTCGAGGCCACCAGCCGCCACGCGCGCGAGGGAGGGCAACGACGCCACTGGCCGTTCGGTAAGCCGATACGCCGCCACCGGAGCCCGCCGCACCGCGATCGATCCCTCGACAACCGTTGGAACCGGCGTCCGCAAGCTCCCGCCAACACCGGTCAGCGCAGAAAGCAGCGCGGAAAGAAGCAGCAGCAGATTCATTACGCTGTGAGACATAGGGTTGCAGACGGGCGCGGCCAACCCAAAAGCGTCACCAGATGATGCGGACGGGGTAGTGACTCATTGCGGCATCGGCCGTGACGATCGGCAGATCGGCATGAACGGCATGCGCGATCAGCATGCGGTCGACGGGATCACGGTGGATCGGCGGCAACGCATCGATCGTCGTCCATAGCTCGGCCGGCGTTGCGAGCACCGTTGCTTCCAGTTGCGACAGCACGGCCTCAAACGGCAAATCGACGCCGAAGCGACCGCGCCTGTTGAGATCGACGAATTCAAATGCGGTGACGGCGCTGATGAAAACGTCCTCATCAACGTCAACCAAAACGGACCGCGCAGCGCTGCTTAGGCGCGGGCTATCCGTGATCGCCCAAACTAGGGCCTGCGTATCAACCAATATCGCCAAACTTCCGCCTGTCGCGTTCTTCCCAAAAATCGTACATTTTCAGCGAACCGACGTCGATGTCGCGATCACCGACCAGATGCTTGAACATCCCGATCGCGGCGCGTCGCTTGGCCGCGCGCCGCTCGCGTTCGGCGTCATTGGCGGGAGTTGTACCGACAAGGCGTACCCTCGTTCCCGTCGAAGAATCGAGCATGACTTCCTCACCACGGACCGCTGCTGCCATCGCCGCCAACAGGTGCGTGTCGGATTCGTCGATCTTCACATGGATCGCCATGGACGAAAGATGATGCAACCGCGGCTCAGCGTCAACCACGCCCCTACGTGACATTCCGCCCGGCCCGCGGCATGCCGCCGCCATGTCGCACGCCGTCTCCCCCCTCGCCCTCCCGTTCCCACACCTTCCGCAGATCGACGGCGTCACGCCGCGCGTCGCGCGCGCGCAGTACAAGCTGTGGGACCGCTGCGACCTCACCTTCATCACGCTCGATCCCGGCACCACCGTCGCCGGCGTGCTGACGCAATCGAAATGCCCCTCCCCTGAAGTCGAATGGTGTCGCAAGGCGCTTGTCCTGGGCGAGGCACGCGCGCTCGTCGTGAACGCCGGCAATTCCAACGCCTTCACCGGCAATCGTGGCCGTGCCGCCGTCGAGGCGATTGCCGCCCGCGCGGCGCAGCATCTCGGCTGCCAGCCGTCCGACGTGTTCGTTGCATCGACCGGCGTGATCGGCGTGCCGCTGCCGATCGACAAGGCCGAGGGCGGGCTTGACGCTGCCTTCACCGCGGCGCCCTGCGATTGGCACTCGGTCGCCGAAGCGATCGGCACGACAGACACCTATTCCAAGGGCGCAATCACCACCGCGATCATCGACGGCCGCACCGTCACGCTCGCTGGCGTCATCAAGGGCTCAGGCATGATCGCGCCCGACATGGCGACGATGCTCGGCTTCATCTTCACCGACGCCGCGGTTGCCGCGCCCTTCCTTCAGGCAGCGCTAACCGCCGCCAATGCGCCCAGCTTCTCGTGCATCACCGTCGATGGCGACACCTCGACCAGCGACACCGTGCTCGCCTTCGCGACGGGCAAGGCCGGCAACGCCCCGCTCACCGACGAAGACAGCCCCGGCGCCGACGCGTTCCAGGCCGCCCTTGCCGACCTTTGCCGCCAGCTCGCGCTGCTCGTCGTGCGCGACGGCGAAGGCGCCTCCAAGCTGATCGAAATCACCGTCGAGGGCGCCGACAGCGATCGCTCCGCGCATCGCATCGCAATGTCGATCGCCAACTCGCCGCTCGTAAAGACCGCCATCGCCGGCGAGGACGCAAACTGGGGCCGCGTCGTCATGGCAGTCGGCAAGGCCGGCGAGCCCGCCGACCGCGACAAACTCGCCATCCGCTTCGGCACGACCCAGGTCGCGCGCGAGGGGCTAGCGGTTGAGGGCTATGACGAAGCGCCGGTGACCGCGCACCTGAAGGGCAACGAGATCGAAATCGGCGTCGATCTAGCGCTCGGCGACGGCCATGCGACCGTCTGGACGTGCGACCTGACGCACGGTTACATCTCGATCAACGCTGACTATCGGAGTTAGACGCCGCCTCGGCAGCTCAACCAATATCCGTCATGCCGGGCTCGTCCCGGCATCCACCGTGCCGAAAGCTCGCCGACCGGAGGACGTGCCGAGGCGTGGATGCGGGGACTAGCCCGGCATGACAAGCAATCTTACGCCAGCTCGCCTTCGAGCCAAGCCTTGATCCGCCCCTTGGGCTCAGCGCCAACTTTGGTCGCCGCGGGGTTGCCGCCCTTGAACAGGATCATCGTCGGGATCCCGCGCACGCCATAGCGGCCCGGTGCGTCGGGGTTTTCGTCGATGTTGATCTTGGCGATCGTCACTTGCTCGCCCAGCTCGTCCGAAATCTCTTCGAGGCTCGGCCCGATCATCTTGCACGGGCCGCACCACTCAGCCCAGAAATCGACCAGCACCGGCTTGTCGGACTGGATGACGTCAGCGTGAAAGCTGTCGTCGGTGATCTTCTTGGTGGCCATCGTGATATTCTCCTTCGTCAGCCAATCTAGGTCGGCAGCCTGTTCCGCTCAACGGCTCGGTGCCAAGCTTTGCTCCCGAGCGGCGAAGCCCGGCTTGTGCGCCGCCAGTAAGGCCGGCGGCAACGCGATCAGCACAGGCCCCGCGGTATAGAGCAACGCCGCCTCGATCGGCCGATCGGGAAAGATCACCGCCAGCGCCGCCGCATAGGCCGCCATTTGCCGCACGTGATACTCGGGCACGTCGTCGATCCCCGCCGACGCCTGCCGCCCAGTCTTGAAGTCGACCAGCTGAACGCGCTCGGCCGTCACCAGCAACCGATCGACCGTACCCGCGATCACCAGCCCGCCCTCGATCACCGCACTGATCGGCGCCTCACCGAGCGATCCAGCGCCGAACAGCTCGGCAAAGCGCGGATCGGCCAGGATGTCGCAAACCGTCTGCGTCAGCACCCGCCGCTCGCCCCCATCGCTAACCTGCCCAACCTTCGCCAGCCAGCGATCCGCCGCCGCAGCCCGCTCGGCCGGCGCAATCCCAGGCAAGCGCTCGAAAAGCCCATGGATCAACCGGCCACGCTCGGCCGCGGCGCGCATCGCCGGCGTCGGTGGCGGATCAGCCACCGCATCGTCGCCGATCGACGAGGGCGCCAGCGGCCGTGGCGGCCGCGCCTCGGGCGGCGCCGGCCGCCGCACCCACTCGGGCACCGCCACCGCCGGGACGGCAGGCGCGACTTTCGCGCGCGTCCGCTCCACCGCCGCGGGCAGCGGATCGCCGCGGAACACCCGCGCCCCCTCCCCCGCTACGCCCAGCGAATCCAGCGCGCGCGCCGCCGCCGCGTGCCAACTCGCCTCGGGCGCACCATTGCGATAGCGCGGCCCAAGCGACCCCGCGATCACCAGCCGCTCCTCCGCCCGCGTCGCCGCGACGTAGAACAGCCGCCAATGCTCCTGCTTCTCGCGCTTGGCCGCGGCAGTCACGACGTCCTCGATCGGCCCGGCCCGCTCCGCCGCGCGCGGTGCGAACACCGGGATCGGCGCGGCATGGCCATCGGGCGTCCACATCAGCGTGGCGCTGCGCGTCGCATCGGGGTCGGCCGTGGCGTCAGCCAGGATCACGACCGGCGCCTGTAACCCCTTCGCGCCATGCGCCGTCATCACGCGCACCGCATTGTGCGCACCCTCCGCCTCGCGCTTCACCTCCACTTCGCCGCGATCGAACCAGTCGAGGAAGCGCTGCAGCGATGGCGTCGCGGTCGTCTCGAAATCGAGCGCCGCGCTCAGCAGCTCCTCGATCGGATCGCGCGCCTCTTCGCCTAGCCGCGACAGCAGCTTGCGCCGCCCATCCAGCGCCCCCGACAGCAACTCCTCCAGGAACCGATAAGGCGTCGTGAAATCCGCCCGCGCCAGCATCGCATCGAGCGGCCCGAGCAGGTCGCGATGCGCCTCCGACAGATGCCGCCACAAGCTCACCCGCCGCGGCACCGCGCGCGCCAGCAGCTCGTCCTGCGTCCAGCCGATCAGCGGCGAGACGAGCAGACTGGCGAGGCTCAGATCATCGTCCGGCTGCAACACGAAGCGGATCGCCGCGAGCAGGTCCTGCACGGCCAGCGGCGCATTCAGCCGCAGCCGGTCGACTCCCGCCACCGGCACGCCCTCGGCATACAGCCGCGCAACGAGCAATTGCGCGATCTCGCCACGCCGCTTGACGAGGATCATGATGTCCTCGGGGCGGATCGGACGCCCCTTGCTCTCCAGCATCGTGCCCGCGTCGAGCCACTGCCGCACTTGCCGCGCGATCCGCGTCGCATTCGCGCGCACCGCATCGTCGATCCACTCTTCCGCGCCGCCATCGTCCTCGGCCGCCCCCGCCGCGATCGGCGGCCACAACTCGACGAACCCAGCACCCGCCACTTCGCTCGCATGCGCCGGCGTCTCGCCATCGAGCCCCAGCGCGTCCGGGCCGAGCCCCAAGATTGCCGCATCGACGAACTGCAGCACCGGCCGCGTCGAGCGGAACGACGAAACGAGCGACAATTGCTCGAACGGCAGTCCGCGCTCGTGATCGGGCATCCGGTCGTCGCCCTGCACGTCGGCCGCCTTGCGCGCGAAGTGCATCTCGGCAGCGCGGAAGTTGATCGGATCGGTGCCCTGGAAGCCGAAGATCGCCTGCTTGTGGTCGCCGACGGTGAACAGCGTGCGCACCGACGGCGCGTAGACCCCGCGCCCGACGAAATACTCGTCGACCAGCGCGCGCACGATCCGCCACTGCGCCACATTGGTGTCCTGCGCCTCGTCGATCAGCACATGCTCGGTCGTCTGGTCGAGCTTGAAGCGCACCCACTCGCCGATCCCCGGAATCTCCAGCAAATCGACCGTCGCTGCGATCAGATCGTCGAAATCGACCAGCCCGCCCCGTCGCTTCGCCGCGGCATAGGCGCGCGCATAATCACGCCCCACCGTCAGCGCATCGGCTAGCAGATCGGCATAGGCCGCGCGATCGCGCAACGAGAGCAGCTCGGCACAATGATCGCCGATCGCCCCCGCGAGCAGCTCGTAATCCGGCTCGGCCGCAATCAGCTTGGCTGAAGCCTTCCGCGGCTCGCCCCTGCCCGTGTGGAACACACTTCGCAGCACATGAAGCGCCGCCGCCCGCGCCGCGCGCTCGAGCGCCACCCACCCGCTGACCGCCTCGGCATGCTTGATTCCGGTGGCCGTGCCCCACCCCCGGTTCGCCGCCACGACCCGCTCGACGGCATCGAGATCGACCGCATCGCACCCCTCAGCGATGATCGCCTCGATATCGCCCGATGGCAGCCCAAGCTCGCCGCGCAGCCACGGCTGGATCCCGCTCGGCAGCGCCTCCAGCGCCCGGCCCGCCCGCGCGCACTGATGCAGGAACCCCTCCGCCGCGGTTTCGCCCAGCCGCACGCTCAGCCGACCGATCGCCTCGACCGGCCCCGCCCGCCCCTCGCGCTCGGCCGTCACCAGCAGCTCGGCCAGCGTCGCGCGCGCCAGCACCGCCTCCTCGCGCGGCTCGATCGGCCGGAACCCCGGCACGAGGTTCGCCTCCGCCGGAAACGCCGCGAGCAGCCCCTGGCAAAATCCATGGATCGTCTGGATCCGCAGCCCCCCGCCCGGCGCGTCGAGCACCTTGGCAAACAGCGTCCGCGCGCGATCCTGCTGCACCGGATCACCCGGCTCGCCCAGCGCCCGCAGATCTTCGAACAGCGCGCCGGGCTTCATCCGCACCCACGCCGCCAACCGCTGGCTCACCCGCGCCGCCATCTCCGCCGCACCCGCCTTGGTGAAGGTCAGGCACAAGATCGCCGACGGCTCGACCCCGCGCAGCAACAGCCGAAACACCCGCGCGGACAGCACTTGCGTCTTCCCCGTCCCCGCCGAGGCCGATAGCCAAACATGCGCATCGGGCGCACTCGCCCGCCGCTGCTCGCCGCGCAAAGGCGGGAGAGGGCGTAAAGCATCACTCATCCGAGCATATCCCCCTCCCGCTCGCGGGAGGGGTTAGGGGAGGGCATGTCCAAAAGCACCGCACCCAAGAAGGCAGCCCCTCCCCCAGCCCCTCCCGCAAGCGGGACGGGAGCAAGAAGCCGAAATCCCCTCCTCCGTTCGTCCCGAGCAACGTCGAGGGACATTGCCCCGAGACCACCGCCCGCGGCCATGCCTCGACTTCGCTCGGCACGAACGGACACAGCCTACTCACGCCCATACCATTCATCCCGCCGCATCAGCTGGTCATACTCGGCATACGGCGCATATTCGGGATTGAGCTTCGCAGTGAACGCATCGTCCCCGGTCAGCCACCGCGCCGCCGCCTCCGCGAACACCGCACGCGCCTGCCCGACGAACTCGCTGGTCAGGATCCGATCGTTCTTCCCCAGCGGATCGACCGGCGACGTGACATTCCCAAACGCATCGCGGTTCTTGGCCAGCGACCAATATTCAAAGCCCCCCGCCGTCCCCGAAATCCCAATGAACCCGCCCGCCTCGGCAATCGCGCCCAACAGCCCCAGCTGCATCGCAAACCCCGCCCGCACCGCCGAGGCCGACGGCGCCTTGCCGGTCTTGTAGTCGACGATCCCAAGCGTCCCATCCGCGAGTCGATCGATCCGGTCATACCGTCCCGAAAGGTTTACTCCGGCGATCTCCGCCCCACCCTTGCCCTCGGCATTAAGCACCACGCGGCCGTCGGCGATCTCTGCCGCCATCGTCTCGGCGATCCACTCGACCCCGGCCAGCAACCGCGGCTGCCATAGTGCGCGCAGCAGCGGGTGAGTCCCCGGATCCGCCAACATGGCCAGCGCGCGCGGCCGGAGCGCATCGACTCGGCAGTCATCATGCCGCGACCATTCTTCGAGGATGCGATGCACCTCGGTCCCGCGCCAGGCCGCGCTCGGATCGGCATCCACCGGATCGAGCGCCGCCAGCCGCAGGATGCGCTGTGCGTAGAACGCGAACGGATCCGCCTTCAGCCGATCGACTTGCGTCACCGATATCTCACGTGGTCGCAGCGCTGCCGACGGGCGCGGCGCAGGCCGCGCAGCCGGCTGCGGCGTGCCACCATTGTCGATCAGCCGCGCCCAACCCTGCAACTCGTCATCGCGCGCGCGATCGAACTCGTCCCCCGCCATCGCCGCCAGCCGCAGCCAAAGCCGCGACGGGATCGCCGGCGAGCGCGCATCGCGCCTTGCTCGCGTGATCAGCACCGCGGGCGCGCCAAGCCCTTGCCCGAAATCATGCGCCGCCACCCCGATGGCACGCTCCAGCCCCGGCAGCCCGAGCGCGGCTCGGATACGCGGCGCCAGCCACGGGTCGGGCGCCGGGCTCGCCGGCCACACGCCTTCGTTCAGCCCGCCCAGAATCATCAGATCGGCGGATTGCAGCCGCGCCTCGATCAATCCGTAGATCGCCAGCCGCGGATGCCCGCCCTGCAGCGGCCGGATCGCCACTTCGTCCATCAGCAGCCGCAACAGCGGCCCCAAATCGCGCGGCACGACGTCGCGTGGTCCCGCCGGCGCCTCCGCCTCCAGCTCGCCCAGCAAATCCGCCGCCGCGCGCCCCGCCGGCCCGCGCCACGCATCGTCCCCCGCGAGCGCACTGGCCGCATCGCGCAGCCCAGCGACCAGCACCGATAACGGTCGCACTCCGTCAACAAACACCGCCCGCAACGGATCGAGCAGATCGCGCATCTCACGCCACCACTCGCCCGCCTTCTCGCCGAGACTTGCCTCGATCCCATCGAGCCCCAGCCCCGGCCGCGGCCCGCGCAGCAGGCGGTCGAGCCGCCGCACCGCCTCCAGCCACCGGCCGCGCGCCTCCCCGGCGCGTACCAGCGGATGCTTCAGCAGCGTCAGCAGCGCGAGTGGCGCGAAATCCTCCGCCGCCGCCTCGACGATGGCGATCAGCAGCGTCCCCGGCGGCGTGATCGACAGCGGCCGCCCAGCCGTATCGTCGACCTCGATCCCCCAGCGCGCGCAATGCGCAGACACGCGCCGTGCCAGCGCGCGATCGGGCGTCACCAGCGCCGCCGTGCGATCCGGCACCTCGATCGCCTGCCGCAGCGCGATTGCGATCGCCTGCGCTTCCTCCGCCGGTGTCGCGAGCTCGGCGACGCGCACCCCGACCAGCTGGCGCTGCTGTGGCCGAAGCTCGGTCCAGCGCGCGGTGAAATCCGCCGGCGCCAGCGCCGTCGCGATCGCCCGCCCGCGCGCCGCCGACGCATCGTGATCGCTGCCGTCGGGCCAGATCGCCGCATCCTCGCGCGCCAGCCCCATCCGCGCCAGCAATTGCTTGAGGTGGAATTGCGGATGCACCTCGATCGATCGCGGCGTCCGCCCCGTCACTGGATCGGCGCTGTGCGGCCCCAGCGCATCCCATTCCGCGTCCGGCATCGCCCGATCGAGCCCCGCAAGCACGACCAGACCATTGGGCAACTCGGCCACCCGCGCCAGCATCGCCGCCACGGATGGGGCCGCATCGGTGATGCCCGCCGCACAGACGAACCCACCCGGCGGCGCGTCCCACCAGCGGTCGGCAAGCCGCCGCAACAACATGCTCCGCCGTGTCGCGACATCGATCCGCCCCAGCCGCGCCAGCTCGCCCGGCCAGCGATCGATCACCACCTGGAACAGCGCCACGGCCGACCGCCAATGCTCGGTCAGTTCGCCCAAATCCAGGTCCGCCAGCGCCCTCGATTCGACCTCCTCGACGATCAACTGGTCCAGCGTTCGCGCCAGCTCCCCCGCCAGCCGCACCGCCTCCGCCGCATCGAGCGTTGGCCGCGCCTCCTGCACCAGCCGCGCCAGGATCATCCGTCGTGCAAGCGGCGTTACGGCCGGCGGCGGCGGATCGGGTGCATCGGCCGGGTCGAGCGCCACGCCGATCGCCTCGCCCAGATCGTCAGCCCCGATCGCCACCAGCCGCGGCAGCACCAGCGCGCCGCCGCTTGCACGCACGAACGCGCTCGTCACCGCCAGCTTCGCGCGATTGTTCGGCAGCAGCACCAGCCCGCGCGCAAGCCCCAACGGTTCCCCGCCAAAGCGACGGATCAGCCCAGCGACGAGCGCATCGGCGAATGCTCGATGCGCCGGGATGGTGAAGAGCCCCAGACTCCTCGATCCAGCCCCGCGCCGCTCAGCCATCGATGCTCAGGGCCTCCGCGCGCGCCACAGCCGCCGGCGTGCCCACGTCGACCCACAATCCCTGATGCGCCAGGCCATAAGCGCGGCCTGCGGCAATCGCGCGCTCCCAGAATACCATCGTCGAGAACGGCCCCTCCGGCGCGTCGATGAGGATCGCCGGGTTCAGGATCTGCACCCCGATGTACACGAACGGCGCCAGCCGCCCGCGCTGCCGCCGCCCGGTGATCCGGCCATCCGCCGCGATATGGAAATCGCCCTGCCCGCCGTGGCAATGCGCGCGCGCCAGCGGCACCACCAGCAGCAACACGTCCATCAGCGCCGGATCCCACCGCGCCGCCAGCAGCGACAAGGCATCCACCGGCCCGTCGAGCCAGTAATTGTCGCTGTTGACCACGTAGATCGGGTCGTCGCCAAGCAACGCCTTCGCCTTGATCAGCCCCCCGCCCGTTTCGAGCAGCGCCCCGCGCTCGTCCGACACGACGATCTCAATCCCCTCGACCGAGGCGAGATGCGCCTCCAGCGTGTCGGCCAGATAATGGACGTTGACCACCGCACGCTTCACCCCCGCCGCGCGCAGATGATCGAACGTATGGTCGAGCAGCGTCTTGCCGCCGACCGGGATCAGCGGCTTGGGCCGCGTCGCCGTCAGCGGCCGCATTCGCTTGCCGAGCCCGGCGGCCATCACCATCGCCGTCGTCGGCACCGCAGCGGTCGGCACCGGCCGGATCGCACGCACCCGAGTCATCGCGCGCTCAGAACCAGCGGATCGCCGCGCAGTTCGGCGGGCACGTTGGCGTCGAACCATGCCGCGACCGGTGCCAGCACCGGCGCGGCCAGATCACGCTCCAGATAGCGCCACACCCGCGGGCACAGCGAGGGATAGCGCGGCTTGCCGTCACGCTGCCAAAGCCGCGTGAAGATCCCCAGGACCTTGGCGTTCCGCTGCGCGCCGAGCACATGATAAGCCCGCATGAATGCCGCGCCTTCGCCGGTAGCGCCGCGATATCGATCGAGCATCGCCTGCTCCAGCGCCGGATCGACATCGCGCCGCGCATCCTGCAGCAGCGAGACGAGATCATACGCCGGATGCCCCGCCAGCGCGTCTTGGAAGTCGAGCAGCCCAAGCGAACGATCGGCACCCACCAGCATCAGATTTTCAGCGTGGTAGTCGCGCAGCACCGTCACCGCCCGCTCCGCCTTGGCCTGCCCGAACACCGCGTCCCACGCCACGACATAGCCAGCCGCATCCACCGACAGCCCCAGCGCAGGGCAATACCATTCGACGAACAGCCCCGCCTCGCGCTGCAACTCAGCACGATCATAGGCCCGCCAGTCACCCGCCGGATGCGCGCGCAAAGCGATCAGCACGTCGACCGCATCGGCATACAGCGCCGGCGCCACGCTCGGATCGTCGTCGATCGCCTCGCGCATCCGGGCGTCGCCGAAATCCTCGATCAGCACGAGGCCCTGCGCGGCGTCGAGCGCATGGATCGCCGGCGCCGCAAAGCCTCGCTCCGCCAGCCACCGCGCGACCGAAACGAACGGCCCCGTGTCCTCGTGCGGCGGCGGTGCATCCATCAGGATTGCATGCCTTTCCCCGGCTATCACACGGAAATAGCGACGAAACGAGGCATCCCCCGCAAGCGGCAGCACCGCCGCCTCGCCCCATCCGTGCGCGACCAGGAAGGCGCGCGCGCCGGCGGGCGGAGTCATGTCAACGGCCATCGCCGCTCCCATGCCGCCGGCACCTGCCAAGTCAAGCGCCGCGCGCCGTCCGGTTCGGTCGCCAGCGTCAGTCGCAGCGCCTCGGGCCACGCCTGCGCCCCCGCCCGATCGGGCCATTCCACCACCAGAGCCGAATCATAAAGCGCCTCGTCGAGGCCCAGCTCACCAAGCTCCGCCACATCTTCGACGCGATACAGGTCGACATGCACCACCGGCAGCCGCACTTCGGGCGGCGCATAAGGCTGAACGATCGCAAAGCTCGGGCTCGGCGCCTCACCCACCAGTCCCAGTGCCGCCAGCAGCCCACGCGCGATGCTCGTCTTGCCAGCGCCGAGCGGCCCCTCCAGCGTGATCACGTCACCCACCCGCAGCACGGCGGCGAGCGCAGCCCCAACCGCCTCGGTCGCCGCCGGATCGGCCAGCCGCATGCCCTCAGTCATCGCCGTGGCACCTCCGCGGTCACCAGCGAACCCATGCCCAGCTCGCTCACCAGCGACACCGTGCCACCATGCGCCTCGACAAATTGCCGCGCGAGCGGCAGGCCCAGATCGAGCGCGCGTTCGCCGCGCCCTGTCGCCGATGGCTGCGCAAAGCGATCGAACGCCCGCGCCGCCGCCGCCGCGTCCATCCCCTCGCCATCGTCCGACACGACGATCCGCGCCCGCTGCGCATTGCCGTCGGTGTGGAGCAGCACGCGCCCGCCGCGCTGCGTCGCGCCGATCGCATGGCGCAGCAGATGCTCGATCACCTCGCGCAATCGCTGCGGATCCCCCGCCACCCGTCCCGTCGTCCGCGCGATCTCCACCGCCAGATCGATCCCGCGTTCGCCCGCCACTGGCCGCAGCGCATCGGCCGCCGCGCGCGCGGTCTGCGCCAGATCGACATCGGCGCGCGTCAGCGGCGCATCGGTCTCGCCCTGCGTCAGGTCGAGCACGTCATCGATCAGCAGCCCGAGTCGCCCGACCGAATCGAGGATCGCCTCGACATAAGTGTCTGCCTGCTTGGGCAGTTTGCCGGCATAGCCACCGTGCAGCATCTCCGCGAACCCGCTGATCGAGGTCAGCGGCGTGCGCAATTCGTAGCTCATGTTCGCGACGAATGCGGTCTTCATCTTGTCCGCCGCCTCCAGCGCCTCGGCGCGATCGCGCAGGGCCTGTTCGGCGCGGCGGCTGTCGGTGATGTCGAGCATCGTGAACAGCGCATTCCCGTCCGGCAGCGGCACCGCGGCGAATTCGAAATGCCGCCCGTCCGCCAGCGCCACCCGCCCGCCGCGCTGCTGCCGATCGGTGGTGGCCGATCGCACGAGGTCGGTCACCAGCTTGCCGCGATTCGGATTGCGCAGCTTGGGCGCGATCTTCTCCGCCACCGCATCGACGCGCGGATGCCCGCTGAGGAATTCCTCCTCCAGCTCCCACAATGCGCGAAAGCGGTTGTTCCACAATTGCAGCCGTCCGTCCGCGGCGAACACGCCCAGCGCCTCGAACAGATTGTCGAACGTCGCGGTGCGCACCCGCAGCAACGTGTCGCGCGCCGAGGCGAGCTGCACTTGCTCGGTGCGATCCTCGAAGATCAGTAGCAGGCTGCCGTCGGGCAGCAATTGCGGAACGACGCGGATGTAGACGCCGCCCGGCAGATGCCACGTCTCCTCGGTCGCTGCATCGGTGCGCACGAACCAGTCGCGCCGCTCCATCTTCCAACCGGGGAAATCGCGCACCTCGGGCAGCCGATTGGCCTCGCGCATCCGTTCGAGCACGCGATCGAATTCGGGCCGGTCGGACAGCCATTCACTGCGCATCGCAAACATCCGCCGGAACGGCTGGTTGCAGAACACGAGCGCGCGATCGCGACCGAATTGCGCGACGCCCGCTGACAGCCGGTCGAGCATCGCGCGCTGCGCCTCGGCGAACCGCTGCTCGCGCGCCTGCGCTTCCTCCAGTTCCTCGACGTCGATCGCGAACCCGGCGACGCCGCCGCCGGTAAGCGGCACGTCGTGCAATTGCATCGACCGTCGCGCGCCGCCGATCGTCGCCGGCAACACGCGGATCTCGGGCCGCCCCGAATCGCGCGCCGCCGCGGCGCCAGCGAGCGGGCCACCCTGCCCCGATCCCTCGATCAGCTCGAGCCCGCGTGCGACCACGTCCGCCGCATCCGCGCCTTCGACCGCGCGAACATAGGCCGTGTTCGCCATCGCCAGCCGCAGGTCCGGCCCGCGATACCACATCGGCAGCGGCGCTGCCTCGATCAGCCCGGTCAGCGCGTCGAAGGCGGCGCGCACCCGCCCTTCCTCCGTCGCCAGCCGCTCGACCTCGGCCTGCGCCTCGCTCGCGTCATGCACCCACAGCACCACGTCGCCGCTGCTCAGCCCCAACGCGGCGCGCTCGCCGCGCAGCGTCAGCATCCGCTTCGCATCGCGCGGGCGCACTTGCCGCACGAAGGGCCGGCCCGATCGCTGCACCGCGAGAATGTCGGCGATCACCGCGCGCGCGTCGGCCGGGTCGAGCCCGCCGCCAGCGCCGCTCAGCCCGTCGAGATCGGTGATCGGCTGCGCGAGCCCCAGCAGGTCGGCGACCCGCGGCGGCATCGCGACCCGCCGGTCGGCGCGGATCAGCACCGCCTGCATCGGCGCCCCCGCCAGCAGCGCCTCCGCCACCCGTCGTCCTTCGCGCTCGCGCGCCGCCTCGCCCATCGCGCGCAAGCCCCGGTGCAGCGCGACGCTCGCCGCCGCGATCAGCAGCAGCAGAATAGCGCCGGCGGCAATCAACAGGGGCGTGCTCAGCAAGGCGCGAAATATCCGGTGGACGTGCTCGCCGGTTCTACCCGCCCGGCCTGCGAATGAAACAGTTTACATCTCGCCGCGCTGGCGCCGGATCGCATACCATTTGCTCACATTGGCATTATGCTGGTCGAGCGTGTCGGCAAACACATGCCCGCCCGTCCCGTCCGCGACGAAATACAGGGCCGAGCTTTGTGCCGGATCGAGCACCGCATCGATCGAGGCCCGCCCGGGATTGGCGATCGGCCCGATCGGAAGCCCGGGGCTGGCATAGGTATTATAGCCATTCTTCGCCTGCAGTTCGGATCGCAGAATGCGCCGCCCCAGCGGTTTGCCCTTGGTAATCGGGTAGATCACCGTCGGGTCGGCCTGCAGCGGCATCCCGCGCTTCAGCCGATTGGTGTACACCGCCGCCACGGTCCGTCGTTCCGAAGGCTTGCCGGTTTCCTTCTCGACGATCGAGGCAAGCACGATCGCTTGCGCCGGCGTCGTCACCGCGATGCCCGGCTTGCGCTTCTTCCACGCCGCGGCGAGATAATCCGTCATCGCCTTTTGCATCCGCGCCACCACCGCCGCGCGCGTATCGCCCAACTGGTAGGCATAGCTGTCGGGCAGTACCGATCCCTCGCGCGGCACCTCGATCGTGCCAGTCAGCCCCTCGGCCCGCATCAGCGCCGCATGTACCAGCACCGACGGATATCCCTCGGGCACTGGCACCAGCCGCTGGCGCACCTTGCCGTCCTCAAGCAGCGTCAGGATGTCGGCCGCGCTTGCGCCCGCCGGAATCGCATATTCCCCGGCCTTGATCGGCCGGCCGCTGCCGAACACCCGCGCATAGCCGCGGAACCGCGTCGCCGAGCGGATCGCGCCTTGCGCCTCCAGCACGCTTGCCGCCCGCCCGAGGCTCGCGCCGTCGGGCACCACCACCGTCAGCGGCTTGGCCGCCGGCCCGGCACCCGACCAGTCACGCGATACCCAGAACAGCCCGGCGATGATCGCCAGGCCGATCAGCAGTCCCAGGCACCCAAGCTTGCGCATTCAGGATCCCCGGCGCGTCAAACCGGCCGCATCACCAGCGAGGCATTCGTCCCGCCGAAGCCGAAGCTGTTGTTCAGCACCGCGCGCACCGTCCGCTTCTTCGCCACGTGCGGCACCAGGTCGACACCTTCGGTTCCCTCGTCGGGATTGTCGAGGTTCAGCGTTGGCGGCACGATCTGATCGCGCAGCGCGAGAATGCAAAAGATCGCTTCCACCGCGCCCGCGCCACCCAGCAGATGGCCGATCGCCGATTTGGTCGAGCTCATCGATACGTTGCCGATCGCGTCGCCGAACAGCCGCTTGACTGCGGCCAGTTCGATCGTGTCGGCCATCGTCGAGGTGCCGTGCGCATTGATATAATCGATGTCCGCCGGCGTCATGCCCGCCTTCCGCAGCGCCATTTCCATCGAGCGATATGCCCCGGACCCGTCCGGATGCGGCGCCGTGACGTGATAGGCGTCGCCGGACAGGCCGTAGCCGACGACTTCCGCGTAAATCTTCGCGCCGCGCGCCTTCGCATGCTCATATTCCTCGAGCACGACAACACCGGCGCCCTCACCCATCACGAAGCCGTCGCGGTCCTTGTCGTATGGCCGGCTGGCCTGTTCGGGTCGGTCGTTGAAGCTGGTGTTCAGCGCCCGCGCCTGCGCGAACCCGGCGATGCCGATCGGGCACACGGTCGCTTCCGCGCCACCCGCCAGCATGATGTCGGCGTCGTCGTCGCGGATCATCCGCGCCGCGTCACCGATCGAATGTGCACCGGTCGAGCACGCCGTCACTACGGCATGGTTCGGCCCCATCAGCCCGAACTTGATGCTGACTTGACCCGAAATCAGGTTGATCAGCCGTCCGTGTACGAAGTGCGGCGACACCCGCCCGGGGCCCTTCGCCGCCAGCACAAGGCTCTCGCTCTCGATGCCCGGCAGGCCACCGATCCCCGAGCCGATCGAACACCCGGCGCGCAACCGTGTCGCCTCGTCCATTTCGGTCAGCCCGGCATCTTCCAGCGCCTGGCCGGCGGCGTCGATGCCATACACAATGAACGGATCGACCTGCCGTTGCACCTTGTGGTCGACCCGCTTGTTCGGATCGAAACCATAAGGGTGATCGGCAGGCTTCACTTCGCACGCGATGCGGCACTTCTGGTCCGATGCATCGAAGCGCGTGATCGGCCCGGCGCCCGATTTCGCGGCGATGATGTTGGCCCAGGCGGTCTCGACATCCGCGCCGAGCGGGGTGACGAGGCCGAGGCCGGTGACGACGACGCGGCGCATTGCGCTACTCCCTGAACAACCTCTTAGGGGGGAACAACCACTTAGGGGCAGATTGAAACAAATAATACGATCGCAAAAAGCGAAACGGCTTCCCGCCCTCTAGTCAGGGACGGGAAGCCGCTCAAATTCGGTCCCGGGCCGGCGCGCGGTGAAACCGCGCTGCCGCCCAGCGATCAGGCCTTGTGCTCGTCGATATAGGTGATCGCGTCGCGCACGGTCGTGATCTTTTCGGCGGCATCGTCTGGGATCTCGACGCCGAATTCCTCTTCGAATGCCATCACCAGCTCGACGATGTCGAGGCTGTCCGCACCCAGATCGTCGATGAAGCTGGCATCCTCGGTCACCTTGTCGGCTTCGACGCCGAGATGCTCGACGACGATCTTCTTCACGCGGTCAGCGGTCTCGCTCATAAACATGCCCTCTTTCGATCGGGGGGTTGGTAATCCTGAACGCAGGTAGAACGCGGTTCGTTTCGTGACAAGTCCGGTATGCGCCTCACACCATCGCCATGCCGCCGTTCACATGCAGCGTCTGCCCAGTGACATAGCCGGCCTCGCGCGATGCGAGATACACCACCGCCGCGCCGATATCCTCGCCGCTGCCCAGGTCACCCGCCGGAATGCGCGCCAGCAGCGCGGTCTTCTGCGCCACGGGCAACACGTCGGTCATTGCCGATCGGATGAAGCCCGGCGCGACGCAATTGACGGTGATGTTGCGGCTCGCGAGCTCCTGCGCCAGCGCCTTCGACATGCCGACCAGCCCGGCCTTCGACGCGGCATAGTTCGCCTGCCCCGGATTGCCCGTCTGCCCGACGACCGACGTGATCGAGATCACCCGGCCGAACCGCTGCTTCATCATCGGTCGCGCCGCCGCGCGCACCAGCCGGAACGCCGCCTCGAGATTGACGGTGATGACGTCCGACCATTCGTCGTCCTTCATCCGCATCGCCAGATTGTCGCGCGTGATCCCGGCATTGTTGACGAGGATGTCGAGCCGACCGCCCAGCGCGGCCACTGCTTCCGGAACGAGGCCGTCAACCGACTGCGGGTCCGACAAATCGGATGTCACTCCGATATGGTTTGCCCCCAAGGTCTCCCGAAACGCCTCCAGTTTCGCCGCGTTCGATCCCGACACCACCAGCCGTGCGCCGCGCGCCGCCAGCGCCTTCGCAATCGCCGATCCGATCCCACCGGAAGCCCCAGTCACCAACGCCGTCATGCCTGTGAGGTCGAACATTCTCGTCTCCGTTTAGGTCTTCGCGTCTCCACGCAACATCGAATTACAGGTGCTTCAGCAACTGCTCCACGTCATCCATCGACACGACGCTCACGGCATCGGCATCGGGGGAAATACGCTTCACCATCGGCCCCAGCACCTTGCACCCGAACTCGACATATCGATCCACACCAACCGCCGTCATTGCCAGCACCGACTCACGCCAGCGCACCATTTCAGTCACTTGCTCCACCAGCAGCCGCCGGATCGCATCCGGATCGCTCACCGGTTCGGCCGTGACATTGGCGTAGAGCGGCACCAGCGGCGCCGCGATCCGCGCCGTCGCCAGCGCCTCTTCCATCGCATCGGCGGCAGGCTGCATCAGCGGGCAATGGAACGGTGCCGACACCGGCAGCTTGATACCGCGTTTCGCGCCATGCTCCTTGGCCAACGCGATCGCCCGGTCGATGGCGCCGGTCGCGCCCGAGATCACCACCTGCGTCGGATCATTGTCGTTCGCGACGGTACAAACCTCGCCCTGCGCCGCCGCTGCGGCAATCGCCTGCGCCTTTTCGAGATCGGCACCCAGCAACGCCGCCATCGCGCCCCCCCCCACCGGCACCGCCGCCTGCATCGCCTGCCCGCGAAGTCTCAGCAGCCGCGCCGTCGTCGCGAGGTCAATGGCCCCCGCCGCACACAACGCAGTATATTCACCGAGGCTATGCCCGGCGACGAAGTCCGCCTTTTCTGCCAGCCGCACCCCACCCTCGCGCTCCAGCACGCGCAGCGTCGCGATGGCATTGGCCATGATCGCCGGCTGCGCATTCTCGGTCAGCAACAGCTCGTCGCGCGGGCCATCGGTCATCATGCGAAACAGATTCTGCCCGAGCGCCTCGTCGACCTCCTGGAACACTTCGCGCGCGACCGGGCTGGCGGCGGCGAGCATTTGCCCCATGCCGACACCCTGGCTGCCCTGCCCCGGAAAAATAAACGCTCGCACTTGCCACTCCTGAAACCGAAGAGGCGCGCGGTAGGCGCGTCGGGGCGGCAGGGTCAACCGGCGGCGTTTGCTTGATCGGTCTTACCCGGGCGGCGTGCGGACCAGCACCATGGCCGGGCTCGGCGCGAACATTCGCCGCGCGATCGGCGCCGGCACCAGCGGCTCCAGGCCCACTGCCCGCAAGATGCCACCCAGTCGAGTCGGCGGCGACAGATAGCGTGCCACTACCTCCCCTCGCGGCGCAGCATCAGCCGCGGCAACCACCAGCCCGCCCGGCGCTGCTGGCTCTGCGCGCAGATTACGCTGCCCGATAAACGCCATCGGCAGGTCCGCGCGACGCACGTCGCTCGCCTCGCCCGCCACCGTCTCGCCGGGATGCGCCTGCGCGGCGGCGACCAGCGCCTCCATCGCCCAGCGCGGGTGCGCGTTGCCGACGCTCATCAACAGCAGGTTGCTGCCCACCACCACCGTCAGAATCGCCGCGCGCAGCCGCCAGTTCAGGTGATCGAGCCACACCGCCAGCACCACCACCGCCGCGAGCGCCGCCGCCATGAAATAGCGCGGATTGAGCACCAGCTTCGAATACAGCCCCGACACCAGCACGAAGCTCGCCACCGCCATCCACGCCAGCAACGTCAGCGGGCCACGCCGTACCGCCCCCACCATCTGCCACGCCCCGCCAGCAACCGCCGCGCCTGCGAGCCAGAACAGCAAGCCGAAATCGTCGTTGATCAACAGCACCAGCACCGGATCGATCGGCGGCCACAGCAGGAAATTGCCCTCGCGGTTGGCGGCGCGATCGATATGCTCGTCGTGGTTGAACGCGATCGTGTAGCGGCGCAGCGGATCGCCGGTCAGCGCATATTGAAACAGCGCTTCGCCCAACAGCACCGCCGCCGCGCCGAAAGCGCAGGCCAGCAGCACCCGCCGCGAGAATGGCCGCCCCAGCAAGAACAACGGCCCCAGCGCGGCGAGCGCCAGCACGCTCGTCTCGCGGCACAGGATCGCCACCCCGAACAGCGCGCCGCCCAGCGCCGCTGACAGCAGCCCGCCGCGATCGTCGTCCGCCCGCCCGAGGAGCAACGCCCCCGCCAGCAGCGCCGCCGCCTCGGTCAGGTCCACGCTCACCGTGGTCGAATGGCTGACGACCACCGGCAGCGTCGCCGTCAGCAGCGCTGCGATCCACCCGGCCCGCGGGCTGGCGACGCTCGCCGCGAAGCGCCCCGTCACGACCACCAGCACGACGTAGAACAGCACCGCCGTCACGCCGAACGCGGTGTAGTTCTGCCCGACGGTCGCCAGCACGCCCGCAAAAGTCAGTGTCAGAGGGAAGCGCGTCGACCAGTGATCGCTGCCGGCGAACGGCGGATCGGTCAGCCACCGCAACGCCCCGGCATGATAAAGCGAGTCGTCCGACGCGATGAAGCCGACCCACCCCAGATACAGCGCCGCCACCATCGCCGCGGTGACGATCGCCAACCATCGCCCCTGCCGCACCGCCCGCTCGCCGGTGTCGGGCACTTGCTGGCGGATCGTCTTGCCCTGCCGCAGCCCGGGATGATGCATCGTCGTCATGCCGCGCGGAATACCAGCGCCGGATGTAGAAATGCTTGCTTCCTGAACGCTGGTTCATGCCCACCCGGGCTTTGCGACAATTCGCGACCAATTGAGCCTGTTGATGCCACCTGCGGGATACATCCGGGGCCCAGATAGGTTCTCGACGCCGCGGTTTACCGGCGCCGCAGATTAAGAGTTCAAAAGGAGCGCACCATGTTTAAGAAACTGATCCAGGCGACGATCGCAGCCTCGATGGCCGCCACGCCGATGATCGCCGCCAGCGCAGAAGCGCAGTCGCAGCGTCGCGAAGTCACCACCACGGTGCAGCAGCGCCCGAACGGCACCGTCGTCCGCAAGACCACCGTCAATCGCCAGGTCGTCAACCGCAACAACAACAACCGCGGATGGCGCAAGGGTCAGCGGTTCGATCGTCGCCAGGCCACCAACTATCGCGTCGTCGATTATCGCCAGTTCCGTCAGCGCCGCCTGTACGCCCCGGCACGCGGGCAGCAGTGGGTCCGTTCGGGCAATGATGCGATCCTGATCGGTGGAAACAACCAGATCCTGAACATCATCGCCAACGCACTGCGCTAAGACTTGCATTTCCGGGGCTGGCGCGTATGGCAGCCCCCAGCACGGGCGGGGAGCATCGTCTCCCCGCCTTTTGCTGTTTGCACGACAGCCGGAGGGGCATGGCATGGGGCCATGTCAGCGATCGGCCAAGGAAGGAAAGTACATGGCTCTTTACGAGCACGTGTTCCTTGCGCGCCAGGATTTGGCACAGGCGCAAGTGGATGCGATGGCAGAAGCCGTCACCAAGATCGTGACCGATCACCAGGGCAAGGTCATTAAGACCGAGAGTTGGGGCCTGCGTAGCATGGCCTATCGCGTCTCGAAGAACCGCAAGGCACATTACGTCATGCTCGAATTCGACGCTCCCGGTAACACCGTTGCCGAGATCGAGCGCCAGCATTCGATCAGCGAAGACGTGATCCGCTACATGACCGTCAAGGTCGACGAGCATGAAGCCGGCCCGTCGGTGATGATGCGCAAGCAAGAGCGGGATCGCGAGCGCGGTCGTCGTCGCGAAGAGGAGAACGCATAATGGCCCGTCCCTTCTTCCGCCGCCGCAAGAGCTGCCCCTTCTCGGCTAAGGACGCTCCCCGGATCGATTACAAGGACGTACGTCTGCTGCAGGGCTTCGTGTCCGAGCGTGGCAAGATCGTCCCTTCGCGCATCACCTCGGTAAGCGCAAAGAAGCAGCGCGAGCTCGCCCAGGCGATCAAGCGCGCGCGTCACCTGGGGCTGCTGCCCTACGTCGTTAAGTAAGGAGAAAAGCAGATGGACGTCATCCTGCTTGAGCGCGTCGATAAACTCGGCGGCATTGGCGACGTAGTTAAGGTGAAGGACGGGTTCGCCCGCAACTTCCTGCTGCCGAACAAGAAGGCGATGCGCGCCAACGAGGCGAACCGTCGCGTGTTCGAATCGAACCGCGCGCGGATCGAGGCCGACAACGCAAACCGTCGCGCCGAAGCCGAGACGGAGGCCAAGACCTTCAAGGACGCTTCGGTCACGATCATCCGCCAGGCCTCGAACGCTGGTCAGCTGTACGGCTCGGTCGCGGTTCGCGATCTGGTCGATGCGCTGAACGAGGCGGGCCACAAGGTGCCCAAATCGGCGATCGTGCTCGATCGTCCGCTGAAGGCGATCGGCCTGTACGAGGTGAAGGTCTCGCTGCATCCGGAAGTGCCGGTGATGGTCCGCGTGAACATCGCCCGCTCGCCGGAAGAGGCCGAGATGCAGGCGCAGGGCGTCGATGTCATGGCGCAGGTCTTCGAAGAAGGCCGTGACCAGGGCGGCTTCCTCGAGGCTTTCGACCCTAACGCAGAGCCCGGCGCCACCGCCGAGGTTCAGGACGAGCCAGCGTAGGGCTGACCGCCTTTCCGCTTAACGCCAAACGAAAGGCCCGCCCCGAGCTTGCTTGGGGCGGGCCTTTTGCTGTCCTGATAAGCGACCGGCATACACCGGTCGGAAGCGCGACGTCAGGGGACGGCGACGCATGCCCCCACGACCGCCGCCAAGGGGATCAAAGCAAATACGAGCGGGAGGATCTGTTTCATTTCCGAGGTACCTAGATGAAGCTGCCCGGCCTAAATGCGCGCACTCGATAAAGGTTGCTCAAAGGTGAACGAAGTTCTGGGCGACCCTTTTAAACCCGGCATTTCCGCGCAACTTGGAGACCGCGGAGAAACCCGCGTCGTGCGATTCCGGCATCGATCGCCAGGTTCATCCGCCGCTCAGCCGCACTCGCGCCGCTCACCTCGCGAATGATGCCGCGGAACGGCATGAGCGAATTGATCACTGCGGCACCGCCCAGCTTGGCGATATTACGCTTGTTCGTCGTCGGAGAGGTCGAGAAATCCGGGCCAATCTCTGCCGTCAGTGCAGCAATCGACGATGCGATCTGCGCGCAGTTGGCAGCACCCACCGGCGTGTAGGGGGCTTCGCTTGTCTTGACGAGCAGTGGCGGAATTTCCTTTTTCGTGATCCCGACGTCACGGGCTGGTTGCGTGACGATCTCCTCGGTCGATTGCGCCATAGCGCCAGCCGGTAAAATGAGCGCAAAGGCACCTAACATCGCAATAGGTGCAGCCCCGAAGCCGCGAGTGACATTGTCTAAAGATTTAACGGTCATGCTGTTTCACCTTGCTTACGGGCCGTAGCCTCTAAATTCCTGATGTCGGCGAACGTCTCTGCCGCATCGGCGTTGCGAGCTCAAAGTAGAAGCTTCAACCCCACTACGCTCACCTTCTGCCGAACAGCTTCTCCACATCGCTCAGCGCCAGCTTCACCCACGTCGGCCGCCCATGATTGCACTGGCCCGAGCGCGGCGTCGCTTCCATTTCGCGTAGCAGCGCGTTCATCTCGGCAACCGACAGCACCCGTCCAGCCCGCACCGATCCGTGGCACGCCATCGTCCCTGCCACTGCGTCCAGCCGTTCGCGCAAGCTCAGCGCCTCGTCGAACGCCGCCAGCTCGTCCGCGAGATCGCGCACCAACCCCGACGGATCACCGTCCCCCAGCAGTGCCGGCGTCGCGCGCACCAGCATTGCGCGCGGGCCGAAGCGCTCCAGTTCCAGCCCAAGCTCCGCCAATTCCTCGTGCCGCGCGTCGAGCCGGTCGCACGCCGGCTCCTCCATCTCAACGACTTCGGGGATCAGCAGCGCCTGTGCCGCCACCCGCCCGCCCGCCAGCGCCGCGCGCATCCGTTCGAGCACGAGCCGCTCGTGCGCCGCATGCTGATCGACGATGACGAGGCCGTCCTCCGCCTCGGCGACGATATAAGTCTTAGCTACCTGCCCCCGCGCCACCCCGAGCGGATGGGCGCCGGTCTCAGGCGGCGGCGCCCAGGCTGGCTCGCCGCGTGCCTGTGGCGGCGGAGCGAAAAAGGTCGGGCGGCGGTCGTGGAAGGCGTGGTGAACACCCCCTACACCCCCGTCCGTCACCCCAGCGAAAGCTGGGGTCTCGTTCAACGACCGATTCGCCGGCGGGAAACCGCGCCAACTATCGCCATGCAGACGGTCAACAGCCGGTTCGGCGGTGAACATCGCCAACGCCTCCGCCGGCGCTCGATGCGCCACGCGGTGCCCCGCCGCATCGAGCGCGCGCCGCAACCCCGAGACGATCAGCCCCCGGACCAGCGCCGGGTCGCGGAAGCGCACCTCGGTTTTCGCCGGATGCACGTTCACGTCCACCTGATCGCTCGGCACGTCGAGGAACAGCGCCACCACCGCGTGGCGATCGCGCGGCATCATCTCGGCATAGGCGCCGCGGATCGCGCCGATCAGCAGCCGGTCCTTCACCGGCCGCCCGTTCACGAACAGATATTGATGGTCCGCGACCCCGCGGTGGAACGTCGGCAGCCCTGCCACGCCGCCAAGCACGAACCCCTCCCGTTCGAGGTCGATCGCGACCGAATTATCCTTCAGCGCACGATCGGTCAGCGCGGCCACCCGCGCCGGCCGGTCCTCCGCCTGCAACGCCGCCAGCACGCGCCGCCCGTCATGCTCCATCGTGAACACAATCTCGGGCCGCGCCATCGCCAGCCGCCGCACCACGTCGAGGCAGGCAGCATATTCACTCCGCCCCGATCGCAGGAACTTGCGCCGCGCCGGCACCCGCTCGAACAGCGCCTCGACCAGCACGCGCGTTCCCGGCGGCAGCGCGGCCGGCCCGTCGCCGACGATGGCGCCATTGTCGATCACGCGCGACCAGCCGTCCGCCCCGCGCACCCGGCTTTCCAGCGTCAGCCGTGCGACGCTCGCGATCGACGGCAGCGCCTCGCCGCGAAAGCCCATCGTCGCCACGTGATCTATATCATCAGTCGGCAGCTTCGAGGTCGCGTGCCGCTCCAGCGCCAGTGCCATGTCGGTCGGCGCCATTCCGCAGCCATCATCGATTACTTCTATCCGGCCGATCCCGCCGTCGTTCAGCCGGATCGTGATCCGTTCGGCACCCGCGTCGATCGCATTCTCGACCAGTTCCTTCAACGCGCTGGCTGGTCTTTCGACCACTTCACCGGCAGCGATCCGGTTGACGAGATGTTCGGGCAGGCGGCGTATTGACACGATCACGGCCCTAGCCCACTCGACGCCATCCCGCGACCCCGAGATAGCAGCAACTAGCGCCAAAGAAGCGACTTGCGGCCGTGGCCGCGGGATGGTTTGGCGCAGCCAGCGCAGTCGACTCGGGTACGGAATCTTGGTGAACATGGCCTTTTCGCGTTTCTTCAAGTTCATGTCGCACGACATGGCGATCGACCTCGGGACGGCGAACACGCTGGTCTATCTGCGCGGTCGCGGCATCGTCCTCAACGAGCCGTCGGTCGTCGCGGTCGAGACGATCAACGGCGTCCGCCGCGTGAAGGCGGTCGGTGAAGACGCCAAGCTCATGATGGGCAAGACGCCCGGCTCGATCGAGGCGATCCGACCGTTGCGCGATGGCGTCATCGCCGACATCGACGTCGCCGAGGAGATGATCAAGCACTTCATCCGTAAGGTCCACGGACAGCGCAAGTTCATGCGCTGGCCCGAGATCGTGATCTGCGTGCCGTCGGGCTCGACCAAGGTGGAGCGCCGCGCGATTCGCGACGCCGCCTCGAACGCCGGCGCCAGCCAGGTCTGGCTGATCGAGGAGCCGATGGCGGCCGCGATCGGCGCCGACATGCCAGTCACCGAGCCGATCGGCAGCATGGTCGTCGACATCGGTGGCGGCACCACCGAGGTCGCGGTTCTGTCGCTGCGCGGCCTCGCCTACACCACCAGCGTGCGCACCGGCGGCGACAAGATGGACGAGGCGATCGTCAGCTACGTTCGCCGCAACCACAATTTGCTGATCGGTGAAGCGACGGCCGAGCGGATCAAGCAGGAAGTCGGCATCGCCAAGCCACCGGCCGACGGCATCGGCCTCACGATTTTCATCAAGGGCCGCGATCTCGTCAACGGCGTGCCCAAGGAGATCCAGATCAACCAGGGCCAGATCGCCGAGGCGCTCTCCGAGCCGGTCGCGACGATCGTCGAAGGCGTGCGCGTCGCGCTCGAGAATACCGCGCCCGAGCTTGCCGCCGACATCGTCGATCAGGGCATCGTGCTCACTGGCGGCGGCGCGCTGCTCAAGGGCCTCGACGAAGTGCTGCGCGACGAGACCGGGCTGCCGGTGACCGTCGCCGATGATCCGCTGACCTGCGTCGCGCTAGGCACCGGACGCGCGCTTGAGGATCCACTGTACCGCGGCGTGCTGCAGAGCGGCTGATCGAGGAATAGAATATGGCGCCGCCGCGGGATCGGCGCCCGGGGTTTTCGCGACGGGCGCAATATTCGCTCTTTTTGAGCTATATCCTGGCCATCGCGGGCGCGGTGATCGGTGTGGTGCTACTTGTCCTGTCGCAATTCAATCCGCCCGCCTTCGCCGCATTCCGCTCTGCCACCACCGAGCTCACATCCCCATTTTCGTCCGGCGCATCGGCGGTGCTGCGTGGTCTTGCGGCAGTCCCGCAAACCGTCTCGACCTATTTTCGCGTCCACGGCGAGAATGCGGAGCTTCGCGACGAACGCGCACGGACGCGCGCAGCGCTGCTCCAGGCGCAGGTCATCGTGCGGGACAATCGCCGGCTCCGCGGGCTGTTGAAGTTGCGCGATGTGACGCCTGATGTGGTGACGACCGCGCGCATCGTCAGCTCGAGCGGATCGAGCACGCGCCGCTTTGGCGTCCTCAACGCGGGCCGTTGGCAGGGCGTGCGACCCGGCATGCCGGTGCGCGGCCCGGACGGCCTCATCGGGCGCGTGATCGAGACCGGCCCTAACAGTGCCCGCGTCCTGCTCGCGATCGATCCGCAAAGCGTGATCCCGGTCAGGCGCATCCATGATGGCCTCCCCGCGCTTGCCGCCGGACGCGGTGACGGCTTGCTCGACATTCGCTCCGTCGGCACGGCGAACGCACGGCTGCGTCCCGGCGACCGCTTCGTCACCTCGGGCACGGGCGGCATCTTCACCCCCGGCGTGCTCGTCGCGCGGGTCACCGGGTCGGGCAGCGACAGTGCCCCCGCGGAACCGTTCGGCCACCCCGACACGTTCGATTTCGCGATCGTCAGCGCCCCCTTCCTGCCCCCGCCGCCGCCTGCGCCTCCCCCGGCCGCCCCCGCCACGCCCCCGCCGGCTCCCCAGCCATGATCCCTCCGCGTAAGCCATTCCAGACGCCGCTGCCCCCGGCCCGAGCACGCGCACTGCCCTGGCTGACGGTGATGGCCGGGTCGCTCATCACGATCGTGCCCGTCGCCGCGACACTGCCGCTGATGCCGCCATTCGGGCTGTTGATGCTGCTCGCGTGGCGGCTGCTCGCCCCGCTCGCGCTGCGCCCCTGGGCGCCTGCGCTGCTGGGCCTGTTCGACGATTGCCTCAGCGGGCAACCGCTCGGCAGCGCGATGCTGCTGTGGACGCTCGCCGCCTTCCTCGTCGACCTGTTCGATCAGCGCACGCTCTTCCGCTCGTTCACGGAGGATTGGCTGATCGCCGCCGGCGCGATTGCGTTCTGCCTGATTGCCGGCCGCTTGCTCGCCAGTCCGCTGGGCGCGCATGTCGATCTCGTGCTAGTGCCTCAGATTATCGTGACTATCCTCCTGTTTCCGTTCGCCGCGTGGGTCATTGCGTGGGTCGATCGTCGGCGCGCCGTCGAATGATCCGCCCGACACGCATCGCGACCGAGGCGCAGCAGGGATACACTTTCTCGCGCCGTGCGTGGCTGCTAGGCGCCGCGCAGCTTGGTGTCGGCGGCGTGCTCGTCGGGCGCATGGCGTGGCTCTCGATCGCCGAGAACGAGCGCTACAACCTCCTGAGCGAGAGCAACCGCGTCAACATGACGCTGATCCCGCCGCGCCGCGGCTGGCTCGTCGACCGTCACGGCCACCCGATCGCCGACAATCGCACCGACTTTCGCGTCGACCTGATCCCCGATCGCATCGTCGACGAGGAAAGGACGCTCGCTGCGCTGCGTCAGCTGCTCGCGCTGACCGACGAGGATCTCCTGCGCATCCGCGCCGATCTGAAGCGCGCTGCCGGGTTTCAGCCGGTGAAGGTCGCCGAGAACGTCGGCTGGGAACGCTTCGCCGCCGTCCAGGTACGCCAGCCCGAGCTCCCAGGCGTCGCTCCGACCCGCGGCTTCGCGCGCAACTATCCCGCCGGCGCTGCAGTCGCCCATCTGACCGGCTATGTCGGTGGCGCCACAGCCGAACAATTTGACGTGAAGCGCGATCCGCTGCTCCTCACGCCCGGCTTCAAACTCGGCAAGGATGGGCTTGAAAAGACGCTGGAAACCGAGCTGCGCGGCAGCCCCGGCGCGAAACGCGTCGAGGTCACTGCGCGCGGCAAGCTCGTCGCCGAGCTCGCCACCCGCCCCGATCAGCCCGGCGCCACCCAGCGGCTGACGATCGACGCTGGGCTCCAGGAGTATGCCGCGCGCCGGCTCGGCACCAACTCGGGCTCGGCTGTCGTCTTCGACTGCGATACCGGCGAGATGCTCTGCATGGTCTCGATGCCGGCCTATGATCCCAACAGCTTTTCGGATGGGATCAGCCATCTCGAATGGAAGATGCTGTCGGCCGACGATCACGTGCCGCTGATGAACAAGGTCACGCAGGGCCTTTATCCCCCCGGCTCCACCGTGAAGCCAATGAATGGCCTTGCGCTGCTGGAGGCTGGGGTCGATCCGGACGCGCGCGTCTTCTGCGGCGGCGCGATGCGCGTGGGCAGCGGCACGTTCCACTGCCACAAGCGTCGCGGTCACGGGTCGCTCGATCTGCGCAGCGCCATCGCGCTCAGTTGCGACATCTATTTCTACGAAATGGTCCGTCGCCTCGGCTACGATCGCGTCGCCCCGGTCGCACGCGCCGTCGGCCTCGGCGAGAAATATGATTTGCCCTTCTCCACCCAGCGCTACGGCACCGTGCCCGACAGCGCGTGGAAGCAGCGCAAGTACAACACCAAGTGGACCGTCGCGGATTCGCTCAACGCCTCGATCGGTCAGGGCTATGTCCTCGCCAACCCGCTCCAGCTCGCGGTGATGGCGATGCGGATCGGCTCGGGTAGAATGCTCAAGCCGAGCCTGCTGGCCGATCGGATCGATCGCAACGCACCCCCACTGCCGTTCAGTGCCGAGAACCTCCAGATCGTGCGCGAGGGCATGTGGAAAGTCGTTAACGGCGGCGGCACCGGCGGCGCCTCGCGCCTCGCTATTCCCGGCGTCGAGCTCGCCGCCAAGACGGGCACCGCTCAGGTCCGCCGCATCACCATGGCGGAACGCCGCTCGGGCGTGCTCGGCAATGCGCAATTGCCGTTCAAGCTACGCGATCACGCGCTGTTCGTCTGCTTCGCTCCGGCGGACAAGCCACGCTATGCTGCCGCGATCGTGCTCGAACATAACGGCCACACCGTCCGCAACCTCGATACCCCGCTGATCGGCCGCGACATCATGACGTACCTGTTCGACAAGCCCCGCGCGATGAAGTCGCTCGAGGAGGTCGAGCCCAGTTGGGGCGGCGACATCCGCACGCGCATGGCCGCGCAGGAAGCCGCCTTCCGCGCTGCCGCCACCGCCCCGCCCCCTGCGCAAGCCGCCGCCACCGAAACCGACGCCCCCGCGCCGACCAGCGCTCCCGCCGTCGAACGGGCCACCGACGCCTCGAACGCGACGCAGGAGGCGACCGTCAGCGACATCGCCAACGGTGCTGGCCCGGCGAGCGTCGGCACCACCGAGCCGCCTTTCCCGCAATGAGCCGCCCCTCGATCGTCCCCGCCCCACTCGCGCAGCTGCCCTGGCGGATGCTGCTGCTGGTGATCGCCATCGCCGGGTTCGGCGTCGTCGTCCTGTACTCCGCCGCGGGCGGCAACCTGCGCCCCTGGGCCTTGTCGCAGGGCATTCGCTTCTGCGTCCTCTTGGTGGGCGCGTTGGCACTATCGCGCGTGCCCCAGGAGGTGTGGCGACAGTTCGCGCTGCCCGCCTATGTCGTCATCCTCGTGCTGTTGATCGCGGTCGAGCTGCTCGGCGCGGTGCGCGGCGGCGCGCAACGGTGGCTCGATCTCGGCTTCATCCGGCTTCAGCCGTCCGAGCTGATGAAGCCGATGATCGTCCTCGCCTGCGCCCGCTTCTACGACATGCTGCCGCCCAACGAGACGCGGCGCTTCGGCGCGATCTGGCCGGCCGCGCTCCTGATCGGCTTGCCGGCGGGGCTGGTGATGCTCCAGCCCGATCTCGGCACCGCGCTGATGATCACCGCGGGCGGCATCACCGTGATGTTCCTGGCGGGGATTCCGCTGCGGCTCTTCGTCGGCGGCGCGCTGGCCCTTGCGATCGCGACGCCGCTCGCGGTCAATTTCCTGCTCCACGATTATCAGCGCAACCGCGTGCTGATCTTCATGGATCCCGAAAGCGATCCGCTCGGCACCGGCTACCATATCAGCCAGTCGAAGATCGCGATCGGCTCCGGCGGCATGACCGGCAAGGGGTTCCTCAACGGCACCCAGAGCCACCTCGATTATTTGCCCGAGGGCCACACCGATTTCGTCTTCGCCACCATGGCGGAGGAATGGGGCTTGCTCGGCGGCATCTTCATCATCGGCGCCTATCTCATGGTGATCCGTTGGGGGATCGACGTCGGCATGCGCGCGCGCACCCGCTTCGCCAAGCTCAGCGCCGCCGGGCTCGCGACGACGATCTTCTTCTACCTCGCGATCAACCTGATGATGGTGATGGGCCTCGCCCCCGTGGTTGGCATTCCACTCCCGCTCGTCAGCTTCGGCGGCTCGGCGCAGATGACCGTGTTCCTGTGCCTGGGCATCCTGATGTCGATCGACCGCAACAATCGCGGCGAGCAAAGATGGTGACCTGACGAAAAAGTGTTTGCATCCCGCGCCCACGATGCTAACCGCCCGCTTCCCGATCGCGGGCAGCCGCCCGATCCGATCAATGGACGCATAGCTCAGTTGGTAGAGCAGCTGACTCTTAATCAGCGGGTCCTTGGTTCGAGCCCAAGTGCGTCCACCATTTTCCAATGGCTTAGTATAAATCGCTACCCCGGCCCGACGCCGGGGGAAGCAACCCCGCGTGTCGCGCGACGCCGACTGACGCCCCCCGCCTCCAAAGGCTGTCCTACAACCCCCGTTCCGCGATATCCCCGCGGCCATGCAACAGTGGATCTCAGCCGAGCATCCGTCCCCCGCCCTCCCCGCTCCCGCGGGCGACCCCGCCCCCGCGGACCCGCTCGCCTTCGCCCCGCTGACCTTCAAACCAGTCCCCCGCAAATATCGCTTCGACGGCTGGACGGCGGAGCGCCAGCGCGCCTTCATCGCCGCGCTTGCCGAGCTCGGCTCGGTCAAGGCCGCCTGCCAGCGCATCAACCTCGCCACGACCGGCGCCTATCACTTGCGGAGGCAGCCCGGCGCAGACGGCTTCCGCGCCGCCTGGGAAGCCGCGCTCGCCAGCGGCGTGCAGCGCCTCGCCGACATCGCCATCGACCGCGCGATCGAGGGCACCCCCGTCCCCGTCTTCTACCACGGCGAGCAGGTCGGCGAGCGCCGCCGCTACAATGATCGCCTGCTCATGTTCATCATGAAGCACCACATGCCCGGCCGCTACGGCACCGCGGCGCTCCCCGGCGGCACCAAGCATCCCGAAACGATCGCGCGCGAAGCCGCCGCCGGCTGCCCCGCCTGCAAGGAGCGCGCCGCGGCCGATGCGCGCAAGGCCGCGGCGCACGCCGAAGCCGCCAAGCAGTCCAGGCTCGAATTCGCCGCCGAGATCCTGCGCACCTACACGTTGAAGGTCGCCGCCGAGCGCCGCGACCGCATCGCCGGCAACATCGTCGGCGCCGATTTCTACCTGCGCCAGCTGAGCTTCTGGGAATTGATTCTCGAAGGCTGCGGCAACCGCGCCGACCTCATCAAGCTCTACACCACCCGCGAAGGCCTGCAGCCCGGCGACGAGGTGTGGGTGCGCGCCGGCCCGCTCAGCCAGACGCTCGACGACATCCGCCGCGAGGCCTGGGCCGCCGCCGGCGAACCACCCCGCCCCCCGCTCGACCTGCGCGAGCGATACCAGTGGAGCGGCATTACCGGCGGCTCCACGGTCCGCGAGCGCGAACGCGCGCGCGTGGAAGCGCAGCGCCAGATCGCGGCGGCGCAGGCCGTGTGGGAGGCGTGTCGGAGCGATGAGACTTGGGCGCGGTTCAAGGCCGATTCAGAGAGCTAGGCGAAGCTTGGCGACTGGCGCGGAAGCGACGCCCGGCCGACGACCGCCCGGCGGCGCCGGGCGTGTCGCTCGACACCAGCTGCGTCTGTTCACTGGCTTAACACCTGCGCGAACAACTCACTGTCAGGAAGCTCAAGCTGCGTCACAGCGGAAGCAATGCGTCGACGAGACGCTCGATCGTTTCCGCCACGCCGTCTGCTTCCAGCATTTGCCGGATCAAGCGTCGCTTCGTGGTGAAGTGCGCGTCTTCGGGCAGTTCGACACGCCTTGCTACTTCAGCGGCGTGCAGCGCCGCTGTTGCGAGGTCTGCATGCACCGCATCGCTCGCGTCAAACTCGGGAATCGGCAGCGTCCACACGAGATTATCGAAATCGCGCGGATCACGCTGTCCCACCGGCTGAAGATCACGGACGCGATCGAGCACAATCCGTGTATTGATGACAGCAGCGAGATAAGCGGCTTCTTCAACCGAACGGGCAGCACACCAGTACAGCTTCGTGTCGACGATAACGTCGTCGTCCTCGATCCAACAAGCACTCAACCGTGTCCCGGCCTTCGTGTAAAGAACACGAACTGGCGCTCGACTGCCTTGCGCGCGGAGCGTGCCCATTGCACCGACGCGCTCAGCAAGTGACATTCGAGCATTGCCCTCGATATCCTTGTTGCTGTGCTCATTCCACTTCGCTTCAGCATCAGTCAGCCAAGCGGCTAGCCCACGGTATCCCCGAGCATTGGCGCTGGCCGCGCTGAGAATCGCGCCATCCTCAAGAGGAATTACCCCGTTCGTCAGCCCGAGGACGCAGTAGGGCGCTATGGACTCGCCAACGCGATCCGGCGTACGAACGCACGTTCAACCGGGCCCTCGGGTGGTTCCACCGTGGTCCACGGCCGCTTGTCCAGGCTTCCGACACGACCACGCACGCGCGGCGCATCGCGGCGGCTTTGCAGGCGGCCCGAGACGACGTGCTCAACCAGGAAGAAGCGGCGTGGGCTGAGGCTTGCGCCCTGTCGAAACCGCCTCCGATACGGCGATGCGGAAATCAGCGTTCGCGGACGCGGCCATGCGGCCCGTACGTGATCAAGCGCCCCCGCCGCTTCGGCCTCAGTGGCGTCGCGTCGGGGAAGCACACCCACCCAACGATCGAAGTTCGTTGGCGGCGGTCCAGTGCGGTCACGCTCGCCGAACAGCACGCACGTGCTCGTGGTGCTGCTTCCCGACTGTGCACCGAAGATCGGCCAAACGCGTTCGAGCCCCCAGCCGCCAGTGATTGCCACGCGCACGCGCTGCATGCTTCCGTCGCGCAAAGCAGCGAAAACCGGCGCGTTGAGTGCAGCGTAGGGCACGACGAGCGCTAACGTACCGCCTTCTCGCAGATAGCGTTCAGCCCCGCGTGCCCAGAACAGCGCAAACATATCCTGGTGCGTCGCAAGGCTGCCGCCGACCCAAAGGTTATAGCTCTGCAGCGCCTCCCGCAGCCGGTCTTTCATCTCCGCGCTTAGATGGCGGTAGACGATCCATGGCGGGTTGCCGATCAGCACATCGGCGCGGTTATCGGGATGCGACAGCCAGACCGGACGCAGCAGATTGCGCAGGATGAAGGTCCAGATGTGGTTGCGGCCGTCGAGAAATAGCTGCTTCAATTGCGCGAAGGTCCGGCCAAGCATCGCGGCGTCTTCCGCAGTCGCGCCGGCGCGAGCGATTGCATCTCGGATCGCCTCTGGCTCAGCGAGCGTGTCGAGACCACGATTGAGTTCGTCGAGCGCCCGTTCGAACAAAAGCTGGTCGCTCGCCAGCCCGGCCGGGATGCGCAACGGCGGATCGTTCGGCGGTACGTCCACTAGCACTTCGGCCGATGCGCCCAGCGGGCGCAGACTCCATTGCATCGAATCGCCCATGTAGACGGGCACGCTCAGCGTCGGCGGCCGATCCTGCACCAGATCGCCAAGTGCCAGCAGCCAGGTGACGCGCGCGAGCGCGACGGCGACTGGGTGTACATCAATCCCAAACACGCGATCCGCGCAAGTTGCGACGATTTCGGCCGGTGGCAGCCCGGCCGCACGCCCGGCGGCGATCAGCCGACGTATCGCATGGAACAGGAAAGTGCCCGAACCGCACGACGGATCGAGCACGCGCTGCGCTAGCGGATGCGGGACCGCTGCCGAGACGACGCGCGCCGCCAGCCAATCGGGCGTGTATACTCGCCGAGATCATGACGCTCGTCGGGATCTATCAGGCTCTCGTAAAGACTCTTGAGCACGTCGACTTCAACGTCGCGAAGGCGAAAGCGCACGGTCTCATTTGCCAGCGAATGCACAAGCGCCGCGCCGCCCTCGGCCAGTAGCGGCCAGTCGAAGAAATCGGCTTCGACAGCCCCAACGATCCCTTCATTCGTCAGCAACCGACCGGACAGCATCTCCGACGGATCGTCGATCGCCAGATCGAGCACGCGCGCCGCGATCGCTTTCACAAGGATGGTTAGATAGGTGTGCTGCAGGAAGAGAGCGTCGCTACCGACATCGTCGCCATAAACTTGGCGCAGCAATCCCTCCCAAAGATCGCGCTTCAGTCGAACTTCGGGATGGTCGCTGACTTCGGCCCATAGGCGTCGAAGTTCCGCATGCGCGCGGCCGAAGGCAAGGCTGTGCCGTCCAAAGGTGAGCGCCACCGCGATTGGCGTCGGCATCACCTCGGGAACTGGCGCGAGCAGCGGTTCAAGCCAACTCAACAGCCGTTCGGGATGCTCGGCCTCGACGTCGTAGCGGCCGATCGGCGCGAGCGTGCCGCGATCGAGCGTATAGGCCAGCAAGGTCGCGCCATCGGTGGCAAGACCGACAGTGGTTCGGCCGGCCCCGCTTCGACGGGCGGCGTCGGCTAGATAATCTGGCATGCGCGCGATGACATCGCGTTCCTCGCGGCGCAGGTCGCTCTTTAGCTCAATTACGGTGGCGCCCCACGCCACATCAATGCGACCGCTGTTATCGACGAGATAGCGCTCGTGTTCCAACTCACTGAATGCCGCGCCAAAGCCTTCGCGCAGCAACTCTGTAATCAGACCGCGCAGCGCCTCATGCCGTGGTCGCGACACCATCGAGCGGACGATTTCGCGCAGGCGGTCCCCGCGCCATCCGTTTGTCACTTTTCCCCCTCGCTCGGTGGCTCAACCGTTGCTGCCACATGCTCAACGGCATAGGCTGCCAACATGCAGTACACGCAAGAAGACCTGTTCGCGCAAGACGATGCCGAACGCAACAAGCTGTCGGAATCGCGGCGTTTAGCGATACGGTCGCGCCTCATGGCGACATTGGCGATGCTCGAAGCGACCGCTACCTTTCCATGGGACGATCCACTTGATGCAGTGCATGAGGAGAACCGGTTCCAACGCGAAACCGAGATGTTAGGTGAAGAGGGAGAGGCTCTATGGGCGCTCTTCGATAAACAGATGGACCGACTATACGCCACGCAAAACGTTTCGGACGCAAGAGCTGCAGAGTAGACTTAAGTGACGGCATGAAGCCACCACGCCGCGGCAAAGCCGCGTCGTCGATCGACACGCCCGGTGAATCCGGGCGGTCGTCGGCCGGGCCCGGCGCTGATCCGCGTCTAGCTCGGCGATTGCTGGCGCAATCCCCTCCCTAATCGCGGGCGCTCGGCCTCAGCCTTCATCCCCCATCCGCAACGCCGCGATAAACGCCTCCTGCGGAATGCTCACCGAGCCATATTCGCGCATCCGCTTCTTGCCTTCCTTCTGCTTCTCCAGCAGCTTCTTCTTGCGGCTCGCGTCGCCGCCATAGCATTTCGCGGTCACGTCCTTGCGCATCGCCGCGATCGTCTCGCGCGCGATCACCTTGCCGCCGATCGCCGCCTGGATCGGGATCTTGAACAGGTGGCGCGGGATCAGGTCCTTCAGCCGTTCGCACATGCCGCGCCCGCGGCTCTCCGCGGTGCCGCGGTGGACGATCATGCTCAGCGCGTCGACCGGCTCGTTGTTCACCAGGATGCTCATCTTCACCAGGTCGCCGTCGCGATAGCCGATCTGGTGATAGTCGAAGCTGGCATAGCCGCGGCTGATGCTCTTCAGCCGGTCGTAGAAATCGAACACCACTTCGTTCAGCGGCAGCTCGTACGTCGCCTGCGCGCGCCCGCCGACATACGTCAGGTTCTTCTGGATGCCGCGGCGGTCCTGGCACAGCTTCAGGATGCTGCCGAGATATTCGTCGGGCACGTAGATCGTCGCCTCGATCCACGGCTCGGCGATCATCTCGATCTTGTTGGGATCGGGCATGTCGGCCGGGTTGTGCAGCTCCAGCTGCCCGGCGCCGTGCGCAAGCGCGATCTCATAGACGACGCTCGGCGCGGTGGTGATCAGGTCGAGGTCGTATTCGCGCGTCAGCCGCTCCTGGATGATCTCGAGGTGCAGCAGCCCCAGGAAGCCGCAGCGGAAGCCGAAGCCCAATGCGGCGCTCGTCTCCATCTCGAAGCTGAACGATGCGTCGTTCAGCCGCAGCCGGCTGATCGATTCGCGCAATTTCTCAAAGTCGTTGGCGTCGACCGGGAAGAGGCCGCAGAAAACCACCGGCTGCACTTCCTTGAACCCGGGCAGCGCCTGCAGCGCGGGGCGCTTGGTGTCGGTCAGCGTGTCACCGACGCGCGCCTGCGCCACGTCCTTGATCTGTGCGGTGATGAAGCCGATCTCGCCCGGGCCGAGGTCCGCCAGCTGCTCGATCTTGGGGCGGAAACAGCCCACGCGATCCACCAGGTGCCGCGTGCCGGCCTGCATGAAGGTCACTTCCTGGCCCTTCTTCAGCATCCCGTCGATCACGCGCACCAGGATTACGACGCCGAGGTACGGATCGTACCACGAATCGACCAGCATCGCCTTCAGCGGCGCGTCGCGGTCGCCCTCGGGCGGCGGGATTCGCTCGACGATCGCGTCGAGGATCTCCTCGATCCCGATCCCCGCCTTGGCGCTGGCGAGCACCGCGCCGCTCGCGTCGAGGCCGATCACGTCCTCGATTTCCTTGCGCACCTTCTCGGGTTCGGCCGCGGGCAGGTCGATCTTGTTGATGACGGGCACGATTTCATGGTCGTGCTCGATCGATTGGTAGACGTTGGCGAGCGTCTGCGCCTCCACCCCCTGCGCCGCGTCCACGACGAGCAGCGCGCCCTCGCATGCGGCGAGGCTGCGGCTGACTTCATAGGCGAAGTCGACGTGCCCTGGCGTGTCCATCAGGTTCAGGACATGGCCTTTCCAATCCAGGCGCACCGTCTGCGCCTTGATGGTGATCCCGCGCTCCTTCTCGATGTCCATGTTATCAAGCACTTGGGCGGACATCTCGCGGGCGGTGAGCCCGCCTGTCTGTTGGATCAGCCGGTCGGCAAGCGTCGACTTGCCATGGTCGATATGCGCGATGATCGAGAAGTTACGGATCTTGGAAAGCTCAGTCGCCACGAAGTTCTGCCGGATTGAAGGGATCGCCGCGGGCGTTAGCACCTCCACGGGCGGATGCCAAAGCCGCGTCTGGCGGCGGCATCGCAACGATGCTACGGGCAGCCGTCGCAACGACGCCTGACGGTCGCAAACGCCGCGGGCGAAATCACGGGGGATTTCATGCGTACACCATTCATCGCCGCCACCTTTGCCGTCTTGCTGGCGTCGACGCCCGCACTCGCGCAGAACAAGGGCTCGTCCGCGCATCAGGCGCAGCAAAAGGGCGAAGCGCAGATCCCGGTCTGCACGAAGCGCCTTGGCTCGCTCGCGATCGTCGAACCCGACAATCAGTGGTGGCGCGAATTCAACCTCGGCAGCCCGGAAAATATCATCAAGATCTTCGTCCAGAAGTCCGGCTGCTTCACCATGGTCAATCGCGGCCGCGCGATGATGAACCGCAACATGGAACGCGCGATGGCCGATGCGGGCGAGCTGCAGGGCGGCTCGAACCTCGGCAGGGGACAGGTGAAGGCAGCGGATTACTTCCTCCAGCCCGACATCGTCACCGCGAACCGCAATTCGGGCGGCGGCGGCATCGGCGGTGTGCTCGGTGGAGTGGGTGGGTTGTTCGGCGGCGCCGGCCGCGCACTCGGCGCGATCGCCGGCGGCATCAACGTCAAGAAGGGCGAGGCGAAGACCACGCTCAGCCTCGTCAACGCTCGGACCACCGAGGAAGAGGCGCTGACGGAAGGCTATGCCCGCAAGTCGGATGTCAGCTTTGGCGCGGGTGGCGGGTTATTCTCGGGCGGCACCTTCGGCGGTGCGGCCGGCGGCGGTTATCAGGATACCGCGATCGGCCAGATCATCGTGCTGAGTTACCTCGACGCTTACATCAAGCTCGTCGGGCAACTCGGCGGACTTCCTGCGAACGCCGCCGCGGCGGCACCGCGCGCGCAGTAACTCGCTGGCGGAGCGGGTATCAGGCCGCTCCGCCGCCCGCCATGTGGCGCTTAATAGCGTCGAGTGCGACGAGATCTCTCCTCACGCCCTGCCCGCTCACCAACTCCCACCGCAGCCCGCGGCGATCAAGCGCACGCCGCGACAGGTCGAAAAACTTCTGCCGAGTCGCGGGCGAACCGAACATCCGCGTTCCGTCTGCCTCCCAGGGTAGGTCGATATCGAACAACAGGTAGAGATCCGCGGTGTTGGTCCAGTGATCAAACCACGGATCGCGTCGCCCGAACATCATGTCGGCCCACACCGCGCTCATCAACGGGTCGGTATCGAGGATTACCGGGAGCCGCCCCGCCGCAACTGCTGCACGCGTCTTCAGATCGTGGGCATGGCCGATCATAACCAGACCCGCCATGGTGAGATCGGTACCATAGCGCTCGCAATACGTGCGGCCGAACTCCTCAACGCAATCAGAATTAAACTGCCGCGCTAGCCGTAGCGCCATTGTCGACTTACCCGTGGATTCCGGGCCATGAAGACAGATCGTGCGGAGCGTCATCTCGCATCACCGCGCTCGTTGCGAAAGGCTGCGCGCCAGCTCACCAGGCCGGCAATCGCAAGCGCCAGGTAAATCAAGTAAAGTCCCGCGAAAAGTTGTAGGCCTTTGGCCAGGTAAAGCGGGATGGACGCAAGGTCCACCGCGATCCACAACCACCAACTTTCCAGCGCACGACGCGCCATCAGCAGTTGTGCTGTTACGCTGACCGCGGCGATCGAGGCGTCCCACCGTGGGTAAGATGCGTCGGTGAGGCGGTTCATCGCCACCGCTAGGACTATGCCACCAAACAACGTCGAAACGGCCCAAGCCAAGCGACTCGCGTTCGTCATTGTCACGACCTTCGCAGCGTTTAACGCACCACGGACCTGTCGCCATTGCTGCCAGCCGTAGAGATTGGCAATTGCGAAGAACATCTGCAACGCTGCGTCGCTGTACAGCCCTGTTTCGAACACAACGATGCCGAGCAGTGAAACGGACGCGATCCCAACCGGAAACGTCCAGATACTGCGGAGCGCCGCGAGCGCGACGCAGGCGATCCCCATCAAGGTAGCAAGCCATTCGAGCAACGACATAGCCGGGGCTGCTAAGCACGCTTGTCTTGACTCGCCAAGCCGCTAACAAGCGTACATCGCGTCACCTTGAAAACGATGCAGCGAGAGCGATCCAAGCTACGAAAGCCGAGCGATAAATCGCCTCTTGCTGCCACAACTTTCGCTGATATAAGCCGCGCCCTGCCGACTGCCCTTGGGCCGGACGGCATCTTGGTCGGGGGATAGCTCAGCCTGGTAGAGCGCTGCGTTCGGGACGCAGAGGCCGGAGGTTCGAATCCTCTTTCCCCGACCAACATCATATCTTCTAGGGCTAGTGGCTGAGTAGGGTCTCTTCACCTTTAGACGAAACGCCAAGTGACCTGCTCCCCGTTTTCAGGCCGCTGATAAGTTAGCTTCGGTGTCCTCATGCCCCTGGCGGGGGCGGTTGGTTGAGCTGCTACCTGTTCTTGGACCACTTCGCTGGCTGTCATCCAGCTTCTGCCGGCAGCGGCGGGCCATGTGCCGCTGACCGGTTCACTAGCGATATCGGCGGTTTGTTGCCGATGGCGCTATGCGGTCGCACCTCATTGTAGTCTCTGCGCCAAGTCTCGCATTTTCGGACGGCATCGTCGAGGCTCATGAACCAGTGCTGGTTCAGGCATTCCGCCCGGAATTTGCCGTTGAAGGACTCGATGAACGCATTGTCGGTCGGCTTGCCGGGCCGACTGAAGTCGAGCGTGACGCCGCGCGTATACGCCCACAGGTCGAGGTCACGCGAGATGAACTCGCTGCCTTGATCGACACGGATCTGAGCTGCTACCCGTTCTTGGACCACTTCGCTGGCTGTCATCCAGCTTCTGCCGGCAGCGGCGGGCCATGTGCCGCTGACCGGTTCACTAGCGATATCGGCGGTTTGTTGCCGATGGCGCTATGCGGTCGCACCTCATTGTAGTCTCTGCGCCAAGTCTCGCATTTTCGGACGGCATCGTCGAGGCTCATGAACCAGTGCTGGTTCAGGCATTCCGCCCGGAATTTGCCGTTGAAGGACTCGATGAACGCATTGTCGGTCGGCTTGCCGGGCCGACTGAAGTCGAGCGTGACGCCGCGCGTATACGCCCACAGGTCGAGGTCACGCGAGATGAACTCGCTGCCTTGATCGACACGGATCGACGCTGGGAAGCCCACCTCGCTGCATACCCGTTCGAGCACTTCCACCACGTCGGGAGCCCGGAAGCCGAACCGCGGAACAACCGCCGGCGAGAACCGGCTGAAGGTGTCGACCACGGTCAAGATGCGCAGCTTCGATCCCGTGGCGAGTTGGTCATGGACGAAGTCCATGGCCCACACTTCATTCGAACAAGACGCCGCGCAGCGGCCTTCTCTCAGCTTCGCCTTCACCCGGCGCTTCGGTGGCTTATGCCGCAGCTGTAGCCCCATCTCTTTGTAAAGCCGATAGATCCGCTTCGCGTTCACGTCCCAGCCCTCCCGCCGGAGCAGCACATGGATGCGGCGATAACCATAACGCACCCGCGTCTCGGCGATCTCCCTCATCCGCTTCTTCAGATCGGCCTGATCGGCGCGGCGCCCACGATAGTGGTAGCTCGATCGTTCCGCCCGAAGCACGCCGCACGCCCGCCTGATGCTGACTTGCCAGGTGCTTCGAACATCGTCGACGAGCTGCCGACGCCGGTCAGGCCTCAGAGCTTTCGCGAGACGACATCCTGCAACATCGCCTTGTCGAGGCTGAGATCAGCGACCAGCCGCTTCAGCTTGGCATTTTCCTCTTCAAGCTGGCGCAACCGCCGCATCTCGGACGGCATCAACCCCGCATACTTCTTGCGCCAGGCATAGAACGTCGCCTCGCTGATCCCGGTCTTCCGACACACCTCGCCGACGGTCGTGCCGTCTTCGGCCTGCTTCAACACGAAGGCGATCTGCGCCTCCGAAAACTTCGACCTTTTCATCACTCGCTCCGCTTCTCTGGCCCTCCGATCATAACTGGAATTTTCCAGCTCAAAACGGTCCAGGAAACGAGCAGCAGGTCACTCATGCCCCTGGCGGGGGCGGTTGGTGAACTCGGCGGGTGCCATGCCGCCAAGGCTGCTGTGCGGGCGCACGGTGTTGTAGAGAGGTTGCTCGGTTTGTCTGGACAGGTTCACGGCTTGGATAAGTGGACTGCCGCTGGTTGATCATGCCGCTGCGAGAAGCGGCTGGTTGAAGTATATCTGGTCGGGCGTGCGGCCGCCAAGCGCGGAGTGCGGCCTAACGGCATTGTAGAACCCGATGTAGCGGCTGATGCCGGCGCGGGCCTCGGGAACCGAGGCATAGGCGTTGAGGTACACCTCCTCATATTTCACCGAGCGCCAGAGGCGCTCCACGAACACGTTGTCGCGCCAGCACCCCTTACCGTCCATGCTGATCGCGATCTTCTCGCGGTGGAGGACGGCGGTGAAGGCGGCACTCGTGAACTGCGAGCCCTGATCGCTGTTGAAGATGGCGGGCTTGCCGTAGCGGGTCAGCGCCTCCTCCAGCGCCTCGATGCAGAACCCGACATCGAGCGAGATCGACACCCGCCACGCCAGCACGCGCCGGCTGAACCAGTCGACGATGGCGACGAGGTAGACGAAGCCACGCGCCATCGGCACATACGTAATGTCCGTCGCCCAGACCTGGTTCGGCCGGATCACCGCGAGCTTGCGCAGCAGGTACGGATAGATCTTGTGCCCCGGTGCCGGCGTCGAAGTGTTCGGCCGGCGCGCCTTTCACGGCAGCCAACGCCACCTTGGCCTTGAATGCCGGGCTGTGGTTCCAGCGGGGTCGTTTGCTCATCTTGCCTCCTTCTCGCGGCCAGCACGGCCGCTGTCAGATCGGCAATCCACTTATCCCCGATGTTCAGATCCCCCGAGCCACCTCTCAACAGCCATGCCGCGACTTTTGCCAAGATGATGATCGAAGGCACGGCGGGCAATTCCGCAACTCGAAAGCCAGTGATCGCCGTCTTTGGAGCCGGGGAAATCGGCTACGGCTCCGAAGAACTATATGAGTCTTCAGAGATCGAAGTCATGTCCTTCGATATATACGCTTCACCAAACATCTCGTTCGTTGCTGACGCGCATGCGATCCCCTTGCAGGACGCGTCAGTCGATGCGGTCTGGATTCAAGGCATCCTCGAACTGGTAGTAGATCCGCGCAGGGTCGTGGGGGAGGCTGTCCGGATCCTGAAGCCGGGCGGATTGATGTTCACTGACACAGCTTTCATGTGGCCGGTGTGTGAGCAGGCATATGACTTCAATCGCTGGTCGCCGAGCGGTCTCCGCTGGCTGTTCCGCGATTTCGACGTGCTTTCGGCTGGACAATCGACTGGGCCCGGGACGATGGCCGTGCTTTCGATCCGTTACTTGATGCAGTCTCTGCTTCGCAGCACCAAATTGGGACAGATCGCAGCCTTCCCCTTCGTGTGGCTTAGGCTACTCGACTCAGTATGTGACGATCGTCGCGCGCTGGACGCGTCTGTCGGCATGTTCATTTTCGGGCGAAAGCGATCGCAGCCAATCGGCATTGATGAATTGCTCGCCTATTATGAACAGCAGCCTAACCTGAAACGGGACGTCAAAAAACTTTCGCGCGACCGCAATAAACGCGAAGCGCTACTCGCCTTACCGCGGTGACAATTCAAATAACCATCGTAGTAAGTGCAATCACCGCCCACAGAATTGCTGCGAGGCCAAACCAAAGCCCAATACGACTAGTCTCGATTGCCCGTTCTGGCGCCAGTTCGGCCTTAACCCCGTCAGACGAAACATCATTATTGTGCAGCGCAAAACGCACAACTCGTTGGCGACGATCCATGACCACTTTACAGCCTCTCCAGGATTTTTGCGATGATCTTCGTTTTACATGTGTCAAATTGACGAATTAATAACAGTGCGATTACCGAGCAAAATTGCATCGAGATTAAGTGACGCTTGAGGAGGAATGCGTGGCACCCTTACGCTGTAGCAACCACTCCAAGCCGTCGTCCGCACAGTGAAAATCTTCTTTGATAGACGCAGCGAAACAGTCATTGTTCCGCGGCATGAGAAAGAATGCCGCAATTGCAACGCTTCGTCGCGCCTGGCCATTTAGGCAATTGCACCTTGACCCCTAATCTGTGCTAAGCAATGCACACTATCAGGGCTAATCGCGGTGGGAGTTAAGCCTCAATGGCATGACCCAACTCGCCCGCAGAGATGAAACAGGGGGGCATGCGTCAACCATGTCCGAAATTCTATTGTCGCAAGAATGGTTAAGGCCCGTTGAGGCGGGTACTACCGCCATAGAAGATAAGCGTACCTTGCGGCTGCGCTTCTATTTTGTCTTGTTCATATGTGACGTCTTGTCGCTAACGACGGGGTTCGCTGTCGGGCGTGGGATCGTTGAAGCACGTGGATATCCTGTCGAGAGCTTCTCTTTACTCGCGGCGATCGTGCCAATTTATCTGCTGCTCGCGACAAGAACCTTCAATGCCAACACATTGGAGCGATGGCGCAGCGCGACATGGATCGCTTGCGCCAATTTGCTCACTGCTTTTTTTGTTACAATATTTGTAGCTTTCCTGCTCAAGGAGATCAGTCCGATCTCGCGCTTGAGTGCCGTGATCACGTTCCTGTGCTCGGCCGCCTTGCTGCTTTTGTGCCGCAGCATGATTGGTGTGTGGAGTGACCGTGTTTTTTGTGGCTCGGCACTTAGCCGCATGCTCATTCTCGACGGGGTGAACATCCCTCTACCCGAAGGCCTGAAAATTGTCTCGAGTGAGCCAGTCGAAACATCGCAGAGCTCGATCCATCCGTTGGCGCTGGACCGGCTCGCACGACAGCTCAAGGGTATCGACGAGGTGTTCATCGCGTGCCCGCCAGACCGACGGAGTGATTGGTCCTCGGTGCTGAAGGGAAGTAGCGTCAAAGCTGAGATCTTGATCCCCGAGCTCGATATGATTGGGGTAATTGGCAACAAGCATTTCGCCGGGATCGCGACTGTACTTGTGTCGGCGGGTGGCCTGCAACTTCGCGACCGAATCGTGAAGCGGATCTTGGATCTTACTCTCGTCGTGCCCGCGGTGCTGTTTCTCGTCCCACTGTTTGTTCTGGTCGCCGTTCTGATCAAGCTAGATAGCAACGGACCGGTTTTCTTCGTTCAAAACCGCGTCGGCGAGGGCAATCATATGTTCTCGATGTTCAAATTCCGCAGCATGCGGGCCTCGTTATCCGATAGCGACGGCAATGTCTCGACGGCGCGAGACGACGCACGGGTCACGAGGATCGGCAAGTTCATTCGATCGACGAGCATCGATGAGTTGCCGCAGCTTTTCAACATTCTGCGTGGCGACATGAGCTTCGTCGGACCGCGCCCCCATGCCATCGGCTCGCTCGCGGGCGATCAGTTATTCTGGGAAGTCGACCGGCGCTATCACCACCGCCATGTCTGCAAGCCGGGCCTTACGGGGTTGGCGCAGGTCCGCGGATTTCGAGGGGCAACGCACCGCCGGGAAGATCTGGTCAACCGACTCGATGCGGATCTCGAATACGTCAACGGCTGGAGCCTGATGCGGGACATGATGATCCTGCTTGCGACGTTGAAAGTCGTGGTCCACCGCAACGCTTTTTGATCGCGTTAAACTTCGTAATCGGCATATCTAGCTAGGGGCGCGGGATCAATCACCATGCTCACGAACATCGTGGCGGGTATAACGAGCAGTACCCATGCCCCCGAGGGTGGCGCAAGTGGCTCACGGCCCTCGCTCTTCGCCAGCAGCATGAAGGTGCTGACCTGCTCCCCGTTTTCAGGCCGCTGATAAGTTAGCTTCGGTGTCCTCATGCCCCTGGCGGGGGCGGTTGGTTGAGCTGCTACCCGTTCTTGGACCACTTCGCTGGCTGTCATCCAGCTTCTGCCGGCAGCGGCGGGCCATGTGCCGCTGACCGGTTCACTAGCGATATCGGCGGTTTGTTGCCGATGGCGCTATGCGGTCGCACCTCATTGTAGTCTCTGCGCCAAGTCTCGCATTTTCGGACGGCATCGTCGAGGCTCATGAACCAGTGCTGGTTCAGGCATTCCGCCCGGAATTTGCCGTTGAAGGACTCGATGAACGCATTGTCGGTCGGCTTGCCGGGCCGACTGAAGTCGAGCGTGACGCCGCGCGTATACGCCCACAGGTCGAGGTCACGCGAGATGAACTCGCTGCCTTGATCGACACGGATCGACGCTGGGAAGCCCACCTCGCTGCATACCCGTTCGAGCACTTCCACCACGTCGGGAGCCCGGAAGCCGAACCGCGGAACAACCGCCGGCGAGAACCGGCTGAAGGTGTCGACCACGGTCAAGATGCGCAGCTTCGATCCCGTGGCGAGTTGGTCATGGACGAAGTCCATGGCCCACACTTCATTCGAACAAGACGCCGCGCAGCGGCCTTCTCTCAGCTTCGCCTTCACCCGGCGCTTCGGTGGCTTATGCCGCAGCTGTAGCCCCATCTCTTTGTAAAGCCGATAGATCCGCTTCGCGTTCACGTCCCAGCCCTCCCGCCGGAGCAGCACATGGATGCGGCGATAACCATAACGCACCCGCGTCTCGGCGATCTCCCTCATCCGCTTCTTCAGATCGGCCTGATCGGCGCGGCGCCCACGATAGTGGTAGCTCGATCGTTCCGCCCGAAGCACGCCGCACGCCCGCCTGATGCTGACTTGCCAGGTGCTTCGAACATCGTCGACGAGCTGCCGACGCCGGTCAGGCCTCAGAGCTTTCGCGAGACGACATCCTGCAACATCGCCTTGTCGAGGCTGAGATCAGCGACCAGCCGCTTCAGCTTGGCATTTTCCTCTTCAAGCTGGCGCAACCGCCGCATCTCGGACGGCATCAACCCCGCATACTTCTTGCGCCAGGCATAGAACGTCGCCTCGCTGATCCCGGTCTTCCGACACACCTCGCCGACGGTCGTGCCGTCTTCGGCCTGCTTCAACACGAAGGCGATCTGCGCCTCCGAAAACTTCGACCTTTTCATCACTCGCTCCGCTTCTCTGGCCCTCCGATCATAACTGGAATTTTCCAGCTCAAAACGGTCCAGGAAACGAGCAGCAGGTCACTCATGCCCCTGGCGGGGGCGGTTGGTGAACTCGGCGGGTGCCATGCCGCCAAGGCTGCTGTGCGGGCGCACGGTGTTGTAGTCCGTCCGCCATGCCTCGATGATCCGCCTCGCCGCAGCCAGCAAGGGGAACAGGTGCTCGTTCAAACACTCGTCGCGCAAGCGACCATTGAACGATTCCACAAAGCCGTTCTGCTGCGGCTTACCGGGCGCGATGTAGTGCCACTCGACGCCAGTGTCCTGGCACCAGGCGAGTACAGCGTGACTGGTCAGTTCGGTGCCGTTATCGCTGACCACCATGCACGGCAGCCCGCGACGCTCGGCGATAGCGCTAAGCTCACGGATGACGCGCCGGCCCGACAGCGAGGTGTCGACGATACATGCCAGGCATTCCCGGCTGTAATCGTCGATGACGTTCAACATGCGAAAGCGCCGGCCGCAGGCCAATGCATCCGACACGAAGTCGAGCGGGTTCGGTTCCTGCGGGATCGCCATTGGTGCCCGCGTGCCGAGCGCCCGCTTGCGGCCGCCACGTTTGCGCACCGCCAGCCGCTCCTCGCGGTACAGCCGGTAGATCTTCTTCAGATTCATGCCCTTGCCTTCAAGCATGAGCAGGATCGCCAGCCGACGATAGCCGAACCGCCGACGCTCGTTCGCGATCTCGCGCAACCGCTCGCGGACAGCATCATCCTTTCCGCGAAGCGGCTCATATTGCCACGCCGACCGATTGACCCCGACCAGCCTGCAGGCGCGACGCTCGGAGAAGCCGTGGTCGGCCATCAGCTTCTCCACCGCAGCGTAGCGCTCCGCAGACCGGATCAGCTTTTTCCCAGCAGATCCTTCAGTGCCGACACGTCCAGCAGAGGTGGCTCGGGGGATCTGAACATCGGGGATAAGTGGATTGCCGATCTGACAGCGGCCGTGCTGGCCGCGAGAAGGAGGCAAGATGAGCAAACGACCCCGCTGGAACCACAGCCCGGCATTCAAGGCCAAGGTGGCGTTGGCTGCCGTGAAAGGCGCGCCGGCCGAACACCTCGACGCCGGCACCGGGGCACAAGATCTATCCGTACCTGCTGCGCAAGCTCGCGGTGATCCGGCCGAACCAGGTCTGGGCGACGGACATTACGTATGTGCCGATGGCGCGTGGCTTCGTCTACCTCGTCGCCATCGTCGACTGGTTCAGCCGGCGCGTGCTGGCGTGGCGGGTGTCGATCTCGCTCGATGTCGGGTTCTGCATCGAGGCGCTGGAGGAGGCGCTGACCCGCTACGGCAAGCCCGCCATCTTCAACAGCGATCAGGGCTCGCAGTTCACGAGTGCCGCCTTCACCGCCGTCCTCCACCGCGAGAAGATCGCGATCAGCATGGACGGTAAGGGGTGCTGGCGCGACAACGTGTTCGTGGAGCGCCTCTGGCGCTCGGTGAAATATGAGGAGGTGTACCTCAACGCCTATGCCTCGGTTCCCGAGGCCCGCGCCGGCATCAGCCGCTACATCGGGTTCTACAATGCCGTTAGGCCGCACTCCGCGCTTGGCGGCCGCACGCCCGACCAGATATACTTCAACCAGCCGCTTCTCGCAGCGGCATGATCAACCAGCGGCAGTCCACTTATCCAAGCCGTGAACCTGTCCAGACAAACCGAGCAACCTCTGAAAGACTTCTGGCGCTGCGGGGTAGTTTCGGCGAACATTGTGTCGATCATTCGGCTTGGATCGCTTGACGATCTCCCGATCACTTGGCTACCGGGGACCTCGGGCATACGCTATCTGGCCGATCCGTTCGGGCTTTGGCGCAACGACAAGTTGCATGTCTTCGCCGAACAGTTCGATTATAAGTACGGCGTCGGGCGAATTAACGTCATGGTTCTTAACCGCAGCATGAAAATCGTCAAACAACGTACCGTAGTGCGAGATGTTCAGATCCCCCGAGCCACCTCTGCTCCCAGTGCCTACGGCCCTCATAAGACGCTGTACAACCGATGGAAGCGGTGGGGTGAGCGAGGTGTGTTCGTCCGCATGATGGAGGGGCTGGCGGCGGCCGACGCCGAGCCGAAGACGGTCATGATCGACGCGACGTACCTCAAGGCGCACCGCACGGCATCGAGCCTGCGGGTAAAAGGGGGGACCTCGGCCGACTGATCGGCCGCACCAAAGGCGGTATGAACACGAAGCTCCACGCCATTGCCGATGCGGACGGCCGCCCGTTGAGCTTCTTCATGACCGCAGGCCAAGTCAGCGACTACACCGGCGCGGCAGCGCTGCTCGACGATTTGCCAAGAAGAGCCCAGTGGCTACTCGGCGACCGTGGCTACGACGCTGACTGGTTCAGGGACGCCCTGCAAGCGAAGGGCAACCAGCCCTGCATCCCAGGCCGGAGCTCTCGCAACGAGCCGGTCAGATACGACAAACGCCGCTACCGGCGTCGCAGCCGCATCGAGATCATGTTCGGGCGGCTCAAGGACTGGAGGCGAGTCGCCACTCGCTATGACCGCTGCCCCACCGCGTTCTTCTCTGCCGTCGCCCTCGCAGCCACCGTTATATTCTGGCTGTGATCAACAAGTCCTGACCCTAAGCACAATTCCGTCATAGCGGCGTTTTATCTCCGCCGCCCGGGCGCCAACCATATCGTTGCCCGTCGGAACCGACCGTGCGTTTTGGCTGTAGCTCAGCAGCTTCAGCGACGCTTCCAGATGAACGAGATTGTCGACGTTGCGTGACGTGGCACTTTCCCTCACACAACTGATCAGGTGTTTCCGCGACGCCAAAGGTACCGCTCAAACGATTGCCGACAGGCTGGAACAGCAGCCGCATCGGCCGCGCAGGGCCGTAGCGCCGCGCGTGCGCGACGACGCTCCTGCTTCGACCCTTGGCCCGCGACGCCGACCGACTCATTCAATTCCTTGTCCCCCACGTGTGCCGATCATGTTGCTATCGCGCCGGTATAGTCGTGCACGGCCTCGGCGACTTGAATAGGCAAAAGTGCGAAGATAGGTTGCCGTAATCTGTAGACAGGAAAATTGATGGCCGAAGAGAACGTCAAACCGAAGGCAGCACCGTCTGCGCTAACGCTGGAAGTGCGGCAGAAGGCCAAAGAAGCCGCCGCGGCCGACGGTAAAGATTGGGCGAAGCTCTCGAAGGAAGATCGGCTAGAGATCAAGAAGGTCATTCGCGCAGGCATCGAGAAAGAAGACAAGCGCAAGGCGCGCAAGGCTGAAAAGTCCGACGCGGACTAAGAATGATAATGTGCGACGTCATGACGTCGCACATGCCTGCCACACGCCGATAAACACTTCCGGGTCGATCATGACGAGTGGCAGTGACGAGAACAGTTCAACCTTTAAGAAACAAGCAGCGGGGCTCGCGTTTGGTGATAATGCGCGTGCTGCGATTTCTGATCAAGCTGGCGATCTGGTTCGTCGTTCTGTCGTTGATGTGGGTGGTCGTGCTTCGCTTTTTCCCCCCGCCGTTCACCTTCACCATGGCTGGTGATTTGTTGTCCGGCCACTCCGTAACCAAGGACTGGAAGTCGCTGGACAGCATCGATCCCGACATGCCACGCGCTACGATCGCAGGCGAGGACGCCGGATTCTGCGCGCACAATGGCTTTGACTTTAAGGCGATGGCCGGGGCGGCCATGCGAAATGCTCAGGGCGGCCGCATCCGCGGCGGCTCTACGATCAGCCAGCAGACAGCCAAAAACGTCTTCCTGTTCCAAGGTGGCGGCTATGTCCGCAAGGCGTTCGAGGCATGGTTCACGGTGCTGATCGAAGCTGTGTGGGGCAAGCGCCGGATCATGGAAGTTTATCTCAACGTGGCCGAGACCGGCATCGGCACCTATGGCGCCGAAGCTGCAGCGATCCGATACTTCAATCATTCCGCCGATCGGCTGACGCCGAACGAGGCCGGCCGGATTGCTGCCGTCCTGCCGCTGCCGAAGAAGCGAGAAGCGGTAACGCCGCGCGGTTTCGTGCGGCGCCACGGTAATGCGATTGCACGCCAGGTCGGCGTGGTACGGCGCGACGGGCTGGACGCCTGCATTCGCTGACCGCACCGCGCCACGGTGCCGAGATCAGAACGGCAGCTTGAAGCCCGGTGGCAGCGGAAGGCTGCTCGTCATCTTCGACATTTCCTGCGCCGAGGCGGCATCAGCCTTCGTCCGCGCATCGTTGAACGCCGCCGCGATCAGATCCTCGAGCATCTGCTTTTCCGCCGGCACGATCAGCGAATCGTCAAGCTCGACCGACAGGATGCGGCCCTTCGCGGTGGCCTTGATCTTCACCAGGCCGCCGCCGGACACGCCTTCGATCTCGATCTTGTCGAGCGTCGCCTGCGCCTCGTCCATCTGCTTCTGGACATTCTCCGCCGCGCTTTGCGCCGCGGCGAGAAGTTCGTTGATGTCTTTCACGCGTTGTTCCTCTTGTTGGGCCAGTCGATGAGCTCGGCTTCTGGAAAGGCCTCGAGCGCTGCCCTAACCAATGGCGACGCGAGCACCTTTTGTCGCTCGTTCTCCGCCACAATGTCGGCGGTTTCCTTCAATGTCGGTTCGCCGGGCGCGTCGAGCAATGACAGCTTCCACGCTGTGTCAGTGATAGAACGCAACGCAGCCGCGGTTTCCGCGAGCGTATCGGCCGCGATCGGCCGCGAGCCGCTGAACACGATCTCGGGCGGCGCATACCGGACGATGCGCGCACCATGGCCGAGCCGCACCGCGAGCAAATGATGTCCCTGCTGCTCCATCTTTGCGACCAGATCGGCGAACGTTGCGGGCAGCGCCGCCTGCTCACGTTCGACCGGTGCCGGCTCTTGGACCGGGCTAGCAATCGCGCGCGGCGTAGCGGGCTCCGCTCCGGCCGTTTGGCGCATGAGCTGGCCCGGATCGGGCATGCTGCGGGCGTGGACGATGCGCAGCAGCGCCATTTCCGCAGTCTCGATCGGCAACGCGGCGCGCGCGACCTCCTCGTGGCCCTTCAGCAATAGTTGCCACAAGCGATGCAGCAGCGGGAACGACAGCGATTCCGCCCAGCGACGGTAAGCGTCACGCTCCTCGGCGGGTTGCGCGGGATCGTCGGCGGTGCCGACCTTCACCAGCGTGACGCCATGCACCGCCTCCAGCAGCGCGCGCAGCACGCCTTGCGGATCAACCCCGAAATCATATTGCCGGCGCAGCGCGGCCAGTGCGCCAGGCGCATCGCCGGCCATCAGCAACCCAAGCAAATCCCGGATCGCGCCGCGATCGGACAGACCGAGCATATCCCGCACCGCCGCCGCCGCCACACCGCCGCCCTCGAGATCGGCATGCGCGATCGCTTGGTCGAGGATCGACAGCCCGTCGCGTGCAGAACCTTCGGCCGCGCGCGCGATCAGCGCCAGCGCTTCAGGCTCTGCGACCACGCCCTCCTGCGTGCTGACCGAAGCGAAATGCGCCGCGAGCTTGTCCGCAGGAATGCGCCGCAGGTCAAACCGCTGGCAGCGCGACAGCACCGTCACCGGCACCTTGTTCACCTCGGTAGTGGCGAACAGGAATTTCACGTGCCCCGGCGGCTCCTCCAGCGTCTTCAGCAAACCGTTGAAGGCCGCCTTCGACAGCATGTGGACCTCGTCGATGATGTACACTTTGTAGCGCGCGGACACCGCGGCGTAGCGCGATGCCTCGATGATCTCGCGGATGTCGTCGATGCCGGTGTGGCTCGCGGCATCCATCTCGATCACGTCGATGTGGCGGCCCTCGGCGATCGCGCGGCACGGCTCGCACACGCTGCACGGATCGATCGTCGGGTCACCGCTGCCGTCAGGACCGATGCAGTTGAGCGCCTTGGCGATCAGCCGCGCCGTCGATGTTTTTCCGACCCCGCGCACCCCGGTGAGCAGAAACGCATGCGCGATGCGATCGCGCTTGATCGCATTCTCCAGCGTGCGGACCATCGCCTCCTGCCCGATCAGCGCCTGGAACGTCTGCGGGCGATATTTGCGCGCGAGTACGCGATACGCCTCGCCGGTGCGCTTCGGCTGGACCGGCTCGTCGAGGCCGAGGAAGCTGTCGGTCACCTAGCGCCCGCGAATGTTGAGGAAGTTGAGGGTCTCGCGCACTTCCTCACCATACGGGGTTGATGGCCGCGAGTCAGTGGGAAGTTTCGCGGGGCGGGGCATGCGAAGAGCGTGACAGGATTTGGGCATGTAGGACAGCGGGGCGGTGGAGCGCGCCGCGGCGAAGCCGCCTCGTCAGACGGCGCGCTGCGCCGCTGGCCGCGCTCACCTGCTTGGCAGGCTCGCGGTGGGAGCCGGGACGACCCGTGGCGAAATCGTTGTGGCTGCTTCCTTCCGGACCTGACCAAGTTGGCGACGACCACGTCCGCCCGACTCCCGCGTGCCCTATGGCGGAGCGATCGGCTGCGATCAAGATGGTGTCGCTGCGCTCAACCGGGGATGCGCACGGTGATGCTGTCCGACCCGTCGTCGAGGACGATCTGGCACGACAGCCGGCTCGTTCGTGTTGCGCCATAAGCGAGATCGAGCATTTCTTCCTCCTCCCCTGATGCGGGCACGAGGCGCGCGAAATCCTCGGCTGCGACGATCACGTGGCACGTCGCGCAGGCCATAGCGCCTTCGCAGGTTCCTTCGAGCGGCATGCCGATGCGCTGCCCAACATCAAGCAACCGCTCGCCCGGCGATGCCTCGGTCTCGACGAAGCCGTAAGAAGTTTCGAAGCGGACCCTCATGCGGCGATCCGCTGCGAATCGGCCGCCGCGATCAACGTGGTGAGCGCCTCACCCAGCTCGGCTTCCGTGGTGTAGCGGCCAAAACCCAGCCGGATGGAGGCCCGCGCCTCCGCATCGGACAGCCCGATCGCCTTCAGCACGTGGCTCGGCCGGCCCGAGCCGCTGGCGCACGCCGATCCCGCCGAAAAGGCGATGTCGCGACAGTCGCTCATCAGTCGGTTTACATCGAGCCGCTCCCGCCGGACATTAACGTTGCCGTGATACCGATGCTCGGACGACCCGTTGATCGTCCAGCCCACCAGCCGCTCGCTCGCCATCTGCCACAGCCTCTCGACATGCGCCGCATCGGCGTCGTGCCGCTCTGCCATCAATCGCGCCGCGATGCCGAAGCCGACGCACAGCGCAGGGCTGAGCGTGCCCGACCGGCCGCCTTCCTGGTCGCCGCCATGCAGCAGCGGATCGAGCGCGACACCGTCGCGGATCCAGAGCGCGCCAATCCCCTTCGGCCCATGGATCTTGTGCGCTGAGATCGCGATCAGATCGCATTCAGGCGGAATGGCGATGCGACCATAGCCCTGCACCGCATCGCACAGGACGAGGATGCCGCGCTGGCGCGCCATGCGGGTCAACTCGGCGAGCGGTTGCAGGACTCCGATTTCGTTGTTGACCGCCATCGCCGCGAACAACCCCGCACCTTGCCGCAGCACGCGGCGAGCGACCCACAGGTCAATCCGGCCATCGGGCCGCACCGGAAGGACGGTCACTTCGCGACCCGCCGAACCTTCTGACTTCACGGTATCGAGGACGGCGGCGTGCTCGCTGGCGATCGTCACCACCGCGCCAGCCGAGCCCTTCACGGCCCAGTTGAGCGCTTCGGTCGCGCCGCTGGTGAACACCACCCGGCCGCCCGACGGCAGCAGCGCCGCAACCTGCGCGCGCGCCACCTCGACCGCGGCCTTGGCGGCACGACCGATGCGGCTGGGCGAGTGCGGGTTCGCATAATGGTCGCGCAGCCACGGCACCATTGCCTCGAATGCCTCCGGCGCGAGCGGCGTGGTGGCCTGATAATCGAGGTAGATCATGCCGCCAGCATTCGTGCAGACCGGGCGATCGCGCGCCATGCCGCGATGAAGCGATCGACATCGGCCGCGCTTGTCGTCCGCCCGAAGCTGACGCGAATCACCTCGCGCGTCGCCGCCTCGCTCCAGCCCATCGCGCGCAACACGTGGCTTGGCTTCAGGCTGCCGCTCGCGCAGGCGCTGCCGGCCGATACGGCGATCCCGGCGAGATCGAGGCGAATCAGCTGCGCGTTCGCGGCGAGGCCAGGGAGCCGGTAACTGCCGATTGCCGGGTGGCGAGGCGCGCCCTTGCCCACGATGATGCCGCCCGACCGCTCGATCGCATCGTCAAGCCGCGCGCGCAGCGCAGTATGATCCGGCTCCGGCTCGGCCAATGCGGCGGCGTAGCCGAGCGCGGCGGGCAGGTTCTCGGTCCCGGCCCGGTAACCGCGCTCCTGCCCGCCGGTGGGCGTCAGGGTCGCGAGATCGCGGACGAGCAGCGCGCCGATACCTGGCGGGCCGCCGCGCTTGTGCGCCGACAAGGCGACGAAATCGGCATGATCGGCGAGGTCAGTCGAGGGTGGCATTTGCGCGGCGTCGACCAGCAGCAGCGCGCCGGCGGCGTGGATTACGTCGGCGATTGCTTCGATCGGCTGACGCACGCCGGTCTCGCTGTTGCACCATTGGACACAGACGACCGGACGCCCGCCATTCGATTGCCCCCGTCCGACGTTCGTGCCGAGCGAAGTCGAGGCGTCCGCAACCAGCGATGTGCCTGAGGCTTGTCCCTCGACTTCGCTTGTGACGAACGGAGGGGAGGTGAGGGTTTCACGCAGACGCTCTAGGCTAATCGCCCCATCTCCATGGACCGGCACCATATCCGCCGCTTCCCCCGCAGCGCGCATCACCGCATCGTGCTCGACCGCCGAGATGACCCGCCGCCCGGCCACGGCGCGGCCGAGCGCGATCCCAAGCGACTCGCTCGCGCCGCTCGTGAACAGCACTTCGTGTCGCCAGCCATAGGCACCACCAGTCGCCGCCCGTGCGTTTTCCAGGGCGGCGCGCGCGGCGCGGCCCTCGGCGTGCGGCGAGGAGGGATTTGCCCAGTTTGCCATGCCACGCGCCACCGCATCGCGGGCCGCGGCGGTCATCGGTGTCGTCGCGGCGTGATCGAGATAGAGGCGGTCGGGCAAAACTCGTTCCATATTCGGCAAGCTTTCCTATATAGCGCCGCATTCCGCGCGCCACACCCGGCGTCGCCCAGCCGACAAGAGTATTGATGCCCGAAGTGATCTTTCCCGGCCCCGAGGGCCGTCTCGAAGGGCGTTTCGCCCCAGGTCCCAAGCCACGTGCACCGGTCGCGATGATCCTTCATCCGCATCCGACCGCTGGTGGCACGATGAACAATCACATCGTGCAGGCGCTCTACAAGACCTTCCAGCGCCGCGGTTTCGCGACCCTGCGCTTCAACTTCCGCGGCGTCGGCAAGAGCCAGGGCACGTTCGACAATGGCGTCGGCGAACTATCCGACGCGGCGAGCGCGCTCGACTGGGTGCAGAGCTTCCACCCCGAGGCACAGACGACGTGGATCGCCGGGTTCAGTTTCGGCGCGTGGATCGGTATGCAGCTGCTGATGCGTCGTCCTGAGATCCGCGGCTTCATCTCGGTGGCGCCACCGGCGAATCTCTACGATTTCACCTTCCTGGCGCCCTGCCCTTCGTCGGGCATCATCATCCAGGGTGCCGAGGATGAAGTCGCGACGCCGCCTGCGACGCAGAAGCTGGTCGACAAGCTGCGCACCCAAAAGCACATCACGATCCACCACGATACGATCCCGCGCGCAAACCACTTCTTCGAGCACGAGATGCCCGATCTGATGAAGTCGGTGGATAACTACCTCGATATGCGGCTGGATCCGAACTCGCCGATCCGGTGATCTCATCATCACCCGCCAGCGTCCTGACCTGTGCCAGCGTACTTTACGCTGATCGGTCAAACATCTGGCGGGCGATCACCAATCTCGAGTGCATCAACGACGAGTTGCGGCCGATCGCCACGATGCGCGGGCAGCCTGGGCTGGATCGACTCGATAGCGAGGCTTTCGTGCCGAGGCGTCCGCTTGGTCGCTTCACGCTAATGCTGGCGGCGATCGTTCCGGTCGGCCGCATCGACTTGACCCTGGCATCGCTCGATATCGGCGAGGGGTTCGTTGAATGTTCGCCGGTCACTGGCTTGCGCTCGTGGCGTCATGAACGGTCGATATCGATTCATCCGCGTGGCACGTCGCTGCTCGACCGGTTAACCTTCGAGCCGCGCGTTGCACCGGTCGCAACACGCCTATTGATCGCCCGGCTGTTTCGCCACCGCCACCGCCGGCTGCGCCGCCGCTGGGGCGGCACGGCGATCGATGGCTAAGCGCTAGATCGTCCAGATCAGCACGTTGCCGACCAAAACCACCGCCATCACGATCATCAGCCAGCCCTTCTTTGCGTTGCGGCGCGATTTGATCATCCAGCCGCCGCCCAGCGCACTGGCGAAAGCAGCGATCATGGCAATTGCGGGTGCGGCGGCAGCGAGGCCAGTGAAGACGGGGTTCATTGGCGCTGGCTCCTAGCGCGCGGCAAGCGCGCGCGCATAGCCGTCTATGTCCACGTTGCCCCCCGACAGCACCACCAGCATCCCCGCTACAGGCGTGATCTTCCCCGTCAGCACGGCGGCAAGCCCCACCGCCCCGCCCGGCTCGACCACCAACCGCAGCTTCTCCGCTGCCCAACGCTGCGCTGCGGCGATCTCCTGCTCGCCCACGGCGATGCCTGTGGCGTCGCGCCGCGAGAGGATGTCGAACGTCAGCGATGAAACCTGTTTGGTCATCAGCGCGTCGCACGCGGTCGGCGGCGGCGTGTCGCCAACTGGGAGGATCCAGCTCGCCTCAAGGCTTCGACGCATGTCATCCCACCCTTCGGGCTCGACAACGGTGATTGCGGCGTTGGGCAGCGCCAGCACGATCCCCGCCGCCAAGCCACCGCCGCCGCACGGCACCACCACCATCGTCGGCGCGCCGAGCCCCGCCGCCTCCATCTGCGCGCCCGCCTCAATCCCGGCCGACCCCTGCCCCTCGATGATCCACGCATCGTCGAAGCTCGGGACGAGCGTGGCGCCGCGTGCTTCGGCGAGCCGCGCGGCGATCTGTTCGCGCGATTCGGTCGCGCGATCATAGCTGACCACCTCAGCGCCCAGCGCCAGAGTTCCTTCCACCTTTGCGCGCGGCGCATCCGCCGGCATCACGATCGTCGCCGCCATGCCGAGCCGCTTCGCCGCCCAGGCGACCCCCTGCGCATGATTGCCGCTCGAAAAGGCGACCACGCCACGTGCTCGCGCCTCGACGTCCAGCGCGGTCAGCCGATGCCAAGCGCCACGAATCTTGAACGCGCCAACCGGTTGCAGCGACTCAGCCTTAAAGGCGACCGGCACCCCCCTGATTTCCTGAACAAAGATCGGTGTAGGCGGAAGGATCGCGGCGATCTTCGCCGCTGCATCACGCACGCCGGCGCGGGTAGGCTGTCGCACAATTGTCACAAATCGTCCTCGCTGCGAGTATGGATCCACGAAAGCGCTTTACATGCGCGGCTATCAACCCTAATTCGCGCCTCCGCTGCCCCATGGGACTTCCACCGCAAGGCAGTGTTTTTAAACAACAGAAGACCGGGGGGCTTGCCCTTTGGCACTGGAGGTCCCTTGATTTGTACCAGGATCATCGCGCGCTGGGGCTAGCGCCCCTATCGACCGTCGCTCCAACCTTTGTTTCGGGCGCCCTCGACATCGCACAAGCCAAGCCGGTTCAGCCGGTTACTCTTGTTCGTCCGCATGCCGCGGCACGTGCCGCCCGGTTCTTCGTCGAGAAGTTCCCGGGACGCTCAATGTATGCCGTGAAAGCCAATCCCTCGCCGGAGCTGATCCGGATCCTGTGGGATAACGGCATCACCCATTACGACGTCGCCTCGATCGCCGAGGTGCGGCTGGTCGCGCGTACGCTGCCCGACGCCACCTTGTGCTTCATGCACCCGGTGAAGGCCGAGGAAGCGATCGCCGAGGCGTATTTCACGCATGGCGTGCGTACGTTCAGCCTCGATTCGCTCGAAGAGCTCGAGAAGATCATGCTCGCCACGCGTAACGCCGCGGACTTGACGCTGTGCGTCCGGCTGCGCGTGTCGTCCGAGCACTCGAAGCTCAGCCTCGCGTCGAAGTTCGGCGTGGCGCCGCACGAGGCCAAGCCGTTGCTGTTCGCAGCGCGGCAGGCCGCGGACGCGCTTGGCATCTGCTTCCACGTCGGCAGCCAGGCAATGACGCCCGAAGCCTATGCGGATGCGATGGAGCGCGTGCGTGCGGCGATTGTCGACGCAGCAGTGACGGTCGACGTCATCGACGTCGGTGGTGGGTTCCCCTCCTCCTATCCGGGGATGGAGCCGCCGCCACTAGAGCGTTTCTTCGAGACGATCCATCGCGCGTTCGAAAGCCTGCCGATCAGCTACTCCGCTGAGCTGTGGGCCGAGCCGGGTCGTGCGCTGTGCGCCGAATATGCCTCGCTGATCGTGCGCGTGGAGAAGCGCCGCGGCAACGAGCTGTATATAAACGATGGCGCTTACGGTGCGCTGTTCGATGCGGCACACATCGGCTGGCGCTTTCCGGTTAACCTGCTGCGCGAGCCGCAGTCGACGGTGCGCGATCATCCGTTCTCGTTCTACGGCCCGACCTGCGACGATCTCGATCACATGGCAGGTCCGTTCCTGCTGCCGGCAGACGTCGTTGCTGGCGACTATTTCGAGATCGGCATGCTCGGTGCCTATGGCTCGGCGATGCGCACCGCGTTCAATGGCTTCGGGTCGGACGAGACGGTGATCGTCGAAGACGAACCGATGGCGTCGCTCTACGTCGACGTGGAAGACGAAGTCGCGTCGAACGTCGTCAAGCTGTAACGTCGTACCTACATCATTGACGCGGCGGCGCTCGGTCGGGCGCTGCCGCGCCACGGGTTAGCGCGTCCCCCACGAACGACGCGCGCATATTATGCGAGAGCAACCCATGACCGACACCCTCACCAAGACGGCGGCGGCAAACGCCCCGATCAACGATACGCGCAAGGCGGAGCTGCTCTCGAAGCAGGTCAAGCACATCGACATCACGTCGTTCGACGCTCGCCCGATCGTCGACGCGATGAGTGACATGAGCTTCACCAGCCGTGATCTCGGCCGCGCAACCAAGATCTACAATGACATGCTGGCCGACAAGGATTGCACGGTCGTGCTGGTGATCGCTGGCTCGACCTCGGCTGGTGGCTGCATGGACCTATATGCCGAACTCGTCCGCTCGAACATGGTCGATTGCATAGTCGCTACCGGCGCGACGATCGTGGACATGGATTTCTTCGAGGGGCTTGGGCACAAGCACTATCAAGCGCTTGAAATCCCTGATGATGACACGCTGCGTTCGCTCTACATCGATCGCATCTACGATACGTACATCGACGAAGAAGCGCTCCAGAATGTCGATCACACGATCTTCGAGATCGCCGAGTCGCTTGAGCCCAAGGCTTATTCTTCGCGTGCGTTCATTCGTGAGATGGGCAAGTATCTCGTCGAGCATGGCAAGAAGGACAACAGCCTCGTCAAGCTCGCCTATGAGCATGACGTGCCGATCTTCTGCCCGGCGTTCGTCGACAGCTCGGCCGGCTTCGGGCTTGTCAAGCATCAGGTCGATCGTGCCAAGGCGGGCAAGCCGTACCTGCTTCTGGACGCGATCGCAGACTTCCGCGAGCTCACGCAGATCAAGATCGAGGCAGTAACGACGGGCCTGTTGATGATTGGTGGCGGCGTGCCGAAGAACTTTATCCAGGACACGGTCGTCTGCGCCGAGATCCTTGGCCACGACGATGTCGCTGTGCACAAATATGCGGTGCAGATCACCGTGGCCGACGTGCGTGACGGCGCATGCTCGTCCTCGACGCTGCAGGAAGCCGCGAGCTGGGGCAAGGTGAACACCGGGATCGAACAGATGGTGTTCGCGGAAGCCGGCTCGGTGATGCCGCTGCTCGCGAGCGACGCTTACCACCGCGGCCACTGGAAGGACCGCGCCAAGCGCAGCTGGGCGAAGCTGTTCGATTGATCGTTTAACGACATCACCCCGGCGTCTGCCGGGGTGATGTTGTGTCTGGATCGTAGAACCAGGCTGGCTTAGATCTGCCGCGATGAACGACCTTGCCATTCTCCAGCCAGTCATCGTCCTGATCGGCTGGACGTTGGTCATGCTCGGCTGGATGTTCGCAACCCGCCTGCCGGCGCTGAGCAAGGCAGGCATCCGCATGAGTGGTCTTGTCGGCACGAAGGCGTCCGACGCCGATCGATCGCTCCCTGCGCAGGCGCAGTGGAAAGCGCATAACTACAATCATCTGCTCGAACAGCCGACGATCTTCTACGCTGTATGCGGCGTGCTGGCGCTGGCCGATGCCGGTCGTGGCGCTGCGGTGGTGCTGGCCTGGGGCTATGTCATCCTGCGGATCGCGCACAGCCTGGTGCAGGCCACGGTCAACCGGGTCCAGCCGCGCTTCGTGTTGTTCGTCTTGTCGAGCGCCTGCCTGCTCGCGCTGACGGCGATCGCGGCGATCACGGTCTTCTGACTGCCCTATTACCGTCGCAGAGGGTGAGATCACGGCACCACGGTGGTGAACAGATAAGCAGCGAAAATCACCAGATGCACGGCGCCGCCCAGGATCGTCGTGCGACCGGTGCCGAGCGACAATGTGATCGTGAACATCGTCAGCACCAACAGCGTGATGCTCTTAGGCCCAATGCCGAGCGCCAGTGGCAGGTCGAGGATGAGCGACACGATCGCCACCGAGGGAATCGTCAGCCCGATCGTCGCAAGTGCCGATCCCAGTGCGAGATTAAGGCTGGTCTGCAAGCGATTGCGCTTGGCAGCACGGTAGGCTGCAAGGCTCTCGGGTGCGAGCACTAGCGCGGCGATCACCACGCCCACGACGGCCAGCGGCAACCCGGCATCGAGAACCGCGCCCTCAACCGCGGCCGATAGTCCCTTCGCGAGCAGCACGACACCCACCAGCGCCAGGAGGAGGAAGCCAAGCGCCGCAGTCGTTGCCGTAAAGCTCGGCAGATCAGCGTGCGCGTCCTCAGGCAGATCCTCGGACGGCAGGAAGTAATCGCGGTGTCGCACGGTCTGCACGAGCACGAACATCAGGTACAAGAACAGCGAGATGACCGCGACGAACACCAGTTGCGACGGCGAATAGACCGGCCCCGCGGCGCTGGTGACGTAGTTCGGTAGCACCAGCGACAGCACGACGAGTGCGGTGAGCACCGCCAGCGCCGCGCTGACCCCGCTCAACGTGAAGCTCTGCTCGCCATGCCGCAACCCGCCAGCCATCAAGCACAAGCCGACGATGCCGTTGAGAATGATCATGATGGCCGCGAAGACGGTATCGCGCGCTAGCGCCGACGCGTCGCCTGCATCCGACAGCATCAAGCTGACGATGAGCGACACTTCGATCACCGTCACCGCAATGGCGAGCACCAACGTGCCGAACGGTTCGCCGACGCGGTGCGCGATCACCTCTGCGTGATGCACCGCCGCGAGGACGGCGCCGATCAGCACGAAGGCTGCGGCAGCGGTTCCGATCGTCGGTACGGCGTAGAGCGAAACTGCGACCGCTAGGATTGCAAGCAGCGGGAACAGCATCGTCCACCACGGAAGCCCGATGCGGTGTAGCAAAGCCCGCCGGGCCTCGGGCGGCACGGTTGCATCGGCTTTCACTAGCTTGTCCGTCATCGGATCTCCCGGGGTCGATTGACGAATGTCACAACGACGGGATCGATCCCAACGGAAACGAGCGCCGATCGCTCGGCGCCCGCTCATTATTCCGCGCATTCACGAAAAAGCCCGATCAGGCAGCTCCCGCGCCCGCCTTTTTCTTCTCTGCGTATACGCGGATCGGTTCCTTGCGGCCCTCGACCACGTCGCTGTCGATCATGATCTCATCAACGGAATCCATCCCAGGTAGCTCAAACATCGTGTCGAGCAGGATTGCCTCGAGGATCGACCGCAGCCCGCGCGCGCCGGTCTTGCGGTCGATCGCCTTGCGAGCAACCTTTACCAACGCGTCGTCGGTAAAGCCGAGCTTCACCTGCTCCATGTCGAACAGCTTCTGATACTGCTTCACCAGCGCGTTCTTCGGCTCGCTGAGGATCTTCACGAGCGCGGGGATGTCGAGATCCTCAAGTGTCGCGATTACCGGCAAGCGGCCGACGAACTCGGGGATCAGGCCGAACTTGAGCAGATCTTCAGGTTCGGTCTGGCGCAACATCTCACCAGTACGGCGCTCCTCCGGCGCGGCGACATACGCGCCGAAGCCGATCGACTTGCCCTGCAAGCGATCGCCAATGATCTTCTCGAGGCCAGAGAAGGCGCCGCCGCAGATGAACAGGATGTTCGTCGTGTCGACCTGCAGGAATTCCTGCTGCGGATGCTTGCGCCCACCCTGCGGCGGGACGGAGGCCGTGGTGCCCTCCATCAGCTTCAACAGTGCTTGCTGCACGCCCTCGCCCGACACGTCACGCGTAATAGACGGGTTCTCGGCCTTGCGGCTGATCTTATCGATTTCGTCGATGTAAACAATGCCACGCTGCGCGCGCTCGACGTTATAGTCAGACGCCTGGAGCAGCTTAAGGATGATGTTCTCGACGTCCTCGCCGACGTAACCCGCCTCGGTCAGCGTCGTCGCATCGGCCATCGTGAACGGCACATCGAGAATGCGGGCGAGCGTTTGCGCGAGCAGCGTCTTGCCGCAGCCGGTCGGCCCGACGAGCAGGATGTTCGACTTCGCCAGCTCAACATCGGCACCCTTCGCGCCGTGGTTCAAGCGCTTGTAGTGATTGTGCACCGCGACCGACAGGACGCGCTTCGCTTTCTTCTGGCCGATGACGTAATCATCCAGCACGTCGCAGATTTCCTGCGGCGTGGGCACGCCACCATCCTTCTTCGACACCAGCGCGGACTTGGTTTCCTCGCGAATGATGTCGTTGCACAGCTCGACGCACTCATCGCAGATGAACACGGTCGGCCCGGCGATGAGCTTGCGAACTTCGTGCTGCGACTTGCCGCAGAACGAGCAATAAAGTGTGCTCTTCGAGTCACCGCCGCTGAGCTTAGTCATTCAATTCCATCCTTTGCCGGCCGAGCATGGTAACCCGGCCGGTCACGATCCGGCAATGCCGGAAAAAGGCTAACGATTGTCAGGCCGCCGCCGACATATCGTCGGCGGGTGCCGGCCGCTTGTCGAACACCTCGTCGATCAGGCCGAACTCGCGCGCTTCGTCAGCGCTCATGAACTTGTCGCGGTCCATGGCGTTTTCAATCACCTCGATCGGTTTCCCGGTATATTTCGCGTACAGCTCGTTCATCCGGGCACGAATCCGCAAAATCTCGCGCGCCTGAATCTCGATGTCGCTGGCCATGCCTTGCGCACCGCCCGACGGCTGATGGATCATGATCCGCGAATTAGTGAGCGCGACGCGCATCCCGGGATCGCCCGCCGCGAGCAGGAAGCTGCCCATCGAGGCGGCCTGGCCGATGCAGACGGTGCCGACACGCGGCCGGATGTAATGCATCGTATCATGGATCGCCATGCCCGCCGTGACGACCCCGCCCGGCGAGTTGATGTACATGAAGATGTCCTTCTTCGGATTTTCCGATTCGAGGAACAGCAGCTGCGCCGTGATCAGGCTCGCCATGCCGTCCTCGACGCCGCCCGTCACGAAGACGATGCGCTCGCGCAGCAGGCGGCTGAAGATGTCGAACGAGCGCTCGCCGCGATTCGACTGCTCGATCACGATCGGGACAAGGCCAGCCTGCGTCTGCTGCATGCCGACGCCGGCGCGCGCGAGAGCGCCCGTGAAATCGCCGGTCTCGAACGGATTATGCATGGAAACTCTCTCTTATGCCCTGAAGAACGTCTATGTCGCGCGCGCTGGCGGGTAGTTCAAGCCCCGCCGCGGCTGGTCCCGCCAGCCCTGATCAGTCGGGTTGCCGCGAAAAGGTATAGGTGAGCGCGAGGCCGCCGGACCATTGATCACGCGACCCGGCGCGCCGCACGATCGGCGACTCGGCCGCGTCGTCGATCAGTCGATCGTACTTGCCATAGGCCAGGACGCCCCAGCGCGGCGTGATCTGCCTGAGATAGCTGGCATTTGCACCGACAGCATGAACGCCGCCCGATGGCTCGAAGGCAGGCAAGCCAGATGCTGCGACCGAGGCGACCGGCACGCCGAAGTACGCGCGCTGATAGCGTCCGCTCGACGCAGTGACGCGTGGGCCGATCGCAAACAGCCAGTCGTCACGATCGCGCGCGATGTAATCGACACTCGCAACGCCGACCAAGCCGCGGTGGCCTCCGATGCCTTGCCGCACTTCCAGCCGGGCACGCAGCGGCGCGGCGAGACTGTACTGAACGAACGCTCCGGCCTCGACGGTGAAGCCGACGCTGCGCACGCCGGGAACGTCTCGCGTGCGGCGCGCGCCCTCGAAGCCGATCGCCGGCCCGGCCGAAAATCCCTGCGCCCGCAGCAGCGAAAGGCCTGCGCTCTCGTCGGCCGCCTCAAACTCGAACGGGGTGTCGCCGCGTGCAAGCGCAAGGTCGAAGAACGGTCGCACGACATGACCGTCCGCACCCGGATAACGCGGGACGAGCTGCGGACCAACGCCGATGCGAATGCGACGGGGCTCGGGCTGCTCCTGCGCGGCGGCGCCGGTCGACCAGAGTGCGCCGAGCAGCGCAAAAGCCGCAGTCCAACGAATGTTTTGGATAGCCATTTCCGAACCGTAGGGCGGCACACGACCGCTGGCCAGCGATCTCACGCCGCGCCCGGTGCGCGATGGCCTAAATAGGCAAGCCGCCGCACCTCGCGTCGGCCGCGCACCACCGTATCGAGGATCAATCCAGCGAACCCGCACAACGCCGCCAAGATGGTGAGGCCCGTGACCAGAATAGCGGTCGGGAACCGGGGTACCAGTCCGGTTTGCGCGTACGTTATCGCCAGCGGGATCGCGAGGACCACCGCCAGGACGAGAAGCGCCGCGCCGAATGCGCCGAAAAACCAGAGCGGCCGCTCGATTCGGTAAAGCGTGGCGATCGTGCCGAGGATGCGCCAGCCGTCACGATAAGTGCTGAGCTTCGATTCCGAACCTTCCGGCCGGGCGAAGTATGGCGTTTCGATCTCGGCGACTGGCATCTTGAGTTCTAGCGCATGGACGGAAATCTCCGTCTCGATCTCGAATCCGACCGACAGCACAGGGAAGCTCTTCACAAACCGTCGTGAAAACGCGCGATAACCACTTAAGATGTCGCTGAAACTTCGGCCGAACAGCTTCGCAAGCATCCCCGTCAGGAGCGCGTTCCCGAACCGATGCCCACGCCGATACGCCGCCGCTGCCTCGCCAATGCGGCAGCCGACGACCATGTCGAGCTGCTCGTCGAGCATCCGCTGTACCAGTGCGGGCGCGGATGCGGCGTCATAGGTCGCATCGCCGTCCGCCATGACATAGACGTCCGCATCGACATCGGCGAACATCCGCCGCACGACCGCGCCCTTGCCCTGGATCCGTTCGGTGCGGACGATCGCCCCTGCCGCACGCGCCACCTCGACGGTGCGGTCGCCCGAATTGTTGTCGAAAACGTAGATCCGGGCATCCGGCAGCGCAGCGCGAAAGCCCGCGATGGTCTGCGCGATCGCCGCTTCCTCGTTGTAGCACGGCAGCAGGACGGCGATCGTTGGTGCAGGCAAGTCCAAATTCCCTCCGTCACCCCGGCTTGAGCCGGGGTCCATCCATCCGCAAGCTCTTAGCCGAAGGTTCTTGCGGAAGGGTGGATGCCGGGGCCGGCCCGTCGTGACGAAAGAGTTTACGCGTCCGGCTTAGTCGCAGCCTTCTTGGCGCGCGGCTTGGCCGGCGTCGTTTCAGTTGCGGCGTTGTCGTCCTGCGCGACCGGCTTTGCAGCCTTCTTCGCCGCGGGCTTCTTCGCGGGAGCCTCGTCGGTGCTCTCGGCTTCGTCCGCAGTTGCGGTATCGGCCGCAGCCGTCTCGACGATCTTCGGCTTGCGCGACGTTGCCTTCTTCGCGGGCTTTACCTCGGCCTCGTCGGCGCCTGCCTCGACGGCCGCGTCCTCGACGGGAGCATCCTCGGCACCCTGCTCGGCGGCCTTCTGCTTTGGCTTGTGGTTGTCGTGGTCGTGGTGATGCGTGCCGGTCGCGAAACCGTCCTCGCTCTCGATTGCAGCTTCCAGCTCCTCACGCGTCGTCTCGCGCTCGGTAACTTCAGCCTTCTCGAACAGGAAATCGACGACCTTGTCCTCGTACAGCGGCGCACGCAGCTGGGCAGCGGCCATCGGCTCTTGCTGGATATACTGGATAAAGCGCTGCTGCTCTTCGCCGCGGTACTGCTGCGCCGCCTGCGCGATCAGCCGGTTCATTTCCTGCTGCGACACTTCGACGCCATTCGCTTGGCCGATTTCGCTCAGCAGCAGGCCGAGACGGACGCGACGCTCGGCGATCTTGCGATAATCGTCGCGCTCCTTCTCCATTTCCTCCATTGCGGCGGCGGGATCGGGCTCGTGGCTCGCCTCATGCTCGAGCTGGTGCCAGATCTGCTGGAACTCAGCCTCGACCATCGATGGCGGCACTTCGAAATCGTGATCGGCGGCGAGCTGATCGAGTAGCTTGCGCTTCATGTACGTGCGCGTAAGGCCGCCAAGTTCCTGCTCGACCTGCCCGCGGACGAGACCGCGCAGCTGTTCGAGGCTCTCGAGCCCAAGGTTCTTGGCCAGTTCTTCGTCGATCGTCGCTTCGCCGGCGGTCTTCACCGACTTGACGACGAGATCGAAGGTCGCGTCCTTCCCAGCGAGTTCCTTCGCCTGGTAATCCTCCGGGAAGGTCACGGTGATCTGGCGCTCATCGCCAGTCTTCACGCCGACCGTCTGGTCCTCGAAGCCCGGGATCAGCCGACCCGCGCCGAGCTCGACCGCCATGTCGCTCCCAGTGCCGCCCTCGAACGCAACGCCATCCATCGTCTTGCCGACGAAATCGACGGTGACGAGATCGCCCATCTGCGCGGCATAGCCTTCCTCGGCGTCCTCCCAGCGCTTCGACTGGTCGGCGAACTTCTGCAGCTGTTCGTCGATCACCGCGTCGTCAGCGGGGACGGTTAGCTTCTCGAGCTTCAGACCGTCGATCGCGGGTGCGGGCACCTGCGGCAGGATCTCCAGCTCGACCGTGAGCTCGGCGTCCTTACCTGGCTCGTAGCCTTCAGCCAGCGCCACCGACGGCTGCACTGCGGGGCGCAGCTGCTGCTCGGCGATCAGCGACTGAATGCCTTCCTGAATAGACGTGTTGAGTGCGTCCTGCAGCAGCGATGCGCCGTGCATCTTGCGCACGAGGTTCGCCGGCACCTTCCCTGGGCGGAACCCGGGCATCTTCACCTGCGGCGCGACACGCTTCAATTCCGCATCGACGCGACCCTCGATATCCTTGGCGGGAATGGTCAGCGTGTAGGCGCGCTTCAGGCCCTCGTTCAACGTCTCGACAGTCTGCATCTTCGTGCCTTCAACAGAATTTCGTGGATGGTGCCTGTCCGCGAACACGCCGCGGATGACTGGTGCGGGCGAAGGGACTCGAACCCCCACATCTTGCGATACTTGGACCTAAACCAAGCGCGTCTACCAGTTCCGCCACGCCCGCATGAGGCACCGCCGGTCGCGGGCCTCTATACCGCGCGCGGGCACTCGGCAAGCGGCGCGAGCAACCGACCGGCGCGATAGGCGTTTATCCCCCGAGAGGAACATACAAATGGCTACGATTCCCCCGACCGAAGTGCCTGCACAGCCGACCCAGCCGGCGCAGCCAGAGACACCCCCGCCCGAGGTTACGCCCCCCACGCCCGACTTCGACCAGCCGGCACCCAGTATGCCGAGCGAAGACCCCGCGCCCATCCAGCCAAGCGCCTGAGATGTCCGATCCCCGCGGCGGTAACGCACCCCCCGACAATATCGACGCCGATCAGCCCGATACCTCGCCAGACAGTCCGCCGAAGGTGCAAGACGACGTGTCCAAGGCGTAAAATAATGACGTGTTTGATGACAGCGGCGTCAATGAAACCAGCGCAATGGACGGGCCCCATGATGGCACTGGGTTCGTCTCGCCAGACGGTATAGACGACGAATCGATTGAACCCCGCGTCAGCTGAGTTGCTTCATGCGGCGGTCGGCCTGACCCCTGGAGAGGCCACCGCCGCAAATAGCCGAAACCCATTCGGCAACCGTCGCGTTCGCCGACCATCCAACGCTGCTTCAATGGCGGTGATTGCAGCAAGCAGATCGCGCTGCGCATATGGTTTGGAAAGCCATCCTGCCGCATATTCTTCCGCCTGACCGACCAGATTGCCCGTCACGAACATCACTGGAATATCGCGACCGTTGGCGGCGCGTGCGACGTCGATCCCACTGCCGTCGGCAAGCTCCAGATCAACTAGAACGAGGTGGATCTCAACGTCAGTAGCAATCACGGCAAGCGCATCGGCGACCCGATCGACGGTCGCGACGATCTCGTAATTCTGCTCGATCAGCAGATGTTCGGTGTCGAACGCGACGAGCGGCTCATCCTCGACCACGAGGAGCCGAACGATCGTTCGCTTCTTCCGTCCGAATATCATCGCCCACCCCACCGCAATCGTTACGCGCTAGAAATCGATAACGCTGCTCAGGCCCGTCGGTCGCAAATATTTTCGCCGCCACCGCACAACGGATGTATCAGCCACGCCATGCCGAGTTCTTCCCGCGCCGGACCGCCGTCGCCCCCGCCCTTTCCTACCCCGTCGACCGACCCGACCCATCGGATCGCCAAGCTGCTCGCCCGCGCCGGGATCGCGTCGCGTCGCGAGATCGAGCGGATGATCGTTGAGGGGCGCGTGGCGCTCAACAGCGCACCGATCGATACGCCGGCGACGCTGCTTACCTCGCTCGACGGCGTGACCGTCGATGGCGCGCCCGTCGCCGCAGCGGAGGCGGCGCGGCTGTTCCTGTTCCACAAGCCGGCGGGACTGCTGACCACCGAGCGCGATCCGGCGGGGCGCCCGACGATCTACGACCGGTTGCCCAAAGGCCTGCCGCGGCTGATGCCTGTTGGGCGGCTTGATCTCGCCACCGAAGGCCTGTTGCTGATGACCACCGACGGTGGGCTCAAGCGCCAGCTCGAACTGCCCGCGACCGGCGTAGAGCGCGCCTATCGCGCCCGCGCCTATGGCCGGGTAAGCCAGCCGCAGCTCGAGGAGTTGATCGAGGGGGTCGAGATCGAGGGCGTCCGCTATGGATCGATCGACGCGAACATCGAACGTCGCACGGGCACCAATGTCTGGATCGAGATGATCCTGAAGGAAGGCAAGAACCGAGAGGTGCGGCGCGTGCTTGAACATCTCGGGTTGCAGGTAAGCCGATTGATCCGAACACGTTACGGTCCATTCCTGCTCGGCGACCTAAAGCCTGGACAGATCGGCGAAGTGCGGCGACATGACGTCGACAGCTTCCGCGCCGATCCCACGCGGCGCGAACTGCCGCAGCCGGCGAGGCGCCGTGCGATTGAGCCAGTGGCCCCACCGATCGACGCGATCCAGAAGCCGATCGCGGCTCCGAAGCGACCCGACCGCTCGGGACGTCCCGAGCGGATCGAGCCGGCCCAGCGGCCAAACCGTACGGAGCGAACAGAGCGGCCGTCTCGACCCGCTCGTGCGGCGGCGAAGAACGAGCCGCGACGCCGCGCCGATGGCTCGGTCGCGACCCGCGCCAGCACGGGCCGCACCGATCGGTCGCGCACGTTCCGCGAGACCCGCAGCGATGCGGAACCTGCCGCTCGATCCGACCGCACTGCCAAGCCGCGCGCGGCCGCGCCCCGCTCGGACACGCCACGCTCGGCGGCACCGCGCTCCTCGCCGGCCCCCCGTACGGCCGATGCGCGGCCGTCAGGCCCGCGTTCAGCCGGCCCGCGTTCAACCGCGCCGCGTGCCGGCGGGTCTGGCCCTGGAGCCCCGCGACCAACCGGGCCCCGGTCCGGGCCGGGCAAGCCACGGCCCAACCGGCCGAGGAGTGATCGCTGATGCGCGTCATCGCTGGCCAATGGCGCGGCCGCCCGCTCGTCGCCCCCAAGGGTGAGGCGACTCGGCCAACCGCCGACCGCACGCGCGAGGCGCTTTTCTCGATGCTTGCCAGCCGCGTCGGCAGCTTCGACGGACTGGCCGTCGCAGATCTGTTCGCCGGATCCGGCGCGCTCGGAATCGAGGCGCTGTCGCGCGGCGCGGCGACATGTTTGTTCGTCGAACACGATCGCCCCGCGCTCGACGCGTTGCGCGCGAATGTCGCGACGCTTGGCGCCACGGGGGCCGAGGTCCGCGCCGCCAGCGTCCTCGCGCTCGGCCCGGCCCGCGCGCCACTGGACGTGATCCTGATGGACCCGCCTTACGGCACCGGCGCGGGTGCGGTGGCGCTCGACAAGCTGGCGCGACTCGGCTGGGTGTCGCCAGCGACGTGGATCAGCATCGAAACGGCGAAAAACGAGGATATCGAGGTCGACGGTTTCGAGGTGGAAACTGTGCGCGTCCACGGAAAGGCGAAGCTGACGATCCTGCGGCAAGCCGCGCCTTAAGGCTACCGTACCAGCGCAGGCGCCGATGCCTGGGGCCGCACAGCAAGCAGCGCGACGAGGCTCAACGCCGCCGCAGCGCTGCCATAAAGCCCGACCGCGCCTAGCCCGAACTTGCCCGCGAGCGCCTGCGCCACCAGTGGCGTCAGTCCGCCGCCGAGCACACCAGCGACATTGAATGCCATCGATGCGCCCGTGTAGCGCACGCGCGGCGGGAACAGCCCCGGCAGCCACGCGCCAAGCGGGCCGTACACAAAGCCCATCAGCAGCAGCGCCAGCGACAGATAGGCGAACACGAGCGTGAGCGATCCCGACCCGAGCATCGGTGCGAGCAGGAACCCGACCAGCACGACCCCGACGCATCCGCCTGCCAGCACGCGCCGCTCGTCATACCGCCGATCGGCGAGCCACGCCGAGGCATAAATGCCAGCGGCCATGAATAGGATAGCGCCGAGCTGGACGAGCAGCATCGACTGCATCGGATAACCGAGCGTCTTTGTGCCGTAGCCTAGCGTGAAGGCGGTCGCGATATAGTAGAGTGCGAAGCAGGCGATCGCGCCGATCGTGCCGGCCAAAGTCGCGGCCGCATGATGACGCATCAGCTCCGCCAGCGGCACCGCCGGGGGTGGCGCTTCCTCGAGTGAGGCGGCGAATTCGGGGGTTTCGGTGAGCTTCAGCCGGATCCACAGGCCCAAGCCCACCAGCAGCGCGCTGACGAGGAACGGGATGCGCCAGCCCCAGTCACGAAACTGATCGGGCGTCAGCCAAAGCCCAAGCAGCAGGAACAGCCCGTTCGCGGCAATGAACCCCGCCGGCGCGCCCATCTGTGGCGCGCAACCGAACCGCGCGCGCCACCCCGGCGGCGCGTTCTCCACCGCCAGCAGCGCCGCCCCGCCCCACTCTCCGCCGAGCCCGAAGCCCTGGCCGAAGCGCAGCAGGCACAGGATCGCGGGCGCCCACCAGCCCGCGTCGGCATAGGTCGGCAGGAACGCGATCAGCGTCGTCGACACACCCATCGTCAGCAGGCTGGCGACCAACGTCGATTTGCGTCCGATTCGATCGCCGAAATGCCCGAAGAATGCCGCTCCCACCGGCCGCGCGAAGAAGGCGACGGCAAGCGTTGCGAAGCTTGCCATCTGCTGCATCCCAGGTTCAGCGACAGGGAAGAAGATCTGGCCGAACACGAGGCTTGCAGCGGTCGCATAAATATAGAAATCGTAGAATTCGACCGTGGTGCCGACGAAGCTCGCCAGCAGCACGCGACGGTGCGAAGCGGGGTGCGCGGCGGGACTTGAGGCGGCGTGAGAGGCGGTCGCGATCATCCGCTTCCCTTCTTCCCGCGTTGCCGCCGCGTCAACGTTGCCGGGCTGCAACAACATTACCCGTGACCGACATGATGCAGCAACACGGCCCGCCTAGAGCTTAGATGTCGGCGCCGTCCCCCCTGTCTGCGCCGACGATCGGGCGGCTTACCCTGCCCGATGCTCCCTGAACTGCGGGGCGGCTTGCACACGCGGGCCGCCCCGATTTTTCATGGTAGAGCCTAGTTGTCGTCCCACCGGGTGGCGATGATCCTGATGCTTCGACAATATGAAACATGTTCGGTGAATGTCTGCGGTGCAGCTCTACGTGATCATGCCCTGTTCTTAACTGTCACGGATCTGACCTTCTTCGCGCAAATACTAAACAAAACTACAGTCTTGCTGACACAAAACCTTGCCATGCGAGCGCCCGTACCAGCGTTCTTCAAGAAGGACACGGCAGATGATCCGAAAGATCGCGCGGCCACGGCTGACCGCCCTCCTACTGGGTATCGCGAGCCTGTCGGTTGCCGCTTCCCCAGTTCCATTCGCAGGCGCGATTGAGGACGCAGATCTTCGGGGGGTCCTGCCACTCGAGGGTGAACTGTTCCACGTCCAAGGGCTAGAACTCGATCGCGAGCGCATCTGGGTGACATCGGTCGATCGCGCTAATCGCAAGGGCTATCTGCATGAATTCGATCGTACCACCGGCAGGATCATGCGCCGCTTGGACCTTACCGACGGCGTGCGCTATCATCCGGGTGGCATCTCCATGTCCGATCGCTCGATCTGGGTTCCGGTCGCAGAGCTCAAACCGAACAGTTCTGCGATGCTCGTCGAGATCGATGCGGACACGCTCCAGATCCGCCGGAAGATTTCGGTGGCAGACCATCTCGGGTGTATCGCTGCGCTGGGTAGCCAACTCGTGGCGGGCAGTTGGGACAGCAAATTGCTCTACGTCTTCGATGTGAGCGACAAGGTCGCGGTGCGGGTCGTGCCGAATCCGTCCAGGACACGCTATCAGGATATGAAGTTCGTCGATGGTCACCTCGTCGCCGGGGGATCGTTGACGTGGTGGAGCGGCGCCGTCGACTGGATCGAATGGCCATCGATGAAGATCCGGCGAACGTCGCGGACCGGAGCGATCGGTCCGATCAGGCCCTTCGGCCGCGGTGGTCCCTACACCGGGGAGGGCATGGCGATGAAGGGACGCGACCTGTATGTTGTTCCCGAAGACGGTCCGAGCCGCCTCTTCCACTTTAGGCTAAACGACCAAGCTCATAAGCCCATCGACAGCTTCACCCTTGCGTCAGTACCGCCCCCATCAGCGGGACGACCGCATTGAGCGCCTTCATCGGTCGGATCATCACCTTGAAATCGACGATCAGCCCCGCCGCATCCCACCGATGATATCGACGCCGTTCACCGCGATCCCGCCGTCGAGCGTGCATTCGAACTCCAGCACTGCGGATTGCGCCGCACGCCACTCACCGACGTAACGAAAATCTCGCGTGCCAGGCACGTCGGCGGCCGCGATTAGATATTTGATCGTCAGCGCTTTGCCGACTTGCGGCGTGTGGACCGCGGGGGAGCGGAACACGCACTCCGCCGCGATCAATGCGTCGAGCGCCGCTACGCTAGGCGCCGCCATATAGGCATGCCAGCCGGCAATCGAGTCGCCGCTGTTGTAACGGGTTCCATCAATCCATCCCGGGATAGGTGTTGAACTCGGGCAGGTCGGCCATCCCGCCAGTCCACGACAGCCGATCCTTAACCATGATCTGCGCGCCAGGCGGCAGGCTCTCGGGATGATCGAGCGTGCCGGAATGAATGTCGACGATCCCCGGCAGGAACTGGGGACTGCGATAAAACAGCCCCGTGCCGCATTTGCCGCAGAACTCGCGCGTGCCCTGTTCCGACGACTGATAGGTGACCGGCGACCCGCTCACCGTCACCTGATCGTCCTTCCAAGCGATCCAGCCGACCACAGGCGCGCCCGACCACCGGCGGCAATCCTCGCAATGGCACAATGCGTGATGCTCCGGCGGCCCCTCCGCCGACCAACCGATCGCGCCGCAATGACAATGCCCCTTCGTGGTCATCGACTCTCTCCTCACCGTTTCGTATTTGTTCTCATGGATTGCGCCGCCGCGCAACCCTGACTACCTGACCCGAGTGACCGATAGCCAGCTTGCCGATCCGCCGTACTTGAGGGGCCTCAATCCGCCGCAGCGCGAGGCGGTGCTGACGACCGACGGTCCCGTGCTTGTCCTCGCCGGCGCCGGAACCGGCAAGACCGCCGCGCTCACCGCACGGCTCGCGCATCTGCTGTACACCCGCAAGGCGTATCCCAGCGAGATCCTGTCGGTCACCTTCACAAACAAGGCCGCGCGCGAGATGCGCGAACGCGTCGGGCGTTTGGTCGGCGATGCGGTGGAAGGAATGCCGTGGCTCGGCACGTTCCACGCAATCGGCGCCAAGATGCTCCGTCGCCATGCCGAGCTGGTCGGGCTGCAAAGCAACTTCACGATTCTCGATACCGACGATCAGTTGCGCCTGCTCAAGCAGCTGATCGCCGCCGCCGACATCGACGAGAAGCGCTTCCCTGCGCGCAGCCTCGCGGGGCTGATTGATGAGTGGAAGAACAAGGGGCTGATCCCGCGCGAGATCGATGCCGGCGAAAGCGAACGCTACGCCAATGGCCGCGGCGGCGAGTTGTACGAACAATACCAGGCTCGCCTGCGTGCAGTGAACGCATGTGATTTCGGTGACTTGCTGCTTCATGTTCTCACGATCCTGAAGACCGATCGCGACGTGCTGGCGCAGTATCAGCAGCGCTTCCGCTACGTGATGGTCGACGAATATCAGGACACCAATTCGGTCCAGTACCTTTGGCTGCGATTGATCGCGCAGGAGCGGCGCAACTTGTGCTGCGTCGGTGACGACGATCAGTCGATCTATTCGTGGCGCGGCGCGCAGGTCGAGAATATCCTTAAGTTCGAGAAGGATTTCCCCGGCGCCAAGGTGATCCGGCTCGAACAGAATTACCGCTCGACCCCGCACATCCTGGGCGCGGCCGGCGGCGTGATCGCGCAGAACACCGGCCGGCTCGGAAAGACGCTGTGGACCGAGCTCGACGCCGGCGAGAAGGTCCGTGTGATCGGCGTGTGGGATGGGCCCGAGGAGGCCCGCCGCGTCGGCGACGAGATCGAGGCCACCCAGCGCAACGGCAAGAGTCTCGACGACGTCGCAATCCTCGTGCGTGCGCAGCACCAGACGCGCGAGTTCGAGGACCGCTTCATCGCGATCGGCATGCCGTATCGCATCGTCGGCGGTTTCCGCTTCTACGAGCGCCAGGAAATCCGCGACGCGCTCGCGTATCTGCGCGTCGTCAACCAGCCCGCCGACGATCTCGCCTTCGAACGCATCGTCAACACGCCCAAGCGAGGGCTCGGCGACAAGGCGGTTGCCAAGGTTCACCAGCTTGCGCGCGCGGAAGGACTGCCGCTGATGGCCGCCGCCGTGCGCATCCTCGACACCGACGAGCTGACGCCGCAGGCGCGCCGCGCGCTCGGCAACCTCGTCGGTGACATCGCGCGCTGGCGGCAGATGGCGAGCGAGTTGCCACACCCCGAGCTTGCCCGGCAATTGCTCGACGAGAGCGGCTATACTGCCATGTGGCAGGCCGAGAAATCGGTCGAGGCGGCTGGCCGGCTCGAGAACCTCAGCGAACTTGTCCGCGCGATGGAGGAATATGAAAGCCTCGGCGCATTCCTCGAACACGTCAGCCTCGTGATGGACAATGAGGGGACACGCGAGGATCCCAAGGTCACGATCATGACGATCCACGCCGCCAAGGGGCTGGAGTACGACACGGTGTTCCTGGTCGGGTGGGAGGAAGGGTTGTTCCCCTCGCAGCGTGCGCTCGACGAAGGCGGCACGCGCAGCCTCGAGGAAGAACGCCGCCTCGCGTACGTCGCGATCACGCGCGCGCGGCGGCTTGCGGTGATCATCCATGCCGCCAATCGTCGCATCTACGGCCAGTGGACATCGTCGATCCCGTCGCGCTTCGTCGGCGAACTGCCCGCGGCGCATATCGACGCCGAGACGACCATGTCCGGCGGCGAGAGCCTGTGGCGTGCCAATTGGTCCGAGCGCGCCGATCCGTTCGCCGATGTCGCGCGTGGGACCGGGCGTGGGCCTGGCTGGCAACGCGCGGCCGGCACGCTCGATGCGAAGCCGGGCGGCGAATGGCAGTCGCGTACCTTCACGCGCGAGCCAACCCGCATCGTCGAAAGCCGCTCGCCCTCGGTCGGCCTCGGCGCCAAAGGGCGCGATGATCTGTCGGTTGGGATGCGCGTGTTCCACCAGAAGTTCGGCTATGGTGCGATCGAGGAGATCGAGGGCAACAAGCTCGACATCGAGTTCGAAAAGGCCGGCCGCAAGCGCGTGATGGACAGTTTCGTCACGCTGCCGTGACAGCTGGCTTTGCGCCTGATCTCGTCGCCCGTAAGGGTTTGGCATGACCCTTTCGCATGCCGAATCCGATCAGCTTGTCCGGAACGGGCTCGACTTGCTCCGTCGCGGTGATGGCGCCTCCGCCCGACTGGTCTTCGAGCGATTGCTGGCGGAAGCGCCAGATGCGCCGCGGCCGTGGTTTCCGCTCGCCCAAGCGTGCCGGCTGACGCGGGACTCCGAAGGTGAAGCTAACGCGCTGACTGCGCTGCTGCGCGAGGAACCGCGCCACCTCGCAGGGCTCCTGTTCATGGCGGAGCGCAAACGGCTCGACGGCGACGATCGCGCCGCGACCAGCTTCTATACCGCCGCGCTGAACCAGGCGGCGGCAGCGGGCGAGGTGCCGGCATCGCTGCATCCGCTGCTGCACCAGGCCGAGGCATTCAAACAGCAGGCGGCGACGCGCTTTGCCGACCATCTGGGCAGCGCGGTCGGACCATCGACCTCGCCGCGCGTCGCCGAGTCGCTCGATCTGCTCCTCGGCCGCACGCAACTGTACCTCCAGCAGCCATCGATGTTCTATTTCGCGGGCTTGCCGCAGCGCGCCTTCTTTGCGCGCGAAGAGTTCGACTGGGTGGCCGAGATCGAAGCCGCCACCCCGGCAATCCGGGCCGAGCTGGAAGCCGCCGACGCCCAGCAGAGCGGCTTTACCCCCTATGTCGCGGGCAGTTCCGATCGCCCGATGCCCAACAATCCGTTGCTCGACGATCCCGCATGGAGCGCGCTGTATCTCTGGCGCGGCGGCCAGATCGTCGCCGAGAACGCCACGCGGTTCCCAGCCACGCTCGCCGCATTGGCCGCGCTGCCGATCCCGCGCATCGCCGGCCGCTCGCCGATGGCGCTATTTTCGCGCCTCACGCCGGGTACGCACATCCAGCCCCACCACGGCCTGCTCAACACGCGGCTGATCTGTCATTTGCCGATCATCGCACCCGACGGCTGCGCACTGCGCGTCGGTGCCGAAACGCGGTCTTGGCGCGAAGGCGAGCTGATGATCTTCGACGACTCGTTCGAACACGAGGCGTGGAACCGCGGCACCGCCGTGCGCACCGTTCTGCTATTCGAAATCTGGCGGCCAGAGATCGGTTACCACGAACGCGCCGATCTCACCCGCTTGTTCGAGGCGATCGACGCCTATGGCCCGGCACTGGTCGATCAGGGCTGACGCGGCGGGGCTTGACGCCCCAGCCAGCGATCCGCCGCACCGCTCGCCCACAGCGCCCACCAGATGATCAGCGGCTGCAACAGCAAGCGCGGCGCGTGATACGCCAGCGGCAGGCCGGTCCCGCTCGATAGGTCCAGCACGGCATGGTACATGTTCGCCGGCCAGACGCACAGCGCGTAGGCGGCTAACGCCCAGCCCGCCGCGCGGCGCCAGCGCGACGTAGAAAGCGCGATCACGCCAGCGAGTTCGCACAGCCCGGTGACGATCACCACCGCGCGCGCGAACGGCACCATCGGCGGCACGATCCGCACCATCGCATCGGTTAACACCAAATGCCCGACGCCGGCGACGGCATAGCAAGCCATCAGCACCCACCGCGCAATCCGGCGGCCCCAGCTTTCGTTTGCCATGCTCACTCCTCACGCTCGTTCAGGAACGATACGGCTGCGAAACCGTATCTGCGCCATGCCCACTTACGGGCATCGAGAGGATAGTGACATGCTTACCCGTAGCATCGGCATGGCCCTTGTCGCGGCCGGCGCCGCGGCCGGCGTCGCGATCGCCAGCCCCGCCTCCGCCCAGTCCAGTGCAGACGACGCACGTTTCCGCGCCGCACAGGATCGCTTCGAACGCGAGATGCAGATCTTCCGAACCGAATTCGATCGTTACCAGTCGGTACGCCGCGTGCCCAACGCCGGCTATCGCGATCCGCGCTGGGACGACGGACGCACCGGCCCGCCACCCGTCTCGCGCTATAACGATAACGATGATCAGTGGCGTGACGAGGGTGATTACGATCCCACACGCTATTATCGCTCGGGCGGCCAATATCAGGAGCGTGCGCTCGCGCCGACCGATCGCGTCTATTCGGGCTCGGACGGCCGCTATTACTGCCGTCGGTCGGACGGTACGACTGGGCTGATCGTTGGCGGGGTCGCCGGCGGCCTGCTCGGTAACGTGATCGACGGTGGACGAAGCCGGATCGTCGGCACGCTGCTCGGCGGCGCGGCGGGCGCGCTGGCCGGGCGCTCGGTCGATCAGAACAGCCAGGTTCGCTGCCGTTGAGCGAAGCGGCCGCCCTCATTGCAAGATTGGGATTGGCCCCCCATCCCGAGGGCGGCCACTACCGCGAGACGGTGCGGCTTGCGCCGGCCGAGGCAGGAGGACGATCGCCCATGACGGCGATCCTCTTCCTGCTCGACGACGGTGAGCGCTCACACTGGCATCGCGTCGATGCAGCGGAACTATGGCTGTGGCACGATGGCAGCCCGTTGACGCTGTCGATCGCGGACGGCCCGGCCATCGCTAATCACCGGCTCGGTCCGGAGACACCGCAAGCGATGGTTCCGCCAGATGCATGGCAAGCGGCGATAGCAGAGAGCGGCTGGGCGCTTGTCACCTGCGTCGTCACGCCCGGGTTCGACTTTGCCGGCTTCGAGTTGGCTCCGCCCGGCTGGTCGCCTTAGGCGTCGACCGCCAGCAGTGTGACGCCAGCATAGCGCGCATCCGACGGCGCGAACAAATCGCTTGGGGTGAACCGCCGCGGTGTCACGCGCAGGCCGCCAAGCCCGGCAATTTTGAACGCGCCGATCTTGGGCTCCTTCGGCGGCTTGCCATCACGCTCCAGCGTCAAGGCGTCGACATAATATTCGCCGTGCTTGGTGTAGACGATATGCGGCGCCAACGTGACGGTGCCACGGTTGTACGTCGCGGCAAGCGCTTGGAGCTTAACGATCGCCTCGAACACGACCGGCATGCTGGCAGGCGGCGCCGCTGGCGGCGCGATGACACGGTCCTCGTCGGTGTTCAGCTTCATGTTCACCGGTCTAGTCCATTCTGCTGCAGTGCAGCAACAACCGTTTTTGGCAACGCAGCGTTCCATACTTGCACTTCAGTGCCGGAGGAACGATTCGAGTCGCGGACGGCAAGACGGCTTGTTAGCGTACGGCATGGCCAATCTGTTACTTCCCGGTGATCAGGCGCCGTGGTTTCATGCGCCGGCGCTGGCCGGTAACCCGCGCTACACGTTCGATACTGCCGCCGGCCGACCGATCTTGCTGCTGTTTGCGGGCCGCGCGGGCCATCCGGCGATCACCGGCGCGCTCGCGGTGCTGGCCGCGAACCGCGCGTTGTTCGATGACGCGCAAGCCTCCTTTTTCGGTGTCACGACCGATCCCGGCGACGTTGAGCAGAGTGTCATCGCACCCGAGCTGCCGGGAATACGCTGGTTCCTCGATTATGACGGCGCCGTCTCGCGAAAATACGGCGCGTTGGATAGCGACGGCAGCGACTTGCGATACCGCCCGCACTGGCTGGTGCTCGATACGACGCTGCGGGTCGCTGGACGCTTCTCAGTCGATGCAGGCAACGAAGCCATCATAGCGCTGAAAGCGCTAATCGACGCGCCGACCGAATATCCTGCCGCCCCGGTTCTGATCGTGCCGCGCATTCTGGAACCCGAAATGTGCCGCCGCCTGATCGATCTCTACGAGGCGAATGGCGGCGAAGATTCGGGCTTCATGCGCGAGGAGAACGGGATCACCGTCGCCCGCATCGATCATAATCACAAACGCCGGTCGGATTTCCACATCGAGGAGAATGAGCTGCGCGAGCAGCTTAGCGCGCGGCTGCGGCGCTTTCTGATCCCGCAGATCAAGCGCGCGCTGCAATGGGAAGCGACTCGCATCGAACGCTGGCTGGTCGCCTGCTACGATAGCGACCCAAAGGATGGCGGGGGCGGCGGCCATTTCCGCGCGCACCGCGACAATACCACCAAGGGCACCGCGCACCGCAAGTTCGCCTGCACGATCAACCTCAACGCGGGCGAGTATGACGGCGGAGACCTAGCGTTTCCGGAGTTCGGCCCGCAGACCTATCGCGCGCCGACTGGCGGCGCGGTGATTTTCTCCTGCTCGCTGCTCCACGAGGCTCGGCCCGTTACCCGCGGCAAGCGCTATGCGTTCCTGCCATTCCTGTATGACGAGGAGGGAGCCCGGCTGCGCGAGGCGAACATGCAATATGTCGCACCCGAGATCGCCGGCTACCGCGCCGATATCACGGTGAGCGAGGCCGCCGCGTAACGCCTACTTCTCCATCAGCTTCTGCGCGAAATACACAGTCTGCAGCGCCTGCAGCCGCGCGCCCTGCGCGATATCCGCATCGCCCGAATGGCCACCCGCCGTGTCCTCGTAGAACAAGTACGGCAGGCCATATTCCTTCATTCGCGCCGCAAACTTGCGCGCATGCTGCGGCCCGACGCGATCGTCCTTGGTCGTCGTCCAGATATACGGCTCAGGGTAGCGCCCGTCCTTTTTCAGCGCGTGGTATGGCGAAATCTTGGCCAGGAAAGCGCGCTCGGCTGGCACCGCGACCGAGCCATATTCGTCAACCCACGACGCGCCCGCCGCGATCCCCTCGTAGCGCAACATGTCGAGCAACGGCACCTGGATCGTCACCGCACCCCACAGCTCGGGATGCTGCGTCAGTTCGACGCCCATCAGCAGCCCGCCATTCGAGCCGCCGTAGATCCCGAGCTTCGCCGCATCGGTGATCCCGCGCACGGTAAGATCGCGCGCAACGCTCGCGAAATCGTCGAAGATCAACTGTCGCTTCGTCTTGCGCCCCGCCTCATGCCACGCCGGCCCGAACTCGCCGCCGCCACGGATATTGGCGAGCACGAACGCTCCGCCGCGTTCCAGCCAGAGCTTGCCGGTACCGCCCGAATAATACGGCGTGTTCGACACTTCGAAGCCGCCATAAGCCGTCATCAGCGTCGGCACTGGACCCGTCATCCCAGCGCGGTGAACCACGAAATACGGCACCTTGGTCCCGTCCGACGACACCGCCTCGAACTGCTCGACCTCCAGCCCCGCGGCATCGAAACGCGCCGGGAGCGACTTCACCACCGCGGGCGCAATCGCCGCGATCGCATCGAACGCCAACAGCCGCGTCGGCGTGGTGAAGCCCGACACCGTCAGATACCCCCGATCGCTGCCGACATCGCTCGCGACCAGATCAACCGACAGATTGTCGGGCAGCGCAAGCGTCCGCGATGTCCAGCCGTCGCCCTGCGGCACGAACACCATCGCGCGCCCACGGACATTGTCGTAGATCGACGCGACCACCGCGCCCTTCGTCACCCGAACGTTGTCACGATCGACCGACTGGCGCGCCGCCGGCGCGAAGATCAGCGTCGGTTCGCCAACGCCGGCGCGTGCCGCCGCCAGCGGCAGCGAGGCGAGTGAGCCTTCGGGGATATTGCCCCACGGCTCGCTGGTCTTCACGATCAGCCGGCCGTCGACCATGCCCTTGATCTCGGTCCGCTCCGGCATCGCGATCTGCTTGGCGGCCGTGCCATCCCACAGGAAGCTCTCCGACGTGAAGAAGGTCTTTGCGCGCGTGACGAGCACCGCGCGATTGCCCTTTGCGTCGACCACAACCGACGACCAGACACCGATATCGTCAGTCGTCCCACGATAGATTTCGCGTGCGGCATCGAGCGCCTGACCGCGCTTCACGATTTTCACAACATACGGATAGCCCGACTTGGTGACCGTCCCGCCGCCCCAGTCGCGCGAGACGATGAGCGTGTCGGCATCGATCCAGCCGACCTGCTGTTTCGACGTCGGCAGGGTGAAGCCGCCATCGACGAAGCGGCCGTCGACGATGTCGAATTCGCGTAGCGTCGTCGCGTCTTCGCCGCCCTCGCTCAGTTCGACCAGACAGCGACGTTCCTCGGGCTCCAGGCACGTCACGCCCTTCCACACCCACTTCTTGCCTTCCGCCTGCGACAGCGCGTCGAGATCGATCAGCGTCGTCCACTTCGGGCTGGCGGCTGCGTAATCGGCTTCGCTCGTCCAGCGCCAGATCCCCTGCGGATGCGTCGTATCGCGCCACAGATTGAAGATGCGGCCGCCGATCATCTGCGGCATCGGGATGCGATCCTCCGCGGACGCGATCGCCAGCGCTTCGTCGAAGAAGGTCTTGTACCGCAGATCGGCCTCGAGCCGGGCAAGCGTGCGCTTGTTCTCGGTCTCGACCCAGGCGAGCGACTTGGCGCCGTCCTTGTCCTCGAGCCAGATATAGGGATCGTTCGTTGCCATCACGTCTGTCATCGGCGCGGTCTGAGCGATGCCGCCCCCCGCCGCAAGCGCCACCAAAGCAACACCGATCGCCAAATGCTTCATAAGACACTCCGTTATTCCTGCGACCGTGGCGGGCGCGCTGTCTCGAAGCAAGCCAACCCCTCTCCGTTCATGCCGAGCAAAGTCGAGGCACCAACCCTGGAAGAAATCGCCGGTGGCATCTCCCTCAACTACGCTCGGGACGAACGGGCGGGGGTTCCAACACCGCTTGCCGCCAAGCCAGAGCCGCTTATGGCACGCCGCATGTCCGACGGCTTGCCCCTGCCCCGCCGCTATGCCGCGATCGCAGCGCTGGGGTGCGGTTCGGCGCTGGTGATCATCGACGGCGGTGTGGCAAACGTGGCGCTGCCGACGATTGCTCGCGATCTCGGCGTGGCGCCGAGCTCGGTCGTGTCGATCGTCACTGTCTATCAGGTGATGCTCGTCATGCTGCTGCTGCCCTTCTCGGGCGTCGGCGAGAGGTTCGGGCTGAAGCGCACGTATCAGGCGGGGCAGCTCGTTTTCACTGCCGCGACATTGCTGTGCTTCTTCGCCAAGAGCCTGCCGTTTCTGCTGATCGTCCGCGCGATGCAGGCGATCGGCGCGGCCGGTGTGCTCAGCGTCTCGTCAGCGCTGATCCGCCAGACCTATCCGTCGGCGCAGCTCGGCCGCGGGCTCGGGATCAATTCGGTGATCGTCACCAGCTCGGCCGCCGCCGCGCCGACGATCGGCGGGCTGGTGCTCGCGGTCGCGCCATGGCCGTGGGTGTTCGCGAGCGCGATCCCGTTCGCGATCATCAGCATCATCCTCGGCCGATCACTGCCCGATCCCGCTCCGCGCCTGTCACGAATTGATCTGGCAGGTTCCATCATGTGCGCCGCGATGTTCGGGCTGCTGATCGGCGGCGCGGAAAGCTTCGTCCATGGCGACAGCCCGGTGGTGAGTGCGGCGATCGTCGCGGCGGGTGCCGGCATTGGCTGGTTCTTCGTGCGGCGCGAACTCGGCACGCCCGCACCGATCCTGCCGGTCGACTTGCTCGCGCGGCCGATCATCGCGCTTTCGGCGTTCGGCAGCCTGACGGCGTTTACCGCCTCGATGACGTTGCTGGTGTCGACCCCCTTCCGCCTCTCCGCAGCCGGCTTCACCGCCACTCAGATCGGCGCCTGCATCGCGCCCTGGCCGCTCACTAATATGTTCGTCGCGCCACTGTCGGGCTTCCTGTCGGATCGCATTCCGGCAGGGATCCTGGGCGGGGCTGGGATGGCCGTCACACTGATCGCGCTCGGGCTGCTCGCGACGATGCCGGCCGATCCTACGCTGTTCGATGTCGCATGGCGCATGGCGCTGTGCGGCTCGGGCTTCGGGCTGTACCTGCCGCCGAACGCGCGGCTCGTCATCGGTTCGGCGCCGCGCGCGCGCGCCGCGGCAGCGGGCGGGCTCGTCTCGACCGTCCGCCTGACCGGCCAGACGTTCGGCGCGACGCTCGCCGCGGCGTTGCTCGCGGCAGGGGTCGGCGCAGGTGCAGTGCCGCCGCTGGTGGCCGCTGGCCTCGCGCTGATCGCCGGGATCTGCAGCATCGCGCGCCTGCGCCCGTCGATCCGCAGCCCTGACGCGCAGGAGATCCGCGACGAACTGCCCCCGCCGCAAGCTGCCGGCTGATCCAGGTTGGAACGGGCCTCGATGCGGCTCGTTTCTCGGTCTCATTACCGGAGACGACCATGCCTTACGTCAAGACGCGCGACGGGAACGACCTGTACGTCAAGGATTGGGGCAGCGGCCGCCCGGTCGTCCTGATCCACGGCTGGCCGTTATCCGCCGACAGCTGGGATCCGCAGGCAATGGCGCTCGCCGAGGCCGGCTATCGCGTAATTTCCTATGATCGCCGCGGCTTCGGGCGGTCGAGCCAGCCATGGGATGGCTATGACTATAACTCACTGACCGATGACCTCGCCGACGTGTTGAAGGGCGTCGAAGTTGGCCCCGACGCGACGCTGATCGGCTTCTCGATGGGCGGTGGCGAAGTCGCGCGTTACATGAGCCGCCACGACGGGCGCGGCGTCGTGTCGGCGGCGCTGATCAGCTCGGTCGTGCCGTATATGTTGAAGACCGAGGACAATCCCTACGGCGTGCCCGAGGGGCAGCTGCTGGAGATCGCTGCGGGCATCAAGAAGGACCGGCCGGACTTCTTCCGCACCTTCTTCAAGGACTTCTTCGGCGTCGGCTACGTCACCAGCCCGGTCAGCGAAGCGACGCTCGATTGGGCGTGGCGGCTCGCGATGCAGGCATCGCTTCACGCGACGCTCGAATGCGCGAAGAGCTTCGGCCACACCGATTTCCGCCCCGACCTGCCGGCGTTTCGCGTGCCGACGCTCGTGATCCATGGCACCGGCGACAAGACCGTGCCGATCGACCCTACTGGCCGCGCCGCCGCCGAAGCAATCGGCGCCAGCCAGTTGGTCGAATATGACGACGCCCCCCACGGCCTGTTCGTCACCGAAAGTGACAGGCTGACCGCCGACTTGCTGACGTTCCTGAGCCGTTGAATTCCTTCGTTACCCCGGCCGCGAGCCGGGGTAACGCTGTCACCCACCCTGCCCGGCGCGGCTTACGTCGATCTGGTCGCGGATTTTCTCGAACGCAATCAGCGCCGCGCCCTGCAGCGTCTTGCCTGAGGCATCGGTCGGCACCGAGAGCGGATCGACCTTCACCCCGTCGATATGCACCTCGTAATGCAGATGCGGCCCTGTCGAGCGCCCGGTAGTGCCGACTTCACCAATCTGCTGCCCCTGAGTTACACGTACCCCGCTCGCGATGCCGTCTCCGAACCGGTTCATGTGCAGGTATAGCGTGCGCCAGCCATTATCGTGGTGCAGCGCGACGAAATTGCCATTCGCTCCCTTCGGCCCAGCGAATTCGATCGTCCCCGTACCCGCGGCGTAGATCGGCGTACCGGTCGGCGCGGCAAAGTCGATCCCACCGTGTAGCTTGGCGAAGTGCAGCACCGGGTGAAAGCGCATCCCGAATTTCGACGAGACACGCGCGCCGTCTACCGGCGTGCGCATCAGCGACCGGACGATACTGCGCCCGCTCGAATCGAACCACTCGTCCTCCGCCCCGCCCTCGGCCGGCACGCGATAGACCGTCGCCGACTTCGCTGCGGTGGTCAGCGAGGCATAGAGCAATCGCGGCACGCCCGCATCCTCGCCCGAGGCATTCACCGGCTGCGCATAGGCCGCCTCGAACGCATCGCCCGCGCTAACTTCGGTCTGGAAGTTGAAGTCGAACGCCAGCGCTTTCGCGAACACCGGGATCAGGCTGTTGGGGATGCCGACCGCAACCGCCGACGAATAGAAGCTATCGCCGTCCATCGTGCCACGCCGAACCAGAATGCGCGTACTGATCTGCGCCTCCACCCGCGACACCTCGAGCTCACCGGACGCAAGGCGGCGGATGACGACGCCTGAGCTGTCACTGTTCGATGCTTCGAGGCGGTCGAGCACAAGCGCCTCGCCATCGGGGATCAACGTAAGCGCAGCTCGGATCTCACCATCGCTCCGCAGCGCCGGCATCGCCGCCGCGACCACTTTCGTTACGAGATCAGCGGGGAGCCCAGCAGTCGTGAGCGACTCGGCCAGATCGCTGGCGCGCGAAAGAACGAGAACACGGCGAACCTCGCGAGCACTCGGCGTCGGCGCTGCCTGCGGCGCGGTGCTCGCCTCCGCCACCACCGCCTCTTCCTCAGTGGACCGCGTCAGCCACGCAGTCCCCGCCCCCACCAACAGGACCGCGCCAGCCGCCGCGATCGCGATCAATCGCTGGCGAAGCGGCGCGGCGACGGGGGCGACGGCAGGTTGCCACCGCGCCGCCCAGACGCGCGGATCGTAGGAATCGACGAATGCGGTGGCCATGGCTTCCCCCCACGCTGCCCTCATCCGCCACCTTGAACCGCTCCGCAGCAGCGCGCAACGGCGGGGCGTTGCAGAAAGGCGGCTTTGGCGGCTAGGAACGGTCGAACGACAGGGGGGAATGGCTGGTGATCCCGCTCAAGACGGAGTGGTATGCCTCGACCGACGTAGGGGCGGTGCGCGAGGTCAACGAGGATCGCTTCCTCGCCTCCGACGATCTCGGCCTGTGGCTGGTCGCCGACGGCATGGGCGGCATGGCGCGCGGCGACTGGGCCGCGACGCAGGTGATCGACGCAGTTTCCACGCTCGAGCGGAAGGATGACCTGCCAGCGATGCTGACCGCAGCAGCCGACGCACTGCACCATGCCAACGAACAAATCCTCGCCGAATCCGCCGCGAAGTCCGCGCAGATGGGTACGACGGCGGTCCTGCTGGTGGTGCGCGGGCGATCGTTCGGGATCGTCTGGGTCGGCGACAGCCGTGGCTATCTCGTGCGCGACCGGCGACTGCATCGGCTGACGCGCGATCACAGCCAGGTGCAGGAACTGGTCGACCGCGGGCTGCTCGATGATGCCGGTGCCGCGGTCCATCCGCTGCGCAACGTTCTTACCCGCGCTGTCGGCGTCACGTCGCCGCTTGCGGTCGACTCGGTCGCGGACTCGCTTCAGCCGGACGATCTGCTGCTTCTGTGCAGCGACGGTCTCTATGGCGTGATTGGCGAGGCGGAGATGGAGGCCATCCTGGCGCGCGAACCGATCGCGAGCGCCGGTCCGGTGCTGATCCGTCGCTGCCATGAACTCGGCGCACCCGACAATATCACGATGATCGCAGTGGTGGTCGCCGAAGCGACGCTGATCCGCATCGGCGGCACGGGACCCGCGTCGTGAACGACGAAAGCGACCGGACGATCATCCAGCCGGGGATTGGCAGCTCGTCGCCACCGCCGGTCGCCCCCCCGCCTACTGACGCCACGATCATCGCACCCGCGGCTCAGCCCTCCGCGCCGCCCCCTCCTGCCGCCGACGCGACCATCATTGCCCCCGCCGGCACCACGCCGCCGCCCGTCAGCTCTCCCGGAACCACCCCAGCCGCCCCCACCCGAACCCAGTCCGGCATCGGCGTCGGCGATACGCTGAACCACATCTACGAAGTCACGCGCTTCATCGCGCGCGGCGGAATGGGAGAGGTATTCGAAGGCAAGAACATCAACAGCGACGAACGCGTCGCGATCAAGGTGATCCTTCCCGCGCTGGCGCAGGATCCGGCGATTCTCGACATGTTCCGCAAGGAAGCGCGCGTCCTGACGCGCCTCTCGCACCCCGCGCTCGTCCAGTATCGGGTGCAGACGCGTGAGCCGACGCTCGGCGTGTTCTACATCGTCACCGACTATATCGAGGGATCGAACGCCGCCGACGTGCTCGGCAAGATTGAGCCGAGCGCGGACGACCTCATCGGCCTTACCCGCCGGCTCGCCGAGGGCCTGCGTACCGCGCACGAGCTGGGCGCGATCCACCGCGACATCTCGCCCGACAACATCCTGTTCGAAGGTGGTCGACTCGATCGCGCCCGGATCATCGACTTCGGCATCGCCAAGGATGCCGATCCCGGATCGAAGACCATCATCGGCGACGGTTTCGCGGGCAAACTCAGCTACGTCGCCCCAGAGCAGCTCGGTGACTTCGGGCGCAACATCGGGCCGTGGACCGACATCTACAGCCTTGCGCTGGTGATCCTCGCGCTCGCGCAGGGCAAGGCGGCGGACATCGGAGGATCGTTCGTCGACGCGATCGACAAGCGCCGCAAGGGCGTCGACACCAGCGCCGCACCCGAGCGGCTGCGGCCGTTGCTCGATCACATGCTGCGCCCCGATCCGGCCGAACGCCCGCAAACGATGGACGCGGTACTCGCCGAACTTGCGCCGATCGCCGCTGGCGTGGTGGCGTCGCCAGCGAAGGTGGCCAAAGCGGCGAAGCCAGTCAAGCCGCCCAAGGCCGCGCCCGTGCCGGGTGCGCCCGCAAAGCCGCTACCGAAGGGTGCGATGATCGGTGGCGGCGCGGCGGCCGGTATCGCGTTGCTCGCCGGCATCGGCTGGCTGGCGTTCTCCGGCGGCGACGAGACGCCCACAACACCGGCCGGGAACACGACGGCGCCGGCCGTCTCGGCCGCCTCAGCCGATGAAGCGCAGCAAGCCGTCCTCGCGGCGATAAAAGCGGTGCCATGCAGCTGGCTCGATGTCGCGACCGCCGCCGCGACCGGCGGCGTCACGCTGACCGGCAGCGGGGTCGCTGGCCGCCCGGCGGACGCCGAAACCGCGATCTACAAGGCGGCCGGCGGCGCCGGAACCAGCGTAACGGCATCCGATTTCTCACGTGTCGCACCGATCGACGCGTCCTTCTGTCCGATGCTGGACAATCTGCGTCCGATCCGCGCAGCCGGGCCGGTTCACCTGACCGCCTCGCAGCCACGTTACGAACTCGCCTCGCTGCCCGACGGCGCCTATGCCGGGCAAAAGGGTGCGCGCGTGATCCTCGATCTGTCGCTGGGCAATGTCGGTGAGTTCGCGCTCTACAGCATCGAAAAGGCCGGCGAGGTGAACCAGATCTTTGACCGCGCGGCATTCAACCAGCTGATCGCGGCGAACCGCAAGGAAATCGAAAAGCTGCCCGGCACCGACCATTACCGCATCACCATCGACGGTACGCCGCAGCCCGGCTGGGCCGGGATGCTGCTGCTGACCGGCAAGGGCGGCTTCGTCCAGGAACTTCCGGTGACTGGCGATCCCGCCAAGTTTCGCGCCGCCGCCGAGGCGAATGGCTGGCAGGCGGAGATGTCGTGGTATCGATTCGTCGATGACACGCCGGACTGATTTCTCGTGCTTCCCTCGTACGTGCGGAACGAGGGTTACCGATCGGCCGCCTCACGATACGCCTTCGCAAGCTCCTGTGCGAACGTCTCCGTAAAGCCATCGGACGACGCAGCGAAGGCGCGCTCGTAGGCCTTCCACGCATCGGCGTCCGTTTTCGCGCGCTGCTTGATCGCTGCCGGCGCAAAATGATCCATCGCGCGACGAAACGTGCCCTGCATCGCCGCCAGCAACGCGCGCTCATGCGCCGCGAGCGCTTCACACGCCGCGGTCACTGCGCCGGTCGCGCTGGCCGGTGGCATGCGCTGTAGCCGGGCGAGCACATCACCGGGTGCGCCAAGCGGATCAGCATCCTCACTCGCGACCGGCACGCCTAGTTGCTCGCGCGCCTTGCGCCGCGCGCGGCTGAGCGAAGCGATCCCCTCGATCGCGGAGCGGGTGAGCGCGTCGCCGGCGCTCGCCATCGCTGGCGCCGCAGTCGGCTGCGGTCGCGCGGCGGGTGCCGCCGGCCCCCGGCCCCAGTCGTCGAGCCGCTTGGCTGCGTCAGGAGCGGCCGCGCCCATTGCGATCGAGACGTGCAACTCAATCTCGGCGATCCCGATCACGTCGCCTTCGCGCAATGTCCGTGCACCCACGATGCGCTCGCCGTTGAGCAGGGTGCCGTTGGTGCTGCTGTCGTGCAGCTGCCATTGCGCCCCGCTGCCCGAGACCGTGCAATGCCGCCCCGAGGCGAGCGGATGATCGAGCGGCAGGTCGCTCGCCGGATCGCGCCCGATCGAGATTGTCCCGCTATCGCGCCGCAGCGCCCCCGGCAGGCGGACTACGCCCCCTCGCGCAGCACGCGGCGTCAGCACCAGCGGCATCCGTCCCCCACCCCCGTGAAATTCGTCTTGCCGTATTCCTAGCGACGCGGCACCAGTTCGCAACATCGCATGCGGCTCCCCGGCGCCGATCGAAGGAGACGATGATGGTCGGAGAGACGCGTTACGATGCGGTGGAGTATCCGGCCGGCCTGTATCCGACGACGCATCCCGGCCATCTGGCGGCGATCGCACGGCTTCACGGCCTGACGGCGCCCGATCCGCACACTGCGCGCGTGCTCGAGATTGCCGGCGGAGACGGCGTAAATCTCATCGCGATGGCGGCGGGGCTGCCCGATGCGCGCTTCATGAGCTTCGACCTGTCGCCTCGCGCGGTGGCACGCGGTGCCAGCCTCGTGCGCGCCGCGGACTTGGCGAACGTCACGATCGAGACGACAGACTTGTTGGAGGCCGCCGAACAGCTGGAGGGTCCGTTCGATTACGTGATCGCGCACGGCTTATATGCATGGGTGCCTGAGCCAGTTCGCGCGGCGGCGTTGCGACTGATGGGCCGTGTCCTGTCGCCCGAAGGCGTCGGCCTCGTCAGCTACAACGCCATGCCTGGCGGTCATTTGCGCATGGCGATTCGCGACATGCTACTCCACGGCCTCGCCGGGGTCGAAGATCCCGCCGATCGGGTGACGCGCGCACGTGAACTGCTGCTGCGCTTCGCCGCGCCACAGGAGTACGATCGCCCGCTCCTCGCGGCGATGCGCGAGGTGGCTGGGCCGATGGCGCGCAAGACTGCCGGCTCGCTCTTTCACGATGAACTGGGCGATTGCTTCGCGCCGCAGTCGCTGGCGGAGGTCGTCGCGGCCGCCAATGAGCACGGCTTGGCCTTCCTCAACGATGCCGTATCGTCGATGGTGTTCGATGGCTTGCCCGGCAGCGACGTCGACGATGCCGAGACCGTCAGGCTCGCACAGACGAGCGACTATGAGGCGTTCGCTTTCTTTCATCAGACGCTGTTCGTCCGCGCCGGTCGTGCGCCGTCGCGACGCTTCGATCCCGCCGTGCTCGCGACGCTCTACGCCACGACCCATGCGAAGCGCACTGGCGAGACGAGCTTCAAGGTCGGCGACAGCAATTTCGAGATCGATGATGCGCCGCTAGCGGATTTCCTCGGCGCGCTTGCGGCAAACGCGCCCGAGCGGCTGCCACTCGCGCCGTTCGCGCAATCGCCAGAACGCGCAGCAGCGTTGCTCGAACTCTATCGGATCGACGCGATTCAATTCCATGCGATACCGTTTCCAGGCGCGGTCAGGCCCGGAGATCGTCCGCGGGCGAGCGCAGTCGCGCTCGCGCAGGTCAACCTCGGCCTTACCAACCTCTACACACTCGATCAGCGGATCGTCGCCTTTTCGGAGCCGGGCCCGCGCGCATTCCTGTCACTACTCGACGGCACACGCGATCACGCGGCGGTCGCCGCAGCTTGGGCGGGGACCGCGTTCGGGGATCAGATCACGGCCGAGGACGCGCTGGCGCAACTCGCCCGCGCAGGGTTGATGGTCGCATGATCGAGATACTGGCGTGGCATGATGGTGGCTTAGCAGGAGGCTCGGGATGCGACTGACGCTCGATCACACGACATCGAACGGCAAGCTGATGCTTGACCCGACGGTGAAAGCCGCGGTCACCCGCGGCATCGACAATCCGTCGGATGCGATCATCCCTGCCGAAACCAGCCTCTATCGCGCCGCGCACGCGTTTTTGACCGATCCGAAGACCGGTGCAGTCACCGAGACGCGGCCGGAGCAGGCGTTCCTGAGCCCGTGGTGGTCGACATACTATGATTTCAATCAGGTCGCCTGGGCGACCGAAGCGCCCGATCTGTCGGAAGGGGCGCGCTCGGCCTTCGCCATCCATCGCGGCTGGGGTGGTGACTGTGCGCTGTACGCGTCGATCACGACGACCACCGACCTCAGCGTCTGGTATGGCCTCGGCAAGAACGTGCCGGAAAAAGATCTCGGCTCACCCCAGATGTCGATCGCGTTCGCCTCGCACGACATCTTGCAGATCTACGTCCCCGGCCTCTGGGTCGAGGCAAATATGAAGCTCTGGACGATCCAGCGCCGGGTCATGGCGTTCGAGCGAACGCTGACCAACGGTCGCGGCTTCCAAGGCAATCTGCCCGCCCCACTTAGACCGACGAAGGGCGGATCGACGCAGATGACGCTTTTTTAAACGCCAGTAGAAAGGGGGCGGAATCGCACCGCCCCCTCGCCCTTCCGCGATCAATATTTGATGCGCAGCCGCGTGTAATAGAAGCCGCCGTTGAACCCGAACGGCCCGCCGTTGCGCGGATAGACCTGACCATCCGCGGTGCCGCCGGTGATCGGGTAGATCTGCACCGTGCTGGTCGGAGCGAGCTTGTCCGGGCGCTCGTCCGTGAAGTTTTGCGCGCCGACCGTAAGCGTGAAATGCTCGGCAAAGGTGTAGCTGATGTCGAGATCCAGCGTGCCCTTTGCGCCGAAGCGCTGGTGGGCGACGCCGTTCGTCTGGCCGTAATCCTGCGCACTAGTCCAGGAACTGTAATAGTTCACGCGCGCATTGGCACTGAGACCGCCGAGCGCCCAACTCGTCGTAAATACCGCACGATGCTTCGGCGCCAGGTTCTCACCGTCGACGATCTGCGCACTGCTGATGACGAGCGGGTTAAAGCTGCGGATTTCGGTATCGTTGTAATTGTAGGCGAGCGTGAAGTTCAGTGAAGCCTCGTCGAACACGGTGCGGTACGTCCCCACCACGTCGATGCCTTGGGTGCGCGTGTTGAAGCCGTTGGTGAAATACTGCACTTGTCCACCAACGCCGACCGGCAGCAACGCCGGTTGCGCGGCCAACGCCGCCGCCGTCACGATGAACGGCTGGGTCAGGCCGATCCGATCGCGCAGGTCGATCCGATAGCCGTCCACCGTAAGTGTCATCGCGCTGACCGGCTCGAGGATGAAGCCGATGCCATAGTTGGTGGACTTTTCCGGCCCCAGCGTCGTCGCGCCGTAGAATTGCGCGACCGGATCGTTGGTCGGATAAGTACCGCTCTGGAAGGCAACGCCGTTGTTGAACGAGGTCGTCACGATCGACACGTTCGACTGGCCCGGCGATGGCGCATGGAAGCCAGTGCCGAACGTGCCGCGGATGGAGAAGGCATCAGCGAACTTGTAAAGCGCGTTTACCTTGCCCACCCAAGCGTCGCCGAACGTGTTGTAGTGTTCGTAGCGCCCTGCCGCACCGACCGAGAGTGCTTCGGTAAGATCCGTCTCCAGCCCCACATAGATCGCAAAGTTTTCCTGACTGAAGCTGCCCGCGGTCTGCGGACTGGTTCCCGCATAACCGCTTGCGCCGACGCCCTGTGCTGCCGTTGTCCCCGCGAAGGTATACGAGCCCGGTGAGGTCTGGACGTACAGTCGCTGCGCGACCGCGTAGGGCCCCGCGCCATAGGATTGCGCATCGCCCGCGGTCTGCTCGTACGTCTCCTTGCGGAACTCGGCCCCGGCCGCGATGGTCAGCGGGCTCGCCAGCCCCACCTCGGCGGCATAAGTGAAGTCACCGTTGAAGTTCATCTCCTCTTGGATCAGGTCACCAAACTCGAAGCTGGTCTGCGTTAAGGGGCCGAACGAAAAATTCGCCGAATCGTACATCGATAGCGTCAGCTTGTTGCGGGCCAGCGTACCCGACACATCGTAGGTGAACTGGCCGGACGTGCCCTTGTACCCCAGCACGCCGTACATTTGCTCTTTCTTGCCAACGAACCGCGGCGTGAATCCGGCCGGATACAGCTGGTTGAAACGGAACGTGTTGGTGTCCTGCACGAACCCGCCCGCCGGGCAGGTCGCATTCCCCGCCGGGCATGGCGTCAGATAGAATGTGTTGTTGAACGCGCCGTTGGCGCCCTGCGTCCGCACGACACCATTAGAATCCACTGCAGTGCTGGTGACCGGATTGCGATAGTTGAAGCTCTGGTTGCCCTCACCCTCGGCATAGTTGACGAAGAAATAGAGCTTGCTGTCGTCGGTCACCTCCAGCGCGGCGTTCACCAAGAACTTGTAGGCGTTCGACGGCGAACTACCCCAAATCTGCACCGGGCCGGGGAAGTTGGGAAGTTGCGACGCCAGCCCCGGGAAGTTGCTGGCGAAATTGGCCGCCGCGGGCCGCGTGACGCCGCGGCTCGTCTGCCCGTCGTCGGTATATTCGCCGGTAACGTTGATGAAGCCACCGTCGAAGCGGACACCGGCATTGGCCGCGATCTGATAGCTTTCACCATCACCCTCGTAAAATTGCCCGGCGCGCCCGATGATCTCGACCCCGGCATCCTCGCGCATCCCGTAGTTGATCACGCCGGCGATCGCGTCCGAGCCATATTGCGCGGTCGCGCCCTCGCGGAGCACTTGCAGGTTCGACACCGCGAGCGTGGGAATGGCCGAAATGTCCGGCCCTTGCGCACCGCGACCAAGCCCAGTGTCGCTGCCGCCATACACCTGCACCAGCGCCGAACGGTTGTACCGCTTGCCGTTGATCATCACGAGCACTTGATCGCCCGAAAGCCCACGTAGCGACGGCGAGCGAACAAAGGTGGAAGCGTCCGAGATCGTATTCTGCCCGACGTAGAAGGACGGGACGAGGTTCTTGACGACGTCCATCATGTCGGAGGCGGGTTGCGCCACCAGCTCGGCAGAGCTGATGACATCGACTGGTGACGCCGAGTCTGTGGCTGTTCGATCGGTTCGGCGGGTACCGAGAACAATGATCTCGTCGGAGGGTGCGTCGGTCGTCGCTGAATCGACGCTTTCCTGTAGGGCCGGAGTAGCGGGCTCGACGGCGGCGGGATCGGCCGCTGTGGTGCCGGCATAGGCGGGCGCGGCCGCGAGCACTGCCGCGATTGCGGTAAGCGAGGTCGATAGATTGAACATGTAGCCCCCTTGAGATTGCTATGTCGTTCGAGTCTCCCGTTCCGCCTGCCCGGCTGCCGTCCATCTCTCGTTCGGGATGTCGTGCAGCTCTTTTGTCATGGAAAGAAAAGGGATCGTCACGCCGCCGGCATGATGGTCCAGTGCATCGCCCGGCTCGAAGCCATGAGCGCGGTAAAAAGGAACGCCGGGCAGCGTAGCCATCAGCGCAAGCCGCGAAAAACCCGCAGCGCGCGCTGCGCGCTCGCACGCTTGGAGCAGCAGCGTCGCGATCCCCCGCCGCGCATGCGCCGGATCGACGAAGAACGCGCGGATCCGCGCGGCGTCCGTCGCCGGATCGACCAGCGCTGCATCGCGCGCAGCGAACTGATCGCCACCGAACAGCGTCGCGCGCCGGCTCCATCCACCGCAGCCGACCGCCACGCCCGCTTCCTCGGCGACGAGATAGGTTCCGTCCGCGATCAGTTGCGTGTCGACCCCGAACACCTCGGCCGATGCAGCCGCCGCCTGCGCTTCGTCATAATAGCCTCGGCTCAGGTGCAATGCGGATCGAGCTATCAGGGCTGAGAGGTCGGCAACGTCAGCCGGCAGAGCGACTCGAACCAACACGCGCTCGGCCTCCGTGCTCCGAGCCGTGTCTGGCTTGGCGGAATGTACCGTCGCTCGCTGGGCTGGTGTCGTGTCGCTGATCGCCATGCTCCCTCAGGAACATGAAGACGCCATAACGCCTGCGTCATGACAATCGAAAATTGCACGGAGATTGCGCTAATTCAGCGAATGTTGCCTAGATGTTACAGGCTCGGGGCGACTGGAAACAATTATGCGGCCGCCGCTGCGACTTGCGACGACGGGCAAGCGATCTTCACGAACGGATCGACGACGAACGGATTGACGCTGGTGAACGTGCGCACCCGAAAGTCGAACCGCGCGCCCGCCTGCGTCAGGCTGCCCTCGCCGATCGCAGGCGAGGCACCGGCCTTTATCGCGCTTACCTTCATCAGGCGAAAAACTGCCCACGGCCCGGTCCAGGCGCGTGTGATCGGGACCGACCCACCGGCGCCTGCGAATTCGATGGAGGCGCCGCCCGCGCCCGGCCACTCGAACGTCGCGGGGATCGGGGATTTCCCATCGTACGACAGCTTTTGGCCATCGACCTGCAACGTCACCGAGGTTGCACCCGACAAAGCGATCGGCTCTATCTGATACGACAGCCGCGCCCCGTTAGGATCAGCGGCGAAGAAGGTGCGCGTCACCAGATTTGCGGCTTGCAGCGCCCGCACATTGGACTCGGTCAGCCCGATCTCGCCCGCATTCTCCTTCGCCTGCCATTGTGGCCCGACCGTATCGACATAGCCCGCGAGCTCCTTCGACACGAAGCTCGCGAACTGGCCCTGCGGTGAGAAAAAGCGCGTGAAGGTCTCGACCGGCAAGTCCGCGGTCGCGGCTGGCGCGATCGGGAAAGCGCGCGAAAGCGATTGCGCGCATTGATCGCCGAAGCTCGCGTTCAAAGCGCCCTCCATTTGCGCCAGCCGTGCGCCACCGAGTGCGACGCTGGCATCGCTCGCCACACCCTTAGCGACCGCTTGCGCAGGCGCCGGCATCGCGTTGGCGTTCTGGTCGAGCTGCATGATCAGCGCCTTGGCCTCGGTGCTCTGCATCGACCCGCTCTCGCCGCCGCCGCCCGGCAGCACTGCAATCGTGTTGAGCTTGTCGGCCAGCGCAGTCATCGACTGGAGCATCGCATCGACCGGCGCCGGCGACTTCCCATCGCCGACGAACATGCGCAGCGGCAGGAAGGCGTTGGCGACATTCGCGCGCGGCCCAGCGGCATCGGGGCCCATCCCCGCCGCGCCCATCATGCCGGCAAGCGCGCCCGACGGCTTGGGCAGCGCCTTGTTCGGCGTGAAGTCGGTCGCCTTGGCGATGGCGCGCATCAGCGGCGCGATCGGTGAGAGCGGCCCGCCGCCATCGCGCAGGCGCTGGACATTCTCGGCAAGGTTGCTCGCCGGGCGGAGCTGGACCGCGGCGAGATAATCGGTCCAGCGCTGCAGCACTTCGCCGAAATACAGCCGCTCAAGATCCTGCTTGAGCGCCCCCATCTCCGTCGGCGTCAGCTTTGCGCCGCCATTATCGCCGACGACCCAGTTTTCCTCGGCAAGCAGCTCCGGTCCGCGCGCGACGATCGGCAGGAAGATCTTGTCATAGCCGGTACGCGTGAACAGCGCCGGCACGCCAGCACCCGGCGCAAAGGCGCCGCCGCCCGCGAAGAACAGCTCCGGCCGCGGCCCGGCATTCTCACGCGCGCTCCACATCGGCTGTTCCGCCTTCAGCGCTTCGCTCTTGAGCCGGCCATAGACGCGCACCGCCGCTGGCTGCACGCGCAGCACCGCGCGCGCCGCCTCGACGCGCTGGTCATCGATCCCGACCGGCTTGAACGCATCGGGGAACAGCGCCGCAGTATGCTTGGCGAGATCGCCTGCCTCGGTTTCGGCATTGGCACCACCGCGCGCGATCCACGCGGGCTGCACCCAGGCAAGCAATTGCTCGCTCATGCTCGGCCCACGCCCGCCGAGGATCAGATAGGACTTGAGATCGTCATAGAGTGCGGACGGTGCGTTCGTATCCGCCGCCATCCGCTCCTCGGCTAGGCCGACGAGCACGGGCACGAGCCGACGTTGCAAATCGCGCCCATAGATGCCGCGCAACTCACCCTCGAGCCGCCCACCCTGGCCCAGCCCGAGCGCGAAATCGCCAGCCGCCGCCATCTCGTCGGTCGCGGTGCCTAGCACGCCCAGCGCCGCCAGGTCCTGCTCGACGCTCGCGCTGCCACCGCGCGATTCACCCGCAGCCTGCGCATAGGCCGAGGTCGTCGTGTAAACCCGGTCAATCAGCGCGCTGTTGCGGAAATAGCCCCAGGTCCAAACACCGACCGCGACCACCAGCGCCGCCGCCGCAGCCACGATCGACGCGACATAACGCTGCTGCGCGCGCTTCTCGCTCAAGGCGTTGCGCCCCGCCATGCCCTGCTCGGGGATGATGAGATCGGAGAAGAACCGCCGCAGGAAATAGCTGCGTCCCTGCCCCACGGCATGCGCCGAGGCGGTTGCCTGGCCGCCGACGCTCATCAGGATGCGATCGACCGGATTGCCGGTCTGCGTGCCCGACGCAAGATAGACGCCGCGCACCCGCGCAGGCTGATCGAAGCGACTCTTCTGCCCGAGCGCGGCAAGCAACGTCGCCAGCGGCGCGCGCAGCGAGGCGAGCTGCGCCGGGAAAGCAGCGATCTGCCCGCGCAGCGGCAATTGCCCCTCGGTCTGCATGCGATCGACGACGCGCGACGAGATGCTCGCGACGAGGTCGTCGAAACCCTTCAGGACGGCATCGTTATCCGACCCCGTACCGGGCGCAGTCGAGCCGAACACCTGATCCGATTCGGCATCGGTGCTGCGCCCGAAATATTCGCGGAAGCCCGCGAGCAGATCGGCCTTCGTCACCAGCACATAGACCGGCAGATCCTGTCCCAGCGTCCCTTGGAGTTCAGCAAGCCGCGCGCGGATGTTGTTCGCATGGCCGGACATCTTGGCCGCGTCGGCAAAGTCTGGCGCCGGGATCGCGACGATCACGCCGTTCAGCGGCTGGAGCGGACGATATTTTTTCAGCAGTTCGAGGAAGCTCTTCCAGCCCTCGCCGTCCTGCGGCGTCACGTCCTGCGTCACATAGCGGCCCGCAGTATCGATCAGCACCGCCTCGTCGGTAAACCACCAGTCGCAATTGGGCGTGTTCGGCTGGCCACGCAGCGAGCGATATTCGCCTGCAACCGCGGTCGGAAAATTGAGCCCCGAATTGAGCAGTGCGGTCGTCTTGCCCGCCCCCGACGGGCCGATGATCGCATACCATGGCAGCTGATAGGCATAGCTGCCGCGCGCGCCCAGCTTGGCCGATTTGAGCATGTCGAGCGCGTCGCCCAGCTTGCCTGAGATCTCGTCATGGTCCGCCGCCGACGCTTCGGGCTTCAGCGCGTCCATCATGGCGGCATTGGCGCGCTGGTCGCGGCGCCGTGCCCACCACCAGAAGATGCCGACGCCGATGATCGGCAGCAGCGCGACGAACAGCGTCACCGGCCACCAGCCGAGCGGCCGCCAGCCGGCAATCGCGATCAGCGGCCCGACGAACCACAAGACGAGCCCGGCCAGCAGCGCGCCGAGCACGCGCCAGAACCAACGGTTGCGAAACAAGGCTTTCATCGTCCCGCTCCCCTCAGCGCCAGGCGATATCGTTGGCGACGCGCAGCTCGACGCGGCGGTTCTCGCGCCGCCCGTCTTCGGTCTTATTGTCGCCGATCGGCCGATTTGCCCCGAACCCGGCAGTGCTCAGCCGCCCGGTGTCGCTAAGCCCCGCCGCATCCACCGCCTCGGCGACCGACTGAGCACGCGCCACCGAGAGTTCCTGGTTCGACGGGAAGGTCAGCGATCGGATCGCTTGATCGTCGGTATGGCCCTCGACGCGTATCGGCCCCTTGGTCAGATTGGCCGCTTCGGCGATCCGCCCGAACGTATCGCTCCACCCGCTCGATGCATCGGCCTGCGCCGATCCGAACAGGCCCTGGTTGTGGAGCCGCACGACGATCTCGTTTGCCTCGCGCACCACGTCCAGCCGCCCGGCGTCGATGTCCGGCTTCAGGATCTCGCGCATTCGGTCGAACGTCGGTGTCTGGCTCTGCGCCGCGGGCGGCGGTGCTGCGACGATCTCCGCGCCGCCCACTGCACGATTCAAACCCGCCAGCGCGGTGTCGGCCGAACTCGACAGGCGAAACAGCAGGGCTGCGAAGATTAAGAGGCCAACCGCCGCCAGCCCCGCCAGGATTGCCCACAGCGGCACGCGCGGCGAATAGCGCCCCGAAGCCACCGTCTGTCCGCGCCATTGCGGCGATAAGTCGCCGGGCTGCGCCCCGCGCTGGTTGGTGATCGCCTGCGCCAGCCGCGCACGGCGCTGATGCAGCAGCGATTCACCGCGCGGGTCGAGCGCCGCGCGGCCCTCGAAGCCGAGCGCCAGGCATTGATAGAGCAATTCCATCAACCGCGGCTCGCGCTTGGGATCCTGCTCCATCCGCTCGGCGAACTGGAACATCCGGTCGCCGCCCTGCGTGTCGTTGTGATAGGCCGCCAACAGGCTTTGGCGCGACCATTGGCTGTTGGCGCCCCACGGCGTCGACATCACCGCATCGTCGACGAACGCGCACAGGATGTAATGCGCCAGCTGCACCGATTTCTGCTCGAGCCCAAGCGTTCGGGCGCGACCTGAAAAAGCCTCTAGCTCCTGCGTCACGAGCCTGCGCAGCGCGCCCAGATCGGGGCCGATCGGCATCGTACGGATCTGGCTGGCGAGGTGGATCAGTCGGCCAGCTGCGGCGACCAGCGGTTCCGGGCCGTAGAGATCCGGCTCCGCCGCGGCGAAATCGATCCGAACCGGTGCGCCGACACCAGGCGGCGGCGGTGGCGCAGGTCGCGTGCCGATCGGCTGCGGCTGCGGCGGCACGTATCCACCGGGTGCGGCAGGCGGCGACGGCGGAGGCTGCTGCTGCTGGCCGAACCCCGGCACCGGCGGCAACGCCCCCGGTTGGCGGCCCGCCGGCATGAAGACCGTCTTGTCGGCGTCGTCGGAACCCCCGCTCATGCCTGCTGCCCCCTGATCGCCCACATCTCGAGTTCGAGATCGGGAATCTCACCCGCGACGTGCAACGCCACCGCGCCCGAGGTGCGCACCGTCTGCCACTGCTCGTGCCGGCTGTTGATCGCGAAATACACAGTGTTGGCGCGGAACGGGATCTGCCGCGGCTCGGCCGGCATCGGGTGCAGATCGGCCCCCGGCAGCTGCCGCATCACGAGATCACGAATATGCTCGACCGAACCGATCTTGGTCCGCCGCGGCATGTTCGCACGCAACTGCTCGGTATCCGCAGCCGCGCGCACTGCGAGCACGAACTGCGCGGTGGTGAAGAGTGTGTGGTCCTTGATCTGGCCGACCGAAATTCCGTACGCGCGCTTTTCCAGCGGGATCGCGACCGCGGCCTGCTCGAACACCTTGCTCAGCGAGCGGCGCAAATCGTCCATCACCGCGTCGAAGCACAGCCGCTGGTCGCGGTGCGAATAGAGCGGCATCTGCGTCGGCCGGTTCGTGCTGCTGGCGAACGTCGACAGCTCGGCCGCCAGCTCGCTCAGAACGCCGTACAGGTCAGCCGGGTGGATCGTCGGCATGGCGAGCAGATGCTGGATCGACGCTTCCGCACGATTGACCGACATCAGCATCAGAAAGTCGGTGATGTCCGCCACCGCCTTCGCCCCCGGCGTGCCGAGCCGCCCGGCGATCGCCTCGCCGCGCTGGTGAAGCATGCCGTGCAGCTCGGAGAGGAAGGCGCTGATCACCGGGCTCGACGCAGTGGTCAGCGAACAGGGGATGAAGCCGGCATCAAGCATGATCGAATCATCCGCCCGCCGCTCGATAACCCGCGCGATCGGCAGCGTGGTATAGCCCTCCAGCCCCTCGCTCGCCGCGCGCAGCGACAGTTGCAGCCGCCCGACGTTGATCGCGGTGCGTGACGGCGAACCATAGACCGCATCGGGCGCCTCGAACTCCTCGGCGATGTAACGCGTGTCGGCGCGCGCGCTGGCATCCAGCGCAACCTCCGCCGCCCCCGCCCGCGCCTCCGGAATGCACAGATGGATCACCGCATCGCGCATATCGCGCGTCACTTCGAGCGGCAGCGGCGCGACCACCTCCTCGGGCACGCGAAACGGCGTGCCGTCCTCGAACACGCCCGCGCATCGCGTGATTACGAGCTTGCCGGTCTGCAACTGCCCCTGCCCTAGCTGCACTTCGGAAAGGCCATAGCCATGGCTGACGAGCGGCTTGACGCGCCCTTCCAGCTTCGCACCGACGTAGCGATCGAATTGCTGGAAGTGCTGCGGTCGCAGGAACATGCCTTCCGACCAGACAGGCTTGTTCTCCCACGTCACCCCGTCATTCCCCCCTCATGCTGCCCCCGCGTCAGCGCGCGGATTTCAAGAAATCCTCATATCCTTCTCGGAACGCCACGCTCATCACCCCATTCGCGTTAGACGTCGCATCGCGCCGCAGCGCCTCAAATACGGTTAGATACACGCTCCACCGATCGACGCCACGCCTGAACGATAAGCCCTTCTTCTGGCTTGTCGCCTTCTCGATCATCTTCTCGATCTCGGGCGGTGACAAGCGGTCGAACACCGCGGTCAGTGCGCGTTGCACGCCCGCCAGCATAGCGAGCTGGTGCTTCTTGGCATCCTCGAACGCGGTGCGGATCGCATCCTCGCTGTTCATGAATCCGGGCAACGGATCGCCCATCAGCACTTTGGCGGCGTCCAGCGGCGGCAGATGCTTCAGCGGATTGTTGCGGCCGATGCTGATCTGCGTGCGCTCGACGCGGAACTCATCCTTGAACGCCGCGCGATCCTGCAGAATGTCGGAAAGACCCAGCACGACCTGGCGATACATGATGCCGAGCCGCCGCATCGCATCGGGCGCGAGTCGCAACTCCTCCGCGGTCAACCCGGCGCCTTCGTAGAACGCTGCCCACGCATCGCCGTTGATTTGCGCCGCAGGGGCCGCGGCGGGTGGTGCCGGAGGCGGCGGTGGTGGTGGCGGCGCATCGAACGTATCGAAACTCCCGCTCGGCGCTGCAGTGGATGCGGCCGGCGCGAAGTCGAACGGATCGGCAAGGCGCCCGCCCGAAGGCGCGGAAGGCGTGTCACCGAACGGATCCTCGAGTTGCTTTGGCGGCGCCGGCAGATTGCCAAAAGGGTCGTCAAATGGGACGCTCGACGGCGACATATCGGCAAACGGATCGACCAGTGGCGCGCGCCGTTGCGGCATGTCGCCAAATGGATCATCGAGCTCGGCGCGCGGCGGTGGCATGTCGCCGAACGGATCGCGCACGGGCGACGGCTGCGCAGCGAACGGATCAGGCCCGATCCCTCCTCCACCGGCCCAATCCTCGGGAATGCCGAAGTCGACCGGCGGCGGCAGCGGATCGGCGAGGATCGGCCGCGAGAACGCCTGTCCCAGCAGGTCTCCGACGCCGAAATCGCCCGTGCGCGGCGGTCCGATCGCCCCGCCCGCCGGCGCCAGCATGTCGTGGATCGCGCCGCCCAGGAAATCGTGCATCGCCGCACCCTGCGGCCCATCGTCCCACATCGCATCGACTGGCGCATCGAACCACGCATCCTGCCCGCGCGGTTGCGCCGCCATGCCGGGCAGCGGCGGCGGTGGCGGCGGCACGAGCGCGATCCCGGCGCCCATCGCTTCGGTTGCGATCGTGATGACGAAACTGCCGATGATCAGCCGGTCGTTCGATCGCACCGGCACCGGAGTGTGTGGCGCAATCCGCGAAACCGGATCGTTGAGCGCAACACCATTCGAGCTTTGATCGAGCACGAACAATTCCAATCCCGCCGCCAGGATCGTGCAGTGCGTCCGCGAGACGACACCCTCGTCGTCGGGCAGCACGATGTCGCACATCACTGCGCTGCGGCCGACCTTGATCTCACCGCTATCGAGATGGCGACGATCGAAAAAGGTGCCGGGGGGATCGCCCGTACGTGACAGCAACAACGTCCACATCGTCTCAGGCCGCCGCGAATCGCTCGCGGAGCTTGGTCTGCGCGTCGCGCCCGTTGCCACCGTTCATCAGCGCCAGCCCGATCTCGAGCCAGTCTGCGAACGACGCGCGGCCAGCGAACAGCGGATCATGCGTCAGCAGGATCATCGCCGTGCGCACCGCGACGCCGGGAAGATGCGCCGGCGGTGCAACCGCCTGCTGTCCACGCGGCGCGAGCGACGGTCCGGACCAGAACGCCGCCATCGCCGCCCAGCCGGGAGCTCGCGCCGAGTTGCTCCGCTCCGCCACGACGCCGGCCTGCTCGGCATCCTCGGGGGATCCGCTTTGCACCCAGCGCTCCGCTGCTTCGATCGCGACTCGATCGTCCGACGATTCGTCGCTGTCCGGCAACAGCCTAGTCGCGAGGCAAGCCCACCACACCGCCTGACGATGCGGCAGCATCAGCGCCAGCGCGTAAACCGCATCGCGCGCGTTATCGCCTTCTGCCAACGCCTCGATAAAACGCGTCGGGTGCGGCGCTAACGACAAGGCCGCATGACCCGCCGGCGACAGGTCAGCCTTTTCCTGGAGCACCGTGCGCTGAAAGCGAAGCGCGATGGCGGGGTTGGATACCATGGTCGTCGGCCTAATTGATCATGACGATGGCGCCCTTCAGGATCATCGGCCCGTCGGATGTCTCCTGAATCAATGCCGCCTTGAACGTCGCCATCGCACCTGCCTTCAGATCCATCGTCGCGTCGGACGTGATCTTGATCGTCGGCGCCTTGATCTCGATGCCCTGCATCGTCAGCTTGATGCTCGACGGGCCGACCTTGAGCTCGATTTCCTTCTTCGATTCGTGAAGGCTCTCCTGCAGCACCGTCATCGTCCGGGTCTTGGTGATGTCGGTCTTCTGCAGCCCCTCGATCTTGACGGTACGGTCCTTCGTCACATTGAGCTTCTGATCACGTTCCACGATCAGCGTCTGGTCGCGCTTGACCGTGCCCCAATCGTCATTGTCGATCACGCGGCGATAGTCGCGACCGGTGTAGAGATACACTTCCTCCTCGCCAGGCTTGTCCTCGAAGCGGAATTCCTGAACGATACTGCCGTTCTTATCGGTAATCGACCGCCATCCGCTCTGCGTCGGCGTCGATGTCGGATCGAACGGATACTTCTGCGACGGAGTGAATACCGATCCTGCGATGAACGGGAGATCCGGATTGCCGTAGAGGAAATCGATGATCACCCGCGACCCAATGCGCGGGAAGAATTGCGCGCCGTGTGTGCTGTGCGCCCATTGCTGCTGCACCGGCAACCAGACGATCTCCGGCAAGCCGTTGCCCGAATAATCGCGTGCATTGGCGATCGCGACCGGCACACGCCACTGATCATCGATCTTCGCTTCGCCCTCTGCCGCGCCCTTAAGCGCGATGGTGCCCAGGATCGGCCCGGGCGCGCGCCGGGCGGCGAGCTCGACCGAGGGGCGGAAGGTCTTGGTGGCGTCGATTGCCGTAAAACGATTCGCGTAATGCGGCGGAATCTCGCCTTCCAGCATCCACGGATCGTAAGCGCTGTGCACCACCGACGTGAGCACGACCCGCTTGGGTGAGACCTTGCCGCCACCGATCACTTCGACGCGGCCGCCAGCCTGGAAGCCCGGCTCGGTCGACGTGCCTTCGACGAAATCGGCGGATTGCGCGACATGTTCGTCGCTCGCTTCCTGCCGTGTCTTAACGTCTCCCTTGGCGACAGCTTCTGCGCTCGTCGTTTCGTAAGCGTGGCTGTACACCGCCCCCCAGCTGTCCGCCGCCGTTCCCGGCTGCGGAAACGGCGTGTCGAGCTTGTTGACGTTGAACCCGACATGCCCGTGCTTGCGTGGCGCAGCGCGATAGCGGCGTTCCAGCGTATCGATCGAGGCGCCGTCGCTGTTCGGCAGGAACTCCGCCGCCCCGCCGGGCAGGTCGATGTAATCCGCCGGCTTGTTTGTCACGATCATCTTGTGACGATAGCTACCTGCGCCGCGCTCATAGGCGAAGAAATACATGATGCCGTCTTGCGCCAGCATCCGAGCGAGAAAATCGAGCTCGGTCTCATCGTAACGCACCGCATAGCCGCGCTTGGGCGGCGGCGGACTGACGCTCACCGCCTTGACCAATCCGGTCACGTCGGCAGTCATCGCGTCGAATATTTCGAGCGTGTTCTTGTCCTGAACGAAGTGTGTCGCCCGCGCATAGGATAGCGCATGATATGACGGGCGGATCTGGATGTGAATCCGCCGCTCGTCGCCGCTCTCCGCCCAGCGCGCGCCATAGATCCGGCCGGCGAACACGCGCTGGCTGCCGTGATCCGGCGAGACATCGAACTCCGCGAGCTTTCCGATCCAGGCGGACAGGTCGGGCTCGGTCGTCGCAATCAGTTCGAGCCGGTACTCGAACGGCTCGGAAATAGCCTCGCGCCCCTCGAACCCGAGCAACGCATAACTCTCGACCGGCTCGCCGGCGAGTTCACGAAGGTTGAGAAGATGCGCCATGAACCCCTGTCGATCGCGATCCCGGGCGGCGCAATGCGCCGCCCGGGAAGTCGCATCAGCCGACCTTGTTCTCGGTCAGGCTGTAGATCAGGTGCGTCGGGCTGCCGGTCTGCTTGTCGTCGCGGCCAGTGAAGCTCCAGTCGAACTTCGCGATGTTCAGCGAGATCGACTCGGACGGAAAATCACCGCCCGACGACATGCTGAAGCCGGAGATGATCACCTCCTCGATCTCAAGCGTCGCATAGGCGACCGACTCACCCTTGCTTGCAGCGACGAACGAAATCGTGCCCTTGCCGATTGGATCACCCTTGAGCAGCGCCTTGAACAGCAACTCGCTCGACTTGTCGGTCGTCTTCGTGGCCGTGATTTCGGACACACTTGGCTCGCTGGTCGAACGATCGCCACCGCGCGCGCTGCCCACGCCGATTCCTGCGCCCCACTGGAAGCTGCTCAGTTCAATCTGCTCCTTGAACTTCGAATCGGTCGTGCTGCCCTTGATGCCATCAAGTTTCAGAAAAATTGCCATCGCTCGTCTCCTTTAGAATGCGGCGACGGCGATTGCCGTCGTCGTTGCCTTTCTTCACTTCAACCAATTCGATCCGCCCGCAACAATCAGGCGATCGTGAACCCATAGTCCTTTTCGTCACCCGATGTAACATGAACTGACGTCACGTCTTTGCCATCGGCTCGCAACCCGAGAAGTTCTTCCGCCAGATCAGCAAGCAACCCGCGTTTCAAGATGTTTTCGATATTGCGCGCGCCGCTTTCCACTTCGGTGCAGCGTGCCACCAACCGATCGAGCAACGCATCGTCCCACTCGAACGTCGCGCCGTAATTGCCGGTCACGCGCTGGCGGATACGATTGAGGCTGATCACCACGATCTCGCGCAGGATCTCGGGGCGCAGCGGGAAGAACGGTACCGTCACGACGCGCCCGAGAAATGCCGGCTTGAAATACTCTAGTAGCGCGGGCCGCAACTCGGACGCCAGCACTTCGGGCTCCGGCAGCACCTCGGCGGAGCGGCACAGATCCTCGATCGTCTCCGTCCCGGCGTTCGATGTCATAATGATCAGCGTATTCTTGAAGTCGATGTCGCGGCCCTGGCCGTCCTTCAGCATGCCCTTGTCGAACACCTGGTAGAACACGTCCTGCACGCCAGGATGCGCCTTCTCCATCTCGTCGAGCAGGATCACCGAATAGGGTTTGCGCCGCACCGCCTCGGTCAGCACCCCGCCTTCGCCATAGCCGACGTAGCCCGGCGCCGCGCCGACGAGCGTGGAGACCTTATGCTCCTCCTTGAACTCGCTCATGTTGATCGTCGTGACGTTCTGCTCGCCGCCGTACAGCAATTCCGCCAGCGCCAGCGCCGTCTCGGTCTTGCCGACGCCCGACGTGCCGCAGAACAGGAACACGCCCAGCGGCTTGCGCGGGTCGGCGAGCCCGGCGCGCGCGGTACGCACCGTCTGGCCGATCACGTCGAGCGCATATTGCTGGCCCTTGATGCGTGCCGACAGTTGGCTGCTGACGTTCAACACCGATCGAATCTCGTCGCCGCTCATCCGACCGGCGGGAATGCCTGTCCAGCCGGCGAGCACCGACGCGACGACATCGCGGTCGACCACGTCATAGACCATGATTTCTTCGCCGCGCTGGATCGTCAGCGCAGCCTGCGCCTCCTTCAGCTTCTGGCGTGCTTCGGCAACCGCAGCGGACTGGCCGAATCCGTCGGGCGCGGGCGTGTCTGAGACAGGTGCGCCTTCCGCCGGCACGGCTACGGCCTTTTCCCGGGCTTCGTTGTTCATCAGACCGTCGAGCGCCAATCGCGCGTTCGAAACCTCCTGAACGAGCCGCTTTTCCTCGTCCCACCGCTTGGTGAGCGCTTCCTGTTCCGCCTCCAACTCCGCCTTGCGCTCGACGCTCGCCTGCAGCGCAGCCGCATTGTCGATCCCGCTGCGCTGCTCGCGCTCGAGCATCCGAACTTCCGACGCGAGCAAGCCGAGTTGGCGCTGGACGTCCTCGAGCGCTGGCGGCGTCGCCGCCTGGCTGATCCCCACCCGCGCGCACGCCGTATCGAGCAGCGAGATCGCCTTGTCGGGCAATTGCCGCCCGGCGATGTAGCGATGCGACAGCCCAGCCGCCGCTTCGAGCGCTTCGCCCAGGATCGTCACGCCGTGATGCTTCTCCAGCACCGGCACCAGCCCACGCAGCATCGCAACCGCGAGCTTCTCGGCCGGCTCTTCGACCTTCACCACCTGGAAACGGCGAGTGAGCGCGGGATCCTTCTCGAAATACTTCTTGTATTCGGCCCAGGTCGTCGCGGCGATCGTCCGCATCTCGCCGCGCGCCAGCGCCGGCTTGAGCAGATTCGCCGCGTCGTTCTGGCCCTCGGCGCCACCCGCGCCGATCAGCGTATGCGCCTCGTCGATGAACATGATGATCGGCGTCGGCGAAGCCTTCACTTCCTCGATCACCGATTTCAGCCGGTTCTCGAATTCACCCTTGATCCCCGCGCCCGCCTGCAACAGCCCGAGGTCGAGCGACAGCAGCCGCACATTCTTCAGCGCCTCCGGCACGTCGCCCTGTACGATGCGCAGCGCGAAGCCTTCGACGACGGCAGTCTTGCCGACACCGGCCTCACCAGTGAGGATCGGATTGTTCTGCCGCCGCCGCGTCAGGATATCAACGATCTGGCGTATCTCGGGATCACGTCCGAAGATTGGATCGATCTTCCCGTCACGCGCCTGTTGCGTCAGATCGATGCAGAACTTCGCAAGGTTCTCGCCGCCCCGCGCCGCCGCCGGCGCGGCCCCGCCGCCGCCCGCATTCGCGGCTTCAGCCGGTGCAGACGCCTCCGCAGTCTTCGCCTCTTCCGAGCCCGACGCGATCTGCGTCATCGTCGTGCGCAGCGTCTCGGCCGGGATCTTCGCAAACTGCGTGCTCGCATCGCGCGCCACGCTCGTCATCTCGTCGCTGCCGACGAGTGCCAGCAGCAAATGCCCCGAGCGGATCTTGGTCGCGCCAAGTTCCAGCGAGCCGATCAGCCACGCCTCGCGGATCAGCTTGGCGACGTTCGGCGCAATCGCCGGCGCACGGCCGTTGCCCGTCTTGAAGCGATCGACCTGGCGATTGATGTCCTGCGCCAGCCGTCCAGCGTCCACCTCGAAGTGGCTCAGGATCACCGCCACGTCAGATGTCTGGCGATCGATCAGCTTAAGCAGCCAATGTTCGACCTCGATATCGTAGTTGGTCCGGGAAAGCGCCAGCCCAGCCGCCGATTCCAGCGTGGAACGACAGGTGTCGTCGAGCTTCGCGACGAGACTTTTCAGGTTGAGCTGTGCCACGCATCCCCTTCACGCAAGACCAGTCAAAGACCGCCAAGCGCCCTATTTAACCACCAGTTTTACGCGAACCCGGCTTTTATCGATCTTCCACTTCCCGAATTCCCCCCGGGCCAATGGAGTCGTTGTAATCGCGGGCCTAGCCCGGCGCTTGTCATGCAGCAACCGCTTTTTCGCCATCGAGCGCGGAGCGATCCAATGGGATCACGCAATCGCGTGCGATGCCATCAATTGTCTCCGGCGCGCCGAGCCAAGTTGTCCAGCCGAGCATCGCCGGTGCCGCATCGTCGTTAAGCCGCAGCGGCGGGATTGCTTCTTCTGCAACAAGCAGCCGGATCGAGGGTTGCTGTTCCAGCCCGATCGCCAGCACGCACAGCTGGCTAATCAGCCGTCGTGCATTGGAATCTCGGCAAAATCGCCGAAGCTCGGCGTAGCTGAGCGGCCCGATGTCGATCAGGAAATGATGCTGCACGTCAAGCACCGCCGATCCGATCATCGCCGCCTCGCCCGCGCCGTCGTCCGCGCCCGCCAGCGTGCCGAGCTGCGTGAACTTCGCGCCGATGCCGCCGATCCGCGTCTGCTCGCTCGCGGGTACCGGCATCCACACCGGCACCGCCTCGACAATCTCCAGCGGCAGCCCGGTCAGCGTGCGCAACACCGTCGCGACGCTAACCGCGCTGCGCCGCGCGTCGCTGAGATGCGCCGTCAGCGTGACGAGCGCGCCATCGGTAATGTCGAGCCGGTCCTTCAGCCCGTCAACGCCAATCCCCGCCACCGCGAGGAGCAAGTCACGGATCGGGTCTCGGCCGCCCTCCCCGGCCCGCTCCGCCAACAGCGGCCAGCTGTATTTTTGCGCAATGCGATAGAAGAACGACAGCGCGCGGTGGTCGAACAGGTTGAAGAAGCCCGCGAGCCCCGGGTCGCGCGCGCGCCGCCGTTGCAGCTGCAATTCGCTGTACGGCGGCGGAAGCGCCGGGCTGGCACCCGCAAGCCCCAGCAAATTCGCGACGATGCGGATCTGGCTGCCGTCCGCCGTCACGTCGGCAAGATCGTTGGCGACCAGCGCCATTCGGTCGGACGCGACGAAGCGGATCGCCTCCTCCCCCGGCGGCGTATCGCGACCGACCTCCCGATCGCGCCGCCCATCACGACCGCGTTTCGTCGCGCCCATCTCCGCGGCGCGCGCGGCCTGCGTAAAGGTCGCCTCCGCCAGCACGCGGGCAAGCGCGGCAAGATCGGTCATATCAGCGGTCGATCCCCGATCCGCGGCGGCCAGGTCTTCCACGTCCCGCTCTCGCGCTGCAGCCGTGCATTGACGCGCACGAAGCTGTTGAGCGCACAAGTGCCTGCCAGGAACCGCTCGATCACCGCGCACAGCATGTACGCGCCCGAGCCCGACAGCCGCTCGTCATCCATTTCCAGCGTAACGTCGATTCCCGCGCACATCGCGCTGTGGCCCTTCAGCCGCAGCCGCGCGACGCCGGGCGCCGCATGCACCTCGATCAGCCGCTCGCGCAAATGCCCGCTCTCCGGCGTATCACCCACGTCGTACAGCGCCAGCACCTCACGCAACGTGCGCGCGCCCGCCGCACCGCCGACGAGACTGAGGTAATTGAGCGACAATTGCCCGATCAGCTTCCACCCAGCGGCCCGCCGGCGCGAGGGTCGCCGGGTCGGCGTCGGCTTGGTCAGCGCGGTCACTGCCTTCAGCCCGTTCACCGTGCCAGACACCGTCAGATACGGCCGCCCGCCACCGAACGGCAGCCGCGCGGGCAATTCGCGATTGGTGGCGAGAATTCGGGTGTTCACCACCACATTCTCCTCGCGCAGCAATTCGCCTTCGAGATCGGCGATGGTGATAAACACGTCATCGCCGCCACCCGGCGAAAAGCTCGATCGGCGCGCCGGCGCATGGAACTGCCGCCCGAGTCGCGGCGATCCGCGGTCGATCGAATACAGCGACGGTGCCTCGATCCGCTCGCCACTCGCCTTCTGCAGCACAACTTGCTCGATCGACTGAACCTCGATCGCATCCTCGCGCTGCGCGTTCGGGATCACGCGATATTCGATCGCCGAATGATCGAGCTGGATCGGTTCGGCATCGAGCTCGAACAGGTTGATCGCCGGGCTTGCGAACAGCTCGAAATCCTCCGGCCGCACGACGCGCTCGAGCTCCGGCGACAAGCGATCGAAATACAGGAACAGTTCGAGCGTGTTCCCCGCCAAGTCGAGCGTCCGCGCGTCGAGCCCCGATACCTCGAAGCACAGATGCTTCTGCGGATAGGCAAAATGTTCCTGCAGCAAGGCGTAGCTGCGCCGCGCCGTCTCGGTTTGCGGCAACAGCAGGTCGCGATCATCGATCCCCACCAGGCGCAGCGAGTCGCGCGGCAGCAGCACCGCGCGCGGATCGTTCGGGGCAGCCGCGATGCCGATGCCGAGCAGGTTCGCGCCGAGCTGTTCGAGCAGGATCTCGGCACGCCGCGCATCGGCGCGGATGAACAGCCGCAGCCGATCGAGACCAAGCACGTTCATCGCGATGTCGGGCTTGGTTGTCGTCAGCGTCAGCCGCAGCAGACCGCGCGCATTCGCCATGCCGAACGGCGGCGCATCGAACGGCGGCCCACCCATCGTCGCGCCCGTCAGCGCGATCGGCAGCAGCGTCACGTCACGCGACAGGCGGTAGCGGCAGCTTTCGCCGTCGATCTCCTCGGTCCCGATCATCGTCCCCGCCGGCACGACGCTCGGTTTGTCGAGATCGGGCGACGGCTCCAGCCGCACCATCATCATCGACGGCAGCGGCTGGACGAGGTGCGGATACAGCGTCAGCAGCAACGCATCGGAAAGTTCGGGATATTCGTCGTCGAGCTTGTGCCGCAGCCGCGCGTTTAGGAACGCGACCGCCTCGATCAGGCGCCCGACATGCGGATCTTCCATCGACTCGCGCGTCAGCCGCAGCCGCGAGGCGATTTTGGGATGCGCCTCCGCAAAGGCGCCTGCGTTGTTGCCGAGGAACGCCAGCTCGCGCTGATAATATTCGATCAGATCGTCGATCATGATCCGGTCAGCTCGACCGCGATCGCCCGGTCGGTCGGCCGAACGTTCGCATCGTACACCACGACATCTCGGTTGCGCGAAAGCTTCAACGTGGCGGTGATGCGGAAGCGGATCCCGCGCGAGGTCGGCGCACTGTCCGCTTCGACATCGACATCGCTCAGCCGCGTCTCATGCTCGCGAATACATTGCGCGACCATCCGCCGTGCGCGCTCGCGCGTCGCGGACGTGGAAAAGTCGTCGGTGCTCATATCCCGTATGCCATAGCCGATCACCGTGCGGCCGAGTGCTTCGCTTGCATCGATCATCGCCAGCAACGGCCGCTTGGAATTGAGCAGCGCCTCCAGGTCGCGGCGCAGGCTGTACTTGTAGCGCGCGAGCGCCGCTTCCTCGCTCTCAGCCGGCTCGACCGCGCGGTCCGGCTCGTCGTCGATCAGGCGATCGATCAGCGAATGGGTGAAGGTGCGCGCCATCAGCGTGCGCTCTCGCTGCCCACGACGGTCGTCAGGCGGAATTCCGACGCGATCTGATCGAGCTGATAATGCGGCCGGATCGCGATCTCGCAGCCATAGGAGCCGGGCTTGCCGACGATATCGCTCACCGCCACGCGCGCCTCGCGCAGCGGATAGCGCAGCCGCTGCTCGGGCGAGGCATCGTCGTTCCCGGTGACATATTTGTTGAGCCAGTCCTGCAACAGCCGCTCGCATTCGTAGGCGTCGGTATATTTGCCCACCCAGTCGCGCGCGATCACCTTCACGTAATGCGCGAAGCGACCGACGCAAAAGATATAGTTGAGCATCGCGCTCATCTTGGCGTTCATCCGCGCCGCCTCGCCATCGTAATCGGGCGGACGGTGCAGGCTCGGCAGATTGAGGAATGCGGACATGCCCGTCAGGTGCATTTGCCGCAGCACGATGAACCCGGCCTCGTTGAGCGTTACTTCCTGTTCCTCGGCGATCGCATTCTCCACCCCGAAGCGCGAGACGACGCCTTCGCGATCGCTCGGCAGCAGCTGCCGCACCGGCCCATCGACGGTGCCCCCCTCGCCCGGCGGCAGCAGGCCACGGATCGCCGCCGGCCAGCGGTAGCGCGCCATCGCCCGCGACGCGACATGCGCCAGCGCGAACCCGCCCGACATCCACAGCAGGTCGCTCGACGACGCGACCCGCTCGTCATAAACGAAGCCGAGCCGCGGATGATCACGCCCGCGATGCAGTCGGCGCCCGAGCAGGCGCGGCATCACCACCCCCAGGAACCGGCTGTCTGGCTTCGCGCGCAGCCGGTTCCAGCGCTGAAACGTCGGATCGGCGAAGCTGCCGACGAGATCCTGCCGCAAGTCGATTTCGTCGAACCCGTCGAGCGACAGCACCGTCGGATCGACCCCGACGATGATCGGGCAAAAGGCCGATGCGGCAACTTCCGCCAGCCCTTCCAGCACCGCCACGTCATCCGTCTTGCGCCCGCCGCCCAGCCGATGCGACACCGCTTGGTCGATCAGCACCATGCCGAACGGCTCGCCACCGGGCATGCCGAATTCCTGCGTGTAAATCAGGTCGAACATCTGGCTCTGGTCGAAATCGAGCGCACGCTCCAGATCACGCGCGATCTCCCCCCAGCGCACGTCGAGCATGCGGATCTTGACCTGCGGGTCCTCGATCCCCTGCACCAGCCACGCGAGGCCACGCCACAGCGCTTCCATGCGCTGGAATTCAGGATGGTGGAGGATCGCGTCGAGCTGCTCGCGCAAGCGGCGGTCGATCGACGCGACGATCATCTGCGCGCGAGCGCGGAGTTCCTCCGGGTCGGCGCCCGGCCGTTGCGCGGATAGAGTTTCAAGCGGCGGCGCCGCCGACAAAATGGCGAGCGGAGGCGGCAACTCTCCGGCGAGCGGCGCCACGTCCGCCGCATCGCCGTCTTCGAGAGCCACCGCCTCCACCAATGCCGCCCGCGGGGCCTCAGCCCTGCTTCGGGATCCGGGCCACCAGCCGCATCGAGGTCGTCAGTTCCTCGAACTGGAGCCACGGCCGCAGATGCGCGACCGCGGTGTACGAGCCCGGCGCGCCTTCAACTTCACGCACTTCGACACGCGCCTCACGCAGCGGATATTTCGCGCGCGCTTCCTGCCCGGCACCCTCGGTCGCATCGACGTAATTGCCGATCCAACGGTTGAGCCAGGTCTCGCAGTCCTTGGCTTCCATGAACGAGCCGATCTTGTCGCGCGCCATCACCTTCAGATAATGCGCGAACCGGCTGGTCGCCATCATGTACGGCAGGCGCGCCGAGATCGCCGCATTCGCCGTCGCTTCAGGACGGTCATACTTCTTGGGCTTCTGCGTCGACTGCGCCCCGAAGAACACCGAGTAATCGGTATTCTTGTAATGGCACAACGGCAGGAAGCCGAGGTCGGACAGTTCCTTCTCGCGCCGGTCGGTGATGCCGATCTCGGTGGGGCACTTGGCGTCGAGATCGCCGTCATCCGACTGGAAGACATGCGTCGGAAGGTTGGAAACCTTGCCCCCGCCCTCGGCGCCGCGGATCGCGGTGCACCAGCCGTACTGGGCGAACGCATCGGTCATCCGCGCGGCCAGCGCATAGGATGCATTCATCCAGCAATAATCGTCGTGGTTCATCGACTTTGGCGCGCCCGTCTCGTCGAACGGCGCCTCTTCATAAGCGAATGCTTCGACCGGCTTGGTATCCGCGCCATACGGCAGGCGCGCGAGCACCTTTGGCATGGTCAGCGTCACGAAGCGCGAATCCTCGGTCTGCCGGTACGAGTTCCACTTCATATAGTCGGCGGTCTCGAACAGCTGCTTCATGTCCATGGGATTGGACAGTTCGTTGAAGCTGTCCATCCCGAACAGCTTCGAATCCGCCGCTGCCACGAATGGCGTGAAGCCCGCCGCCGCGACGCTCGAGATGTTGGTCAGCAGCTCGACGTCGTCGGGATGCTTCGAGAAATAATAATCGCCGATCAGCGCGCCGAACGGCATGCCGCCCGCGGTGCCGAACTGCTCTTCGTAGACCTTCTTGTAGAACGTGCTCTGGTCGAAGTCGGTCGCCTTCGAAAGGTCGCTGGCGAGCTCCTTCTTGCTGACGTTCAACACCTGGACCTTCAGGCTCTGGCCGATCTCGCTGTTCTTGACGAGATAGTTCAGCCCGCGCCACGAACCTTCCATCTGCTTGAACTTGTCGGCATGCATGATCGCCGCGAGCTGCTCGGAAATCTGCGCGTCGATCTTCGCGATCGCCGCGCGCAGCGTCACAGTCATGTTCTTGTTGAACTGGACGGTGCCGGTCATCGCTTCCTGCGCCAACGTGCGCATCAGCTCCTCGACCCGCGCTGGCTCGGTTTGCTTGGTAACGCTGATCGCTTCGTCGAGCAGGCTTACCGGTGCATCGACGGTGGTCGTCTGGGCGCCACCTGCGCCCTGGGTTTCGACGTCGGCCATGGTGCTACTCCGCCTTGCTGCTGTCGGTGCCGAGCTGCTTGCGCAGCTCGCCGAGCTTGGTCTCGTCGCCGAGGATCTGTTCGAGCAAGCTCTCGAGCTTCTCGGAGCCGTCCGCCTTCGCCATCAGGTCGCGCAGCTGGTTGCGCGTTTCCATCAGCTTGCGCAGCGGCTCGACCTGCTCGACGATCTTCTCGGGTTCGAAATCGTCCATCGAGCGGAACTTGAGGTTGACCTCAAACTCCTTGCCGTTCTTCTCGAGCGTATTCTCGACCTTCAGCTTCACCGCGGGTTCGATCCGGCCCATCACCTGGTCGAACTTGTCCTTCTTCAGGTCGATGAACTTGCGCTCCTTCAGGCTCTTCTTCGGGATCGCCGAGTCACCCGAGAAGTCGCCCATAACGCCAACGACGAAGGGCAGCTCCTTGATTTCCTGCGCGCCTTCGGTTTCGACATCATAGGTGATGTGGACGCGCGGCTTGCGCACGCGCTTGAGTTTGTCATGTACCGAGTCTGCCATTTCTATCTCCCCTCGCGCTCCTGCGCATCGTCACGCCACGTTGCTTCTCCGGATCGCGCCCCCGCTATTCCCACGATGCCGCCGGCGCTTCCGGTGGCTTGATGCCCGAGCGCCAGTAGAAATCGTTGCGTGCCGACTCATCCGGAATGAGTTCAGCCATGTAGTCATGAAGGCTCATTCGCGCGCGTCGGTCAACCTCGCGCAGCGTCATGCCAAGCGGGGACAGTGGCTCGAATGCCGTGAAGTAATCCGCTGCGAGCGACACGGCCTTCAGCGCATCCTCGCGGCGTGTGATCCGTCCGCCGACGAAGCCCCCTGCAGCCGCCGTCGCGCCGCCCGCAGCGACCATCTCGCCGCCACCGCCCGCAGGTTCGACGCTGGTCTCGTCGACTGCTTGCGCGGCCGCCGGCAACAGCGCGATAAGCCCTTGCAACCATGCGCGGATCGCCGCGAGTTCGTCGGTAAGGCGTGAGGCCGCCGGCATCGCTGGCTTGGTCCGCTCGGTGATATAATTGATTGCACGGCGCCAGTCGGCATGTGCCGCGGCGATTGCCGCTTCGGCCTTTTCGAGCGCCGCGCGCGATGTTCGCCGCACGATCTGCTCGATTTCCTTGTAGGTGGTTTCGGCTTCCTCGATTTTTGCCGCTTTCGAATCCGTCGCGGTCTGCGCCGCCGTCATCGCCGAATCAGCGCGGACCTTGTCGAGATGGCGCAACGCGTCGCCACCCACTTTCACCAGCGCTAGACGGCGTAGCGGCAGGATCAGCGCACCTTCGCGATCGTTGCCGCCGCCACTAAGTCCCGAAAGCGGCTGAAACCGCGTCTCGACGCCGTCCTCGTCCTCCGCCGGATACAGGCCCTGATCCCAATACGTCTCGATCACATCGGCGAGCAGCGCCATCGCCGCGGCGAGATCCTCCGGCCCGTCCTGCCGCACCGCCGCCTCGATCAGCACCGCCATCGGTTCGAGATCTTTCCCGAACCGCGTCAGGTAATCGCGCGCGTTCTCGCCAATATCGTCCCAGTCCCACCCGCCTTCGGGAATGGCAGGTTCGTCGCCCATCGACAGCGACTGTTCCATCTTGACCAAAGATTTGCGCTGCGACCGGATCTCGCGAAGCAGATCGGCGGCCGCACCTTCGTCTTCGCGTCCGTCGACCCCGACGGACCCGTCGATCGGCGCCAGAACGGCCTCACGATCTTCTTCCTCGATCAGCACCCCACCCCCCAGTGAACGCAATTCGTCTGTCGTGCGCGGACGCAACCCCGCTTTCGAAGCGTTGCTTAGCGCTTTGTGCTTCGCGCCGCACTTGTTTTATTATATTGTTTGTTGGTGCGTGAATGGTGCGCACGAAAAGGAAGCTTCCATGGGCGCTCCCGCATCGCGGCTTACCGACATGCACGTGTGCCCGATGGTGACTGGCGTCGTGCCGCACGTCGGCGGCCCGGTGTCGGGGCCGTGCGCACCCACTGTACTGATCGGCGGTCTCCCTGCGGCCCGCATCGGAGACATGTGCGTGTGTGTCGGTCCGCCCGACGTCATCTTGGTGGCTAGCATGACGGTGATCACGCTGGGGAGCGCGCAAGCCCGCATCGGAGACACGACGGCGCATGGCGGCAAACTGATCCTCGGAATGCCCACCGTTCTAGTGGGGGGCTGAGGCCACTTCAGCTGTTCGGGAAGATCACCGCACGATATTGCCCCGTCATCGGCAGAAGCAGATACTCCACTTCGTCCGGAACGTCGCCGTCATTGCCGCTTGCGTAGATCAGCCGCACGAACGCGCTTTCACCAGGATTGGCACTGAAGTGGCGCTCAATCGCCCGCCACAACTTGCCGTTGGCTGATCGCGATTGGTTCAGCCGGCGCGCTTGCGGAAAATAGTTCGGTCCGCCCTCGAAGCCGCCCTGCGCATGGCTGATCGCATGGCCCTTGTCTCGGTTGGTGCCAGCGCTGGGATAGCCGGCATGATAATTGTTGTCGCGCGAGTTCGCCGGCACCAGTCGAGACGTCGCCCAGATCAGCACCGCGCGCTGTCTAACCATGTCGAACAGGAAGCTCACGCCGCGATCGGAAAAGGTATAGAGTTGAGCGCCCGATTGCCCGGCAGCGCGATAGGTGCTCCCGGCCTGATCGAGCAGCCGCTCAAGAAACAGCGCGGAGTCCTTGCTCGCGGCGAATTCAGCGATGATGCTCACATAGGCCGAGGCGCCGTTCTTCAGCTCTGGATTACAGCCGATCTCGCGATCGATGAGCGATTGGATTGACAACGATCCGCCAAAACTGGGCTTCGACGCCATGAACCCTCTCCTTTGACCGCCGCTTCCTTGGTTACTTCGCCGCCGAGCGCACCGGCGACAGCATCATCTTCTCCCCGTCGCCGACCAGGAAATATGCGCCCCAGAAATACGGGTGCGAATAGCGCGGCTGTTCGATCAGCAGCGCCTGCGCCGTCTTGAGCGCACCCGCCATCGCGGTAACCCGCCCGGTGCCGTAGAATTTCGCCATCAGATCATCGCTCTGCTTGATCGCCGGGACGCGCCAGAAGGTCGCGAGCACGGCCCGCGCATTGGCAACGATGAACGAACGCACGAGCCCGTCGAGCGCCGGGGTCGAATCCTCCACGCCGCGCCGGCGCGCCACTTCGCTGCTGGCGCCAGCCGAGGTATCACACGCCGAAAGCACGACGAGATTTGCGTTCAGCCGCAACCGCGCCACCTCGTCGAACGACAGCAGGCCGTCCGATCCGATCCGCCCGTCGGGATGCGGCGCCACCAGCGTCGTGATCAGCGACGGCGGCAAGTTCATCATGCACTTGTCGACCTGGATGCGCGTCTCGGGAATGCCGTGCGTTGCGAAATGTAGCACCTGATATTGCGCGAGCTCTTCGCTCATCGGCCCAGCGACGAGATTCTCGTCGGTAAAGGCCGCCCCCGTCACTTCAGGCGCGCCCGTTGCGCCCAACGCCTCAGCGGCGATCGCGATCTCGCGCGCGCTTACTGGCGTGCGCCCACTCACCGCGCCGGCCCAGGCGTTGTACGTCAGCGCGCAATCGAACGGCATCCGCTCCTGCCCGAGTGCGGCGGTCGAGGCGGCCTGCGGCGGCGCATTCTCACCGAATCCGATGAACTTGCGCGGCGCGGTCGATGGCGCCACGTCGTTGCGGCTACGCAGGAAAGCGCGCGGCGACAGCGCGACCGCGCTCTGCGCACGCCGCCCCAGAAACGCGACCTTGCTGTAATCACCCTTGCTCGACTGCGCCGCATACGCCTTGGCGGACTCGGGGTCGGACACCATGATCGCCAGCGGCACCTGGCGCAGTGCGCCGGCCGGATTGTAGATCACGTTCGTTGCACCACTGATCGTCGCGGCAGCCGGCCCGGCGACGAGCGCGAACAGCTGCGAAGCCCCTCCGACGGCGAACGGCTTGATGAAGCCTTCCTCGTCGCTGCGCGCGCTCGCCAGCACGGTGCGCGCGAGTTCTTCGACCCGCGTCAGGCTGCCCTTGATCTGGTAAATGTCGGTGCGATCCTTCGCGATCGCGATCCCGAACATCGCCGTGTTGAGCGCGGCGACCTTGAGATACACCTCGCCCGGTGCCAGCGCGGCGCGAACGCTGGCGACCGTTGCTGGCTGATCCTCCAGCGCGCCGATGCCGTTCGACTCCAGCAGCTTGCCGTTGATCTCGGACAGTTTCGCATCGGCCGTCGCGCGCTCGCGCTCCAGCGCCTCGAGGTCCGCCGTCGCCGCGCCGCTCGACGCCGAAATCTCGTAGCGCAGCCGGATCAGCTGCCGCTCGAGATCGCTGCGTTGGCGCAACAGGTCCGCGACCTTGCCGTCCGCCGACACCACCTTCTGCAGCTGCGCATATTCGCGCGCAATTCCGGGCTCGCCGATTGTCTGCATCGCGCGGAAATATTCCTCGTCGCGCGCTTCCGCCGGCGGCGCCTGCGTCAACAGCGTGAAATAGCGTTCGAGCGCCGACAGCGACACCGTGCCCGTGCCCGCGAGATCGGGCAGCGACTGCACCGCCGCGGTATAGGATTGCAGCACTTCCGCCGGGCTCAGCGCAGGGTTGCGCGAGGCGGTGCTGGCGCGTTCAAGCTGCGCCTCCACCAGCAGTGGCGCGTTCGCCGCGGCATCGGGCAGTGCGCGGCCCGGCGCGAACATGCATGCGGCCGGCGTGCGCGGCGCGGTCCCCTGCAGCGCACTGATCGCACAGTCGAAGCTCGCCAGCGACGGTTCGATCGCGCCCTTACGAGCCTCGATCCTCCCCTTCTGCCGCTCGATCGACGCGCGCATCCACACGATCCGCTCGGGATCGATGTCGCGCACCGGGTCGCGCGCCGCATTCGCCGCCCGCGTCAGCGCGCTCTCCGCCCCCGGAATGTCGCCCTGCGCGAGACTGGCCACGCTCAGCGCCCAGTTGCGTTGCGCTTCCAGCAGGTTGCGCTGGATCGATCCGGTATCGGCAAGCGTCGATTGCAGCGAGTCGCGAGTGCGCGAGGCTTCCTGGTTCAGCCGGCTGAGCACCACTGGGTCGGACAGGTCGCCGCTTGTGTTGCCCAGCGCCAGCGCCGCGATGGCGTCGGGCCAGCGCCGCTGGTTGATCAGGTGCAGCCCGCGATAGACCTGCAATTGCTGCGTTTTGATCGCGGCATCGGCGAGGCTGCGATTATCGAGCAGCAATTGCTCGGCGACCGCGAAATGCTGATCCGCCGCACCGAACTGGCTGAGGTTCGAATCCGCCAGCCCGGCCGCCAACCGCAAATCGACGCGCGTCACCACATCGGTGCCCGCGAACTGCCGCAGCGCATCGTTGAGGATCCGCGAGGCGTCAAGCATGCGCCCGGCCTGCAATGACGAAATCCCGTCGGTCAGCGCGGCTTCCGCCGTCAGGCCACCGCCTTGCCCGGTCGCCGCGACCAGCGGTCCGGCCGGCAGGCTAGCGAGCTCGACCGTCGGCTTGGCAACACTGCGCGGGGCCGGGGCCGGCGCACCGGTCACGACAACACGCAACGCATTTTCCAGCACGCCGAGCGACGTTTCGAGCGCCGCGCCCTGATACTGCCGCCCCCCGCGCATGAAGCGAACGTCGACAGCGGAGCGCGAAAGCTGCGCGTCGAAGCACCGCCGCACTTCCGCCGGGCCGATCCCCGCCAGGGTTACGGTTACTGACGCGCCGCACTGGTCCAGCGCCGGCGCCTTGCCGCTCGCGCTCACATAACCCTCAGCCTGTGCCGCCGATACGCCGCGGCACGATATCGCATAGGGCTGGTCCACCGCCATCCGGATCGGCCCGGCGTCGGAGGTCCAGACGCGCGCGGCCGAGCAGGTGTCACCAACGCTGTTCACGCCGACCGCAAAGCGCTCGGGCGCGGGCGCCGCCGCCGCGGGGGAGAGCGGCACGACGGCGATTGCCGCCGCCGCGAGGTAGAGGGCGTTACGGCCGGTCATCGTCATCGCGGGCTCCCTGGCGTGCGGCAATTGGGCTCGTCTTCCGGGCATTCGATCGTGTCGATCCCGACCGGTACGTCGGCGATGTCGACGATCAATCCCTCGTTGCCGCGCCCGACCAGCGGGTTGGCATAGATCGAGGCGTCGTCCGCCGTGGTGAACAGCTGCGTCTGTCGCTCGTCGTACAGGCGGAATTCGGTGCGCGGCACGTCGGTGATCAGGCAGCCGCGATCCGGCGATCCGATGACGCAGCCGTTCACGCGCGAATTGGACTGGGTGATGCGCAGCGTCCGCGGGTTCGGGTCCGCGATGTTGAGCACTTCGTTCGGCAACACGCCCGCGGCGCGCCCGACGAAGCCATTGACCGTGCCGAACACCGCGAAGCTGTTGTCCTTGAAATCGCCCGTGCTGTAGAGTTGCAGCGCCGTTTGATCGACCGAATTGCCTCCGCCCGCATTCAGCACCACACCACCCGACACCCCCGGCTTGGTGTTCTGGAACAATGCGAAGTCGGCGTAACTGATGGTCAGCTTCTTTGTAACGAGATAATCCGCTCGGCTTGTATTGCCATTGTACAGCGCCGACCCGGCATTGGCGACGATCCGCGCCACCTCGGCATTGGTCAGCCCGACATAGGTGTTGAACTCGAACCCCGAGCCGAACGTGACCCGCTGCGCGCGCAGATCGACGGTGCCGTTGGCGAAGGCGATCGATGCCCCCGAAACGTCCGCCGTGATCCGCCGCGCCAGCGTCGCCGCATCGACCAGCCCAATCGGCTCGGCCCCGTTTCGCCCGCCGATCTGCAACGTTCCCGTCCCGCCGCCGCTAACCGCTCCCGTCACCGCGGCCGAACCGACGGTGAAGAAGCGCAGCGCCGATGAACCCGTGCCGCCGTCGATCGCGAGCTTGCCGATCGACACATCGCGCGTCAGCGAGTCGACCACCACATTGGCCGCCCGCAACCGGTTCACCTCGACCTCGGCGAGTGCGAAGCCCGGCGTGCCCGCGGCACCCCCGATCGCCGTCGCGCCCGTGCCGTTGTTGATCGCGGTGATCGTCGCGCTCGCGCCGCTTGCGGTAACCGGGCCGGAAACCTCGATCGCCCCAGCGCTGTCGAGCGTCACGTAGCCCGCCGCTGTCAGGCTGGTGCCGATCGTCAATCCGCCCGTGCCGCCGCGCTTGGTCAGCGTGGCGGTCGTGCCGGCGCTGCCGGTGCCGAGCGTCAGGTCGCCGGTCGTGGCCGTGATCGCGAGCGTGCCCGCGCGCGCGGTCGCCGCGGTGATCTGCGCGCTCTGTCCGGCCTGAACCGCGATATTGCGCCCCGCAGTCATGCTGCGATCCGACGTCGCGTTGCGCGCCGCCGTCACCGTCAGGTCGGTGCCCGCGCTGCCCGTCCGCACGATCGCGTCGGTGCCCGCATCGACGCGCAGTGGGCCGCCGGTCGCGGTCGCCTGGTTCACCGTCGCAGCGGTGGCGCTGCGCACGGTCACGTCGCCGCCGGCCGTAAGAGCATTCGTCACGAACAGTCCGCCCGCCGTACCAGCCTTGGTGAGCGTCGCGTTGGTCCCCGCAACACCAGTGCCCAGCGATATCCCGCCATTGCGCGTCGTGATCGCCAACGCACCGCGCGTCGCCGTGGCATTCGCGATCGTCGCGCTACCCACGGCATCCACGGTCAAATTGCTGCCGGCGGTAAGCGACGTGTCCGACGCCGCGTTTCCGCCCGCCGTCACAACTAAGTTGCTCCCCGCGACACCGTTCCGCACCGAAGCATCACCCACGGTTTCGACGAGCAGGGTCCCGCCTGTCGCGGTCGCCTGGTTGACGGTGGCGGCGGTGGCGCTGCGTATCGTCACGTCCGTGCCACCCGTCACCGATCCGGTCACGCCCAGCGCCTCGCCCGCACTCGCGATGCCGTCTTCGTTGCGCGTGGTGAGCACGACCCCCGCCCCTGCGCGACCGCTGCCGAGCGCCAAGCCACCGCGCCGCGCGGTGATCGCCAACGCGCCGCTGGTCGCGGCAGCAATGGCGATGGAGGCAGTGCCGCCCGCATCGATCGTCACAGTGCGGCCCGCCGCCAAAGCGTCACTCGACGTCACGTCGCGCCCGGCGGTGAGCGTCAGGTCGGTCCCCGCGCGCCCGGTGGTGACGATCGCATCGCTACCCGTCGTCACCGCAAGCGCACCCGTCCTCGCCTCGACGCGGTTGACGGTGGCTGCGGTCGCACTTCGAATCGTCGCATCGGTGCCGACCGTGAGCGAACCCGTCACGGACAGTGCGTCCGTCGCACCAAGCTTGGTCAGCGCAGCGCTCGTCCCCGCGACTCCGGTCCCCAGCGTCAGCGCACCAGCCTGCGTCGTGATCGCCAGCGCGCCGCCAGTCGCGGCAGCCGAAGCGATCCGCGCCTCGGTCGCGGCAGTCACCGCAACGTTCCGCCCGGCCGACAGGCTCAGGTCGGACACGACACTGCGGCCAGCGTTTATCGTCAGGTCGGTCCCCGCCGCCCCCGTCGCAAGGATCGTGTCGCCACCCGTCTCGACGAGCAGATTGCCCGCCGTGGCAGTGGCCTGCCGCACCGTCGCAGACGTTGCGCTACGGATCGTCGCATCGGTGCCCGCCGTGAGCGAACCCGTGACGGACAGCGCATCCACCGCACCAAGCTTGGTCAGCGTGGCGCTCGTGCCAGCGACACCCGTGCCCAAGGTGAGCCCCCCACTGCGCGTCGTGATCGCCAGCACACCACGTGTTGCGACAGCACGCTCGATCGCCGCGCTGTCAGCCGCATCGATCGTGAGGTTCCGCCCGCCAACAAGGCTGGTATCGGAGATCAGGTCGCCGCCACTGGTCACCGTCAGGTCGTTTCCAGCGGCCACGGTCACAAGGGTCGCATCGCCGCCCGTTGCGACCAGCAGATTGCCGGCAGTCGCCGTCGCCTCGCGCACCGTGGCGAACGTCGCACTCCGGATCGTCGCATCGGTGCCAGCCGTGAGCGAGTCCGTGACGACTAGGCCGTCATCGACCCCGAGTTTGGTCAGCGTCGCGCTGCTCCCGGCAACTCCTGTGCCCAGCGTCAGCGCACCGCGCTGCGTCGTGATCGCCAACGCACCGCCCGTTGCCGTGGCGGCGAGTACATCGGCGCTCCCGCCGGCATCCACAGAGAGGTCCCGCCCTGCCGTAAGGCTGATGTCGGAAACAACGTCGCCGCCGGCGTTCACCGTCAGGTTCGTTCCTGCCGCTGCCGTCGAGAGGGTTGCGTCGCCACCCGTCACGACCAGCAGATCACCCGCGCTCGCCGTCGTCTCGCGCACCGTCGCCGACGTGGCGCTGCGGATCGTCGCATCGGTACCGGCCGTGATCGATCCGGTGACGGAAAGTGCGTCGACGGTACCAAGCTTGGTCAGCGTCGCGCTCGTGCCGGCAAGTCCGGTGCCGAGCGTAAACTCACCGTTCCGCGTCGTAATCGCCAGCGCACCTCCGGTGGCCGTGGCGGTCGTGATCGCCGCACTGTCAGCCGCGTCGATCGTAACGTTCCGTCCGCCAGTCAGGCTGATGTCGGAGACAACGTCGCCGCCAGCCGTCACCGTCAGGTCAGTCCCGGCACCAATCGTCGATAGGATGGCATCGCCAGCCGTCTCGACCAGCAGGTTGCCCGCGGTCGCCGTCGCCTCGCGCACCGTCGCAAACGTATCGCTGCGGATCGCCGCGTCGGTGCCCGCCGTCAGCGAACCCGTCACCAACAACCCACCATCGACACCAAGCTTCGTCAGCGTCGCGCTGGTCCCGGCAGTCCCGGTACCCAGCGTGAGCGCACCGCTGCGCGTCGTGATCGCCAGCGCCCCGTCGGTCGCGGTGGCTGCAAGCACATCGGCGCTGCCACCGGCATCGATCGAGAGATGCTGACCTGCGGTCAGAGCGATATCCGAGCGCACGTCCCCGCCGGCATTCACCGTCAGGTTCGTGCCCGCCCCGCCGCTGCGGACGAGCGCGTCCCCCGCGGCGCTGACCAGCAGATTGCCCGCCGTCGCCATCGCTAGCTCGATCGTTGCGTCGGTCGTGCTGCTGATCGTCACGTCCCCGCCGCCGGTAACGGACTGAGTGACGTCGAGGCCGCCTATCGTACCCCGTTTGGCCAGCGTGACGCCCGCACCGGCGGTCCCCGTGTCGAGCGTTAGGGGCCCGGTCACCGTGGCAATCGCCAGTGCGCCCGTCGTCGCGGTAGCGGAAACGACCCGTGCGCTGCCGACCGCATCGACGGTGATGTCCCGCCCCGCCGTCAACTCGGTGTCCGAAACCACATCCGCGCCCGCGGCGATGCCGATGTCGGTGCCCGCACGGCCGATCCGCACGATCGCATTGCCGTCCGTGCCGACGGTCAGATTACCCGCGGTCGCCGTCGCCAGCTCGATGGTCGCATCGGTCGCGCTGGTGATCGTCACGTTCGCGCCGCCGGTGACGGAGTTGGTAACGAACAAAGCGTCGGCCCCGTCACCGCTGCCAACCGCGGCCTTGCTCAGTGTCACGTTCGCCCCGGCGTCGCCTGTGCCAAGCGTCAGCGCGCCTTGCTGCGTCGAGATCGCCAGATTGCCCGCAACTGCCGTGGCATTGGCAATCTGCGCATCCCCGATCGCATCGACCGAGACGTTCCCAACCGCGGTAAGGTCAGTATCCGACAACGCATCGCGGCCCGCGCTGATGCCGATGTCGGTGCCCGCCGCGCCAACCCGCACGACCGCGTCACGGTCGGCGGTCACCAGCAGCGTACCCGTCGTAGCGGTCGCCCGCTCGATCGTCGCGTCGGTCGCGCTGCCGATCGTCACGTCGGTGCCGCCAAGGACCGAATCTGAGACGATCAAACCGCCGACCGCACCGAGCTTTGTAAGCGTGACGCCTGTTCCCGCGACTCCCGTACCGAGCGTCAGCGCGCCGCTTTCCGACGTGATTGCCAGCGCACCGCGCGTCGCCGTGGCGCTGGCGATCGTCGCATCGCCGACCGCATCGATGGTAACGTCCTCGCCCGCCACCAGCGCCACATCCGACGAAGCATTACGCCCCGCGTCGATGACGAGATTGCCGCCGGCATCACCGCTCCGGACGCTAGCGTCGCCCCCGGTCGCGACCGACAGATTTCCGCCGGTCGCGGTCGCCTGATTGATTGTCGCGCTCGTCGCGCTGACGATCGTCACATTAGCGCCGCCGGTGACCGAACCGGTCACGAACAGCGCATCATCAGGCGTGCCGCCCCCGTCGATATCCTGCTTGGTGAGCGACACGTCCGTGCCCGCCGTGCCGAGGCCAAGCGTCAGCGCGCCGCGCTGTGTCGTGACCGCCAGCGCACCACCCGCAGCAGCAGCCCGCGCGATCAAGGCCGAAACGCCCGCATCGATCGTGATGTTTTGACCAGCGCTCAGCGTGTCGCTCGATGAGGCGTCACGACCTGCGCTGATCGCCAGATCGCTACCGGCGACCCCGGTCACCACGACGGCATCCCGTCCCGCATCGACCAGCAGGTTGCCCGTCGTCGCAGTCGCGAGGCTCACCGTCGCATCGGTCGCGCTGACGATCGACACGTCCATGCCGCCGGTGACGGAGCCCGTCACGAACAGCGCGTCGTCGGCCGCGATGCCGCCATCGACATTGTTCTTGGTCAGCGAGACGCTTGTCCCCGCCACCCCGGTGCCGAGCGTCAGCGGGCCAGTCTGCGTCGTGATCGTCAGCGCGCCACTCTGCGCCGTCGCGTTCGCGATCGCTGACAGCCCGCCGGCATTGATCGTGAGATTGTTGCCTGCGGTGAGATCGATCGTCGACCTCGCATCTCGCCCGGCATTGATCGTCAGGTCGCTGCCCGCGCCACCGCGGTCGATCACCGCGTCGCGCCCGGTCACGACCAGCAGATCACCCGCCGTCGCACTCGCCAGCGCGGCGATCGCGTCGGTCGCGCTGCGGATCGTCACGTCGGTGCCGCCGGTGATCGACCCCGTCACGAACAGTGCATCGGCCGCCGTCCCACCACCGTCGGCATCGAGCTTCGTGAGCGACGCGCTTGTCCCAGCGGTCCCGGTGCCGAGCGTCAGCGGACCGTTGCCGGTAGAAATCGCCAGCGCCCCGACTGTTGCCGTCGCATTCGCGATCGTTGCAGCGCCCACCGCGGTTACCGTGAGATCCCGATCAGCGGTGAGCGCAAGCGCGGACGTCGCGTTGCCACCCGCGTCGATCGTCAGATCCGTCCCGGCGATGCCCGTCCCGACCGAAGCGTCGCCACCCGTCGTCACCGAGACATTGCCGATCGTCGCAACCGCACGACTGATCGTCGCCGCACTATCGCTGAAAATCGCGACATCGCTGCCGCCAGTGACCGAGCCGGTAACGAACAGCGCGTCGCCAGCCGCCACCACGCCATCCGTGTCGAGCTTGGTCAACGTCGCGACCGTGCCCGCAACCCCCGTGCCCAGCGACAGCGCGCCATTACGCGCCGTGATCGTCAGCGCCTCGCTCGTGGCGGTAGCATTCGCGACCGTCGCGGCGCCCAACGCGTCGATCGTGAGATTCCGCCCCGCGGTCAGATCGACCGCCGACGTCGCGTCACGGCCTGCCGTCACCGACAGATCTGTCCCCGCCAGCCCGGTCCGGATCACCGCATCGCGGCCCGTCTCGACCACCAGATTGCCAGTCGTCGCGGTCGCCGCGTTGATTGTCGCATCGGTCGAGCTGAAGACCGCAACATCGCTGCCGCCAGTAACCGAGCCGGTGACGATTAGCGCATCGCCACCCGCGACCACGCCATCAGTGTCGAGCTTGGTCAACGTAGCAACCGTGCCCGCGCCGCCGGTGCCGAGCGACAACGCACCATTACGCGCCGTTACTGCAAGCGCCTCGTTCGTGGCGGTGGCAGTCGCGATCGTCGCACTGCCCAAGGCATCGATCGTCAGGTTCCGCCCCGCGGTCAGATCGACCGCCGACGTCGCGTCACGGCCTGCCGTTACCGACAGATCCGTCCCCCCCAGCCCGCTCCGGATCACCGCATCGCGGCCCGTCTCGACCGCCAGATTACCCGACGTCGCGTTCGCCGCGTTGATCGTTGCGTCCGTCGCGCTGAAGATCACGACATCGCTGCCGCCAGTGACCGCAGTCGTAACGGCCAACGCGTCGCCAGCCGCCACGACGCCATCCGTGTCGAGCTTGGTCAACGTCGCGACAGTGCCCGCAACTCCCGTGCCCAGCGAAAGCGCGCCGTTACGCGCCGTGATCGCAAGCGCCTCGCTCGTGGCGGTGGCAGTCGCGATCGTCGCACTGCCCAAGGCATCGATCGTAAGATTCCGCGCCGCGGTCAGATCGACCGCCGACGTCACGTCGCGCCCCGCCGTCACTGACAGATCCGTCCCCGCCAGCCCGGTCAGGATCACTGCATCGTGACCCGTCTGGACCACCAGATTATCCGCCGTCGCGGTCGCCGCGTTTATCGTCGCGTCGGTCGCGCTGATGATCGTTGCATCGGTGCCGCCAGTGATCGCGGCGGTGACGAACAGCGCATCCTCGCTCGCCGCCACAACACCAGCCACGGCATCGTCATCGCGTTTGACCAGCGTCGCACTTGTCCCCGCAACACCGGTCCCGAGTGTCAGGCGCCCGGCTTCCGCCAGCAGCGACAGCGTCGTCGTGCTCGCAGCATCGACGACATCCAGCGCATCCGCGGCAACGACGATGCTCGCGCCGTCGATCTCGCCGAGCTGCGCGACCCCAAGCAGCGCGCCGACTGACAAATCGGTCGCCGCAGCCAGCCGCGCCGAGCCATAACCGTCGACGAGCGGCATTGCGATCGGATCGACTGCCGCCGCACTGCCGCCGGTCGTGCGCAAGGTGGCCACGCCACTCACTTGCGCCGAACCGATCTGCAGCCCACCCGTCGCGGACAGGTCGAGCGACGCCGCGACGATCCGGCCGAACCGCGCCGTGCCGATCGTGCCGCTGCTGGTCACTGCCCCGCCCGCGTTGATCGTGCCGAACGTCGCCGCATTGGTGGCGTCAATGACCACTCGCCCGGGCGTGCTCAACGTCGCGCCACCACCGGTCGCCATCCAGCCGTCGCGTAAGCCGCTGATCGACCCCTCGCCAGCGCTGACGCCCAGCGCCCCACCGCTAGTCACAGCGCTACCGATCCGGATATCGCCAAGATCGGCCGTAATCGTCGCCGAAGCACTGCTCAGGCTCTCAACAACGAGCCCGTCGTCGGTCGAGCCGGTCAGCGCCGGCCCCGCAACCGTGCTCGCACGGATACGGATTGTACTGCCAATGAGCGCCGCGTTTTCGGGCGCGCCGATCGCGATCCCACCCGTCCCCGCCACCAGCGGATCGCCGAGCCCGGCCTGCGCCGGCGTGAACGTCACCGCGCGGTTGTCCGGCCCCGTGCCGAGTGTCGTCGCTTCGGTCAGGAACGACGTCCCGGTCGCCCGCAGATCGACATCGTCGCCGGCCCGCAGCACCGCCAACGTCGCATTGCCGCCAGAATCGACGCTCACGTCCTCGAACGCAGCGAGCCGTGTCGCGGAACCGGCGTTTCGCCCGGCCAGCAGTGCGACCGTTCCTGCGATCGCAGCGCCCGTGCCGATCGATGCGTCCCGCGCCGCCTGAACCCTGAGATCGCCCGTCGTTGCCGTGGCGCCCAAGAGCGTCGCATCGGTCGCGCTACGCACGTCCACGCCGGTCCCGCCGGTCAGTGAGGTCGTGACGAACAGCCCGTCCGCCACAGCCGCTGGCGTTCCCGCGACTGCATCGTCGTCACGCTTCGCCAGCGTCGCCGTAGTCGCCGCTAGCCCGGTGCCGAGCGTCAGCCGCCCGTTCTCCGCCAGCACGAAAAGCGAGCTGTCGCGCGCCGTGGCGCTGGTGATGCCGACCGCATCGCCGCGAATCGCAACACTGCTGCCCAGCGTAACGCCCAGCTGCGCCGCGCCAAGCAGCGCATCGATTGTCAACGCGCCGCGCGCATCCAGATTCGCGCCGCCATAACCCACCACGATCGGCGTGCCGATCAATTCGATCGCCGCCGCCGCGCCGCCGAGGACGCGCAGGTTCGCCGCGCCGGCCACATCGGCGATCCCAATCTGCAGTCCGTTCGTCGCGACCAGGTCGAGGGTCGTCGTCGTAATCCGGCCAAAGCGGCCAGTGGTGAACACACCGTCGCTCGCCAGGCCGCCCGCGTCGATCGCCCCGATCGAAATCGTGCCAGGCACTGAAAGTAGCACCGTACCGGGCGTGTTCAGGGTCGAGCCGCCCATCGTCGGAGCCCAGCCGTCACGCAATCCGCTGGCCGATCCGAGGTTCGAGGTGACGGCGAGCGCGCCCGTGTCCGTCGCCGCGCTGCCGATCCGGATGTCGCCCAGATCCGCCAGAAGCGTCGCGCTGGCGCTGCTCAGCCCCTCCACGACCAGGCCGGCATCGGTCGAGCCGCTCAGCGCCGGCCCACCGATCGACGCCGCACGAATACGGATGTTGCTGCCGACCAGCGCAGCATCTTCGGGCGCGCCGATCGCGATCCCGCCCGTGCCCGCTATTCGTGGATCGCCGAGCCCGGCCTGCGCCGTCGTGAAACTCACCGCCCGCGTATCGGCGCCCGTCCCGAGCGTCGTCGCTTCGCTCAGGAACACCGCCCCGCTTGCCAGCAGATCGATATCGTCGCCGGCCTCCAGCGCGCGCAAGGTCGCGGCGCCCCCAGCCGTCACGCTCACGTCCTCGATCGCAGCGAGCCGCGTCGCCGAACCGGCATCCCGTCCGGCCAGCAGCGCGAGCGTACCCGCGAGCGCATTGCCCGTGCCGATCGAGGCATCCCGCGCGGCCTGCACCCGCAGGTCGCCCGTCGTCGCCATCGCACTCGCCACGCTGGCGTCGGTCTCGCTGCGCACGTCGACGCCCGTGCCGCCGGTCAGCGATGTCGTGACGAACAACGCATCGGCCACCGCCGCCGGCGTACCCGCGATCGCGTCCAGATCGCGCTTCCAAACCGTCGCGCTCGTCGCCGCGCTTCCCGTGCCGAGCGTCAGCCGACCCTGTTCGGCAAGCAGGAACAGGCTGCCCGTCCGCGCGGTCGCGCTCGCAATGTCGATCGCATCGGCCTGCACGTCGATGCTGCTGCCGAACGTCGCGCCAAGCTGCGCCGCCCCCGTCAGCGCCGCCACCGTCAGCGCGCCACCGGCGTTCAGATCGCCCGCGCCATATTCCGCCACCAGCGGCGTCGCGACCGCGCCAAAGGCTGCAGCGCTGCCGCCCGTCACGCTCAGGTCCGCCGTGCCGGTCACGCTGGCCGTGCCAAGTTGCAATCCGTCGACGGCAGACAAGGAAAGGCTGTCCGCCGCGATCCGGCCGAACCGAGCGGTGCTGAAGGCGCCATCGCTGAACACCGCGCCGCCCGCCTCGATCGTCCCGATCGCAACGCCGTTCGGCGCCGCAATGCTCACCGTCCCCGGTGTGCGCAGCTGCGACCCGCCCGCGCTAGCCACCCAGCCATTGCGCAAGCCGCTGATCGAGCCAGCCCCGGCAGTTACCGTCAACGCGCCGCCCGTCGTCGCTGAACCGACCCGGATGTCGCTGAGGTCGGCCGTCACAATCGCAGCGGCGCTGTTCAGGCTTTCGATCACGAGCCCGACGTCTGTCGATCCAGTCAGCGCCGGCCCGGCAACGGAATCAGCGCGAAGCCGAATGTTGCTCCCGACGAGCGCGGCGTCCTCGGGTGCGCCGATCGCGATCCCCCCGGTCCCCGCGACCAGCGGATCGCCGAGCCCGGCCTGCGCCGGCGTGAACGTCACCGCGCGCGTATCCGCGCCCGTCCCGAGCGTCGTCGCCTCGGCCAGGAACAGCGTGCCGGCTGCCCCCAGAACAATGTCGTCGCCGGCCTGAAGCGCGGTCAGCGTCGCGTTTCCACCCGCCTCGACGCTCACATCTTCGCCTGCCGCCAGCCGCGTCGCCGATGCCGCATCGCGACCAGCAAGAAGCGCCAGCGTCCCGGCAGTCGCCGTGCCGGTGCCAAGCGCCGCGTCACGCGCCGCCTGCACCGCAAGATTGCCAGTGGTGGCGGTGGCCGCCAACACGGTAGCATCGCTCGCGCTCCGCACGTCGACCCCAGTCCCGCCGGTCACCGATGCCGTCACGAACAACGCGTCCGCCGCCGCCCCGACGATCGCATCGTCATCGCGCTTCGCCAGCGTTGCCGTCGTCGCCGCAAGCCCGGTCCCGAGCGCCAGGCGACCACTTTCGGCGAGCAGGAACAGACTGCCCGTCCCCGCCGTCGCACTCGTCACGTCGAGCGCATCGCTGCGGATATCGACCGTATCGCCCGCCGTCGCGCCAAGCTGCGCCGCACCGGCCAGCGCCCGCACCGTCAGCGCGTCACCGGCATTCAGGTCCGCACGGCCATGGTCACTCACCAGCGTCGCGCCGCTCTGGCTGAACGCATCCGGCGCGCCACCGAGGTTGGTCAGCGCAACCGTATCGACCACGTCGACGCTGCCGATCTGCAATCCGCCAATCGCCGCCAGATCAAGCGTGTCGGCCTCGACCCGCCGAATGCGCACCTGGCCCAGCGTGCCCGTGCCCGAAACCGATCCGCCGGCGTCGATCAATCCGATCGTCACCGCGCCCGGCGTGGTGATCGAGACGTTCCCGGCCGTGACGAGCTCGGAGCCGCCGGCCGAATTGACCCAGCCCGCCGCCAGCCCGCTGACCGAGCCATCGGTCGCCCGCACGTTGAGGTCGCCCGCATTCGTCTGCGCCTGCCCGACGCGGATATCGTCCGACGTACCGAGCGGGATTTCACGATCCGCCAGCAGCGCCGCGCTCGCGCTCGCCAATTGCTCGACCACGAGGCCGCTGTCGGTCGATCCGGTCAGCGCGACGCCGCCCGAGGCGATGGATGCGGCGGTTAGGCGGATATTGCTGCCGGCTAGTGCAGCATCTTCCGGCCCCGCCGCCGCGATCCCTCCTGTTCCGGCCAGCGCCGGATCGAACGTCACCGCGCGGGTATCCGCGCCGTTGCCGGCCGTATTGACGCGGCTGAGCGTCAATGCGCCAACCGCGGTTAAGTCTGCATCGTCGCCAGCGAACACCGCCGCCAGCCCCGCCGTGCCGCCTGCCCGAATGCCCACGTCCTCGCCGGCGCGCACCGCACCGATCGTTAGCACGTTCCCGCCAGCAAGCAGCCCGATCGACCCTAGCGTCGGGTCGTCGGTCGACAGCGTCGTCGCCGCGCCGGCGAGCGAAAGATCGTTGGTCGCCGAGACGAGAATGTCAGCGCCATTGCTGCGCATGACGCCGCCGACCGCGACACTCGTCCCGCGCAGGTCGATCCCCGATCCTGCACCGCGCGCGGTAACATCGCCTACGATCGCGATGCTGCTGTCGCTGCGGATGCCGAGCGGCTGCACCACGTCGATCGACCCGGCCGCGAATGCGCCGGTGGTGACGAGCAGATCGTCCGCATTACCGAGCGTCCGCAGCGACTCCCCAACGACGCCACCGAGCGTCACGGCGCCATTGCTGGTGACCAGCACGTCGGATCGCGCGCCGGTCCGCCCGCCGACCACTTGCGTGGTCTCGGCAAATGCAATCGCGCCGGTCGGAGCCAACAACGTCAGGGCCTCGGCGCCCGGAGCGGCGCTGTTCGACTGGAGCGAGAGCGCGCCCAGCCCCGTGATTCCCCCGGTCGCCGCGCTGACCGTGACCAGCCCGCCGGCCGTCTGGCTAAGTACCGCACCGGCGCGCCCCAGCGCCGCCGTGCTCCCCGCGACCGAATAGTTGCGTCCCGCCGTCACCCCACCGCCAGCCGTGATCGCTTCGACCGCGCCGAACGACACGTCACGCGTCGCCTGCGCGCTACCCCCCGTGATCGACAGCGCCCCCGCGGCGTTGAGGATCACGTCGCTGGTCGCGCCGCTGGCGTTGAGGCCACCGCTCACGTTGATCCCCGGCTGAACCGGCGGTTCGCCTTCCACACCGTTGACGATGTCGAGCACGGACCCGCCGACCGTCGTCGGCGCAGTCGCGATCACCACAGCACCGTTCGCCGCGGTCGCGGTCAACTGCGACGCTGTCACGCCTAGCAACGCGCCGGTCACCGCCGCCTGCGCACCGCCGGCGATCACCACTGATCCGCCGCTGATCACGCCGCCCGCGGCGATTGCTGCCGTGCCCAGCACCGAGCCGGCGTTGATCCTGATGCTTAGCGGATTGTCGACCCCGCTGTTGAAGGTCACGTCGCTTGCCGCGACGAGCGCGACCGAACCGCTGGTGGCAGTCAGCGTCTTTTCGTTCTCGATCTGCTGCGCCACCGCGACGATCGAGCCGGTAGCGGTGATCGCGCCGGGAGTAGCGCCGCCGACGAAGCGGATCGGCGCGATCGAAGCGCCACCTTCGCCCGCGCTGAACAGCAGCGTTCCGGGCAAGCTCCCGCCGACCGCCTGGAAAGCGGCCTCCTGCGCCGGTGTCAGCGCCAGCGGAATGGTGCTCACGACGAGCCCGGCGCCAGAAAACGAACCCGTCCGGCCAAAGGTGATGCCGTCGGGGTTCACGATCCACACGTTGATGTTGTTGGCGGTGATCGATCCGTTGATTTGCGACGGATTGGTCAGAATAGGCGCTATCGCCGGCAGCACGCGATTGATCACCGTCAGCGGATTCGCCGCGGTCGCGGTCGCCGTTGAGTCGCGGAAGGTTACGGTCGCTCCCTCTGCGACGTTGAACGTCGCCCAGGTGATAATCCGGTTCCGCGCGTTCAGGTTGACGTCGAGCGCGGTGCTGGCCGGCAGCGCGACCGCCGGCGTCACGATCGCGCCGCCAGCGTCTGCAACCTGCGGAATTGGCGGCACCTGCGCCGCCGCGATCATCGGCGCCAGGCCGCCCCCGATCAGCGCCGTCGAGAGAAGCAACCGGCGCAACACGACGCGGCGCTGGCCATACGCGGAAACGGGCGCAGGAACGGGCATCAGCGGCCTCCCCAGGGGAAAAGTTGCGTCGTCAACGAAATCATGAACCGGCCGTTGGGCTTACGCGTGTCGGTCAGCAGCGCCCGGTCGAGCGGTTTGGCGTAGAACGCATCGAGCAGTAGGCGCCCCGGCATGATCACGCGCACGCCGCCGCCCACCGAGCGCAGCAGCCGGTTGCGCTCGGTCGTGCCGGCATCGAGATTGTACAGCCGCACCCAATCGTAGAAGCCCGTCGCCTCGATCGAGACCGGCAGCTTCAGCGGCACGCGCACGCGCGGCTCGATGCGGAACGCGACCGCCCGGTCGCCACCGTTCGAGCCCGGATCATAGCCGCGGCCATAGGTATAGTTGCCTAGCGAAAATTCCTCGAGATTGAGTAGCGGATCGCGCGTCCATTGCCCGAACGCTGAGATGCCCAGCGACACCAACATCTGCGTGCGGAAATCGGCGAGCATCTCGCCGCGGATCACGGTAGCGCGCGGATTGCCGTCGAACCGGCTCGGCGAATAGCCGTTCTTCACCTCGCCCTGGTCGGACGCACCGAACAGGCCTGTCCCCCGGCGAACTTCGGCATAGCCGGTGATCGACGCGCTCGATCCGTCATCGCCGTTCAGGTTGAGCTGCCCGTTCAGCCGGCCATAGGCTACGCGGAGGCTGTCGCGCGTGAAGGGCACGCCCGTGCCGCCCTGGAAGATCTGGGTCCGCTGATTGAGCAGTTCCAGCCCGGCGCCGATGCGCAACTGCGCGGGCACGGTGCGCACCAGCATCTGGTTCAGCTCGACGCTCAGGATCGCCGAGCGCGAGCGCAGGTCGAGTTCGAGGATGTCGGGCCGCGAGAAAGCGACGCTGCCCGCGATCTGCGCGCGCAACCCCGATCCATTCAGCGCGAAATCATGCCCCGCCTGCGCGACGCGGATCTCGTCCCAATCGATCGAATTGGAGTAGCCGAAATACGTCCGATCGGCGAGCCCGGTCAGGCCATAGGCCTCGCCGCGGATCGACGCGACCCACGGGCCCAGCTGCGGCGAACCGAAGTTCTGGATGTTGGCCAGCACCTGCAGTCGCTTGGTCTCGACCGTCAGCGTGCCGATCACTTCGCCCGGCTTGGTCTGCGCCGGGCTCAGCGACAGTGTCACGTCCACCCCGGGAACGTCGCCGGTCAGCAGCAGGATGCGTTCTGCATCGCGGCGGTTGAGCGGGGTCAGCGCGCGCAGCGCATCAATGCGACGCTCTACCTCGCCGCGGAACGGCCCCAGGTCGCCGAGCACGCGAAGTTCCACGATCCGCGCGGACACGATCTGCAGCTTGAACTGGCCCGAGCGGATCTCCTGCGCCGGAATCTGCGCCAGCGCGATATAGCCGGCCCCGCTCAGCCGCTCGTTCACCTGATCGCGGATGCGACAGACCAGCGAGATCGGCTGCTCACCCGCGGGCACCGTCGCGAGGTCCGCGAGCAATGCCTGCAACTCGGGCGCGATCGGCGTGCCCTCGGGCGTCTCGAAAACGATCGCAGTCAACGTGACGCGAACTTGCGAATCTTCGAGCGCGCACGGCGCTTGCTGGAACGCCCCACCGGACTCGACCCGCGCGGTCGACGGCGCAGCAGCAGGTGGCTTCTGCAGCTCGACTTCGGCGCGGGTCGGCACTGCCGGCGTGCCCAGGTCCTGCGGCGGCAGCTTCCCGCCGACCGGCGTCGGGATCTGCTGCGCCCATGCCGCACCGCTCATCGCGATCAGCGACGTCGCCAGCGTTAGCCGCCCTAAGATACCCCGCCTAAAACTACCTCGCATCCACGCCCCCCGGCACGCCGCCCTGCTCTGCGATCGAGTCGCAGATTTCGGTCGGACGCTATGCTCTGCCCCATAGACCCGTCAAGTCGAACTAATCTTCGATCAATCTAAAATACAGTGCGATTTCAAACGGATACTAAAGCAGCACTAGTTCGGACTGCGACTTCTACGCAACACGACGACCGGTACATCCCCCAAAAGGGTGAGACGACTCATCATTTGCTGCCAGCCACCATCAACGAGACGCTTGGAATACAATGCCAACACTTCCCGGACTTAGCTGACAACAAGCTTCACTAGGCTATTCAATCCTGAATGCCTCATTGCAGCTCGGCTCGGATCGTCACCCAACGGCGCCGCTCGCACCGCCGCCGCGAACAAACTCTTCAAATGTTGGAAAAGTCATGTTTCTCTCGGACCATGACTGCCGTCTGCCGCCTCACCGCGCCGTTGGAGAAAAAGCGCGCGACAGCCTCAACTTCCTCAACATTCGTTTTTTGCAATCGTCGCCCTGTGGCCGAAATGCCGCGCTCGCCGAGCGTTACATCTTGCGACCAAACACCGCTGGCCCTGCGACAAAGCATCGACAAGGAGGCGCCAGAACGGGTCATCCCCGACACCATCCCGGAGCGCCGATTTGTCCAAGTGGTTTCTGCCCGCCGTATCGCTCCTCGCCGCCGCCGCACCCGCCACGGCGCAGGTTGCCCCCGAGCCGCAAGCCCCCGCCGAGCCGCAAGAGCCAGCAGGCGATCCCGATGCGGAGTTGGACGGCGAGGAAGACATCATCGTCACCGGCAGCCGCCGCCTGCCCGGCTCGGTCGTCGGCGATATTACGCCCGAGGTGACGCTCAGCGGCCGCGACATCCGCGCGTACGGCGCCAGCAACATCGGCGAATTGCTCGAGGAATTGAGCCCGCTCACCGGCAGCATCCAGGGCCGCGGCGAAGGTGCTCCGGTCGTCCTGCTCGGCGGGCGCCGGATCAGCGGCTTCCGCGAGATCCGCGATCTGCCGCCCGAAGCGATCCAGCGCGTCGAGATCCTGCCCGAGGAAGTAGCACTGAAATACGGCTACCGCCCCGATCAGAAGGTAGTGAACATCGTCCTGCGCCGTCGCTTCCAGGCCGTCACCGCCGAGGCGGAAACCGCGCTCGCCACCGACGGCGGGCAGCAAACGCACGAGGCGGATCTGAACTTCCTGCGACTGGGCAACGGATCGCGCTTCAGCCTCGACGGCGAATACAAACGCGTCAATCCGCTGTTCGAAACCGAACGAAACGTCATCGATGCCGATCCCGATCGCACGTTGCTCGCGGCCAGCGACTCGGCAAAGCTCAACGCCACGTACAACCGCACGATCCTCGGCAACATCTCGGCCACGCTCAGCGGCGAACTCGAAGGGCAGGACAGCCGCGCCGGCCTCGGCGGCGCCGAAGACGGCTCGCAGGCGCTGATCCGCAACAGCCGCACGCGCACCGGCACGCTCAACTATGCGCTGAACGGCGATCTGTCGCAGTGGCGCTGGTCGCTCGACGGCGGCTACACCCGCGATTGGTCGACCACGCTTACCGACCGCGACATCCTGGGCGGCGGCGTATCGCGCGACCGTGCCGAATCGGTCGCCGAAACGGTGGAGAGTAAGGCGACGCTCAACGGCACCTTGTTCGATCTCCCCGCGGGTGCGGTGACGACGACGCTGGGTGCCGGCTTCCAGCTGCGTGACATCGCCAGCGAAACGCGCCGCGTCGGGCTCGTCACCACCACCGATCTATCGCGCGACCAGGCCGTCGGCGAGGCCAACATCGATGTGCCGCTGCTTCGCGACAGTCCGATCGGTGCACTGTCGGCCAATGTGAATTCCGCCATCAACCAGCTGTCGGACGCCGGCACGCTGGCGACGCTTGGCTATGGCTTCAACTGGCGCCCGATCACGGCGGTGCGGCTGATCGGATCGGTCAACCACGAGGAAGGCGCGCCGACCATCCAGCAGCTCGGCAACCCGACGATCGTCACGCCGAACGTCCGCGTCCTCGATCTCACCACCGGGCAGACGGTCGAGGCGACGCTGGTCGACGGCGGCAATGCGGCCTTGCGCCCCGATCGCCGCCGCGTCCTCAAGCTCGGCCTGACCGTAAAGCCGATCGACAAGACCGATCTGACGTTGCTCGCCAATTTCACCGACAGCCGCATCGACAATCCGATCGCGAGCTTCCCAACCGCCTCGCCCGAGATCGAAGCCGCCTTCCCCGATCGTTTCGAACGTGACGGTGCCGGCACGCTGCTCCGCATCGACAATCGACCGGTCAATTTCGCGCGCAGCAACCAGCGCCAGTTGCGCTGGGGCTTCAACTGGTCCGAAACGCTCGAAGCCCCGCCGCCGACCGGCCCAGACGGCCAGCCGCTCACCCCCGAACAGATCGAAGAGCGCCGCGCCGCTTTCCGCGATGCGCGCCGCAGCGGTGGCGACGGGGCAAGTAGCTCGGGCGTGCGACCGGGCGGCCGTGGTGAGGGCGGATTCGGCGGACGCCGCGGCGGTGGTGGTGGCGGCGGCGGCGGGTTCGGCGGCGGCCGGCAGGGGCGCGTCCAGCTCAGCGTGTTCCACACCTGGCGGCTCGAAGACACGATCCTGATCCGTCCCGGCGTGCCCGAGCTCGATCTCCTCGACGGCTCGGCGACCGGATCGCGCGGCGGGCGTTCGCGCCACGAGATCGAATTCAACGCCGGCTACAACCGCAATGGCCTCGGCGTGCGGCTGAACGGCACGTGGCAAAGCCGCACGAGCATCGCCGCAGATCCGTCATCGGATACGCCATCACTGGAAGACCTCGCCTTCGGCTCCTTCTTCACCACCAATCTGCGCATCTTCGCCGATCTGGGTCAGCAGCGTGCGCTGGTGCAGAAAGCCCCGTTCTTCCGCGGCGCGCGCGTGACGCTAGCGGTGAACAACCTTCTAAATCAGCGGCTCGACGTGCGCGATGGTACCGGCGTTACCCCGATCGGCTATCAGCCCGCACTGCTCGATCCGCTCGGCCGCTCGGTCCGCCTGAGCTTCCGAAAGCTGTTCTTCTAACCCACGGTATCCCAATACCCGTCACCGAAGCGGCGGAAACGTTGACTTTTCGCCGCATCACCGTCACAGCGCCTCCATCGCGCCGCACCTTCACTGGGGCGGCGTCTTTGTTTTTCGAAAAGGTCCAAGGCCCATGAAGGCGCTGATGAAGACCACGAAGGCGGCCAAGCCCGCCGAAGTGGAAAAGAAGTGGCATATCGTCGACGCCACCGATCTGGTGGTCGGTCGCGCTGCCGTCGTGATCGCCAACGTCCTGCGCGGCAAGCACAAGACGTCGTTCACCCCGCACGTCGACTGCGGTGACAATGTCATCGTGATCAACGCCGACAAGGTGAAGTTCACCGGCAACAAGCTGGCGAACAAGGTCTATTACAAGCACACCGGGTACGCCGGCGGCATCAAGGCGATCACCGCCGAGAAGGTTCTCGACGGTCGCTTCCCCGAGCGTGTGCTCGAGAAGGCCGTGGAGCGCATGATCCCGCGCAATCCGCTGGGCCGTCAGCAGATGCGCAACCTGCGTATCTTCGCCGGTGCCGAGCATCCGCACACGGCGCAGAACCCCGAGACTCTCGACATCGCCGGCATGAGCCGCAAGAACAAGGTGGGTGCATAATGTCCGACAACCGCCAGTCGCTTTCCGACCTCGCCTCGCTCACCCAGACGCCAGCACCGCAGCCCACGACCGATGGCGCCCCGGCCGGTGGTGGTGAAAGCACTACGTTCGATGCACCTGCGCCGGTCGTGTCGACCATGCCGCTGCGTCAGCAGGAGCTCGACAAGTACGGCCGCGCCTATGCCACCGGTCGCCGCAAGGACGCCGTCGCACGCGTCTGGCTGAAGCCGGGCTCGGGCAAGATCACGATCAACGGTCGCGATCAGATCACCTATTTCGCGCGTCCGACGCTGCGTCTCGTCATCAACCAGGTGTTCGGCATCACCGAGCGCGAAGGCCAGTATGACGTGATCTGCACCGTCAAGGGCGGCGGCCTTTCGGGCCAGGCTGGCGCGGTCAAGCACGGCATCAGCCAGGCGATCACCAAGTACGAGCCGATCCTGCGCGCACCAGTGAAGGCCGCCGGCTTCCTGACGCGCGACAGCCGTACCGTCGAGCGCAAGAAGTACGGCCGCGCCAAGGCACGCCGCAGCTTCCAGTTCTCGAAGCGCTAAGGTGCGGGCTGCCTTGGATTGCGCAAGCAATTCAAGGACTGCCACGGCGGACCGCGACGGCGGCATAGCTGCCGACGGCGGACGACGTGGCGCAACAGGCCGAACGAAAGAAGGGGCGGCCCGGCAACGGACCGCCCCTTCTTCGTGTCGGCCAACGATCAGAGTTTGAGGTCGCCTGCGACTAGATCGATCGTGCCGTTCAGCGAGATCTGGAAATCCGCCAGCATGTCGCCGTCCACATCGCCCGCCACGAACGTCTGCCCGCCGACATGCGCAAAGCGAAGCTCGCCCGCCACGCCGGTGAACTTGCTGTCGCCGATGAACGTGAACTCATCGTCCACGTCGACCGTGCCGGCTATTGCGTCGATCCGCGACAGGTCGATCCGATCGCGGTCGGCGTGCGAAAAATCGGTGATCACGTCTGCCTTAATGCGCGCGGCATGCGAATCCCCCTCGTTGAAGACGAAGATGTCCCGCCCGGCGCCGCCAACCAATGTATCCTGACCCCGGCCGCCGGTAAGCCGGTCATCGCCCTCACCCCCCTCGAGACGGTCCGCACCCTTGCCGGCAGTCAGCGTATCGTCTCCGCTTTCGCCGAACAGGCGGTTGTCACCGGTAATGCTGCGCACGACGTCGTCGCCACCGCCGGCATTCACTTGGCTGCCGATCTTGTTCGCGTTCGCCAGTCGCAGAACGTCTGAAAAGTCGGTGCCGATCAGTCGATCGACCACTTCGATGTTGGCGAGGCGGCCTTTACCGAGCGACAAGTCAATCCGCGTCCTGCCGCCCAGCCCCAGGTCGATGCCGATGGTCGTCGGGCGAAAGTCGAGGTCTAGGCCCTCCGTCGCGTTCGCAAGATCCAAGTACAGGCGATCGAACCCGGTGCCGCCATCGAGGATATCGCCAAACGAACCATAGATCGTGTCGTCGCCCGCGCCGCCAAGCACGGTGTCGAGATCGCCGTCGCGCCAAAGCCCGGCGGTAGCTGCGTAAAGGATATCATTGCCGACGCTGCCTTCGATGATGTCAGCGCCGCCGAGCCCGTAGACCACGTCGTCGCCCAGCAAGGCGAGCACCTGATCTGCGTTGTTCGTGCCGTCGATTTCGTCGTTGCCGAGTGTACCGGTGAGAAGTGCCATGAATTGTCCTTTCCTGCTCCTGAAGCGAGCAAGACAGCGACGATTCCACCTTCCGCCTGGTCCCGGCGGGCCCTCAACGACGCAGCCCTCTGCTGCCTCGGCTGCCCAACCTGATGGTAATGCGTTGGGATCGCCTCAACATACACGGTTAACATCCCGCTGGCGTGATCTAGGGTCGCGCATCGCGCAGACCGCACGCCGTGCCTATATGCTTGTGATGCCAGCGCTCGCCAACCTCGCCCCGTACATGCCCATGATCCTGCTGTTGTTCGGCGTCGTGCTGATCGCCAGCCTCTTGCGCCGCATGCCCGTGATCGGCCGGCTGGTCAGTATCGCGATGTGGGTCGTGCTGCTCGGCGCGCTGGCAGTGGTGCTCGGGCAACGCGAACGCTTCGATCCGTACCTTGGCCGAGTTGCCGAAATGCTCGATCTTTCGAGCCAGCAAGTTGCCGGCGCGGAGACTCGCATTCGCATGAGCAGCGACGGCCATTTCTGGGCATCAGCGGAATTTGGCGGGATCAAGCGCCGGATGCTGATCGACAGCGGCGCGACCGTGACTGCGCTGTCGCTCGCTACGGCCAACGCCGCCGGGCTGGATGTGCGCGACGCGCTCTTTCCGATGCTGCTGCGCACCGCCAACGGCACGATCCGCGCGCAGACCGCCGACGTCGACGAACTGCGCCTCGGTAACGTCGTCGCACGCGGCGTGCCGGTCGTCGTCTCGCCCGCCTTCGGCAACACCGACGTGCTCGGCATGAACTTCCTGTCGCGGCTGAAATCGTGGCGCGTCGAGGGGCGCACGCTGATCCTCGTGCCGCATCATCCGCAGGACGTCACATCGGGATGATGCGATCGCCCAGTCGCTCCGCCTCGTGCGGATCATGCGTGACGATCAGCATCGGCAAGCGAAGCTCGTCGCGCACCCGTTCGATCGCCAGCATCGCCTCCTCGCGCCGCCCGCGGTCGAGCGACGCGAGCGGCTCGTCGAGCAGCAGGAACGCCGGATCGCTCAGCAACGCCCGCCCGATCGCCACCCGCCGCGCCTCGCCGCCCGACAAGGTCCGCGGCCAGCGATCGAGCAGCCCGGCAATGTCGAGCGTGGTCGCGATCTCGTCGAGCCGGGCAGCATCGCGCGCGCCGTAAAGCAGGTTTCGCCGCACCGAGAGATGCGGGAACAACCGCGGCTCCTGAAACACGACCCCAGCGCGCCGACGCTCCGGGCGAACGTCAATCCGCGCGTCACCATCATAGAGCGCGTGTCCTGCAACCCGCACATGCCCGCGATCGGGTCGCAATAACCCAGCGATCATCATCAGCACGCTCGTCTTGCCGACCCCCGACGGCCCGAACAGCACGCTCGCGCCCGCCCCCGCCACAAACGCTGCGCCGACGATCGCCTGGCCACGCCGCACGGTGATATCGATGTCAAAGGACATGCAGCCGCCGTCCCTGTCGCCGCACCAGCATCTCGGACAGCACGAGCGCCGCGAGGCTGATCGCTACCGAAATCGCCGCCAGCTGCCACACCGCCGCCTCCCCGCCCGGCCGCTGGAGCGCGGCGTAGATCGCCAGCGGCAGCGTCTGCGTCTCGCCCGGCACGTTCGAGACGAAGGTGATCGTCGCGCCGAACTCGCCGAGCGACCGCGCGAAGCCCAGCACCACCGCCGCCAGCACGCCCGGCAGCGCGAGCGGCAGCGTGATCGTCGCGAACGCGCGCCAGCGCCCGGCGCCCAGCGTCCGCGCCGCCTGTTCGAGCCTTTGATCGACCGCTTCGATCGACAGCCGGATCGCGCGCACCATCAACGGCAAGGCCATCACCCCCGCCGCGATCGCCGCACCTGTCCAGCGGAACAGCACGGTCACGCCCAACCACCGCTCGAGCAGTCCGCCCAACGCACCGTTCGGTGCAAAGGCCAGCAGCAGCAACCAGCCGGTCACCACCGGCGGCACGACCAGCGGGAGATGGATAATGCCGTCGAGAAGGATCTTGCCCGGAAAACGCCCGCGCGCGAGCAACCATGCCAGTGCGAAGGCGATCGGCAGCGTCCCCGCCGTCGCCACCCCGCCGACCAGCAGCGACAGCCGGACGATCGTCGCGATCTCGTCGCTCAACGTTTGATGAACCCGTGGCGGCGGATGATCGCTTGGCCCGGCGCAGAAAGCAGGAAGCGGCGAAACCCCTCCGCCTCGGGGTGGCGCGACGCGGTCAGCCGCGCGATCGGGTAATGGATCGGCGGGTGGCTGCCCGGCGGGAACACGCCCGCCACGCGCAACGACGGCGTCACCCGCGCATCGGTCGCATAGACGATCCCGTATGGCGCTGCCCCGCGTTCGACGATCGCCAGCGCCGCGCGCACGCTTTCCGCCCGTACGACGCGCGGCGCCAGCAGTGTCCAGGCGCCCAGCCGCTCGAGCGCCGCGCGCCCGTACTTCCCCGCCGGCACCGCCTCCGGGTCCGCCATCGCCAGCGGACCGCCACCCAGCAATCGCCCGAGCGCCGCACCCCTGGCGCCCCGCACTAGCGGCTGCCCCGGCCGCGCGACTACGACCAGCCGATTGCCCGCAAGCACCGCGCGCGTGCCCGGCACCAGCAGCTTGCGCCCCGCTAGATCGTCCATCCACTCCTGATCCGCCGACACGAACAGGTCCGCCGGCGCCCCCGCCGCGATCTGCCGCGCCAACGCAGACGAGGCCGCGAACGACAGCACCGGCCGAGCATGCCCGCGCCGCGCCCACGCCGTCGCCGCATCGCCCAACGCCTCCTGCAGGCTCGCCGCTGCAAGCACCAGCGGCCCGCGCGGTTGCGCCGCTGCCGGCGCCGCCAGCAACGAAACCATGAGCAACAAGGTGGCGAGGAAACGCATCGCGCTATCCCTATCGCGGAGTCGTATCGGGAACCACTCCCCGCCCCTCGTCAGCGCCGATCCGCGCGCAGCTGGTGGACAAGTCCCGCACCCTTGCTTTAGCGGCACGTGCAAGAACAGAGAGGATCGGAACCATGCGGTTGCCACGGGAACCACGGCAGTGAGCGACATCGGCACGATGCTCGCCGACACCGCCGAACGGCTGTTCGCCGCGCATGCCGAAACGCTGGCGGACGCAAACGGCGCATGGCCCGCAGCCACATGGGCTGCGATCGAGGAAAGCGGCCTCCCGCTCGCGCTCGTGCCGGAAGACAGCGGCGGCTTCGGCGTGCCCGTCCCCGAAGCACTCGCGCTGATCCGCCAGACCGGTCGCCACGCTTTGCCCCTCCCCCTCGCCGAAACGATCATGGCCAACGCCGCGCTCGCCGCGGCCGGCCTGCCGCTCGCGGAAGGCCCCGCCGCGCTCGTCCCCGCCGGCGATCAGCGCATCGCCTGGGGCCGCTTCGCCACGACGCTGGTCCACGACGCCGATGGCGCGCGGCATCGCACCGGCCAACTGGCCTGCACCGCCACGAACACGAACCTCGCCGGCATGCCACGCGACACACTGGCGCTCGAAGGCTCAGCCGAAGGATCGATGTCCTCCAATGGCCCGACCCTGCTCGAACTCGGTGCCTTGGCGCGCGCGTTGCAGATGGCCGGCGCACTCGATCGCGTGCTCGAGCTCACGATCGACCACGTCTCCACCCGCGTCCAGTTCGGCCGCCCGCTCGCCAAGTTCCAGGCGATCCAGCAGGAGATCGCCAAGCTCGCCGGCGAAGTCGCATCAGCGTCGGCCGCAGCCGATCACGCCGCCGACACCTATGCCGACGGCGGAGACCTGAGCTTCGCCATCGCCGTCGCCCGCACCCGGATCGGCGAGGCAGCCAGCAAGGCCACCGCCATCGCCCATCAACTCCACGGCGCGATCGGCTTCACCCGCGAACACGCGCTGCACCGCCTCACCACCGCCTTGTGGTCGTGGCGCGACGAATTCGGCACGCAGCGTCACTGGACGCTCCTGCTCGGCAAACGCGCGCTCGACGCCGGCCCAACCAACTATTGGCCAATGGTGGTCGCAGCATGACGACACTCTGCTTCCCCACCCCGCCACGCCACGAGGCCGCCGAGGCGCTCCGCGGCGAGGTCCGCGCCTTCCTCGCCGAAACGCTGGCCGATCGCGCGCCGCTCGCCCGCGCCGATAGCTGGAACGGCTTCGATCGCGCGTTCAGCCGCAAGCTCGGCGCACGCGGCTGGCTCGGCATGACGTGGCCAAAGCAATATGGCGGGCACGAGCGCAGCGCCTTCGAACGCTATGTCGTCGTCGAGGAAACGCTCGCCGCCGGCGCACCCGTCTCGGCGCACTGGATCGCCGACCGGCAAAGCGGCCCCAGCCTGCTCAAATACGGCACCGAGGAACAGCGCGCCGCGATCCTGCCCGGCGTCGCTGCCGGCGAAACCGTCTTCTGCATCGGCATGAGCGAACCCGATTCGGGCTCCGATCTCGCCGCCACCCGCACCCGCGCGGTCCCGGTCGACGGCGGCTGGCGCGTCACCGGCACGAAGCTGTGGACCACCGGCGCGCACGAAGCGGATTACATGATCCTCTTCTGCCGCACGAGCGGCACCGCGGCCGAGCGCCAGGCCGGCACCAGCCAGCTGCTCGTCGATCTGAAGACGACCGAGGGAATCACGATCCGCCCGATCATCGATCTCGCCGGCAAGCACCATTTCAACGAAGTCCATTTCGAGGACGCATTCCTCCCCTCAACCGCGCTCATCGGCACCGAAGGCGCCGGCTGGGAACAGGTGATGAGCGAACTCGCCTTCGAGCGCAGCGGGCCGGAACGCTTCCTCTCGTCGATCCAGCTGCTGATCGAGCTGATCGGCGCGCTCCAGGCATCCCCCGGTGAAGCCGCGCAGCTCGCGATCGGCCGCCTCACCGCGCACCTCGTCACGCTGCGGCGATTGTCGCGCGGCGTCGCGGCGATGCTCGAAGCAGGCGAGAATCCCAACACCCACGCCGCCATCGTCAAGGATCTCGGCGCGACCTTCGAACAGGATCTGCCCGACATCGCCCGCGCGCTGGTCGACGCCGAACCCGACACCGCGTCGACGTCGGACTTCGTCGCCGTTCTCGCCAGCATCACGCTCAATTCGCCGAGCTTTTCGCTGCGCGGCGGCACCCGCGAAATCCTGCGCGGCATCATCGCAAGAGGCCTCGGGCTACGCTGAAAAAAAGCCCTCTCCCCTTCAGGGGAGAGGGTTGGGAGAGGGGCAGTCCAGCGGAGCGGCCCAATTTCCGATTAGAGAGGACAATCAATGTCAGTCATCACAACCGAGATCCGCGGCCCGATCGCCATCCTGCGCCTCAATCGCCCCGACGCGATGAACGCGCTCGGCGCCGATGGAGACGGTGAGGCCGTGCGCACCGCCTGCGACGCGCTCAACGCCGACCTCTCGATCCGCTGCGTCATCCTCACCGGCGAGGGCCGCGCCTTCTCCGCCGGCGGTGACATCAAGAAGATGGCCGATCCCGAAGGGCCGTTCTCGGGTGGCGGCCTGCCGATCCGCAGCCATTACCAGCGCAACATTCACCGCATCGCCCGCGCGCTGTTCTCGCTCGACATGCCCGTCATCGCCGCGGTCAACGGCGCCGCGATCGGCCTGGGCTGCGACGTCGCGTGCATGGCCGACATCCGCATCGCCAGCGACAAGGCGAAGTTCGGCGTAACGTTCCTGAAGCTCGGACTGGTGCCCGGCGACGGCGGGTCGTGGCTGCTCCCACGCACGATCGGCATGAGCCGCGCGGCGGAATTGTTCTTCACCGGCGATGTGATCGACGCCGCCACCGCCGCCGACTGGGGCCTCGTCAGCCGCGTCGTGCCGCACGATACGCTGATGGACGAAACGCTCGCACTCGCCACCAAGATCGCCGCGCTCCCGCCGCACTCGCTCCGCCTCACCAAATCGCTGCTGCGCCAGGGACAGACGAGTACCTACGATCAGGCGCTCGATTCAGCCTCGACGGCGCAGGCCGTCAGCCACGCGACCCAGGATCACCGCGAGGGCGTGGCCGCGCTGCTCGAGAAGCGCGACGCGGTGTTTATCGGGAAGTAGCTTCCCCGATCGATCAGGGTTCTAAGCAGCCAACCCGTCGAGAAACGCCCGCTCCGCGTCCGTCGTTGCGCGGCCGAGCGCCGCGTTGCGCGCCGGAAACCGCCCGAACCGGGTAATCTCCTCGGCATGGCCCTGCGCAAACGGCACGTTCGGGCCACCCATCGCGGTGAACTTCTCGACCGACAGTCGCTGCAGCGCCGCATCCTCCGCATGCATGAACGGAATGTAGAGAAACGCCCGCTCCTCCTCGGCATACCGCGCCTCCCAGCCCTGCTCGATCGCCTGCAACGCCAGTTCCACCGCCAGCCCGTCCGCCTCGAATGCCCGCGGCGAATCGCGATAAATGTTGCGCGAGAATTGGTCGAGCAGCACGATCGCCGCGAGCAGATCGTCCGGCGTATCGCGCCACGCCGCCGCGCGCGTCGCGAACACCGCGTCACGCAACGTCCCGAACCGCGCCGTAATCTCAGCATCCAGCGCTTCATCGCGCGCGAATTGCGTCTCCAGCGTCAGCGCGAACCAGAAGTCGAGCACCGCGCGCGCCGCATCCTCAACCGTCTCTGGCGCCGCATCGTGGACTATCGCCTGCTCTGTCCCTAGATCGCCCGCCATGCTCGCGTCCTCATTACCCAATGTCATCACCCTCGGCTGCCGATTGAACCTCGCCGAAAGCGAAACGATCCGCTCGCTCGTCGGGGATCGAGATATGGTGGTGATCAATGGCTGCGGCGTGACAAACGAGGCGATGCGCCATACGCGCGCCGCGATCCGGCGCGCCCGGCGCGATCGGCCAGCGGCGGAAATCGCCGTCACCGGCTGCGCGCCCGAAATGGATCGCCGCGCCTTCGCGGCCATGCCCGAAGTCGATCGCATCGTCCCCAACGCTGCCAAGCTGCTGCCCGCCACCTGGGGCGGCTTCCCCAATCGCCGTCCGCCGCGGGCGCACGCACGCGCCTTCCTCGGTGTCCAGAACGGTTGCGACCATGCCTGCACCTTCTGCGCGATCCCGCAGGGCCGCGGTCCCAGCCGCTCCGAGCCGGTCGGCGCCGTCGTCGCGCACATCGCAGCACTCGTCGAGCAAGGCGCGAACGAAGTGGTGCTAACCGGCGTCGATCTCACGAGCTACGCGGACGGGCTAGGCGCGCTTGTTGAAGCAATTCTGGTCGGCGTACCTACACTCCCGCGCCTGCGCCTCTCCTCGCTCGACACGATCGAAATCGACGATCGACTGTTCGATCTCGTCACCGGCGAGCCGCGCGTCATGCCGCACCTCCACCTTTCGCTTCAGGCCGGCGACGATCTGATCCTCAAGCGCATGAAGCGCCGCCACGCCCGCCGTGACGCGGTGGCGATGGTGGAGCGGCTGAAGGCGAAGCGCGACATCGCGATCGGCGCCGACCTGATCGCCGGCTTCCCGACCGAGGACGAGGCCGCCTTCGCCAACACGCTGTCGCTGCTCGACGATTGCGACATCGTCCAGGCACACGTCTTCCCCTTCTCCCCGCGCGACGGCACCCCCGCCGCGCGCATGCCGCAAGTGCCCGTCGTTCAGGCGCGCGAGCGAGCCGCCAGGCTGCGCGAAGCCGCCGCGCGACGGCGCGCAACGTGGCTTGCGGGGCAAATCCGGACGACGCAGCCGATCGTGATCGAAAAGCCCGGCGACCGCGGCCACGCTCCGAACTTCGCGGAGGTTCGTCTCGACACCCCGGTCCCGGCCATCGGCACGATCGCGACCGCGCGCATCACCGCCGCCACCGCCGATCATCTCATTGGACATCTCGTATGACCGACCAGCGCTCCTGGCACGACAAGCTCATCGGCGGCTTCCGTCGCACGTCCGATCGCCTCGTCGGCAACCTTGCCGGCTTGGGTACGGCGCGGCTCGACGAGGCGCAGCTCGAAGAGATCGAAGAAGCGCTGATCGCTTCCGATCTCGGCCCCGAAACCGCTGGCCGCATCCGCACCCGGCTCGCCGAGGGCAGCTTCGAGCGCAACATGGAAGAGCTCGGCATCCGGCTCGTCGTGGCGGAAGAAGTCGAGAAGGTGCTCGCGCAAGTCGCCCGTCCGCTCGAGATCGACGCCTTCCCGCGGCCGCAGGTGATCCTCGTCATCGGCGTCAACGGCTCGGGCAAGACGACCACCATCGCAAAGCTCGCGCATTTGCTGATGGAGCAGGATTACGGCGTGATGCTCGCCGCCGGCGACACATTCCGCGCCGCCGCGATCGGCCAGCTCGCCACCTGGGCGCAACGCGTCGGCGTGCCGATCGTCAGCGGCCCGGAGGGCGGAGATGCCGCTGGCGTCGTCTGGGATGCAGTCAAGAAGGCGACCGAGACGGGCATCGACGTGCTGATCGTCGACACGGCGGGTCGCCTGCAGAACAAGCGCGAGCTGATGGACGAACTCGCCAAGATCCGCCGCGTGCTCGGCCGCATCAATCCCGCCGCGCCGCACGATGTGGTGCTCGTGCTGGATGCGACCACCGGGCAGAATGCGCTCAATCAGATCGAGGTGTTCAAAGAAGTCGCCGGCGTCACCGGCCTCGTGATGACCAAGCTCGACGGCACCGCGCGCGGCGGCGTGCTGGTCGCGGCGGCCGAACGCTACGGGCTCCCGATCCACGCCATCGGCGTCGGCGAGGGGATGACCGATCTGCGACCGTTCGATGCGAACGAGGTCAGCCGGATCATCGCCGGCGTGGATCAGCGCGGATAGTCGGACGTTCCGGGTTCAGCCTGCTGCAACCCTGATCCTGGTAGGGCCGTCGGCGAACGGAGCATGAAGTGAGCGTTAGTACCAAATCTACCCCCGGCTTGCGGCTGGCGCTCGATTACGGGCCGCTGCTCGTCTTCTTCGCCTTCAATTTCCTCACGCCCGGCCCGGCGATCGCGCGCATCATCGCGGCGACGTTGGCCTTCATGGTGGCGATGGTCATCGCGCTCGGCATATCGTGGTGGAAGACGCGCCACATACCGCCGATGCTGCTCATCTCGGGCGCACTGGTGATCGTGTTCGGCGGGCTGACTGTGTGGTTCCAGGACGAACGCTTCATTAAGATGAAGCCGACCTTCGTCTACACGATCTTCGCCGCAACGCTCGGCTTCGGCCTCGCTACCGGCCGCCCGCTGCTCCAGTCGCTGCTCGAAAGCGCCTATCCGGGCCTCACCGCGGAAGGTTGGCGCAAGCTGACGCGCAACTGGGCGATCTTCTTCGTCTTGATGGCGTTGCTCAACGAAGCTGTGTGGCGGACGACGACCACCGATTTCTGGGTCGGCTTCAAACTATGGGGCGCGATCCCGCTGACACTGATCTTCGCGATGGCAAACGTCCCGATGCTGATGCGCCACGGCCTGCAAACTGGCGAACCCATCCCGCCACCAGAGTGATGCCCCGTCCTCCCCATCGCAGATGGGGAGGGGGACCGTCTGCGCAGCGGATGGTGGAGGGGAAAAGCCCCAAGCGACATGCTCAGCCAATACCTCTCCACCACTGGCCTGCGGCCAGCGGTCCCCCTCCCCAAGCGAGCTTGGGGAGGATAAAGAACAAACCTACAGTCGCTCGATCTTCTGCGCGGCCTCATCAATCAACGCCGCAACTTCGAGCAGCATCGCGTCCGAGGCATCCCCCCGGCTCAGCCGCCCCTGCAGCGCGGCCTTCAGGTTGCCCATCGCCCGCCGCACCGGCGCACCATCGGTATGCTTTTGCTGCTCGCCCAGCGCCGACAGTCGCGCGATGATCTTCGCGACCAGTTCCGCCTGGCTCGCCAGATGCGCCTCGCCCTCCGGCGTGATCGTGAACTTGCGGCGCCCGCCCCCGACGTCCTCGCTCGACACGTGCCCCATTTCGTTGAGCAACGTCAGCGTCGGATAAATCGTGCCTGGCGACGGCGCATAGCCGCCACCCGTCATCTCCTCGATCGCCTTGATCAGCTCATAGCCATGCCGCGGCTCGTCGCCGATCAGCTTCAGCAGCAGCAGCCGCAATTCGCCGCCGTCGAACATCCGCTGCCGGCGCATGCCGTGCGCGTGCCGGCCGCCCATCTTGCTCGCGATCTTCGCGCCCAGCGCGCTGAGCACCGCCTCGCGCTGCCATCCGCCGTGGCGCCCCTCCGAACGCGCGCCGCCACGCTTTCCACCACAGCCATGATCATGATCCATTCGCATCGTTCTGACTCCTCAAGATAGTTCTAAGATATATCTTGAGCGGAACAGATCAACCCGCCTCGTGCATTTTTTCGCGCGCCGCCCTATCTGCCTCGAATGGCCGATCTTTTCGCCGGGCTGGAGCCGCCCGCCCTCCCCGATCGCCCCGCGGCGGACGCTCCGCTTGCTGATCGTTTGCGCCCGGCACGGCTCGAGGACGTCGTCGGGCAGGAGCATCTCACTGGCCCCGAGGGCGCGATCGGCCGCATGGTCGCGGCCGGACGATTGTCGTCGATGGTCCTGTGGGGCCCGCCCGGCACCGGCAAGACGACCATCGCACGGCTGCTCGCCGATGCGGTGAACCTGCGCTTCGTCGCGATATCGGCGGTGTTCTCCGGCGTCGCCGATCTCAAGAAGGCCTTCGCCGAGGCGCGCGACGCGGCGAAGATGGGCAAGCGCACCTTGCTGTTCGTGGACGAGATCCACCGCTTCAATCGCGCGCAGCAGGATGGCTTCCTGCCCTATGTCGAGAACGGCACCGTCACGCTCGTCGGCGCCACCACCGAGAACCCTTCGTTCGAAATCAACGCCGCATTGCTCAGCCGCGCGCAGGTGCTGATCCTCCAGCGGCTCGACGCCCGCGCGCTCGCCGAACTCATCACCCGCGCCGAGGTCGTGATAGAGCGCCCGCTCCCGCTCGATCCCGCCGCGCGCGAGGCGCTCGTCGCCAGTGCCGATGGCGACGGCCGCTTCCTGCTCAACCAGGTCGAGACGCTCTTCTCGGTCGATATCCAGAAGCCGCTCGATCCCGCTGGTTTATCGGCATTTCTCCAGCGCCGCGTTGCTGTGTACGACAAGGATCGCGAGGGCCACTACAACATCATCAGCGCGCTGCATAAGTCGCTGCGCGGCTCCGATCCGCAAGCCGCGCTCTACTATCTCGCGCGGATGCTAACCGCCGGCGAGGAGCCGCTCTACGTCCTGCGCCGCATCACGCGCTTCGCTAGCGAAGACATCGGCCTCGCCGATCCGCAGGCGCTGGTGCAGTGCCTCGCCGCCAAGGACGCATACGACTTCCTCGGCTCGCCCGAGGGCGAACTCGCGATCGTCCAGGCCTGCCTCTATTGCGCCACCGCCCCCAAATCGAACGCCGCCTATGCCGCGATGAAAGCGGCCTGGCGCAGCGCCCGCGAGACCGGCTCGCTGATGCCCCCCGCGTCGATCCTGAATGCCCCGACCAAGCTGATGAAAGACATCGGCTATGGCAAAGGCTATGCCTATGATCATGACAAAGAAGATGGCTTTTCGGGCGCCGATTACTGGCCCGACGACATGGCCCCACAGCGCTTCTACACCCCCACCGGCCGTGGCTTCGAAGCGCGGATCGCCGAGCGGCTGGCGCATTGGGACAAGCTTCGCAGCGCTCGCGACACTTAGCCTCGCGACGCCCGCCACCGCACAGCAGATCGCGCCCCAAACCTCCACCGCCTACCAATACGCCGTCGCCGCCGGATACAAGGCGCTGACCTTGTGCGAAGGCATCTTCACCGCCGGCCGCACCGAAGCGCAGATCGCCGCGGTCGAGCTGCGCGGTATCTACCCCGAATATGACGCGATCGTGCCAAAGCTGCGCGCCGCGATCGATCGCCCGCGTGGCACCGTCAGCGTGCCGTTCAGCACCGATCTGCCGCCTCGTCACGCGGGCTGGGGCCCGCGCACCGGCTGCACGCTCGCCCCGATCGGCAGCATCGCGCCGCGCGCCACCGCAAGTCTGCCGCTGCCTTCCCCCGCCCCCGCCGACCCCCGGCAATGGCCGCTGGGCGACTCCGGCATCGCGCCGCGCCCCTCCTCCGCTCTAGCCGCGACGATGGAGCGCGCCTTCGAGCGCAACAGTTACGGCAAGGGCGAAACCCTTGGCGTGATCGTCATGCGCGACGGGCAAATCGTCGGCGAGCGCTACGCCGACGGCTTCGGCCCCTTCGTCCCCAACCGCACTTGGTCAGTCGCCAAGAGCATCGCCGGCACGCTCGTCGGGCTCGCCGCGCGCGACCTTGCGATCGATCCCAAGGCGCGCGCTGCCATCCCCGAATGGCGCGCACCCGGCGATCCGCGCCAATCGATCACGCTCGATAACCTCATGCGCATGGCCTCGGGGCTGCACAGCGATCATTACGGCAACCGCACCGACGCGCTCTACTTTGGCGGCACGACGGTGACGGAACAGGCCCCCGGCTGGCCGCTCGAAGCGCGCCCCGGCACGCGCTTCCGCTACGCCAACAACGACATCCTGCTCGCCGTCCGCGCGATCCGCGCGCGGATGAACGACGACGCGCGCTACGCCAATTGGCCGAGCCAGCAGCTGTTCGCCCCACTCGGCATGCGGCACACCACCGCGGGCACCGACTGGCGCGGCAACTTTCTCCTCTCGAGCCAGATCTGGACCACCGCGCGCGATCTCGCGCGGCTCGGGCAATTCTGGCTGCAGGACGGCGTCTGGCAGGGCAAGCGCCTGCTGCCCGCCGGCTGGATGCGCTACATGATCACCCCCGCCGGCCCGCAACCCGAGGACGGCCCTGGCTATGGCGCGACGATGTGGCTGTTCGGCCCCAAGCAGGGCCTGCCCGTCGGCAGCTATTCGGCGCAGGGCAACCGTGGCCAATATGTCATGGTCGTGCCCAGCGAACGGCTCGTGATCGTCCGCCGCGGCGAGGATCCCGGCTCGGCGCGCTTCGACATCGCCAAGTTCACCGCCGACGTGATCCGCGACCGGTGAAGGACTGGGCCAATGTGGTAGCGTACGCCTGCGCCCTCCCCGATGTCGAAGAGGGTACGACCTACGGCAAGCCGGCGGTCAAGCTGCGCGGCAAGATGCTCGCCGCAACGACAGCGCCCGATCCCGGCAGCTTCGTGCTTCACGTCCCCCTAGACCAGAAGGAGGTGCTGCTCGAAACCGATCCCGAGACCTTCTGGGAAACCGACCATTACCGTGGCTGGCCCGCGGTGCTGGTTCGCTATGGCACCCCGGCGCGCGATCGCATCGGCGTGTTGATCCAGCGCGCGTGGTGGGATCGCGCGTCGCTCAAGCAGCGGGCGGCGCGTGGCGGCGATCGTCCCTGATCATCTGACGCGCTTCGCCGCAATCGACTGGTCGGGCGCGAAGGGCCGGCGCCACAAGGGCATCGCCGTCGCGATCTGCGACAGCGGCAGCGACGCGCCCGTGCTCGTCACCCCGCCCGACCGGATCTGGTCGCGCACCGACGTCCTGCATTGGCTCGTCGATCAGGCCGAAACGCCGCTGCTGGTCGGCATCGACTGCAGCTTCTCCGCGCCGCACGTGACGCGCGGCGCCCATCTGCCTGGCGAAACCACCTCGACAACCGCGCGCGACCTGTGGCGCTATGTCGATGCCAATAGCGCTGACGAGGATCTCGGCGCGGCGAGCTTCCTCGAGGCACGACGCGGCCGACACTTCTACCTTGGCGCAGCCGATGGGCCGAAGCGCGATTTCCTCCACTGGCGCGTGTGCGAGATGGCCGGCGATCGCTCGACCAAGCCGACCACCGTCTATGATGCGATCGGCGCGGCGCAGGTGGCCAAGGCGAGCTTCGCCGGCATGCGGCTGCTTCACCACCTCGCCGACCGCATCCCGGTCTGGCCGTTCGATCCGCCACCGGCACACGGCGCGCTGCTCGTCGAAATCTACACTTCGATCGCCGCTCGCGCTGCCGGCTTACCCCGTGGCCGCAGCAAGATGCGCACCCCCGAATCGCTCGACGCCGCGCTCGCCAATATTGGCAGCGCGCCGCACGACCCGCTCGCGCGCTACGACGATCACGCGACCGACGCGATTCTCACTGCCGCATGGCTCCGCGCCAGCGTCGCCCGCGCCGATCTATGGCAGCCGTACGGCCTCACCGACGCCGTACGGCAAAGCGAAGGCTGGACCTTCGGCGTCACCTGACGCATGAGCGCCGCGGCGCCGGTTTAGCTCAGCTGGTAGAGCAGCGGTTTTGTAAACCGAAGGTCGCGGGTTCGATTCCTGCAACCGGCACCATTCGCCGCCTGGGTCAGGCCTGACCGAGCGGCTCGATCGGCAGCGCCTGTTCCTGCACCGCCTTCACCAGCACTTTGCGGATAAACACCCACCGGCGCCGCTCGAACGTGCCGAATCGGCTACGATCGATGCGTTTTTGCGCATATCCGATCGGATCGTCGGCATGTTCGCCAAGCACCCGTCGCGCTCGCACACGCGCGTCAGTTTGCCAGCGCTCGGAGGCGCCGGTGAAATAGTCTAGCCTAGGCATGTTTCCGCCCTTTGTTCCCGAAGCGGTAAACATACATCAGTTTTGAGGTTCGATAACCTCCAAATCGGATTTAATTTCGGGTTGGAAACGATCGAGCAGTCCCGCGGTCAGGATCATCTCGCGCCATGCTGCTTCCTGGCGCGCGCGTCGGGCAGGATCGCGCCGAGACGCGACCGAAAGCATCGCGGCTAGCCCGATCAGCGGGGCGACGATCGCCAGTTGTACTTCCATTCTCCGCCTCCTGCCACGTTCGGGAGGCGCCGCCGTTGCGCCAGCGTATCGAGTCGACCAATCGTGTTGCGACGACGCTTCGACGAATCAACCGCAACCACATCGAGCAAGCGAGCGTTCCACAGCCGCAATGATCCGAGTCGCCAGTTACAACATGCGCAAGGCGATCGGGACTGACCGTCGCCGCAGCCCCGAACGTATCCTCGAAGTGCTGCGCGAGATCGACGCTGATGTCATCGCGCTGCAGGAGGCGGATCGCCGCTTCGGCGCGCGATCGTCGGTCATTACGCCGCATCTGCTCGACGAGCATAGCGACTGGAAGCCGGTCGGCTTCGGCATCCGCGCGGGATCGATGGGGTGGCATGGCAATGCGCTGCTCGTCCGCAAGGAATGCACGATCCTCGATTGCGAAGTGATCCATCTGCCCGCGCTCGAACCGCGCGGCGCCGTGATGGCAGACGTGCGACTGGGCGGCGCCGAACTGCGGGTCATCGGCATGCACCTCGATCTGTCGGGCCTTTGGCGACGCCGCCAGGCGGCGGCGATCATGGCGCATGTGGCGTCAAGCACACGCCGCCGCCCGACGGTGATGATGGGTGACCTCAACGAATGGACGCGCGCCGCCGGCTGCCTGCGAGATTTCGCGCGCGACTATGCGCTGGCCGAGACCGGCCCTAGCTTCCACGCGCGCCGCCCGATCGGGCGGCTCGATCGGATCATGGTATCGCGGGAGCTACGCATTACTGACTGCGGCGTCCACACCAGCGCAGCCGCACGCAAGGCCAGCGATCACCTGCCGATCTGGGCCACTTTGTCAGCCGCATGATGCGCGAGGCTGAACTGCGCCTGGCTTTGATCTGCTACGGCGGGATCAGCCTCGCGGTCTACATGCACGGCATCACCAAGGAAATCTGGCACGTCGCCCGCGCCAGCCGCGCCAGCCAGGAAGGTGAGATGCTTACCGGCAGCGCCGCGGTCTACGCCGCGCTGATCGGTGAAATTGCCACCACCACTGGCACGCGACTGCGCGTGTTGCCCGACATCATTGCCGGGGCGAGCGCTGGCGGGATCAACGGCGTCTTTCTGGCGCAGGCGATCAGCGCCGGCCAGTCGCTCGATCCGTTGACCGATCTCTGGCTCGATCGCGCCGACGTCGAGGCGCTGATCGCGCCGGCTGCGGCACCGTCCTCGCGTTTCTCCAAGGCCTGGGCGCTGCCGCTCGCCTGGATGGCGGCGGGCCGAAGTGCCGAAAAGCTCGACGAAGACACGCGCGAGGAAGTCCGCGCAAAGCTATCGCATTTCGTCCGCTCGCGCTGGTTCGAGCCGCCGTTCGATGGCCCGGGATTCACCGGCATGCTGCTCGATGCGTTTGACGCGATGCAGGCCGCACCGCGCGGTCCGCGCCTGCTGCCCGACGGCCAACCGCTCGACCTGTTTGTCACCGTCACCGATTTTACGGGCCACCCCGAACGCCTGCGGCTTCACTCGCCGGCGGAAGTCGTCGAGACCGAGCATCGCTTGGTGCTTGCCTTCACCGATCGCGGCGCCCCGTGCGAAACGCTCGCGCCGATCCCGGAGCTCGCCTTCGCGGCGCGCGCCACCTCGAGCTTTCCCGGCGCCTTTCCGGCCTTCACCGTCGCCGAGCTGGACGGCGTCCTGGCTCAGCGAAGCGCGCGTTGGCCGGGCCGAAATGCCTTCCTGCGCCGCGTCCTCCCGCGCCACGCCGCTGCCAATGCCGCGGAGAAGGCGGCGCTGATCGACGGCTCGGTGCTGGCGAATGCGCCGTTCCGTCCCGCGATCGACGCGCTTGGCGAACGCCCGGCGCGACGTCAGGTTGATCGCCGCTTCGTCTATATCGACCCCTCGCCGGGCATGAAGTTTCGCCTCGCGGGCGCCAGCGACGGGCCGCCGAGCTTCTTCCAGACGATCCTCGGCGCGGTCAGCGAGCTCCCGCGCAAACAGCCGATCCGCGACAATCTCGAAGCGATCGCCCGACGGTCACGGCAGATCGAGCGGATGCGCGGGATCATCGCCGCGATCCGCCGCGACGTGGAGGGCGAGGTCGAGGCACTGTTCGGCCGCACCTTCTTCCTCAATCGCCCGACCGCGTCGCGCCTCGCCACATGGCGCCGCCGCGCGCAGGTCGCCGCCGCGGACCGCGCCGGCTTCGGCTATGCGGCCTACACCAATCTCAAGGTCGGCGGCGTCGTCGATTTCATCACAGACTTGCTCAACGCCGTCGGCGGCGCCTCGGGATCGCAGCGCTCGGAACGGATACAAAGCCGGGTCGAAGCCGAGCTTAGTGCCCGCGGCTTTGACGAAGCAGGGCCGGCCGACGCCGCCTCGATCGCGTTCCTGCGCACCTTCGATCTCGGCTTCCGGATCCGCCGCCTCCGCCTGCTCGCGCGTCATCTCGGCGAGCTCGAGGCGGAGAATGAGGAGGAAGTGCTGCGGCCGATCCGCGAGGCGATCTACGAATCGCTCGCCGCCTATATCGCGCGCAAGTCGCCCAAGGCGCATCGCGCGCTGCGCGGCGCGGTGCGCACGATGGACCGCGACACGCCGGCGCTGCTCGATCGCTTCGCCCAGTCGCTCGACCTGACGAACCTCGACGCGCAAACCGATCATCGGCTGGCCGAGGCGCTCGCTGCCCTGCCACGCGGCCCGCGCCGCGCCTTGCTGCTGCGCTATCTCGGCTTCCCCTATTTCGATGTCGCCACACTCCCGATGCTGCAGGGCGAGGGGCTGGACGAATATGATCCGATCAAGGTCGATCGCATCTCCCCCGACGACGCGACCTCGATCCGCAGCGGTGGCGCTGACGCAACGCTCAAGGGCATCCAGTTCAGCAATTTCGGCGCTTTCTTCAGCCGCGCCTATCGCGAGAACGATTACCTCTGGGGCCGGCTGCACGGTGCCGAGCGGATGATCGACATCATGGTCTCCGCGCTCCCTGCCGATGCGCGCTTGGCCCCCGGCCGCCTCGCCCTTGCCAAGCGCGCGGCGTTCCACGCGATCCTCGACGAGGAGGAGCCCCGGCTCGAAACCGCCGCCGCGCTGATCGCGCAACTGCGCGGCGAGATCGGCTGAGGCTGGTCAAACGGCGGCAGTAGTAATAGCGTCCCGGCCATGCCGGAGCCTCGTTGATGCAGTTTCTGAAGATCCTGTTCTGGGCGCTGATCGCGTTCGTTGCCGCCGTGTTCACCTTCGGCAACTGGAAATGGGTGCCGATCCGCCTGTTTGGCAACCTCATGGCGGAGGTGAACCTGCCGGTCCTGCTGCTCGTCACCTTCCTCGCCGGCGTGGTGCCGACATATTTGTATCAGCGCACGATCCGCTGGCGGCTGGCGCAACGCCTCGCCGCTGCCGAGCGCACCACCGCTGCGCTGCGTGATGCCGCGATCCAGCCGGTCGTCGAGCCCGAACCCGTCGCCCCTCCACCGGTCGCCGCCCTGATCGCCGTTCCGCCCGGAGTATCCTGATGAGCAGCCGCATCTTCGTCGCGCTCGACACGCCCGATATCGAGCGTGCCAAGGCGATCGCCACCCGCGTCAAGCACCATGTCGGCGGGATCAAGCTCGGGCTCGAATTTTTCGCCGCGAACGGCCGCCACGGCGTGCGCGAGATGGGCGAGCTCGGCCTGCCGATCTTCCTCGACCTGAAGCTGCACGACATCCCCAATACCGTCGCCAAGGCGATCCAGGCACTGCGCGGCCTTGAGCCCGCAATCCTCACCGTTCACGCCGCGGGCGGCCGGGCGATGCTCGAGGATGCCAAGGCCGCCGCCTCGTCCGGCACGAAAGTCGTCGCCGTCACGATGCTCACCAGCCTCGACGACAGCGATCTTACCGCGACCGGCGTGAACGGCTGCGCGCACGATCAGGTACTCCGCCTGACTGAGCTCGCCATGAAAGCCGGCGTCGACGGCATCGTCTGCTCGGGCGAAGAGGTGAAGGCCGCGCACGCCATGTGGCCCAAGGGCTTCTTCGTCGTCCCCGGCGTGCGCCCCGCGAACGGCGTCGTCGCTGACCAGAAGCGCGTCGTCACCCCGCGCCAGGCGCTCGACCACGGCGCCTCGATCCTGGTCGTCGGCCGCCCGATCACCCAGGCCGAAGACCCCGACGCCGCCGCCCGCTCGATCGGCGCGACGCTGTGACGCGCCGGGCGACGGTTTAGCGCAGCAAACCGAGCCGCACCCCGGCGCGGCACGGCCGGCGGCGCCACAGCGCCGTCCGACGACTCGGGCTTTGTCCGCGGCGTTGCTGAGTGCGCGCACCGCTTGCGGGCCGGGTCGCGGAAGGCCATGTCGCCCCGGATGCTCAACACCCCCTACCCCAAGCGCGCGCGGCGATGACCCTCGCCAAGATCTGCGGCCTTTCCACGCCCGAAACGCTTGACGCCGCGATCCAGCACGGCGCCAGCCACGTCGGCTTCATCTTTTTCCCCGCCTCGCCCCGCCACCTCGATTTCGACCGCGCCGCCGGCCTCGCCGAGCGCATCCCCCCGCGCGTCACCACCGTCGGCGTCTTCGTCGACCCCGACGACGCGCTGATCACTCAAGCCGTCCGGGCCGGCCGGCTCACCGCGATCCAGCTCCACAAGACCGCGCCATCCCGCGTCGCCGAGCTGCGCCGCTCCACCGGCGTCGAGACCTGGGCAGCGGTCGCGGTGAAAACCCGCGCCGATCTCGCAACCTCGGCGCAATACACCGGCGCGGCCGATCGCATCCTGTTCGACGCCAAGACCCCCGACACCGCCGCGCTCCCTGGCGGCATGGGCGTCCGCTTCGACTGGTCGCTGCTCGACGGCCACCGTCACGTGCTGCCCTGGGCGCTGTCCGGCGGGCTCGACGCCACCAACGTCGCCGAGGCGATCGCCCGCACCCGCGCGCCGCTGGTCGACGCCTCGTCCGGCATCGAGGACCGGCCCGGCGCCAAGAACGTGGACAAGATCACCGCCTTCCTCCAAGCGATTGTCGTATCATGAACGCTCCAAATTCCTTCCGCCAGCAACCGGATTCGCGCGGCCATTTCGGCGATTATGGCGGCCGCTACGTCGCAGAGACGCTGATGCCGCTCGTCCTCGCGCTCGAGGACGAATATCGCGCCGCCAAGCAGGATCCGGCGTTCCAGGCGCAGTTCGACGACCTGCTCGAACATTATGTCGGCCGCCCCTCGCCGCTCTATTACGCTGAGCGGCTGACCGAGGCGCTGCGCGAGAGTGCGCCCGAGGGAATGGGCGCGGAAGTATGGTTCAAGCGTGATGAGCTCAATCACACCGGCGCGCACAAGATCAACAATTGCATCGGCCAGATCCTGCTGGCGATCCGCATGGGCAAGACGCGGATCATCGCCGAAACGGGCGCCGGCCAGCACGGCGTCGCCACCGCAACCGTCTGCGCGCGCTTCGGCCTGCCTTGCGTCATTTTCATGGGCGCAAAGGATGTCGAGCGGCAGGCACCCAACGTGTTCCGGATGAAGCTGTTGGGCGCCGAAGTTCGCGCGGTCACCTCGGGCGCGAACACGCTCAAGGACGCGATGAACGAGGCGCTGCGCGATTGGGTCGCGAACGTCCACGACACCTTCTACATCATCGGCACCGCCGCCGGCCCGCATCCGTATCCTGAGCTGGTGCGTGATTTTCAGAGCGTGATCGGCCGCGAGGCGCGCGAACAGATGCTGCGTCGCACCGGCCGCCTGCCCGACATGCTCGTCGCCGCGATCGGCGGCGGATCGAACGCGATCGGGCTGTTCCACCCGTTCCTCGACGATCCCGAGGTGAAGATGCTCGGCGTCGAGGCCGCGGGCGAAGGGCTCGAACAAAAGCACGCCGCGAGCCTCGCGGGCGGCTTCCCCGGCGTCCTCCACGGCAACAAGACGTATCTGCTGCAGGACGACGACGGCCAGATCGCCGAAGCGCACTCGATCTCCGCCGGCCTCGACTATCCCGGCATCGGCCCCGAGCACGCCTGGCTCAAGGACATCGGCCGCGTCGAATATACCTCGGTCACCGACACCGAGGCGCTCGACGCCTTCCAGTTCCTGTGCCGCACCGAAGGCATCATCCCTGCGCTCGAACCATCACACGCCATCGCAGCGGTCATGAAGCGCGCCCGCGACATGCGCCGCGACGAAGTGATCCTCGCCAACCTGTGCGGCCGCGGCGACAAGGACATCTTCACCGTCGCCGAAGCGTTGGGAGTGGCAATCTAGCGCAACAAAAAAGCCCTCTCCCCTGCAGGGGAGAGGGTTGGGAGAGGGGCAGTGCGAGACGCGGAGTTAATCAGCCGAGCCAAGCAAATGCGCACCCAAGCAACCGAACCCGAAACCCGCCTCTGGCTAGCCCTACGAGCCGGCCGCCTAGCCAGCATAAAATTCCGCCGCCAGAAAGTAATCGGCTCCTACATCGTCGACTTCGCCGCCCGCGAACCAATGCTCGTTATCGAAGTCGACGGCGATACGCATGGCACTCGCGCGAGATATGATGCAGAGCGAACCCGTTTTCTCGAACAATCAGGTTATCGTGTAATGCGGTTCAGCAACTCGGACGTGATGACGAACATGGAAGGTGTACTCCTGACAATCATCGCGGCGACCGCTCCTGCAACTGCCCCTCTCCCAACCCTCTCCCCTGAAGGGGAGAGGGCTATATGACCCGCCTCTCCACCGCCTTCGCGCAAGTCCACCCCGCGCTCGTCACCTTCGTCACCGCCGGTGACGGCGACACCCCCGCGATCCTCGACGCGCTCGTCGCCGGCGGCGCGACCGTGATCGAGCTCGGCATGCCCTTCACCGATCCGATGGCGGACGGCCCCGCGATCCAGGCCGCCAACATCCGCAGCCTCGCCGCCGGCACGACGACTGCCGATATCCTGTCGATCGCGCGCAACTTCCGCACGCGCCACCCGGACGTGCCGCTCGTCCTGATGGGCTATGCCAATCCGATGCTGCGCCGCGGGCCCGATTGGTTCGCCGCCGCCGCGCGCGATGCCGGGGTCGATGGTGTGATCTGCGTCGACGTGCCGCCCGAGGAGGATGACGCGCTCGGCCCCGCGCTCCGCGCCGCCGGGATCGATCTGATCCGCCTCGCGACGCCAACCACCGATGTCGCGCGCCTCCCGCGCGTGCTCGATGGCGCGTCGGGCTTCATTTATTACGTCTCGGTCGCCGGCATCACTGGGCTGCAGCAGGCCGTGCAATCGTCGATCGAGGAAGCCGTCGCGCGGCTGAAAGCGTCGACCGACCTGCCGATCGCGGTCGGCTTCGGCGTCCGCACGCCCGATCAGGCGCAGGCCATCGCGCAGGTCGCTGATGGCGTTGTCGTCGGCTCGGCGATCGTCGAGCTGGTCGCCAAGCACGGGCTGGACGCGCCCGCCGCGGTGCGCGACTATGTCGCTACACTCAGCGCCGCGATCGGCACTGCGCGAAAGGTTATGGCATGAGCTGGCTCTCGAGCGTCCGCACCGCACTCGCCTATGTCGTCCCGGCAAAGAAGGACACGCCCGATACCCTGTGGCACAAGTGCAAGGGGTGCGGGACGATGGTGTTCACCAAGGAGTGGGAGGAGAATCTCTCCGTCTGCCCGTCGTGCGACCATCACGGCCGGATCGGCCCGGCCGAGCGGTTCGCGCATCTGCTCGACGAAGGCTTCATCGATATCCTGCCCGCCCCGCGCGCGACGGAAGACCCGCTCAAGTTCCGCGATTCGAAGCGCTATGCCGACCGCCTGAAGGCCGCGCGTACCGAAACGGGCGAACAGGATGCGTTTCTCAACGCGCGCGGCACGATCCTCGGCCACAAGGCGGTGATCGGCGTGCAGGATTTCGCCTTCATGGGTGGCTCGATGGGCCAAGCCGTCGGCGAAGCCTTCGTGCAGGGCGTCGAGACGGCAATCGCCGATCAGGCGCCCTATATCGTCTTCACCGCCAGCGGCGGCGCGCGGATGCAGGAAGGCATTCTCAGCCTGATGCAGATGCCGCGCAGCACCGTGGCGATCCAGATGCTCCACGATGCCGGCCTGCCGTATATCGTCGTGCTGACCGATCCCACCTCGGGCGGCGTGATGGCGGCCTATGCGATGCTCGGCGACATCCACATTGCCGAGCCCCGCGCCACGCTCGCCTTCACCGGCCGGCGCGTCATCGAGAACACGATCCGCGAAAAGCTGCCCGACGATTTCCAGACGAGCGAATATTATCTCGAACACGGCCTGATCGACATGATCGTCCACCGTAAGGATCTGCGCGAGCGCCTGGCAACGGTAATCGGCTATCTCTGCGCCAGCCAGAAAGCGGCGTGATCTAAAAAAGAAAGCCCTCTCCCCTTCATCGGGATCCCATCAAAGTATTACTTTGATGGGGCCCTCTGGGGAGAGGGTTGGGAGAGGGGCAGTAAAAGGCCGGTACTTCCACACGACTCCCCCTCTCCCCAACCCTCTCCCCTAAAGGGCAGAGGGAGTAACTCATGCCCGATCACGCACACTCCACGAACCCCGCCGTCCAGGCGCAGCTCGACCGCCTCTGGTCGCTCTCCCCCGGTGCCGACGTGCTCGGCCTCGGCCGCATCACCGCGCTCCTCGCACGCGTCGGCGATCCGCACCTGCGCTTGCCCCCCGTCTTCCACGTCGCCGGCACCAACGGCAAAGGCTCCACCTGCGCCTTCCTCCGCGCGATGCTCGAGGCCACCGGCGCGCGCGTTCACGTCTATTCCAGCCCGCACCTCGTCCGCTTCAACGAACGCATCCGCCTCGCCGGCCGGCTGATCGAAGACGATGCGCTCGCCCCGCTCCTCGCCGAGGTGCTCGACGCTGGCGGAGATATCGGCGCGAGCTTCTTCGAGGTCACCACCGCCGCCACCTTCCTCGCGTTCGAGCGCACCCCCGCCGACGCCTGCGTGATCGAGGTCGGGCTCGGCGGGCGGCTCGACGCGACCAACGTCGTCCATCCCGTGATGACCGGCATCGCCGGCCTCGGCATCGATCACGAGGCATTCCTGCTCGCCGAGGAAGCGGGCACCCCGACGCTCCCGATCGCGCGTATCGCCTTCGAAAAGGCCGGGATCGCCAAGCGCGGCATCCCGCTGGTCACCCAGGCTTACGATGCGCCAGCCGCCGAAGCCGTCGCCGTGGTGGCGCGCGACCGCGGCGCTGAACTGCTGTCCCGCGGCACCGCGTGGGAAGCGACAGCTGACAGCACCAGCCTGATTTACCGTGACCAGCACGGCGAGCTTCGCCTGCCACTCCCCACGATGGCCGGCGCGCATCAGGCCGACAATGCCGCGCTCGCCGTCGCGATGCTGCGCCATCAGCACGCGATCGACGTCGCATCCACCGCGCTCGCAACCGGCATCGCCGCAGCGCAATGGCCCGCACGGATGCAACGGTTGAACGACGGGCCGCTCGTCCGCCTGCTCGGCGCGCAACCCCCAGGCGGCGTATGGCTCGACGGTGCCCATAACGTGTCCGCCGCCGAAACGATCGCAGCCAGCTGGCCGCAGAACGGCACCACGGCGATCATCGTCGGCATGCTCGCGAACAAGGACGCAGGCGGCGTAATCGAGCGCCTCGTCCGCATGTCGGCCGACACGCGGCTGATCGCCGTCCCGGTCCCCGACCACGCGCACCACGATCCGGCCGCGCTGGCCGAAATCGCGCTCACTGCCGGCGCGACCGCCGCAACCCCCGCGCCGTCAATCGAGGAAGCGTTCCGAAGCCTTGCGCCGCACCCCGGCGAGCGCGTCCTCGTCGCCGGCTCGCTTTACCTCGCCGGCGAGGTGCTCTCGCTGAACGACGAACTCCCCGACTGACCCTAATAGTTGCGATTGACTTGCAATAGCGAACTGGCGATCATGGCGGCGCGAGAGGAGTCGCCCACCATGACCATGTCTGCCCCTGCCTCCCTGGCCGCCCTGCCCCACGCCCTGCCGGCCTGCCACAACGCCCGCATCGCGCTGTTCGCAATGCGCCGCATGGGCGGCCACGGCCTCGCCGATGCGCATGTCACACGTGTGATGATCGAGAACTTCGGCGAACGCTTCCGCCGTCCCCTCCTCCTCGTCCGCGCGCTGATGGCGGACATGGCCGCCGCTGCCGCCGGGCCGATCGCAATCGCCCCCTGCTGCTGCCCGCGCATGACTCACGCCGAAGCCACGCTGCTGACGATCCTCTCAAGAGCGGAAACCGCGCCCGATGTCGCGCGCCTGCTGCTCGCCGACCTGCTTGGCATCCGCAGTGTCGATGGCGTCCTCGCCAGCGCGGCGGCGGTAGCAGCGGCCTTCGCCGACGAAGGCCGCCCGATTACGGCGTGAGCTTTTGGGGCGTCCCCGGCACGTCCACGTCGTCTAAAGTGGTCTGTCGGGATCGCTCGACCACGAAGCCCTGCTTCCACAAGATCCACAGCAGGATCAACCCCGGCAGCGCGACGACCATGGTCAGCAGCCAGAACCCGACCCAGCCGAACGCCTCCGCGGCATAGCCCGACGGCGTCGACAGCCACGTCCGCCCAACCACCGCGAACGACGACAGCAGCGCGAACTGCGTGGCGGTGTAGGCCAGGTTCGCCAGCCCCGAGAGATACGTCGCGAACACCGTCAGCCCGATGCCGCTCGTTACTTGCTCGGTCGCCACAGCGATGAACAGCCAAGTGTTCGAATGCCCCTTCGCCGCCAGGATCGCGAACGTCGCGTTCGACAGCATCATCAGCACGCCCGACACGAACAGCGCGCGCCCCATGCCCAGCCACGCGAGGAACGGCGCACCGATCGCCGTGCCGACGAGCAGTCCCCACAGCCCCACCACCTTGTTGATCGCGATGAACTCGGTGTCGGAGAAACCGAGCTCGACGATCATCGGGTTGAGCATCCCCTGCCCCATCGCGTCGCCCAATTTGTAGACCAGCACGAACAGCAGGATCAGCACCGCGCCACGCCGGCGGAAGAACTCGCGGAACGGGCTCACCACCGTATCGGTGAACCAACCCGCGCCGCCGCGCGCCGTCACCTGCTCGTGCAGCCCCGGTCCCGCCCAGAATGCGGCAATGATCGCCGGGATCAGGCACAGCGAGGTCAGCCCATAGCCAAGCGCCCAGCCAAGCCCCAGCCCCTCGGAAGATGCCACCGCGATCGTCCCGACCCCAGCGATGAAATTGCCGGTCCGGTACCCGAACTGGTTCATCGCCGTGCCATGCGCGAGTTCCTCGTCGGGCAGGATCTCGATGCGATAGGCGTCGATCACGATGTCCTGCGTCGCCGACAGGAACGCCGTCATGATCGCCCAGAAGGCGAACACGCCAAGGTGAAGCTCGGGCTGGCTCGCGCCGAGCATCCAGATCGATACGAGCAGGAACGCCTGGGTGAAGAACAGCCACGCCCGCCGCTGCCCGAACATCCGGGCCAGAACCGGCAGGCGCACGCGGTCGATCAGCGGTGCCCACAGGAATTTCAGCGTATACGGTGTGGTCAGGCCGATCGCGAAGCCGATCGTCTTCTTGTCGATGCCGACCTTCGCCAGCCAGAACGTCATCGTGCCCAGCAGCAGCGTCAGCGGAAACCCGCTCGAGATGCCGAGCAGAAACGCGGCCACCGGCCGCGGCCGAAGATACGGACCCATCGCCGCGCCGAACCCGCGCCGCGCTACCGCTTCAGACATTTACGCAAGCTCCCCACGCACTCGATCAATCAAACTACCGAGAAATCGCCGGGAGGTAAGCCCTTCCCGGCCGTCTGCGATCATTGCCACCATAAAGGGTGGCGCGAGTGACGGGGCTCGAACCCGCGACCTCCGGCGTGACAGGCCGGCGCTCTAACCAACTGAGCTACACCCGCTTGGACCAGCGTGGAGGCGCGCCACTATGCGACCGGCGCTGGGCTGTCAACGCTCGGGTCGCCGCTTTTTTCGCCGCGCCGGAATCGTCCGCGCGGTTGGCGCACCAGCGTGCCGTGCTCGAACAGGAAGCCCGCGATGTCGGGTTTGCCCGCGGCGCCGATGATTGTCTGGATGATGATCAGCAGCGGCACTGCGAGCAGCGCGCCCGTCGTTCCCCACACCCAGCCCCAGAAGCTCAGCGACACGAGGATCAGCACTGGGTTGATCGTCAGCTTGTGCCCAATGATCAGCGGCGTCACCACGTTCGCTTCGACCAGATGCAGCCCGTACATGATCGCCGGCGCCGCCAGCGCGGTCCAGATGTCGGAAAAGGTCATCAACCCGCCGATCGCCACCAGCAGTGCCGCGATCACCGGACCGAAATAGGGGATATAATTGAACAGCGCGACGATGCCGCCCCACATCAGCGGGAACGGCATGCCCAGCAGGTACAGCCCACCCGCTGTGGTCAGTCCGAGCACGATGTTAATCGCGGTGATCGTTCCGAGATAGCTCGACACATCATCGATGACGTCCTGGATCACGCGCGCGGTCGCCATCGCGCCGCCGAAGCTTTCCCGATTGGTGATCATCTTCGCGCGGATGCTCGTCCAGCCCGACAGGAAGAAGAACGTCACCAGTACGGCGTAGAGCACCTGGATGATCACACCGGGAGCCGACGTCGCGGCAAGCTCGAGGATCGAACTCGGCGGCGCGACCGCAGTGGTCGGGGATTGCGGAACCGGCGCCGAGGCGAGCTGGCGCAGCGTCCGGTTCGCATACCGCTCAAGGTTCGAATACAGATCGAGCAGCGGCGCGAGATTCTCCTGGATCCGCCCGATCCGGGTCGGCAGCAAGCGGAAGAAGTCGATCGCCGGCACCACGATCGCCGCCAGCGCGACGTTCGCCGCGACCAGAAAGAGCAGAACACAGAACAGCGCCGCGATCGCGGAGGGCACCCGCCGCGCTTCCAGCCATTCGAGCAGCGGGATCAGCGCAATCGCCACCACCAGCGCGGTCGCGGTCGGGATGAAGAATTCCGCTCCCGACTTCAGCGCGAACGGCAACCCCATCGTCAGCCCGATACCGGCAAGCAACGTTAGCGCGGCAAGCAATCGGTCTCGTCTCAGCGCGACGCGCGGATCCTCGCCCGGAAACGTAGACGACGACACCGGCGGCGGCGCCTCCGGAGATTGCTGCGGCAACGCGTCGTGGGGCAAAACATCGGCCATAATCAGTGACCGTAGCGAGGCTTGCCGCGCCCGACTAGCCGGCCACTGTCAGCTGAGCGACGCCGTCCACGGACCCTGCTCGAGATAGAGATAATCCGCCTCGAACTCCCCCAACCGCGCGAGGCGCTTGAAGTCGGCGATCTGGACCCTGCCCTTGGCGACCGTCGCCAGCCCGTCCTCGCGCAGCCGCCTGATCACGCGATTGACGTGGACGCTCGTCAGGCCGACCGCCTCGCCCAAGTCCTGTTGCGTCATCGGCAGCTCATACGCGCCGTCCTCCGCTCGCTCGACCGCGGACATGCGGCAATAAGTTTCACACAGGAAATGCGCGAGCCGGCCGATCGCGTCGAGCCGCCCGATCCGGAAGATCCACTCGCGGTGCAGCGCAGCGTCCGTCATCGTGCTGAACCATAGCAGGCGAGCGAGATGCGGCCGTTCCGCCATGATCTCGTCCAGCCGTTCGTGCTGCACGAACGCCACCGTTGCCTCGGAGATCGTCGCCACGTCGTGATCGATGTAGCGCGTCGGATAGCTGTGCAGATCAACGAAATCGCCCGGGATCTGATAGGATAATAGCTGCCGATAACCGTCGCGTGCGTCCATGTAGCGACACATGAAGCCGTCGATCAACAACGTGCTTTTATACAGCCGGTCGCCGCGTCGCGACATGATCGTGCGGGCCGGGAATGTTTCTACCCGCTCGAATGCAGCTTCCAACGCGGCAATCTCGTCTTCCGCCATCTGCGACCGGCGTCGACCCCTTAGAAAATCCTTCGAGTGCATCTCACGTCTCTCGTTTCGAACCTGTACCGTCTTACGCGGCAGCGCGATCCTCGAAATAGGCCTTCAAGTCACGCTTGAGAATTTTCCCGTTGGCATTGCGCGGCAGCATCTCATCGCAGAAGCGGATCGCCACCGGCACCTTGAACGCCGCGAGCCGCGCGCGCACCCAGGCCTGAAGCTCCGCCTCGCTCGCCGTCGCGCCCGGGGCGAGATGCACCACGGCAGCTGGCTCCTCGCCCAGCGTGCGATGCGGGATGCCGATCAGCGCGCAGTCGGTGACCGCGGGATGATCGTAGAGGACGTTCTCGATCTCGCTCGAATAGATGTTCTCACCGCCGCGGATTACCATGTCCTTCGCGCGATCGATGATGAAGCAGAACCCTTCCTCGTCGATCCGCGCGAGATCGCCCGTGCGCACCCAGCCGTCCACGAAAGTAGCGGCGGTCGCCTCGGGCTTGTTCCAATAGCCCTTCACGATCATCGGCCCGCGCGCCCACAATTCGCCCACTTCTCCGGTAGGAAGTTCGCGCACGCCGTCGGCGTCCATGATCTTGAGATCGGCAACCGCCACAGCCGGGCCGCAGCTTTCGGGGCGATGAATATAATCCTCCCCCGAATGCGTCGTCACCGTCGCGGTCGTTTCGGTCATACCCCAGCCGTTGCCTGGCGCGCTCTTCAGATCGCTGGCAATCTTGCGCACCAGCTCGGGAGCAGACGGCGCGCCGCCATAACCGATCGTCTCCAGGCTGGAGAGATCGTAGCGATGGCGTTCCGGGTGCTCGAGCAACTGCCAGGCGATCGTCGGCACCCCGCCCGTCGAATTGACCTTCTCGCGCTCGATGATCTCCATCGCGCGGACCGGCTCGAACTTGCGCATGTAGATGATGGTATGGCCACCCGCCATCGCACCCATCAGCCCGGCCGACAGCGCCGTCGCGTGGAACAGCGGGATAACGGTCAACGCCACCTTCGGCACCGGCTCGGGCAGCGGATCGCCGCGCCGCAGGATGGTACGCGCGGCGGCAAAGCCGGTCGACAGGATATTGGTCATGAAGTTGCGATGCGTGCCCAGCGCGCCCTTCGGCTTGCCGGTGGTGCCGCTGGTGTAGAGGATCGTTGCCTCGTCCTCGGGCAGCAACTCGACCGGCGGCAACTCGCCCGCTGGCAACGACGGCCAATCGTGCGGCGTACCGATCACATCCTCAAGTCGCTCCGCGCCGCCCTCTTCCTCGATAACAAGCGGGCGCGCGGCGCGGCCGACCAGCACGCGCTCCAGCATCGGCAGCGCGGCCCGCAGCGGCGCGATGCGTTCCCACCGCTCGTCGTCCGCGATCAGCACCTTGGCGCCTGAATCGGTCAATCCATAGGCGAGTTCCTCTCCGGTCCACCACGCGTTGAGCGGCACCGCGATCGCCCCGAGTGTCGTGATCGCGAAGAACCCGACGATCCATTCCGGCAAGTTGCGCATCGCGATCGCCACGCGATCACCCTTGGTCACGCCGCCGCGCACAAGATCGGCTGCCAGCGCCGCGACGGCGCGAAATTGCGCGTCGTAGCTGACCCGCTCATCTTCGTAGATCGTCGCCAGCCGGTCGCCGTGGTTTCGCGACAACACGAGCAGCGCGGCCATATGCGGCGGCGCGTTCTTCCACACGCGGGTCGGCACCCCGCGGATGTCGAGCGTCTCCATCTCGAACTTGGCGCCCGGTGCGGTAAGCGCGGCCCCGGCCTGTGCGACGGACATCGCCGGCCATGACACGGCCGTTGGTTGCGTAGCCAAGACGATTTCCTCCATCGCTAAATTCAGAAGCTTCGATCCCATGTTAGGATTGATTCAAGGCCCGCTCAAGCGATAGGGAGAAACCGAATTAGAAACGGGGGTACGGAGAGGCCATGAAGATCGCAACGCCCGAGAAGCATGGATTTGACGGCAAGCGGCTGGCGGCCATCGATACGTTCCTGAAAGAACGGTACCTTGATGCGGGCGAGTTCCCCCACGCTCAATTGCTCGTCGCGCGCGACGGCAAGATCGTCCATTTCTCGTCGCAGGGCGCAGCGCGCGAAGGCAGCAGCAAGCAGATCGACGAAACCAGCCTGTTCCGCATCGCCTCGATGACGAAGCCGATCACGTCGGTGGCGTTCATGATGCTGCTCGAGGAAGCAAAGGTCGCGCTCGACACCCCGGTCCATCACGTACTGCCGGAATTCAAGAAGGTCGGCGTCTATGCCGGCGGCGGCGCAGGCGTGCCGTTCATGACCAAGACCACTGACGAGCCGATGCGGATGGTCGATCTCCTGCGCCACACCGCCGGCCTTACATATGGCTTTCAGAACCGCTCGAACGTCGACGCCGCGCATCGCGAGCTGAAGCTCGAAAATTGGCACGGCAACCACGATCTCGACAGCTTCGTCGCCGAGCTCGGCAAGCTGCCGCTCGAATTCTCGCCCGGCACCAGCTGGAATTATTCCGTTGCCACTGACGTGCTCGGCGCGGTCGTGCAGCGCGTGTCCGGAATGTCGCTGCCCGACTTTTTCGAGAAGCGCATCTTCAAGCCGCTCGGCATGAACGACACCGGCTTCACCGTGCCCAAGGACAAGCTCGATCGCCTCGTCGATTGCTACACGCTGATCCCCGGCAAGGGTAAGGTGATGTTCGATCGCGCCACCGAGAGCATGTGGTCGAAGCCGTTCAAGCTCGTCTCGGGCGGCGGCGGGCTGGTCTCGACCGCGCTCGATTATCAGCGCTTCTGCCAGATGTGCCTCAACGGCGGCGAGCTCGATGGCACGCGCATCCTCGGTCGCAAGACGATCGAGTTAATGACTCAAAACCACCTGCCCGGCGGCGCGGACCTGTCGGCCATGTCGAAATCGCTGTTCAGCGAAACGCAGAACGCCGGCACTGGCTTCGGCCTCGGCTTCGCGGTCACGATCGACACGGCGCGCTCGATGATGCCGGGCAGCGTCGGCGAATATTACTGGGGCGGCATGTTCTCGACTGCGTTCTTCATCGATCCCGTCGAGCGCATCTCGATGGTGTTCATGACGCAGCTGTCGCCCAGCATGATCTACCCCATCCGCCGCGAGCTCAAGACACTGATCTATTCGGCGATGACTTAACGAAGCCCCGTTCCCCGGCGAAGGCCGGGGCCAAGTTGGAGGCCGCTGGTTGATGAACCCGCACCGCTTCCCGACGACCCTGATGCAACTGGACCCCGGCCTCGCCGGGGAACTAGGAGACCAAAATGACTTCCCCCGTCCGCTTCGAACGCCACGACGACATCCTCGTCATCATTTCAGATTCCCCCCCGGTGAACGCACTCGGCGCAGGCGTCCGTGATGGTCTCCACGCCGGCGTCAGCCAGGGCATCGCCGATCCCGCGGTGAAGGCGATGGTGATCCGCTGCGATGGCAAGACCTTCTTCGCCGGCGCCGACATCACCGAATTCGGCAAGCCACCTGCAGGCGCGTCGCTCCACGAAGTGATCGCGATGATGGATTCGAGCGAGAAGCCGATCGTCGCCGCGATCCACGGCACGGCGCTTGGCGGCGGCTGCGAAGTTGCGCTGTCGTGCCACTATCGCGTCGCAGTGCCCTCGGCGGTGATGGGGCTGCCGGAAGTAAAGCTCGGCCTGCTCCCAGGTGCCGGCGGCACGCAGCGCCTGCCGCGCATCGTCGGCGTGAAAGCCGCGCTCGAGATGGTCGCGATCGGCGATCCGATCCCCGCCAAGAAGGCCGCCGAAGTCGGCCTGGTCGACCGTGTCGTCGGCGAGGATAGCCTGGAGGCCGACGCAATCGCCTTTGCCCGCGAAATCGCCGACACGCGCCCGATCCCACGCGTCCGCGACAAGACCGTCGCCCCTGATCCCGAGGCAGTGGAAGCCTTCAAGAAGGCCAACGGCCGCAAGATGCGCGGCTTCGATGCGCCGGCCGCCAACATCGCCTGCGTCGTCGCGGCGAGCGAGCTGCCGTTCGACGAAGGCATGAAGTTCGAGCGCGATGAGTTCATGAAGCTGATGACGGGCACGCAGTCCGCCGCGCAGCGCCACCTGTTCTTCGCCGAGCGCCAAGCCGCCAAGATCGACGACATCGATCCCAAGACGACGCCGCTTCGCCCGATCAACAAGGTCGGCGTGATCGGCGCCGGCACGATGGGCGGCGGCATCTCGATGAACTTCCTGTCGGCGGGCATCCCCGTCACGATCGTCGAGATGCAGCAGGACGCGCTCGACCGCGGCACCGGCGTGATGCGCAAGAACTACGAGGCGTCGGCCGCCAAGGGCCGCATCAAGCCCGACGCACCCGAAAAGGCGATGGGCCTCCTCACCCCCACGCTCAGCCTCGACGATCTCGCCGACTGCGATCTCATCATCGAAGCCGTCTACGAGAACATGGACGTCAAGAAGGAGCTGTTCGGCAAGCTCGACGCCATCGCGAAGCCCGGCGCGATCCTCGCGTCGAACACCAGCTACCTCAACGTCGACGAGATCGCCGCCTCCACGAAGCGCCCCGAAGACGTGCTCGGCATGCACTTCTTCTCCCCCGCCAACGTCATGCGCCTGCTCGAAGTCGTGCGCGGCGAGAAGACCGCCAAGGACGTGCTCGCCACCGTCATGGCGCTCGCCAAGAAGATCCGAAAGGTCGCGGTGGTCGCCGGCGTCTGCCACGGCTTCATCGGCAACCGCATGCTGAGCCCGCGTCAGATCGAGGCCAACAAGCTCCTCATGGAAGGCGCCACCCCAGCGCAGATCGACAAGGTCCATGTCGATTTCGGCATGCCGATGGGCCCGTTCCAGATGGCCGACCTCGCCGGCGTCGACATCGGCTGGCACCGCGACCCCAGCCGCATCGAGAGCATCCGCGACGCGCTCGCCGCCGAAGGCCGCTGGGGTCAGAAGAAGAGCGCCGGCTATTACGATTACGACGAGAAGCGCAACGCCACCCTCAGCCCCCGCGCGCTCGAGATCATCGAGGAGTTCCGCTCGAAATCGAACCTCCCGAAACGCGAGATCACGGATCAGGAGATCATCGAACGCACGCTCTATTCGATGGTCAACGAAGGCGCGCTGATCCTCGAAGAAGGCAAGGCGCAGCGCGCCAGCGACATCGATGTGGTATGGATCATGGGGTACGGCTGGCCGGTATACCGCGGCGGCCCGATGTTCTGGGCGCAGACCGAGGGCTTGCCGAAGGTCGTGGCCGGGCTCGAAAAGCACGGCTTCAAGGTCGCCGAAAGCCTGAAGACCGCGGCCGAGAATGGTAGCCCGCTGAAGTGACATTCGCGCACTCCCCCGCGGGGGAGTGCAAGGCATATTGGAGAAACCAATGACCGATATTGACCAGTTTCGCACCGAGACGCGCGCATGGCTCGAGGCCAATTGCCCGCCCGAAATGCGCGAGCCGATGCGCTCGGACAAGGACACCGTCTGGGGCGGCCGCGACCAGAGCGCGATGACCCCGGCGCAGAAGCAATGGATGGACGCGATGGGCGCCAAGGGCTGGACCGTGCCCGACTGGCCCAAGGAATATGGCGGCGGCGGCCTCAGCCCCGCCGAGACGAAGGCACTGCGCGAGGAAATGGCCGCGATCCGTGCGCGCAACCCGCTGTCCTCGTTCGGCATCTCGATGCTCGGGCCGGCACTGCTGAAGTACGGCACCGAGGAGCAGAAGAAGGAGCATCTGCCCAAGATCGCGCGCGGCGAAATCCGCTGGTGCCAGGGCTATTCCGAGCCCAACGCCGGCTCCGACCTCGCCAGCCTCGCCACCAGCGCCGAGGACATGGGCGATCACTTCCTCGTCAACGGCCAGAAGGTATGGACCAGCTACGCCGATCAGGCCGACTGGATCTTCTGCCTCGTCCGCACCGACAAGACGAACAAGCACAACGGCATCAGCTTCGTCCTGTTCGACATGGCGACGCCGGGCGTCTCGACCAAGCCGATCCTGCTGATCAGCGGCTATTCGCCGTTCTGCGAAACCTTCTTCGACAATGTGAAGGTGCCCAAGGGCAATCTCGTCGGCACGCTCAACAAGGGCTGGGACGTCGCCAAGTACCTGCTCGGCCATGAGCGCGAGATGATCTCGAACATGGGCCTGGGCGGTGGCGGCAAGAACCCGCTGATCGACGGCGCGATCGCAACGGTCGGTCTCGATCACGACGGCCGCCTCGCAGATCCGCTGCTGCGCGCCAAGATCGCCGAGTTCGAAGTCCGCTCGAAGGCGTTCGCCGCCCAGTCCGAGCGCTTCATCGACGAGCTGAAGGCCGGTCGCGCGCACCCCGCACAGCCCTCGATGATGAAATATTACGGCACCGAACTGAATAAGTCGCGCTACGAACTCGTCATGGCGACGGGCGGTTCGGACGCGCTCGAATGGGAAAGCGAGCGCTCCGACGGCGGCCATTCCGCCCGCTCGTGGCTGCGCACCAAGGCGAATTCGATCGAGGGCGGCACCAGCGAAGTGCAGCTCAACATCATCGCCAAGCGCATCCTGGAACTGCCGGGGGCGTGAGCCAAACAAGCCCTCTCCCCTTCAGGGGAGAGGGAGCAAAAGGATGAATCGATGCCGCTCTACCTCAACGAAGACCAGACGATGCTGCGCGACAGCGCACGCGATTTCATCGCCGACACCGCCCCCGTCAGCCACATGCGCAAGCTGCGCGACGACAAGGATTCGACCGGCTTCAGCCGTGACCTGTGGAAGCAGTTCGCCGAAATGGGCTTCACCGGCATCCTGATCGACGAAGCGCAGGGTGGCCTCGGCCTCGGCCATGTCGAGGCCGGCGTCGTGCTGGAGGAAATCGGCCGCAACCTGTCGCCGTCGCCCTTCCTGCAGACCGCCGTTGCCGCCGTCGAGGCGCTCAAGGGCACGCCGCACGCCGATCGCTGGTTCCCCGGCATCATCGCCGGCGAGACCGTCGCGGCACTCGCGATCGATGAAGGCGCCAAGTTCCGCGCCTCGGTCGCGATGAAGGCCGAGCGTTCGGGCAACGGCTTCAAGCTCACCGGCACAAAGCAGTTCGTCCACCACGGCCATGTCGCCGACATGCTGATCGTCGCTGCCCGCACCTCGGGCTCGGCCGACGATCAGGACGGCGTCACGCTCTTTGCCGTGCCCAAGGACGCAGCCGGGATGATCGCCACCGCCGAGCGGCTCACCGACGCGAGCCTTGCCGCGCGCATCACGTTCGAAGGCGTCGAGGTCGATGCCGATGCGGTGATCGGTGAAGTCGATGCCGGCCGCAATCCGCTCGATCGCCTGCTGCGCGCTGGTCGTGCAGGCGCCGCCGCGGAGATGCTCGGCGTCGGCTCGGGCGCGATGGACATGACGGTCAGCTACCTCAAGGAGCGCAAGCAGTTCGGCTCGCTGATCGGCAGCTTCCAGGCGCTCCAGCACCGCGCCGGGCATCTCTACAGCGAGATGGAAGTCGCGCGCGCCGCAGTGCTCAAGGCACAGCAATTGCTCGATGCAGGCGACGAGCGCGCCGACGCGGCCGTCTCGGTCGCTAAGGCCATGACCGGGCTCGCCACCATGCTCAGCGTGCAGGAGGGCATCCAGATGCACGGCGGCATCGGCATGACCGACGAATATGACATCGGCTTCTACATGAAGCGCCAGCGCGTGCTCGCCGAGCTGTTCGGCGACGCCAACTACCACGCCGATCGCCTGGCCCAAGCCGCCGGCTATTGACGCAAGGAAGGGGGAGGCTCGCGTTCCCCCCCGAGGTATTGACGCCAATGCCCTCTCCCCTTCAGGGGAGAGGGTGGCCGAGCCGCAGGCAAGGTCGGGAGAGGGGCAGACGCGGCGTGGATTGTCCATGCCCCTCTCCCCGGCCCTCTCCCCTGAAGGGGAGAGGGAGTTAGAATGACCGAAGCCGCCACCCCAAACGCCCCCACACCTGAAGCCCTTGCCGCCGACCTCGTCGATCTCCTCGACGTCGAGGAGCTCGACACCGATCTCTATCGCGGCGGCCGGTCACGCGGCGGCGTCGGGCGCGTATTCGGTGGCCAGGTGATTGCACAGGCGCTGCAGGCTGCGCAGCGCTCGACTGAAGCGCCCAAGGTCGCGCACTCGCTCCATGCCTATTTCATGCGCCCGGGCGACGAGAACTTCCCGATCATCTACCGCGTCGTGCGGGATTTCGAAGGCCGCAGCTTCGCCACGCGCCGCGTCGTGGCAATGCAGCGCGGCGCGCCGATCCTGAACTTAGCCTGCTCGCTGCAGACGCCCGAGGAAGGCTTTCATCACCAAGACGCGATGCCGGACGTGCCACCGCCCGAGGAACTGCCGACCGAGGCCGAGCTGCGCGCGCGCGACGCGGTACATCTGCCCGAAAAGCAGCGGCTGATGGTCACGCGTCCACGCCCGATCGAGATCCGTCCGGTTTACCCGCGCAAATGGTTCAACCCGACGCCGACCGATCCGGTCCAGCACAGCTGGTTCCGCATCGTCGCGCCGATCGGTGACGATCCCGCGATGCACCGCGCGATCCTGTCCTATGCCTCGGACATGGCGTTGCTGGGCACGTGCATGCTGCCGCACGGCGTCAACTGGACGACGCCGGGCTTCCAGAGCGCCAGCCTCGATCATTCGATCTGGCTGCACGAGGATTTCCGCGCCGACGAATGGCTGCTGTACGCCACCGACAGCCCCTGGGCCGGCCACGCCCGCGGCATGAACCGCGGCCAGGTATTCACCCGCGACGGCCGCCTCGTTGCCTCGGTCGCGCAAGAGGGCCTGATCCGCCAGCGCACCCCCAAGGCCTGATCCAAAACCCCGTCATCCCGGCCTTGAGCCGGGATCCCGCTTCTCCCGCACCGATTCCGAAGAAGCGGGACCCCGGGTCGGGCCCGGGTGACATAGAGATGTAGAGGATGAAGCCATGACCATCGCCCGCCGCGACTTTCTGGTCGGCACCGCTGCGACCGCCGCGACGATCGCACTGCCCGCCCGCGCTGCCACCACCGCCGACACGGCCGCGCTCACAATACTAAACCGTCACGCCGAAGCGCTGCTCGCTGCCTATCCCGAAAGCGCCGCCTATCTCGGCCTCGACAACGGCGCGCGCATTGGCCTGAAGGCAAAGCTCACCGATCGCAGCGCCTCCGCCGAAGCTGCTCGCCGCGCAGGCGCCGCTACCCGCTTGGCGGAACTCGCGCGGATCGATCGCGCGGCACTGTCGCCGACCGTGGCGACTCACGTCGATACCGCGAGCGCTTCGCACGAGATCGCGCTCGACGGCTGGCGCCGCATGCCCGTCGGCGACATGGCGTTCCTGTCGAACAACAATTATCGCTCGACGCCCTACATTGTGACGCAGGGCAATGGCGCGTTCGTCGACACGCCCGATCTGCTCGAGAACAAGCATCTTGTCGCTACCAGCGCTGATGCCGAGGCGTATCTCGCGCGGCTCGAGGATTACGCCGTCCAGCTCGGCAACGAAACCGAGCGGCTGCGCGCCGATGCGGCCAAGGGCGTGCTGCTCCCCGCTGCGTTCAACGACATCACTGCCGCTCAGCTACGCGCCGGTGCCAGCCAGCCTGCGCGCGATCAGGGCATGATCCGCAGCTTTGCCGAAAAGACCCGCAAGGCCGGCCTCAGCGGCGATTGGGAGGCGCGCGCCACCGCGATCGTCGACCGCCGCATCGCGCCCGCGCTCGGGCAGCAGGCCGACACGTTCACCAGCCTGCGTGCCAAGGCGCCGCAGGATGCCGGCATGTGGCAGCTGCCCGACGCTGCCGACCGCTACGCCTGGCTAGTCGAAGCGAGCACCACCACGAAGCGCACGCCCGACGAGATCCATCAGTCCGGCATCGAGCAGTGCCGCGCCTATGCCGCCGAACTCGATCCGCTGCTCCGCGCACAGGGCCTGACGCAAGGCACCGCCGGCGAGCGGCTCGCCGCGCTCGGCAAGCGCCCCGATCTGTTGTTCGCCGACAGCGATGCCGGTCGTGCCGAGCTGCTCGCCTATCTCAACACGATCGTCGCCAAGCTGCGCCCGCGTTTGCCCCAGGCGTTCGGTAAGCTCGTCCGCGGCAACCTCGAGATCAAGCGCGTCCCGCCCGCAATCCAGAACGGCGCCCCCAATGGCTATGCCGGCCCCGGCGCGCTCGATGGCTCGACGCCGGGAATCTACTTCATCAACCTGCGTGACATGGCGACGTGGCCACGCTTCGGCTTGCCGACGCTGACCTTTCACGAAGGCATCCCCGGGCACATCTGGCAGGGTGAATATACCTTCGATCTGCCGCTGATCCGCACCCTGCTCGGTTTCAACGCTTATTCCGAAGGCTGGGCATTGTACGCCGAGCAGATCGGTGCCGAGCTCGGCTATTATGACGACGATCCGCTCGGCCGCATCGGCTATCTCCAGTCGATGAACTTCCGCGCCGCGCGGCTCGTCGTCGACACCGGGCTGCACCACAAGCGCTGGACGGTCGACCAGGCGATCCGCTGGATGATGGCCGCGACCGGCTACACTGAAAGCCACGCCCGGTCCGAGATCAATCGTTACTGCGTCTGGCCCGGACAGGCGCTCGGCTACAAGACCGGCCATAACGAGATCAACCGGCTACGCGACACGGCCAAGGCGACGCTGGGCCCGCGCTTCGACGTGCGAGGCTTCAACGATGCGGTGGTGCAGGCCGGCGGCATGCCGCTGGGCGTGTTGGCAACGGTGGTCGATCGCTGGGTGGCAACGCGGAAAGCTTGAGCGGCTCCGCGTCAGCGCAGGCCGAGCAGCTTGTGCGTTTGGAGCGACAGCCGCCACTGCGGCCGCTCCATTACCAGAGCCATCGCAGCCGCCTGATTGGCCTCGGCGTTGAGGTCATCGAGCGGTTGGAGAAGAAAGTGGCGGAAGTCCCAATCTTCCATCGCTGCCACGTCGCTGCCCGGCTGCGGCCAGACGAGCTTCAATTCGTCCCCGGTCCGTTGCACCGTCTCGCTGCCCGCCTTCGGGCTGATGCAGACCCAGTCGATCCCGGGATGCACCGGCAGCGTGCCGTTGCTTTCGATGGCGATGAAGAAACCCGCGGCGTGCAGCGCGTCGACAAGTGCGTCGTCGACCTGAAGCATCGGCTCGCCCCCGGTTAACACCACGAAGCGATCTTTTTCTGATCGACCCCACATCGAAACGACATTCGCGACGATCGAGGCGACCTCCGAGAATCGTCCGCCACCCAGCCCGTTTACCCTGACGAAGTCGGTGTCACAGAACCGGCAAATCGCGGTCGCGCGGTCCTGCTCGCGGCCCGACCACAGGTTGCACCCGGCAAACCGCACGAACACCGCGCGCCGCCCCGCCTGCACGCCCTCACCCTGGAGCGTCAGGAACATTTCCTTGACCGCGTAGCTCATTTCAAGGCGCCGGCGGCGCGACTGCATAGGCGGTAGGATCGGCCACACCCGCGTCGTCGAACCCCTTGTGGCGCAACCGACAGCTGTCGCACAGCCCACAATGCAGCCCCCCCGGCGCCGGATCGTAACACGACCAGCTAAGCCCCAGATCAAGCCCCAGCCGCATCCCCTCCCGCACGATGTCGGCTTTGGTCATGTGCTGCAACGGTGCGTAAATGCGGAAGGGTCTCCCCTCCACCCCCGCCCTTGTCGCGACCTCTGCAAGTGCTTCGAAACCGGCGATAAACTCTGGCCTGCAATCGGGATAGCCGGAATAATCCAGCGCATTGACGCCAATATAAAGCGCGCGCGCGCCGGCCGCTTCCGCCCACGAAAGCGCAAGACTGAGAAACACCGTGTTGCGCGCCGGCACATACGTAACCGGAATAGTGTCACCCACCCCCCCCTTCGGCACGTCGATATTGTCCGTCAACGCCGAGCCACCGAACGCCGATAGATCGATCGGCAGGACGATATGCCGCGCCGCGCCGAGTACCCGTGCAATCCGCCGCGCGGCTGCGAGTTCGATCTGATGCCGCTGGTTGTAGTCAATCGACAGTGCGAGCAACGGATGGCCGGCCTCACGCGCAAGCGCCGCCGACACCATCGAGTCGAGGCCGCCTGAAACCAAGGCGACCGCAGGGTAAGTTTCAAGCGTCATGATCGCGCGGCGGCTAGGCCTATCGATGGCCAGACGCAAGAAAAAGGCCGCACCGGCAATGCGGGCGGCCCAGGTAGCCCCCAAGGAGCAAAACTAGGGAGAGTGTGTGCTCGGCTAAAAGCACCGGCGAGCTTTAACCTTCGAAAGGTTACCACGACGCTAATTGCGACCTGACCTTACGCATGCCCCCCCCCGACGCGCCTCATAGTCCATGTCGAAGGGTGATCCGCCAGCCAGCCCCTGCGTCTGTATTCGAACAAGGATTGGTGATTGGGCATTCAGGGTCGTCCGGCCGTGACCGGCACCGGGACATGTATAGTCGATCGTTGCACTTCGCGGCCCAGCCGAGGCCACAAAGCGCGTGCACACCGTGGAAGCGTCATGATGAATTTGCAGAAGGAGGCTAGTATCGCTGATGCACATCGATCGCCCAGGTGCAGCGGAGCCAATCTCGTGCAAGGTCCAGTTTCCCGGCAACAACCGGTCGAGCACCTCTAGGCGCGGCTCTTGTGCGGCTACGATGGAAGAAGCTGCAATTAGCCCAGCCGCGACCAAGCGCGTAAATCGAAGCATGTCTTTTCCTCAGCCGCCGCGGCCTGGCGATCCTCAAGTCTCGCGAACACGAATCGCTTATAGCAGATTCGTTACGCCAGCGAACCAGCCGGCGACAATCATTCCATGAGTTCCTCGACGCGGATTGGGAAGATGGTGGAGCAAAATGCGCAGTCTACCCCAATGACCCCATTCTCATCGGCCATCGCGCGCTGTTCCTCGACCGGGAACTTGGCCAGCACAGATCGGATATGGTCAGGCGTGCAGCGGCACCCGCGCGCGACCGACATCGCCGGAAGCACTCTGACTTCATCTTCCTCGTTGAATAAGCGCCAAACCAACGCCTCGAGCGGCAACGCAGGATCGGCAAGCTCGTCGCTGCTCATCGTCGAACCAAACGCCTCGACGCGCTCCCATTCTGGGTGATCGAGTTTGGTGTGCAGCCGCTCGCGGCCATCCTCACCTTCGGGCAGATGCTGCAATAAAAGCCCCCCGGCGACGCACACGCCATCGTTCTTGGCAAAGCCGACTCGAACCAGCGTCGGGATCTGTTCGGATTGCGCGAAATAGCTTTGAACCGCGTCAGCAAGTCGACCGCCATCAAGCGGCACTATACCCTGATAGCGCTCGTCCGATGTCGCCATGTCGAACGTGATCGCCAAATAGCCCTGGCCAAAGAGCGCGAAGAGCGTTGGATCCGCCGGGCCATCGGCAAGCCGGTCAACGTCGAACTGAACATAGCCGCGCAGTTCGCCGGCGCGATAGTCGCATACCAGCAGCCGAACGACGCCCTGCGCACTCTGCGTCTGCAGCGTAAGTTGCCCGCCCGCGTCCTTCAGAGTTGAACCGACCAGCGCCGTCAGCGTCAGCGCCTCCGCCAGCAACGCTTCGATCGCCGGGGGGTAGGCATGGGCTGCAAGGATTGCATCGAGGACAGGGCCGAGCCGCACCATGCGGCCGCGCGCATGCTGAGCGGGAATGGTGAAGCCGATCGCTCGATCGAGATCTTGATTGTTACTGTGCTGCATATCCACCGGCTTCCTTACCGCCAGATGGATACGCCGCAGCGCGCGATCAACCGATCTGCCCAAAGCACCAGCGCAGGATGGCCTTTTGCCCATGCAGCCGGTTCTCCGCTTCCGGCCAAATCAGCGATTTTGGCCCGTCGATCACATCCGCGGTCACTTCCTCACCGCGATGCGCGGGCAAGCAATGAAGAAACTTGGCGTCGGGCTTTGCATTTGCCATCAGCGCGGCATCGACTTGGAACGGCATCATCGCGGCAAGCTTCGTCTCGGCATGCGCTTGGCCCATCGAGATCCAGGTGTCGGTAGCAACGATGTCTGCACCCTCGACAGCCTCACGCGCAGTGCCGACAACCCTAACCCGGCCTTTCCCTAGCGCGACCTCACTCTCGCTCGGCTGGAACCCCTGCGGGCACGCGGCAACGACGTCGAAATGCATCAGCCCCGCCGCCTCGATGATCGAGGCGAGCACGTTGTTGCCATCGCCCAGCCACGCGACCTTTAGGCCGGGCAGTGCTTTGCCCGCGTCGAGGATCGTCAGAAGATCGGCAATAATCTGGCATGGATGCGAAGCGTCGGTGAGCCCATTGATTACGGGCACAGAGGCGTGTGCCGCCATCTCCTCGACCTTCGCATGGTCGCCGGTGCGGATCATGATCGCGTCGACATAGCCCGAAACGACACGCGCCGTGTCGGCGATCGTCTCGCCGCGTCCGAGCTGCATCTGCCCAGCATCCATGACGATCGATTGGCCGCCCAACTGGCGCACCGCCATGTCGAACGACACGCGGGTGCGGGTCGAATTCTTTTCGAAGATCATCGCCAGCACGTGACCGGCCAGCGGCGCGTCGGCATCGACGCGCCCCTTCGTCCAGCCAGACCGCGCCGCCTTGCGATCCAGCGCATCTGCGAGGATCGCGGCGACGCCGTCCGCTCCCGCGTCCGACAGATTCAGAAAATGCCGGATCACCACTGGTCTTCGGGCGGCATCACCGACAGCATCTTCACGCTTGTTTCGGGCACGTAATGGTCGTTCGGCAGATTGTGGTGGCGATACCGCAACAAGCCATTACCCATGTGTTCAATCTCGCTGATCGGCGATTCCTTCAACGTCTCGGTCACCAAATGTACGCGGCGGCGCTGCGCGAAGCCTTCGTTGGCCGCCTCGACTATCTTGTCTGCCAGCACGGTTCGTCCCCCCTCCAAGGTTCAGTCGTCGCTAGCCGGCACAAAAACGCGCGCCGCCTCGCTAAGCTTCTCCACGCATTCCGCGACATGGCTCTCGTTGATCACCAAAGGCGGAAGAATGCGCACCACGTTTTCGCCCGCAGACACAAGTAGCAAGCCATGATGGTCCCGCGCGAATTCGACGAACCGGCGACTGTCGCTTTTTAGCTTGAGGCCGAGCATCAGCCCATGGCCACGCACACTGTCAAAAAGGTGATCATGGTTCGGGATCATCTGTTCAAGCGACTGGCGCAGCCGCTCGCCCATGCGCGCGACGTTATCGAGAAATCCATCCTCCAGGATCACATCGAGCACCGCCTCGCCGGCCGCCATGGCGAGCGGGTTGCCGCCATAGGTTGAGCCATGGGTGCCGATGACCATCCCTTTGGCCGCCTCCTCCGTTGCAAGGCACGCACCAAGCGGGAACCCGCCGCCAATACCCTTCGCCGCCGCCATGATGTCAGGCGTAATACCGTAGAGTTCGTGCGCGAATAGCTTGCCGGTGCGTCCGTAACCCGCCTGTACTTCGTCGAGCACCAGTAGCAGCCCATGCTCATCGCAAGCCCGGCGAAGCCCCTGGAGAAACTCCGGTGTCGCGGCGCGAATGCCGCCCTCGCCCTGAATCGGTTCGACAAGGAAGCCTGCGGTGTGCTCGTCGATCAGTGCAAGCGCGCCGTCAAGATCATTGAACTCGGCGTATTTGAAGCCCGGCAGCAGCGGCTCGAAGCCGTCGCGCATCTTGGCCTGGTTGGTTGCCGAAATCGTACCGATCGTACGGCCGTGGAACGCCATCGAAAACGTGATGAGGTCATGCCGCTGCGGGTTGCCATCGGCAAAATGGTAGCGCCGCGCGGTCTTGATGGCGCATTCTACCGCTTCGGCACCCGAGTTGGTGAAGAACACCGTGTCGGCAAAGGTATTGTCGACCAGCCGCTGTGCGAAATGCTCGCCTTGCGGGCTGCCGTACAGGTTACTGACGTGCATCAGCGTCGCGGCTTGGTCGGCAATGGCTTTGACGAGCTTAGAATGGCCATGGCCAAGCGCGTTCACCGCAATGCCGCTGGCGAAATCGAGATACCGCGAGCCATCCTCGCTAATCACGTGGCACCCCTCGCCTCGCACCGGCCGCACCCCGCAGCGGGGATAGACGGGCATGAGTGCGGTGATCGACACGAGGCGTCTCCTTGAAACAGCACGGGCGGCCCGAAGGGGACCGCCCATGTAACCTAGTAATGACCCTACACCAGAAGCGTCAATCGGGCTGATGGCAGCGAATATTGCTTCACGCCTCTTTCGCAGCACCGGCTCCATCGGCTATCTGTGTGTTAGTTCATCAACACAGACTCGATTGGAGCATCACATGGCTGTTGGTCCCTGGTCCCACGTCGCGCGCCCCGGCTCGTCGGACGGCATCGATTTCGAGATCAAGGGGCAAGAACTGCAATTCGTCGAGATCGAACTCGACCCCGGTGAGAGCGCGATCGCGGAAGCGGGTTCGTTCGTGTGGAAAGATGCGTCGATCGACATGACGACCGTATTTGGTGACGGCTCGGGCGGCGGCGATGGTGGGTTCATGGGCAAGCTGCTTGGCGCGGGCAAGCGCCTGGTCACTGGCGAGAGCCTCTTCACCACTGTCTTCACGCATCACGGCTCGGGCAAAGCCCGCGTTGCTTTCGCCAGCCCTACGCCCGGCTCCATCCTTCCGATCCGACTTGGCGAGATCGGCGGGACACTTATCTGTCAGAAGGATAGCTTCCTGGCCGCAGCAAAAGGGGTGTCGATCGGCATTGCCTTCCAGCGCCGCGTCATGACCGGCCTCTTCGGTGGCGAGGGCTTCATCATGCAGAAGCTCGACGGCGACGGTTGGGTGTTCGTGCAGATGGGCGGAACGCTGGTCGAGCGCGAATTGCGAGCGGGCGAGCAGATCCACGTCGATACCGGCTGCCTAGCTGCCTACACGCCGTCGGTCGATTTCGATCTCGAAGCGGTACGGGGCGTGAAGAGCATGATCTTCGGCGGCGAAGGCGTATTCTACGCCCGCCTTACCGGGCCGGGAAAGGTCTGGATCCAGTCACTACCGTTTGCACGACTTGCCGGTCGGATGGTGGCTGCGGCGGGCGGCACTGGCGGCAATCGCGGTGAAGGATCGGTGCTCGGTGAGCTGGGCGATCTGATCGGAGGAAATCGTTAGGGTTCGACTTCACCGCAGACGAACAGAGGCAATCCTACCCCGCGGCGGCATCAATCACCGCCGCGGTCATCCGCGACAGGCACACGAGCTTTCCGGCATCGTCTTCGATGCGGATCGTCCACACCTGAGTCGTGCGGCCCAGCTGCTCAGCCTTTGCCGTCGCGTAGACATACCCATCGCGCGCTGCACGTACGTGATTGGCATTGATGTCCAGCCCGACCGTCACCTTGCCGTCGGGCACCGCCATCGCACCGGCAACCGACGCGACCGTCTCCGCAAGCACCACGGAGGCACCGCCGTGCAGCCGACCGAACGGCTGGTGTACCTTCGGCCCCACGGGCATTCGGGCGCGTATCCAATCGTCTCCGAAATCAGTGAATTCGATCCCGAGAAGCCCCGGCAATACGCCGTCGCCGAGCGCCGTTAGTTGCGCCAAGTCGATCGGTCGCGTCCAGACGGCCACCATCAGTAGGAGCGCCCGACGAGCACTCGCTCGACCGCCGGTTCACCCGTAAAGATGCACGGCGCGCCAGGATGACCCGTCTGGCCCATCGGTGCATTCCGGATCGTGAGCTTCAGTGCCTTCAGGCGCTCGGTGATCTGAACGAGCGCAGAGCCGGTCGGACGCGACCACGCAACGTCGGCCCAGCCCGGCTTTGTAGCACTGTCAGCGAACATCGTCTCGATCGCGGCCCAATCATCAACCGGCGCAATACTCGCCCGAAGCCGCTCAGTCGCCTCGGTGTGAAGCCTCGCCTGTACGTCCCCAAGCATCGCCGCCGCCTCGTCGATAAACGAACCACGAGCGGTGATCGCGCTGTCGAGCTTGCCGTCCTCGCGATACAGCCGATCGCGGCGGACCACCGCGACATTGCCGCCGGCCATGTCGCGCGGGCCGACCTCGACGATCAGCGGCGCACCCTTCTTCACCCACCCCCAACGCTTGGTCGCTGCCTTGGCGGGCTTCAGGTCGAGCAGTGCGCGGATCGGCTCGCCAAGCGCTGACCGGGCCGCGAGCTCGGCCTGGATCGCCTTACAATATTCGATCAGCGCCGCATCCTCCGGCTGATCACGCAGCATCGGCACGATCACGACCTGCCAAGGTGCGACGCGGGGCGGTACACGCAGTCCGTCATCGTCGCCATGAACCATGATCACGCCGCCGATCATGCGCGTCGAAACACCCCAGCTGGTGGTGTTGGCATATTCCAGCTCACCACTCGCATTTTGAAAACGGATGTTCTGCGCGTGTGCGAAGTTGGTGCCGAGGAAGTGGCTGGTACCCGCTTGGAGCGCCTTGCCGTCCTGCATCATCGCCTCAATCGAATAGGTCGCGACGGCGCCGGGGAAGCGTTCGTTCTCGGGCTTCTCGCCAGCAATAACATGCAACGCGAGGCATTCCTCGGCGAAGCCGCGGTACACCTCCAACATCTTGAGCGTTTCCTCGCGCGCCTCTTCGGCGCTGGCATGCGCGGTATGCCCCTCCTGCCATAGGAACTCGGCAGTGCGCAGGAACATGCGCGTGCGCATCTCCCAGCGCACGACATTCGCCCATTGATTGATGAGCACCGGCAAGTCCCGCCACGACTGCACCCAGCGCGAAAACGCGGTCCCGATCACTGTCTCGCTGGTGGGCCGTACGACGAGCGGCTCCTCCAGCTTCGCGGCCGGATCTGGAGTAAGCCCACCCTTGCCGTCAGAGATCAGGCGATGGTGAGTGACGACCGCCATTTCCTTCGCGAAGCCCTCGACGTGCTCGGCCTCCTTCTCGAAGTAGGATAGCGGAATGAACAGCGGGAAGTAGCAATTTTCGTGTCCCGTCGCCTTGATGCGATCGTCGAGCAGCCGCTGGATCCGCTCCCAAATGCCATAGCCCCACGGCCGGATGACCATGCAGCCGCGAACACCAGACTCCTCTGCAAGGTCGGCTTCCGAAATGACAGCCTGATACCAGGCGGCAAAATCCGCCTCGCGCGTGACGGGGAGTGCATGTTTGATCATGGCGTGCGGATAGCTTCTGAACTCGCTGCTCGCTAGGGGCCGCGGCTTATGGCTCAGGATCAGCTTTCACGCGCCATCGGCCTACGCCTGACGTCCGTCGCGTTGTTCGCCACGATGAACGTCGTGATCAAGCTCGTTGAGGTACGCGGTGCTACGCTCGGTGAGATCCTGTTCTGGCGACAGTTCGGGGCGGCGTTGCTGGTGGCGTCGATCGTAGGGATGGGGCCGGGGTTCGGCTCGTTGCGGACGCAAAAGTTCAGCGCGCATGTGTTGCGGTGCGTGATCGGGCTGACCGCGATGTCGCTGACGTTCTGGACGCTGCTCCTGCTGCCGCTCGCCGAAGCCACGACGATTGGTTTTTCGATGCCGATCTTTGCAACCGTGCTTGGCGCGCTTGTGCTGCATGAGCCGACCGGCTGGCGACGCTGGGGTGCGGTGCTTGCGGGCTTTGTCGGGGTGATGATCGTGACCCAGCCGGGCAACGGCCATATCCCCCTGCTCGGGATAGCGACCGGGCTAGGCGCTGCGTTCTGCACCGCGTGCATATCAATCCTGCTGCGGACGATCGGAAAGACCGAGGCCGGGCTGACGACGGTATTCTGGTTCTCCACGTTGTCCTTGATGCCGCTGAGCGTCGTGTACTTCTCCGCGTTCAAGCTGCACCCGCCGCTCGTCTGGGGCTTGCTGCTGGCGATTGGGCTGCTCGGCGGGGTGGCTCAAATCGCGATGACTCGATCGTTACAGCTCGGCGCGGTCAGCTTGGTCGTGCCGATGGATTACACCGCGCTGCTCTGGGCGACGGTGTTCGGCTTCCTGATATTTGGCACGCTGCCAGTAGCGAGCACATGGCTGGGCGCGCCGGTGATCGTTACGTCGGGACTCTACATCGTGTGGCGCGAGCACCAGCGCCGGCGTGCCGAGACGCAGGCGGCAATCACGCAGGCTTGATGGGGCTGCGCGGATCGGCCACCACGCTCGCCATGCGCTTCCTTGCTCCGTTCGCTCTGGTCGCAAGTGCGGCTGCTCCTGCCCCCGCCGACACGGCGTTCGACGCGATCTGGCAGGCGGAATGGGCATGGCGGCAGAGCGAAGGGATTGCCGATTCGCCGCCCGGCGCGATCGACGAGCATCTGCCCGATGTATCGGCCGAGGCGCATGCACGGCGGCTGGAGTATTGGAAGGGCACGCTGGCAAAGCTCGACGCGATCGATACCAAGCGGCTGTCGCCCGACACGCTGACCGACTGGCAGGTGTACCGCGCGCAGATCGCAGCGCAGGTTGATGAGGAGTCATATCGCGAGTGGGAGAAGCCGCTCAATGGCGATAGCGCCTTCTGGTCCGATCTTCATTACGCAGCGCGCAGCGACTTCACCGGAGGCGAGGCGGATTATCCGCGCTACCTGACGTGGCTCGGAGAGGTGCCACGCTATCTTGGGCAGCAGACCGACAATCTGCGGCTCGGATTGAAGCGCGGGTTCACCCCGCCGGCAGTGATCATGCAGGGCCGCGAAAAGTCGGTGGAGACGATCGCGACGGCCACCGATCCGACCGAGGTGGTGTACTACGAGCCGTTCGCGAAACTGCCTGCGTCGATCCCGGCGGACCGTCGTGCAACACTGCAAGCGCAGGCGCGCAAGGTCATCGCCGAGCAGATCATCCCGGCGCATAAGACTCTGCTCGCGTTCCTGCGCACGCAATATCTGCCGGGCCTCACCAAGGAACTTGGCGCAACCCATTATCCCGATGGTGCGGCCTATTACCGCAGCCGGATCCGCGCGTTCACGACTCTCGACATGACGCCCGATGCGATTCACGCGCTTGGCCTGGCGGAGATTGCCAAGATCCGCGGCGAGATGGAGCAGGCGAAGGCGGCCGCAAAGTTCGACGGGGATCTGCCGGCGTTTCTCAAGTTCCTGCGCAACGACCCGCAGTTTTATCCGAAGACACCCGACGAGCTGATGAAGGAGGCGGCGTGGCATGCCAAACGCTTCGACGCGATGGCGGGCAAGTGGTTCGGTCGGCTGCCGCGGCAGCGGTTTGCGATCATCGAGGTGCCGCCGGACATCGCGCCCTTCTATACGGCCGGGCGCGGCGGGCCGGGGACGTATCTGGTCAACACCTACAATCTGCCGTCACGGCCGCTGTTCCAGCTGCCGGCGCTGACGCTCCATGAGAGTGCGCCGGGGCATGCGTTCCAAATGCCGCTGTCGGCGGAGAACACCAGCCTTAAACCGTTCCGGCGCAACAGCTATATCTCGGCGTTCGGCGAAGGCTGGGCCCTTTATACCGAGCGGCTCGGTGACGAGATGGGCTTTTATCGTACGCCGTATGAACGGTTCGGGATGCTTTCGTATCAAGCGTGGCGGGCGGCGCGGCTGGTGATCGATACCGGGATCCACGCCAAGGGATGGAGCCGGGAACAGGCGCAGAATTATTTCCGCGAGAATACTGCGCTCAGTGAGCATGAGATCACGACGGAAGTGGATCGCTACATCGGATGGCCGGGTCAGGCTTTGAGTTATTACCTCGGCGAATTGGCGATCCAGCGGGTGCGGGCGAAGGCGGAGAAAGAACTCGGGACGAAGTTCGATATTCGGCACTTCCACGATACGGTGCTGAGCCTCGGGAGCGTGCCGTTGCCGGTACTCGAGGCTCGGATCGACCGCTTCATCGCTGAAGGCGGGCCTTCACCCTATCCCACCGATTAGCCTGTCCCACTCACCAACCGTTTACTCGGCCGCTTCGCTGGCGACGATAGGCTCCTTCCAGACCAGCTTGGGCTTCCGTGCCGCCAGGGTCTCGTCGAGCCGGCTGCGGGGGGCGAAGTGCGGGGCGGTCTTCAGAGACTGATCACCAGCTTTCGCGCGTTCGGCGACCGATCGCAGCGCGCCGATGAACTGATCGAGCGCGGCTTTCGATTCCGTCTCGGTCGGCTCGATCAGCATCGCGCCGTGGACGACGAGCGGGAAGTACATCGTCATCGGGTGGAAGCCCTCGTCGATCAGCGCCTTGGCGACGTCGATCGTCGAGAAGCCCTCGGGGAAGCCTTCGTCGGAGAAGATCGCCTCGTGCATGCACGGGCCGGAGAAAGCGAACGGAGCGTCGAGCACATCCTCCAGTGAACGCAGGACGTAATTGGCGTTGAGAACGGCATCCTCGGCGACCTGGCGCAGGCCGTCGGCACCGTGGCTGAGAATGTAAGTCAATGCTCGCGTAAACATGCCCATCTGACCATGGAAGGCGGTCATGCGGCCGAACGTGTCGGGGTGACGATCGTCGGCGGTCTCTTCCTCGACCAGCGTGATCGTGCCGTCGCCGTGGCGCTCGGTGAACGGCAGCGGACCGAACGGGGTGAGCGCCTCCGACAACACCACCGGACCCGAGCCGGGGCCGCCGCCGCCGTGCGGGGTCGAGAAGGTCTTGTGCAGATTGATGTGCATCGCATCGATGCCGAGATCGCCGGGGCGGACGCGGCCGACGATAGCGTTGAAGTTCGCGCCGTCGCAATAGACGTAGCCCCCGGCCGCGTGGACCGCGTCCGAGATCACCTTCATGTCGCGCTCGAACAGGCCGCAGGTGTTCGGGTTGGTGATCATCACGCCAGCGACATCAGGGCCGAGCCGGGCAATTAGCGCATCGGTGTCGACGCGGCCCTCCGGGGTCGCGGGGATGTCCTCGACGCTGAAGCCAGCGAAAGCGGCAGTGGCGGGGTTGGTGCCGTGCGCGCTCTCGGGCACCAGGATCACCTTGCGGTGCCCCTCGCCGCGCTTTTCGAGCGCGGCCTTGATGCACAGGATGCCGCACAATTCACCATGCGCGCCGGCCTTGGGGCTCATCGCGACGCCGTGCATGCCGGTGAGATCCAGCAGCCAGAACGCCAGTTCGTTGATCACGCCGAGCGCGCCCTGCACCGTATCGACCGGCTGCAGCGGATGGACATCAGCAAAGCCCGGGAGTCGCGCGATCTTCTCGTTCAACCGTGGATTGTGCTTCATCGTGCACGAGCCAAGCGGGAACAGGCCGAGATCGATCGCGTAATTCTGGCGGCTGAGGCGGGTGTAGTGGCGGACCGTCTCGGGCTCGCTGAGACCCGGAAGACCGATCGGTGCGGTGCGGGCGAGATTGCCGAGCTTGCTCGTCGTGGTGACGGGCTCGGCGACTTCGACGCCGGTCGTGCCGGTCGAGCCGATCTCGAAGATCAGCGCTTCCTCGAGCATCAGCGCCTTGTTGCCGGTGAAGGTCGCCGCGGTGCGTGCGCCCTGTTCGGGGGCGCTTGGGCGCCAGCCGCTCTGGTTCAGTGCCATGGGGTCAGAGACCTTTCCGCGTCGCCTCGAGCGACGATTGCAAAAAACGAATGTTGAGGAAGTTGAGGCTGTGGCGCGTTTTTCTCCAACACCGAGGGTAGGCGGTTGGTGCGCTGTTTTCGCGGGTTGGATTCTGCGCCGTCATGGGGAGACGGAAACATGTTTTTTCCAACATTTGAAGGGTGTTGGACGAGTTGGCCCCTGCCCCGTTCGTGCCGAGCGACGTCGAGGCACAGACAAGGAGCGATGCGCCTTGGACAGGTCCCTCGACTTCGCTCGGGACGAACGGGTGGGGGTCGCTTGGGACGAACGGAAGGTGGAGCATCACGCGAGAGCCTCTTCGAGTGCGGTCGCAAGTGCTTCGACGTCTTCTGGCGTGGTCGTCTCAGTCACCGCTACAACCAATCCGTTCTCCAGCGCTGCCTGGCCCGGATACAATCGCCCGAGCGAGACACCCGCCAGGATGCCGTTCTCGGCCAGCTTGCGGACGATCGGGCGGGCTTCGCGCCCCAGATCGATCGTGAACTCGTTGAAGAAGGTCTCGTTGATCACGCGCACGCCGGGAACCTGCGCCAGCCGTTCGGCCGCCGCGACGGCGCCGGCGTGGTTGGTCGCGGCGAGCGCCCGCAGGCCGGCTTCGCCAAGCAGCGTCATGTGGACCGAGAAGGCCAGCGCGCAGAGGCCCGAGTTGGTGCAGATGTTGCTCGTCGCCTTTTCGCGGCGAATGTGCTGCTCGCGCGTCGAGAGCGTCAGAACGAAGCCGCGGCGCCCGTCAGCGTCAACGGTTTCGCCACAGAGCCGTCCCGGCATCTGGCGGACGTATTTGTCCTTGCAGCCGAACAGCCCGACGTACGGCCCGCCGAACTGTAGCCCGACGCCGATCGACTGGCCCTCGCCGACGACGATGTCGGCGTCCATTTCGCCGGGCGACTTGATCGCGCCGAGCGCGACCGGCTCAGTGACGACCGCGATTAGCAGCGCTTTGTTCGCGTGGCAGGCGTCGGCGAGCGGGGTGAGATCGGCGATGCGGCCGAGGATGTCGGGATATTGGACGACGACGCATGAGGTGTCGGAGTCGATCCTGGCGATCAGCGCGTCGAGATCGGTCTCGGCGGTCAGCGTCGGCAGCGAAACGTCGAGCGCGTCGCCGGTGTATTTGGCCATCGTCTTGGCGACCGAGACGTAATGTGGGTGAAGCCCGCCCGACAGGATCGCACGCCCACGCTTCGTGATGCGGCGCGCCATGCCGATCGCTTCCCAGCAGGCGGTGGAGCCATCGTACATGCTGGCATTTGCCACGTCGGTGCCGAGCAGACGCGCGACCTGCGTTTGGAACTCGAACAGCATCTGCAGCGTGCCCTGGGCGATCTCGGGCTGGTACGGCGTGTACGCGGTGAGGAATTCACCGCGCTGGATCAGGTGATCGACGCTCGCGGGGACGTGGTGCCGATACGCGCCGCAGCCGAGGAAGAACGGGGCTTCGCCAGCCGACAGGTTCTTGCGCGCCAAGGCAGTCATGTGACGTTCGACGGCGAGTTCGCTGGCGTGACCGGGCAGGTTCGCGATCGGACCGGTGAGGCGCGCGGCCTCGGGGACGTCGACGAAGAGGTCGTCGATCGACTTGGCGCCGATGACGGCGAGCATGTCGCGGCGGTCGTGGTCGGTGAGCGGTAGGTAGCGCATGACGGTCTTTCAGAAGACCGTCACCCCAGCGAAAGCTGGGGTCTCAGGCAACAGGGGCGACCGGTGATGGCCCGCTTGCGGCACGAGATGCCAGCTTTCGCTGGCATGACGGTAGAGGATCAAAGGTTCGCGACGAAGGCTTCATAGGCGGCTTCGTCCATCAGCGTGTCGAGTTCCGACACGTCCGACAGCGTCAGCTTGAAGAACCAGCCTTCGGTCTCGGCATCGGTATTCACCAACCCCGGCTCCTCGGTGAGTGCGGGGTTGCCCTCGACCACCGTGCCTGAGACGGGCGAATAGACGTCGCTGGCGGCCTTGACGCTTTCGACCACGGCGGCCTCGTCACCCTTGGCGAGCGACTTGCCGGATTCGGGGACGTCGACGAACACGATGTCGCCGAGCTGGCCCTGCGCGTAATCGGAAATGCCGACCGTGCCGACGTCACCATCGACGTCGATCCATTCGTGATCCTCGGTGAAATAGCGGCTCATCTTATTTCGCTCCTCGGAAATAGCGGTGGGGGACGAAAGGCATCGTCGTAACGGTAGCGGCGTGGACCTTGCCGCGCTGTGCGAGTTGGATGCTCGTGCCGGGGGTAGCCAGCGCAAGCGGGACATAGGCCATCGCAATCGGTGCGCCGACGCTCGGCGCGAAGCCACCCGACGTGACGTGGCCGACTTCGCTGCCGTCGGCGTCGACGACCGCGGCGCCTTCGCGGACCGGCTGGCGCCCCTCGACGAGCAGGCCGACGCGCTTGACGATCGGGCCGCTCTCACGCTCGGCGAGGATACGCTCGGCGCCGGGGAAGTCGGCAGCCTCGCGGCGACGCTTGAACAGCGCGAAGCCGAGGTCCGCCATGACCGGCGTGGCCTCCGTGGAGAGATCGTGGCCGTAGAGCGGGAGGCCCGCCTCGAGACGAAGCGAGTCGCGCGCGCCGAGGCCGATCGGCTTGACCTCCGGCTGCGCGGTTAGTGCCTCTGCAAGGGCTTCGGCTCCCTCGGCGGCGATCGAAATCTCGAAACCGTCCTCGCCGGTATACCCCGAGCGGCTGATCCACAGATCATGGCCCTGCCACTCGAATGCGCCGGCCTGCATGAACACCATCGCCTCGACGCCCGGGATCAGGCGGGCGAGCGCGTCGACCGCTTTTGGCCCCTGCAACGCCAGCAGCGCGTGGCCTTCCATCAGATTGAGCGTGATCTCGTCGGGGAGATGCTCGATCATATGGCCGATGTCATCATATTTGGTCGCGCCGTTGACGACCATGTACACACGGTCCTTGGCCTGACGCGTGAGCATCAGATCGTCGAGGATGCCGCCGCTCTCGTTCAGCAGGAGCGAATAGCGCGCGCGGTTGAGCGCGAGGCCGGCGATGTCCGCCGGCATCAGCGCCTCAAGCGCCGCCACGACATCGCCGCCATCGTCGCTGGTGAAGGTGAGCTGGCCCATGTGGCTGACATCGAACAGGCCGGCGTTCTCGCGCGTCCAGAGATGCTCGGCCATGATGCCTTCGTACTGGACGGGCATCCAATAACCGGCGAACTCGACCATCCGGCCGCCCCGCGCGCGGTGCCAGCCGTCGAGCGGCAGCAGCAGCGTTTCGATGATTACATCGTCGTCGTCGTGATCGCTCACCGGGGGCGGTTCCGTCTAGCAAAGGGCGATCGCATCGCCTGGCGGCGGCACGAACCGAACCCCCTCTGTCACGGAACCTGAGAGCTTTCGCTGGCGCCGAGACGCGAGCTTACACCTTCGGTGGGACACGCCATAAGCGCGGCCGCTTTCCAGAGCGTCAAATCGAGCAGCGCGGTCCTTGGTGCCTGAGAGATTCCGGGGTGGTTGCTCCTTCGGCGGCGGATGATGGCCTGCAAGGCCGCCCGCACTCTCCCGCGCGCCCACGCCGGTTACCCGGCATCGACACACACGCTCTGGCGGCGTGCGCTGGGCGAGTCAATCGGTCGCGTCAGCGCTGCGCGTTGTAGCGCAGCTGATCCTCGGTGAGCTGGAAGCCGACGAGCGCCTCGAAGCTGGCGGTGAGCACGGCCTGGCGAACTTCCGGCGTGGCGAGCGGGTCGATCGCGGCGTCCTGGTCGCCGGCCTTCCGCTTGCGCGTCAGGCTCTTGCGCACTTCCTCGGGCAGGGTCGCGGCGGCGCGGCTGATGTTGGCGGTGGCGGTAGCAGAGGTGCTGGCGATCGCCTGTCCAGCGTCGAAATGGACCGCAACGCGGCCGATGCGCTTGGCGCTAACCTGAGTGCCGCCGCGCACGATCGTGATGAAATACGGCAGCGTCACGTCGCGCGCCGCCGCGGTGTTGGAGCGGCGGGCGCGAACGTCGAAGGTGACGGTGCTGGTGACCTCGGCTGCGGCGCCGGCGCCATCGCAGGTGCCGCGGACGTTCGTGATCGTCGCGGTAACGTCGATCGCGCTCGCGTCGCGGCTGGCCGGGGGATCGAAGACCGTGATGTCGCCGGTGCCGGCTGGCACGCCGACCACCGGGCAGACCGACCGCACCGCGCTGACGCCGATCCCGCCATCGGCCGTGATGTCGCCGCTCTGGGCGCAACCGCCGGCGAGCAAAGCGAGGGCAAGCGGGGCGGCGATGATACGGAAGGACACGTGCGCAAACACCTTATACGACAGGAGCCGGCTCATAACCGCCTTCCGTGCGGGCAGGCAATCGCGTAAGCGCTGGGGTATGACCGAGAAGCCCGTGCTGGAACTGCTGATCGCCGCGCCGCGCGGCTTTTGCGCCGGAGTCGATCGTGCGATCCGCATCGTCGAACTGGCGATCGAGAAGCACGGCGCGCCCGTGTATGTCCGGCACGAGATCGTCCACAACAAGTTCGTCGTCGATACGCTGAAGGCGCAGGGCGCGGTGTTCGTCGAGGAGCTGGACGAAGTGCCGGACGGCGCGCCAGTGGTGTTCTCGGCGCATGGCGTGCCCAAGTCGGTGCCACTGAACGCCGAGGCGCGTGGGCTGGAGTATCTCGACGCGACCTGCCCGCTGGTGTCGAAAGTGCATCGCCAGGCCGAGCGGTTGGTGGCGGCCGGGCGGCATATCGTCTTTATTGGCCATGCCGGACATCCTGAGGTGATCGGCACGTTCGGGCAGGTGCCCGCCGGCTCGATGTCACTGGTGGAGGATGTCGCCGACGCGGAGGCGTTCACCCCGCCCGACCCGTCGAACCTCGCCTTCCTGACGCAGACGACGCTGTCGGTGGACGACACGGCGGAGGTGGTCCGTGTGCTGCAGCGCCGCTTCCCGTTGATGCAGCCGCCGCGTGGCGAGGACATCTGCTACGCGACGTCGAACCGCCAGACCGCGGTGAAAGCGATTGCCGCGGCATGCGACGCGGTGCTGGTGATCGGCGCGCCCAATTCGTCGAACTCGGTGCGGCTGGTCGAGGTGGCGCAGCGCGAGGGGGTGCGTGCGGCGCTGATCCAGCGTGCGAGCGATCTCGACTGGGCGTTCCTCGATGGCGTGGGCACGCTGGGGCTGACCGCCGGCGCGTCCGCCCCCGAGCTGCTGGTGCGCGAACTGGTCGACCTGCTGTCGACGCGCTATGCGGTGACCGAGCGCGAGGAAGAGACGACGCGCGAGACGATCGCCTTCAAACTGCCGCGCGCGCTGGACGCAGCGGCGTAAACAAGCGGGCGATGACGGGCGGGGCGGAATGGCAGTTTATACGCATGTTTCGGCGGAAGCCCTGTCGGCGTTCCTGACGCGCTACGACGTCGGCGAACTCGTCTCGGCGAAGGGGATCGCCGAGGGGGTCGAAAATTCCAACTATCTCGTCGATACGACGAAGGCGCGCTTCATCCTGACGCTGTACGAGAAGCGCGTCGCGGCGGCGGACCTGCCGTTCTTCATGGCGCTGCTCGACCATCTCGATACCAAAGGGCTCGCGGTGCCGCCGGCGATCAAGGATCGCCAGGGCTACGAGATCCAGGAGTTGGAGGGTCGGCCGGCGTGCCTGATCAAGTTCCTTCGCGGCGTCTCGCTGTCGCATCCGACACGGGCGCAGGCGCTGGCGGCGGGTGCGGCGATGGGGGCGATGCATGTCGCCGTGGCGGATTTTGCGGGCCAGCGGCCGAACACGATGGGGATCGGCGAATGGCGCCCGCTGCTGTCGCGGTGCGGGCGTGACCTCGATACGATTACGGCGGGGCTGTTTGATCGCGTTTCGCATGCGCTCGATGTGGTCGAGGCGCAATGGCCGGTGGCGCTGCCGACCAGCGCGATCCATGCCGATCTGTTCCCGGACAATGTCCTGATGCTTGGCGATACGGTGACGGGGCTGATCGACTTCTACTTCGCCTGCACCGACATCCGCGCCTACGATCTGGCGGTGATGCACACGTCCTGGATCTTCGATGCACACGGCGCGAACCCCGATCCCGCGATCGGCCGCGCATTACTCGACGGCTATGCCGGCGCGCATCCGCTGACGGCCGACGAGCGCGCGGCGCTGCCGGTGCTCGCGCGCGGGGCATGCATTCGCTTCCTGCTGAGCCGCGCGTGGGATTGGATCCACACACCCGCCGATGCGCTCGTGACGCGCAAAGACCCCCTCGCCTATCTTCGCCGGCTCGACTGGTACGAAGCCAATCCGGACGCTTTTGCATGACCGATACGACAGCCGAGATGCCACAAGTCCAGGCGTTCACCGACGGCGCCTGCAAGGGCAATCCCGGCCCCGGCGGCTGGGGTGCGGTGCTGCGAATGGGGACGAACGAAAAGGAACTGTCGGGCGGCGAGAAGCTGACGACGAACAACCGCATGGAACTGACCGCGGCGATCGAAGCGCTGAAGGCGTTCACCCGGCCGTGCCATGTGACGCTGCATACCGACAGCCGCTACGTGATGGACGGGCTGACCAAGTGGATTCACGGCTGGCGCAAGAATGGCTGGAAGACAGCGGACAAGAAGCCGGTGAAGAACGCCGAGCTTTGGCAGGCGCTGCTGGACGCGAGCGCGCGGCATCGCGTGGAGTGGCAATGGGTTAAGGGGCATGCCGGGCACCCAGAGAACGAGCGGGCGGATCGACTGGCTAGCGATGCGGCGGTGGCGGCGGGGAAGCGTGGGTAACGACGTACTCGGCCGCGACATTGAAATTCGTGGTTCAGGCATTGAGTTACGATAGCGAGTCGCGCATCCTCGACCAATAAACGGGCAAGGGCAGCGGGCATGAGACAATTCCGTCTTTTAGCGGCTCATTCGATCGGCGCCCTGCTCTGCTCTTTTTCGCTCTCGCCAGGTGTCATCGCACAAAATAACGAGAGCGGAGCCGCGTTGAAGGACGCGGACAATATCATCGTTGTCGGCGCCAAACCGAAGGAGCGCCGCGAGCGCGCGGTCGCCTTCGTCCGCGCCTCAGGGATCGCGCGCGGTCAGCAGCCAGCTGCACGCTGGGTGGTCCCGGTCTGTCCTAAGGTGAGCGGCGTTGCGCCCGAGACGGCGGCGATCGTGGTCGATCGGATCCGCGCGCTGGCAGCAGAAGTCGGTGCGCCGCTCGCGCCGGCTGGCTGCAAGGCCAATGCGATCGTCACCTTCACGGATGACTCGCAAGGCGTGGTAACTCGCGTCCACGCGCGTTCGCCACATCAATTTAAGGACGTGCCGAGGGACTGGCGTGCGGGGCTGCTACACGGCGATGCGCCGATCCGTTGGTGGCACATCATCAAGATGGGCGATGCCGATGGCGTCCCCCCCGTCCCAATGCAGCCGTCGTTCGTACAGATCGAAGGCGGGGTCGGGGGATATGGCCTGCCGATGGGCGAAGGTGGCGTGCAGCAGCGCTACAAGGAAGGCGCGATCTCCACGCAGTCGACACGCGCGATCACTGGGGCTTCCGTGGTGATCGACGTGAAGCGGGTGGGCGCGCGCGACTTGCGCGCGTTGGGCGATTACGCCGCGATCGTGGCGCTGGCCGAGTTCCGTCCGTCGACGCCACCGCCACCCGATTCGATCCTCGGCATGTTCGCTGACAACAACCCGCCCGGGCTGGCGACGGCGAGTGACGTGGCGCTGCTCAAGGAGCTCTACGCTTTTCGGCTTGATCGTGAGGCCAAGGCGCATCGCCGGATGCTGGCGAAGGCGTTGGTTGACGCGCCGCTGGGGCGGCAGCGCTAGGCTTCGGTTTGCAGCGCTGATGCTGGGTCTCGGGGGGCGATCTGCTTGCGAGGCGTCCTCCCCCTCATCCTTCCCACTCGCTTTGCGAGTGGGCCCCTTCCTTCTCCCACGAGGGGAGAAGGAGATCAGGTTAGAATCTTGTTGGGGCGTAGCGTTCGATGTCGATGTCCAGGCCTGGGTCTTCGCCCAGGAGGAGCGCGGCGCCGATGGCGGCGGCGGCGGGCGCGGTCTGGATGCCGAAGCCGCCCTGGCCGGCGAACCAGAAGAAGCCGGGCACCTGCGCGTCGAAGCCGTAGATCGGCAGGCGATCGGGGGCGAAGCTGCGCAGGCCGGCCCATTTGCGGTCGACGTGGGTGACTCGCCAGTCGACGACGTGTTCGAGTCGATCGATCGCGATCGCGACGTCGAGTTCCTCGGGCTGGACATCGCCGGGGTCACACGCCGTCTCGTCGTGCGGGCTCAGCCATAGCCGCCCGCCGGCCTCCGGCTTGAAATAGAATTCGCCGCCGAGATGCGAGACGTGCGGGATGTCCGGCGTCGAAGGGGGATCGGTCTGGAGCTGGACGAGCGTGCGGCGGTACGGCTGGATGCCGAGCGGCGCGGCGCCCGCAAGGATCGCGACGGGATCAGCCCAGGCGCCGGCGGCGTCGACCAGAATCGTAGCGGCGTAGCTTCCCGCGGTCGTTTCGATCCGCCAGTTGCCATCGGTGCGATTGGCGGCGATCAGCGCTGCGCCCAGCACGAGCGTCGCGCCATGCTTACGGGCCTTCGCCAGCGCATCGGCATGGAGCGCGGCGACATCGATATAAGCGCAGCTGCGCTCCATCACGCCGACCGTCCAGCCATCGCGCAGGCCCGGCACATGATCGCGCGGATCGACGCGGGTTAGATCGACGCCAGTACCGGCGAATTCGGCGAGGAACGCCTCGGCGCGCTTCTCGTCCTGCACCTGGCCGACGTGGAGCGACCCGAGCGGCTCGAGAAAGCCGCCCGCGCGCAACGGGTCACCCGACAGCGAGGTCAGTGGCTGGACTCCTGAGCCGCCATAGGTTTCGGACCAGAAGGCGGCTGAGCGCCCAGTGGCGTGATAGCCGGCGACATCCTCCGCTTCGAGCAGCAGTATGCGCGCGCGGTCACCTAGCGCGGCGGCGAGCGTAGCGCCGGCGATCCCGGCGCCGACGATGGCGATATCGTAGGTCATCGAGCGTGCGCTGTAAGGAATGCGTCGATCGCGGCAAGCGCGCGGTCACGGACGGGGTCGGCTTCGCGCAGAATCTCGTGCGCCGATTCGGGGCCGAAACGGAGCAGTTCTGCGGCCGGCAGTCGCTCGGCGAGCTGCACTGCGGCGCACGAATCAACCAACCCATCTTCGTCGGCGACCAGCATCAGGATTGGGGTCACCAGACTAGCGAGCCGGGGATCAGCGCGCTGTTCGCGGGTCGAGGCGAAGGCCTCGGCGAGCCACGACCAGCTCGGCGGGCCGAGCTTGATGTCGGGCGCCTGCTCGTACCACCATTGCTCGTCGTCGTAGCGACTGGTGTCGCTGGTGAGCAGTTTCTGCCGGTCGATCCGCGCGCCGGGACGCTCGTGGCCCTTCCACGCCGGCCGCGCCGGATCACCGCGATCACGCATGAATCGCGCAAGCCGCTCGGCGATGGCAGGGCCGACCGGCGCCTTCAATCCGAGCATCGGCGCGATCAAGATCGCCGCGGCGGGGTCAATCGCCCCCTCGATCATCGCGCGTAGGACGAGGTGCCCGCCCATCGAATGGCCCATCGCAACGCGTGGTCCATCGACGTCCCAGCTGCTCCAGACTGCCGCCAGATCGGCGATCCAAGGCGCAAAGTCGATCGCATGGCCGACGTGCGGATCGGGGGCGAGCCGGCCCGAACCGCCCTGCCCGCGCCAGTCGAACGCGGTGATCGACCAACCGGCGGCGTGCCAATGACCGAACGTTTCCAGATACTTCTCGAAGACATCGCCGCGCCCGCCCTGGAACAGGATCGCGCCGCGCGGGCGGGCCAAACTGGCCGGCCAGTCGAACCGGCGCAGCGCCCAGCCATCCGGCGCGATCCAATGGGAAATCGCCGCATCGGACGGGATAGCACGGCGGATCGGAGCCTGAATGGTCATGCGAGGGCTATGGTTACGGTTTGGCAAGCCATTACGTCTAGTGCCGACGGCTCATGGGGTGGGACATTCTTTCCTGGGGCTTGCCGGCGATACTGGCACTGCTGCTCGTTTCGGCGGGGATTGAGGATGCGCGCATCCGCGAGATCGCCAATTGGAAAAACGCCGCGATCGCGCTGATGGCCCCGCTGTGGTGGGTCGCGAGCGGATTGTCGCTGTGGCCCGACATGGTGATCCAGCTGGGCATCGCGACGTTCGTCCTCGCGCTGTTCCTGGTCGCGTTCCAGCTCGGCCAAATGGGCGGCGGCGACGTGAAGCTGATCGCGGCGCTCGCGCTGTGGCTGCCGCTGACGCCGCTGCTGCAGATGCTGCTGGTGATGTCGCTGGTCGGCGGCGCGCTGACGTTGGTGATGCTTTTGGAGCACAAGTTGCGCCGAAACGACCGCGTTCTCGAGATCCCATACGGCGTGGCGATCGCCATTGCAGGGCTTCTTGGCCTTCGCGAACCGCTTCTTAACCAATTCACGTAATCATAGCCGGTAATGGAAATACCGACCTGCGCTGATGCGAAAGGCACGATAAGTCATGGATAGTCGGAAGATCATTTTGCTGGTGGGCGCGTTGATCGTCGCCGCGATCACCGCGTTCATGGCACGCACACTGATCATGGGCAGCAGCGCGCCGGCGGCGAGCGCGATGACGGGCGAGCCGGCGCCGATCAACGGCCCCAAGGTGCTCGTCGCGACGCGCGCGCTGCCGGTCGGCACGATCATCGATCCTACCGCGGTGAAGTTTCAGCCGTGGCCCGCGGAGCTCGTCGAGGGCGCCTATTTCCAGGAAGCTCCCGAGTTTGACATGAAGACCGTGCTGGGCACCGTGGTGCGCAACCCGATGACCGCCGGCCAGCCGATCACGCAGGGCGCGCTGGTGAAGCCGGGCGACCGCGGGTTCCTCGCTGCAGCGCTCGGGCCAGGCATGCGCGCCGTGACGGTGCCGGTGTCGACCCAGTCGTCGGTCGCAGGCTTCGTGTTTCCGGGTGACCGCATCGACCTTCTGTTGACGCAGGCTGTCGCCGGCGGCGGCGATGGCCCGCCGCTGAAGGCCGCAGAGACGATCATGCGCAACCTGCGCGTGCTGGCGACCGACCAGCGCACCAGCCAGGAGAAGGACGAGGCCGGCAACACCGTCGTGCGCGCCTTCTCCACCGTGACGATCGAGGCGACGCCCAAGATCGCCGAGCAGATCGCAGTGGCGCAGACGCTAGGCTCGATCTCGCTGTCGCTGCGCTCGATCGCGGACAATACCGCCGAGCTCGAGCAGGCGATCGCGTCGGGGGACGTGAAGGTGCCCGAGGGCACCGATCCGAAGGCCGAGAAGGCGATGCTGCTGCAGCTCGCGAGTGCGCCGCAAACCGGCAACACGACCTATGCCGTGGGCGCCGACGTGTCGCGCTTCCAGCGCCGCACGGTGCCCGGCAAGACCGATCAGCCCGCGATGATGACGCCGAACGGCGGCACGATGGCACCGGCCGTACCGTATCCCGGCGCCGTGGTGCGCGCGCCTGGCCCGGTGGTGCGGATCGCACGTGGAAATACTGTGACCGAGGTTCCGGTCGGGGGGAAGAACTGAGATGGGTATTCGTTCGAAGCCGATCGGCTGGCCGCTCGCCGTGGCGCTGGCCGCTGCCGGAACCCTGGGGGTCTCCGCCGCGGCACCAGCGCAGAACGCCGGCGCCCGCAACAGCGCCGCGCAGGGGCCGATGCTCCAGATCGCGACCAGCCGTGGCCGCCTGATCACGCTGGCCAAGCCGATGAGCGACCTCTTCGTCGCCAACCCGGACATCGCCGATGTTCAGGTCCGCTCGCCGACGCAGCTCTATGTGTTCGGCAAGAAGGCGGGCGAGACGACGATCTCCGCCACCGCGAAGAATGGCGCAGTGGTCTATTCCGCCACGGTTCGTGTCGGCAACAATTTCGACTCGCTCGGCCAGATGCTGGCGATGGCGATGCCCGATGCGAGCGTCACCGCGACGACGATGAATGGCGTGGTGCTGCTCACCGGCACCGTCGCCAGCCCGGACGATGGCGCGGAGGCCGAACGGCTGGTGCAGGCGTTCGTCGGGCAGGAGACGAAGGTCGTCAGCCGGATGCGCACCGCGACGCCGCTGCAGGTGAACCTGCAGGTGCGCTTCGCCGAGGTGAGCCGGACCTTCGTCAAGAACATCAGCTCGAACATCCTGACGCGCGACACGACCGGCGGCTTCCAGTTCGGCGTCGCATCGGGTCGCGCGCCGGGGACGATCGGCAATTTTCCGACGACGGGACTGCCCGTACTCGACGCATCGTCGCGCTTCGGCTTGCCGGCTGGCTCGATCTCGCTGCCGTTCGACGTGAAGACGGGCAATTTCGTCTATCCGAACTCGGGCAGTTCGTATGAATTCACCAAGGGCGCCGAGCGCACGTCGCTGGGTCTCGCAGGCAAGATCCTCGGGCTGGACGTGCTCCAGGCGCTCGATCTTGGCGAACGCATCGGCCAAGTGACGAGCCTTGCCAACCCGAACCTCACCGCGCTGTCGGGCGAGACGGGCACGTTCCTCGCGGGCGGCGAGATCCCGATCCCGATCGCGCAGGGGCTTGGCGGCATCGGCGTCGAGTATAAGCAGTTCGGCGTCAGCATCGCGTATACGCCGACCGTGCTGTCGGACGGGCGCATCTCACTCCGTGTCCGCCCCGAAGTGTCGCAGCTCGATTATTCGAACGCCGTGACGATCGGCGGCGCGCAGGTGCCGGGGCTGACGACGCGGCGTACTGAAACGACGGTCGAGCTCGGCTCGGGTCAGAGCTTCATGATCGCCGGGTTGCTGCAGAACAATCACAACAATTCGATCGAGAAGACGCCGGGCATCGGCGACGTGCCGATCCTGGGTGCGCTGTTCCGCTCGAACGGGTTCACGCGGAACGAGACCGAGCTGGTGATCGTGATCACGCCGTATCTGGTGAAGCCGGTGAACGCGAACGAGATCGTGCTGCCCACCGACGGCTACGAATCGCCGAGCGATGTCGAGCGCGTGCTGCTCGGCAAGCTCGGAGGCGGCAAGAGCGGGGAATCGCGGCCCAAGCCGCGGATGGAAGCCGGTCCGCCGGCAGCGCCGGCGATGGGTGCCGTCGCGCCGATCGCTCCGGTGCCGCTGCCAGACAGCGTCGCGCCGGTGGCCGATGCCAAGGCGTCGCGCGGCAAGGGGAAGAAGGGCGGCGACGTCCCTGCCCCAGGTTTCTCGGTCAACTGATTGGGACGGAACGGGACATGATCATGCTGAAGCGCACTCTCCTCCTCGCCGTCGCCCCGGCCATGCTCGTCGCGGGCTGCAGCGGCACCAAGAACCGCGGGCTCGAATCGGTTCACCAGCCCGTCGTGTCGCGCGCCGATTATGCGTTCGATGTCGGTGCCGGCCCCGGCGGCCTGGCCCCGGGCGAGAACCAGCGGCTCGCCGGCTGGATGGGATCGCTGCGGGTCGGCTACGGCGATCGCATCGCGGTCGATGATCCGTCACGCGATCCCGGCACGCGCGCGGATGTGGCCGCGACCGCCGCACGCTATGGCCTGCTGGTGTCGGACGACGCCCCGGTCACCGCCGCGCCGATTGCACCCGGCACCGTCCGCGTGGTCGTCAGCCGCGCAAAGGCCTCGGTACCAGGTTGCCCCGATTACAGCCGGATGCAGCCAAGCTACGACGCACAGACGTCGTCGAACCACGGGTGCTCGATCAACAGCAATCTCGCGACCATGGTCGCGAGCCCGACCGACCTGGTGCGCGGCGAGGGCAATGTCGGCGTCTACGACCCGGCAGTTGGAACCCGCGCGATCAACAGCTTCCGCAAGGCCGAGCCGACGGGTGCCGGTGGCACCGCGGTGAAGGCCGAAAGCGCAGGGGGCAAGTAAGATGAACGCACCATGGAAATCCGCCAGCGCGGCCAACCGCGAGCCATTCGTCGCCTATGTCTGCGACGAGGCGACTGCCGAAGCGCTCCGTCCGGTGGTCAGCGAGATGGGCTGGGCCGCGGAAAAAGTACATAAGGGCGGCCTGCGCAATGCGGTGCAATCGCTGTCCGTATCGGCCAGCCCGCTGATCTTGTTCGTCGATCTCGCCGAATCGGGTGATCCGCTCAACGACATCAATTCGCTTGCCGAGGTGTGCGAGCCGGGCACCGTCGTCATCGCGTCGGGCCAGGTGAACGACGTGCGGCTCTATCGCGATCTCGTCGCGAGCGGCATCCAGGACTATCTGTTGAAGCCGCTGAACGCCGAAGCCGTGCGCGACGCTTTCACGCACGCCCAGATGCTGCTCAACGCACCGAAGCACGCCGAACCGGTCAACGAACATCCACATTGCTCGGTGGCGGTGATCGGCACGCGCGGCGGCGCCGGCGCCTCGACCATCGCGACCTCGATCGCGTGGTTGGTAAGCGACAAGGAGCGTCGCACGACTGCGCTGCTCGACCTAGACGTGCATTTCGGGACCGGTGCGCTTGCGCTCGATCTGGAGCCGGGCCGCGGGCTGACCGACGCGATTGAGAACCCGAGCCGCATCGACGGGCTGTTCATCGAGCGCGCGATGGTACGCGCATCAGAGAACCTCGCCGTCCTCTCGGCCGAAGCGCCGATCAGTTCGCCGATCGTGACTGACGGTGCCGCCTTCTACCAGCTGCAGGGCGAGATGCGGGCTGCGTTCGAGACCACGGTCATCGACATGCCGCGCGCGATGCTGGTCAACCACCCGCACCTCATCAGCGACGTCCAAGCGGTGGTGATCGTCACCGAGCTGACACTGGCTGCGGCGCGCGACACAATTCGCCTTCTTTCGTGGCTAAAAACCAACGCACCACAGGCACAGGTAATGGTGGTCGCCAATCGCGTGCATCCCGGCGCACAGCTGGAGATAACGCGGAAGGATTTCGAAACCTCGATCGAGCGCAAGATCGATTACACGGTGCCGTTCGACCAGAAGCTCGCGGCGCAAGCGGCGAAACTGGGCAAGCCACTCGCCGAGGCTGGCAAGTCTTCCAAGACGGTCGCGCCGATCGTCGACCTTGCGGCGCACATCTGTGCGATCAGCGTCGATGGTGAACTCGTGAAGGGCAAAAGCGGCAAGCCGGGCAAGGGCATGTCGCTGATCGGCAAGTTCACCGATCTTAAGGGGTTGATCCCCAGAAAAGCCGTCAAGAACTAATAGCGACGGGCGCCATCACGGCGCCCGAACGGACGAGGCACGGAGCGCGACATGCCGTTGGTACCAGTGATCACCTTGGCGATCGGCTCGCTCGTTGTGTTGGGCATGCTATACTTTGCTTTCTCCGGCCCCTCCCCGCAGCGCGCTGGCGTTCGCCGGCTGAGCGCCGTGCGCGACCGCCACTCCGCGCTGCCAGGCGCGGCGATGGAGGCACAGCTTCGCCGCATTACCGGGCGCAGCGCGACGAAGGCCGATGCGGCGGCGATGCGCTTCCTGCCGCGCCCCGAGGAGCTGCAGAAGCGGCTGAACATGACGGGCAAGACCTGGACGGTCGGCCAATACGGCACGGCGACGCTGAGCATCACCGCCGGTGTCGGACTTGTGCTGTGGACGATCGGGCTGCCACTGCTGCTCGCGATTTTCCTTGGGCTGGCGCTTGGCGCCGGCATCCCGCACTTTGTCGTCAGCTCGTTCATCAAGCGCCGGATCAAGCGCTTCAACGCCAAGTTTCCGGACGCGATCGAGTTGCTCGTCCGCGGGCTGCGCTCGGGCTTGCCGATCACCGAGACGATGTCGGTGGTCGGCAGCGAAGTGCCGGGGCCGGTGGGCGAGGAATTCCGCTCGGTATCGGACAAGATGAAGATCGGCCGATCGATGGATGTGGCGCTGCAGGAAACGGCGGATCGACTGGGCACGGCTGAGTTTCAATTTTTCGTCATCACGATCGCGATCCAGCGCGAAACGGGCGGCAATTTGGCCGAAACGCTGCAGAACCTTGCAACGGTACTTCGCCAGCGCGGCCAGATGAAGCTGAAGATCAAGGCGATGGCGTCTGAGTCGAAGGCGTCGGCCTATATCATCGGCTCGCTCCCCTTCATTGTCTTCGTGCTGATCTGGTTCGTGAACGGCACGTACATGCAAGGCTTCTTCACCGATCAGCGGCTGATGGTGGCAGGCGGAGGTGGCATGATCTGGATGGCCATCGGCGCGTACATCATGGCCCAGATGATCAACTTCGAGATCTGACGCGATGGAACCGACTCAAGGCCCGACGCTGCTTGGCGTCGACGTATTGTGGGTAGCGACGTTGCTGTCCGCGGTGGCCGCGTTCGCGGTGATGATCGCGGTCTACGCCGCGATCAGCGTGCGCGATCCAATGGCCAAGCGCGTGAAGGCGCTGAACGATCGGCGCGAACAGCTGAAGGCGGGCATCACCGCCTCCACCAGCAAGCGCCGCGCAAAGCTCGTCCAGAAGAGCGAGAGCGCCGATCGCATCCGCGGCTTCCTCGAATCGTTCAAGATCCTGCAGGACAGCCAGCTCAAGGTCGCGCAGACCAAGTTGCTGCAAGCCGGCATCCGCAAGAAGGATTGGGCCGTCGGCGTGATCTTCGGCCGGCTGGTGCTGCCGGTGGTGCTCGGCGGGTTCATGGTGTGGCTGGTGTACGGCACGGACACGTTCGCCGAGTGGACCGCACTCAAGCGTTACGGCCTCGTCGCGGCTACCTTCATCCTGAGCTACAAGGCGCCCGACCTGTATCTCAACAACAAGATCACCAAGCGCAGCCAGGCGATCCGCAAGGGCTTGCCCGACGCGCTCGACCTGCTGGTGATCTGCGCCGAGGCAGGGTTGACGGTGGACGCGGCGTTTCACCGCGTGGCGAAGGAATTGGGCAAGGCCTATCCGGAACTGGGCGACGAATATGCGCTGACCGCGATCGAGCTCGGCTTCCTCACCGATCGGCGCCAGGCGTTCGAGAATTTCGCGAGCCGCGTCGCGCTGGAAGAGATCAAGGGCATCGTCACGACGATGGTGCAAACCGAGAAATACGGCACCCCGCTCGCGAGCGCGTTGCGTGTCCTGTCGGCCGAATTCCGCAACGAGCGGATGATGCGTGCCGAGGAGAAGGCTGCGCGGCTGCCAGCGATCATGACGGTGCCGCTGATCCTGTTCATTCTCCCGGTGCTGTTTGTCGTCATCCTGGGGCCTGCGGCCTGTTCGATCAGCGACGCGTTCATCGGCGGCGCGATGTAATTGCCGGCGGACGCGGAGCGATCCGGATAGACGGAACGCACGCGGTACAACATCGTTGAGCCTCCGTAACAGGAGGTTCGCGATGCTTTTCACCACCCCGACGCAGTGGCTGGCGCTGGCCGTCGCGCTGATCGCCGGCTGGCTCTTCGGACTGGCGAGCCACCCCGGCGGCCGCAAATGGAAGCAGCGCTACGTCGACGAGCGCGATGTCCATGGCCGCAACCGCAAGGATTTCGACGGACGAATCGCCGAGCGCGATGCGCGGATCAAGGAGCTGGAGCGCGACAATGCGCGGCTGGCGGCGGCGACACCGGTGGCTGCTCCGACCCCAGTGGTAGCGGCAACGCCGGTGGCGACTACGCGGGTTGCCCATGCCGACCATACGGCACGCCCGGTCTCGACGACGCGCGGGCGCTGGTTCGATTGGAACAATCGCGCCGGAACGGTGCGCTAACGCCTTCGGCCGACGGTAATTACCCCCGTCATCCCGGCCTCGTGCCGGGATCCACTGTGCGGCACGTCCTGAGCTCGAAGCTCGAACGTTGCGCTCGCGGAAGAGTGGATCCCGGCACAAGGCCGGGATGACGTATCGCCTTAGCCGCGAGCCTTGAGGGCCGCCTGCGCGGCCGCTAGGCGCGCGATTGGCACGCGGTATGGCGAGGCCGAGACGTAATCGAGGCCGACCGCTTCGCAGAAGTCGATCGACGCCGGATCGCCGCCATGTTCGCCGCAGATGCCGAGCTTGATATCGGGGCGGGTCGCACGGCCGCGATCAGTGGCGAGCTGGACGAGTTCGCCGACGCCCTCAACATCGATGCTGACGAACGGGTCCTTCGCGTAGATCCCCTGCTCGACATAGGCGCCGAGGAAGCGCGCGGCGTCGTCTCGGCTGACGCCGAGCGTCGTCTGCGTCAGATCGTTGGTGCCGAACGAGAAGAATTCCGCCGCCTCGGCGATCTCGCCCGCGCGCAGTGCGGCGCGGGGTAGCTCGATCATCGTGCCGACGAGATATTCGATGGTCGCGCCGCGCTCGGTGAACACCGCCTGCGCAGTGCGATCGACGACTGCCTTCATCAGCTCCAGCTCGCGCTTGGTCGCGACGAGCGGGATCATCACTTCCGGGATCGGCGCCTCGCCCGACTTCTCCGCGACATCGAGCGCGGCCTCGAAAATCGCGCGCGCCTGCATTTCGTAGATTTCGGGGTACGTGACGCCAAGGCGGCAGCCGCGATGGCCAAGCATCGGGTTGAACTCGTGCAGCTCGGCGGCGCGGCGCTTGAGCACGTCGATGTCGATACCGGCGGCACTCGCAACTTCGGCGAACTCAGCTTCCTCGTGCGGCAGGAATTCGTGCAGCGGCGGATCGAGCAGTCGCACGGTGACCGGTAGCCCGGCCATCACCTCGAAGATCTCGGCGAAGTCGCTGCGCTGCTCGGGCAGGAGCTTGTCGAGCGCCGTGCGCCGCCCGGCCTCGTCCTCCGCCAGGATCATCTGGCGTACCAGGCTGATCCGCGCGGCGTCGAAGAACATATGCTCGGTACGGCACAACCCGACGCCCTCGGCGCCGAAATCACGTGCGGTGCGGCAATCGAGCGGGGTCTCGGCATTGGCACGCACCTTGAGGCGGCGGACTTCGTCGGCCCAGACCATCAGCACGCCGAAATCGCCTGCCAGCTCGGGCTGGATCGTCGCGACTTCGCCCGCCATCACTTCGCCGGTGGTGCCGTCGAGCGTGAGCAGATCGCCCTCGCGTACGTCACGCCCACCAACCCGCGCGATCTTCGCCTTGGCGTCGATCGACAGCGCACCGGCGCCCGACACGCAGGGCCGGCCCATGCCGCGAGCGACGACCGCGGCGTGGCTCGTCATGCCGCCGCGTGCGGTGAGGATGCCCTTGGCGGCGTGCATGCCGTGGATGTCCTCAGGCGAGGTTTCGGTGCGCACGAGGATCACCGCCTTGCCGTCCGCCGCCCACTTCTCCGCCGTGTTGGCGTCGAACACCGCCGCGCCGCTCGCCGCGCCGGGTGACGCGGGCAAGCCCTTGGTGAGCACGTCGCGCGCAGCGTTCGGATCGAGCGTCGGGTGGAGCAGCTGATCGAGCGCTTGCGGATCGACGCGCGCGATCGCTTCCTCGCGCGTGATCAGGCCATCGTCGGCCATGTCCACTGCGATCTTGAGCGCGGCCTTCGCGGTGCGCTTGCCCGAGCGCGTCTGGAGCATCCAGAGCTTGCCCTGCTGCACCGTGAATTCGATGTCCTGCATGTCGCGGTAATGCCGCTCGAGCCGGTCGAACACCGCGGCGAGCTCGGCATAAGCGGCGGGCATCGCCTCTTCCATGCTGAGCGCCTTGGCGCCGGCCGCCTCGCGCGCCGCCAGCGTCAGATATTGCGGGGTGCGGATGCCGGCGACAACGTCCTCACCCTGCGCGTTGATCAGGAACTCGCCGTAATAGGCGTTGTGCCCGGTCGAAGGATCGCGCGTGAAAGCAACGCCGGTCGCGGACGTATCGCCCATATTGCCGAACACCATCGCCTGCACGTTGACCGCGGTGCCCCAGCTGGCGGGAATGTCGTTCAGCCGGCGATAAACTTTCGCGCGGTCCGACTGCCACGAGCCGAACACCGCGCCGACCGCGCCCCACAGTTGATCATGCACGTCCTGCGGGAACGGCTTGCCCCATTGCTCCTCGACCAAGCCCTTGAACTCGGCGACTAGCGCCTTGAGGTCATCTGCCGACAATTCGGTATCGAGGTGGAAGCCGCGATCCTCCTTGGCGATCTCGAGCGCTTCTTCGAACGCGTCGTGATCGAGGCCGAGGACGACATCCGCATACATCTGTACGAAGCGGCGATAGCTGTCCCACGCGAAGCGCTCGTCGCCCGAGGTGTTCGCGAGGCCTTCGACCGTTTCGTCGTTGAGGCCGAGGTTGAGGACGGTGTCCATCATCCCGGGCATCGACACGCGCGCGCCCGAGCGAACCGAGACGAGCAACGGATCGGACGTGTCGCCGAAGTTCTTGCCGGTGACGCCCTCGATATGCGCGAGCCCCTCGGCGACTTCGGCGCGCAGCGATGCGGGGAACGCCTCGCCTTCCTCGTAATAGCGCGTGCACATCGCGGTGCTGATCGTGAAGCCGGGGGGTACGGGCAGGCCGATCGAGGCCATTTCGGCAAGGTTCGCGCCCTTGCCGCCGAGCAGGTTGCGATCGCCGCCCCCGCCCTCGGAGGTGCCGCCGCCGAAGCGATAGACGTAGCGATCGTCAGCCTGGGTGTTCGCCGCGGTCGCCATCGTCTCGTCTCCTGAACGTTCTTGTGCGATGCAACACACCGAGGTCGAACGGATTGCAAGACCAATCCGATCCATCTGCGCGATGGTATCGCTAACGCGAGCGCTAGCCGTCGATCCGCGAGAAATCCGCGACGGTATGAACCGCATCACGAGCGCGCGCGAGCAATTGCAGGCGCACTGTGCGCTTGGCGGGATCGGGATCGTTGACGATCACGCTCTCGAAGAAGGCGTCGATCGGCCCGCGCAGCGAGGCTAGCGCGGCCATCGCGGCAGCGAAGTCCTCGCGCGCGACGGCGTCCGCCGCGGCAGGGGCGGCGACATCGAGCGCTTCGATGAGCGCGGTTTCGGCGGGCGCAAATCCCTCTCCCCCTGTCGGAGAGGGAGGGAGGCGCGAGGGTCCCATGAAAGTATTACTTTCATGGGCACCCGAAGCGTCGGAAGGGTGAGGGGGAGTGAGGTTCGACACACCAGCCGCGTCCCCCTCACCCTTCCCACTCGCTGGCGCGAGCGGGCCCCTTCCCTCTCCCACAAGGGGAGAGGGAGAGTCGGTCCAGCCTTCCTTTTTCAGGATGTTCGACGCGCGCTTGTAGCCCGCGAGCAGGTTCGTGCCGTCCGGCGTGCCGACGAACGCCTGCAACGCTTTCACGCGCGCGAGCAGGCGGACGAAATCGTCTTCATCCGCAAGCACGGCGTCGATCAAATCATGTCGCACGCCGACCTCGCGCTGCTGAACCTTCAGGCGATCACCGAAGAATTCAGGAACGGTGTCGAAAACCTTTCGAACCCCTGCGTTGAAGCGATCAAGGTCGGCCTCTGACATTCCTGGCGAGCATTTTTGATAGGTCAGGCCGTCCATGGTGCGGCCGATTACCTTGGGACTTCGAAAGCGCAGACCATTACGGGTTACCAGGTCGAGCACACCCAACGCCGCGCGACGAAGCGCAAAGGGATCCTTCGAGCCCGTCGGCGGCAGGCCAGCAAAGAAAAACGCGACAATCGTATCCAGCTTGTCCGCCAGCGACACTGCCACCGTCACCGGATCAGCGGGCACATCATCGCCCTGCCCGACCGGCTTGTAATGATCGCGGATCGCGGCGGCGACCGCTGGGTGCTCGCCCTGTGCGGCGGCGTAATAGCCGCCCATCAGGCCTTGCAGCTCGGGGAACTCGCCGACCATGCCGGTGACGAGATCGGCCTTGGCGAGCCGCGCGGCGCGTTCGGCGAGGTCGGCCAGATCCTCCCCTGCAAGGGGAGGGGGACCGCTCGCCGCAGGCGAGTGGTGGAGGGGGATCGCCGCGGGCGGGGTCGCTTGTGGAAGCCCCCCACCACCAGCTTCGCTGGTCCCCCTCCCCGTGCCGGGGAGGATCACACCCTCTTCGACCAGCCAGCGGGCTAGCTTCGCGACGCGATCGACCTTGTCGGCGACGGTGCCGAGCTTCTCGTGGAAGACGATCTTCTCGAGCTTCTTCGCCTGCTCCTCGAGCGTCACCTTGAGATCGGTTTCGTAGAAGAAGCGCGCGTCGGACAGGCGGGCGGCGAGGACCTTGCGATTGCCCTCGACGATCATCGCGCCGTCGTCCGACGCTGCGATATTCGCGGTGCAGATGAAGGCGTTGGCGAGCTTGCCGTCCGCGTCGCGGCAGACGAAATACTTCTGGTTCACGCGCGCGGTGAGCTGGATTACCTCGGGCGGCACGTCGAGGAACGCGGCGTCGAAGCGGCCGAGCAGCGGCACGGGCCATTCGGTGAGGCCGGCGTTCTCGGTGACGAGGCCTTCGTCCTCGACCAGCACGAGCCCGGCCTTGTTCGCGGCCATCTTCGCGCCGATCGCAATGATCGCGCGGCGCTCGGCCTGATCGACGATGACGTGGCAGGCGCGCAGCTTCTCGACGTAATCGGCGGCCGAGCCGATCGTGATGATGCCGGGGTGGTGGAAACGGTGGCCGACAGTCGCCGCGCCGCTTTCGACGCCGGCGATCGCGCACGGCACCAGCTGGTCGCCGAACAGCGCGATGATCCCTTGCAGCGGGCGGACCCAGCGCAGGCTCTCGGTCGAGATCGACGCATCGCCCCAGCGCATCGACTTGGGCCACGGAAAAGCGCGGATGATCGCGGGGATCGCCTCCGCGAGCACGTCGGCGGTGGCGCGGCCGGGCTTATCGATCACGGCGTACCAAATGCCGTCACGATCGACGAGCTGGTCCTGGGTGAGCCCAGTCTTACGCAAGAAGCCGTCGAGCGCCTGCGGCGGAGCCGACGTGCGCGGCCCTTTGGTTTCCTCGCTGACGGCTTGGGTGGCGTCGGGCAGGTCGCGCGCAATCAGCGCAAGGCGACGCGGCGTGGCGTACGTGACGATCTCGCCCGCAGTGAGGCCCGCCTTGGCGAGTTCGGCCGTGAACAGCCGCGCGAGATCATCGCGTGCCTTGTCCTGCATGCGAGCCGGAATTTCCTCCGAGCGCAGTTCGAGGAGGAAGTCGGTCACGCCGCGGTCCAGTTCGGGAAGCGGGCCTTCCAGCCCTCGGCGTTCGTCTCCATCCATGCCGCGCACGAGCCCTTCGCCAGATCACGCACACGGCCGATGTACGCCTGGCGCTCGGCGACCGAGATCACGCCGCGCGAATTCAGCAGGTTGAAGATGTGGCTCGCCTCGATCGCCTGCTCGTACGCGGGGATCGGCAGCTTGGCGGCGAGGCAATTCTCGCTCTCCGCCGCGGCCTTGCGGAACAGGTCGAACAACGTGTCGGTATCGGCGACCTCGAAGTTCCACTTCGACATCTGGCGCTCGTTCTCGAGGAACACGTCGCCATAGGTCACGCCGGCATCGTTGAACGACAGATCGTACACGCTGTCCTTGTTCTGGATGTACGTCGCCAGCCGCTCGAGCCCATAGGTCAGCTCGCCCGCGACGGGCTTGCAGTCAAAGCCGCCCATCTGCTGGAAATAGGTGAACTGAGTCACTTCCATGCCGTCGCACCAGACTTCCCAGCCCAGCCCCCAGGCGCCGAGCGTCGGGCTTTCCCAATCGTCCTCGACGAAGCGGATATCGTGGCGGGTAAAGTCGATGCCGATCGCCGCGAGGCTGCCGAGGTACAGTTCCTGCAGGTCGGGCGGGCTCGGCTTCAGGATCACCTGATACTGGTAATAATGCTGCAGCCGGTTGGGGTTCTCGCCATAGCGGCCGTCGGTCGGGCGGCGACAGGGCTGGACGAACGCAGCGTTCCACGGATCGGGGCCGAGCGCACGCAGCGTGGTCGCCGTGTGGAACGTGCCCGCCCCCATGCGCATGTCGTAGGGCTGAAGGATCAGGCAACCGCGCGCGCTCCAATAGGAATGGAGGCGCAGGATCATGTCCTGGAAGCTCAAGGGCGCATCTGTTGAGGTGGCGTTCATCGCGGGCGCGGCAATGGCGGATGGCTCGCCATGAGGCAAGGGCCGGGCTAGGACGGCACCGCCCCGTTGGCGCGCCCCGTTCAGGAAGGTCCGTTTCGCCCGTGTTCCGTTCATTTGCTTCGATGTTCGCAGGCCTCGGCCTCGCTTTCGCTTTGCCTGCCTGTGCCCAGCCCGCGCCGATGGTGCAGGAAGATGCCGATCCCGCGCTGTGGGTGGTGCGCGACAAGGACACGACGATCTATCTGTTCGGCACGATCCATGTGCTGAAGCCCGGCCTCACCTGGTTCGACGAGGCGGTGAAGAAGGCGTTCGATCGATCGGGCACGCTGGTGCTGGAGATGGTCGAGCCCGATCAGGAAACGCAGCAGCGCGTCGTGATGGCCAAGGCATTCGATGCCGCCGGCCCGTTGCTCGTCGAGAAATTGCCCGCGGACAAGCGCGCGGCGTTCCTGGCCGCGCTGGAAGAGAACAAGCTGCCGATGGCCTCGTTCGAGCGGATGCAGCCGTGGTTCGCGGCGATCAGCCTGTCTGTGATGCCGGTGCAGAAGCTGGGCTATGACGCCAAGAACGGGCCCGAGGGCGTCCTGACGCGCGCGGCGAAGGCGCAGAAGAAGCAGGTGATGGGGCTGGAGACGTTCGAAGGGCAGATGTCGATCTTCGATTCGCTGTCACAGAAAGCGCAGATCGATCTGCTGACCTCGACGGTCGACGAACTGCCCGAGGCCGGCGCGACCATGAACCGGATGGTCGAGAATTGGTCGAAGGGCGATCCCGATGGCCTGGCCGAGACGATGAACAAGGACATGAAGGGTTCGCCGGAGGTGAAGCAGGCGCTGCTGGTGGATCGCAACACGAAATGGGCGGCGTGGATCGCGGAGCGGATGCGGACGCCCGGGCGCGTGTTCATCGCGGTTGGCGCGGGGCACCTCGCGGGGGCGGACAGCGTTCAGACGAAGCTGGGCAAGTATCGGCTGCGGGCGGTGCGGATCGCGTACTGATCCTCTCCGAGCTCACTCCTCCCGGGAACGGGGAGGGGGACCGCTCGCCGCAGGCGAGTGGTGGAGGGGCCGGCCTTGTTGAAGCGTTTCGCCAAGCCAGCCCCTCCACCACGCTTCGCGTGGTCCCCCTCCCCGTTCCGGGGAGGATTAGGGAGGACTGGAAGGATTGCTAATTACCCCCCTCCCCGCTATGCGCCCGCGCTTCCGGCCATGGTCATCCCTGGAGGCGTGGGGCGGAAGAACACACTTACGTTTCGGAGAATGCAATGAGCGACCAATTGACGCTCGCAGCCGAGACGCGTGACCGGGTTGGCAAGGGAGCCTCCCGGGCGCTGCGTCGTGATGGCCGCGTGCCTGCCGTGATTTACGGCCAAAACAAGAACCCCGCCTCGATCCACCTCGAGGAAAAGGCGCTCGTGAAGGCGCTGAGCACGGGCCACTTCATGAACACCGTGGTGATGGTCAACGGCGAGCGCACGCTGCCGAAGGACGTTCACTTTCACCCAGTCTCGGATCGCCCGGTCCATGTCGATTTCCTGCGCATTTCCGCGCACGCGACCGTCACCGTTGCGGTGCCGGTGGTGTTCGTCGACGAGGAAGAGGCGCCTGGCCTGACCAAGGGCGGCGTTCTGAACGTCGTGCGCCACGAGCTCGAGCTGATCTGCGATGCGTCGGAAATCCCTTCGGAGATCAAGATCTCGCTCGCCGGCCGTGACATCGGCGATTCGATCCACATCTCGGATGTGACGTTGCCACAGGGTACCGAATCGGCGATCGAGGACCGCGACTTCACGATCGCGACGCTCATCGCGCCGTCGGCAATGAAGGCCGAAGCGCAGGAGCAGTTCGAGGAAGAGGCCGCGCTGGCGGAAGCTGCATCGGCCGAAGCTGCTGCGGAAGCCGAGGCCGAAGCGGCCGAGGACGAAGCCGCTGCCGAGGGCGACGACGAGGAAAAGACCGGCGAGTAATCGCATCGGCCACCGCTTCTTGCGGTGTTACGACGCGGGCGGGTGGCGGCAACGCCCCCGCCCGTTTTCGTTTTCGGTGTATTTCGCCCCTCCCCGTTCGTGCTGAGGAGGCATTGAGCTTGTCGAAATGCCGTCTCGAAGCACATGCCACGGGGCGAACCCTTCGAGACGGCACTTCGCCGTTGGCTCAGCACCTCCTCAGGGCGAACGGGCGACTATCAGGAGACATAACGTGCAGCTGTGGGTCGGCCTGGGCAATCCGGGGCCTGAATATGCAATGCACCGGCACAATGTCGGCTTCATGGCGGTCGATGCGATCGCCGAGGTGCATGATTTCGGCGCCACCGCGAAGAAGTTCCAGGGCTGGGTGCGCGAGGGGCGGCTCGGTTCGGACAAGGTGCTGCTGTTGAAGCCGGCGACCTTCATGAACGAAAGCGGCCGGAGCGTCGCCGAGGCGTTGCGTTTCTACAAGCTTGGCGTCGAGGCGCTGACGGTGTTCCACGACGAGCTCGATCTGGCCCCGATGAAGGTGAAGGTCCGTGTCGGCGGCGGGCTGGCGGGGCATAACGGGTTGCGGTCGATCGACCAGCATCTCGGGCCGGAGTTTCGCCGCGTGCGGATCGGGATCGGGCATCCGGGGCACAAGGACCGCGTGACCGGGCACGTGCTCGGCAATTACCACAAGACCGAGATCGAGGCATTGAGCGACCTGCTGGGCGCGCTGGCAGCGGAAGCGGCGACGCTCGCGGCGGCGGACGACGTGCGGTTCATGAACGATGTGGCGTTGCGGTTGCAGGATTGACCGTACGGGGTGAGGCCACTCCCCTTCCCCATCCGCTCACCTCACACTATCGCCCACTCAAATGCTCTTCCCCCCCGCCTCTTGCGCGCGTCTCATCGTGAAGATCGGGTCGGCGCTGCTCGTCGATCCCGATGGGGCGGTGCGGCGGGATTGGCTTGCCGGGATTGCCGCCGATGTCGCCGAGCGCACCAAGGCGGGGCAGCAGGTGGCGATCGTTTCCAGCGGCGCGATTGCGCTGGGCGCGCGGCGGCTGGGCTTGCCGCGTGGTGGCCGGGCGAGCCTTGAGGATGCGCAGGCCGCCGCTGCGACGGGGCAGATCGCACTCAGCCAGACATGGGCCGAGGTGCTCGCGGCAGAGGGACTGACGGCGGCGCAGATGCTCGTCACGCTCGACGATCTCGAAGATCGGCGGCGCTATCTCAATGCCGCCGCGACGCTCGGGCGGCTGCTCCAGCTCGGCACGGTGCCGATCATCAACGAGAATGACAGCGTCGCGACCGCGGAGATCCGCTTCGGCGACAACGACCGGCTTGCCGCACGCGTGGCGCAGGCGGCGGGGGCGCAGGGCGTGGTGCTGCTGTCGGACATCGACGGCCTCTACGATCGCAATCCAGCGCAACCCGGCGCGGTGCACATCCCCGAGGTCGCGCGGATCGACGCGCGGATTGCCGGGATGGCGGACGATGGCTCGGCATCGGGCATGGGATCGGGCGGCATGGTGTCGAAACTTGCCGCAGCCCGCATCGCGTGCGGTGCGGGCGTGGCGCTGGCGATCGCGTCGGGGCGGATCGAACGCCCACTCTCCACGCCGGCGCGGCATACGATCTTCCTGCCCGAGAAGCGGACAGGCGCGCGCAAGGCGTGGCTCGCCGGGCGACTGACGGTGCGCGGGACAATCCACGTCGATGCCGGCGCGACGCGTGCGCTGGCGGGCGGGCGGAGCCTGCTCGCGGCGGGGGCGATACAGATAGCCGGGCGGTTCGTGCGCGGCGACGTAGTGGCCATCGAAGGCCCCGACGGGATAATCGCGCGCGGGCTTGCGGAATATGATGCGGCCGAGATGCTGCTGCTGCTCGGGCGGCGCAGCGAGGAGCAGGAGGCGCTGCTCGGCTATGCGCCGCGTTCGGCGCTCGTGCACCGCAACCATATGGCGCTGCTGTGATCCTGGCCCTCACTGGCGGCACCGGCTTCGTCGGGCGTGCGACGATCGACCGCGCGCTTGCCGCTGGACATCAGATCCGCGCGCTTACCCGCCGGCCGCAGCCGCCGCGCGACGGCGTGACGTGGGTGGCGGGCGCGCTCGACGATCCGGCGGGCCTGGCATCGCTCGTGGCGGGCAGCGACGTGGTGATCCACATCGCCGGCGTCGTGAACGCGGCCGACCGCACAGGGTTCGTCGCCGGCAATGTCGAAGGCACGCGTGCGATCCTGGCGGCGAGCGGTGAGCGGCGTTTCGTTCATGTGTCGTCGCTATCGGCGCGCGAACCGCAGCTTTCGAACTACGGCTGGTCGAAGCATGCCGCCGAAGCGCTGGTGGCAGCGGACGGCGCAGACTGGACGATCGTGCGGCCGACGGGGGTTTACGGACCGGGCGATACCGAGCTGCGCGACATGTTCCGGATGGCTGCCAATGGGATCGCGTTGCTGCCGCCACCGGGGCTGGTGTCGCTGATCCATGTCGATGATCTCGCTCGCTTGCTGGTCACGCTCGCCGAGCGACCCGGCGCGCACACGATCTACGAGGTCGATGACGGCAGCCGTCTGACGCATGCCGAGCTCGCGGCAGCGATCGGGCGCGCGGTGGGGCAGCGCGTGCTGCCGCTGCACCTGCCGGCCGCGCTGCTGCGGCTGGGTGCGAAAGTCGACGGTCTTGTCCGCGGCGCCGGAGCGAAGTTGACGGCGGATCGCGTCGGCTACCTCAGCCATCCCGACTGGACAGCGCGCACGCAGTACCGGCCGCCGCTTGCCGTCTGGGCACCGACCGTAACGCTCGCCGACGGCCTGGCGGCAACCGCGCGCTCCTATGGCATCGCACGCTGACCATGCTTCCGCCGCATTCGATTGGCACCCCTCCCCCGAATAGCTAAGGAGCCGCCATGAGCGACCGAAACAGCATCATCGACACGATCCAGGCCCAGATCGAACCGTTCAACAAAAAGAGCGTGACGATCACCGAAGCGACGACGTTCCAGGGCGACCTGGAATGGGATTCGCTGACGGTGATGGATTTCGTCGCGGCGATCGAGGATGAATTCGACATCATCATCACGATGAACATGCAGGCCGAGATCGAGACCGTCGGCCAGCTCGCCGATGCGGTGGCGAAGCTGAAGAACTGAACCCCGTTCGTCCCGAGCATCGTCGAGGGACATGCCGCGCGCGATCCGCCCGGTGTCTCGACTGCGCTCGACACGAACGGTTTGGGACATGAACCTATGACCGAGACCGGCCTCCAGGCGGAAGCTTTGCCCTTAGATCCAATCGCCGTCGCGCCTGAACGCGACCTGTTCGACAAGTTCGGTCCCTTGGTCGCCGAGCGCCAGGCGCTGCTCGATTCGGGCGTGCGCGATCCGTTCGGCATCGTGATGGAGGAGGTGAAGTCTCCGACCATCGCCGTGATCAAGGGCCGCGATACGATCCTGCTCGGCACCTACAATTACATGGGCATGACGTTCGATCCCGACGTCATCGCCGCGGGCAAGCAGGCGTTCGACAAATTCGGCACGGGCACCAACGGCAGCCGCGCGCTGAACGGCACCTTCCACGATCATATGGAAGTCGAAGCCGCGCTGCGCGACTTCTACGGCATGTCCGGCGCGATCGTCTTTTCCACTGGCTATCAGGCGAACCTCGGCATCATCTCGGCGATGGCGGGTAAGGGCGAATACATCATCCTCGACGCCGACAGCCACGCCTCGATCTACGACGGCTGCGCAATGGGCAATGCCGAAATCGTGCGCTTCCGGCACAATTCGGTCGAGGATCTCGACAAGCGGCTCGGCCGCTTGCCGCCAGAGCCGGGTAAATTGGTCGTGCTGGAGGGCGTCTATTCGATGCTGGGCGACACCGCGCCGCTGAAAGAAATGGTCGCGGTCGCCAAGAAGCATGGCGCGATGGTGCTGGTCGACGAGGCGCATTCGATGGGCTTCTTCGGCCCGAACGGCCGCGGCGTATACGAGGAACAAGGGCTTGAGGATCAGGTCGACTTCGTGATCGGCACCTTCTCCAAGTCGGTCGGCACGGTCGGCGGCTTCTGCGTATCGAACCATCCCAAGTTCGAGATCCTGCGCTTCGTGTGCCGGCCGTACATCTTCACCGCCAGCCTGCCGCCATCGGTGATGGCGGCCGCGGCGGTGTCGATCCGCAAGCTGATGGGGGCGACGGACAAGCGCGAGCGGCTATGGGCGAACACGCGCCAGTTGCATGCTGGGCTAAAGGCGCTCGGCTTCCGCCTGTCGACCGAGACTGCAGAATCGGCGATCGTTGCGGTCGTGCTCGATGATCAGGCGCAGGCGATCAGCATGTGGCAGCGGCTGCTCGAGGCGGGGCTCTACGTCAACGTCGCGCGGCCGCCGGCAACCCCGTCGGGCATGTACCTCCTGCGCTGCTCGGTCTGTGCCGAGCATACGACCGACCAGATGGCACGCGTGATCGCGATGTTCGAAGCAGCAGGCCGCGCCGACGGCGTGATCGACTAGCGCCAGACCGCTTCCGCCAGCGGAACGACTCTGATAATCCTTGCACCCGTGAACGCGGACGACGCTGTGGAACAGGGCGCGGGCGAACGCGCGAGCGGCCTGAAATGGCTGGCGCCCGGATGGCGCACCGTGATGCTGGTGGTGATGGGCGTGCTCGGCATCGGCGTGCTCGTCGCGCTGATCATCACGCTCGGAGAGGCGAACAAGCAGCGCAATCGCGCGATTACGCTGCAGTCGCACAGCTACGACGTGATGATCCTCGCGCGCACGCTGTCAGGCACCATCGCGCGGTCCGAGGCATCGCTCGGTCGCTACGTCATCTCCGGCGATAAGCAGCTCGGGCAGCTATATGTCGAGGACTGGCGGCGCGCCGGCGAACAGATCGAACGCCTGGAGACCCTGACGCGCGACAATGACGATCAGAAGGCGAGGATCGACCGGCTGCGCGCGGCCTATCTTGCGCGCGGCGAGCAATTGTCGCTGACTGCCCTCTCGACGAATTACGGCAAGAACGATCAGGCGCTGTCGCGTTACTATCAGGCACGCAAGGCGGCAGCGCTCGATGAGATCAACCTGTTGCTCGACGCGATCATCGATGGTGAGCGGACGCTGCTCAATCGGCGGACGACCGCGGCGCTGGCGCTGGTCGAACGGTCGACGCGCGCGGCGTTCGTGCTGTCGGCGTTTGGCGTGCTGCTGCTGCTCGGCGTGATCGCGCTGGGATGGCTGACCGTGCGGGCACTGACCGAGCGCACCATTGCGCGCGCCGAGGCGAACATCGAGCGCGCGCGGGCCGAGGAACTCGCGATCGTGGTTGCCGATGCCACGGCCGAATTGCGCGTGCAGGAAGCGCGACTGCGGCAGGTGCAGAAAATGGACGCGGTGGGCCAATTGACTGGCGGCATCGCGCACGACTTCAACAACATGCTGGCCGTCGTGATCGGCGGGCTTGAGCTGGCGCGACGCAGCCACGCGGCCGGAAGCGGCGATGTCGCGCGGCATCTGGCGAGCGCCACCGAGGGCGCGACACGCGCCGCCGACCTGACCCGCCGTTTGCTCGCATTCGCGCGCGAGGAGGCGATCAACCCCGAGCCGATCGCGGTGGGTGCGCTGATCGCCGGCATGCGCGATCTCCTAGACCGCACGCTCGGCGACGGAATCAGTGTCGAGATCGACGATCAATCCGCTGGTGCCTGTGTACGCGCGGATCGCGTGCAGATGGAGAACACGCTCCTCAATCTGGCCGTCAACGCACGCGACGCGATGGAGGGGCGCGGCACGCTGACAATCACCGCCGCGACCGCAAGCGGCGCAGACGGCGAGCTGGTGACGATCGCGGTGCGCGACACTGGCTGCGGCATGACGCCCGAAGTCGCCGAGCGGGTATTCGAGCCATTCTTCACCACCAAGCCGGTCGGCAAGGGTACCGGGCTAGGCCTCAGCCAGATCTTCGCCTTCACGCGTCAGCAGGGCGGTGACGTGACCATCGACACCGCGCCGGGCGCGGGCACCGTGGTGCGGCTGAGCTTGCCGCGCGATGGCACCGCGACGACGCTGGCGATCGTTGCCGACGTCGCGCCAATTGGGCCGGCACCCCTTGATTCAATCGTCGTGCTGGTGGTGGAGGACGATCCGCGCGTGCTGGCCGCGACGACCGGTGCGCTGGAGGAACTTGGCCACCAGGCGATCGCGTGCGACGATCCGCTGGCGGTGCCCGCCCTGCTCGATCAGCATCCAACGATAGACCTGATCCTGAGCGACGTGCTGATGCCGGTCCGCACTGGCCCCGAGATGATCGCCGCGCTCGATCCACGCTACGCGCATCTGGCGGTGCTGTTCGTCACCGGCTTTGCTGGCGAGACGAGTGATGGGAATACGTTTGGCGAGCATCCCGTGCTGCGCAAGCCGTTCACGCTGGTCGGGCTGGAGACGGCGATTGCGGAGGCGATGGCGCGCAAGCGGCCGGTGGCGGCGGATCGCATTGCGGCGGAGTGACGGGCGCTGCGCCAGCACCGCTGAGCGATCGGGGCTGGCGCTTGGCAACCCTTCGCTCTACCGCGCGATGATTCTTAGTACCCGAGCACCAGCGCGCCATCCATGAAATCGATCGACCGCTACATGGCCCGGCTGATCGCGCTGCCGTTGTTCTCGACGCTCGTGATTTCCGCGATGCTGCTGGTGCTCGATCGCATGCTGCGGCTGTTCGACTTCGTCGCCACGGAAGGCGGCCCGGTCAACGTCGTGTGGAAGCTCCTTGCTAACCTGCTGCCGGAATATCTCGGGCTGGGCATTCCGATCGGGCTGATGCTCGGCATCCTGCTGGCGTTCCGCCGGCTTGCGACCTCGTCCGAGCTCGACGTGATGCGCGGCGTGGGGATGAGTTATGGCCGGCTGCTGCGCGTGCCGTACATGTATGCGATCGGGCTGGCGCTCGTGAACCTGGCGATCGTCGGGTTCATCCAGCCCCGCGCGCGTTATGCCTATGAAGGTCTGAGGTTCGAGCTGCGCACCGGCGCGTTGGGCGCCTCGATCAAGGTTGGCGAATTCACGCATCTCGGCGATCGAATGACGCTGCGGATCGAACGCAGCCGGGAGAACGGTCGCGCACTCTCGGGCATCTTCGTCCATGCGCAGACACCCAAGGGCGACTGGATCGGCGTGACGGCGCAGAGCGGGCAGTTCCTCGCGACCGACGATCCCAACACGATCATCTTCCGCCTGACCAACGGCACGCTCATCCACAACCGCCCCGACTTCGCGACGCCGCGCGTGTTGACGTTCAGTGCGCACGATCTGCCAATCGACTTGCCGCGGTTCGGGCAGTTCCGCCCGCGCGGGGGGCGCAACCTGGAATATACGCTGCCCGAACTCGCACGGCTCGGCGTGAAGGGGCAAACCGAGCAGGCGCGCGACAGCAGCCAGGCGGAGCTGTATTTCCGCTTGGTCGAGGTGTTCACGATGCTGCTCTTGCCATTGCTGGCGGTCGCGCTCGGCGTGCCGCCGAAGCGATCGACCTCAGCGCTTGGTGTGTTCCTGTCGATCGTGATGGTGGTCGCGTATCACAAGGTGAACCAATATGCCGCGTCGGTCGGCGAACTTGGCCGGGTCGATCCGCTGCTCGCGCTCGGGCTGCCGTTCCTCGTTTTCGCTGGGCTGATCGTGTGGATGTTCTACACGCTCGCTTATGTGCCCGGCGGCCAGCCGATCGGCGCGCTTGAGCGCGTGGCGGGCAAGGCGCTGTCGGCGATCACCCGACGGATGCCTGGCCGCCGCTGGCGGGAGGCCCGCGCATGACTTCGTTTTTCCCCTCGCGCACCGTCGCGCTATACATGGGGCGGATGTTCCTGATCCGCACCTTCGGCATCCTCGCCGGGCTGGTGCTGGTGCTCCAGGCGCTCGACCTGCTGGGTGAATCGGGCAAGATCCTGGCGGTGCCCGGTAATGGCGATGCGCAGGTTTGGCAGTATATGTCGCTGCGCGTGCCGCAGATCATTGCGCGCTTCCTGCCCTTTTCGGTGCTGCTCGGCACGATCCTGACGCTGATCACGATGAACCAGAACAGCGAGATCGTGGCGCTGAAATCGTCCGGCCTGTCGGCGCACCAAGTGCTGGCGCCGCTGATCATCACAAGCTTCGGCGTGGCGGCACTAAGCTTCGCGTTCAACGACCGGATCGTATCGCGCGCCACGGCGACGCTTAGCCAGTGGCAGAAGGTCGATTACGGACCCTTGCCGATCGACCGCGGTGATCGCTCCAACGTTTGGGTGCGGACCGACGACGATCTGATCGAGGTCGACCAGATCAAGGGCCGCGGCGAGGCCGCGCAGCTCGGCGACGTGACGCTGTACGAACGCGACAGCGGGAACCTGCGGGCGATCGTGACCGCACCGCGCGGGCAGCGCAGCGGTGACGGCTGGGCAATTGGGCCTGCGCGGCGCTTCGACGTGGCCACGGGGCGCGTGACCGCCGTTGGCAGCCTGATCATCGCGCGCGGCGTGACGCCAGATCAGTTCACGCTCTCGACCGTCAATGCTGACGGGCTGTCATTCTCCGCGCTGAACGCCGCAATCGACGATCTCGCCGCGGCAGGCCGCCCGACCAAGGCGCTCGAGGGCGCCTTGTGGCACAAATTGTCCGGGCCGCTGTCGTCGGTGCTGATGCCATTGCTCGGCGCAGTGGCGGCGTTCGGCATCGCGCGCTCGGGCAAGCTCTTCATCCGCGCGGTGATCGGGATGGCGCTCGGCTTCGCCTATTTCGTGGCCGACAATTTCGCGCTCGCGATGGGCAATCTGGGCGCCTACCCGCCGTTCCTGGCGGCGTGGGCGCCCTTCCTGCTGTTCCTTTTGATCGGCGAGGCTGTGCTGGTCCGCACCGAGGAATAGCCTCGCTGCCGCGTCAAGCGGTGGTGCGGCCGTATTCCTGCTTGGTGACGGGATGGCTCGACGACAGGCCGCCATCGACCGCAACTGCCTGACCATTGACGTAGCTGGCGTCATCCGAAGCGAGGAACAGCGCGACCTTGGCGAGTTCCTCGGGCTGCGCGCCGCGCCGAAGCGGGTTGAGGCGGCCGACGCGGTCGATCTTGCCGGCATCGCGGGCATAGTCGAACACTGGCTTCGTCATCCCCGTTTCCGTGAGGCCAGGGCAAATTGCGTTGACGCGCACGTTCGAGCCCGAAAGCTGCTGCGCCGAAACCTTCGCCAGATTGATCACGCCGGCCTTCGACGCCGAATAGGCTGGCGAGCCGGCACCTGAACGGATGCCCGCGACGCTCGCCGTGAGGATGATCGCGCCCTGCCCCCGCTCGGCAATACGCGGCGCGGCGTGCTTGATCGCCAGGACCGGGCCGATCAAATTGACGCGCAGCACTTCGGTGATCAGCGCCACGTCGGTATCGAAGATGTTGGCCATCCCGCCCGATATGCCAGCGTTGGCGAACATCACGTCGAGCCCACCGAACGTGTCGCACGCCAGCGCGACGGTGCGGATGACATCCTCCTCGTTGCCGGCATCCATCTCGATCGCCTGTGCGGTGCCGCCGGCGGCACGGATCGCCTCCGCCGTCGCTTCGGCGCCTACCTTGTCGGCGACGATGACTTGCGCGCCCTCCGCCGCGAACAGCGTGGCGGCGGCACGACCGATGCCGGATCCGGCGCCAGTGACGATGATCGACTTGCCGGTGAACCTTGCCATCATATTCTCCAATCCGTTTGCGGGGACGATCAGATCGTCACGCCGCCGTCGATCACCATCGTCTGCCCGGTCATGAACCCGCTCGCCTTGGACGCAAGATAGACCACCGCGCCGGCGATCTCGTCGGGCTCGCCGATCCGGCGCAGCGGTGTGGTGCGATTGCGCTCGGCGACGGCCGCCTCGTCTTCCCACAGCGCCTTGGCAAAATCGGTCTTGATCAGCCCGGGCGCGATGCAGTTCACGCGGATGCCGTGCTTCCCGTATTCATGCGCCAGATTGCGCGCGAGCTGCATGTCGGCCGCCTTCGAGATGCAATAAGCGCCAATCACGGTCGATCCGCGCAAGCCCCCAATCGACGAGACGATCACGATCGAGCCGTCCTTGCGCTCCTTCATCTCGGGGGCAACCATCGTGATTAGCCAGTGGTTCGACAGGATGTTGTTGTCGAGGATCTTGCGGAACTGCTCGTCCGCGATCCCCTCCTGCGGGCCGTAATACGGGTTCGACGCGGCGTTGCAGACCAGGCAGTCGATACGCCCGAACGCGCGGCGGCTCTCGTCGACCAGGTTCTGCAGCGCCGCCTTGTCGGAGATGTTGGCCGCAACGGCGATCGCGGTTCCTTCGCCGAAACGGGCATTGATGTCGTCCGCGACGGCTTGCGAGGCGTCCTGCTTGCGGCTGGAGATGACAACCTTGGCGCCCTGCTCGGCGCAAGCGATCGCACTCGCCTTGCCGATCCCGCGCGACGATCCGGTGATGACGACGACCTTGTCGGTCAGATCGAATAGCGACATGTAAGTTCCCTCTCCCCTTCAGGGGAGAGGGCTAGGGAGAGGGGCAGTGCGCGCCGCTCGTCTCAAGCCCCTCTCCCCTACCCTCTCCCCGCGAGCGGGGAGAGGGAGTATCTGTTAAGCCCCCGCCTTAACCGCGAAGTCCCACGCCGCATCCGCCAGCATCGGCACGCGCGCACTCGTCGCCTCGGCACTGGCGCTCGATGCCGTGCCGATCAGGAAGCGCTTCCGGATACCCTGCACGATCGAGGCAAGGCGGAAGAGGTTGAACGCGAGCAGCCAGTTGAGGTCAGGCACATCCTCGCGCCCGGTCTGCTCGCAATAGCGCGCCACCACTTCGTCGACCGTAGGGATGCCCGTTTCCGGCCCGGTAAGCCCCATCACGCCTGAACGCCCTTCCGGCTGGGTGACCCAGCTGATCAGGAAATAGCTGAGATCGGCAGTCGGATCGCCCGTGGTGCACAGCTCCCAATCGAGCACCGCGGCCACCCGCGGCTCGAGGCCCGGCGCGAACTTCAGATTGTCGCAGCGATAATCGCCGTGGACGATCGTCGTGCGCGTCTGCTCGGGAATCGTCCGAGGCAGCCACTCGATCAGCCGCTCCATCGCGGGCATGTGCTCGGTCTCGGCACCGCGATACTGCTTCGTCCAGCGGCTGACCTGGCGTTCGAAGTAATTGCCGGCGCGCCCGAAGTCCTCGAGCCCGGCGGCAACGTGATCGACGTTGTGAAGCGCCGCCAGCGTGTCAACCATCGCGAAATAATGCGCCCGCCGCGTCTCGGCATCCATGCCGGGAAACGATCCATCCCAGATCGTCCGCCCTTCGATCATCTCCATGACGTAGAAGGCCGATCCAATGACGGCATCGTCTTCGCACAAACCGAATTGCCGCGGCACGGGAAAGCCCGTCGCGTGGAGCCCGGCCATCACGCGATACTCGCGATCGACCTGATGCGCCGATGGCAGCAGATCGCCCATCGGCTTGCGCCGCAGCACGTAATTGCGCGTCGGCGTCGACAGCTTGTACGTCGGGTTCGATTGGCCGCCAGCGAACTTGGCGTAGCTCAACGGGCCAGCGAAGTCGGGTACATGTTCCGTCATCCAGGCCGAGAGGCGATCGGTATCTAGCCGATCGCGCTCGGCGACTTCCTCCTGCAGACTCGTATCGGTCATTGATCGAACACGATCACGCTGCGCGTCGCGTCGCCCTTCCGCAGCTCATCGAACGCATCGTTGATCCGCTCGAGCGGCAAGCGTTCGGCGATGATCGTGTCGAGATCGAGCTGACCGCGCATATAGAAATCCACGAGCCGCGGAATATCGACCGGGAAGCGGTTCGATCCCATCAGCCCGCCCTGCAACTTCTTGCCCGAGAGCAAATCCATCGCCGACAGCCCGACCTTCTGGTCGAGCGGCATCATGCCGAGGATCGTTGCGGTGCCGCCACGGCGCAGCACGTCAACCGTGGTCTGCGCCGATTGCGACCGCCCGACGGCCTCGATCGCATGATCGACGCCGCCCTTGGTGAGTTCGATCACTTCGGCGACGACATTGTTCGCCATCGGATCGAACGTGTGAGTCGCGCCGAGCTTTTCGGCAACTGCACGCTTTTCCGGCACCGGATCAAGTGCGATGATCTTCCCCGCGCCGGCGATCTTGGCGGCGTTGACCGCGGCGAGCCCAATGCCGCCGCAGCCGACGATGCAGATCGTCTCGCCCGGCGTCACGTCGGTGGTGTTGAACACCGCCCCTGCCCCGGTCGTCACCGCGCAGCCGATCAGCGCAGCGCGATCGAGCGGCATTTCGGGATCGATCGCGACGCAGGCATGCTCGTGGACGAGCATCATCTCGGCATAGGCCGACAGGTTCAGCATCTGGTTGACGTTGTCGCCGTTCGCCATCCGCAGCCGCGGTTCGGCCTTGGGGCCGCGCCGCGTCTCGCCGCTGACGCACAGGAACATGCGCCCGGTGATGCAGAATTCGCAATGGCCACAGAACGCACTGAGGCAGGTGACGACCGCGTCGCCAACCTTCACCGTGCGCACTTCGTCGCCCACTGCCTCTACGATGCCTGCGGCTTCATGGCCGGGAATCGCCGGCAACGGGTGCGGATAGACGCCGTCGACGAAGTGGAGATCCGACCGGCAAACGCCGCAGGCGACGGTGCGGATCAGCACCTCGTGTGCGGCAGGCTTGGAGACGATGACGTCCTCGATGCGGAGTGGCGCCTTGGTTTCGTAAAGGACTGCGGCTTTCACATTCTCTCCTGGGGAATACGTCATCCCAGCGGAAGCTGGGATCGCCCTCGGCCGGGCGCGCGCTAGAAACTACGTGGCCCCAGCTTTCGCTGGGGCGACGTGTAATTGGGCGACAATCAGCGCGAGACGCCGATATCCCCGCTCGAAATCGTCTCGCGCGGCGCGCCGCGATCGTTCGACGCAATCTCGGCTTTCCAATCACCGTACTTGCCGAACTCGTTGCGTGCGATCGTGCGCGCGTGGACCTCGTCCGGGCCGTCGGCGAGCCGCAGAGTGCGCTGCGATGCCCAGGCGTGCGCCAGGCCGAAGTCCTCCGCCACGCCGCCGCCGCCATGCGCCTGCACCGCATCGTCGAGGATGCGGAGCGCCATGTTCGGCGCGAACACCTTGATCATCGCAATTTCCTGCAGCGCGGCCTTGTTGCCCGCCGTGTCCATCGTCTGCGCCGCCTTCAGGCAAAGCAGGCGAGTCATCTCGATCTCGATCCGACCCTGCGCGATGCGCTGTTCCCATACCGAATGATCGGAAATCCGCTTGCCGAACGCCACGCGGCTGAGCAGTCGCTTGGCCATCTTCTCGATCGCCACCTCGGCAACGCCGATCGTGCGCATACAATGATGGATGCGGCCCGGCCCGAGCCGACCCTGCGCGATTTCGAACCCGCGGCCCTCGCCCAGCAGCACGTTCTCGACCGGCACGCGCACGTTGGTAAAGGTCACGTCGCCGTGGCCGTGCGGCGCATGGTCGTAACCATAAACCGACAGCATCCGTTCGATCTTGATCCCCGGTGTGTCCATCGGCACGAGCACTTGGCTCTGCTGGCTGTGGCGCGAGCCTTCGAAGCTCGTCTTGCCCATCAGGATGCCGATCTTGCAGCGCGGATCACCGACACCCGACGACCACCATTTGCGGCCGTTGATCACATAATGATCACCGTCGCGCTCGATCCGCGTTTCGATGTTGGTCGCATCGGACGAGGCGACCGCCGGCTCGGTCATGAAAAAGACCGAACGGATCTCGCCGTTCATCAGCGGCCGTAGCCACGTCTCCTTCTGCTCGAGCGTGCCGTAGCGGTGAAGCACTTCCATGTTGCCGGTATCGGGCGCCGAGCAATTGAAGCACTCGCTCGCCCAGCCGATCTTGCCCATCTCCTCGGCGCACAGCGCATATTCGAGGTTGGTAAGCTGCGTGCCTTCGAATTCGAACGTGTCGTCGACATGCGTCTGGCCCGAATGCGGCGGCATGAAGAAGTTCCACAGGCCGGCTTCCTTCGCCTTCGCCTTCACCTCCTCGATCACCGGGATCACCTTCCAGCGATCGCCGTGATGTGCCTGCTCGTGATATTCCGCCTCCCGTGGGGCGATCTCGGCATCGATGAAGGCTTTCACGCGATCCCGAAAATAGGTTTCGCGCTCGCTCAGCGTGAAGTCCATCGCATCTCTCCAATTCCGATTTACTCCGGCCGTACAGCGTACCGCATCTTCGGTAAAGCACGAGAATCGGCGCGCGTGACGCTACGACTTCCTTTGTGCGCGTACCGCGCAAAAGGGACTGTTCCTTCAAAAATTCGCTGCTACCATCAAACGGATGCAGGCTCAGGGGGAACTGGGCGGCGACGGAGAGGAGATCGGCACGCGCCGCTTCCGGGCGAAGCGCGAAGCCATCCTTGCCGCCGCTGCCGACGCGATCAACGAACAAAGCGCGAAGGGCATGACCTTCGCCGATGTCGCGCGGCGGGTCGGGCTGAACACCACCAGCGTCACCTATTATTTCAAGCGCAAGGAGGATCTGGCCGCCGCGGCGTTCGAGCATACGCTCGATTATCTGCTGGTGATGCTGGATACTGCAATGGAAGCGCCGACGCCCGAGGCGCGCGTCGAACGATACTTGGCCCTCAATATCGCGCGGCTTGCACGGGTTCAGCGCGGCGAGGAACGGCAGATCGCGGGCCTCTCCGATCTGCGCGCGATGGACGAGCCGGTGCGCGGGCGGCTGATGGCGGGCTGGCGCGAGGTGTTTCGCCGCGCCCGTCGCTTGTGGGGCCCGGCGCACGGCCGCGCGCAGACCGATCTCAACGGCGCGCGCGCGCACGTGCTGATGGAGAACACCTTCTGGCTGCCGGTCTGGCTGCCGCGTTATGAGCCCGATCAATACGGGCGGGTCGAAGCGCGCGTGATGGACGTGTTCCGCCACGGGCTTGGGGTGCCCAGCGCACGCTGGGCGCCGGAAGCGGTGGTGTTGCAGCGCGATCTTGCCGAGGGCCGCGAGGCCTTCCTGCTGGCGGCGACACGGCTGATCAACGAGCTTGGCTATCGCGGCGCGTCGGTGCAGCGGATCGCGAGCGAGCTCAACGTCACCAAGGGCAGCTTCTACCACCATCTCGACGCCAAGGACGATCTGGTCATCGCCTGCTATCGCCGCAGCTTCGATACGATTTCGGCGGCACAGCGCAGCGCGGACGCGCAAGGCGGCACGCAATGGGATCGGCTGTGCGCGATGTTCGCGACGCTGCTCGGCGTCCAATTCTCGGAACTCGGCCCGCTGTTGCGCACGACCGCGCTCAGCGGCTTGCCGATCACCGATCGCGCGACGATGGTCGACCGCTCGAACCGCATCGCGCGGCGCTTTGCGGGCACGATCGCCGACGGGATCGCCGAGGGCACCGTGCGCGCGGTCGATCCACTGGTGGCGAGCCAGCTCGTCATGGCGTTCCTCAACGCGGCATTCGACATGCGCAAATGGGCCTGGGCCATGCCGCAGGACCGCGCGATCGCACTCTATGCTTCGACACTGGCGTTCGGGATGTTCGACGATCGCGTGATCGAGGGCTGAGGCGCACGCGCCGCAGATTGCGGCCGCCAGACTTTGCGGGCACCATCTCGCCGTGTGGGGACACGGGGGGCACGCATGAAGGACTTTTCGACCATCTCGCTCGCCGACGCGCGGCGGGAATATCTGGCGACAAGCACGACGGCGATGCCGATTGGCGGCTTCATCGCCTGGTCGGCGCTGGCGATCAGCGCATTCGTGCTCGGTGACCGCCTTCCCGCGTTCGTAGTGTTTATCGCGGCGGCGATCCCCTTCCCGCTGTCGCTGATCATCGACAAGTTGCGCGGTCAACCGGGGCTTCAGGCGGAAAGTCGTCACAATCCAGTGACTCAGCTCTTCATGCGCTTCATCACGGTCGTCGCATTGCTGATCCCGTTCGTCATCATCGCCACACAGGCAGCAGGCGACCTCGACATCCTGATCCTGGGCCTGGCGATCCTCGCCGGCATGGTCTGGGTGCCGCATGGCTGGGGCGCCGACGATCCAGCCGGCTTCATCCACTTCGCGATGCGCGCGGTTCTTTGCTACTGCGCCTATATCTTCATCCCGGAGGCTCACCGCGGGGCCGCGATCGCGGGTGCGGCTGCGCTGACCTACGTCTACGCCATCGCTGCGATGAAGAAGCCGTCCTCGGTCCGGTGACCTGCGTCAGATACCAGTCGCGTCGATCTGACCATTCCCCCGCATCCGGCGCTTGATCCGGCTGAACGCGATCGGGGTGATGCGCAAATACCGAGCGATGTCTCCTTGCGGCAGGCGGGCGACGAGCGCCGGCTCAGTGGCCAGCATCGTGCGGTAGCGGGCCTCGGCGCTTTGGCACAGCAACGCTTCCTCGCGCGCCTGCTTGCGCCCCACGAGCCAGGCGTTGAACGCCCCCGCCTGCGCGGCAAGGCCAATGTCAGCCGCCATCGCGGCGCCAATCCAGGAGGCGGGTAGCTCGACCACAACCGACGGTTCGATCGCGCTTGCCCCGAACCGGCTGCCGGCCTCGCTGCCGAGCGCACCGAACAGCCCGGTATCGACGATAAGGCTCTTGATCCATTCGTCGCCCTCGGCCGACAGATAGGTCAGTTTCACGAGGCCGCTGATCAAAACGAACAGACTGTCGCGTGCGGCGCCCTGATCCAGCAGCCCCCCGCCGCGAGGATAGCTCGACGGCAGCCACAATCCATCACCGGCGGCACGGCGCTGCAGCATGTCGATGATGGCTGCCGGGAAAAACATGTTTCCCCCTGAACCTCGGTTCAGCGCGCTTGGCAATATTGCCGGTACCAAGATGCAACATGCGATTGAGGAAGACACGATGACCCACTTTTCGTTGGCCGGCCGCGCGGTGCTCGTCACCGGCGCTGGGCGCGGGATCGGCCTGGCACTGGTCGAGCGGCTGATCGGGCGCGGCGTGAATTGGGTGATCGTCGTCGGGCGTGATCCCGCCCCGCTGGACGCGCTCGCCGCGCGCTATCAGGCGGTGGTGCCGATCATTGAGGATTTGTGCAGCCCGGACGGGGCGAAGCTCATCGCCGCTCAGGCGCGCGAGATTTCGCCCGATCTGTCGGTCGTGATCAATAACGCCGGCACGCAGTTGCTTACCGACCTCTTCGCTGCCGACGCGGATCGCCACCGTGAGGCGCTCGCCGCTGAGATCGCAGTGAACTTTACCGCGACGATCCAGCTGTCCATCGAGCTCATGCCGCAGCTACTCGCGCAACCCTCCGCGATGCTGGTGAACGTAACATCAGGGCTCGCGCTCGCGCCAAAGCAATCCTCCCCGGTCTATTGCGCGACAAAGGCCGGTATCCGCAGCTTCACCAAGGCATTGCGATACCAGGCGCAAGCAAATGCGCCGCACGTCCGCATCGTCGAGGCGCTGCCGCCGATCGTCGATACCGCCATGACCGCAGGGCGTGGACGCGGAAAGATCAGCGCGGACGCCTGCGCGGCGGAGATCGTCGCCGGTATGGAGGCCGGCAAGGATGCGATCTACGTCGGTAAAGCGAAGCTGCTACGGGCGATCTTCGGGCTGTCACACACAGCGGCGGAGCGGATCATGCGCGACGGCTGAACCGTAACCGATCAGATCCCCGCCCGCTTCATCAGCACGCCCGCGCGCCAGTAGTGAAAGATCCCCAGCGGCGTCAGCATCGCCACCGAGAACAACGCCCAGCGCAGCGACTCTGCGCCATAGGTCGGGCGCAGCAGATCGCTGATCTGCCCCACCGCGAATGGCCCGAGACCAAGGCCGAGAAGGCTCGTCGCCAGCAAGGTCAGCGCCGCCCACGTCGAGCGCAGGCGCAGCGGCGCCAGATGCTGGATCATCGCGTAGGTCGGTCCGATGTACGCGCCGGCGAAAATGGCGGCGACGAAATACGATCCCAACGCCATCCACAGATCATCGACGAAATAGAAGGCCAGCGCGAACGGGAATGCCACAATCTTCATGATCGCCACGACATAGCTCTGCGCGAAGACGCCGTGGCGCTTGGCCGCGCGGTCGCATAGCCACCCGCCGATCAGCGCCGAGCCGCCAGCGACGAACGCCGCCGGCAGCGCGACGTATTTCGACACATCGAGCATCGACATGCCAAGCGAGCGCTGCATGTAGCTCGGCCCCCAGCCCGTCACCGCATAGCCGATCAGCGAGGTTACCGTAATCGCCGCGACGAGGTGGAACGCGGCGCGATCACGCCACATCGCAACGATGCCCTGCCACAGGCTGATCGCTGGCAGGTCCGCCAGCGGGGTAGCGGAGGCGGCATCGGAAAGCCCGCGGCGCGGCTCGACGACGAACAGCTTCATGATCACCGCAAGCGCGACACCGGGCAGGCCCACGACCATCATCGCGATCCGCCAGCCGTAGGAATGCGCCACGAAGCCGCCGATCACGATGCCCAGCCCCCCGCCCAGCAGCACGCCGAGCGAATAGATCGCCATCGCGCTCGCACGTTTTTCTGGCGGATACAGATCGGCGATGATCGACTGGCTCGGGGGCCCGAACCCCGCTTCGCCGATGCCGACGCCGATGCGCGCGAACATCAGATGCGTGAAATTCTGTGCGAACCCGCACACCGCAGTCATCAGGCTCCAGAAGGCGAGGCTGATCGCGATGATGTTGCTTCGGCTCGATCGATCCGCCAGCCGCGCGATCGGCAAGCCGAGCGTCGCGTAGAACAGCGCAAAGACGAGTCCGGAAAGCAGCCCGAGCTGCGTGTCGGAAAGCTTCAGGTCCGCCTTGATCGCCTCGAGCAGGATCGACAGGATCTGGCGATCCATGAAGCTGAAGAAATACGCGGTCGTCAGCAGGGCCAGCGTCCATCCGCGGCGGCGGAGCGCGCGCGCGTCGCGCCCCTCGGGCGGCACCGTGGTGCTGGCATCCATTCTACTCTCCTAACCCAACGTCCTGTTCGCGCGTGCTTATCTGCGACGGCAGCACGCGTCAGCAGAGTCCACCCGGCGGCAATGTTTCGTCACATTGCCGCCGGGTGAATGCAACCTCAGAACGCCTGCGAAACCGCAGCCTTCAGCGTGAAGCCAAGTGGCGAGGCAGTAAAGCTGTCGTAGTTCGGGTCAAGCCGCGCAAATGGCGGATCGCGATCGAAGATGTTGACCGCCGCGAGCGTGAAGGTCGTGCCGCTTTCGAGCGCCAGACGGTACGTCGCGTCGAACGTCCGCCACGAGCCGATCTCCTTGCCCGTCGTCACCGATGCGCCGCCGAGCGCGCCCAGGTTCGGCCCGAAGATCGCGGCGCCGCGCTGGTCGGTATAGCCTTTGACATAGTTGAACTGCAGCCGCAGCGAATGCGGCCCGGCATCGCTCTGCACGTACCAATTCCCGCGTAGTCGCGGAATCGGATAAGCGGTCGTCTGGAAGTTGAGCAGACCGACCGCATCGAACGCGGGCTGTACCAACACGCCTTCGACGAAGAGATCGTCGATCTTGTAATCGAGCACGTAAGTTGCCGCGCCACCCACGGTCATTTGCACGGAGCCAAGTTCGCCACGATAGCTCGCCGTCAAATCGAGGCCAGACGTCTTCACGTCCGCGCTGTTGAACACCTGCGTGCGCAGACGGCTGACGTTGTTGATGCCGCAGCCGGCGAGGTTGAAGGTGAAGCGCGCCTGCAACGCGGCAAACGCTGGATTATTGCAATTGGCCGTGCCGTTCGCCCCGAACAGCGCGCCGGTCAGGCCCGAGACCGGCTCGGATTCGATCGGGCCGGTGAAGTCGTAGCGCCAGTAATCTAAGCTCGCGTTGAACCCACCGCTGTCGATCAGTACGCCGGCATTGTAGGTCGTCGCACTTTCCGGCGCGAGGTTCGGATTGCCGAAGATCTCGACCGCGCGGAAGCCAGTACCGATTACCTGCAATGACACGACCGAGCCCGACAAATTCTGTGCAGGCGGCCCGCGGAAGGTGGTGCCGACGCCGCCGCGCAACCCCAGCCAGTCAGTCAGCTCGATCTTGACGCGCGCCTGCGGATCGAAGGTCGAACCGACCCTGCCGCCGTAATCTTCGTAGCGGGCCGAGAGCTGAAGATTGATTGCATCGATGATCGGCACCTGAAGCTCGCCGAACAGCGCATAGATATCGGCTTCGGCATATTGATCCGGATTGGTGCCGAGGAAGCCGAGTGCACCGGTCGTCGGGTTGCAGGTCGCAGCGGGGTTCAGCGGCGTGCCGGGGCATGGATTGACGGCGATGTTGGCATCCGCACTCAGCCGGCGCTGGAAGGTGTTCTTGCGGAACTGGCCGCCGATCGCGAAGCCGATGTCGTCGTCCGCCCACAGCCGCAGTCCGGTCCGGCCAGAGATGTACGCATCTCCTACGAATTGCTCCGTTACCACCTGCGTGTTGGGCGTGCGGAAGAATAGATCAATTGTGGCCAGATCATTGATCAGCCCGGCGCCGGGCGCGAGGTTGAAGCCGGCGGGGCTGCGCGTGCCGGCATAATTCGGGTTGGCAACGTCAGTCACCGCGTTGCGCGGCACCGCAGTCGACAGCGGATTGAAGTAGGTACATCCGTTCTGGCCTGCGAGCCCCGCAAGTTGCGCGGGCGTCAGCCCGGCACGCGAAGCAGTGGAGGCATAGGCGCAGTTCGGGCCGCCAAAACCGGCCAGCGCGTTCTGCAGGAGATCGCCGAAGGTGTCGGTGCCGTCATAGTCGCGCGCGTATTGGCTGTACGTGAAGCTCGTCGTGAAATCGATCGCGCTGCTGAGCGCGATGTTGAGATCCGCGGTGAACCGCATGGCCTCGGTATCGCGCTTCGAAATGGTCGAACCGCGATCGTTCTCGCCATTCTCGAACAGCGGGTTGCCGCCTTGCAGGAACGGGCGGAACAACACTGGCAGCCCCACCGCGCTGTCGAGCGCACCCGACGTTCCCGTCGTGCACCCCGAACTCGCCCCATACAGCGCGCAATAATCCCGCAGCGCTGGCGCATAACCAGGGATGACGAACAGCGAACCGTTGCCGAACGCGGCGTTCGTCGATGGCGGCAGCGTCGGCAGATAGCTCGGCGAGCTTGTGACGCGAGTCTTCGTAAGCGCGTACAAGGCGGTGAGGCGGACCGAAGCGTTATCGGCAACGTCGAACTCGCTTTCGACATAGGCCTGCATACGCTCTTCGGGCTCGACGAGATTGTCGAACTGGCCGAAATTGGTGAAGCACCGGTCGGTGTTCGATCCCGGCGCGCTGCGGAAGCCGCCGAGCCCGGTGCAGCCCCGATCCGCGGTCAGGTTCAAGCCGCCGACGGTGCCGTTATAATCGAAATTGCCCGGGTTGCCGCCGCCGGTCCACGCGCCTTGCGGATTGGTCGCATAGGGCCGCACAGCAAAGTCCCGGTCGGTGAAACGAAGCTCGGAGCGACGCGTGTAGCCGACCGCCGCGAACATGCGGAAGCCATCCTGCTTGTGGCCGAACGAGGCGGCGCCGCCATAATCGCCCTTCGATCCTTCGATCCACCGATAGTCGCCCGATACCAGAAACCCTTCCTGATCGGTGCGGGTGATGAAGTTGATCACGCCCGAAATCGCGTCCGAGCCATAAGTGGCGGCAGCGCCGTCCTTCAGGATTTCAACCCGGCCGATCGCCGAGGCGGGGAACATGTTGACGTCGACAATCGGAATGCCGAGGCCCGACGGCACCATCCGCTTGCCGTTGAGCAGCACCAGCGTGCGTTGCGGCCCCAGGCCACGCAAGTTGACCGAAGCGACGCCTTCCGATCCTTGCGAGCGCGTGTCGAACTGGTTCGCGTCACCCACGGTGCCGTTGGTGATGGTGAGATTTTTGAGCAGGTCGACGACGGTCGGCGCACCTTGCCGGGCGAGTTCCTCGCCGGAGATCACGTCGACCGGCACCGCAAGGTTTTCCGGCGTGCCACGGATCAACGAGCCGGTTACGACGATGTCCGGTGCCGCAGAATCCTGACTGGTTTGCACCGGGGCGGGATCGCCACCGACCTGAGCGTGCGCGGTACCGATCGTCAGAGCCCATGCAAGCGCCACAGAGGCACTGGCACAGGCGAAAGTCGCCTTCCCCATCATCTCTCTCCCATTGCCGGTCAGCGTCTATGCGCGCCGTACCGGTTCCTCGAATAGACGATGCACTTTCCGCTACGTCAAGCGCGGATCGATTTACTTGAGTGAGATGCGCAAAGAAAAACGGCGGACGCTTTCGCACCCGCCGTCATTCAAGATTTTCGAAAGTAAGGGTCAGTAGCCGTTGAGCCGCGCAAATCGATCGCGATGATACGATGCGGTGCCCCACATCGTCTCGAGCACCGCGGCGCGCTTCAGGTACAGGCCGGCATCATATTCGTCGGTCATGCCGACGCCGCCGTGCAGCTGCACCATTTCGCGGCTGACGAGCTTCAGCGTGTCGTTCGCGACCGCCTTGGCAAGACTCACCGCCTGATCGACGTCCGACCGGCCCGCATCGATCGCCTCAAGCGCGGCCTCGACCGTCGAGCGCATCAGCTCGAGCTCGGTCTTCATCTTCGCCATGCGATGCTGCAGCGCCTGGAACGTCGAAAGCACCTGGCCGAACTGGACGCGCTGCTTGAGATAATCGAGCGTCTGGTCAAACGCGGCATCCGCCATGCCGAGCATTTCGGATGTCAGAACGGCAGTGGCGCGATCGACGACAGCCTGCGTCAGCTCAGGCCCGCCGAGCTTTTCGGCCGGTGCGTCGGCAAATGTCACGTCGGCGTGGCTGCGGCTGTCCGCCATCTTGCGGGTCGAGACGGTGACGCCCTCGCCCTTCGCGACGAGGTACAGGCCATCGGTCGCGGCCACCACGAACACGTCGGCGCCGTCACCCTCGGCGACGAACTTCTTGGTGCCGGAAAGCTTGCCGCCCGGCGCGCTGGCTTCGATCTTGCCGCCATGGATCGGGCCTTCGTCGATCGCGAGCGTCGCGACAGCTTCGCCCGCGGCCAGCTTGGGCAGCCATTCGCTCTTCGCTGCGTCCGATCCACCCATCGCGATGGCGCTCGCCGCCACTGCGGTCGACGACAGCGGCGATACTGCGAGGTTGCGACCGAGTTGCTCGACGACGAGGCCGAGCGAGAGATAGCCGAACGCCGACCCACCGAACTCCTCCGGGATCACGACGCCGGACCAGCCCATCTGCGCGACCGTGCTCCACGCCTCGGGATCGAAGCCCTTCGCCGGCGCCGCATCGCGCAGCTTGCGGAAGGCGGTGGTGGGCGATTCATTGTCGGCCCACTCGCGCGCCATGTCGCGCAGCATCACTTGTTCGTCGTTCAAAGCCGCCATGTGTTCAAACCTTTTGTAAGGACATGCCGGGGAGGGGAAACGTCTTTACGCGTTCCCCCTCGACCCGGCCCTCTCCGACGCGTGTTCATCCCGCGCCTAACCGTAATTACTGGTGCCAGAACCTATTGATGGTCGAGCATCCCGAGGATGCGCTTGGCGATCACATTGTTCTGGATTTCGGACGAGCCGCCGTAGATCGACACGGCCTTGCCCCACAGCCAGGTGCGGGTCTGCGCCAGTTCGTCGTGGCTGAAGCCCTCGCCTTCCCAGCCGAGCCCCTGCATCCCCATGATCTCGATCGCCAGTTCGGCGCGATCCTGGGTGATACGCGCGCCGACGTTCTTCATCACGCTGGTCGCGGCCGACGGCCCGGCATTGCCCTTCGCTTCGAGCGCCGCGCGCCGCAACGTCAGTGCGAACGCGCGCTGGTCCATCTCATGCTTGATGATGCGCGTCCGGAGGTCGCTGTCCGCAAGCCGGCCCTCGCCGTCCACGTCGCGATACTTCTTGGCGATGAACGGGATCTGTTCGCCCTGATTCATCCGCCCCTGCGAGCCGCCGCCGCCCGACAGCGAGTTGCGCTCGTGCTGCAGCAGGCGCGTGCCGATTTCCCAGCCCTGCCCTTCACGGCCGACGAGATTTTCCTTGGGCACCTTCACGTTGGTGAAGAACGTCTCGCAGAAGGGTGAGGAACCCGAGATCAGCCGGATCGGCCGCGTCTCTACGCCCTCGGCGTCCATGTCGATCAGCAGGAAACTGATGCCGGCATGCTTCTGCGACTTGTCGGTGCGCACCAGCGCGAAGCACTTGTCGGCCCACTGGCCACCGCTCGTCCACGTCTTCTGGCCGTTTACGAGATAATGATCGCCCTTGTCCTCGGCGAACATCTGCAGGCTAGCGAGGTCGGATCCCGCGCCCGGCTCGGAATAGCCCTGGCACCAGCGCACTTCGCCACGGACGATGCCGGGGATATGCTTCTGCTTCTGTTCCTCGTTGCCATATTCGAGCAACGTCGGGCCGAACATCATCACGCCCATGCCGCCGATCGGATTGTAGGCACCGATGCGCATCATCTCTTCGCCGAGCACGCGCGCTTCGGCGCGGCCAAGGCCGCCGCCGCCATATTCCTTCGGCCATGTCGGCAGGCCCCAGCCCTTTTCGCCCATCGCCTCACGCCACTGTTTCTGCTCGGCCGTCTCCTCCGTCGGGCCATCGACGGCAGACATCGCATTGTCTTTACCGCGCAGGCTTTGCGGGAAATTCGCTTCCAGCCATTCGCGTGCTTCCTGGCGAAAGGCGTCGGTCGTGTCAGCGGGGCGGTCGAGTTCGGCGGCAGTGGCCATGTATCGTATCTCCGATACCGATTCTGAAGATCGGGTATGGGCGCGCCATGCCACGTTTGCGCGCCGAAGCAAAGCGACATGACGCAACTTGTCGGCTAGACGATGCTCTGGGAAGTCAGCCGGGGGGCACGAGCCGATGCGTTTCGATCACCGCGCAGTTCCGATCGCGCTGCTGGCGATGCTGATCGATTCGATCGGCTTCGGGATCGTGCTCCCCGTCCTGCCGTCGCTGATCGTCGAGCTTGGCGCTGTCAGCCTTGCCGAAGCGTCGCGGATCGGTGGGTATCTGCTCGCGATCTATGCCGTGACGCATTTCTTTGCCGGCCCGGTGATTGGCAATCTGTCGGACCGCTTCGGGCGACGGCGCGTGCTGCTGATCAGCCTGATCTGCTTCGGCGTTGATTATACGCTGATGGCATTCGCGCCGACGCTGGCGTGGCTGTTTCTGGGCCGCGCGATCGCAGGGATCGCGGGTGCGACCTACGGCCCCGCCAACGCCGTGATCGCTGACGTGACCCCGCCCGAACGGCGTGGGCAAGCGTTCGGCTTGCTCGGCGCGGCGTTCGGCGGCGGCTTCATCCTGGGGCCCGCGGTGGGCGGCTTGCTGGCGGATTTCGGCCCGCGCGCGCCGTTCCTCGTGGCGGCGGGGCTCGCCTTCCTCAACGCCGCGCTCATCGCCACGCTGATGCCCGAAACGCTCGCGCCGGAAAATCGCCGCCCGTTCGACTGGAAGCGCGCGAACGCCATCGGCGCCTTTGCCCCGCTGCTGCGCGCCGGCGGAGCGACCGCGCTGCTTGCAGGCGGGCTCATCTGGCAGATCGCGCACATGGTGTATCCCGCCACCTGGTCGTTCTTCGGCGAACTTGCGCTCGGCTGGGATGCGAAGGCGATCGGTTGGTCGCTGGCGGCGTCGGGCGTGTCGATGATGGTCGCGCAGACGTTCCTGATCGGCCGGGCGATCAATCGCTTTGGCGAAGAGCGCACCGTGCTGATCGGGCTAGTCGCGGGAACCATTGTCTTCGCCGGCTATGCCGTCGCGCGCGAAGGGTGGCAGGTCTATGCGCTGCTCGCGTTCGGCGCGCTGACCGGGCTCGTATTCCCCTCGATCAACGCGATCCTCTCGTCACGCGTCGACGCCTCGAACCAGGGCGCGTTGCAGGGCGGGCTCGCGAGCCTCGCCAGCCTCGCCGCGATCATCGGCCCACTCGCGATGAGCCAAGCGCTCGCGTTCGGCGCCGAGCGCGGGATGATGGGCGGGGCGTTCGTGCTGGCGTCGCTGCTGTGCGTGGTGGCGTTCGCGATCTTCCTGTTCGGCGTCGTACGCCGGCCCGGCAAGCTGGCGTAGCAACGCGCACCGTTTCCCGTTCGTCCCGAGCATCGTCGAGGGACACAGCCGCAAGCGACGCCCTGGCGGCACGTACCTCGACGATGCTCGGCACGAACGGATGCCTTACTCTCGCCCCGGCCGCCGGCTGGCGCCAGTATCGAGGTGAAAGCCCGCATCGACGCGCCACACCTCGCCGGTGATCGCACGACCGGCGGGATCGAGCAGCATTTCGATCGGCCCGGCGATATCCTCGGCTTGCGGCGCCATCGCCATCGGCGTGCGGTCGGCAATGCGCGCATCGAGCCGCGCCTTGCCCTCCTCGCCCAGCATCTTCTCGAACCACCCCGTGCCGACATAGCCCGGCGCGACCGCATTCACGCGGATCGCCGGCGCCAGCACCCGCGCGAGGCTCTGCGTCATCGTGATCAGCGCGCCCTTCGACGCGGCATAAGCGATCGACGAGCCGACGCCGTGGATGCCCGCGATCGACGCGACGTTGACGACCGCGCTCATCGGCCCCTCGCGCATCGCCGGCGCGCACGCCCGCACCATCTGGAACGCCGCGACCGTGTTCAGCCGATAGATGTCGACGAAATCCTCCGCGTCGAGATCGTCGAGGTTCTCGTGCGCGACATGCTTGGTGCGGCCGGCGTTGTTGATCAGGAAGTCGAGCCGGCCGAACGTATCGGTCGCAGCCGTGACCAGCGTGCGGCACGCCGCATCCCCCGCAATATCGGCCTGAACCGCGATCGACCCGTTGCCGACCTCGCGCGCCAGTGCCTCGGCATCGTCGCGGCTATGTGCATAGTTGATCACGCAGCGCACGCCGCGCGCCGCCAATCGCCGCACCACCGCAGCGCCGATTCCCGTGCCGCCACCAGTGACGATCGCCACGCTGCCGTCCATCATCCACTCCCCTATTCGCACGCTGTTTTTAGAAGACTGCGTATGGCATTCGCCGAACTGCGCCGCTAGCGACCAAATCATGGATCAAACCGCAGACCTGCTAGCCCAGCCGTTCGGCACCTTGTCGGACCTGATCCGCCACCACGCCGGCACGCAGCCCGACAAGATCGCAATCGCGGATGACGCGACGCAGATCACCTATGCGGCGCTTGACGCGATGATGGACCGCGCCGCCGCCGCCCTGCAGCGCGACGGCACGGTGCAAGGGCAAGCGGTAGCGCTAGTCAGCTACCCGAGCGTCGCGCAGGCGGTAATGTTCCTCGCCGCGTTGCGCGCCGGATCGGTCGCCGCGCCGATTCAGCCCTCCGCCACCCCCGAACAGATCGCCGGGATGATCGCCGACAGCGGCGCCAACCTCGTGTTCCTCGACGCCGCCAACGCCACCGCACTTGCGGGCAAAACGCTGGCGGCTCGCACGGTAATGCTCGAAGCGCTCGATGACTGGCTGGCGCCCGACGGCACCCGGCCCGCCCCGGTCGACATCGCCCCCGACGATGGCTTCAACATCATCTATTCCTCGGGCACCACCGGCGTTCCGAAGGGCATCGTGCAGAGCCACGCGATGCGCTGGCAGCATCTGTCGCGCAACAGCGGCGCCGGGTTCGACACCGCCATCACGCTGCTGTCTACCCCGCTCTACTCGAACACCACCCTCGTCAGCTTCCTGCCCACTTTGGGCTGGGGCGGCACCGCGATCCTGATGGCCAAGTTCGACGCGCGCGGCTTCCTCGAATTAGCCGAGCGGTATCGCGCCACGCACACCATGCTGGTCCCGGTGCAATACCAGCGCATCATGGCGCTCCCCGATTTCGACGCCTTCGATCTGTCGTCGTTCCGCTTCAAGACCTGCACATCGGCGCCCTTCAAGGCCGAGTTGAAGCGCGACATCATCACGCGCTGGCCAGGCAAGCTGGTCGAATATTACGGCATGACCGAAGGCGGCGCGTCGTTCATCCTCGTCGCCGACGATAATCCCGACAAGCTCCACACCGTCGGCAAACTCTCCCCCGGGCACGAGGCGATCCTGCTCGACGACGACGGCAATGAAGTCGCGCCGGGCGAAATGGGCGAGATCGTCGGCCGCTCGCCGGCAATGATGAACGGCTATCACAAGCGCGAGGGCGCCACCCGCGACGCGGAATATTACGACGCTGATGGCACTCGCTGGATCCGCCACGGCGATGTCGGGCGGATCGACGAGGATGGTTTTCTGATCCTGATGGATCGCAAGAAGGACATGATCATATCGGGTGGGTTCAACATCTATCCCTCCGATCTCGAAGCGGTGCTCGCGCAGCACCCCGCGGTCGCCGACTGCACCGTCGTCGGCGTGCCGAGCGACGAATGGGGCGAAACGCCGGTCGGCTTTTACGTCCCGCGCGACGGCGCAACCGATGATGCCGAAGCGATCCGCATCGCCACCAACGAGAAGCTCGGCAAGACGCAGCGGCTGTCCAAACTCTATGTCGCCGACGAGCTACCGCGCAGCGCGATCGGCAAGGTATTGAAGCGCGAGCTGCGCGATCGGCTCGCCGCGGGGGAATTTGCATGACGAGCCTGAAAGAGATCCTCGACGGCCTCGAACCGCTGGGCGACGGCCCCGGCTGGCGCGGCACGATCCCCGATGGCTGGCTGCAGGGCCGCACCGGCTATGGCGGGCTTTCCGCTGCGATCGCACTGCATTGCGCGATGCAATCCGACGTCGATCTGCCCCCGCTGCGCTCCGCCCAGGTCAGCTTCATCGGCCCGCTCGCCGGCCCGATCATGGTCACCGCCCACCGCCTGCGCCGCGGCAAGAATGCCGCCTTCATCCAGGCCGATATCGAAAGCGAAGCGGGGCTCGGCTTGCGCTGCACCTTCGTGTTTATGCGCGCGATCGAAAGCGAGGTCGATTACGCGACCACCACCGTCCCCGATTTCGCCCAGCCCGGCCCCGACGATACGACCTTCAAGGGGCATCCCGCCGTCGCCTTCACGCAGAACTTCGAGTTCCTCGATCGCCGCGACGGCCCGAACCTGAAGCCCGCCGAATGGCTGCGCTGGACGCGGCTCAACGAGCGCGAAGGGCTCGATCCGATGGTCGAGCTGCTCGCGATCGGCGATTGCCTGCCCCCCGCCGCGCTGCGCCTGCTCGGCCGCAACGTGCCGATGAGTTCGCTGACGTGGATCCTCAACGTGCTCGGGCCGACGCCGACGACGCAGGACGGCTGGTGGCTGCTGCGCTCGAACGCGGATTATGCGCGGTCGGGCAGTTCCTCGCAGCAGATGGGCATCTGGAACAGCGCAGGCGAAATGGTGGCGGAGCAGATGCAGTCGGTGGCGGTGTTCGCTTAGCAAATCGTCGCAGCGACAAATTGCGACACTTTCCCCGTCCTGCGGTACAGGCGTGCGACATGGTGGTTCCATATCGGTGAGTAACGGCGAGGATGATCCCCGCCCCGACAAAGGACCACCGACCCATGAAACGCTTCATCCTAGCCGCCGCGCTGGCCGGCACCACCATCGCCGGCATGGCGGCTGCCCAGAATGCGGCGCCCGCAGCCAAGTCGATGCCAAAGCGTGCAATGGCGCTCGACCTCAACAAGGACGGCATCATCACGCGGGCCGAGGTGACCGCCGCCGCCGATGCGCGCTTCGCGAAGCTCGACACCAACCGCGACGGCACCATCTCGGCCAGCGAGCGCCCGAACAAGCGCGGCACCAACATGCGTGACATGACGCGCGAGCAGCTGCGCCAGAAGACCCTCGCCCGCTTCGATCGCGCGGACGGGAACAAGGATGGCAGGCTGGAAGCGGCCGAGCGGCAGGCAATGGGCGGCAAGCAGCGTCGTGAGCGCGCCGGATTGGCGGACGGCGGCCCGCGCGGTGGACGCGGCGAGATGCGCCACGGCGGCCGCCATGCCCGCGGCGGCGGCATGGGCGCGATGATGATGGCCGATGCGAACCGCGACGGCGTCCTCACCAAGGCCGAGGCGATGTCCGCGGCACAGGCGATGTTCGACAAGGTCGACACCAATCGCGACGGCCGCATCGACCAGGCCGAGCGCAAGGAGGCGCGCAGCGTGATGAAGATGCGCCGCGGCGGTCCGGACGGCGGCCCCGGCGGCATGCCGAACGGCGCAGCGCGCTAAGGCACGCCGATCGTGCGCCGGACGGCCGATCCGCCGTCCGGCGCTTCACGCGGGAGCGCGACATGCTAGACACCGACGCCATGGCCGATCTGCCCCATTTGCTGCTCGTCGACGACGAGCGTTCGATCCGCGAGCCGCTGGCGCAATATCTCACCAAGCAGGGCTTCCGCGTCACGCAGGTCGGCGACGCGGAGGCAGCACGCACGCGGCTCGGCGCCTATTCCATCGACCTCGTGGTGCTCGACATCATGATGCCGGGCGAGGACGGCCTGAGCCTGTGCCGCCACATCCGCGCGACGAGCGAGACGCCCGTCATCCTGCTCACCGCGCGCACCGAGGAGACCGATCGCATCATCGGCCTGGAAATGGGCGCGGACGATTATGTCGTGAAGCCTTTTTCCCCGCGCGAACTGGCGGCGCGGATCAAGGTGGTGCTGCGCCGCATGCAGGCCGGCGGCACGCGGCAGCACGCGCCCGAGGCTGGCGCTTATGCCTTCGCCGGCTGGGTGCTGAAGACCGGCGAGCGCACGCTGGTCGATCGCGAGGGCGTCGCGATGCCGCTGTCGACCGGCGAGTATAATTTGCTCCACGCGCTCGCCACGCGCCCGCGTCAGGTGCTGACACGCGATCAACTGCTCGATCTGACGCAGGGGCGCGAGGCGGCGGCGTTCGACCGCGCGATCGACAATCAGGTCAGCCGGCTGCGTAAGAAGATCGAAGTCGATCCCAAGGCGCCGCAGCTGATCAAGACGGTATGGGGCGGCGGCTACACGCTCGCGGCCGAAGTCACGCGGCTGTGATGTCACCGCGATGAGGCTGCCGTACCCGCGCAACCTGCCGGGGCAGCTCGCCTCGCTGCTGGCGCTCGCGCTGTTCCTCGCGCAGGCGATCAACCTTGCGCTGGTGCTGCGCGACCGGGCCGAATTCCGTCTCGCCCAGGCCACGAGGCCGGCGGCGATCCGCATCGCCGACGCGCTCGAGCGTGCCGACGAACGCCCGCTCGCCCCTGACCGCGGCCGGGTCCGGCGGCGCGCGACCAATCCGATCCCGCCGCGGCTCGAGCGCCATCCCGAGGTTGCCGCCGAGTTGCGCCGCCAGTTAATTGAGGCCGGCGTTACGCCCGGCCGCATCGATACCGGAATCCGACCGATCGAAACCCAGCACCGCCGCCGCCAGCGCGGGCGCAACGCCGACACGATCGTGATCGCGGTGCAGCAGCCTGACGGCGGATGGGTCTCGACCAACGCGCCGTGGCCGCGACCTGATGCGCGGATCGTGTGGGCGCTGCTCGCCCAGACCGCGATCATCTACATCCTGATCCTCGTGCCGGTACTCTGGCTCGCCCGGCGCATCTCGCGGCCGTTGCGCGCGCTGGCGGTGGCGACGCGCAACTTCACCCCCGGCGCTGCCCCGACCCCGCTCGAGAGCGCCGGCCCGAGCGATGTCCGCGACGTGATCGCCGCCTACAATGCACTCACTCATCGCGTCACCGCGATGCTCGACGAGAAGGACCGGATGCTCGGCGCGATCGGCCACGACCTGCGCACCCCGCTCGCCTCGCTGCGCGTGCGGATCGAATCGGTCGAGGACGATCAGGATCGCGCGAAGATGGCCGACACGATCGAGGAAATGAGCCGCACGCTCGACGACATCCTCTCGCTCGCGCGCCTCGGCCGGCCGAGCGAGGCGGTGACCGAGGTCGATCTCGCCGCCCTGGTCGATGCGGTCGTCGAGGATTTCCGCGATCTCGGCGCCGATGTCTCGTTCGAGGAAGCCGCCCGGCTGCGCATGCGGCTGCGCCCGACACTGTTCCGCCGCGCGGTGCGCAACCTCATCGAAAATGCGATCAAATATGCCGGCGCAGTCGAGGTATCGCTACAGCAGGAGGGCACACGAGTACTCGTCTGCGTCGCCGATCGCGGCCCTGGCATCCCGCAGGACCGGCTCGAGGCGGTGTTCGATCCATTCACCCGGCTGGAGCGCTCGCGCAATCGCGACACCGGCGGGATCGGCCTCGGCCTGTCGCTCGCCCGCGCGATCGTCCGCGACGCCGGCGGCGAGATCATCCTCGCGAACCGCGAAGGCGGCGGCCTGACCGCGACGATCACGCTGCCGCGCTGATTGCCGTCGCTCCGTTCGTCCCGAGCAACGTCGAGGGACATGGTTTGTGTCTCGACTTCGCTCGACACGAACGGTTCGGGGCGCGCCGGTCGATGCTTGCCAACCTCACCGACACGCGCGAAGAGCGCGCGCAAGGGGAGCTTACCATGTCCGTCCAGTCCGATCGTTGGATCCGCGAGCAGGCGCTCGCCACCGGCATGATCGAGCCGTTCGTCGAGGCGCAGCGGCGCGACGGGTGCATCAGCTACGGGCTCAGTTCCTACGGTTATGACGCGCGCGTCGCCGACGAATTCAAGATCTTCACCAACGTCGATTCGGCCACCGTCGACCCGAAGGATTTCGCCGCCAACAGCTTCGTCGATCGCAAGACCGACGTGTGCATCATCCCGCCGAACAGCTTCGCGCTGGCGCGGACGGTGGAATATTTCCGCGTGCCGCGCGACATTCTGGTGATCTGCCTTGGCAAATCGACCTACGCGCGCTGCGGTATCATCGTGAACGTCACCCCGCTCGAACCTGGCTGGGAGGGACACGTGACGCTCGAATTCTCGAACACCACGCCGCTGCCCGCGAAGATCTACGCCAATGAAGGTGCGTGTCAGTTCCTGTTCCTGCAGGGCAACGAGCCGTGCGAGGTCAGCTACGCCGATCGCGCCGGCAAATACATGCGCCAGCGCGGTGTGACACTGCCCAAGCTGTAAATCACGCAACCCTCGCGACCCGTCGCGAGCCGTCCATCAGCCTCGAAACATGCCGCCAGCGTCCCGCCCGAGCACGCCGTCATATCCACCCTGTCGCTCCAGAAACGCCCGCGCCTCCACCTCGATCGCGCGCGGGAACGGGGCTCCCTCGTCCACCCCGACGTACAGAAGCGCCAGTCGCTCGTCGGCCAGGAAGATCGCGTCATACTTGTCGAGCCACAGCGTGAGATGCGCGCGGAGCAGGCTGGCACTAGGCAGCGTCCGGACGATCTGCGGATGCTTGTCGAGCAGCTCCAGCGTCCGCTTGTTGTACTCGAGCAGCGTGCCCCTGGTGAATTGCCGGATGATCCTGAAGATCCGCCGCTCGGCAGGTTCGAGCGCCTCCGCATGGTCGGCGAGGAACGTCTCGAAATGAACGCGCCTCAAGTCGAGGGTCAGCCGTTCCGCGATCCGGCGCACCAGATCGTCCCTCAAGTTCGCCTGCGCGACGAACGCCGTCCGCGTCGTGGTGAGCACGTTCATCAATTCGAGGATTGGTTCGGCATCGGGAGCCGGTGCCACTACGCTCGAGTCCGCCGCACCCGGAAAATTCCCGCCGGCCGGAAACACTGCTGCCTCCGGCCGCCGCGGTCCGGCACTCACATCGCGCAACAGCTTGGCGCGCGCCAGTTCCTCCGTCAGGCCGAGCAGATCGCAATAAACGATGCTCTTCAACAGCCCGGGCGGTTCGCACATCCGCACGCGCACCGGCACGAGCTTGCGGCCGCTCCCCACCGGGTCCGCCGCGAACGCCGCGCCCCATTCGGCCTGGGTGAACATCGACGCGAGATAATCGGGTGACAGCACCGCGATCGTCCGCTCGCAGGCCGCCGACGCCCGCTGCATTTCATGGACGAAGTTCGCGCCCGGCGGGATATGCCACGATTGAATGAAGACGCTGTGGCCCGCCGCCTCCAGCGTCGCGGCGATCCACTCCGCCCATTGCAGATCGTGCTGATTGTAGCTGACGAAGAAGTCCCGAGCCTGCCCTGCCCCGTCACGATCCGCCGCCGCCCCGTGCTCCCCCGATCGGCGACGATCAGTCGCCCAGCATCACCTTGTAGACGCGCTTCGCGCTGTTCAGCGGATAGATCGCCGAGCCGACCGCCCCTTCGACATAGAAAACACGGTCGCCGGCGCGCGCGATATCGTCGCGCGTCTCCTCGTCGAGCGCGGCAAGCCGCCCCAGCGATGTCAACTGCGCAGCGGTAACGAACTCGGCACGCACCGCCTTGCACCCCTCGCCGTTCCAGATCGCCGGCTGATCGACCGCATCGACATAGCGGACATCGAACGAGCAACCCGGCGTGCCGTTGACATCGATGTCCTCGCGGCTGGCGATTTCCGGAGCACTGACCTTGGTCGGCGGCAGATCGACCGTCGGAGAAGATTGCGAAACCTCGGTCGGAGTGGTCGCAGCAGCGGGTGGCTCGGCGGCGGGCGCAGCAGCGGTTGCGGTCGGGGCGACGGTCGGCACGGCTGAATCGCAGCCCGCCGCAAGCAGCAACAGCGGCACCATGGCAAGCGAAGTCTGGCGCAATGTCAGCGCTTTACGCGAAGATACTTGGTTAGCTGGGGTCATATTCCACATGCAAATGATTGTTCGAGGTGTTCATGAAACGCTCGAAGATCGCATCGTATTCATTTCCCAATATCTTGCTCACCTCGGCCGCCAATTTGTCGCCAACATTGGGCTGAATATTGTTTCCCCGAAAATCGAGCGCGCACCCGGTAAAGTGCCGCGATCCCTTCATGTGGTTGCTGTCATTGCCCGAGGTGATCACAGGCTGCGGCAGGCCGAGCTTCTTCGCGGCAGCGGCGACCGCAACGATCACCGGCTCCATCTTGCGGTGCAATCGGGAGATTTTCACCGCCGAGCTCTTCACCAGCACCCCGTTCTTCGCGGCGACGGCATTGCCGTCGATCGTTTCCTCCCCCGCGCCGTTCGTCGGCGCTGGCGGCGCAGCAGGGACTGGCTTGGCCACCGGTTCCGCTGCCGACGCACCAGCGGCGAACAGCGCCAGCGCATCGGCGCGTTCGGTCGGATAGCGCTTCTTCGTGATGCTGACGAGCTGCTCGCGCTCCGCCTTGCTGAGCTTCGGGTTCGCCGCCACCTCGAGCACGTAAGCGGTCCGCGCGTCGTACATCGCCTCGATCAGCAGCCGATCATAATCGTCCGAATTGCGATCATGATCACGGTCGCAGATGTTGATCGACTCGATCAGGATTCGCGACGCGCGCGCGTGCTGCACGGAAACGGACCAGACCACCTCGCGCACCGCGCGATGCCGCCGATCGAAATCGAGCCCCTTCGCGTCGCGCACGGTCGATACCGCAGGCTGGTAATGCGTTCGGTGGATGAAGGCGTGCTGCGCGGCGCCGAACGTCTTGTCCTCGGCCGCGATTTTCTTCCACACCGTCGTGAACGATGCGGTGCCCGGCTTGGCGGTGCCGAACTGGTCGATCCAGGGCTTGCCTTCCTTCTTCAGGAACGCCGTCAGCGTGCCCGCGGTGCTCGACAGCTGATAGGTGCCGTAGGAGACGCCACCCGGATCGCCCGCACCGCTCGAAACCGTGCCCGGCCCGCGCCCGCCGCTCTCGAATTTCTCCGATAGCTTGCCGAGCAGCACCTCCACTGCCTCCACGTCGCTCGTCGCGATCTCCACAACGGCCCCGGCCACTGCCCCAGCGACAGACGTCGCAGCGGCAGGTGCCGCAACCACGCTGGCGGGCTTGGCCTCGGGCCGCTCGACCGCCGCTTCGGCCAGATTGCACGCCAGATCGAGCGCCTTCACCTCGTCGCTCGTGAAGCCGCGGCCGAGCATAGCCCGCACGGCATCGAATATCGGTTTCCGATTCATCGCCCCACCCCCTCAGCAAAGCACAATGGCTTTGCGCAAAGTACCGTTGGTTGGACGACTAAGACCGCAAGGATTTCAACCGTCCGGACGCGACTCCCGTCGCTTCGTTCGAGCGACTAACTTAGGCCTATCCTAACGCCTGCAATGCAGCAATGATTAAGGGCCGAGTAAGACTAAATACTAAGCCAATACAAAAGACTCAGCCGAAGATCTCAAGCCCCAGATATTCCGGCCTAACCTTTGACGCGGCGACCGCCTGCCCCACCGCGCGCATCTCCGGGATCGCACTTACCGCGTCCATCGGCTGCACGCGCGCCGGATCGACGGTGCAGCCGATCGCTTCCAGCCCGGCGGTGGTCAGCTCGGTATTGTAGCGGACGTAGCGGAACAGCTTGCGATCGAGCGGACCCTGCGAGCCGATCAGGTCGCCGATCTCCATGTCGAGCGGATCACCCGCGCGGCAATCCCCGAAGATGCGGCACAGCGCATCCTGCTCGGTCAGCGCGGACAGCATCAGCGCGGAAGGGACGGTGCTTGCGTTGAACAACAGGTTCATGTCGTCGGGCTCGAGATTCTCGTGGGCACCGGGGCTGGTGCCGGTGCCCACCGACACGAGCAGCATCTGATCCGTCCCCGTCGCCCAGCCGCGCTTCAGCCCGGCGGGTGCATTCGCCCAGAAGCGATCGACCGTCATCATCAGGAAGAGCTGGAACGCCGGATTATTGTACATCGTCACGCCGCCATCGACGAAGACGAAGCGATTGCTGCCGACGTCGATCACTTCGGGCGGGAAATAGGTCGGCGCGGCGGTGCTGGCGCGCACCAATTGCCACAGCGGCAATTCCAGGTTGCACCCGTCCGCCTCCGCCGCGTTGAACAAGGCATAGGGATTGTTGCTGACCGGCCAAGGGCTGTCGGTCGAGGCGTTGCGCAGCACCATCATCAGCACGGTCTGCAAATCCGCCGACCCAAGCTCACGCTCACCGAACACCGCCTTCAGCTGATCGGCAAGCGGCTCGTCCTCGAACCGGTGGCGCAGCCGGCGAAACAGCTTGGCGCGCTTGAACATCGCCTCGCCACTTTCGATGTAGAAAGCCAACAACTCGCTGACGCTCATCCCCAGCGACAGCCCGGCGGCGATGATCGCCCCGGTGCTGGTGCCCGCGATCGCATCGAAAAACGACGACAGGCGATAGTCCGGATCGCCGTAATACGCGCGCAGATCCGCCTCGATCTTGGCGAGCACTTCCAGCGCCAGCACGCCGCGGATGCCGCCCCCGTCTACTGCAAGCATCTTCTTTGGGCCCGGCCGCGCGATGCGCTCGGCTAGGGGAAGGACGGGGGTGCTCATCGTGTGCGCTCCTGCCGAGTCGGTGATGCCGAATGTGCCTGGTCCGAGGTTGGCTGACGAGGGCGATCAGTGGCCAAGCGCCTGCTCCAGTTCCTCGACCCAAACGGTAGCCGCGCCGCGCCGCGCGCGCGCCTCGCCGATCAGCCGCAAGTTGCGCGCGGTGGTCTCGCGCTCCCACACTTCCCGCGTCGCAGCCAGCGCCGCCCCCAGCGCCTCCGCCGCGCCTGCCTCGTCATCGGCAAGCACCGCCAGCTCCAGCCGGGTCGCATGATCCCAATAATCGGGCTCTCCGCGCGCGATGCGCCGCTCGACCGCGTAGCGGACGACCGGCAGGATCGCAGTGCGCCGTGGATCGGGCGGATCGCGCAATTCCATCAGCGTCACTGCGTTGATGCCGGGATACGCGTCGCGCCAGTCGGTCTCGAAGCCCCGCAGATACGTCGCGATCGCCTTGTCGAGCAGCCCGCGCGCCCTGAACGTCTCGCCGGCGGTGCGCGCCGCTTCCCACTGATCCTTGTAGACGCGCCCTAACAGCCCGTTCGTCTCGCTGCTCGGCCCGCGTTGAGCGATCAGCTCGGTCAGCACGCGCTCGGCTTCCGCGCGCCGCCCCTCGCGGTTCAGCGCGAAGCCGAGCTGCTCGCGCACCAGCACCGTCTGCGCCAGCGCCGGCGTCATCTTGGAAACGAGCCGGATCATGTCTCCCTCGGCCTTCACCGCGCGGTACGACAGCAGCAGGTCGATCACCACGCTCGCCTCGCGATCGGCAAGCGGCGCCAGATCCTCCTCGATCGCGCGCACTGCCTCGACACCCGCGCCCCGCGCCTGCGCCAGCCGCTCGGCCGTGGAACGGGCCAGTTCCACGCGATCGCGGAACACGTCGGTCTTCAGCCGCTGGATATCGGGGAAACCCTCGACCAATTGGTAGATCGGACTGTCGATCTCGCCATTGCGCGCATGCTCCAGCCGCTTGGCGATCTCCGCCGCCACCGTCTCGGGCGCCGCGGCGATACCTCCGCCGGTCAGGGCATAGGGATAGGCGCGCAGCATGGCGACATCGAACGGCAGCCGCGTCTCGCCCTCAGCGAACAGCAACACGGTGCTGCCGGGGCGCACCGCATGGCGCACGCCAAGTTCATAGAACACGTTGGCATTGGCGGTCGTCAGGTCCGCCACGGCGTACTCGCACAGGATCAGCCGCTCGAACATCGGCTTGTGGATGATCCCGCCGGTCAGCTCGCCATCGGCGCGCACCGGCTCCATCCCGGCCTGCGCTATCCCGGGCGCGATCATGTCGCGATAGATCGCATCGAAATCGACCGTCCCACCGCCGGGCATCGGCTTGCGACCGAACGGCATCAGCACGAAGCACAACGGTCGCATCATCGCTTCCTTTCCTGATCCACCGCAGCGGCGATCGACGCGATCGCAATCGCCTGGTTCGCGCCGTAGCTGCCCGGCAGCCCGTTGAGCCGTGGCATACCGCTCTGGCCGCCGAAATGATGCACGCCGATCACTTGCCACTGGCCAGCGTTGAACACCGGGCTGCCCGAGCTGCCGCCCTCGGTCGGCGCGCGATAGTGGATGCGGCACACGCCGGGGATCGGCGGGCGGCCTGCATCCGGGCCTTCGTGATCAAGCAGCTCATTGTCCTGAAACGAAAAACTCAGCTCGCGCCCGCCCGGATGGCCCACGACATAGACGCGCTCGCCGGCATCCAGCGGCGGCAGCGCCGGCGCGACCGTCAGCGGATCGATCCCGTCCACCCGGTCGGCCAGCCGCAGAACCGCGATATCGTGCCGCTCCTTGGGCGAGAACCACGCGATCCCCGCCACGGCATATGCCCGGCCACCGTCCGCCGCCTCGAACAGCACCTCCGCCTCGTCAGGCCGGATGCCGGGGCGCTCGCCGTCGGGGTTCACGACATGCGCGTTGCTGACCACCAATTGCTCCGCGCGATCCCCCAGCCCGAGCACGTCGGCACTGGTGAGCCACGCCGTCCCCACCCGCTTCCCCAACCGCCGCCGCACCGAAGCGACCGCGCGCGCCGCGCTCAGCCCCGCCTGCCACCAGGCATAGGTCTGCAGCCCCTCGGTCCCAAGCACCGCCTCGAACCGCGCGCCGTCCGCGCCATGGCTCGCCCGCGCCGCGCTGTGCTGGAGCGCCGCCGCGGAGGTCTCGACCAGCCCGCCGGGCAGCGACAGCAACCGCGCACGGATCGCCTCCAGGATGCCCGCGCCCTCGGGATCCTCGTCGACGCCCCATAGCCGGTCGAACTGACGCATCGTGCTGGCGAGCTGGAACTGTGAATCGGTGCGCGCGGCATAGGTCCGCACCGCATCCGCCACCGCCGGCCAATTGCCCAGCGCAACCTCGAGCTCGGCGCGCTCGGCCCAATACCAGGGATCGCCCGGTTCCGGCTGCGCGACCAGCCGATCGCGCATCGCGCGCGCCACCGCCGTCCGGTCAAGATCGTCCACCAGCGCAATACCCAGCCGCTCCGCCCGCGCGCTGAGCGCCAGCAGGTTCACCGTCAGCCAATCGTCCTTGTCCGCTCGCACCCCCAGCGCACTGCGGTATGCCGCAAACGACCGTTGCAAAGCCTCGGCCGCCACCGCCCCGGCGGGATCGGCGGCCTCGAGGCTGATATCCTTCCAGGCACGCCCCAGCAGCCCACTCGCCTCCACCGCCTCGGGATGCGCCGCCGGCAGCCGGCCACGCAGCGCCGTCAGCACGTCGATCGCCACCGATGGTTGCCCGGTCTCGATCAGCGCCTGCGCCTGCAACCGCCGCGCGCCGTGATCGTGCGGCGCAACGCGCGCGATCTGCTCGGCCAGTGGCAGCATCGCGGCATAATCACGCGCCTCGCGCAGCCGCATCAGCTGCACCCCCGCCTCCGATCGCGCCGAACCGTCGCCGGCAGCCAGCCGTTGCCGCAGCGCTTCGGTGCGATCGATCGTTCCTTCTCCGCTCGTATCGTTAATCATATCACCCGCTCCCAGTGACGAGCGAATCATGCTATCGAGTCGCGGACGACAATGAACATTGTCGCACCACTTTGGGAGAGCAACGATGCTTGGTCCGAAGACGGATGTCGAAGATTTTGTTCTTCAACTCGACTTGCCCGATACGGGGCCACAATTTGAAGCGGTTGAGCCCGAGCGGGTCACCGGCGACCTGATCGCGGTCGGCTCCCAGCTTGCCGAATTCACCGGCACCGTCGATCCCGAATCGCGGCTCGCGGTGTCCGATGCGATGCTGCTGGCGCAGCTTGCCGCCGACAAGGCGAGCACGCCCGACGAGGCGGTCTTCACCTGGTACGACCGCTACGTCGCGACGCTCCGCTCGATCGGCTTCAGTGTGATCGACAAGGAAGAAGCGACGCAGGACATCGACGATGACAATCTCTCGCTGCACGAAGCCGCGATCCCGGTGATCGCCGCGGCGCTCGGGCCGGCGGTCGCGGCGGCCTCGCTCGTCATCAAGGCGCTCGACGGGCTGAAATCGATGAACGCCGATCAGCCGTGGATCACGCTGTTCGAGCGCAACAGCCGCCACGTCCACGGCGCCGCATTCCAGGTCAGCCGGATCGAGGGCGACGCGAACGGCAATCCGCATGTCACGCTGCTGTGTTTCGCCGTGACGGCGCAGCGCACGATCACGCAAGTGCTGTTCCTGAAATTCTCCGACGACGACGTGTCGCTGCGCCAATCCAAGCACATCCTCACCTGCAACCGCGCCAGCCTCCCGGTCGAGGCGATCGCAGGCCGGGTTAAGCCCTTCCTGGCCGACAATGTCGCTGCGCTGGAGCTGTAAGGCCCTCTCCCGTTCGTGCTGAGGAGGTGCTGACCCCGGACTTGATCCGGGGGAAGTGCCGTCTCGAAGCACCGCTGAGTTACCTACCGCCCCTCACTCGCCACCGCCGCTTCCGCCGCAGTCGGCGGCAGATACTTCGAGCGATTCCGGGTGCCGTCCGCCGGCGGCGTCAAGTCGATCCACAGCTCAACCACACCCGGCGGCGTCTTGCGTGGCTGCCCGCTCATATCCTTCTGCACCGGCGTCCGCAGGTCGAGCTTGGCGCCATTGCCGACCTGCACCACGATCGACGCGATCAGCCGAGCGCGATCGCGATCCGCGGCATGGAAGAAGCGCACCTCGCTCATCCCCGGCGAGACCGCCACGCGCTCCTCGCCAGGCACCGTAAAGCCATAGCGCTTCAACCCGTTGGCCAACAATCGAACGTGCTCACGGCTCATCGCCAGCGCCTTGGCGTCGCTCGACGACCCCCCGCCGAACTGCACGAATACGGTGCCGAGCGGGATCACCTCGCCGCGCGCCTTGGCCCAATATTGCCGCGCCGAGGCGCGCTGGAACACGGTCGGCGCGGAGACGATCTCGACGGTCGCCCCCTTGGCCAAATAGCCCAGCCCGTCCGCCATCCGATAATCGGCCCCGCTCGGCAGACCCGAACGCGCGATCGTCTCGGTGACGATCTGCACCCGGTCGCCCTGCTTCAGGCGCGACGGCAGGACGGCCGTACCATCCGCGGCCAGGACATTGGGGCGCAGGTCCGATCCCAGCCAGACGGCGAGATCCGTACCAAGCTGCACCGGCTCCGAACCGACCTTGGTCTGCGCGAGCTGACTGCGACTGTTCGTGACAGTCTCCTCCGAAAGCGTTTCGGCGAGAAGCACGCTCTTCAGCGCTGCTTTCTCTTCGGCTTTGGCGCGCAACTTTTGTCGTTCTGCGTCAGCGGAATACCCCCATGCTGCGAGCGCGAGGGAGATGACCAACAGAATCACCATGCCCGCGAGCAGCGCGAAACCCCAAATCCGTCGCTTGCGCGCCCGCTCCCGCTCGCGCCGGCTCGCCTCCATCAACGCATCGACGCCCTTCCACTCCGGCTCGTCGCCCGGCGCCACGCCGCTCTTCACGATCAGGTGCCGGTTCGCCCACGCCGCCCGCGCGCCCGCCGCGCGATACCAGATGTCGCGCTTCCCCGTCGTCGCGGGATCGAGGCACGCCTCGGGATCGTCCCGAAACGCACGCGCCTGCACCGCGAGTGAGCGCCAGACCAACCCATCCTCGAACTCGCGGTGCAGCCAGCCGCGCGGAGCGCCGGTCGCAGGATCGAGCGTCGCATCGGCGATGCGCGGCCATGCGCGCAGCAGCGCCTCATGGCTGATGTCGATGATTTGATCGTCGGGCAGCGGACTTGCGCGCTCGTCGCAGTTCGGGCGCAGGAAGGCGACGTCCTCGGCGCGGAAATCGTCCATGATCGCGCGTAACCGCGGCTGATCCGCCTCGGGCACCAAAGCGAGCAGCCGATCCATGCGCTGCGGCCGGCGGATCGCGCGGCCGGCGGGATCGATGTCGGTCAGCGCGCGAAACAATTGTTCGGCCGCCGGATCGTCAGGGTTCGCGTGGCGGCCGAGCACTTCGTCGGCATGTTCGGCAAGCAGCCGGCTCAGCCCGCGCGCATTGCCCGCGCCGATCGCCGCCTCATAGTCGGCGAGCGTCAGCGTCGTGTTGCGTTGCCACAGCCGCATCAGCGCATGCTGCACCAGCGGCAGCGGGTCGGCCTCTAGCGTCGCCTCGTTCACCAGCCGCTCGGCGAGCGCGCGATCGAGGCTGCCGTCGAACAGCTCCACCGGCTCGCGGATCGAGCGCAGCAAGTCGCCGCGCGACATGTTGGGCAGCAAATACTGCGTCTTGTTCACGACCTCCGCAAAGCCTGTGAACCGCGCGCAATCGCCCAGGAATTCAGAGCGCATGCTGAGCATCAGCCGCACTCGCGACGGCGTGGCGACGGCCGGCACGTCGGGCTGCGTGGCGGGAGCCTCCCACCACAGTGCTTCCTCCTCGCCCGTGCCGGAAATGCCGATCAGCGCCTCGACGAACAGCGCCGCTTCCTCGGCGCTGCCATCCTTGGCGAAGCGGAACAGTTCCTCGAACTGATCGACGTACAGGCACACCCGGCTCACATCGGCCGCGGCGAGCAGCGCCTCCAGCTCGGCCGAGGCGCCGCGCCCGCGGTTGAGCGCGCGATGCAGCGCGTCGACATCGGCGATGCCGCAGCCGCTCGCCAGCGCTTCGGCCATCGTGCGGAGCGGCGCGCGGCCCGGCCGCATCTCCGCCAGCTTCAAATTCTGCCGCCGCTGCCGCGCCTTGCGCCCGAGCTGCGGCAGCACGCCCGCGAAAATCAGCGACGATTTGCCGCACCCCGAGGCACCATGGACGACCACCAGCCGCTGGCGAACAAGCCGGTCGATCACCTCCTCGGTCATCACTTCGCGACCAAAGAAGATCGGCCATTCGGAAACCTTGAACGGCCTCAGCCCCGGATACGGCCGCGCCGGCATGACGAACGACGTGACGCCATCGACCGAATTCTCGGTATCGATCCCGCCGGCGAGGATGGTTTCCGCCTCCGCCATGGCGCGGCTCAGATCACCGGATCGTGCGCAGGCGGTGGCGGCGGACTTGGCGGCGGACTAGTCGCGGGCCCCTCGTCGATCCCGTATTTGTTCGCCGTGCGCCGCGCCGCATCGCCCAGCCAGCCGCGAAAGCCGTCGCCCCATTCGGGCGTGCGCGCATCGAGCCAGTCGATCCCGCGCAGCTTTGCCGCCCGCAAGAAGCGATCATTCTTCAGCCCGGTGCGATCGACCACCGCACACGGCAGGAACTTGCTGAATTTGGACTGGATGAAGTTGCGCCGGTCCCGCCCCACGACATCCAGATCGGCAGCCAGCTCATAAGCGTTGCCACCGACCAGCAGCATCGCTTCGCACTGGCTGGCGACGCGCGAAAGGCTCCGCCAGACATCGCCCTCGTCCTCGTCGGGCGCCGGACCCGTGATTGGCTGCACCTCGACATCCAGCTGCGTCAGCTCGTCCGCGGTGCGGTTCCACCAATCGGCCTCACGCTCGCGACCATGGAGGTAGACACTGCGCACGCCAGTGATGCCGGCGTCGAGCGCGCGGACCTGCTGGGCCTCTGCTTCGCGCCGCCGCGCCTCGGAGTCGAGCTCCATCAGCCGGCGATGAATCACCCCGGCGGTGTTGATCAGCTCGGCGCTGAACGCCGGGCTAGGCGCATCACCTTCGAAATCGAGGTTCATGCCCCAGGGGACGATCGATCCTTCGTCATGGAAGCGATTGCCCGGCAATTGCGTGCCACCCGGCGCGAGCGCCTCCGGCCAGACAATGTCGCCGGTATCGCCCACCCGCACCACCGAGATCCGCCGCTCGACCCCGCCGAGCTTCGTCGGCAGGCCCGCCAGCCACCCGTTCAGCTCGTGCGCGCACCATTTCGATCCGAGATACGGCCGCGACACATGGACCTGAAGCATGGCCGAGTGCGCCAGATCCTGCGCGAACTGCGTCTCGAGCGACGCCAGCGCATCGAGCGATTCGTTGAGCCGCTCGCCCTCGTCGAAGAAGATGCGCGCTGGCCGCCCGAGATAAAGGCTGAGGTTGACCTCAAGCAGATCGCGGAACTGCTTCGACCAGCGCTTGAGCGGCCCGTGGCCGTTCGGCAACCGCGGCCCGTGCGCGTAGCTGATGAAGAGATCGTAGCGGAACGGATCGCTCACCCACGCCCCCTGCCCATCGCCGCCATGCACCTTGCAGGTCCGCGCTTTCGGAAGCGAGAGTATCTGCTTCCTATCGCAAGAACAATGTGCCGCTTCGACTTTATCGGCGGGCCAACACTGATCGCACCATTACCAAAGACGATGTTTGATCCGATGCGGTGCTGAAGATCAGTCGCTCAATGGCCGTCTCCACTTGGTTTCCGCCGGGATAACCTTGTTCGGCCGTGACTTGCCTCGCGGATGCACCGCTTCCCGCCAACCGCGCGCTTGCGTACACGCAAACATCTTCAGCTGAATATGGTCAAGGCCGTGCGACCGCGCGCGTGATCATCGATGCCTGGCTAAGCCCATTGCAACACGACCAAGAGGATCATGCTCGCCCCGCCTGTCGCTACTGTGACGCTGAGCCGCACATGGGAGGCGGCAGACCGCGCGCAAAATCTCGTAATGTCTGGCCCGATTGCTAAAACGCCAAGTCTACCTTCGGCCCCGCCGCAGCGACGCCCGCATGAAGCGAGGCGTCGCCGTTGGAGTGTCCGGCTAGCGTCGCTCAGCGCGTAGCCAGCGCCGTGCCACCAAGCCGGTCGAGGCCGCGTTGCGCGACCGTGCGCGACGATGCGACCATGTCGTTCGGCATCGCCAGTTCGACATCCTCCGCCACCAGGGCTGCGCGATACAGCGACGCTGCCTCCGTCACGCGTCCGGTGCGGGCGTACACCGTGGCGAGGTTGATCATGAGTTCAGGGCGGCTGGGAAAGATGCGGCGCTCTGCGACCAACTTCTCTTCGGCCGCGCGGTAATCGCCCGCCACGATCGCCTGATAGCCAGTCCGGTCGCTTGCCATTGCCGGGGTGCTCAGGGCTGCGGCGGACAGGGCAAAGATGATCAGCTTGCGCATGTCGTGTCTCCTCTCGTTACAAGTGCGCTACAATAGCGTTTCACTTTCGTGACATATTGATGTCACTTCGGAGACAGGGGCACAAGAACATAAATCGCGCTGTCGGCACTATTTTCGGCGGCCTATGCAATGCCGTCCGAGATCGCAGCGCTAGCGTGTCGTACCACGCAAAAGCTCAAGCGATCGTCGCTGGCCCGATCCACTGCAGGCACAAAAAAAGGGCGGCCCCGGCGGGACCGCCCTTCGTTAGCCGTCGTTCGCGCGATCAGAAGTCGCGATAGAACTGCTCGTTGCCGATGAAACCAAGCTTCGAGATGTTCGACCGCTTGATGATCGCCAGAGTCTGATCAACCACGTCATACCGCACCTGCGGATCGGGCTGGAAGTGCAGCTCCGGCTCCGGGTTCATCGCCGCCGACACGTCGAGATACTGGCGCAGCCGCACCGCATCGACCGGCGCGCCGTTCCACGTCACCGTACCATCGACCGTGATCGCGATCTTGTTCTTGTCCGGCTCGACCGGCGGCGGATTGTTCGTCGCCGAATTCTGCGGAAGATCGACCTTCACCGCGTGCGTCTGGATCGGAATCGTGATGATGAACATGATGATGAGAACGAGCAGAACGTCGATCAACGGCGTCATGTTCAAATCCATCATCGGCTCGCCATCGTCGCTGCCGCCACTCATTGCCATATCGAATACTCCTGGTGGCTATGCTCAGATACGCTGGACGTTTTCGCCCGGCGGTGGTTCGGAAATGAACCCGACCTTCGCGAAACCAGCCATCTGCATGTTGTAGATCGCGCCAGCCACGCATTTCCACGGCACGCTCACGTCCGCGCGGACATGGACTTCGGGAAGTTCGAGGCCGGGTGCATCAACGCCGCCCTGCCGTGCAATCTCGAGCTTCAGCTTCGACACCGCGCGATCGAGCAGCTCTGGCTGCGTGACCTTCGTCATCCCCCAGAACACCGAACACTGGCCGTCCGTGGACGTAACCGACAGCGAAACGTTCTCGGGCTTGGTGGTCGTCGGATCGAAGCGCACCTTGGGAAGCTGCACCTCGACGGTCTGAAGCACGACCGGCACCGCAATCAGGAAGATGATCAGCAACACCAGCATGACGTCAACGAGCGGCGTCGCGTTGATCTCTGACAACGGCTTCTCTGTGGAATCTCCACCGACATTCATCGCCATGCGCGATTGATCCTATTCGTTGGGCGCTCACCCGAACAACGGGTGGGCGGGATCGGGGCCGCCGCTGGCGACCCCGACGTCATTCAGGTGCGCGGAGCCGTCTGCACGCCACCGACCTGACCGGCCGTCGTGGTGTTCACCGCAGGCTTCGCGACGACTGCCGGAGCAGGCTTGGCAGCGCCAGCGGCGACCGGGCGAACCGCGCCGTTCGATGCGAGGTAGCCGAGCACGTCGTTCGAGAACGACGACAGATCCTCCGCGATGCTCTTGTTGCGGCGCTGCAGCCAGTTGTAGCCGAGCACGGCGGGAACCGCGACGACCAGGCCGAGTGCGGTCATGATCAGCGCCTCGCCGACCGGGCCGGCAACCGCGTCGATCGACGCCTGGCCCGATGCACCGATCTTCACCAGTGCGCGGTAGATGCCGACCACCGTGCCGAACAGGCCGATAAACGGTGCGGTCGCGCCGACCGTCGCAAGGAAGGCGAGACCGCCACCCAGCTTCGAGTTGATCGCCGCTTCCGAACGACCCAGCGAGCCGTGCAGCCAGTCATGCGCCTCGACCGGGTCGGTCAGCTTGGTGTGCTGCTCCTGCGCCGCGAGACCGTCGTCAACGATCTGCTTGTAGGCCGAATTCTGCTCGAGCTTGGCCGAACCTTCCTTCAGCGAATTCGCGTTCCAGAAGCCAGCGCGCATGCGCTTGTACTGATTCATGATCTTCTGCTGCTCAAACAGCTTGGTGAACATGATGTAGAACGAGACGACCGAGAACAGCACCAGGATGCCGAACACGGACTGGGCGATGATGCCGCCCTGCTCCAGCGCGGCGCTGAGGCCGTAGGGGTTCTCCGCCGGGGCTGCCGGCGCCGCGGCTGCGGCGAGGATGTTGATGATCATTCGAATGGTATCCCTCTGAAAAGCGCAATGTCTGGCAAGTGAAGATTATTCACGCGGCAACCGCCACACGACACGCCGTGTCTGGGTTGTCGCGATCGGATTGCCTGCAGCATCCGTCGCCGGCGAATACCGCCCGCGGCGAACAAGTGCGCGACACGCCGCCTGATCGAGTGCGGGCGATCCGCTCGACGCCGTGACGACGCAATTCTCGACACGACCCTGACCGTTGATCGTCCACTTGATCGCGGTCGTGCCTTCTTCCTCGGCACGGATCGAGCTCGGCGGATAATCGTCGTTCGTGATCCACTGCGCCGGATCACCCTTCGCACCGGCTGCCTTGCTGACCACTGGCGGTGCCGGGGGAGCGGGCGGCGGCGCTGGTGGCGCGACTGGCGTCGGTACGAATACCGGCGGTGGCGTCGGCACCGTGGTGATTGTCACCGGCGGCGACGGCGTCATCACGATAGGCGGCGGCGCCACGACGGGCGGCGGCGTCATCGGAATGTCCGGCGGCGGGGGTGGCGGCTCGTCCGGCGGCGGGGGCGGTGGCTCCTCGACGTCGAACGTATTCAGCTTCTCCGACACCTTCTTCACGTATTGGAACGCGAGGCCGGTGACGAAGGCGTAGCCGAGAGCAGCATGTATCAGCGCGACGATGACGATCGCGCCGATCTTGCTCCCGCTCATCTTCTGGTCAGAGTAGGCCATTCAGCAAACGCACTCCCTAATCCCTAATGCCCGCGAGGGGCTGATCGGCCTGCCGCAGCCTCCGAGAGGCGGTGGGGGCATGCCGGTCCACCCGCAAGGGCTAAACGACACCCCTGCGGTGTGCGAGTCCTAACTTGCGCCTTAACGACACGCAAACGCTTTGTCGGACGCAACAAACGTACAATCGTCATGCGGCAGATTTATTTCTGTATCGTGCGAAGGGTATCGATTAACCGTAGGGCATGGCCTTCAAAACGATTTGTACGACCGCCTTCGCGCTTGCAATGCTCGCGCCGCTCGGTGTTGCGGCGCAGCAGCGCCCGCCCGCGGGGCTCGCGGCACCCGCCGCGCTGCCGTCCTATGCTGATATCGCGGATCTGGTGATCGCCAGCCCGGTGATCGTCGATGCCGCCATCCGCTCGGCCGCACGCATCAAGGGCGCCGAGGCCGCTACGGTGCCGCCCGGATCGACGCGTTACTATGTCGAGGCCGATGTCACCGCGCTGATCCGCGGCCCCGGCGCGATCCCACCGCGCGTCGGCTATCTGCTTGACGTGGCGGACGGGTTCAACGGCCGCCAGCCCAAGTTGAAGAAGCTGCGCGTGCTGCTCTTCGCCCGGCCGGTGGCGGGCAGTGCCAGCCAGCTTCAGCTCGTCACGCCCAGCGCGCAACGGCCATGGACGCCCGATACCGACGCACTCGCGCGCCGCATCGCGGGCGAGGTGATCGCAAGCGGCGCGCCGCCGGTGATCACCGGGCTCGGCAGCGCCTTCCACGTCCCCGGCTCGCTCCCCGGCGAGGGCGAGACGCAAGTGTTCCTCACCACGCGTGACAGTCGCCCGGTTTCGCTCTCCATCCTGCGTCGCCCTGGCGAAGAGCCGCGCTGGGCCGTCGCGCTGTCCGAGATCGTCGACGATTCCGCCGGCCCGCCGCAGCGCGATACCTTGTTATGGTATCGCCTCGCCTGCGGCCTCCCGCCTGCTCTGCCTGCTCGCAGCACCCAATCGCTCGAACCCGCCGACGCCGCCGTCGCGCAGGAAGATTATCGCTTCGTGATCGAACAACTCGGGCCGTGCCGCGGCTGAGGCGACCCGGCTGATCAGCCCGCGCGGCGGTGCCGCACCAGTGTCACGCCGATCGCTTCTCCCGCCTCGGCGATCGCGAGCTTCACGATCTTCACTTTCACGCGCTGCACACGGCGATCCTGCAGGAACAGCGTCTCGGCGATATGATCCGCCACGCCCTCGATCAGCGTGAAGTGCACGCCCGGCGGCAGCGCCGCCGTGGCGGCATGTTTCAGGTCAAGATAATTCTTCGATGCCGACAGCGGCGTATCGGGCGCATAGCGGCTTGGCGCCTCCAGCAGCACGGTCAGCGAAATCCGCAATGGCTGCGGCAGGTGCGTCTCTTCCGAATAGACGCCGGTCAACACCGGCACCTCCAGATCGTGCACTTCGAGTTCTAACGTATCTTCCACGATCGCGCGCTTAGCGACACTTGATCGCTTGCGCCATTCCACTTGCGTTACGGCCGTCACTCGCTAGAGCGCGCCTCCCTCGTGTCGCGTGCAACGGTGGCGGGGCTGGAGGTAGAGCGATGATCGAGCTCGTCGGGCTGGAAACGGTGGAAGCGAATAGCGTCGAGCGCTTGCTCGATCGCGCGTTCGGACCCGACCGCCACGGGCGCACCGCCTATCGCCTGCGTGCCGGCGTCGCAGCGCTGCCCGGCCCGAGCCTCGCGGCGTGCGACGAGGGCGCGCTGGTCGGCTCGATCCAATTGTGGCCGGTGCAGTTCACCGGTGATGACGGCCGCCGCGTACCCCTCATCCTGGTCGGCCCGGTCGCGGTCGCGCCCGATCGCCAGCGCGACGGGATCGGGCGGATGCTGGTCGCGGCGGCGCTTGCCCGCGTGCCGAACGAGCCACTGATGCTGATCGGCGATCCCGAATATTACGGCCGCTTCTTCGGCTTTTCCGCCGAACACACCGCCGGCTGGCGGCTGCCCGGCCCGGTCGAACAGCATCGCCTGCTCGCGCGCGGCGATGCCGTGCCGACAGGCCCGGGATCGGTCGGGCCGCGCATCGCGGCGCTCGCCTGACCTTTACCGGGGCGCCCGCCGTCCCTACGTCCCAAGCATGCCCATGGCGCCGCCCCCCGATTTCGATACGCTGACGATCGCCGATATCGCGCGTCTCACCGAGACAGACCGCCTGCCCCCGGTGGAGCGTTGGCACCCGACGCATTGCGGCGACAGCGATATGCGCATCGCGCGCGACGGCACCTGGTATCACCAGGGCAGCCCGATCGGCCGCCCGGCGATGGTCCGCGCCTTCAGCCGCATCCTGCGGCGCGAGCCCGACGGCGGCTATGTGCTGGTAACGCCCGGCGAAAAGCTCGACATTGCGGTTGAGGATGCGCCTTTCGTCGCGGTCGAGCTGAAGGTCGAGGGTGAGGGCCGCGACGCGCAGCTCGCCTTCCGGCTCAACACCGGCGAGATCGTCACCGCCTCCGCCGAACACCCGCTGCGATTCACCGAGCACGCCGATGGCCCACGTCCCTACGTCCATGTCCGCGGTGGCCTCGACGCGCTGATCGCTCGCTCGATCTATTACGAACTCGCCGAACGCGCACTTGCCGCCGACGAAGAGCCCGCGGGCGTTTGGAGCGCGGGCGCCTTCTTCCCGATCGCCCCCTGATGACGCTGGTCGACCGCCTCGGCCGCGCCTTGGCCGAGGGAATGGCGCAGCACACGATCATGCTGACCGGCGATCACGTCGATCTCGCGCTGGCCGCGGAGGATAGCCTCACCCCGGCCGCCGTGCTCGTCCCCATCACCGATCGGCCACGACCGGGCGTGATCCTGACGCAGCGCACCGAGACGATGCGCCGCCACGCCGGTCAGGTTGCCTTCCCCGGCGGGCGGCTCGATCCGGGCGAGGACGCAATCACCGCCGCGCTGCGCGAGGCCGACGAGGAAATCGCGCTCCCGCCCTCGGCGGTCACTGTCGTCGGTGAGGCGGATCGGTATCGCACCGTCACCGGCTACGTCGTCACCCCCGTCGTCGGCGTGGTGCCCCCCGATCTGCTGCTGCGTCCCTCCGAGGCCGAAGTCGCCAGCGTCTTCGAAGTACCGCTCGATTTCCTACTCGATCACGCGCGCCATGTCGAAGCGCGTACGCAGTGGCAGGGGCAGGAACGGCGCTATTACGAGATCCTGTGGGAAGACCGCCGCATCTGGGGCGCGACCGCGGCGATGATCGTCAACCTCGCACGGCGGCTGCGATGGACCGGGTAACGCTGCCCGACGCTGCGTGGCGGCACCGCCCCGGGCTCGATCGACTGGCAGACGCACTCGGCGCGGCCGATGGCGGCGCACGCTGGGTCGGCGGCGCGGTGCGCGATACGCTGCTCGGGCTCGACGTCGCCGACATCGATCTGGCCACGCCGCACGCGCCCGACGAGGTCGTCGCCCGGCTGACCGCGGCGGGGATCAAGGCGATCCCCACCGGTATCGCGCACGGCACCGTCACTGCCGTATCCGCCGGCACCGTCGTCGAGGTAACCACGCTGCGCCGTGACGTCGCCACCGACGGCCGCCACGCCGTCGTAGCCTTCACCGACGATTGGGAGGCCGACGCCGCGCGGCGCGATTTCACGATGAACGCGCTGTACGCCGATCCGCTCACCGGCGAAGTGTTTGACTGGTTTGACGGCCACGCCGATCTCCTTGCGCGCCGCGTGCGCTTCATCGGCGATCCCTGCCGCCGGATCGCCGAGGATCATTTGCGCATCCTCCGCTTCTTCCGCTTCCACGCGCGCTTCGGTGACCAGATTGACGCGGCCGGGCTCGACGCCTGCACCGATCGCGCGAACGACCTGATGGCGTTATCGCGCGAGCGGATCGCGGCGGAATTGCTGAAGCTCCTCGTCGCCCCCGCCGCGGTGCCGGTGGTAGAGCTGATGGTCTCGCGCGGCATCTTCCGCCCGGTCCTGCCCGAAATTACCGACGTGCCCGCGCTCGAGGCGCTCGCCACGGCAGAGGCAGCGAACGGCATCGCGCCCGACGCAATCCGCCGGCTCGCCGCGCTCATCTCGCCTGAGGCCGCGGACGACGTTGGGGCACGACTTCGACTGTCCAAGGCCGATCGCAAGCGCCTCGTCGCCGCCTCCGCCGGGCCGGGCAGCGAAGGCCCGCGCGGCCTCGCCTTCCGCGTCGGGCACGAAATCGCGGTCGATCGGCTTTTGCTTGCCGGCGCCCCGGTCGACGCGCTGTCAGATTGGACCGCCCCGCGGCTACCGGTCAGCGGTGGCGACATCGTCGCGCGCGGCGTCGCCCGCGGCCCGGACGTCGCCCACATCCTGCATGCCCTCGAAGACCAGTGGATCGCCGAAGGCTTCCCCGACCGCACCCGCGTCGCCGCTTTGGCCGACGCGGCAGTCGCTCAGCTGTTGGACGCCAGCAGCAACTGAAACGCATCCTCGGCAGGCAGCGGCCACGAATAGGCATACCCCTGCCCATAAGTGCATCCCAGCGCGGCAAGCGTTTGCCCGACGTCGTTCGACTCTATCCCTTCCGCCACCGTCTCCTTGCCCAGCGCCGTCGCCAGGCTCAGGATCGCGCGCACGATCGCCACCTTGTCGCGATCGGCCAGCATCCCCGTCACGAAGCTGCGGTCGATCTTGAGGATGTCGATCGGCAGCCGCTGGAGATAGGCGAGGTTCGAATAGCCAGTGCCGAAATCGTCCATCGCGATCGTCGCGCCAGTCGCCTTCAACGCGCGCAGCACCTCGGCATTGCCGTCCGGATCGGCGATCAGCGCACTTTCGGTCAGCTCCAGCTTCAGCCGGCTGCCGCTCAGCCCATGCGCCGCCAGCGCATCCGCCACCAGCGGCGCGATCGTGTCGCGCTGCAGCTGGATCGGTGATAGGTTGACCGTGACCGCGACGCCGCAATCGCCATCCACCCGCGCATCCCACGACGCGAGCGTGCGCAGCGCCTCGTTGATCGCCCATCGCCCGAGCGGCACGATCAGCCCCGATTCCTCTGCCACGGGAATGAACGCGCTCGGCGGAATATCGACGCCATCCTCCCCGACCCACCGCGCAAGCGATTCGAACGCGACGATCCGCCCGGTCGAAAGGTCGCAGATCGGCTGGTAATGCAGCGCCAGCTTGCGCGCCTCGATTGCGCGCCGCAACGCGGTCTCCATCGCGAACTGCTCGCGCGCCCGGTCGAGCGCACGCGTCTGATACGCTTCGGCCTGCCCCGTTTCCTTGGAGCGGCGCACGGCGAACTGCGCATGGCGGATCACGTCCTCCGCATCGCCGATCGCATCCGCGCCGAACGCGATGCCGATCGAGCAAGTGACGCGGATCTCCAGCTCGCTCAGCCGGAACGGCGTCGACAGGATCGTGCGGATGCGGCCCGCGACCCGGTCGGTCTCGGTGCGATCCTTGTCGAGCGCCAACAGGATGCCGAATTCGTCACCGCCGATCCGCCCGAGCACGTCGCTCGCCCGCAACACGCCCTTGATGCGCCGCGCCACGGTGATTAGCATCTCGTCGCCGGCCATGCCGCCCAGGCACGAGTTGACCCGCCCGAAGCGATCGAGATCGACCACCATCACGGCATAATCGGTGCTGCCGATCGCCATCATCGCTTCCAGCCGATCGCCGAAGCCGGCGCGGTTGGGCAGACCGGTGAGGCTATCGGTCGTCATCTCGCGCCGTAGATTGACCTCGGTGCGGATCTCGCCGGTCTGGTCGATCAGCGTGACGAGGCAGCAGCGCCGCGGATCCTTGATGTCCATCCGCGCTAGCGTCACGTCGAAATGGCGCTGCTCGACGGCATTGCCCGTTCGCCAGGGCAAATGCTCGCGCTTGGCGGTACCGTGCAGAAACGCAGCGATGCGCCCGCCCAGATCGGTCGCCAGCGTTGACGTCGCCGGATCTACACCGAGCCCCAGCTGCCGGAACACCTCGTTGGGCTGCTCGAAAGTGACGCGGCCATCCTCCACCGCCGCCACCACCGCGGCGATCGGCAGCAGGTCAAGCGCACCAGCAGTCGCCGCCCGCCCGCGGGGCGCGACGTTCGTGTCCTTGGAGAGCCTCGACGCCACGGTGAAACGCATATGAGTGGCGCTAAGCTAACCCAGTTAAGTTTCACTAAAGCAGATTGAAACTCAAATGAAGCGATTGTCGCGCGGGAACCCCGTCGGCGGCATTCGCCCAGCGGCGCCGCGCGCCGCGCGCCACGGCGACAGATCGGTCTCGGTCCGCGTCCGCCCCGTGCCGCCACCCATCGGCCAGCTCAGGCCATCGACGAAGCGGAAGGTGATCGCATCGCTCAAGCCACCGTCGCGATAGCGCTGCAACTGCGCGCCCTGCCCGCGGCTCAGCTCGGGCAGCTCCGCCAGTGGGAACACGAGCATCTTGCGATTGTCACCCACCGCCGCGACATAATCATGGTCGGGCGATACCGGCCGCACCACCGCCAGCTTCGCGCCGGTGCGCGGCGTCATCACCGTCTTGCCCTTGCGCGTTTCCGCCAGCACGTCGCCGACCGGCACGATAAATCCCCGCCCGTCGTTCGCCACTACCAACAGCTTGCCGTCACGCGTCGCCCGCGACAGGCTAACGATACCGATCGCACCATCGAGATCGATCGTCGCACGCACCGGCTCGCCGAAGCCGCGCCCGCCCGGCAACTTATCCGCCGCCAGCGTGAAGAACCGCCCGTTCTCCGCGGCGAGCAGCAACTTGTCAGTGGTCTGCGCATGGAAGGCGAACGCCGGCCCGTCGCCCTCCTTGAACTTCATCGTCTCCGCCGACGCGAGCTCGGCGTGGCCGCGCAACGCGCGGATCCAGCCGCGCTGCGACAGGATCACCGTGATCGGCTCGCGCTCGATCATCGCCTCGAGCGGGATGTCGCGCGCCGGCGCGGCTTCCTCGATCAGGGTCCGCCGCTTGCCCAGCGGCGTTTCCGGACCATAGCGGTCGCGGATCTTCTCCATGTCCCTCTTCAGCCGCGTGCGCTGCCGCTGGTCCGAGCCAAGCAGCAGCTGAAGGCTCGCCTGCTCCTTCTCCAGCTTGGCCTGCTCGCCCTTGAGCTCCATTTCCTCCAGCCGCCGCAACGATCGCAGCCGCATGTTCAGGATCGCTTCGGCCTGCCGGTCGGTCAGCCCGAACTCGTCCATCATGATCGGCTTGGGCTCGTCCTCGGTGCGGATGATCTCGATCACCCGATCGAGATTGAGGAACGCGGTGATATAGCCCGCGACCAGCTCGAGCCGGTCGGCGATCTTGGCCAGCCGATGCTCGGTCCGCCGCCGCAGCACGACGAACTGATGCTCGACCCACGCCGCAAGCGCCTCGGCGAGGCTCATCACCCGCGGCGTGCGCCGTGCATCGAGAACGTTGAGGTTGAGCGGAATCCGCGTCTCGAGGTCTGACAGCCGATACAGCCCGTCCATCAACACCGACGGATCGACCGTGCGGCTGCGCGGTTCGAGCACCAGCCGGATCTCGGCATCCGATTCATCGCGCACATCGGCCAGGATCGGCAGCTTCTTGTCGTTCACGAGCCCCGCGATCTGCTCGATCAGCTTGCCCTTCTGCACGCCATACGGAATCTCCGTGACGACGATTTGCCAGCCCCCGCCCTTCTCCTTCTCGATCTCCCAGCGGCATCGCACGCGGAAACCGCCACGCCCGGTGGCATAGGCCTCGCGGATCAGCGCCGGCGGATCGATGACGATCCCGCCCGTTGGAAAGTCCGGCCCCTGCACGAATGCCAGCGGGTCCGCCGCCGGATCCTCGACCAGTGCGATCGCCGCATCGAGCAGCTCGGCGGCGTTGTGCGGCGGGATCGACGTCGCCATGCCCACCGCAATGCCGCTCGCGCCATTCGCCAGCAGGTTTGGGAACAGCCCGGGGAACAGCTCGGGCTCCTGCTCCTCGCCATTGTACGTCGGGCGGAAGCTGACGGCGTCCTCGTCGAGCCCGTCCATGAGGTCGATCGCGACCTGCGTCAGCCGCGCCTCGGTGTAACGATACGCCGCGGCATTATCGCCATCGATGTTGCCGAAATTGCCCTGCCCGTCGACCAGTGGGTACCGCAGCGCAAAACTCTGCGCGAGCCGCACCATCGCATCATAAACCGATTGGTCGCCGTGCGGATGGTATTTGCCGATGACATCACCGACGACACGCGCGCACTTCTTGTAGCCCTGCGACGGGTCGAGCCGCAGCAGCCGCATCGCCCACAGCAAGCGGCGATGCACCGGCTTCAGCCCATCGCGCACATCGGGCAACGACCGCGCGGTGATCGTCGACAGCGCATAGACGAGATAGCGTTCGGACAACGCCGAATCGAACGGCGCGTCGAGAATGCCGACGGGCGGATTGTCGGGGGGCAGCACAGGCGCGTCGGTCGGCATGTCCGCCTGCTAGCAGGGCGGCGCGCCGTTCCACAACCGTTCCGCCAATCTGTCCTACACCCGCCCGACCTGCCACACTCGCCCGCATGACCTCGATCACCTCCCCCTGCCCCGTCATCCCGGCCTCAAGCCGGGATCCCGCTTCTTCTTCTCGCACGCGCGGCGGCCACAGTCCGTCCCCCGTGAAAAACGCGCTACCGCCTCAACTTCCTCAACATTCGATTGCAAGAACCGCAATCCACTGGAGCGCTACTCTACTTGCATCGGCCGTCCTGACGGCGTCATGCTCACCCGTAACCATGACAGCCAGCACTCCGCCAGCCACGACTTTCCAGCCACTTACCTGGAAAGACCTCACATCCCGTCCGCGCGAGAGAGCCGATGCGACGATCGCCTACGGCCCGGATCACCTCCAGAAGGTCGATCTATGGCGCCCCGCCGGCCCGGGCCCTCACCCCGTCGTGCTGATGGTCCACGGCGGCTGCTGGCAAACGAAAATCGCCGACCGCACCCTGATGGACTGGATCGCCGCCGACCTGCGGCGCGACGGCATCGCGGTGTGGAACATCGACTATCGCGGGGTCGATCGCACCGGCGGCGGCTATCCCGGCACCTTCACAGATGCTGCGAGAGCTACCGACGAACTCACTGCGAATGCAGCGAAATATAATCTGGACGTGCGCAATGTGGTAGCGGTCGGCCACTCCGCCGGCGGGCACCTCGCCCTATGGCTGGCGGCCCGCGCCAAACTGCCCGCGGACAGCCCGCTGCGCACCGCCAACCCGTTGAAGATCGCGCACGCCGTCAGCCTCGGCGGCCTCCCCGACCTCGAAGCCACCGCCGCCAGCCCCGACAACGGCTGCGGCACCGGTGTCGTCAAGCAGCTCGTCGGCACCACTCGCACCGATCCCTACGCCGACACGTCGGTCCCCCGCCTCCTCCCGCTCGGCGTCCCCCAGACACTCGTCAACGGCCGCGAAGACAAGATCATCCCCTATAGCATGGCCACCGACTACGTCGCTCGCGCCCGCCGGGCTGGCGACCGCGCCACCCTCGTCACCGTTCCCGCGACTGGCCACGTCGAACTGGTCGCGCCCGACAGCGCGGCATGGGCGGAAACGAAGCGGATCGTCCACGCGGCGCTGCGGCTCGGTGCTGCTCCGCAAGGAAAACGCTGATGAACAAGATGCTTGTCGTCGTCTTCTTACTCGCCGCCTCATGTTCGAGGCCGGCGAACGAGCAGGCAAGCGTCAGCTATGACATCCCTGCCGAAGCCCCGGCGCCCGAGCGAGCGGCGCAAAGCGACGCGCCGCAAATCGCCTACAGCTACGACATCGGATATCGCCTTGCCGCCGCTCAGATCGCCCCGGTGCAGGCCCGCCAGGCCCAGCTATGCCGCTCGCTCGGACCAAACCGTTGCCTGGTGCTCGAAAGCAGCATCGATAGTTCGGACCGCGCCGACGCGTCCGCGAAGACATCGCTGGTCGTCGATGCACGGATCGCGCCCGCCTTCGGCAGCCGGCTCGATGCGTTGGTCAGCAGCGCCGGCGGTTCGGTCGGCAATCGCCGCACCGCGGCGGAGGACGTCACTAAGCAAGTGATCGACACCGACGCCCGCGTCCGCGCCAAGGAGGCGCTTGCCGATCGCCTGCTCGGCCTGATCCGCACCGCGAACGGCCGGGTCGGCGATCTCGTCGCTGCCGAAAAGGCCTATGCCGATACGCAGGAGGATCTCGCCGCTGCCCGCAGCCTGCAGGCCTCGCTTCGCCAGCGCGTCGCCATGTCGCGGTTCGACCTCGATTACACGTCGGCCGAATCGACCGGGCCCCTCACCCCGCTGCGCCAGGCGGTCACCTCCGCCGGAGAGACGATCGGCTGGAGCCTCGGCGCGCTCGTCACCGTCGCGCTGGCAGCCCTGCCCTGGGTGCTGGCGGTGACAGGGCTGGCGTGGCTCGCACGTCGCCTCGGCTGGCGCGGCCCGATTGCTCGGTGGCGCGCACGCAGCGCGCGCGGGCCCGCCGCGTGATTGCGCAGCCCGCCCCCGTCCCCTATATCCCTCGGCATTCCCGCCCCGGATGCGCGGCCATCGTCGCGCACCGGGGCTGTCTGTTTCAGGGGTAATGATATGGCGCGCCGGCGGCAGATCTATGAAGGCAAGGCGAAGATCCTGTACGAGGGGCCCGAGCCCGGCACCTTGATCCAGTATTTCAAGGACGACGCCACCGCCTTCAATGCCCAGAAAAAGGGCACGATCAACGGCAAGGGCGTGCTCAACAACCGAATCTCTGAGCATATCTTCACGTTGCTCGGTACGATCGGCGTGCCGACGCACTTCATCCGCCGTCTCAACATGCGCGAGCAACTCATTCGTCAGGTTGAGATCGTGCCGATCGAGGTGATGGTGCGCAACGTCGCCGCCGGTACATTGTCGAAGCGGCTCGGGATCGAGGAAGGCACGCAGCTTCCCCGCACGATCATCGAATATGCCTACAAGTCGGACGAGCTCGGCGATCCGATGATTTCGGACGAACATATCGCCGCGTTCGGCTGGGCGAGCCAGGAGGAGATGCATGACATCGCCGACCTCGCGATCCGCGTGAACGATTTCCTGTGCGGCCTGTTCGCTGGCGTCGGCATCCGACTGGTCGACTTCAAGCTCGAGTTCGGACGGATCTGGGACAATGATTTCGGCCGCATCATTTTGGCCGACGAGATCAGCCCGGATTGCTGCCGGCTGTGGGACATGAAGACCAACGAAAAGCTCGACAAGGATCGCTTCCGGCGTGATCTGGGCGGCGAAGTCGAGGCGTATCAGGAAGTTGCCCGGCGTCTTGGGCTTTTGCCGGAAGGCGGCGACACCGCGGTTCTCGACATGGCGGAGCACCGCGAGAAGCTCGGCAAGTAGGGCGCTTGATCGAGCGTTAACCTTTCCACGTTAGCCCCTGGCCCAACAAGGCATCGAGCAGGGGATGAATGATGCGTGGAAAGTTGATCGCGATGATGTTGCCGTTGGGCATGCTCGCCGCTTGCGGCGGTGCCGGCCCACAATCGGTCGGCAGCGTCGCGCCGCCCGCGCCGACGGGTGGCACCGGGTCGACCGGCGGCACGGCGAGCGGCGGCACCGGCGCGGGTGTCACCGGCGGTAGCGGCAACGGCGGCACGACCGCCACAGCGCACTTTCTGGCGGTGTCCGCTGCGACCACGTTCGACGCGGTCGGCGCAATGCATTCGTTCAAGAAGGACAATGTAACCGGCGGCGAACTCTATCAGGGCAATGCGAGCACCGTCCGCGCACCAAGCGGCACGATCGCTTACGATCCGCGCGACGGCATCTTCACCGTGTCCTTCACCGATGATAAGGCCGGCATCACCAACACGACGCGCTATCAGGATCCGGCCCACCGCACCGATTTCAATCCGCGCTCGCAGCCAGAATATGAGGTGCCGAACCTCGAAGGTTTCAACTATCTTGCGGCGGCCGACGAGGAATACGGCGTCAACACCTTCTTCTACCAGCGCCCCGGCAACGCCACGACCTACGTCACCCTCGCCGGCTTCTCCCGCTCGAAGGACGACGCCATAGAGCGGAAGGCGGAGCATGGCGTGTTCGCGTTCGGCACGCAGACCGCGTCGACCCAAATCCCGATCAAGGGCACCGGCTCGTACACCGGCGGCTTCATCGCCACCGCTGTCCTGAACCCGACCTTCGACAGCGCCCGGCCGAGCGAAAACTACTTTCAGTGGCTGGTCGGATCGAGCACCGTGGCGGTCGATTTCGGCAAGAGCACCATGTCGCTCGGCTTCGAAGGCACCGTGAACAGCACGTTCTTCGAGAACGACCGCATCTCGGACGTGGCGCTCAGCTTCCCGACCGGCACCATCTTCAAGGCCGGCGCGACCGCGGCGATCGACTTCGCGCGCTCCGGCGGCTTCACCGGTGAATTCCAGTCGGCCAGTCTCGGCAGCCAGGCGATCGATTTCGCCCGCGTGTCGCCCGGATCGAGCACGGCCGGCGCAAGCTCGCTCGACGGCGCCTTCTACGGGCCGGACGCCGTGAACCTCGGCGGTAACTTCCGCATCGTCGGCGGCGTGCCCGATCAGCGGATCGACATCCAGGGCGCGTTCACCGGCGCCAAGAAGTAAGCTAGCGCCCACAAGGACCATCGAATGCTTCGGCTTCGCAAGCTGCTGGCGGGCGCCTGTGCGCTCGCCAGCGCGCTGATGGCAACGCCTTCGCTCGCCGCAGAAGGCGGCTCATGCGCCGAGGGAGTGTGCCAGATCCGGCTCACCCCGGCGCAGCTGCTCGCCTCGGCCGAACGCCTCGTCGCTGCCAGCCGCTTCGACGAAGCCAAGCCGCTGGTCGCCGCTTTGTCGGAAGCCCCCGGCTATCGCCTGCAGCACCGCTTCCTCAGCGGCTTCATCGCAGCACAGAAGGGCGATCATGCCGGCGCGGTGCAATTCTACGAAGCGATCCTCGCCGACGATCCGAACCAGACGCGCGTCCGCATCGAGCTCGGCAAGGCAATGCTCGCGCTCGGCAAGCCCGCCAGCGCCGATCGCCAGTTCAAATATGCCGCGCAGGACGACGAACTCCCCGCTGACGTCGCCCAGTCGATCCGCGGCGTGCGTGATATCATCCGCGCCAACAAGAGCTGGCGCGTCAACGTCAACCTCGGCTTTGCGCCCGACAGCAACATCAACAGCGCCACCAGCGCCGAAACGGTGACCGTCCACCTCGGCGATCTCGCGCTGCCGCTGACGCTCGATCCCTCCGCCCGCGCGCAGTCGGGCACCGGACAGGTCGCCTCGCTATCCTCCAGCTCGCGCATCCCGCTGGCGACCGGCCTGTCGGTGCTGACCGACTTCGACGGCAGCGGCGTCAATTACGCTGGCAAGAGCTACGACGATTACCAGGGCCAGATCGCGCTCGGCGGCGAATATGCCGTGGCACAATCATCGCGGGTGTCGCTCCAGGCGATCGGTGCACGCCGCTGGTTCGGCGGCAACCTCGTGTCGCGCCAGATCGGCACGCGCGTCGGCTTCCAGACCGTCGTGTCGGAGCGCACGCGTGCGGGCATCCAGCTCGACGCGCGGCGCACGTCGGCGCTGTTCGATCGCAACTTCGACGGCTGGCAGGCCGGCATCTACGCCACCTACGAACGCGGCATCGGCAAGGCAGCCTATGTGTCGGGCGGCCCGTTCCTGCGTCGCGACTGGCTGCGCGCCGGTGCCTATTCGAACACCGAGCTCGGCGGCAGCGCCGCGATCGGCGCGGAGCTTCCCTACGGCATCACCGCCGGCGCCTCAGGCAGCGTCAGCCGCGCGGTGTTCGACGCGCCAGCCGGTCTATTCTCGCTGGCCCCGCGCGACGACTGGCGTTTCTCGACCCGGCTAAGCCTCGGCAACCGCAAGCTGCGCGTGCTCGGCATGTCGCCGCAGATCACCTGGACGACCGCAAACGTCCGCTCCTCGGTTGATTTCTACAAAACAGCCCGCAGCCGCATGGCCTTCGAAGTCGCCCGCTTCTTCTGATCGCCTATTCCTCCCCGGAACGGGGAGGGGGACCAGCGAAGCTGGTGGAGGAGATGGCTAGGCTATTGGCTGGCAAAGAAACCCATTCTTCACCCTACGGGTCGTTCGCCTCCCTTGGTCCGGGGAGGAACCAATTGCGATTTGGTCCCGCATCGAATAGCGCTCGCGCCATGAAATTGCGCATCCATATCACGCTGAAGCCCGGCGTCCTCGATCCGCAGGGCAAGGCGATCGAGCACGCTTTGGCCGGCCTCGGCTTCGCTGGCGTCGAAGGCGCGCGGGTCGGCAAGCTGATCGAACTCGACGTCGCAGACACCGTCGATGACGCGCAGATTGACGCGATGTGCCGCCAGCTGCTCGCCAACACGGTGATCGAAAACTACCGGATCGAGCGCGCATGAAGACGGCAGTCGTCGTCTTCCCCGGATCGAACTGCGACCGTGACGTCGCCGTCGCGCTGGAAGCGGTGACGGGCCGCGCGCCCGAGATGGTGTGGCACCGCGAGACCGAGCTGCCCGACGGCATCGGCCTCGTCGCGCTGCCGGGCGGTTTCTCCTACGGCGATTATCTGCGCTCGGGCGCAATGGCCGCGCGCTCGCCGATCCTGCGCGCGGTGGCGGAGCAATCCGGCCGCGGGCTGCCCGTGCTCGGCATCTGCAATGGCTTCCAGATCCTCACCGAGGCGGGGCTGCTGCCCGGCGCGCTCATGCGCAACGCCGGGCTCAATTTCGTCTGCCGCGACGTATCGCTCACGGTCGAGAATGCGCAAAGCAGCTTCACCAGCCGCTACGACGCCGGCGAGACGATCCTCGTGCCGGTCGCGCACCACGACGGCAATTACGTCGCCGACGCCGAAACGCTCGATCGCCTCGAGGGCGAGGGCCGCGTCGCCTTCCGCTATGCCGAGGAGGTCAACGGATCGGCGCGGCGCATTGCCGGCATCCTCAACGGCGCCGGTAACGTGCTCGGCATGATGCCGCACCCCGAACGCCGCATCGAGAAGGCGCATGGCGGTGACGATGGCCGTCGGCTGTTCGAAGGCCTGCTGGAGCTGGTTGCATGACGGCGCCCGCCGCCACGCTCCCGCTGGAGTATGACGGCAGCTTCTACCGCGAACGCCATCCCGACCTCGCGACCTTCGATGAAGAGGCGCTGGCGACGCATTATCTCGACTGGGGCCTGGCTGAAGGTCGCGTCGCGTCGCCCGCCGCCGAGCGCGAGGGGTTCCTCGATGTCGTGCTCGGCGCCGAAACCGGCACGATGCTCGAGATCGGGCCCTTCTGCCGCCCGCTCGTCAAGGGCCCGAACGTACGCTACCTCGATGTGATCGATGCCGATGCGCTGCGCCAGCGCGCGATCGAGATCGGCCTCGATCCCTCCGACTGCCCTGCGGAAATCCATTACACCGGCGAACTGGCGCAGATCGACGACACGTTTGCCGCCGTCGTCAGCAGCCACGCGATCGAGCATCAGCCCGATCTCGTGCGGCACTTGCAGGAAGTCGATCGGCTGCTGGCGCCGGGCGGGCGTTACTATCTCATCATCCCCGACAAGCGCTATTGCTTCGATGCGCTGATCCCCGAAAGCACGATCGCCAACGTGCTGTACGCGCACGAGCAGCGGCGCACCGTTCACAGCCTGCAAAGCGTGATCGAGCATCGCGCGATGGTGACTCACAACGATCCCGGCATGCACTGGGCCGGCGAGCACGGCCCCTTTCCGCCCGACGAACAGGCGCGCCGAGTGCGCATGGCGCTCAGCGAATACGAGGCAGCGGACGGCGGCTATATCGACGTTCACGCCTGGTACTGGACTCCGGAAGGCTTCCGGCAGACGATGGGGGTGATCCATCATCTCGGCCTGACCAGGTTGCGGCCGGCACGCGTGTACCAAACGCCGCGGTTGCGGTTCGAATTCTGCGCGGTTCTGGAGAAGACGGCGGACTGACCATAGTCTTGGGGAGGCGGCGAATGGATGACGACGAATTGCCGCCGGAAATCGACCTCGCCTTCTATCGCGCCAACAACCCCGATCTCGCCGCATTCCCCGACGCGCCACTCCTCGCGCATTACCGCGATCACGGCCGCGACGAAGGCCGCCCCGCCAGCAGCGCAGCCAAGCGCGCCGGCTTCCTCGAAGTCGTCGCGCGCGAGCAAGGCCGCATCCTCGAGGTCGGCCCCTATTGCAACCCGATCATCTCCGGCAACAAGGTGCGCTATCTCGACATGGCCGGCACCGAAGCGCTGCGCAAACGCGCTGCCGCTGACGATCTCGCCCCCGAACGAGTGCCGCGGATCCATTATGTAGGCACCGTCGATGCCTTGCCGCGCAGCTTCGACGCCGCGGTCGCTTGTCGGTCGATCGGCCATCATCCCGATCTCATCCGGCACTTGCAGTCGATCGGGCGCGTCCTGATCGAAGGCGGGCGCTATTATTTGATCGTCCCCGATCACCGCCGCAGCACCTCAGCTCTGCCGCTGAGCACCGAGGCCGCCGTGATCGGCGCGCATCGCGAGCAGCGCCAGGTCCATTCGCTCGAAAGCCTCATCACATACCGCGTCTTGCGGCTCGCTGACGACGGCCAACCCGTGTTGCAGACGCGCGCCAAGCGGATCGCCGCGGCGATCGACGAGCATGAGCAGGCGCGCAATTATATCGATGTCGAGGCGTGGCGTTTTACGCCCGAGTCCTTCCGCGACTTGACCGAACTGCTGTTCCAGCTCGGCCTATCGCCGCTCGCGCCCGTCCGCGTCTGGCCGACCCCAAGCGGCCGCGATGAATTCTGCGCGGTGCTGGAGAAGCCTCAACGGTGACACAGCCGTCGGAGGAGCACGACGGGCTACGCGTGCCGGTCGGCATCATCCTCTACGTCAACCGCTCGGGCTCCACCCTGCTGTCGCGGATCATCGCCGACGTGCTGGCGGACGTGTTCGTCTTCCCCGAACTGCGCTTCACGCTCGATCTGCTCGTCGCCCGGCGCGCCCGCCGGCGCATCCCGACCGACACGCTGATCAGCCTGATGCTCGCCGACCCGCGCCTCGCCAGCCTCGGCCTGAGCAATGCTCAGATCGCAACCGCCGCCAAACGCCACGGCGCCGACGATCTCCACCCACTGCTGACCGCGCTCGCCACCGCCGCGCTCGGCCGCCGCCCGGCCGCGCTGATCCTCAAGCTCGAACCCTACGTCGCTTTCGTGCCTGAGCTCGACGCCGCGTTCGACACGCCGCTCCTGATCCACGCGCTGCGCGATCTTCGCGCCGTCGCCCGATCCATGCGCGCGACGCCAGTGCCCGAAAAGCCCGGCTTCGACATGGCGCGCGGCAGCCTGCTTTACGCCGCGCGCCACTGGCGCAATCATTGCCGCCGGATCGAGGCCATCGCAGCGCACCGGCCAATGATCACCGCGCGCTACGAAACGCTCGCCGATCCCGTGCCCGCCGCCGTCCGCATGATCGTCGAGGCACTCGGGGTTCCGCTCGCGGACGGCAGCGGCACGCGCTTCACCGTGGCGCCAATCGACGCAGCGCTTCACCGCAACATCAACGCGCCGTTCGATCCCGAGCGCGACACGCAATGGCGCGATGATCTCAAGCCAAGCGAAATAGCGCTGATCGAGACGATCTGCGGAGCCGAAATGGCCCGCGCCGGCTATCGCACGACAGCTGACCCGCTGAGCCGACCTGCGCTCCTCCTCGCGCAACCAATACACCTGCGCGCGCTAGCCAGCCACACCGCCAGAACCGTCCTCACCTATGCGCGCCGCCGCGGCGGCATCAGACAGCTCATCAGCCGCCTCCGCCTCGCCCGCAGCACCGGCGAACTCTGACCGATCAGATCCGCGCGCCGAACGGGGTGAAATCCGTCCCCTCGTCATACACGTCCATCCCCTCGGCGCGCTTCAGCCAGCCGACCACCAGATAGGTCACCGGCGTCAGCAGCGCCTCCCACGCGACCTTCAGCGCCCATTGCGTGAACAGCACGGTGATGACGAGCTCGGTCGTCCACCCCGCCGCGCCGAGAAACGCGAGCGGATAGAAGATCAAACTGTCCACGCCCTGCCCCGCCACCGTCGATCCGATCGTCCGCATCCACAGATGCCGCCCGCCGGTCGCCACCTTCATCCGCGCGAGGACATAGGAATTGACGAACTCGCCCGCCCAGAAGGCGCACATGCTCGCAAACACGATCCGCGGCACTTGCCCGAATACCGATTCGTACGCCGCCTGGTTGGTCCAGTCCGGCGCCGGCGGCAGCGCGACGACCACCCACGCCATGAACGCCATGAACACCGTCGCGGCGAACCCCGCCCAGATCACCCGTCGCGCGCGCGCATAACCATAGACCTCGGTCAGCACGTCGCCGATCACATAACCCACCGGAAAGAACAGGATGCCCGCGCCGAACGGCCAGTAACCGACCCCCGGCAGCCACACCTGCGCCACCTTCCCCGCGCCAAGCACGTTCGAAAGCAGCAGGATCGCGACGAACGCCGCCATCACGAAATCGTAGAAGCGCAGGCTCTGCCCCCGCAACTGATCGGCCACCACGCGGCCCGGCGCATCCCCCTCGCTCATAATCCCTATCATGCCGACGGTTTCACCCACCCGCAATCCGCGCTAACGCGGCTCGCGTGCGCGCCCGTAGCTCAGTTGGATAGAGCACGAGCCTTCTAAGCTTGGGGCCGCTGGTTCGAATCCAGCCGGGCGCGCCACGATTTCAATGGGTTACGTCCATCATCCGATGCAGCAGGGTAGATTTAGGTAACGCCTAGGACCGTCAAGCTGTGGCATCGAGTGAGCGTGCTGCCGCTCCGAGGCGCCGATCGCGCCTTAGACTAAGAACAATCTCTTGCGGGGATCATGCAAATGCCGATGATAACTGACTGGATCACTGCAGGTGCGGCTGTTCTCACGATGATGGCCGCTGCAGCCGCACTGATCGTTGCGTGGCGCGCTCCAATGATGGCCGCACGGTTCGCAGAAAACTTACGTCGCCAGAACGAGGTTGAGAGCGAACGTACGCGCATCCGGATGGCTGTATTCATCAGTTTGATGAGGTGCCGCAATCAACTCCTGCATCGGGATGCGATCGATGCGATCAACTTAGTGGATGTGGCGTTTGCCGATTCGCAATCTGTTCGTCAGGCGAGAAAGTCATTTGCGGAAGCAACCTTTGAAGAGCCTAGCCATCCAGTCAAAATCGTGGAGCGTTACCACGCACTCATCGACAAGGTCGCAAACGAAGTTGGCTTCGGTGGAAACATCGGACCTTCGGATATTCAGAGCGGATATTACCCACGAGGCCTCGGACGGTTAGACGAAGCAGCTTTCGCGGATGCGGAGGAAAAGATTGCTAGGGCCGCGATTGGAGACAGGACAGCGTAACTTTGGAAAAAAGCATTATCACTTAAGTTTGCGCGTGTGCGGAACCTCTGTCGATCGCGCGCCGTGCGAAAAGCAGTCAGCGCGGAAGTCGCGCCTCGATCCGCGGCTTACCGAGCGCCTGCTTCCCCTCCAGCGTGAGAAAGGGGATCACGGGATGATCTCCAGCGCCGCGATTTTTCCGGCGTTCAGGCCAAAGAAGTAGCGCAGATCCACGGGGCTGCCCGGAAAGTCGCCCACGACGTGGCTGGTAACGACCGTCCGGTCGCCCTCGGCCACGAGCGCAAACGGCTCAACAGTATAATTGTAGGTGGACGAAGCCTCGGCCTTCCATTGCCGGATCGCGTCCTTTCCGACGTAGGCATTGCCTTCGTCCTTCACCACGGCGTCATCGGTGAAGCAGCTCGCGACTGCCGCAGCATCGCTCACTTGATCGGCGGCGAAGTAGCGCGCGATCGGATCAGGCAGTTCGATCTCCATCGTCTTTCTCCGGTCTGAAAGCCGCAGCGGAGCCAATGATCCGCCGCAATGCGACCGATATTTAGAAGTGGATTTTCCCATCGATAATCGGGATAAATAAGGACGTAACATCGCGATTATCAGGACAATGGCGCGGCAAGGACTAATCGAACTGCAGTCGGTCCTCGCCATCGCGCGCCGCGGCTCGTTCCGCGCGGCAGCGCTCGATCTCGGAATGTCGACGACCGCGCTGAGCAACGCGATCGCCAAGCTCGAACGCGAGCTCGGCGTGCGTCTGTTCAACCGCACCACCCGCAGCGTCTCGTTAACCGATGCCGGCCGGCACTTCGTCGATCGGATCGGTCCTGCACTCGAGGACATAACCGAGGCGATGGCCGTTGCCCGATCGCAGCAGGAAACGCCGTCCGGCACGCTGCGGATCAACGCCTTCGCAACTGCCGCGCGCGAGATCCTGCCATCTCTTCTGCTGCCCTTCCTGCGGCGCTACCCACAGGTCCATATCGATCTGGTCACCGAAGGGCGGCTCGTCGACATCGTCGCCGATGGCTTCGATCTCGGAATTCGCAGCGCGGATCTCGTGCCGAGCGACATGATCGCGATCCCGCTGGTGCCGCATCGGCGCCACGTCGTGGTCGGCTCACCAGCCTATTTCCAAGGCAACGCCGTTCCGCAGGCCCCGCCTGACCTGCTCAACCAAGCATGCATCCGCATCCGCTTGCCCAATGGCCAACTGTATCGCTGGCGCTTCGAGAAGGACGGGCAACCCTTACAGGTGGATGTCCAAGGCCCGATCACGCTCGATGAGACCAGCCTCTCGCGGTTCGCAGTCCTGGAAGGCGTCGGCCTCGGCTTCTTCATGGAGCCGGACGTCCGAGACGAACTGGCCGCGGGGCGCCTCGTGCGCGTGCTGGAAGATTGGACGCCACCGCTGCCCGCGCTGTCCCTCTATTATCCCGGTCGACGAAATCCGTCGGCGGCCTTTCGCGCCTTCATCGAGCATGCTCGCGCGTTTGCCGCAGCGCAGGCGGGGAGCTCTGCTAGGGATGGCAAAACTCGATCCGGAGCCATCGCTCCTCGTTAGTCGCCCCGAAGCCGCAAGCGCGGATTGGTACGCCTTCCAACTTCGCCCCCTCTCACCCGGCATTTTTCAGCTCGTCGCTTTCGGAACGATTCGAACGCCGGTCTAACTTAGGTGAGAGAGTTAGCGCGCAACGCCATCGCATGATTGGCGTTCTAACGATGCACCCACCCCCCCTCCCAGGGTGCAAAGCCGGCGGGCACCCCCCCCCTTTACGCCCGCCGGCTTTCTTCCAATCAATCCTTGTCCGACGATCCCCGCAGCGGCGTCACGGCATCGCGCCCGAACCGCATGATAAGCTCGCCGATCTCGCGTGCCTGCGTCATGTTGCGCTGGTTCTGTTCGCGCAGATAGTCGCCCTGGATCTTCATCACTTGCGACAAATCGTTCGCGCCCGCTGCGGCACGCATCGCGGCAAACGCCTCGCGTGCATTCTGCTCGGCCTGGTCGAGCATGCGCAGCCCGATCGTCTTGTTGCCCTCGACCACCTTCTCGCCCGACGCCTTCACCGCCGCACCGGCCCGCCGCGCCGGATCGGCGACCTTCTCCTCGAACGTCTCGCGCACCTTCTGCGCCCCGGCGCGCATCTTGCCCTCGGTCGTTGTCTCGGTCGTCTGATCGGTATCGGCCATCATCTGTCTCCTTTGCTGCGGGTTGCCGCCTTTTTCTTCTCGGGCAGCTTGTTGTCGTTCACCTCGATGGGCGGCGCCGCGATCGCGGGCCGCGTCGTCGCTGCCTGGTGCAGTGCCGCGAACGTCGATCGCAACGCATCGGCATAGGTCGCAGGATCGGGCAGCACGTCGCGGCATGCGGTGAAGCTGATCGCGATCGTGTCGCCATAGCTATACACCGGATGGATGATCCCCATCCCGTCGAACACCGGCCCGGTGCCGTACATGCCCACCATCCGCGCGCCGCAGAAATACAGCGGCACGCGGCTGCCCGGCACGTTCGTCACCACGCAATTATACGCCGGCGCATGCGCGTTCGCCGCGCCGATCCGCGTGTAGAGCCTCGCACCCAGCCCGGCGAGCGCGCTCGGCATCAGCTGCGAATAATCCGCCAGGTTCTTCGCGCCGACGGCATTGGTCAGCGCCTTGGAATTGACCGCCTCGTCATGCACGAAGCGCAACCGCTCGAGCGGATCCTCGATCTGCGTGCCCAGCCCCACGACCATCGCCGACACGAGATTGCCCAGCGCCGCCTTCTCGCCCTGCCCGCGCACCGAGATCGGCGCCATCGCGGTCAGCGTGTCCTTGGGCAGCTCGCCGCGCCCCTGCAGATACGTCCGCATCGCGCCGCCGACGATCGACAGCACCACGTCGTTCACCGTCGCGCCCGGCACCGCGTCCTTGATCGCGCGCACGTCCTTCAGCGGGAACGGCACCGCATCCCACACGCGATGCGCGCCGACCTTGCCGTTGAACGGCGTTCGCGGCGCCGGCCGGGCGTTGCGCACCGATACGTCGCCCTTGCCCACCTGCGCCGCGAGCTTGCCCATCCCCGGCAGCGAGCGCCCGATCGTCTCCATCACCCGCATCGGCTGGACGAGGTTGTTGAGATACGACCGCGCCAGCAGATCGGCGACTTGCGGCATGTTCTCGGGCTTCCACGGATCGTCGCCCTCGGGCGGAGTCGTATCGGGCGAGATCGAATGCACCGCGGCGGACATCTCGACCCCGCTCATCCCGTCGATCGCGGCATGATGCACCTTGCTGACGAGCGCGAAGCAACCCGGTGGCAGCCCTTCGATATTGTCGAGCCCCTCGACGACGGTGAATTCCCACAACGGCTTGGTGAGATCCATCGGCCGCGAATGCAGCCGCGCGGTCTGGATGCACAGTTGCCGCCAATCGCCGGGCTTGGGCAGCGCGATGTGCCGCACGTGATATTCGATGTCGAACTCGGGATCCTCGATCCAATACGGATGATCAAGATCGAATGGCACCCGCACCAGCCGCTGCCGGAACGATCGCGCCCCGCGCAGCCGCGCCTCGATGAAGCCAAGGATGTCCTTGAACCGCACGAACCCGCCCGGCGCGGTCGACGGATCATAGATCGCGACCGATCCGATGTGCATCGGCGTGTGCGGCGTTTCGAGGTACACGAACGACGCATCCTGCGCGGACAACTGCTGCATCGGCCTCTCCTGATCGCCTTTTCGGCGTTCACGCGATGCTGGGCGGTGCGTCGCCCAAGAGCAAGCCTGATTTCAGTTAACGAACTGCGTAAAGCGTCGACACGTCCTGCTTCGTCCCCGCCAGCGCGATCGTCCGCCCGTCTTGCACCTGCGGCATCGCGACCAGCCGGATCCAGCGACTTTCGCACGCGCTCGGCCGGATCTCGACATCGACCGTGAAGCCGCGGTGATGGCGGATCGCGTGCGCGCGCAGCCGCTCCATCACCACGCGCGATCCCTCTTCATATCGCCGCACCGTCTCGTGGCGGGACAGCGCTGGCACGCGCGGCAGGCCGAACAGGTCGAAGATGCCATCCGACCAACTGAGCGCGTTCGTCGCGACGTCGCACGACCAGCATTCGGCCGGCCCGAAATAGCCGATCGTCGCGCCCACCAGCCCGTGCGAAAAATGCGCTTGGGCATCGCAGGCCGCCCAGCTGTGGTGAAGCGCGAGCGGTTGCGTCGGCAACATGCGGAAGGTCATTTACGATAGGGTCCTGAGCCTTAGGGTAAGCGCTATTTGCCGAAGCCGAACACGTCCTGATGGAAGCGCCCGTCGGCAATGAGCCCCTCCAGCCACTCGGACCCTTGCGCGTGCTCGTCGCCCGCCTGCTGCATCTGGATGCGGATCAGCGTGTCGCGCACCGCGGGCGCCATGAACTTGCCATCGCCGCAAAGGAAGATCGACGCGCCCGCCTGCAGCGCCGCCCAGACCCGCTCCTGCTCCGCCCACAGCGCATCCTGCACGAACTTCCAGGGATGCGACGGCACCGCGGAGAAGGCCGTGTAGAGCGTCGCCACGCCGTCCGCCTCCCACTGCGCCATCTCGTCGCGACAGAACCAGTCGTGCTCGGGATGGCGGCACCCGAAGAACAACAGGCTCGCGGCCACGTCCTCGCCCGCCTCCGCCTGCACGGCCCGCTCCTGCAGGAAGCCCCGCAACGGCGCGAACCCGGTCCCCGGCCCGATCAGGATCATCGGCACCGATGCATCCGCGGGTGGCGCGAACGGTGGATTGGGCCGGCGGACATAGCCGAACACATGCTCGCCCGCCGCGACCGATCCCATATAGCCCGAGGCGAAGCCACGATGCTCGCCCAGCCCCGACCACGCCGGCGCCGCCATCGTCCCCACGATCAGATCCGCGATGTCCGCCGACACCAGCGGCGACGACGCGATCGAATAGAAGCGTGGCGCGATCGGCGCGGAAAGCTCGACCAGCGACTCGAACGAAAGCTCCGCGGCCGGATGCGCGTTAAGAAGGTCGATCAGCGTCAGCCGCTTCGACGAAACCGCCGCCTCGTAATCCTCCTCAACCGCCGCCAGCTTGCGCTTCGTATCTGGGCAGCGCGTCTGCGCCGCCACCACGCCCAGCGCGCGTTTGGGCAACGGATCGGAAAGCTCGACGAAGTCGGTCAGCAACTGCGCCACCGTCACGGTCTGCCCCAACGGCAGGTGCTTGAACCGCCCGCCCTGCCCGTCCAGCCGCACCTGCCGCGTACCATCCAGCCCCAACCGATCGATCGCCCGCGCCACCAGATCGGGCCGGTTGCGCGCATAAACCGCGATATGGTCACCCGCCTGATACACTTGCCCTTCGGGCAGCCGTATACGGATCAGCCGAGTCGAGGGCCGCGGCGGCTCCTGCGCAAAGTCCCACAGCCCAGCCGCCGGCCGCACCAGCTCCTCATTGCTCACGATCTCCAGCCGCTGCGCATGTTCGGGCAGCGCCTGCGCCCGCGTATCTGCCGCATCGACCAAGGTCAGCGACAGAGAGGCGGTCGATTCGCTCGGCCCGCTTTCGCTGCCCAGCGCCTTCCACACGTCGCGCACGAACTTGCTCACCGCACCATCGAAATCGCCCTGCCCGTCCGCCTCGGCCCGCGGCACGATCACTGTCGCGCCCGCCGCCTCAACCGCCGCGGCGATCCGTTTCGGAAACACCTGATAATTCGGCCACTGGCTGTTGCCGACGCCGAGCACCGCCACCCGCGCGCCCGACCAATCGGCGTCATCGAACAGCCCGGCATCCAGCGCCCGCTCCACCTCGATCGCGCTGTCGGGCGCCCGGCCGTTATACGTCGCGGTGACGATCACGATCACCTTGTCCTGCGGCGCCGCACCGCCTTTGAAGCTCTCGTCGAGCGAGCGCACCACCACCTCGAACCCGTCGAGTCGCGCGCGCTCGGCGATCTCCTCCGCAATATCGCGCGCCGTGCCGAGCGACGATCCGTACAGTACCGCGAATTGCTGCCCCGTCCCGGTTACCGATCCGATCGCCACGTCATTCGCCGGCTCCGGCGCGGCGCTCGCCATCTGCAACCGCTCGTGCGGCTGGCGCAGGCGAATCCGCATCCAGAAATCGTCGGGCTTGATCGACAGCGTTTCCTTGATCGCCAGCTTGTACGAATGCGGATCGCTGATCGAGAAGCGCCTAAGCATCATCGCCATCGCGATCTTCGCCTCGACCATCGCGAACTGCCGCCCAATGCACGCGCGTTCGCCATTGCCGAACGGCTTGTAGGCATGCGGATGCCGCGCCGCTTCCGCCTCGGGCAGCCAGCGGTCGATATCGAAGGTGTCGGGGTCCGGCCAGGCGTCGGGAAAACGGTGCAGCCCCGGCGCGAACACGTTCACCGGGCGATCCTTGCGCATCAGCCACTTGCCGCCGATCAACGTATCTTCGAACGGCGCGAGGCTGAATACCGGCGCGGTAGGCCATAGTCGCAGCGCCTCCTTCAGGATGCGTTCGATCACCTCGAGCTTCGCGACGTGGCTGTAATCCGGCCGCACATCGCCAGGCATCACGCGATCGACCTCGGCATAAGCCTGCGCGAGGATCGCGGGGTTGCGCAGCAGATAACTGAACGCGAACGTCAGCATGCCGCTCGTTGTCTCGTGACCCGCAATCAGGAAGGTGAGCACCTGATAGCGGATGTTGATGTCATCCAGCTGCTCGCCCGTTTCCGGGTCGGCCGCGGTCAGCATCAGGTTGAGCAGATCCTTGCCGTCGGTTGGGTTCACCCGGCGATCGGCGATGATCCCGTCGACCAGCGCGTTCATCTCGGCGATGTCGGTCTCGTATTGCGCCTTCGCCTTCTTGGCGAAGCGGTTCTGGATCGGCAGCCGCGTGATCGTCGACAGGGCCTCGCCGAGCGACCGGCCCAATGCGAGCAGAAAACTGTCGAGCTCCTCGCGCTCGAACGAATTGAAGCGATGCCCGAATCCGGCAATCGCGATCGAATCGAGCGTCAGCCGCGTCATGTCGTCGGCCACGAGCACATCGGTTCCTGCCGCGCGCTCCCACTTGGTGACGAGTTGGTCGCACACCTCGACGATCATGTCGAAATAGCCGCGCATCGATCGCTGGCTGAACGCCGGCAGCAGGATGCGGTGCGCCTTGCCCCAGTTCGGCTCCTCGCTGAACGCGGTGAACAGCCCGTCGCCGGCGAACTTGCGGACGACCCGAAGTCCCGGCCCCGGCATCTTGCGAAACCGCGTCTCGTCCGACATTTCGGCGACCAGATCGGGGTTGGTCACGAACAGCGATACGCGGCTGCCGAAGCGCAGCTTGAAAATGCCTTCGGGGAAATCGCGGCTTACGTGCAACAGATGCCCCATCAATCCCGCGCGCGCGATTTGGTGAAGGTGCCCCACCACCGGCAGGCCAGGCGGCGCGGGAATCGGCGTGCGTGCCTCTTTGGGCTCCATCGCGTTCGTCGCCATCGCGTCTCTCCTGTGCTGGTCATTCAGAAAACACAGGCGCGATGGGCGCGCAAGGTGCCGTTGGGGAAGCTTGCGCCCGCCTCACGTTGCGCCGAAACGGGGAAGGCCCCGGCCGAAAGGACCATGAATGCGAGTCGCCTTCACCTTGCTTCCGCTGCTGCTCGCTGCCCCCACGGCCGCGCAGGATCCAGCTGTCGATGCTGCTGCTCAAAGCGAAAGTCGAACCGAAGCAAACGAAAGCGCGTTTTTCGCTTTGGCGACGTTCGTATGATCCGCGCAATTTTCATTGCCTCCGCTTTGCTGCTCGGTTCCCCCGCGGCCGGGCAATCTGGAGAGTCGCTCGCCCGGGAAACGCCTCCGATTTCCCCCGCAATTACCCCGGAAGTGCGCGTCGCGATCACGACCGCAGAGGGGCCGATCGTGCTCGCAATCGACAAGGATAAGGCGCCGATCACGGCAACCAACTTCCTGAAATATGTCGATGGAAAAAAGCTAGACGGAACAGTATTTTACCGGACAGTGAAGGTCGCGCCCGGCTATGGTTTCATCCAGTTCGGCACTCAGAACGATCCCAAGCGCACCCTCCCGCCGATAGCTCATGAACCAACCTCGAAAACCGGGCTAAGTCACGTAGATGGCGCCATTTCCATGGCGATGGCGTCGCCCGGCACATCGCGCGGAGATTTCTTCATCATCGTCGGCAACACGCCGGCGATGGACGCGGAGGGCTCCAACGCCGGATACGCGGTGTTCGGCCGCGTAGTCGAGGGAATGGACGTCGTCCGCCGCATCATGGAACTCCCGACCTCTCCAACGAAGGGGGAAGGAATCATGAAAGGTCAAATGCTTGAGCCGACAGTCTCAGTGAAGACCGCACGTCGCGCCCCGACGCCAGCCGTCGCTCCCGTCAGCAAGGATCTCCCATGAACGCCCGCATCGACTGGAGCGCCGCCGGCGCCGCCGAGCTCACCGACGCCGTCGCGCTGCGCCGCGCCATCCACGCCGAGCCGGAAATCGGCAACGACTGTCCGAAGACAACCGCAAAGCTGAAGGCCGCCCTGGCCGGACTTCCGCTGGAAATACATGACAGTAAGACCACCACCGGCTTCGTCGCCATCCTCCGCGGCGGGCGCGCCGACGCCGCCGGCAGCAACATGCGCACCGTCCTCCTGCGCGGCGACATGGATGCGCTCCCGATGACCGAGGAAACCGGCCTCGACTATGCGTCCACCATCCCCGGCGCGATGCACGCCTGCGGCCACGACGCCCACTCTGCGATGTTAGTTGGTGCCGCTAAGGCATTGAGCGCGCGGCAAAATGATATCCCCGGCACGATCGTCTTCATGTTCCAGCCGGGTGAGGAAGGCCACCACGGCGCGAGGCACATGATCGAAGACGGCCTGCTCGACATCGCCCGCCCAGAGGCGGCCTTCGCCCTCCATATCTCCCCGAACGCACCAGCTGGGGTCTTCGTCGGCCGCGAAGGCCCCCTCCTCGCCTCCACCGACACCGTCCTCGCGACGATCCGCGGCAAGGGTGGCCACGCCGCGATGCCACACGACTGCATCGATCCGATCCCCGCCGCCTGCGAGATCGTCACGGCATTACAAACGTTTATCGCGCGTCGTATCCCCGTGGCGGACCCCGCGGTGCTGACCATGACGCAGTTTCACGCCGGCAGCAGCCACAACATCATCCCCGATGAAGTGAAGTTGATGGGCACGCTGCGCACGCTCTCCGAGCACACGCGCGAGAAAGCCCGCGCCGCCTTCCGGCAGATAACGGCCAGCATCGCAGCGGCGCACGATTGCGAAGCGGATGTGACGATTGATCCCGGCTATCCGGTCACCTTCTGCGACCCCCGCGCGACCGCGATGATGCGCGACGTCGCCGGCACCCTCTCGGGTGAGCATGGCTGGTCGCAGATGCCGGCGCCGATGATGGGCGGCGAGGATTTCTCCTACGTTCTTCGTGATATACCAGGCGCGATGGCCTTTGTCGGCGTTGCTTCACCCGACAGCGATCCTCGAACCAACCCGCCGTTGCACAACACCCGCATGACGATTGAAGAGGATGTGATGGCCAAAGGGATCGCAATGCACTGCACGCTGGCCGAGCGATTCTTGGAACGCGGCTGGGAGTGACCTCCTCACTTATTTGGTGAGGAGTGTAAGCTAAATCACTCAACTGTAACGGATTTTGCCAGGTTTCGCGGCTGATCTACGTCCGTTCCCTTCACCACCGCGACATGATATGCCAGCAATTGCACCGGGATCGCGTAAACCATCGGCGCTATCAGTGGATGAACCTTGGGCATCTCGATCGTCGCGATCGTGTTCTCGCCCGCCTGCGCGATCCCTTCGGCATCGGAGATCAGCACCACCTGCGCACCGCGCGCCTGCGCCTCGTGCATATTGCTGATGGTCTTGTCGAACAGCGGGCCCGAGGGCGCGATCACGATCAGCGGCACTTGATCATCAATCAGCGCGATCGGCCCGTGCTTCATTTCACCCGAAGCGTAACCTTCGGCGTGAATGTAGCTGATTTCCTTCAGTTTTAGAGCGCCTTCCAGCGCTAACGGATACTCCGGCCCGCGGCCAAGGTACAGCACGTCGCGTGCCGCGGCGATTTTCGGCGCCATCGCCTCGATCTCCGCATCATGCGCCAGCGCCTCGCTCATCGCTTCGGGCACCTCTTGAAGATGCTGAACGATTTCAGCTTCATCGGCCAGCCGTCCCTTCGCACGCGCAAGGTTCGTCGCGAGCGCGGCCATTACCGCGAGCTGACACGTAAACGCCTTCGTCGAGGCGACGCCGATCTCCGGTCCGGCATGCGTGGGCAGCAGCAAATCCACCTCGCGCGCCATCGAACTCGTCGGCACGTTGATGATCCCGCCAGTCGTCACCCCTGCAGCCTTCATGTGGCGCAATGCGGCGAGCGTGTCAGCCGTCTCGCCGGACTGCGAGATCACCATCCCTAGCGTATTCGGCAGAAGAACGGGATCGCGGTAGCGATACTCGCTCGCCACGTCGACCTCGACCGGAATGCGCGCCAGCCCTTCGATCCAGTATTTGCCGATCATCCCAACATAGCTTGCCGTGCCGCATGCGACGATCACGACGCGCTCGACGGTCGAGAGATCAAATTCCATGTCGGGCAGTGCGACCTTTGCCTCCAGCGGGCGCAGGTACGAACGCAGCGTCTGCGCAACGACGACGGGCTGTTCGTAGATCTCCTTCTGCATGAAATGCCGGTGATTGCCCTTGTCGATCAACTGCCCCGACGCACCCGAATTGACGATCGGCCGCTCCACGCGCTGGTTCTCGCGATCGTAAATCTCAACCTCGTCGCGCGTGATCGCGACCCAGTCTCCCTCTTCGAGATAGGCGATGCGCTGAGTCAGTGGCGCGAGGGCAAGCGCGTCTGACCCAAGGAAGTTTTCGCCCTCGCCATAACCCACGGTCAGCGGCGCACCGAGCCGCGCACCAAGCAGCAGATCGGGATGTGTGCGTACCATCACGCCAAGCGCGAAGGCACCGTGCAACTTCGGAAGCACGTTCGCCAGCGCCTCGCGCGGTTGCGCGCCGCGTTCAATCTCACGCGCGATCAGATGCGCAACCACTTCGGTGTCGGTCTGACTTTGAAACTCGCGACCCTCTGCTAGAAGCTCATCGCGCAGCGGCTTAAAGTTCTCAATGATCCCGTTGTGCACCAAGACCACGTCGCCCACGATATGCGGATGCGCATTGTCCTCGGTCGGCGCGCCGTGTGTTGCCCAGCGCGTGTGCGCGATGCCGCTCGTGCCGGGCAGCGGCTCTTCGATAAGGCGTTGCGCGAGGTTCTTCAGCTTGCCCGGCGCACGTCGCCGCTCGAACAAACCATCATGGACCGTGCAGATGCCCGCCGAATCATAGCCGCGATATTCCAGCCGCTTAAGTCCGTCGAGCAGTCGATCGGCTACCGGCTCGCTGCTCAAAATGCCCACAATTCCACACATCTAGCGAGCTTCCTTCTTCGCGCGCATCATCTCACGAAACCGCTTTGCCCAGCCTGGCTTCGCCGTCTGTAACGGTCGGACCAGCGCCAGCGCGTCCGCCGGAACATCCGCCGTAACGGTTGATCCCGCGCCGACAATTGCACCATCGCCGATCGTAACTGGCGCAACTAGCGCAGAATTCGAACCGATGAAGGCCCCGGCTCCAATCTTCGTATAATACTTGAAGTAGCCGTCATAATTGCAGGTAATCGTACCTGCCCCGATGTTCGCACCCTCGCCGATTTCGGCATCGCCAAGATAGCTCAGATGATTGGCCTTGGCGCCCCTGCCGAGCACAGCCTTCTTCATCTCGACGAAATTGCCCACGCGCGACCCGGCCTCCATCACCGTGCCCGGACGCAGCCGCGCATAAGGCCCAACCGATGCCCCCTCGCCAATGTTCGCACCGTCTAGATGGCTGAAGGCATGAATCGTCACGCGATCCGCGATGGTTACGCCGGGTCCAAATACGACATTAGGTTCAATCGTCACATCGCGGCCGAGCGCCGTGTCATGGCTGAACCAGACCGTCTCCGGCGCGACGAGGCTGACGCCATCTGTCATCGCTTGCTGCCGTCGGCGTTGCTGCCACACCAATTCGACCGCCGCGAGCTCGCCGCGGCTATTGATCCCAGCAACTTCATCGGAATCAGTCTCGATTACCGCCGATGTACGTCCGTCGTCCGCTGCAAGCATCACGATGTCCGGAAGATAATATTCTTCCGCGGCATTGTCGTTGCCCACGCGTGCCAGCAGCGCGAACAGATCATCGCTACGAGCTGCCATCAAACCGGAGTTGCAAAGGGTTACGGCCCGCTCTTCCAGCGAGGCGTCCTTATACTCGACCATCCGGTCGATCCGCCCGTCTGCGTCCGCAATGACACGACCGTATGCGCCCGGTTCGGCTGGGCGGAAGCCAAGCACGACGGCCGCCGGAGCATCTTCGCCGTGTAGCCGGTCGATCATTCGCCGCATCGTCGCTGCCGTCACGAACGGCACATCACCGTAGAGAATCAGCACGTCGCCTACGAAGTCGCGCAATGTCTGCTCGGCCTGCCGCACTGCGTGGCCAGTACCAAGCTGCTCCGCTTGGTGCGCCACAGCCACGCCAAGTGGGGCGACTGCTGCTTCGACCTGATCGCGTCCAGCTCCAACCACGATAACGCTGCGCGCGGGGTTCAAGGCGGCGACATTATCCAGCAGATGCAACAGCATCGGCCTCCCGGCTAGCGGGTGAAGCACCTTGTGCAGATCGGATTTCATCCGCGTACCCTTGCCCGCAGCAAGAACGATGACCGCCAAAGGGGCGGCAGGAGGATGGCGCGTCATCGCGCGGCTCTGCCACCACATTCTTGCCATTTCTATAGCGAGCGGCCACGGCCTGCCTGCAATGCATCGCTTTCCCTTCGACATCGTCGGCTTCGACCTCGACGGCACCCTCCTCGACACCAGCGGTGATCTCGCCGCGGCGGTCAATTTCGCACTTGCGCAGGATGGCCGTCCGCCTTTGTCAGTGGCGGCGATCAAGCCGATGATCGGCGGTGGGGCGCGGCTGATGCTGTCGCAGGGGCTGACAGCAACCGGCGGGGGGGACGATGCACTACTCGACCGGCTGCACCGCATCCTGCTCGATCATTATGCAGCGAACCTCGCAGTCCATACCGTTCCGTTCCCCGGCGCAATCGCTGCGCTCGATGCAATAGAGGCGCGCGGCGCGAAGGTGGCGGTCGTAACCAACAAGATCGAGGCCTACGCGATCGAGGTTTTGCGCGGCGCCGGTGTGCTCAATCGGCTCGCCTGCGTGATCGGGGGCGACACCATGGGGGCGGGCAATGCGAAGCCGTCACCGATACCGATTAGAGCGATGATCGAGCGATCTGGTGGTGGCAAAGCGGCGTTCGTCGGCGATTCGATCTACGACATCGCCGCTGCGCAGGCGGCTGGAATCCCGGCGATCGCTTGCCGTTTTGGATTCCTGATGCAGCCCGTTGAAGAGCTTGGCGCAGACGCGATCATCGACCATTTCGACGATCTGGTTCCCACGCTCGAACGAATCGCGTGACGTCGCCGCAGCACCGTCGCTGGCGGATCCTGCTCGCGCTCGCGATGCTTACCGCGGTCACGATGGCTCTGCTCCCGCATCCGCCGAAAGTGCCGATCGACGGCGATAAGTATCAGCACATGCTGGCTTTCGGCGTCCTTACGATCCTGTCAGTAATGGCGTATCCGAAAGCCGAATTGCTACAGATTGGCGAGCGGCTGTCGTTCCTCGGCGCGATGATCGAACTGGTCCAGTCAATTCCGGCGCTGCATCGCGATTGCGACATCATGGACTGGGTGGCGGATACCGTCGTCATTGTCGGCGTGCTCGCAGTCGTGGCGCTTACCCGGCGGCGGCACGCCACTTGATCCACAGGTGCTGCGCAAGCAGCGTTGGCGGCATCCGCATCCAGTGCGAGCGAATATAGAAGCCGAGCCGCGTTGCCGGCCGCCTGTCCCTGCCCCATCCGTCCCGCGCCAGCAGCCGCCGCATGAACAGCCGATCCGTGAACGTAAGCCGCTGCCATTCGAGAGGAACCGGCGTCTTGAACAGCGCATGGCAGAGCCGCGCCGCACGCGCGACGACACGATCCGCGCCATGATCGGCCGATCGGGCAGCGAGCTGCAGCCAGAAGCCGTCTTCGCGCTCGATGAACTCGCGCATCAGCCGATCGAGATCCCACAGGTTGCGGAGGCCGCCGCTAAGGTCGCCGTCCGCCAGCAGGTGAATGGCACCGTGGACCACCATGTCCTCTGGCGCCAGCACCGCCAGCCCGGCGCCGAGCGACACCGCGTTCGCGATCAGCCTGGCGGCGTCGGGTGTAATTCGCGCGGTCGGCGGCAGGATTGTATGGTGGACATCGATCATCCGGTCGCGCTCAGGATGGATCAGTGGCGGCAGCTCGTGCATCCACTGCCGATAATAACGGTCATCATACGGGTCAGACTTCACCCAAATCCACCCGTGCGCGAGCAGCGCCGTCTCCGCCGCAGCGAGCGCATCTTGCGGCACGAGAATGTCCAGGTCGCCGATCGACCGCCCCTGCCCGGCATCGAGACCAGCAGCCGCGAATGCGGTTCCCTTGAGCAGGATCAGCGGCTCTACGATCCCAGCAAGAGCGCGCCGCGCCATCTCCGCCTCCCACAAGGCCTGGCGGCGCCCTTCTAGCGAGGTCGCACGCGCCTCAACGAGGATCGCCGCAACTGCGACGGGCAGCGCGAGCCCATCGAGCCGAGTCGCCAATGTCCCGATCAACTGCTCAGCTCGCGCGGCGGCGATCACCTCTGTCCAGCTCGACGCGTCAAGGCCTTCCGCGGAACTTGGATCGACCAACAGCGCCACCAAATCAATGGCGGCAGTCACCACAATTCCTCGATCATCGATGCAGCGGTCGCAGTGTCGGGGTAATCGATTGCGGCGCGTGTCACGTCACTTACCAGGCGGGTGAGAGCGACGAAGCCGCGCTCGCCAAGTCCCACATAATTCGTTGAAGCCTGCGTCAACCGCACAAACGCCTCGCCTGCACCCACCGGCCGTTGCTCCGCGGCATGTCCGAAGCTCGGGAACAGCAGCAATATGGGACGTGCCGGCTCGTCCATCGCCGATAGCGCTGCCCGATCGGGAACTAGGTGGCGAATGTCCCCCTTCGGCGTTCCTGGTAACAATGGCCCGAAGGTCGCGCCGGGCAGCGCCGCGTGCGCCGCCACGATGGCAGCATTCTTAAGGCTCACGGGGCGCGGGAATGGATAGACAAGGCCAGTGGCAGGATCGATCAGGACAAACTCGTCAGCGAGCAGGCGCCATCCACGCGGCTGAAGCAGCGCGGCAAGCGTCGATTTCCCTGCGCCAGATTCGCCGGTCAGGATGATCGCCAGTCCATCCCGCTCAACAGCGGCGGCGTGAAGGAGCAGGAAACGCCGTTGGCCTAACGCCATCTGCAGGTTCATCGCCATTTCGGCGGCGAGCAGCCCTTGCGCAAGCGGCAACGGCGCCGCGTCCGGAATGACATAGTCGCCACCTATGGAAACCGACGGCCTGGTCCAGCGCCGCCAGGGCCGGCTGGCGGTCAGCCTGACGGTGAAATCCGGCACGCGATCTAGCACCGGATAGTCGCGATACAGGGCCCGCAGCTGATCGATCGGCGCCTGCCACTCCGATCCGACGCGAAAGCCTATCGGCCCGACGCGTATAGAGAAAACGTGTCTCATGCCCGCTCAATCAGACCGGTCACGACAAGTTCGTCGAGCGTCGTTAACAAGCTGGCGCGACCACCCCCAACCAATTCAAATTCTACCTCGAGCGCGTCGAGCGTCATCCAGCAAGCGGCCATCGCCTCAAGCAATTCAGGCACGGGCGACGTGACCAAATGCGTGATCCCTGACGCGCGATGAAATACCGCAACGAGATCGTCGAGTGGCACCATCGCCAAGCAATCGGCAGGCGGCGCGCGATAGCGCGTCGCGTTCATTCCACTACTTCCGCGGCATCTGCAGCGAGGCGAAACAGGTGAAGCCGGTCGATCCACTCCGCAGATTCTGAACATATTTTAAATATGCGCGGCTGCGATTGTAGTCGACGCCCGGCAGATTGCCGCCGCTGGAAAGCGCGCGGCGAACGTCTTCACCCTTTAGCGGACGGCTCGGAGGTGCGAACGCGCCCTTAGTACCAGAAGGGACGACTTTGCCGTCCTTGTCGATATACCCGCCGGTCCGTCGTGGATCCGGCACCGGAATCTCGCACGTGAGCACTGAGCCATAGGCCTGAGCCATCGCCGGACGGATCGATACAATCGTGACCGCACCAACAGCACCCAGCTTCAGGGCGCGGCGCCGCTGCGGCTGTGCCGGCTCATCGGGGCTAATCAAATCGCTCATCGGGCGCTTTTCCACCCGCGTGCCCTTCCATAATCCTAACGCGCGCACAAGAAGCGCGGTGGCGGCGTTCCGAAGGGGGACGTTAATCATACCGCTGCTCCGACACTCAAGCTGTGGATCAACTGCGGAGTCTTTTGGAGGGCCTGTCGACGCAAGCGCAACGGTGCGATAGGTCGCTCGTCAGTCGCCGTCGCGGCGCGAAGGTCGAAGAAGGCATGGGCGAGATCATCTCTCCGCGCGGGTGGATTGCGATGATGATCGTCGTCATCACCGCAGGTATCGTCGGATGGCTCGGAGCGGCGCTGGACGCCGCGGCGTTGACGCTCGTCGGCGGTGCTGCGGCAGTACTTGCGACCACGGCCGGGCGCGAACCGCGGGCAGAACCCGCGCCACTGCCGCCGAGCACACCGCCGCCAGCACCGTTAGATTTGGTGCTCGATGCGCTCAATGAACCGGTGCTGATCTTGAACGGCGCCCGTGTCGCGATCGCCAATCGTGCGGCGCGAGGCTTGCTCGGCACCCATGTCTTGGGGGAAGATGCTCGCATAGCAATCCGCCACCCGGCTGCCGCAGCGCTGCTTGCCGGCAGCGGCGAAGCCGATCCTGTGGCGCTCGGCGGATTGGGCGCGCCAGACCAGCGCTGGGAGATGCGGGTCGCGCCAATCGGCGACGGACGGCGACTGGTACATCTCGCCGATCGCAGCGGCAGCCATGCCGCCGAACGGATGCGGGTCGATTTCGTGGCGAATGCGAGTCACGAATTGCGCACGCCGCTCGCCTCCATTTTGGGGTACGTCGAGACGCTAGCTGATGAAGCCGGCGAGGATCCGGCGCTGCGCGCGCGGTTCCTCAAGATTGTGTTCGACGAGGCGCGGCGGATGGAACGGCTCGTCGACGATCTGATGAGCCTGTCGCGTATCGAAGCGGAGAAGTTTCGTGCCCCGGCCGAATCGGTCGATCTCGCGGCGCTTATCGACCGGACACGCGAGGAACTCGCCGACGCCCATGATGGTCGCGGGCATGACATCATCCTCGAGCATGAAACAACGTCCGTTCCGATGCTCGGCGATGCGACGCAATTATCACAGTTGCTCCATAACTTAGTCGGGAATGCCATGAAATATGGCCGTCCCGGAACTCCGATCCGCGTGTCGTTGACGCGCGAAGGGGACACGCTCCGTTTGGTGGTCGCCGACCAAGGGGACGGGATTGCGCCCGAGCATCTCCCGCGACTGACCGAGCGCTTCTATCGCGTCGATCCGGGCCGCAGCAGATCGATCGGCGGGACGGGGCTCGGGCTCGCGATCGTCAAACATATCGTGGAGCGACACCGCGGGCGCTTGGATATCGCCAGCCGCCCGGGTGAAGGGACGCGGGTCACGGTGACACTTCGCGCACCCGGCGCAACGTTCGGATTGATCCCGGCCGCAACCGCGGCTTCGCCACTGGCTGATGTCATCAAGCAGTAACGCCCATGTCACACAGCCCCGGCGTCGCGCCGGGGGCGACACTGCTCAGGAAAACGATGATTCGCGCCGCCATGCCGTTCGCACTGCTTGCGCTGCTCACCGCGTGCCATGATCAGGCGAGCGGTAGCGCCGGCGCGCGCGCGCAGATCAAGGTGGTCGGATCCTCGACAGTCTATCCCTTCACGACGATCGTCGCCGAGCAGTTCCTCGCCAACAACCCGGACGCCAAGCCACCGGTGATTGAGGCGACCGGCACTGGCGGCGGGATGAAATTGTTCTGTGGCGGCATTGGCGCCAGCCATCCTGACCTCGCGAACGCCTCTCGCAGGATGAAGAAGAGCGAGTTTGACGATTGCACCAAGAACGGCGCGGGGCAGATCCTCGAGGTTCAGGTAGGGATCGACGGCGTCGCATTTGCGGAGGCAAAGAACGGCCCGAAAATGGCGCTGACGCCTGCTGATCTTTACCGCGCACTTGCCGCCACGCCCGGAGGCAAGCCGAACACCGCGCGGACGTGGAAAGAGGTCAATCCTTCGCTCCCCGCAGTACCGATCCAGGTTTATGGCCCGCCTTCGACCAGCGGCACGCGCGACGCGCTCGCGGAGCTAATCCTGGCACGTGGCTGCGAAGAAACGGATTTGACGGCCGCGGCACTGAAAGACAACGACGAGGAGGCTTTCAAGGCACGTTGTCAGCGCGTGCGCGAAGATGGTGCCTACGTCGATGCGGGTGAGAACGACAATCTGATCGTCCAGAAGCTGACCGCCAACCCAAATGCGATCGGCGTGTTCGGTTACTCCTATCTCGAAGAGAACGGGGGCTCGGTAAATGGCGTACCGATTGCCGGAGTTACGCCGAGCAGTGCAACGATCGCCGACGGCAGCTACCCGGGTGCGCGACCGCTCTACATCTACGTCAAGAAGGCGCACCTCGACGCGGTGCCCGGGCTGCGCTTGTTCATCCAGCAATATGCCAAGCTTTGGGGCGCCGATGGCCCGCTCGCGCGTCGCGGCCTGATCGCCGCTCCGGCGCCTATTCAGACTCGCGCGGCGCAGATCGTGAAAAACGAAACGACGTTGAACGGCGCCGACCTACGATGAGCCTGATTGCGCTCTTCTTTCTTGTAACGGCGCTGGGGCTGATTGCCTGGTTCCTTGCGCGGGCGCGCGCCGCGGCATTCCGCGTCGATAGCAAGCAGCGGTTTAGCGCCCTGCCCGTGCATCACGGTTGGTACGTCGCGTTGTGGACCGTGCTGCCGCCGCTACTCTTCCTCGCCGTTTGGTCATTTATTTCCCCCGCACTTGTTACTGAAGCGGTCATCGCGACGCCGGTCGCTGTTTACCTCCCGCCCCAAGGTTTTGAACGTGCGGCGATCCTGTCGGAGGCGCGCAATCTTGCTCGGGGCCAAGCATTTGGTGCATTCCACGACCTGTCCGAAACGCTAGCTCCTGCCTATCGCGAAGCGCAGAACCAGTACGATTGGATAGCCACAGCGCTTTCGTCGGTGCTCGCCTTCGCCGGCTTTGCTTTCGCTTATGTTCGTGTCCGGCCGCAGTTTTCCGCCCGCACGCAGGTGGAACGGGTCGTGATGATTGCGTTGCTACTTGCATCGCTGATCGCGATTTTGACAACGGTCGGGATCGTTGCGAGCTTAGTATTTGAAAGCGCCCGTTTCTTCTCGATCGTGCCGATCGGCGACTTTCTTTTTGGCACCCATTGGTCGCCGCAGGTGATCGATCCACGCGATCCGGGTGCAAGCCTGGGTGCGGTGCCGTTGTTCTGGGGCACGTTCTTCATCGGCGCGGTGATTGCGATGATCGTCGCGATCCCCTTCGGGCTGATGAGCGCAATCTATCTGACGCAATATGCCCATGCCTCCACCCGGCGTTGGATGAAGCCGTTGCTTGAGGTGCTCGCCGGTGTGCCAACTGTGGTTTATGGCTACTTCGCAGCGCTGACTGTCGCGCCGGCGGTACGCGATTTCGCCGTCGCAATCGGGATCAGCTGGGCCAGCAGCGAAAGCGCGCTTGCCGCCGGACTCGTCATGGGAGTGATGATCATCCCGTTCGTCTCGTCGATGGCGGACGACTCGCTAGCCGCAGTACCTAACGCAATGCGCGACGGTAGCCTGGCCATGGGAGCCACACCGTCAGAGACGATCCGCAAGGTGCTCGTCCCTGCGGCGCTTCCGGGAATCGTTGGCGGTGTGCTGCTCGCCGTCAGTCGGGCGATTGGCGAGACGATGATCGTCGTAATGGCCGCTTCCGGAGTTGCGGCGCTAACGCTCAATCCGTTCGCCAGCACGACCACTGTCACCAAGCAGATCGTCGACCTGCTGACCGGCGAAGCCGAGTTCGAGAGCGCCAAGACGCTTGCCGCCTTTGCGCTCGGTCTGACGCTGTTCGTCGTGACGTTGCTGCTCAACATCGTCGCCTTGATCGTAGTGAAACGGTATCGTGAAGCCTATGACTGATCGGGCGCCCACCGACTGGCGGACCGAAGCGATGCGCCGTCGCATCGCGAGCCGCTATGGCGCCGAGCGGCGATTTCGGATGCTGGGCGTGGCGGCTATCGTCCTGTCGGCGAGCTTCCTCGCTTTCCTGATCATCACGATGGTGGCGCAAGGCGCGGCCGGCTTCACCGAGACTCGTATTGCACTGCCGATTAACTTCGCGCGTGCCGAACTCATGGTCACGCCCGAGCAACTCCGTGGCGACCGCGCCGACCTGGCGCTGACCGGCGCGGGCCTGGAGGGGTTGGTCGACAGCGCCGCAGGCGAAGCCTTCGGGCAATATGGCGGCGCCGAGCTGTTGTCCGACGGAGCGTGGCTGCGCGTGCGCGAGGCGGTAAAGGCTGATCCCTCGCTCCTGCGCCGCACCGCTACGATCGAAGTTCCGGTCGCTACCGCAGTTGACGTCGCATATAAGGGTGAAGGTACTCCCAGTGCAGAGCAGACGGTCGCCAGCTTGCGCAGTCGCCTCTCACGTGGCCTCAGCCGTGACTTTTTCGGCAATGCGGACTCGACGGACCCCACCCGGGTCGGCATTTGGGGAGCTCTAAAGGGATCGCTGCTGACGATGCTCGTCACGCTAGTGCTCGCCTTTCCGATTGGCGTGCTCTCAGCGTTGTATCTCGAAGAATATGCACCAAAGAACCGCTGGACTGACCTGATCGAAGTCTCGATCAATAATCTTGCCGCCGTTCCGTCGATCATCTTCGGCTTGCTTGGGCTCGCTGTATTTCTTGGCACATTCGGCCTGCCGCGCTCGGCGCCGATCGTCGGGGGGCTAACGCTCGCGCTGATGACGATGCCGGTGATCGTTATTGCGGGGCGCAACGCGATCAAAGCGGTTCCCCCATCAATCCGCGATGCTGCGCTGGGCATCGGCGCGAGCCCAGTCCAGGTCGTGTTTCATCACGTCCTGCCGCTCGCGCTGCCAGGCATCCTTACCGGCACGATCATCGGCATGGCACGCGCGCTTGGCGAAACCGCGCCGCTGCTGATGATCGGCATGCGCGCCTTTATCGCAGCGCCGCCCGAAGGGTTTGCTGATCCCGCGACGGTTTTGCCGGTGCAGATCTTTCTTTGGTCGGACGAGGTCCAGCGCGGCTTCGTCGAGAAAACGTCGGCAGCGATTATCGTCCTGCTCGTCTTCTTGCTCGTGATGAACGGCTTCGCCATTTACCTTCGTAATCGATTTGAGACCCGCTGGTGACCCATAAGATAACTGCCCATGACGTCGACGTCTTCTACGGCGACAAACAGGCCATCCGGCAGGTGTCGATCGATATCGATCAAGAGGATGTCACTGCCTTCATCGGCCCGTCGGGTTGCGGTAAGTCGACGTTTTTGCGGACGCTCAATCGAATGAACGACACGGTCGCATCAGCGCGCGTGATCGGGGACATCCGGCTCGACGGCGAAGACATCTATTCCAAAGACATGGACGTGGTGCAGCTCCGCGCCCGCGTCGGCATGGTTTTTCAGAAGCCGAACCCCTTTCCCAAGACGATCTATGAGAACGTCGCCTACGGCCCGCGCATTCATGGCCTCGCCACCGGTAAGGCGGAGCTTGACCGGATCGTCGAACAGTCGCTGACCCGCGCCGGGCTTTGGGGCGAGGTGAAAGACCGGCTGTCGGATAGCGGCACAGCACTCTCCGGCGGCCAGCAGCAGCGGTTATGCATTGCCCGCGCCATCGCAGTTGATCCCGAGGTGATCCTAATGGACGAGCCGTGTAGCGCGCTCGACCCGATCGCGACAGCGCGGATCGAGGAGCTGATCCACGATCTGCGGGGGCGCTATGCTATCGTGATCGTCACGCACAACATGCAGCAGGCGGCGCGCGTCAGCCAAAAGACGGCATTCTTCCACCTTGGCGAGTTGGTGGAATATGGCGAAACGAACGACATCTTCACCAACCCGCGCGAGTCCCGCACGACCGATTACATTACCGGCCGATACGGTTGAAGGAACGATAGATGGGCGCGGGGCAAGAACATACCGTCAAGGCGTTTGACGAGGATATCGGTCGCTTGCGCGGGCTGATAAGTCAGATGGGCGGTCTGGCCGAGGAGGCTATCGAGGCGGCGATGCGTTCGCTCGCCCGCGGAGATCTCGAACTAGCGCAAGAGGTGCGCGCCGCGGATAAGCAGATCGATGTGATCGAGGCCGAGGTCGAGCGATTGGCAGTTCGGATCATTGCGATCCGCGCACCGTTGGCGAACGACCTGCGCGAAGTGGTCGCGGCGCTCAAGATCGCCGCTGTCGTCGAACGTATTGGCGATTACGCCAAGAATATCGCAAAGCGGGTGCCGCTTATTGAGAGCGAGCATCGGATCGAGCCAATTTCCGTCATTCAAGCGATGGCACGGATGGCCGCAGAGATGGTCCACGACGTGCTCGACGCCTTCGGAGCGCGCGACGCTGACGCAGCAGTGGAAATTTGTGAGCGCGACAATGCGCTGGACGACTTCTACGACGCGATTTTTCGGACGCTCGTGACCCATATGGTCGAGAACCCAAAAACGATCACGCAAGTCACGCACCTGCTGTTCGTCGCCAAAAATCTCGAACGGATCGGAGATCACGCGACGAACGTCGCGGAGATGGTGTATTTTGCCGCCACGGGAACCCAGTTGGCGGATCGCGAAAAGGGAAACTGATGGGCCGCGCACGCATGCTGCTGGTGGAAGACGATGCTTCGCTCGCGGAGCTGCTCGTCTGGCATTTCAAACGCGAGGACTTTGACGTCGTTCATACGATCGACGGCGAAGAGGCCTTGCTGCTCGCCCGGGAGAAGGTGCCCGACATCGTCCTACTCGACTGGATGGTAGAAGGCATCTCCGGCATTGAGGTTTGCCGGCGACTGCGGCGCGCGCCCGAAACGGCAAACGTGCCGATCATCATGCTTACGGCACGTGGCGAAGAAGAAGATCGTATTCGGGGCCTTGAGACAGGCGCGGACGATTATGTCACGAAGCCGTTCAGCCCGCGCGAGCTGGTGGCCCGTGTCAGCGCGGTGCTCCGCCGCGTTCGTCCGGGGCTCGCCGGCGAAGCGCTTAGCTACTCCGACCTCGAGATGGATACCGTCGGGCACAAGGTACGCCGCGGTGGCGAGGTGATACCGCTGGGCCCGACGGAGTTCCGGCTGCTCAAGCACTTCCTGGAACACCCCGGCCATGTCTTTTCGCGCGAACGGCTGCTCGACAGCGTGTGGGGCCATGACAGCGACATCGAAAGCCGCACCGTCGACGTCCACATCCGGCGACTGCGCAAGGCGATCAACGAAGGCGGTCGGCCGGACATCATCCGCACGGTGCGATCGGCTGGTTACGCGCTCGACGCGGGGCATTGATGGCAGGCTGCTCTCGGATCGCCAGCGAAACAAAGGATACTTACGCGACCTAGCGCGTTCCCCGGCTGCGTTTCTACGCATTCGAGCGTATCCTGATTGGAGAGTTCAACATGAAATCCTTCCTTTTGGCGGCAGCCGCCATCATCGCCGTCCCTGCCATTGCGCAGGACATGCCGGCCGCACCGGCAGAGCAAGCAGCCCCGGCAACCGCCCCTGACGCGGCGGCGGCTCCCGATGCTGCCGCGCCTGCCGACCCGGCGATGCAGGCACCCCCCGCTCCGACGGGTGGAGACACCACGATGACCGCCGGCGCTCCCGCCGCCGGGACGATGCCGGCACCGGCACCGTCGGGTGATCCGGCGGCGGCCGACCCGGCCGGCGGTTATCAGCCGAGCACTCCGCCTATGCAGGGTTCTCCGGCGCCCGGTGCGACGGTTCGCTTCCAGGCCGCGGCTGACCCGAACACCGCTTACCCGCCGCCTGCGCCGATGCAGACGTATCCGGTGTGCAAGAAGGGCCAGTACGACAATTGCATGCAGCGCGGCGGCAAGTGATCGACTGATGCGGGCGGTTGCGCCCGTTTGAATGACGAGTATGGAAAGGCGCTCCATTCCACAGAGGGGAGCGCCTTTTCCATGTCCATCCGTTTCGACGACCGGGTCGCGATCGTTACTGGCGCCGGCGGCGGCCTTGGCCGCGAATATGCGCTTGAGCTCGCACGGCGCGGCGCAAAGGTCGTCGTCAACGATCTTGGCGGTGATCGCACCGGGGCGGGTGCCTCCGACGCTGCGCACAAGGTGGTCGATGAGATCAAGGCCGCCGGTGGCGATGCGATGGCGAACGGCGCCAGCGTCACAGAATATGATCAGATGGTCGAGATGGTCGCGAAGGCGAAGGAAGCCTGGGGCGGTGTCCACATTTTGATCAACAACGCCGGCGTGCTGCGCGACAAATCGTTCGCAAAGATGGAGCCCGCCGATTTCGCCTTTGTTGTCCAGGTTCACCTGCTTGGTTCGGCCAATGCCACCAAGGCAGTGTGGGAGACGATGCGCGCGCAGAATTATGGCCGCATCCTGATGACGGCATCGTCGACGGGACTCTACGGCAATTTCGGCCAGACGAATTATGGCGCGGCGAAGCTCGGCCTCGCTGGCTTTACCAAGTCGCTGTATCTCGAAGGGGCGAAGAACAACATCAAGGTCAACACGCTCGCGCCTGTCGCCGGCACGCGGATGACCGAAGACCTGTTCCCTGAGCAGCTGTTTCAGGCGTTTTCGCCGGACAAGGTCGTGCCGGCCGCGCTTTACCTTGTAAGCGAGGACGCACCGACCAACCAGATCGTAGGTGCTGGCGCTGGCGTGTTCCAAGCGGCCTATGTCACGCTAACGCCCGGCGTGGCGCTGTCTGGCGACGAATTGTCACCCGAGGGCATCGCAAAGCATTGGGCGGAGATCACTGATCGGACCGGCGAGATCGTACCGGATTCGGGTGCTGGCCAGTCGATGATGATCGGGAAGAAGCTGCAGGGCGGCTGAGGCTAGCTCGGCTGAGCCACTAACGTTCTTCATCGTGGCAAGGTTGTCCCGATATCCACCGTTCCGCACATGCTGAACTCTTCGAGTCTGCGGCACGGTGGATCCCGGGACGAGCCCGGGATGACGAAGTAATCGGTAATACCTTTAGTCTTGTTCGCTCAGCTCAGTGATCGCTTGTGCCAAATTCGCTCGCGCCTGCGCTTCCCATTGCACTACGCCCCAGTCAGTGACGAACAATCGCTCGCGATCAAGGAAGCGGCGTAGCACCGTAGCGCGTCCGCTGCGGAACGCTTCTGCTGGCACATATTTATATTCTGCCGCGATCTGGGTATTATAGCGTTTGAAGTCGACTTCAGATGCACCAAGTATCGCCAGATCAACGTCGAGCAATAGCGCCCCGTCGGGACACTCTTTCACGTCGGGCACCCGATGATCGATTGTCGAAAGGATAGCCGTCTCAGCGTAATCGACACTCGCCGGGTCCGCAACCGCCACCATTTCCCAGCCGCATAATTCCGCACTCAGGCATTCGTTGCGACCATGCGGGGCTTTTGGATCGTAGATTGCGTCGTGCCACAGGACAAAACCGGCCGCTGCCACCGGATCGATAATTGGCACTCCATTCGCTTCGGCTGCTGCAAGGTGGCCGATCATCGCCAGCGGGTGCGACCAATCATGGTAGTGCCGCCATGGTTCGAAATATCGTGCGCGAAGCGGTGCCACCACGGGGTGCGCGAACAGCTCCGCCACGACCCTAGCGATACGCATCAATCCTCGACCAATTTCATCAGCCGCCGTTCGAGCGGCGCCAGAACCGGTGCCAGTTCGTGGCCGCGCTTCACCACCTGCCCCGCCTCGCTGACCAACGCCCACATACCCTGACGATTGCGAAGCGCCGGATGCTTTTCGATCCGAAACTCCGGCCGTTCCGCCGTGCGGCGAAAAGCCGCGAATATCGCGGCCTCGCGACCCAGTTCGATCGCATAATCGCGCCAATGCCCTGCGGCCACCATCCGGCCGTACAGATCGAGAATGCGGTTCAGCTCAAGCCGATCGAACCCGATCTGGCTCGGGCGGCTCGGAACAGGAAACGGCGTTACGACACCCATCAGGCGCAATTACGCTCCTGCGCCGGTCCTTGCTCCTCAAGCAAGGCGTCGAGGCGCTTTTTCATGACCTCAAGCTCGCAGCGCAAGAGCTCCACCTTCTGCGTCGCCGGATCGAACATCTCGCTGCATGGGGTGCCATAGGCCATGAACTTGCGCTCGGGCGCCTGGCCGCCTTCGACCATCGTCGGGCGCGCCGGGATACCGACCATCACCGCGCCTTCCGGAACGTCGCGCGTGACCACTGCATTGGCACCGACGCGCGCACGCCGACCTACCGTGATCGGACCGAGAACCTGCGCGCCCGATCCGATAATCGCGCCATCCGAAATCGTGGGATGGCGCTTGCCGGCGACGCCATTATCGGGGCTGGTGCCGCCGAGCGTGACGCACTGATAAATTGTCACGTCGTCACCGATCTCGGCCGTTTCGCCGATGACGACGAAGCCATGGTCGATGAAGAAATTGCGCCCAATCTTCGCGCCGGGATGGATGTCGATCGCGGTCATAAAGCGCGAAAAATGGTTCACGACCCGTGCCAGCAGAAATAGCCGCGAACGATACAAGCGGTTCGCGACCCGGTGCCAGCCGAGGGCCCAAACGCCAGGGTAAGTCATAATTTCGAGACGGGAATGCGGCGCGGGATCGCGTGCGCGGATCGAATCGAGATAGTCGGCCAATCGCGCCATGACGCGTCCCCTGTCGTGAGCGGGCAATCTAGGAGGCTCTGTCGCCAAATTCCAGCGCGGCGAAGATAAGGCTGCTTGCCGCATAATATAGCGTTCTTGTAGGATATTGGATTGTGCGCCATGCGGCAGAGAGCGCAGACGCTTCTGGGGGACTGGCGTGGACCTATCGTTGCTGACCTTTGAAACGCTGCTGCCGTTCATATTGGTCGGCTTTGGTGCCCAGATCGTCGATGGCGCACTGGGCATGGCATTCGGGGTGATCTGCAATACCTTGCTTGTCGCAGTGATGGGCGTGTCTCCTGCACGCGCCTCCGCCAACGTGCACATTGTCGAGGCGTTCACCACCGCGGTTTCCGGCATCAGCCATGTCCTGCACGGAAACGTCGACAAGGCGCTGTTCCTGCAACTGTTGATCCCTGGCATCATCGGCGGCGTCTCCGGCGCCTATCTCCTCACGAATATCGATGGCGAGATGATCAAGCCGTATGTGCTGGGATATCTGATCGCGATCGGCGTGTATCTGTTGATCCGTGGGCTGCTGTTCCCGCCGACTGCCAACAAGCCGAAGGTCGTCGCGCCGCTGGGGCTTATCGGCGGCTTCCTCGATGCGGCGGGCGGCGGCGGCTGGGGGCCGATCGTCACGTCCAACCTGCTGGTTCAGGGAGTCGAGCCGCGCAAGGTTGTCGGGACGGTCAATTCGGTCGAGTTCTTCCTGACGCTTACCGTTTCGGCGACCTTCATCTCACAATTGGGACTGAAGGATTTCGCCACCGCCACGGTTGGTCTGCTGATCGGCGGCGTTTGCGCCGCGCCGTTCGGGGCGGTCATGGCGAAGAGGATACCGACCAAGACGATGCTCATACTGGTCGGCTTCGTACTGATCGTCACCAGCACCTACGGATTCATCCGTGCGATTCTGTGAAATGCAGGCCGGGTTCGCATGATCGACCGAACGCGCTAATCGGACAGCGATCGAGCGATAAAGGCGATTAAATCCGATGGCCGCGACGTATCTGCCTACGCTCAAGCAGCTGCAATATCTCATCGCGCTTAAGGACCAGGGTCATTTCGGCCGCGCCGCTGACAGCGTGTTCGTGACTCAGTCGACCCTGTCGGCAGGCATTCGCGAACTTGAGACGCTGATCGGCGTGACACTCGTCGAGCGCACCCGCCGCGTCGTCCGCTTCACCCCGCTCGGCGATGGCATCGTGGCCAAGGCACGACGCGTGGTGCGCGAGGCGGAGGAGCTTGGTGATATGGTCCGCGCTGCCGGCCGGCCACTCACCGGCGAGATGCGGATGAGCGTAATTCCGACGATTGCTCCATTCCTGCTTCCCCGTGTTCTGCCTCGGCTGCGCGCCGACTATCCCGATCTCAAGCTGTTCCTGCGCGAGGAGCCCAGCGCCGTAGCGTGCGAGTCACTCCAGAACGGCCGCGCGGATTGCGTGCTGCTGGCGCTGCCTTACGGCTGCGGCGATGTGACGTCCGAGCCTCTGTTCGACGATCGGCTGTTCCTCGCCTTTCCGGAAGGCGAGCTGCCCGAGGGCGTAACCCCGATTTCGCCGGCGGATATCGACGAAACTCGGCTGTTGCTGCTGGAAGACGGGCATTGCCTGAAGGATCACGCCCTTGCAGCCTGCAACCGGCCCGAGCTGCGCGCTGAGGCGACGATGATGGGGACGTCGCTTCACACGATCGTCCAGATGGTCGAGAACCGCCTGGGCGTGACCATGCTGCCCGAACTCGCGCTCAATGCCGGCATCCTCGACCATACCCACATCGCCGCGCGACCGCTGGCCGGCGATCATCCCATACGCACGATCGCGCTCGCATGGCGCCGCGCCTCGCCGCGCGAGCGCGACTTCAGGCTGCTGGCCGGGATCCTCTCGACCTTTAAGTCGGACTGATTTCGGGCTCGATCAGCGTCGGCCTTTTGCGCTAACACTTGGACAAGCGGCGGGCGTGACGCGCCGGCGGGAGGGGGACGCATGATCATGAGACGAACCGCAGGCTTGCTGTCGACATGACCGGCTCATCCGGGGCGCGATTGGCTGCGGTCGCCGAGCGACACCAGTTCGACGATGCGCGCCTTGCCGCGTGGTTGGGTGCCAATATTGAGGGTGTCGGCAATGGCCTGCAAGTACGCCAATTCGTCGGCGGCGCTTCCAACCCGACCTTCATGCTCTCCACCGACGCCGGTGATTTCGTGCTGCGGAAGAAGCCGCCAGGGGCCCTGCTCGCGAGCGCCCATCAGGTGGATCGCGAGTATCGCGTGATGGCGGCGTTGCGCGATACCGGTGTGCCCGTTCCGGTAATGCGCGCCTTGTGCGTCGATCCCGAGGTGATCGGCACATCCTTCTACGTCATGGACTATCTGGAGGGCCGGATCTTTCGCGACGCCACCCTGCCCGATCTCGCCCCGAGCGAGCGCGCCGCAGTGTACGATCAGCTGAGCGCGACGCTGGCTGCACTCCATGCGGTCGATCATCGTGCGGTGGGCCTCGATGATTATGGTCGCACGACTGGCTATTTCGAGCGCCAGATCGCGCGCTGGACGAAGCAATATCGCGGCGCCGAGACCGAGAAGATCGTGGCGATGGAGGCGCTGATCGCCGAGCTCCCCGCGCGCATACCAATCGACGAGGCGGTGGCGATTGCGCATGGTGATTACCGGCTGGAAAACGTGATGTTCCACCCCACCGAGCCGCGATTGATCGCGGTGCTCGACTGGGAGCTTTCAACGATCGGGCACCCGCTGGCGGACTTGGGCTATAACTGCTTCATGTGGCATTCCACGTCGACGACTTGGGGCACGTTGCAGGGCGTCGACTTTGCCGCCAGCGGCATCCCGAGCGAGGACGATTATGTCGCTGCTTACTGCCGGCGCACGGGCCGTGGCGAGATCGCCGACTGGAGCTTCTATCTCGGCTTCGCCGCCTTCCGCCTCGCCTCGATCAGCCAGGGGGTCTATGCCCGTGCTCTCGCCGGTACGACGCCGAACGCGGGCGAGGCGATCAATGGTTGCCCGATGCTGGCGGAGCAGGCGCTCGCGTTGCTGCGCCGGGGCCGCTGAAGGAGAAATGCGATGAGCGACGCCGTGACGCCCTTCATTCTCGACGTGCCGCAACATGCGCTTGACGATCTCCAGGATCGGCTTGCGCGCACCCGCTGGCCGGAACGCGAGACGGTCGATGGGTGGCAACAGGGGGTGCCGCTTGCTGCAGCCCGTGCCTTTGTCGAGCATTGGCAAACGGGGTATGACTGGCGGCGCTGCGAAGCTGCGTTGAACGCGGTCGGGCAGTTCACGACGGAAATCGACGGGCTGAAGCTTCACTTTCTACATCGCCGCTCGCCCGAGCCGAACGCGCTGCCGATCGTGATCACACACGGCTGGCCGGGGTCGGTGATCGAGTTCATGAAGGTCATCGGGCCGTTGACCGATCCGGTCGCGCACGGCGGCCGGGCGGAGGATGCGTTCCACGTCGTCTGCCCTTCCCTGCCCGGCTACGGCTTCTCCGATCGGCCCGCGGAGGGCTGGCCGGTGCCGCGGATCGCCAAGGCGTGGATCGTGCTGATGCAGCGGCTGGGCTATGCTCGGTTCGTGGCGCAGGGGGGGGATTGGGGATCCGCCGTGACGACCGCGATCGGCGCGAGCGGGGATCCGGCGGTTGCGGGCATTCACCTCAACATGGTCGTGGCGCGCCCGACGCCTGAGGATCTCGCCGACCCGACCGCGGCGGAGAAGGCGGCACTGGCCGACCTTCAGCGCTATTCGAAGGACGGCAACGGCTATTCGCAGCAGCAGGCAACCCGGCCGCAGACGCTTGGCTATGGACTCGTCGATTCGCCGGTCGGGCAAGCGATGTGGATCTACGAAAAGTTTCGGGAATGGACCGACTGTGACGGCACGCCGGAAAACGCACTGACCCGCGACGAGATGCTCGACGACATCATGCTCTATTGGCTGACGGGCACCGGCGCGTCGTCGGGACGGCTATATTGGGAGAGCTTCGGCTCGTTCGCCACCGAGACGGTGCAGGTACCGACCGGGTGCAGCATCTTCCCCAAGGAGCTGTTTCGCGCGTCTCGCCGTTGGGCGGAGCGGCAGTATCCCAACATCATTCACTGGAACGAACTGCCAAAGGGCGGACACTTTGCGGCGTTCGAGCAGCCGGAACTGTTCGTGGACGAACTCCGGAAGGCGTTCCGGACGCTGCGGTAACGACCGCCGGCCGGCGGATATTATCCCACCGTCACCGTCGGCCCCGGTAGCTGCGCGCTCGCCACAAGCGCGCGGTAATCCGCAAGGTTGCGATCGAAGTAATGGATCGCCGGCGCCTCATACGTGATCATCCACAGCTTGCCGCCGACGATCGCGCCGGTTGCCTCGCCGAGGCGCTTCACTTCCTCGCCCTCCAGCGTAAAGGAATAGCGGAAGCGAAAGCCGCGGTTGCTCGCGAAGGTTGCGGGCTCGACCCCATCGACCGAGAACAGCGCCGAACCGCCCGCCAAGCGATAGCTCGCCTCGAACATTTGCACGACATCGGTCGGCAGCATCCCCGCCGCAAAGCGCGGCAGCGGTTTTTCCTTCTTGTTCACTTCCTTGAACAACGTCTGATCGGCCGCGATCCCGCCGTAGAAGGTCACCTCGTTGAGCGGCATGCCATCGAGCGTCCATGCCTCCGCGTTGCGTCCCGGGCGCGATTGCTGGCGGTTCCAGTCGATGGGAGGAGCGATCGTCATCGCCGACTTCGCGACCGCCACCCGCTGCCCATGAGTTACCAGCTTGTACGCTAACGCCGGCGTGGCGACGAGCGCGGCGGATGCCAGGAACACCATGATCTTCTTCACGAAACTTCCTCCGCCATCATTTCGATCATCGACCGGTCGGTCGCATCGGGTCGCGCTTTCAGATAGTTGGCAAGCGCCGCCTGCCCTTCCACGACGCGACCAGCGCGCAGCTCGACGAGCCCGAGTCCTCGCCATGCTTCGGCCGGCGTATCAGGCATCGCGGTAGCCGAGCGGTAGAAACCCGCTGCCTGCGTCAGATCGTCTGGTCGCCCGCGGGTGCGATATAGCTCGCCTCGCGCGTAGAGCAGATCCGCCGTCCAGCCGGTCTCGGCAAGCTTGCCGAGCACGAATTCGGTGCCACCAAAATCATTGAGTTTGATCTGGTCGTCGACCAATTTCGGCCACCACGGCCGCACCGCTGCGACGTAAGCAGCGCGCTCGTCCGAGCCGCCGGCTGGCTGCGCCGCGGCGAGCGTCTTCAGCGTTGCGAGGCGCTCTGCTGTCGGTGGATGGCTGCCGAAGATGCCACCATTCTTGTCCTTGCGGCTCTTGGCATTGCGCGCGATGGCGGTCGCATCCTGTTCGGCGCGCAGCTGCTCCCAAACACGCCACGCCTGGCCCGGATCGTAGCCGGCCCTCGCCATCAGTGGGACGGAGACGGCATCGGCTTCGCTCTCCATCCCCCGCGAGAAGGTGAAGATCGACGCCGCCATGCCAAGCTGCGCGACCGACAGCGCTGCTGCCGCGGCGAGGCCGCCGACCGGGATCATCGACAGCCAAGCCGCGGCATTCGCCTTGCGTTTCACGTCGCGGAAGATCTGGATCTGATGACGGTGGGTGTAGTGGGTGAATTCGTGGCCCAGGATCGCGGCGAGTTGTGCCTCGTCGCGCATGCGCAGCAGCAGCCCCGAATTGATGATCATCATTCCGGTCGGGTACATGCTCGCGTTGAAGTCGGCCGTGCGGACGATGTAGATCCGGATCGGCGCGCACTCGCTGGCGCCGACGATGCGGCAGAAGGTGCCCCGGACATAGCCGTTCAGCGCCGGATCGCGGATGACGAACGCACTGGTTTTGATATTGCGCTCGAGTTCCTCGACTTCCGACCAGAAGCCGCGCTCATCCTTGTCGACGGGCGTGTAGCCGGCCGTGATCGGAGCAATTTGGGCGGCGACGGGGGCGGCAGCGGACAAAGCAAGTGCAGCCGTCAAAGCGCTGACGATGCGCCACCTTCGCTGCCCGCTGTCATTGCGGGGCTGAAGGCCCGGTTTCACTTCTTGGGCGCCGGCTCGGCAGACGGAGCCGCCTGCCCTTCGCGCAGCGGGAATTGCGTGAACAATTGCTCGACCCGCTTGGTCGCGCCCTCGTCCGTCCTGACGTCGCCACCCGACGCCGGGTCGACATTGAACCACACGATATTGCCCGTCTTCAGATCGACCAGCGCGGCATAGCTCGCGTGGATGCCGGCGGGCATGTACCCGCCGAACATCCCGGCGAAGAGCAGCTGCATCACCTTGCGGCCCGCCGTGCCATACGCGTCATGGGTCGAGACGAAGAGCGCGTAATCGCCGCCGCCGATCTCACCGAGCTTTGTCGCGCCCGGCCCGAGCGTCCAATCGAACTTGTTCTTCTTCGTCGGCAGACCGGCGCCGGGCGCCATCTTGTGCTGGGTGATCGCCGCGGCGACGGTGCGGAACAGCGCCTGATAATCGGCCACCACCTGCGCATTCTCGCCTTCTTGATCGGCGAGAAAGATCACTTCGTTGCCGCCGCCCTTCTGGTGCGCGTCGATCTGCGCCGCGAGCTTGGTGCGCGCCGCCGCCGTCCAATCGGCGTTGGGCTCCTCGACCGTGCCGACGCCCATCGAGCCGACCTTCACGTCGGGGCGGAAGACGATGATTTTTACCGGTTTGTCGGCGGGGAAGCGGAAGCTCGTATCCGCCTTGATCTCGGCCTGCCCGGGCAAGGACGCGCAAGTCAGCAATACCGCCAGCGCGATGAACAGACGCGATCGACCCACTGCAATCCCCCCGGATTTCTCCGCGCGTTCAACGCGCTGGACGTTGGCTAGCCGGGCGCGCTGCGATCAGGCAAGCGCCTTCTTCAGCAGATCGTTGACGACACCGGGATTGGCCTTGCCGCCCATCGCCTTCATCGTCTGACCGACAAAGAAGCCGAACAGCGCTACCTTGCCGCCGCGATACTGTTCGAGCTGACCGGGGTTCTTCGCCAACACGTCGGCAATCACCGCCTCGATCGCACCGGTGTCGCTGGTCTGCTTCAGCCCGCGCTCGGCAACGATCTTTCCGGGGGCATCGCCTGTTTCGAGCATGACCTCGAAGACCTGTTTGGCGAGGCTGCCCGAGAGCGTGCCATCTGCAACCAGCGCCAGCAATTCAGCCGCCTGCCCAGGCGTGACTGGCGAGTCCTCAATGGCCTTCCCGATCCGGTTGAGTGCGCCGAACAATTCGCCCGTCACCCAGTTGGACGCCGCCACGGGCGCCGCCCCCGCTTCTAGCAAAGCGTCAAACCAGCGTGCGGTCTCGACCTCGGCGGTCAGCACGTCGGCGTTGTAGGGCGTCACGCCCTGGGCTTCGTAGCGCTTGCGCTTTGCATCGGGCAGCTCGGGCAATGACGCGCGGCACTCGTCAAGAAACGCGTCGTCGAGTTCGAGCGGCAACAGGTCAGGATCCGGGAAGTAGCGGTAATCGTGCGCGTCTTCCTTCGAGCGCATCGAACGCGTGGTGCCCGTGTCCGGGTTGAACAGCCGTGTTTCCTGAACGATCCGCTCCCCGCTCTCGAGCGCTTCGACCTGACGCTTCGCCTCATATTCGATCGAGGCCATGACGAAGCGGACCGAATTGACGTTCTTCGTCTCGGTCCGCGTGCCGAGCTCATCGCCGGGCTTGCGCACGCTGACGTTGACGTCGGCGCGCATCGAGCCCTCTTCCATGTTGCCGTCACAGCTGCCGACATAGCGCAGGATCGCGCGCAGCTTTCGTAGGTAAGCCCCTGCTTCAGCGGGCGATCGCATGTCCGGCCGGCTGACGATCTCCATCAGCGCGACGCCCGAGCGATTGAGATCGACATAGGAGCGCGTCGGATGCTGATCGTGCATCAACTTGCCGGCATCCTGCTCGACGTGGATGCGCTCGACACCGATCGTCTTGACGCTCTCCTCGACCTCGATCTCGACTGAACCTTCGCCGACAATCGGATGATATAGCTGCGAAATCTGATAGCCCTGCGGCAGATCGGCGTAGAAGTAATTCTTCCGATCGAAGCGCGACCATTTGTTGATCTGCGCGTCGATCGCCATGCCGGTGCGCACCGCCTGACGGATGCACTCGCGGTTGGGCACAGGCAGCATGCCGGGCATTGCCGCATCGACGAGGCTGACCTGTGAATTGGGTTCGGCACCGAAGGTGGTGGCCGCGCCCGAGAACAGCTTGGCATTGGACGTGACTTGCGCGTGGACTTCGAGGCCGATCACGACCTCCCATTCGCCGGTTGCGCCCTTAATGCGATAGCTATTTTCCATCACGTTTCTCAAAATACTCAATAGTTTTCGTAAATTCGTTCTGAAGCATGAACGCTAGAGAACCTGATACACGATCTTTCGAGTCACCGCACACGCGAACGATCACTTCAGAGTACTCGGAGTAATTTCTAAGTTCATATATTGCACCGACCTTCGAGTGCAGAGAAACTTGATCGTCCGATCCGATCAAATCAAGCAGCTTGAAGAAGCGCTCAAAACGATGGCGAGCCTCTTCACGTTTTCGGATGGCAACATACTGCCATGCTGACCAAGCAAGTGCAGATAACGGTAGAACGACCCCTGCCCAGGTTAGCCAGTCTCCTACCGAAACCAGATTCAATTTACCACCACGCAGCCGGACGCGCCACGAAGCCGGCGCGCTCCTCGATCGCCAGCGCGGCGTTGAGGACGCCCTGCTCGTCGAGCGGCTTGCCGATGATCTGCAAGCCGAGCGGCAGGCCGGCCTTGTCCACGCCGCCGGGCACGCTCATTGCCGGAAGGCCGGCGAGGCTCGACGGCACGGTGAAGACGTCGTTGAGGTACATTGCGAGCGGGTCGGCGCTCTTCTCGCCCAGCGCGAAGGCCGCGGACGGCGCGGTTGGGGTCAGCAGCATGTCGCAACTGTCCCAAGCCGCCTCGAAATCACCTGCGATGAGTGTGCGGACCTTCGAAGCCTGTGTGAAATATGCGTCGTAAAACCCTGCGGACAATACGTAAGTACCGATCAGAATGCGGCGCTTCACTTCTTCGCCGAAGCCGGCCGCACGGGTCGCGGCATACATGGCCTGAAGGTTCGCGCCGTCGGGCAAGTCGCGCTGGCCGTAGCGCACGCCATCATAGCGGGCGAGGTTCGACGAGGCTTCGGCGGGGGCGATGATGTAATAGGCCGGGAGGGCATATTTGGTGTGCGGCAGGGATATTTCGACGATTTCCGCGCCGGCGTCCTTCAGCCAGGCGATGCCCTGCTGCCACAGTGCCTCGATCTCTTCAGGCATGTTTTCAACGCGATACTCGCGGGGCACGCCGACGCGCTTGCCGGCGAGGTTGGCGTTGAGGCCCGCCTCCCACTGCGGCACCGGAATGTCGAGCGAGGTCGCGTCCTTGGGGTCGAAACCGCTCATCGCTTCAAGCATGATCGCGCAGTCCCGGACGTCGCGTGCCATCGGGCCGGCCTGGTCGAGCGACGAGGCGAAGGCGATCACGCCCCAGCGCGAGCAGCGGCCGTACGTTGGCTTGATACCGGAAATGCCGGTGAAAGCAGCGGGTTGGCGGATCGAACCGCCGGTGTCGGTGCCAGTCGCGCCGGGGCACAGCCGCGCGGATACGGCCGCAGACGAGCCGCCCGACGAGCCGCCCGGCGCCAACGGAGCGTTGCCGCCGTCGTTTCGGCGCCAAGGGGAGATGACGTTGCCGAATGCGCTCGTCTCGTTCGACGAGCCCATCGCGAACTGATCCATGTTCAGCTTGCCGAGCATCCCCGCGCCAGCATCCCACAGTTTCTGCGTGATGGTGGATTCGTACTGCGGGGTGAAGCCTTCGAGGATGTGGCTGGCAGCGGTCGCTGGGACGCCCTTGGTGCAGAACAAGTCCTTGATTCCAAGCGGAACTCCGGCGAGCGGCTTAGGCGTCTCGCCGGCCGCGCGGGCGGTGTCGGCGGCGTCCGCAGCCGCCATCGCGTGTGCCGGCGTCTCCACCAGGAAGGCGTTTAGCGGCTTCGCGCGCGCCACGGCGGCGCTGAACGCCTGGGCGATTTCGCGCGCGGAGAAGGAACCATCGCGCACGCCATCGCGGATTTCGCGGATCCCGAGGTCAGTCAGATCAGTCATTCAGGACACCATGAGCCGGGTGAATACCGGGGGATTGCGGAGGCAGATCATAGCCGAGCGACTCTCGAAAACCGCGATCCGTGGGGACAAGCGCCGTGATCACTCGATCACTTTCGGGACAGTGAAAAATCCATGCTCGGCTTGCGGCGCATTCGCCAGCACCGCATCGCGAATGCCGCCACCGGTGAGCGGATCGGCGTTCACGACATCGTCGCGCAGCCGCAGCGTGTTGGGGATCACCGCCGTCATCGGCGCGACGCCGCTGGTGTCGACTTCGCCGAGTTGCTCGATCCAGCCGAGGATGTTGTTGAGCTCTGGGACGAGCCGCTCGGCGGCGGCATCGTCGATCGCGATGCGCGCGAGGCTCGCGACCTTCTTCACGGTGGCGGTATCTACGGACATGCCGCGGCGCTACCATTGCCGCACGTGCGAAGGCAATGGCGCGGTGTTGCGCCAACCGCTCCGCTGGGGCAGGCGGCAGGGATGGCCCGCAAGTTTCTTTACGTCGTTGCATTCCTGATCGCGCTCGTGATCGCAGGTGCAGTGGTCTATCGCATCTGGGGCAACGAGCTGATCCGCTGGACGTTCGTGCCCGGCACCCCGTTCGAGACACAGGGCAAGGTGGCGGAGCGCGACTATGATCGCCGCGACATGTGGCTGGCGCGGCCCGACCTGCCGGGCAATCCGGCGCTGTGGACGCCGGCGGGGTATAAGCCGCGCGAGACGCCCGGCGGCGCGGCGATTTTCTTCATTCACCCGACATCGTACATCAACGACGATCACTGGAACGCGCCGCTGAACGATGCCGAGGCGAACGAGCGCGCGGCGCTGTTCCTGCGTGGGCAGGCGAGCGCGTTCAACGAGGCCGGCGAGATCTGGGCGCCGCGCTATCGGCAGGCAACGTTCGGATCGTTTCTGACCGACGCGGCCGACGCGCAACGCGCACTGAACCTTGCCTATGGCGACATCCAGGTCGCGTTCGCGGCGTTCCTGCGGCAGATCGGGCCGACGCAGCCGATCGTGCTGGCGGGGCATAGCCAAGGCGCGCTGCATTTGTCGCACCTGCTGAAGGACAAGGTCGCGGGCACGCCGCTCGCGCGCCGGATCGTCGCGGCGTACGTCGTCGGCTGGCCGGTGAGCCCAAGCAACGATCTGGTCGCGATGGGCTTTCCCGAATGCACGCGCGCCGACCAGCGCGGCTGTATCCTGTCATGGGCGACGTTCGGCGAACCGGCCGATCCGTCGCTCGTGATGGACACTTATGATCGCACCACCGGGTTCGACGGCAAGCCGCGGCGCGGGACGCAACTCGTCTGCACCAATCCGCTGACCGGCGTGGCGAACGCGACGGCGCCCGCCACCGCCAATACCGGCACGCTCTTCCCGTCCGCGGATCTCAGCAGCGCGCAGATCGAGGCGGGGCGCGTGCCTGCGCGATGCGGCGAGCGCGGGCTGTTGCTGATCGGCGAAGGGCCGAACGTCGGGCCATATGTGCTGCCGGGCAACAATTACCACGTGTACGATTACAGCCTGTTCTGGGCGAACGTGCGCGCGGACGTGGCGCGGCGGCTGGCCGTGCCGGCGCCGCCGGTACAGCGGCCGGCGGCGCGGTGATCACGGTTGCCGCGGCGGAGTTTCGGGCCGCGCTGCCGGATGGCGGGCGGCTGATCGGGCTGGACCTGGGCACCAAGACGATCGGGACGGCGCTGTGCGATGCCGGCTGGAGCTACGCGAGCCCGGCGACGCTGATCCGCCGGGGCAAGTTCACGGCGGACAAGAAGCTGCTGGTGGAGATGATCGCGGCGCAGCGCGTGGTCGGGATCGTGCTCGGGCTGCCGATCAATCTCGACGGCAGCGAGGGGCCGCGCAGCCAATCGACACGATCGTTCGCGCGCAACATCGCCGATCTTGGGCCTGTGCTGCTGTGGGACGAGCGCTGGTCGACCGTGGCGGTGGAGCGGGTGATGATCGAACAGGATATGAGCCGCGCCAAACGGGCCGAGCGGATCGACAATCTGGCGGCGGCGCATATCCTGCAGGCGGCGATCGATGCGCTGGTGGGGACCGGGGCGGCGGAGAAGGGGGGTTAATCGCGAGGTTGTGGTTTTGGTTGATGATGCGGCCGAGCGTTGCTCGGGCGAGGCCTTGCGGTAGGTTCGTGATCCGTGAACTGACGGGCGGCTAGCGCCCAAAGGCGGACGTTCACCTAACTGAGGTGATGTGCTCAACAATCGCGCTGGTCGCTTCGGCGGGTGTAGACATCTCGGTATCGACCCGCAGTGCAGCCTCCGGCATCATCCTCATGCAAGCGGCCATCGAAGGTCTGAGAGCACGAAGGATTTCAAGCGAGCGCAACTTGCCGAACCGCTCGCGCGAGGGATTCACGAGCCGCCGTTCCTGCTCCGCCTCGCTCAGATCAAGCGCGATGTAGGTAACCTGCCCGCCGGCTTGGGTGACGCGGCGCAGCACGCGATCGGGGAAGTCCGTGGAGACGCTCGGTTCAGGCGCGAACGTGAAGATCAGCGATTGCCCCGAAGCGGCTGCGGCCGAGATCATCTCCAACCAGAATTGCTCTCGTAGAGACACAAACTCGGGTGAGCCGAAAGGAAACACCGCCGCGACTGCATCCACGATCAAGTGATTGTGGAAAAGTGGTGCGCCGATCTGCTCAGCCACCAGTCGACCGATCGTCAGCTTCCCGCTCGCAACGGGACCATAGATGAAGATCAAACGCATGCCACCTGCTAGCATCGCTGCATACGATCTTCCACTTCCCGGATCGAACGTCCGGTTTCCACCAATTGCGGACATTCGCCTGAAGACGAGATCGGCGCTTGTGAAGCGGAGCGCACCGATCAAGTGGGTGCTAGCCGATCCTGCGTCGATACTGTCAGACGGCCTGAGCTTTCGACGGCTTTATACCTGTCACCCGTGCAGCAATGAGGGCCTCCGCAAGCTCCTCTGACAAAAACGCACCAACCCCACTCAAGTGTTTGTCTTGCCAAACGTGAGCGTTGCCGATCTTCTTCCGACTAAAGACTAGCTTAGGTACAACGCTAAGATCAAAGCCTTCGGGTATCTCTTCGGGATATCTCCTAAGAAGTTCACTGGCTGGACGCCACATCTTGCCACCTGAAAGCAGCATTCCCTGCACATGATCACGGTCGATCGTATCGAGCCGATTGCACACGACGAAAAACCAGCGATTTTCCAGATGCGCGCCTTTGATGTCCATGAACTCCACTGGCAAGAACTGGTGCAAACCCGGTTCGAACTGCTCGATCAGCGCCTTGGCGCGCGCGGAGAGGTTCAGAAAAGGGCCGTTATCGAAGTCAGGCACCGGATGGCCGTGCTGATCCTTCCACTGCACTTTTGTCGGAACATTGGTCGGATCGACTGCACGCCCGCAGGCGACGGCGCGTCCGCGCGGGTTCAACCCTTCGTCCGGTGTCTCGTCCAGCAGCTTGATATTTCGGACATCGCCATCCAACGGATCGAAGTCCACGTAGTAGCCGTGCTCAGGCTTCACGTTAAGGCCGTAAACCATTCATATCACCTACTGCAACGGCACCACATGCCCGCCGAGGCACACCTTAGAGCCGCAAACGGTGCTGGCGGTCGAGTGTCCGCTAACCACCAACTCGCGTCATTCGCGAACCGATTTGGCTCTCGACCTGCCCGAAAGCGGAACGTCCGTTATCGGGAAGAGCGGCCGGTCGGCTAACGCCCAGTCGCGGCCATTCGCTTGGAGTGACACAAGCCGATGATGGCTATTCTCTTGATAATCGGGATCGGGGTTTTCTTTCTGAACCAGTGAAGCGGAGGTGGTGATGGTCGGAGCCCAGTTTACGGCCGATCGTAGCTGGGCCCGGCCTTTGCCGGGGAACACGGCAGGTGATCTCCGTCCGCCGTCATGCCGGGCTTGTCCCGGCATCCACGTTTCGCCGAGTCTACTGGGCTGAGGATTCGCTGCATGGTGGATGCCGGGACTAGCCCGGCATGACGAAGTGCCTGTTGCCACCCTCCCCCGCCACGCTGATCCCCGGAGGGGCGCATTTTTTTCACCCGCTCTTTTGCGTGTCTCGCGAAGGGTGGCCTGCTGGCTACCGTTGGGTTCTCGGTGATCTCCGTGCCGAAGTGTTTGTTACTCCGACGAATTTCAATCGGTCACGTGACCACATACCTATTCGTGTCGTTCTGGAGACCCCCGCGCGATGCGTGACGTTTCATTGCGGGGTGCAAATGCGCTGGCTTTCCGCGGTGAAACGGTCCTGTACTGCGGTGAAACTTGGCACCGAGGTCCGCATGCGGACTGTCAAGCGGATGGGCGCGGTTCACGTGTCTGTTCGATGCCGATCCTGATCTGCCGAGGTTCCTGTTGAAGACGCTTCTGATTGCCGCGCGGGTATTCGCGCTTCTGACCTTGTCGTTCGTGCCCGCCTTCACCGTGTTGCTGCTGGTCGGGTTCATCAGCGGGGACGCCGGGTTGTTCGCATTCCTGGGGCTGCCGGCGCTGCTGGTGAACGCGATCTTCGTCTTCGGCAAACCGCGGCGGGACCGTGCCTGGCGCTGGGCCACCGGCATCGCCGGGAAGCCTGAACGGCCGTAACGGTCCGGACGCCAACTTAGCTCTTGATCGGCCGCGCGGTGATCGCGACGCATCGCGACGATCGCGCGGCCGTTACCCGACGGGTATCATTACCTCGTTGCGCCGAAACGGCGCGGCAACGAATGGCGAATTGTAAAAGGCGAATACCGCATCGCCGGTCGCGTCGAGGCCGCGCGCCGCAAGCCAGGCACGCAGCCGCGCTTCGTGTTCGGCGAGCCGTTCGTCGTTGCCGAGGCCGGTGAAGCGGATCACGGCCATGCGGCGCACGGGAAGCTCGGCGGCGGTGACGCCTTCGGGCATGTCCGGCAGCGTTGCCGCGGTGTAGCGCGGGGGCATGACGAAGCGGGTGCGCCAGGCGCCCGACGCGCCATCCGAGAATACCGGCGCGGTCATTGCGATCTTTTCCTGGCCGTTGCCGAAGATATAGCCCGCCAGCCGCTTGAAGCCCGCGTTAAGCGCAAGGCTCCGCTCGCCGATGACGGCGGTTTCGGCGACGAGCACGCTGGCATAGTCGCGCAGTTCGAACGCGCCGTCATTTTCGACCACGGTATAAGCGGGCTGTTCGAGATTCTGTTCGTACAAGCCCAAGCCTCCCGTGGCGAGCGTCGCGAGGCCGAGCCCCAAGGCGCCCCAGCCGAGAATTTTCTGCGCCTTCATCGGGTGCTTTCCAACGTTTGCGCCCCGGCATAGCGCACAAGCGCCTTGCAACACTAGGACCACGGCAATGACGATTGCCGGCGTGCATCGGCGCGACCTTGCCACCCTCCCCCGCCCCGACTATCCGACCGCTTCGATGCCGCCATCGGACCACCGCCCTGCCACGCTGATCCCCGGTGGTGCCGTGTTTCCGCACCGTCACCTGACCGGAATCGAAGGTCTTCAGCCGCACGAGATCACGTTCCTGCTGGACGAGGCGGAGCGGTGGATCGGGCCGAATCGGGGGCATGCGGCACCCGACAAGCGGCTGGCCGGCCTCACGCAGATCAACGCCTTTTTCGAGAATTCGACGCGCACGCTGCTGAGCTTCGAGATCGCGGGCAAGCGGCTCGGCGCGGATGTCGTGAACATGCACGCGGCGCAGTCGAGCGTGAAGAAGGGCGAGACGCTGATCGACACGGCGATGACGCTGAACGCGATGCGCGCGGACGTGCTGGTGATCCGCCACATGGCGTCGGGCGCGGTGCGGCTGATCGCGGACAAGGTGGATTGCCCGGTGCTCAACGCGGGCGACGGGCGGCACGAGCATCCGACGCAAGCGCTGCTCGACGCGCTGACGATCCGGCGGCGGCGCGGCTCGATCCACAACCAGCGGGTGGTGATCTGCGGCGACGTGCTGCACAGCCGGGTCGCGCGGTCGAACATCCTCGCGCTCACCGCGCTCGCCGCCGAGGTACGCGTGTGTGCGCCATCAACGCTGATGCCGCTGGCAATCGAGCGGATGGGCGTGACGCCGTTCACCGACTTCGACGCGGCGCTGGAGGGGGCGGACGTGGTGATGATGCTGCGGCTGCAGACCGAGCGGATGTCGGGCGGCTATGTGCCGTCCACGCGCGAATATCGGATGCGCTATGGCCTGACGCTCGAGCGGCTGGCGCGCGCGAAGCCGGACGCGCTCGTGATGCATCCGGGGCCGATGAACCGCGGGGTGGAGATCGATTCGAACGTCGCCGATCACGATCGGTCGGCGATCACCGAGCAGGTCGAGATGGGGGTCGCGGTGCGGATGGCGTGCCTCGACGTGCTGACGCGCCGCGCGCGCGGTGTGGCGGGTTGGGCATGAGGCCGCTGCATTTCCGCAACGCGCGGATCGTCTGCCCGGTCGGCGGGGAGCGGCTGGGCGAGTTGTTCGTGGCAGGCGGGGTGATCGTGGCGGAGGCGAGCGACGCGGTGGTGATCGACTGCCGCGGCAAGCTGCTCGCGCCGGCGGTGGTCGACCTGGGGGTCGCGACAATCGATCGCGCGGCGTTCCATGCCGGCGGGATCGTTCGCGTCGGGCTGATGCCCGATCAGACGCCGGTGCTCGACGAGCCGGGGATCGTCCAGCGATCGGCGCTGATCGGCAGGCCGGATTTGTGGATCCACCCGATCGCGGCGGCGACGCGCGGGCTGGCGGGGGCGGATCTGGCGGAGATGGCGATCTGCGCTTCGGCGGGCGCGCGCGCGGTGGGGACCGGGCGGGGGTGGATCGCCGATTCGGGGGTGATGGCGCGCGTGCTGGCCTATGCGCGCGACCTGGGGCTGACGGTGGTGAGCCATGCCGAGGATGCGGGGCTGGTCGGCGAGGCGGTGGCGACCGAAGGCGAGACGGCGACGCGGCTCGGGCTGGCGGCGGCACCGTCGCTGGCCGAGCCGCTGGCGATCGCGCGCGACCTGATGCTGACCGAAGCGGCGGATTCACGGCTGCATATCCGCCAGGTGACGACGGCGGCGGGGTTCGAGCTGGTGCGCGCGGCGAAGCGGCGCGGCGTGCGCGTGACGTGCGGGATCACGCCGGCGCATCTGTTGCTGTCGGACATTGCGATGAGCGATTTCCGCACCTTCGCGCACCTCTCGCCGCCGTTGCGAAGCGAGAGCGATCGTCAGGCGGCGCTGGTGGCGCTGGAGGACGGGACGATCGACGTGCTGTGTTCGGGCCATGACCCGCGCGGGCCGGAGGAGAAGCGCTTGCCGTTCGCCGATTCAAGCGCGGGCGCGGCGGGGGCCGCGACATTGCTGCCGCTGGCGCTGGGGCTGGCGCGCGACGGGCGCGTTTCACTGGCGCGGCTGAGCGCGCTGCTATCGCGCAATCCGGCCGCGGTGCTAGGGCTCGAGGCGGGGACGCTCGAGGCGGGGCGCGAGGCGGACCTGATGCAGGTCGACCCCGATGCGCCGTGGCAGATCGACGCCGACACGCTGCCGGGCAAGGCCGGCAACACGCCGTTCGACGGGCTGCCGGTGCAGGGCCGCGTGCTGCGGCTGTTCAAGGGTGGGCGCGAGTTGGGCTGATCCCCTCACCGTTCGTGCTGAGGAGGTGCTAAGCCAACGGTGAAGCGCCGTCTCGAAGCACTGGGCTGCCCTTCGAGACGAGGCTTCGACTTCGCTCAGCCTCTCCTCAGAGCGAACGGAGGTGGAATCAGCGCGCGGCCATCTGCGTCTTTGCTGGCTTGGCCCATTGCGCCATCTGGTCGCCCGCCGAGGTGCGGACGAAGCAAGCGCCGCCCTTGGCGCGGTAGCCGCGGCACATCGTGTCGGCGCTGGCGCGCGAGAAGCCGCCGACCGATAAGCGGTAGAAGGACTTGAACGCCATGCCGGTGGGCGCCTGCTGCGCGAGGGCGGGGTAGCGGCGCGTTGCGCGGTCCCAGGCGTCCTTGGCGACACCGGCATTGTCGTAGGCGCCGAGCTGGACGAACCAATTGCCCTTTGCCGGGGTAGCCGCGACCGGCTGGGCGGCGGGTTGTACCGCAGCGAGCCTGGTCTTGGATGCGCCCGATGTGAGAGCCGTCGAGGAAGCGGGGAGCGCCTGAACGATCTCGCGGCGTTCGCCGAAGACGATCCGTGGCGTGCCGTCGGACGGCATCGCGACTGCCGGGGCTTCCGCCTCGACGGCGGCGACTTCGACTGCTGGCTCGACGGGAGTGGGTTCGACCGTCTCCTCGGCGGCGGCCATCGCCGACACTGGCACGGTGGCGTTGAGCGCGAGCGCGACTGGCTGGCCGGGATCCTTCACGGGCACGACACCGAGCAGCGCGGACACCTGGTCGGCGGCGCCGACCGGCTTGGCGAAGGCGGCCCATTGCACGATGCGCGCGTCAGCTTCGAGCGGGGCCATATCGACGCCGACGAGCTGGCGCGATTCGGCCCAGCGGCCGGCGAGCGCGAGCGCGAGCGCGAGGTTCTGCCGCGTCTTGGCATCGGCATCGGGCGAGCGCGCGGCGACGGTGAGCAGTTCGACCGCGCCGACCGGATCACCGGCGAGGGCGATCGCGAGGCCGCGGTCGCTGGCGGGGACGGTCGCGGCATTGGCGTCGAGCAGCTTGCGTGCCTCGTCCCACTGGCCCTCGGCGATCATCGCCAGCGCGAGATTGAGCGTGGCCTTGCCGTTGCCGGGCGAGAGCTGGAGCACATCGGCATAAGCGGCATGCGCCGAGGTGAAGCGGCCGGCCTTCAGGTACGCGGCGCCGAGCAGGGTGCGGTAGCTGGCGTCCTGCGGCATCAGCGCGACCGCGGCTTCGGCAAAGCCGATCGCCTTGGCCGGATCGCCCTTCGCGAGCGCCTTGCTCGCCTTGGCGGCGTTACCCGCGGCGGCCTTCGCGATGGCGGCGTCGCTGCGGCTGCTCGCGACGGCGATCCCGCCATACGTGACGCCGGCTATCGTTCCGCCGAGCATCAGGGCCGAAAGGCTCAGGCTGGCTATCGTACGCTTGTTCATGATCAATCCTTCGAACGACCAGAGATAGGCTGGGCAGTGTTTTGGTGGGGAGGCAGCTGCGCGACGAGCGCCTCCACCTCGGGCAGGGTATCGAGAAAGGCGTCGAGCGCCGCGGTGACGAGATATTGCGCGGAGCGGCCACGGGTGGCGCTCGCGAGCTTGAGCTTGAGATGGCGCTCGCGATCGAGCCGCAGCGTGAAGGCGGCGCGTCCGGTGCGCACCATGCTGCTCTGGAGCCGTGCGGCGGTGGCGACCGAGACGGGGACTGGCGCTTGCGCGGCGATCTCCTCTGCCAGCGCGGCGCGTTCACGCAGCACGGGCGGCAGCGGCGGTTCGGGGGTCGGATCGCCCAGATCGTTCCAGCCGAGATCGTCCTCGACGTCGCTGAGCCCGACGAGGCTGCCGAAGCCCTGGCGGCGCATCGCAGGGCGCGCTTCGCCCTTGCGCGCGAGCAGGCCGGCGGAGAGCGCAGCGATTGGCTTGGCGGTCGTCATGAGGACACCACCCGCCGGCCGAAGCCGCCGGCTGCGACGCGGGGACCGGCGAAGCCCGGCTTGCCGGGCGCCGCGAAGATGGTGCGGCGGAAATTCTTTTCGAGGCGGTCGGAGATATAGCTCCACAGCGCGGTGATTTCGGCGGCGGAGCGGCCCTGGGGGTCGATCTCCATCACCGTGCGGCCGTCGATCATCGAGGCGGCGAGATCGGTGCGCTGGTGGATCATTGTCGGTGCGACAGTGCCGTGATGCGACAGGGCAAGCACCGCATCGCTGGTGATCCGCGCGCCGGGGGTCGCGGCGTTGACGACGAAGATCAGCGGCTTGCCGGCGCGCTCGCACAGATCGACCGTGGCGCCGACCGCGCGCAGATCGTGCGGGCTGGGGCGCGTGGGGATGACGATCAGCTCGGCGACCTGGATAACATATTGGATCGCGACGGTGATCGCGGGCGGCGTGTCGATCACCGCGAGCTTGAAGCCTTGCTGGCGCAGGATCTCGATATCGGCGGCGAGCCGCGCGACGCTGGTCTGCGCGAAGGCGGGATAATCATCCGACCGCTCGTTCCACCAATCGGCGAGCGAGCCCTGCGGATCGATGTCGATCAGCACGACCGGCCCAGCGCCGGCGCGCTGCGCCTGCACCGCCAGGTGACCTGACAGTGTGGTCTTTCCCGACCCACCTTTCTGCGATGCCATCGCTAGAACGCGCATGTGCCCCGTCGAACTCCCACCTGTTCGATTGGGTGATGCCATGATGTGAGATAAAGAATGGTTAAGCGCGTTCACCTGCACAGACCGGGCAGGTTAACGCGGCAATTACCGTGCTAGCCGACACAGAACTTCTGGGGCATGGATGCCCTGCGTTTCATTGGGGTGGTGGGATGAACAAGGCGTATCTTAGTGGGTTGGCCGGGCTGATCATGGTGGCGGCGCCGGCAATGGCGGACGTGAAGCAGGGCGTCGATGCGTGGAGCCGCGGCGACTATAAGACCGCGGTCGAGATGTGGCGGCCGCTTGCCACCGCCGGCGACGCGGATGCGCAGTTCAACCTGGGCCAGGCCTATAAGCTGGGCCGCGGCGTGCCGGTCGACCTGCCGATGGCGATCGAATGGTTCCGCAAAGCGGCGGTGCAGGGCCATGCGCAGGCGATCGACAATTACGGCCTCGCGCTGTTCCAGGACGGCAAGAAAGCCGAGGCGCTGCCGTGGCTGGAAAAGTCGGTCGCGCGCGACGAGAAGCGCACGCAGCTCGTATTGGGCACGATGCTGTTCAACGCCGATGGCGTGCCCAGGGACTGGGTACGCGCCTATGCGCTGGTGACGCGATCGTCGCAGCAGAGCCTGCCGCAAGCCTCGCAGACGCTGGCGCAGATGGACCAGTATATCCCCGAGGCGGATCGGCAGAAGGGCCTGGTGCTCGCACGTAAATACGAGACGGATGCGCGCGCGATGGCGGTCGCCACCCCGCCGGCACCGCCGACTGGGCGGACGGCTGGCGCCGGCGCGCCGACGGGCATGGTCAAGGTTCCGCCGGTTGCGAGGCCAAGCCCTGCCGCTCGGCCGACCCCTGCCCCACGGCCGGTCGCGGCAGCGCCGGTGCCAGCGCCGCGCCCGGGGACGGCTGCGCCCGTACCGCGGACCACGGTCAGCGGCGGTGGTTGGCGGATCCAGCTTGGGGCGTTTCGCGACGAGAGCAATGCGCGTGACTTGTGGGCGAAGGTCGGCGCGCGCACCGGGGGCAGCGCGAGCTATCCCAAGGCGGGCAGCGTGACTCGGCTGCAGGCGGGCGGGTTCGCGTCGAAGGCGGCGGCGCAGGCGGCGTGCCGCAAGGCCGGCGTCGCGTGCGTGGTGGTCGCGCCCTGAACGTTTGACTCAGGGCTGGGCTGCGGTGATCAGATGATCCCGCCGCCGAGCATCAGGCGCAGCGTGAAGATGATGATCAGCACGATGTTCAGGTTGCGCCCGGCGTTCGAGCTGGACATTGCGCCCACCGCCGCACCGACGATCCCGATCGGGATGACGAGCCAGTTCATCCACCCGAGCAACGGGATGAAGGCGACCAGCCCGAGCGCGAGCGTGACGAGACCGATCAGGATCGAGACGATGTTCAGCATGGCAATAAGATGGCCATAAACGCGGTGTATTGCAAGAGTGAGACACGCCGGCGCCGCACCCTTCCTTAACCGGTGCTGCGGCATGGGTGGCGGCGAATATCACACCGGGGGTTGACCATGGATCGCCTGTTTCGCCGCGCATCCTTCCTGACGCTGGCGCTGATCGTCGCGGCTTGCGGCAAGGCGCCGAACGAAGAGGCGGCGCTGGCCGATCTCGATAATTCGTTGGCGCAAGTGAATGGCGCGTCGAGCGCGAACGATCCCGCGCTGCAAGGCGCGCTGAAGGACCAGATCATGGTCGATCCGGCGCTGGTGCAGCAGGCCAATGCCGATACGGTGCGCCCGCCGGCGCAGCCCGAATCCGGCGCGGTGCCGCCCGAGGGGATCGCCGATGCGGCGCGCAAGCCGGTGAAGGACGAGGTGCGCCCTGCCCCGCCGGCGTCGGGCGACTGCAAGCAATGCGCCGCCGCGCGCCGCGCGCTGACGCTGGGCGCGCTTGCCGCCAGCCAGGGCGCCTCGGCGCAATGCGCGGCGAACGTCGCTTATTCCAACGACTGGGCGAACCGCCTGCCGCAGGGCGTGCCGCTATATCCCGACGCGCGCGTCGCCGAGGCCGCGGGCGCGGACCGCGACGGCTGCGCGCTGCGCGTCGTGAGTTTCACCAGCGCGGCGCCGATGCAGCGGCTGCTCGACTGGTATTATACGCGGACCAGCGATGCGGGGTATCGCGCCGAGCATCAGGCGGAGGGCAACGAGCATATCCTGGGCGGCACGAAGCGCGGCGCGGCATTCCTGCTGGTGCTCAACCCGCGCAAGGGCGGCGGGACGGACGTGGATTTGATGGCTGATGGGGGGTGAGGAATAGGGGGGTTCGGGTGGGGTTGTGCGATTGGCGTCGGCATTGCCGCTGCTGTGGGCTTAACATGAACAAGCGCAGTTCTATCCATTAAGTGTTATGCCGTCGTTTAAACCGTCGGAAGCGACGAAACGACCTACGATCCTGAGCCGGTCCGGGTAGGTGGACCAGCTAGTCGCTGGCGGCGAACTATTCTCGTATGAGTTGTGATGTTTTACAGCGAACTCGCGCATCAACGTGCCTTTACCGTAGCCCTCCACTCCGCCATCACCAAAATGCTGTAATCGGTTCGGAAGAGTGTTGTTCATTCCCACTTGGTACATGATGAACAGTTCGTTAGCGGCAGCCGTGTCCCATCCCCGGTCTCGGTTTGATGAGGGAAGTACAAATTTAGGTTGCGTACCACGCGTACGCTTTAGTTCAGGGAATAACTCCTCACCACGCACAAGTTTGATGAGCAAGCCAAGTAGGAGTGGCAACTCGATTGGCGTTTGGTTATCCTCCCATGTATGAACAAAAACCCGAAACGCATCCATTATAGCAATCGCTTCCCGTGGAGTTACGTCCCAAGCAGACAGCAGTTCTCCCGCAATTTCAGGCACACTCAAATGCTTCGGTGCTCCATCCACCAGTGACGGTGGGTAGTTCATGCTAGCTTTCCATGGAGCGATACTCTCAAAATGACTGATGACCAGTTCTTTGATCGAGGGGCGGCGCAGGGTATAAGATCGACTGAAAAAACGACGGAGATAATCATCGCTTTCAAAGCCCTCACCGTAGATTGCCTTGATGCTATGAGTCAGTTGTCCGCTGTGCAGCGCAATCACGAACACGACCCCGGGAACGTCAAAAAGGTGCTTTATCTCTTCTAGTAGCTGAATTGCAAAACTAGGTCGGCAGCGATCAAGTTCGTCTACGATAATATAAATTGGCGACACCCGCGGATCGTCGTCCGTTTCAAAGCCTTCCGCGATCGCAAGCAAGTTGGCCTTAAAAGCCTCTCGGCTCGCGGCTCGCTTACGATACTGCTCTAGGAGCGCCTTTCCCGCCCCGTCGACAATCTCGCTAACGCCCTCACCTAGCTTATCTAAACCGGTGACAAGCGGGCTATTGTCATCATCCTCTTTCTTTGTCCCCTTTGCTTTCTCGGTTACTGTCGCCGCGGCATCGTCAAAAATGGTTTCGCCGACATACTTGCCGACCGCCTTGGTTCCCGCGCCGAGCAGTGCTTTTCCGAGGATTGGAAGGGCTGCCCTGGTCATCGCGCTAAATCGAGTACGCAGGGCCTTCGTTCTTAAAAAGTCTTTCAGGGCCACTTCTAACGCGGCCATGATGCCCACCAGCGGTTCGTGGTTCCCGTCATCCACCCAAGCGTCATAGAACGCGACCGGGTGATTTAGGGCGAGGTGTTCGCGAAAGCGCTTGAGGAACCAGCTCTTCCCCTCGCCGTAAGGCGCGTCCAGAGCGAGCACGTAGGCTTCCTTGCGGTCTAAGCTGGCCAAGGCAGCTGCCTCGGACGTTAGGAAGCGTTCGAGCATCACCGCTTCACCATGACGCCCTAGGCGGTCGCCCTTCCAGATATCGCTTGGATTGTTGGCCACCGCCCTGCGCTCCCGAAACGGTCGTTTCGCGACCTGATAGTCAAAGCTGTAACCACAACACGGAAGGCACGACAGCCCTCCCGACAGGGAGCTCGACCGTCCGCCAAGAGCATGTAAAATGACCTCTTCTAGGTCGCCGCAATTCGCGATACGCTGCCCGCGCATGGCCGGGGTGACGAGGCTTCTAAGAAAAGCTCGCGTGTATTCAGATATCACGCCCTCCCTACACGTCACGGATTGAGGCTAGGAGGAGAACTGGCGTCCACGTCGGCGGCCTCGCGCATCGCTTGCTGCGAACGCGCGCGGATCGTAGGGCGCGGGCTATGAATGCTTTGTTTCTCGTGATGGCCGGCGGCGCCGTTGGTGCCGGGCTGCGCCATCTGGTCGGGCGCGCCATGCTCGCCAGCTTCGGGCCGGGGTGGCCGTGGGGCACGCTGACCGTCAATCTGATCGGCGGGCTCGCGATGGGCGTGCTCGCGGGGGTGCTGCTGCGGACGGCGAGTGGCGAGTTCTGGCGGTTGCTGCTGGGCGTGGGCGTGCTTGGCGGGTTCACCACGTTTTCGGCGTTCTCGCTCGACGCGGTGCTGATGATCGAGCGCGGCGAGCTGGGCGCGATGCTGCTATATGTCGTGCTGTCGGTGCTGGGGTCGATCGCGGCGCTGGCGCTGGGGCTCAGCCTGACGCGAGCGATGGCATGAGCGAGCCAGTACGGCAGTTCACCGTCGCGCTCGACGATGATGGCATTCGCGTCGATCGCTGGTGCAAGCGGCATCTGGCTGACACGAGCTTCACGACGGTCGCGAAATGGGCACGGACCGGGCAGATCCGGCTGGATGGCGCGCGCGTCGGCCCGGGCGATCGGATCGCGGCAGGACAGGTGCTGCGGCTGCCGCCCGAGGAAGCGCCGCGCGATGATCCCAAGCCGAAGCGCGAGCGGCCGCCGCTGAGCGAGGACGAAATGGCGTTCGCGCGCGAGATGGTGATCCACCAGGACACCGGGGCATTTGTGCTCAACAAGCCCCCTGGGCTTGCGACGCAGGGCGGCACCAAAACGACGCAGCATGTCGATGGGCTGCTCGACGCGCTGCAGTTCGAGGCGGAGGGGCGGCCCAAGCTGGTCCATCGGCTCGACAAGGATACGTCGGGCGCATTGCTCGTCGCGCGATCGGTGCGGGCGGCGGCGTTCTTTTCCAAGGCGTTTTCGAGCCGGTCGGCGAAGAAGGTGTATTGGGCGCTGGTGGTCGGCGCGCCGTCGATCGAGGACGGGACGGTCGACCTGCCGCTCAACAAGCAGCCGGGCACTGGCGGCGAGAAGATGCACGTGGACGAGGAGGGCGGCATGCCCTCGCGCAGCCGCTATCGCGTGATCGAGCGTGCGGGCAATCGCGCGGCGTGGGTCGAGCTGCAGCCGTTCACGGGGCGGACGCACCAGTTGCGCGTCCATATGGCGGCGATCGGGCATCCGATCGTGGGCGACGGGAAGTATGGCGGGCCGGCGGCGTTCCTGACCGGCGGGATCAGCCGCAAGATGCACCTCCACGCGCGCCGCATCCGCGTCGATCACCCGGATGGGGGTGAGATCGACGTCACCGCCGAGATTCCGACGCATTTCAGGGAAAGCCTGGCGTTGTTAGGGTTCGAGGAGCCGTTGGGCGACATGATGCCGCTCGATACGAAGCCCGAGCCGACGCGCGAGGATCGCAAGGCGGCGGGGCGCGCGCATGCCAAGCAGGTGCGCAAGGCGCGGCGTGGCGAGCGGCGTGGGCGCGGGACGCGGGAGTAGCGTTGCTGCGGCTGGAGTGTGGCGACTTCAGGTAGAAGCTCGAGCCTCCATTGTCATTCCCGCGAAGGCGGAAATCCATAACCGCTGTATTGGAATATGGATTCCCGCCTTCGCGGGAATGACGGGAGAATTCGCGGGAATGACGGGATGGGCGGGTTAGGCTGTCGCCATCGCGCTTCGAGCGTTGCGGTCAAATCGTCAGTGGCAGCAGCGGCGTGCCGAGCGTGTCGCCGACGGCATGCGCGATCAGGATGACCGAGACGCCGGCGGTGAGGCCGCAGAGGACGTAGCCGAGATATTGCATCATCGGCGGGTTCGGGCGGTGAAGTTTCGCGTTGCGCGAGGCGCCCGAGAAGATGAAGCTCAACAACAACCCGTAAAAGAACATTGCCGTGCCGACCATCGTCGCCGCGCCTCTCTTTGCCGATCGGTTCCTGAAGCCTGCCCCCCCGGGCTGCTCTCTCTATGTGCTGAATAGATCATATCGAAGATTGGTTACCAAGGGGTTGGCGGCCGGTTGGTCCCGTTTCGGCTTCGATTGGTCGCGGGCCAGTGGTGGGTGGAAAGACGCGAGGTTAGCCGCCATATCGCTGGCGATGGCGACCGATCCTGCCCGTTCGCGCTGGCTCGTGCTGGTGCTCGTCCGCCTCGTGGCGGCATCCGTGGCGGTGCTGGGGGTGATGCTGCTCGCGAATGGCGAGGAGACGGGGCGCAAGGTGCTGGGCGCGGCGATCGTGCTCGTCGCGCTGTGGACGATGGCGACGGTGCCCCCTGCCCTCGCGCGGCGCTGGCGGAGCCCGATCGAATGAAGCGTTTCTGGACGGACGTGAGCGTCGATGCCGATCGCGTGGTGCGGCTGGACGCGCGGCCGGTGCGCACGCCGGGGCGGACGCCGCTCGCTCTGCCGACCGATGCCTTGGCGACGGCGGTAGCCGACGAATGGCGCGCGGTGGGCGAGACGATCGATCCGCGTGCGATGCCGCTGACGGGGCTCGCCAATGCGGCGATCGATCGCGTTGCGCCTGATCCTGGTCTGTTTGCCGCGGGCTTGGCGAGCTACGCCGAGAGCGACCTGCTCTGTTATCGGGCGGAGGCGCCGGCGGAGCTGGTGGCGCGCGAGGCGGCGGCGTGGGATCCGCTGCTCGACTGGGCGCGGGTACGGTACGACGTGCATTTCGCCTGCGTCGGCGGGATCATGCACCGGGCGCAGCCACCGGCCACCGTCGCGCGGCTGAGCGAAGCGGTGGCGAGCCGCCCGCCGTTCGCGCTGGTCGCGCTGCAGCCGATCGTGACGATCACGGGGACGCTGGTGGGGACGCTCGCGCTGGTCGAGGGCGCGATCGACGCCGAGGGCTTGTGGACTGCGGCGACGGTCGACGAGACCTGGCAGGTGGAGCGGTGGGGCGAGGATGCGCTGGCCGCGGCGGCGCGCGATGCCCGGCGCCGCGAATATGACGCCGCCGTCCGGTTTCTTCGGCTACTCGGCTGATACGCTTGCCGGCGCTGGCGGTCAGTTCTTCAACAGGCTGCGGATGAAGCCGATGATCCCGGTCTGCCGAGACCGCTTAAGGCGCTCGGCGGCCAGGATCTTGCGGACGTCCTCGAAACAGCGATCGAGATCGTCGTTGACCAGGACGTAATCGTAGCCGTCCCAATGGCTTACCTCGTTTGCGGCGCGCGCCATGCGCGCGTCGATCACTTCCTGGCTGTCGGTGGCGCGCTTTTCCAGCCGGTCGCGCAGGATCGCCATCGACGGCGGCAGGATGAACACGCGGACCACGTCACCGCCAGCGAGCTGGTGGAGCTGCTGCGCGCCCTGCCAGTCGATGTCGAACAGGATGTCATGGCCTTCGCTCAGCGTGTGAAAGACGTCCGCCTTTGGGGTGCCGTAGCGATTGTCGAAGACGTGCGCCCATTCGAGGAAGCCGTGGTCGGCAACCATCTCGCGGAAGCGATCGAGCGAGACGAAATGATAATCCTTGCCGTCCTCCTCGCCCGGGCGGATCGGGCGGGTGGTGTAGGATACCGACATCGACAGCCCGTCGTCGGCCGCGAGCAGCTTCTTGGCGATGGTCGATTTGCCCGCCCCTGACGGCGACGACAGGACGAACAACAACCCGCGCCGGTGGAAGCCGTGCGGGTCGGTGGGGGGGGATGCGGCCATGCGCGCTAGTGGCGCGCGCATGGCGTGAGCGTCAAGGTCGTGTTTGGCGTAGCGTCAGAGCGGACGGCGCTTGGTCATCTTGCGGCGATCGTACATCTTCTTCGCGAGGTAACCGCCGCCGAGCACCAGGCCGAGCGGACCCGTGCGCGTGACGGCGCGCGCGGCGAGCATGCCGATCGCTGCGCCCTTCAGGCCGCCACGGCCGCCGCGCTGATTGAGTTGCTTGCCAACAAGCCCGCCGATGATGCTCCGGAGCATGATATTCCTTTCGTTCGTTTGCTGTTCAACAAAGCTGTAACAGATCAGGTTCCGAGCATCGCCTCGGGCCGCACGACGCGATCGAATGTTTCGCCATCGACCAGCCCGAGCGCAAGCCCGGCCTCGCGCAAGGTGAGGCCCTGTTCATGCGCGTGCTTGGCGATCTTGGCGGCATTGTCGTAGCCGATTTCGGGCGCGAGCGCGGTGACGAGCATCAGTGAGCGATCGAGCAGTTCGGCGATGCGGCGCTCGTCGGCTTCGAGGCCATCGATGCAGCGCTCGGCGAAGCTCGTCATGCCGACCGCCAGCAGGTCGATCGAGCGCAGCACCGCGGCGCCGATCATCGGCTTGAAGACGTTGAGTTCGAGGTGGCCCTGCATCCCGCCGACGGTGATCGCGGCATGATTGCCGATCACTTGGGCGGCGACCATCGTCAGCATCTCGACTTGAGTCGGGTTGACCTTGCCGGGCATGATCGAGCTGCCGGGCTCGTTGGCGGGCAGGATCAGTTCGCCGATCCCGCAGCGCGGACCCGAGCCGAGCAGGCGGATGTCGTTCGCGATCTTGGTGAGCGCGACGGCGAGCGTGGCGAGCGTGCTGGAAAGGTGGACGAGCGCGTCGTTGCTCGCCAGCGCCTCGAACTTGTTGTCGGCGGGAACGAAGCGCAGGCCGGTCAGCGCGGAAAGCTCGACCGCCATGTCGCGATCGAACTTTGCGGGCGCGTTGAGGCCGGTGCCGACGGCGGTGCCGCCTTGCGCGAGCGCCAGCACTTCCATGTGCGCCTGCCCAATCCTGGAACCGGCGGTTTCGAGCTGACGTGCATAGCCCGAGAATTCCTGCCCGAGCGTCATGGGGGTCGCGTCCTGCAAGTGCGTGCGGCCGATCTTTACGATGTGCTTCCACGCGGTCGCCTTCGCGGCGACCGCGTCCAGCAGCCGCGCGAGTGCCGGCTGGAGGCGATCCGCCACGCCGCGCGCAGCGGCGACGTGAAGCGCGGTGGGGAAGCTATCGTTCGAGGACTGGCTGCGGTTGACGTCGTCGTTGGGGTGGACCGGCGCCTTGCCGCCGCGGGTGCCGGTGAGCAGTTCGTTGGCGCGGCCGGCGATCACTTCGTTGGCGTTCATGTTGCTTTGCGTGCCGCTGCCGGTTTGCCAGATGACCAGCGGGAACTGATCGTCGAGCGCGCCGGCGACGACTTCCGCGGCGGCTGCCTCGATCGCCTGCGCCTTTTCCGCATCGAGCCCGTGCTTGCGGTTCACGCGGGCGGCGGCCTGCTTAACCAGCGCGAGCGCGTGGACAATCGCGAGCGGCATCCGCTCGGTGGACGGGAACGGGAAGTTCTCGATCGAACGCTGCGTTTGGGCGCCCCAATAGGCGTTGGCGGGGACGTCGATCGGGCCGAGCGAGTCGGTTTCGGTGCGTGTCATGCGGCAGACATGGGGATGGCTGTCAGGGGATTAAATCCCATGAAGTCGTGCGCGGCGGAGCCGCGCCGGGCGGCGGTTCGCGCCGCCGACGAGGCCGCTGCGTAACGACGCTACGCCGCCCGCTCCCTATTTCTTGCGCTTGAAATCCACGCTGACCACGTTCGAGCCGTCGTCGGCTGGCGCCGTTACCGGTGAGCCGTCGTTTTCGGCCGGGTCGTGCGGGCCGGGGCCGTCGCCGGGGCCTTCCTGCGCCTGGAAGCGCAGCTCGAAATTCACCGACGGATCGTGGAAACCAGTGATTGCCGAATAGGGAATGACGAGCTTCGAGGGCACCTGATTGAAGCTGAGGCCGACCGAAAAACGCGTGTCGTCCACCGTCAGATCCCAGTAGCGGTTCTGCAGCACGATCGTCATTTCATCGGGGAAGCGCTCGATCAGCCGTTTGGGGATGTCGACGCCGGCGCCTTGCGTCTTGAAGGTGATGTAGAAATGATGCTCGCCGGGCAGCCCGCCGCCTTCGGCGACCGAGCCGAGCACGCGGCCGACGACGGCGCGCAGCGCCTCCTGCACGATCTCGTCGTACGGAATCAGGCTGTCTTGTGATTGATCGTCCATTGGGGCCATGCCTAACGGACCGCCGCGTGCGGTCAAGAACGGACCGCGGCGCTTGGTCAAGATTGCATGGCGTGCTCGCTCCGCTATGTGCGCGGCCATGCGCACTGCCACCATCCGCCGCGACACCAGCGAAACCACGATTGCCGTTACCGTCAACCTCGACGGCACCGGCATCTACCGCGTGTCGACCGGTGTCGGCTTCTTCGATCACATGCTCGAGCAACTGTCGCGGCACTCGCTGATCGACCTCGACGTGGAGACGAAGGGCGATCTGCACATCGACCAGCATCATACCGTCGAGGACACCGGCATCGCGATCGGCGAGGCGATCGCCACGGCGCTCGGCGACAAGCGCGGCATCCGCCGCTATGGCGACGCGCTGTCGCCGATGGACGAGACGCTGACGCGGGTTGCGCTCGACATCTCGGGCCGGCCGTGGCTGGTGTGGGACACCGAGTTCACGCAGAAGAAGCTGGGCGAGATGGACACCGAGCTATTCAAGCACTGGTTCCACAGCTTCGCGCAGGCGGCCGGGATCACGCTGCACGTCGAGACGCTGCACGGCGAGAACAACCATCACATCGCCGAAAGCGCCTTCAAGGGCCTGGCGCGCGCGCTGCGCACCGCGGTGGAGATCGATCCGCGCAAGGCGGACGCGATCCCGTCGACCAAGGGGGTGCTGTGACGCTGGCGCTGGTCGATATCCAGTCGGGCAACCTCCACTCGGTCGAGAATGCCTTGCGCGCGGCAGGCGCGAGCGACGTGGTGATCACCGCGGATCCGGACGTGATCGCGAAGGCCGATCGGATCGTCCTGCCCGGCGTCGGGGCGTTCGGGGCGTGCGCGGCGAATTTGCGTGCGGTGGATGGGCTGGAGGCGGCATTGCGGCGGCGTGTGCTCGACGAGGCGGCGCCGTTTCTCGGCATTTGCGTGGGAATGCAATTGCTTGCCGACCGCGGCGAGGAACTTGGGCAGTATGAGGGGCTTGGCTGGATTGCGGGAATTGTGCGGCGGATCGATCCGGCGGGCACGGATGCCAAGGTGCCGCACATGGGGTGGAACGACGTGACGCCGGTGGGCGAGCATCCGCTCGTCGTGCCGGGCGAGGCGTATTTCCTGCACAGCTATGCCTTCGAAGGTGAAGGCGTAATTGCGCGGACCGATCATGCCGGCCCCGTGACCGCGGCGATCGGGCGCGACACGATCGTCGGCGTGCAATTCCATCCCGAGAAGAGCCAGCGCTATGGCCTCGATCTTCTTGCACGCTTTCTGGAGTGGCGGCCGTGAGCCTCATCGTATTTCCCGCGATCGACCTGAAGGCCGGGCAAGTCGTTCGGCTTGCCGAGGGCGATATGGATCGCGCGACGGTCTATGGCGACGATCCAGCAGCGCAGGCGATGCTATTCGCCGAGGCGGGCGCCGGGCATCTGCATGTGGTCGACCTGGATGGCGCGTTCGCCGGCGAGAGCCGCAACGGCGATGCGGTGCGGGCGATCGTCGACCGCTTTCCGGGGCATGTTCAGCTTGGTGGCGGCATCCGGACGCCGGCGAGCGTGGATGGCTGGTTCGAAGCTGGCGTCTCGCGGGTCGTGATCGGCACCGCGGCGCTCGAGAACCCGCAGTTCGTGCGCGACATGGCGGCGGCGTTTCCGGGCGGGATCGTGGTTGCGGTCGATGCGCGTGACGGGATGGTGGCGACCAAGGGCTGGGCCGATGTGTCGACGACCAGCGCGGTCGATCTCGCGCGGCGGTTCGAGGATGCCGGGGTCGCGGCGCTGCTGTTCACCGACGTGGGGCGCGACGGGATGCTGAAGGGCTGCAACGTCGAGGCGACGGTGGATCTGGCGCGTGCCGTCTCAATCCCGGTGATCGCGAGCGGCGGGGTGAAGGGCATTGCCGAGATCCACGTGCTGGCGCTGCATGCGCGCGACGGGATCGAGGGGGTAATCACGGGCCGCGCGCTGTATGACGGGCGGCTCGATTTGGCAGCGGCGTTGAACGTGGCGGCCGCGGCGTGACGGTTCGGGCGCGTGTGATCCCCTGCCTCGACGTGGCGAACGGGCGCGTCGTGAAGGGGGTCAACTTCGTCGATCTGGTCGATGCGGGCGATCCGGTCGAGCAGGCGCGGGCCTATGATGCCGCGGGGGCGGATGAGCTTTGCTTTCTTGATATCGGCGCTAGCCATGAGGGCCGCGAGACGATCCTCGATGTCGTGCGGCGGACGGCGGCGGTGTGTTTCATGCCGCTGACGGTCGGTGGCGGGGTGCGATCGGCGGAGGATGCGCGCGCGTTGCTGCTGGCGGGGGCGGACAAGGTGGCGGTCAATTCGGCGGCGGTCGCGCGGCCCGAGGTCGTCGCGGATATCGCCGAGCGGTTCGGGAGACAATGCTGCGTCGCGAGCGTCGATGCGCGGCGCGTGGGCGATGGCTGGGAAGTGTTCACGCATGGCGGCCGGCGCGCGACCGGGCTCGACGCCGTCGAGCATGCGCTGCGGCTGGCGGAGCTTGGCGCGGGCGAGATCCTGCTGACGTCGATGGATCGCGACGGGACGCGCGACGGCTATGACCTGGCACTGGTGCGCGCGATCGCGGATCGCACCAGTGTGCCGGTGGTGGCGTCGGGGGGCGTGGGCACGCTCGATCATCTCGTCGCGGGGGTGACGCAGGGGCATGCCTCGGCGGTGCTGGCGGCATCGATCTTCCATTTCGGCGAGGCGACGATTGCGGAGGCGCATGCGGCGCTTGCGGCGGCGGGCGTGCCGGTGCGGGCTCACTGATCCTTTACCAGCCATGCGCTAGGGCTGGCCGCAGCATCATGTGGTTGTTCGCGCTCCTCTTCCTCGCCCTGCCCGCGCTGGCGGACAATGGCCATTCGGGCGTCGCGACGGCGCGCACAGGCCCGGAACTGTCGGACTTTGCGCTGTTCGTCGTCGCCGCGATCGCGGTCTGGCTGACGCGGCGTGCGTTGCGGCGGCGCGCGCGAAAAGGTTGACCGCGAGGTTGACCCCGGGGCCGGCGCGCGGCACCGCGCCACCATGGCCGAAACCGACACGCTGGACCGCCTCGAAGCCACGATCCGCGCGCGCAAGGACACGCCCGCGGTGCGATCGTACACCGCCAGCCTGTTCTTCCAGGGCCGTCACAAGATCGCGCAGAAGCTGGGCGAGGAAGCGGTCGAGACGGTGATCGCGGCGTGCTCGGGCGACGATACGAAGATCGTGCCCGAAGCCGCGGACCTGATGTTTCACTTGCTCGTGCTGCTCGCCGACGCCGGGCTGAGCCTGGACGACGTGCGCCGCGAACTCGATCGCCGCGAGGGGCAGTCCGGCCACGATGAAAAGGCCGGCCGTCCGCTCTCCTTCCGCCCCGAGTGAGATCATCATGCCCGTCGATGCCACCCTGCCCTATGACGATCAGAACATCTTCGCGCGCATCCTGCGCGGCGAGATCCCGTCGAAGACGGTGTACGAGGACGAGCACGCGCTGGCGTTCCACGACATCGCGCCATGGTCTCCGACGCATATCCTGGTGATCCCAAAGGGGCCGTATGTGAGCTGGGACGACTTTTCGGCGAAGGCGAGCGACGCGGAGATCGCGGGGTTCGTTCGTGCGGTGGGGCATGTCGCGCGTGCGGCGGGGCTGGTGACGCCGGGGTATCGGCTGCTCGCCAATGCCGGGCCGCACAGCCATCAGGAAGTGCCGCACCTGCACGTCCATATTCTCGCCGGGCGGCCGCTGGGGCCGATGCTGATCGTGAACGACAGCAGCCGGTAAGCTCGCGCCGATATAGAAAAACCCGTTCGTCCCGAGCGAAGTCGAGGGACATGACGAGGCGAGACGGTGCCTCGACTGCGCTCGGCACGAACGGGCTGAGTCACCGAAATGTCGCACTGCGGCACGCGGCGTCGCAGAGGGATTGCGCGTCGCCGTTCTCCCGCTAGGCTTTAGAGCATAAGCATTTGGGCCGCCGGGGACGCGGCCGAGGGAGATTTATGGCGACACGACCCGCTGGCGGGATTTTTTCGCGCATGATGGCGCGCAAGTCGATCGCGCAGGTTCAGCGCGAGACGGCGACGAGCGAACTCAAGCGCACGCTCGGCAAATGGAACCTGCTGCTGCTTGGTGTCGGGTGCATCATCGGCGCCGGCATCTTCGTGCGGACCGGCAGCGCGGCAGCGCTGCATGCCGGGCCGGCGGTGCTGCTGTCGTTCGTGGTGGCGGGGATCGTCTGCGCGTTTGCGGGGCTCTGCTATGCCGAGCTTTCGTCCACCCTGCCCGTTTCGGGGTCGGCCTATACCTATGGCTATACAACGCTCGGCGAGTTCGTGGCGTGGATCATGGGAGCGTTGCTGCTGCTGGAGTATGGGCTGGCGGCATCGGTGGTTGCGGTTGGCTGGGGCGGCTATGTCGTCAGCCTTCTCGCGGACGTTGGGCTGCAGATCCCGCCGCAGTTCACCGGGCCGGCGGGCTATCCGCTGATGCGCGACGGCGTGCAGGTGGTGGTCGATGGCCAGCCAGTGACGACGATCTTCAACATGCCGGCGTTCCTGATCTGCATCGCGCTTTCCGCACTGCTGGTGCGCGGCGTGGCGGAATCGGCAAAGGTCAACAATATCATCGTCGCGATCAAGGTGAGCGTGCTCGTCGCGTTCATCGCGGTCGGCGGGTTGATCGTGCTGTCGAACCTGGGCGATCTCGTCGCCAAGAATTGGACGCCGTTCATTCCTGAGAACCAGGGCGACGGCAAATACGGCGTCGACGGCATCATGCGCGCCGCCTCGATCGTGTTCTTCGCCTATATCGGCTTCGAGGCCGTTTCGACTGCAGGGCAGGAAGCCAAGGACCCGAAGAAGGACATGCCGTTCGGCATCATCGGGTCGCTGGTCGTCTGTACCGTCATCTACATGCTCGTCGCGGCGATCATGACGCTGCTGGTGCCTTATGGCTCGCTCAACGTTCCCGATCCGGTCGCGGTGGTGGTCGACAGCTTCGGGCCGCAATGGGGCTGGCTCGCCAAGCTCATCAAGGTCGGCGCGATCATCGGCCTCACCTCGGTGGTGCTGGTGCTGATGTACGGCCAGACGCGCATCTTCTATACGATGGCGCGTGACGGCCTGCTGCCGCGCGTGTTCGCGACCGTTCATCCGAAGTTCAAGACGCCGTGGATCAACACGCTGCTGGTCGGCGTGATTACCGCGGTCGCGGCCGGGTTCTTCGACATCAACGTGCTGGGCGACATGACATCGGTGGGCACGCTTGCGGCATTCGCGATCGTCTGCCTGTCCGTGATCTACCTGCGCCGCGCCGCGCCCGAGCTGCCACGTGGCTTCTCGGTGCCACTGTATCCGGTGCTGCCGATCCTCGGCATCCTCTCGTGCGCGTATCTCATCACGACCGTGCCGTGGAACGTGCTGAAGTTTTTCATCTGGTATATGCTCGGCGGCGTGGTGCTGTATTTCGCGTACGGCATCCGCCACTCGAACCTGCAGCTGGGTCGCGAGCAGGATGATCTGCCCGACATGACCGAGCTGCCGGCGCCGGTCGGCACGCAGCCGTAAGCCGACGCCATCGCTAGCCCGTTCGCCCTTCGACAAGATCGGGGCGGACGGGATAGGGATCGGCGATGAAGACCGCCCTGCCCGACACCGATTCTGCCGCTGCCGCCGAACTCGAAGCGCTTGCCGCCGAGATCGCGCACCACAATCGCCGCTATCACACCGACGATGCGCCCGAGATTTCGGACGCCGAGTATGACGCGCTGGTGCGGCGCAACACCGCGATCGAAGCCGCCTTTCCGCATCTGATCCGCACGGACTCGCCCTCGCGGCAGGTCGGCGCGGCGCCGGCGGGGCATCTTGCCAAGGTTGCGCATGCCAAGGCGATGACGAGCCTCGACAATGCATTTTCCGACGAGGAGGTCGAAGAGTTCGTCGCGCGGGTGCGGCGGTTCCTGAAGCTGCCGGACGATGTCGAGGTGGCGCTGACCGCCGAGCCGAAGATCGACGGGCTTTCCTGCTCGTTGCGTTACGAGCAGCGTCGTCTAGTGCAGGCTCTGACCCGCGGCGACGGGACGACAGGTGAGGACGTGACCGCCAACGTGCGGACGATCGGCGACATTCCCGATACCCTCCCCGCCGAGGCACCGGACGTGTTCGAGGTGCGCGGCGAGGTGTATATGGCGAAGGCCGATTTTACCGCGCTCAACGCGCGGCTTGCGACGGAGGCGGCGGGGAGCGGAAAGGAGGCGCGGCAGTTCGCCAATCCGCGCAACGCTGCGGCGGGATCGCTGCGGCAGAAGGATGCGGATGTTACCGCGAGCCGCCCCTTGCGGTTCCTGGCGCATGGGCTCGGCGAGACGAGCGCGGTGCCCGGCGATACGCAGGCGGCGGTGGTCGAGACGATCCGCGGATGGGGATTTCCGGTGGCGGACGGCTTCGCGCGGGTGGCGGACGCGGCCGCGGCGCTGGATTGCTATCGCGCGATCGAGGCGACGCGGGCGGACCTGCCGTTCGATATCGACGGGGTCGTCTACAAGGTCGATCGGCTCGACTGGCAGGAGCGGCTCGGCTTCGTCGCGCGCGCACCGCGTTGGGCGATCGCGCACAAGTTTCCGGCCGAGCGCGCGCAGACGACGCTCAATGCGATCGACATCCAGGTCGGGCGGACGGGCAAGCTCACGCCGGTGGCGAAGCTGGAGCCAGTGACGGTGGGTGGCGTCGTCGTGCGCAATGCGACGCTGCACAATGCCGACGAGATCGGCCGGCTGGGCGTGCGCCCAGGTGATCGCGTGGTGCTGCAGCGCGCGGGCGACGTGATTCCGCAGATCGTCGAGAATTTGACCCGCGAGACGCCGCGTGAGGCGTGGCATTTCCCGACGCATTGCCCCGAGTGCGGATCGGAGGCGGTGCGCGAGCCGGGCGAGGTCGACTGGCGCTGTTCGGGCGGGCTGGTGTGCCCGGCGCAGGCGGTCGAACGGCTGCGGCACTTCGCCTCGCGCCATGCGCTCGACATCGAAGGGCTGGGCATCACCAACATCGAGAACTTCTTCGCGGACAAATTGATCGCGCGGCCGGCGGACATCTTCCGGCTGACCGAGCAGGTGTTGCTGGCGCGCGAGCGCTGGGCGGAAGTTTCGGCGCGCAACCTGATCGCGGCGATCGACGCCAAGCGCGCGCCCCCGCTCGACCGCTTCCTGTTCGCGCTCGGCATCCGCCATGTCGGCGAAGTCACCGCGCGCGATCTGGCGCGGCGGTGGACGAGCTGGGCGGCGTTCCGCGCGATGGTCGCGGCTGGGGTCACGGCGCGCGACGCCATGCTGCAGGCGATCGGCGAGAGTGACGACAAGCTCCTCGCGCGCACCGCCAAGGAGCTGGCGGCGATCGTCGATACCAAGCAAGTCGGCCCCGAAGTCGCGCTCGCACTGATCGACTTCTTCGCCGAGGAGCGCAACGACGCGGCGGTCGAGGATCTGCTGCGCGAGATTGCGCCGGCGGATGTCGTCCACCTCACCCGCACGTCGGAAGTATCGGGGAAGACAGTGGTGTTCACCGGAACGTTAGAGACGATGAGCCGCGACGAGGCGAAGGCGCAGGCCGAGGCGCTCGGCGCGCGAGTCGCGGGATCCGTGTCGGCAAAGACCGACCTGGTCGTCGCGGGGCCGGGCGCGGGATCGAAGGCCAAGAAGGCGACCGATCTGGGCATTCGGGTTGTCGACGAAGCAGGGTGGCAAGCGATCGTAGCGGCGGCGGGCTGACCCAGCCGTCTGATCTGTCGCCTTTTTGCAACGCAACACGATCGAATCCGGTTCCACCCGGAATCCCGCGGCCGATGTCATGGAAGCGAAATATTACAAGCCCACGGGCGCGGTGTGGCGGCGTGAAAGCCGCTGATCAGGGCGACGCGCTCACAAGGGGAATTAGAATGCGGCATAACCTGTTTTTGGGTGCGGCTATGGTCGCGCTCATCGCGCCGGCTGCGGTTTCGGCACAGGAGACCACGACGTCGGTACGCGGCTCCGTGACGAACAATGGCGCTCCCGTCGCCGGGGCGACCGTGGTCGTACTCGACACCGGAACCAATAGCCGCGCGACCGTGACCACTAATGAAAGCGGCGCGTTCAACGTCGCCAACCTGCGTCCCGGTGGCCCCTACTCGGTCGAAGTGACAAGCCCGGTCGGCAACAAGACGGTTACCGACGTTTTCACCGTCGTCAGCCAGCCGTATGACCTGACCGTCGAACTGGCCGCAGCAGATGGCTCCGCAGAGGGCGGCGACATCGTCGTGACTGCCTCGACGCTGGCACGCGCCGGCACGACCTCGGATGGCCCGCAGACTGTCCTCACGCAGCGCGACATCGCGCGCGTCGCCTCGATCAACCGCGACATCCGCGATCTCGCCCGTCGCGATCCATTCGCGCGCTTCGAGGAAACCGCGGGCGGTGGCCGCGCGATTTCGTTCGCCGGCATCAACCCGCGCTTCAACCGCTTCTCGATCGACGGCGTCGTCGTTTCCGACAACTTCGGCCTCAACCCCGACGCCAGCCCGACCCGCCGCGGCCCAGTGCCGCTCGACTCGATCGGCCAGTTCAGCGTCTCGATCGCGCCGTATGACGTTCGCCAGGGCAACTTCCTGGGTGGCGCGATCGATGCCATCCTGCTCGCGGGCACCAACGAGTTCCACGGCAACGGCTTCTACAGCCAGAACACCGACGGGCTCACCGGCGAGCGGATCGGCCGCAACATCGACACGAACCTCGACTTCAAGAGCGAGACCTATGGCGCCACGCTGTCGGGCCCGATCATCAAGGACAAGCTGTTCTTCATGATCTCGGGCGAGCGCAACACCGAGGGCAATCCGGTTTCGCCGACGCCTGACCAGATCCCGGGCCTCACGCAGGGCCTGATCGACACGGTCGGCGGGATCGCCGACACGGTTTACGGTTTTGACGCCGGCGGCCCGCTGACGGTTTCGCAGGAGAAGGACGAGAAGGTGGTCGGCAAGATCACCTGGAACGTCAGCGACAACCATCGCCTGTCGCTGAGCTACATCAGCGCTTACGATGAGGCGAACTTCCTCCAGAACGGCAGCACGAGCCCGTCGCAGCCGTCTTACGGCCTGTCGTCGAACGCCTACAAGGCGACCGAACTGCTTCGTGCCGGCATCGCGCAGTTGAACTCGCAGTGGACCGAATCGTTCTCGACCGAGGGCCGCTTCCTCTACAAGAGCTACGAGCGTGGCGCGCTTTCGCTGAACGGCAACGAGTTCGCCCAGTTCGGTGTTTGCACCGACGCGACCTCGGCTGGCACCGCAAACCAGTGCACGCCCGGCGCCGCCCGCTTGTTCTTCGGGCCTGACAGCTCGCGCCAGTCGAACGAATTCTACACCGATACCTATTCGGGATCGGTGCTGGCACGGCTAAACATGAACGGTCACGACCTGAAGGTCTTCGGCCAGTATGACGAAGTCCGGATCTTCAACCTGTTCCTGCAGAACACCACCGGCAACTATTATTTCGACTCGCTGGCCGACTTCCAGGGCCGGCGCGCGAACTCGCTGACGTTCCAGCGCCCGGCATCGGGCAACGTCAACGATGCCGCGGCGGACTTCCAGTATCGCCAGTACACCTTCGGCATCCAAGACGATTGGCAGATCACCGATCGCCTGAACGTGTCGCTCGGCATGCGGTACGACCTTTATGACGGCGAGAACGACATCCCGTATAACTCGGGCTTCCAGGCGCGGTACGGCTTCCCGAACACGAAGAACTTCAAGGGCCTGGGCCTCTTCCAGCCGCGCATCGGCGTGAACTGGGAGCCGATCGACGACGTCAAGATCCGCGGTGGCTTCGGCGTGTTCGGCGGCGGTACGCCGGATGTGTACCTGTCGAACAGTTATTCGAACGCCGGTGCTGGCGTCGGTGGAGTCGGGATCAACTCGGTTACCATCCAGCGCGTCGGCGTAACGCCGCAGACGCCGACCGGTTACACGATCAACGGCCAGGCGCTTGCCACCGCCACGGGTGATGCGGTGCTCAACAACGTGTCGGGCAGCACGATCCCAGCACAGCTTCAAGCGCTGATCCCGGACACCGGCGCCAACCCGCTGGCCAACATCAACGCGCTCGACCGCGATTTCCAGATCCCGTCGGTGTACAAGGCAACGCTGTCGGCCGACTGGACCCCGCGCAATTTCCTGGGTGGCGGCTGGCGCTTTGGTGCGGATTACTACTTCAGCCGCACGCGTGACTCGATCCAGTTCGTCGATCTCCGCTCCATCCCGGTCGGGACGCTGCCGGATGGCCGCCCGCGCTACGGCCCGCTGGTCGGTACGAACACCAACACGGATATCGTGCTCGCCAATGGCGATCGTGGCCGCAGCCATGTCGGTGTCGTGCGCGTCGACAAGACGTTCGACTTCGGCCTGTTGCTCAACTTCGCCTATTCGCTGCAGGACGTGAAGGACGAGACGCCGGCGACGTCGTCGACCGCCGGTTCGAACTATGCCAACGGCGCCTTCCTCGCGGATCGTGCGGTATACGGCACCGCGAACGACCAGGTTGCTTGGTCGTTCAAGTACGGCATCGGCTTCGACCGTGCGATCTTCCAGGACGCTCGGACGATCGTTCAGCTGTTCGGCGAAACCCAGGCGGGTCGCCCGTATAGCTTCACGATGGAAGATTTGGGCAGCACGCCGCGCAGCGCGGTGTTCGGCCTGACCGGTCGTGACGATCGTCACCTCTTCTACGTGCCGCAGGCCGGCGGCGACGCGCTCGTCAGCTACGACAGCGCAGCGACGCAGGCTGCGGTCGAGGGGATTATCGACAGCACGGTGCTGAAGAACTTCCGCGGCAAGATCGCCCCGCGCAACGTCGCTCGTGCACGCGCTTACACGCGGATCGACCTTCACCTCGAGCAGGAAGTCCCGACGTTCATCGGCCGGTCGCGACTGTCGGTATTTGCCGACATCCAGAACGTGCCGAACCTGCTGAACAAGAACTGGGGCGGCTTCCGCCAGGCAGTGTTCCCGTACCTCGAGGACGTTGTGCGGGTGCAGTGCCTCTCCGCCGCAGTCCCGACGGGAACTGCACCGGGAGCTGGGCAGGTCAACACGGCACCGACCCAGACGTGCGCGCAGTATCGGTATTCGGATGCACGGCCGGCGAACGACGCAGTGCCGGAGATCCGGCCGTCGCTGTACTTCATCCGCCTGGGTGCTCGCTTCAAGTTCTGAAGCAGATCCAAAGCTGATCGCCTTCCAGGGCCGCCGCTTCCTTCGGGCAAGCGGCGGCCTTTCTTTTGCGCCGCGCGCATGCCGCGCTATAGGGCGGCGGATGGCGACGACGCTTCCTGCCCCTGCTGCCGCGACCACGGCCGCGACGATCCGGCCGAGCAATCTGGTCGCGCGGCCGTTCTTCGAGGACAAGTCGCGCGCGTTCTGGATGCTGCAGGCGGCGGGGTGGTCGGGCTATCTGGTGCTGCGCACCGTTTCGTCGATCTCGAACGGCTTCACGCTGCAGGGCGTAGTCAGCAACATCGTCGAGACGATCGTGGGCTATTGCCTGACGCTGCTGCTGTCGACGCTGTACGGCTATTATCGCGGGCTGCCGCGGATCACCGCGATCATCCTCACCGTGCTGACGCTGGGCGCGGCGACCTTCATCTACGCGCTGCTCGACACGTTCTCGTTCAGTTTCATCACGCGCGCTGCGCCCGGCATCGACGTGAAGCTGCTGATCGGCGCGCTCTTCCTCAATTTCACCGTGCTCGCGGGGTGGTCCGCTGCATATTTCGGGATTAATTTCTATCTGATCGTTGAGGAGCAGATCGATCAGCTGCGGGACCTCGAGACGCAGGCGTCGTCCGCGCAGCTCGCGATGCTGCGCTATCAGCTGAACCCGCACTTCCTGTTCAACACGCTCAACTCGATTTCGACGCTGGTACTGCTGAAGCAGACCGAGCGCGCGAATGCGATGCTGAGCCGACTGGCGAGCTTCCTGCGCTATACGCTAGCGAACGAGCCGACCGCGCATGTCACGCTGGCGCAGGAAGTCGAGACGCTGAAACTGTATCTCGAAATCGAAAAGATGCGCTTCGAGGACCGCTTGCGGCCGAAGTTCGATATCGATCCGGCGGCGGAAAAGGCGCAGCTGCCATCGCTGCTGCTGCAGCCGCTGGTCGAGAATGCGATCAAATATGCCGTCACGCCGAAGGAGGATGGCGCGGAAATCCGGGTCACCGCGCGGCTTAACGGCGATCGGGTTCGGATCGGCGTATCGGACACCGGGCCGGGCTTGCAGGCGAACAAGAATCGGCCGAGCCTTTCAACTGGCGTTGGGATCGCCAACATCAGGGAGCGGCTGGCACAATCTTTCGGAACGGATCACCGCTTCGAGATCCGCGCGATGCCTACAGGGGGCTTCGGCGTGGAAATCGAGATCCCGTTCCAGTTCGAGTAGAGGAATACAGGGGGGCAATTGAGTGGAGATGACCGCGCGGCCGACCGTCAGGCCGTGGCGACATTGCATCGGAGAACAGCGTTACCATGACTATCCGCACCATTCTCGTCGATGACGAGCCGCTCGCGATCCAGGGGCTCGAGCTCCGGTTGCAGCCGCACGACGACGTCGAGATCATCGCCAAGTGCCAGAACGGCCGCGAAGCGATCAGCGCGATCAAGACCCACAAGCCCGATCTCGTCTTTCTCGATATCCAGATGCCCGGATTCGACGGCTTTTCCGTCGTGCAGGGGCTGATGGAAGTCGAGCCGCCGCTGTTCGTGTTCGTCACCGCCTATTCGGATCACGCGCTTCGCGCGTTCGAGGCGCAGGCGGTGGATTATCTGATGAAGCCGGTCGAGGAATCGCGGCTCGCTGACACGCTGGAGCGCGTGCGGCAGCGGCTGTCCGAGAAGTCGAGCGTCGGCGAGGCCGAGAAGCTGAAGGAGGCATTGGCCGAACATGCGCCCGAGGCGGCGGCCGATCTGGCGGATGGCGGCGGCGACCATGCTAATGTCGGCCGGTTCGAGAAGCTGATCAACGTGAAGGATCGCGGCCAGATCTTCCGGGTCGATGTCGACACGATCGAGATCGTCGAGGCGGCGGGCGATTACATGTGCATCAAGACCGCAGACAATACGCTGATCCTGCGCGAGACGATGAAGGATCTGGAAAAGCGGCTCGATCCGCGGCGGTTCCAGCGCGTGCATCGCTCGACGATCGTGAACCTCGACCAGGTGCGACAGGTGAAGCCGCATACCAATGGCGAATGCTTCCTGGTGCTCGATTCAGGTGCGCAGGTGAAGGTGAGCCGGAGTTATCGCGACGTGGTGGCGCGGTTCGTTCATTGATCGGGTGACGGCGAGGGCCGGGGTTGCCCCCGGCCCCCTGCCCTTCACCGCGTGCGCGCGGAGAAGGACACGCCGAGGATCCGCGGTTCGTTGTAGACCGCGGCGTTGTAGTTCTCGATGACGCCCTTCAGGTTCTTCTCGCCGGTGATGTTCCGGGCAAAGGCGGCGATCTGGTAGCGATCGTCGGGATCGGTGTAGCCGATCTTCAGGCCGGCCTCGAAATTGCCGTCCGAGTAAAATTCGCGCGTCCGGTACAGCACGAAATTGGTGTAGCCCTGCGCGTTGAAGTCGCCCGCGACGAACAGATTGCCCTGGTTCCACAGCGGGATGTCGTAGCGAACGGCAGCGTTGATCTGCCACTTGGGAGCGTTGGGCAGTGGGTTGCCGTCGATCTGCGCGAGCACCGCGGGGGCGCCGAAGATGGTGCGCGTGATCGTCGGATCCTGCACGGTGCAGGTGACGCGGCCGTTGAGCGCGCAAACCTGCGCGAAGACGCGATCGTCCTGGATCTCGGTCTTCAACACGTTGCCGCCGAGCGAGAAGCTGATGTTGCGGATCGGCCGCCAGTCGATCTGGCCCTCGACGCCCCAGGCAGTCGCCTTGTCGGCGTTGAAGAGCACGCCATTGCCATCGGCATCATTGCCGTTGAGCTGGATGTCATCGACCTGCCAGTGGAAGGCCGTGGCGTTGACGCGCAGGTTCGAGAACGGCTCGCTCTTGAAGCCGACCTCGTACGACATGATCGTTTCGGAATCGGCGGTGGTGAAGGCAGAGGCGAATACCGCGGATCGGCCCTGGATCGTCGGGCCGCGGAAGCCGCGTGCGATGCGGCCGTAGACATTCACCTCGGGCGCGATCTCATAGAGCGCCGACACGTCCCAGCTCGGCTCCTTGCCGACCAGACGGATGTCGCGCGGCGCCGTGGCGGGGAAGTTCACCGTCGCGCCGGTCATCGCCGGCTTCACCAGCGCGGTGCGCTTGCGATCCTCGGTGTAGCGCGCGCCGCCGGTGAGCGTCAGGCGATCGCCGATCTGATAGCTGGCCTGGCCGAACACCGCCCATGACGTGTTGGTATCACGCAGGCGGACCCAATTGTCGGGATTGTTGGTGTTGCTGTTCGCGGCGACGAACGGCGCGGTCAGGAAGAAGCGGCGCTGGTAGAATTCGGTCGTATCGCGCTGATCGAAGTAGAAGCCGCCGAACTGCCACTTGAAAGCGCTATCGCCACTGCTGGCGAGGCGCACTTCCTGCGTCCATTGATCGAGATCGCGGATGTTGCCCTGGCTCTGGCCATAGCCGTTGGCCACGCCATTGACCGGGAAGGACACTGCAGCGCCACCGTCGGTATCGCCGCGGCTGAAGCCGGCCGTCGTCTCGTAGCCGGTGATCGAGGTGAGCGTGATGCCGCCGAAGTCGTAGGCGATGTTCGCCGAGCCGCCGTAGGTGGTGTAGCCCTGCGGACTATCGAACGCCTCGTCCTGCACGATCATGTCGCGCGGCTTGTTGGGATTGTTCGAGCCGCGCGGGAGCGCGTTGCGGTAGAAGATCGTCGAGGTGCCGTCATAATCGCGGGCATGGCCCGACAGGTTGATCGACAGATCCTCGAACGGCGTGATCAGAAGCTGGACGCGAACATCCTTCTCCTCGAAGCCGCCGAGCGCATCCTCGCCGCCGCGCGTGCCATCAAAGCCGGTGCCCGCGAAATTGTTGTCGATCCAGTCGTCGCGGCGCTGATAAAGACCGGACACACGAAACGCGACCTTGTCCTGGATGATCGGCCCGCCGACGCCGACGTCGGCGGTGACGGTGTTGTAGCTGCCGTAGGAGAAATTGCCGCGCGCCTGGAAATCCATCGACGGGCGGATCGTGTCGAACTTGATGATACCCGCAGTGGTGTTGCGACCGAACAGCGAGCCCTGCGGGCCGCGCAGCACTTCGACCTGCGCGACGTCGAACACCGGGTTCGATTTCAGCACGACGTGCTCGAGGACGATGTCGTCTTGGATGATCGACACGGGCTGCGAAGCGCCGAGGTAAAAGTCGATGTTGCCGAGGCCGCGGATGTAGAAGCGCGGGAAGATGCGGCCGGTGGTGCTTTCGGCGTAGAGGCCGGGCACGCGGCCGGCGAGCGCGAGAATGTCTTCGCCGCCTGCCTGGAACTGGCGCAGATCGTCGCCCGCGACGACGCTCACCGAGACGGGAACGCTCTGCTGGTTCGCCTCGCGCCGTTCGGCAGTGACGACGATCTCGTCGAGCCCACCGTCATCGGCCGGGCGATCGGCGCCCTGGTTGGCCTGCGCCGGAGTGGCATCCTGGGCATGGGCGATGACGGGCAGCGCCAGCATGGCGGTGGCAGACAGCAGCAGCGCGCGACGCGCGTTCTTGTAAAGCACGATATTCCCCCTTCGGAACGATCAGAAAGCGGGCGGCATGCCGCCATGTGCCGGCGAAGCGCGCCCGGCGAATCGTTGATGCCAAGCCAGTCACGGCTCTTCCCCACTCGCGCGCTAGGCTTTGATTGCGACCAGTTTGTGACAGAAGATGTCCGAAGCGATGGCGAAACGCACGCATTACGCGACTGCAGCAAATCTGCTACGGGCGCCGGATGCTTACGATCAACGGTATCACGGTGCGCCTGGGTGGGCGCGCGATCCTCGACGGTGCGGCGGCGTCGCTGCCGCCGGGCAGCCGCGTCGGGCTGATCGGGCGCAACGGCGCGGGCAAGTCGACGCTGGTGAAGGTGATCGCCGGACAGATCGATCCCGACGGTGGATCGATCGACATGCCGCGCGGCGCACGCATCGGCTATATCGCCCAGGAAGCGCCCGCGGGCGAGGCCACGCCGTTCGAAACAGTGCTCGCGGCCGACCTCGAGCGCGACCGGCTGATGGCGCAGAGCGAGAGCGAAGTCGATCCGGAGAAGCTCGGCGACATCTACGAGCGGCTGATTGCGATCGACGCTTATACCGCGCCAGCGCGTGCCTCGCAGATCCTGCTCGGGCTCGGGTTCGACGAGGATGCGCAGAACCGGCCGCTCGACAGTTTTTCGGGCGGCTGGAAGATGCGTGTTGCGCTGGCATCGCTGCTGTTCTCGCAGCCGGACCTGCTGCTGCTCGACGAGCCGTCGAACCATCTCGATCTCGAAGCAGTGATGTGGCTGGAGGACTTCCTGCGCTCGTACAAAGCGACGATCGTCGTTGTAAGCCACGAGCGTGACTTCCTCAACAATGTGGTCGATCAGATCCTGCATCTATCGGGCGGCAAGACGACGCTGTACGCCGGCGGTTACGATGCGTTCGAGCGGCAGCGCGCCGAGCGGATGGCGCAGATCGCCGCGGCGAAGGCGAACCAGGACGTGCAGCGCGCCAAGCTGCAGGATTATGTCGCGCGCAACTCCGCCCGCGCCTCGACCGCCAAGCAGGCGCAGAGCCGGGCCAAGATGCTGGCGAAGATGCAGCCGATCGCCGAGCTGGCCAACGACCCCACCCTGTCGTTCGGCTTCCCCGACCCCGAGCCGCTGCGGCCGCCGCTGGTGACGCTCGATCACGCGAGCGTCGGCTATGGTGGCGAGCCGATCCTGCGGAAGCTCAACCTGCGGATGGACCCGGACGATCGGATCGCGCTGCTCGGGCGCAACGGCAACGGCAAGACGACGTTCGCGCGACTGGTCGCGGCGCAGCTGGCGCCGATCGACGGCAGCATGGCGGTGAGCAACCGGATGCGCGTCGGCTATTTCACGCAGTATCAGGTCGAGGAACTCGAGGCGGACGATACGCCGCTCGCGCACATGACGCGGGTAATGAAGGGCGCGAGCCCGGCAGCGGTGCGCGCGCAGCTCGGGCGGTTCGGCTTCTCGGGCGATCGGGCGACGGCGAAGGTCGGCAAGATGTCGGGCGGCGAGAAGGCGCGGCTGGCGCTGGCGCTGATCACGCGCGATGCGCCGCACCTGCTGATCCTCGACGAGCCGACGAACCATCTGGACGTCGATGCGCGCGAGGCGCTGGTGCAGGCGCTCAACGATTATAAGGGCGCGGTGCTGATCGTCAGCCATGATCGGCACATGGTGGAGCTGACCGCCGATCGCCTGGTGCTGGTCGACGACGGCACGGCGCGCGAGTTCGACGGCAGCCTCGACGATTATGTGTCGCTGGTGCTGGCGAAGGAGCCCAAGTCCGAAGGCAAGGCGAACAAGAAGGAAGCCGCCAAGGAGCGCAAGGCGGCGTCGGAGAAGCGCGAGAGCGACAAGGTGTGGCGCAAGGTGGCGCGCGAGATGGAAGCGGAGATCGCTTCGCTGAACGCCGAGCGCGCGACGATCGAGCGGGCGATGTTCGACCCTTCGGGCGCGGATGCGAAGCTGGCCGGGCTGGCAATGAGTGATCTGATGAAGCGGCGGTCGTCGCTGACCGAGCGGATCGAGGCGGCGGAAGCGCGCTGGCTAGAGGCGACCGAGGCGCTGGAGGAGGCGTAACTCCCCTCCCCCCGCGTGCGAGACGTTCCGCGCGCTTACCGCAGCGGCAGGCCAGACAGGCCGGTAACCCTCTTTTGCGCCAGCGTCTGGAAATCGCACAATACGCCGCGCCAGAAGCCGGTGCAGGCGAGTGCGAGATACAGCAGCCATAACCGGGTGCGTGTTTCGCCCGCCTCGGCCGCGGCTTCGTCGCGGCGGGCGTAGAGGCGTTCGCTCCAGGCCTTGAGCGTCAGATGATAATATTCGCGCATAGTCTCGACGTCGCGCACCTCGAAGCCCCAGCGTTCGAGGTTGGTGATGGTGAGGCCGAGATAATCGAGCTCGCCGCCGGGGAAGATCCAGCGGTTGATCACGGCCATGTACGCGCTCTGGCGGCGGAAGCGGGCCAAGTCGCGGGTCGCGCGACGCGTGGTCGCTTGGTGTAGGTATAGCCCACCGGGCTTCAGCAGCCGTACCATCTGCGCGAAGAAGGTGTCGTGATTGTCGATCCCGACATGTTCGAACATGCCGATCTGCGCGATCGCATCATAGGCCTCGGCCTCGTCGAGCGTGCGATAATCGCGCAGTTCGAGCATCACTCGCTTTCCGAACCGTGCGGTGCGCTCGCGCGCGGCGGAAAGCTGCGCCGCGCTGAGCGTCACGCCATGGACGATTGCGCCGTATCGATCGGCGGCATGTTCGGCGAGCCCGCCCCAGCCGCAGCCGATGTCGAGCAGGCGGTCGCCCGGCTTCAGCGCGAGCTTGGTGCAGATCAGGTCGAGCTTCGCGAGTTGGGCGTCGTCGAGGCTAGTTTCGGGCGTGGCGAAGACGGCGCTGGAATATTGCATCCGCTCGTCAAGGAAGAGCCGGTAGAAGGCGTTCGACACGTCGTAGTGGAACTGGATCATGCCGAGATCGTCGCGGCCCCGGCCCGCGACGCGCCGCACGCGTGCGGTGAAACCGAGGCCAGCATCGTTTGGAGCGCGCGCGGTCAAGAACGGGAGCGCGTGGCGGGCGAGCAGGCGCCGGTCGACGTTACGTTTCAGGTAGACTGCGGCGAGATGATCCCAGCGGCCGAGCGCTTCGAGCGGGCTGCCGCCGGTGATCGCGAGATCGCCCGAGAGATAGACTTCGACCAGCGTCGTGAGGCGCGGCGAGCGGAGCAGGCGGCCGATCGCGGCGGGTGAGCCGATGCGGATGCGGATGTCGTCTCGCGCAGCGGGGCCAAGCGGGACGACCTCGCCGTTCCACAGCTCGACGCAGCAGTCGGCGCGGAGATGCTCCGCCAAGTGACGGATGATCGCGCGGGCGTGGGAGAGACGATCCATCGGACGGATCAGCGAGCGTGACGCGGCGGCGTCAGAACGCCATCGCCAGCCGTTCGAACATCTGCCGCGCGGGGCTGACATCGGGCAGGTCGGCGGCCTGCGCATCGTCCAGCCGGGCGACGCGGCGATGGAGATCCATGCTGGCGGCGACCATCGCGCGCGCCTGTTCGGGCAAGGCACGCACCGTCACTGGATCGGAGACCGGCGCATCGCCGAGCCGGCGCGAGGGATCGAGCGCGTCACGCGCGCGCAGCTCGCCAGCCAGCACCGCGCGCTGCGTCAACAGCCAAGCGATCACGTGCATCAGCCGCGTCGTCACCTTGAGCGATTCACAGCTGAAGGTGACCCGCGCCATCGGCTCGAGCGCCTCGCGTTCGGCGCGCCCGCCATCGTCGAAATAGCTGCGCGCGTCGTCGGCGAGCACCATCGCCTCGACGTACAATGCGTCTATCAAGCGCCGATGGATCGGTGAATCGTGCGTGCCCCTTCGCATGTCCACGTTGTTACACCGTTTCGCGGGGACGGCGAGCGGCGCGTGTGCGGACCATGCGTCGGCTGCGTCCCAAAGCGATACTCACGCAATGATATCCGGGATCAGCTGATCTTCCAGCGCGGCGATCTCGTCGCGCAGCCGGAGCTTGCGTTTCTTGAAGCGGGCGAGCTGAATCTGATCGCCTGGCCCGCCATTCACCAACGCCATGATCGCGGTATCGAGATCGCGATGCTCGACCCGCAAAATGCCGAGTCGCGCCATGACCTGGTTGTCGTCCACCCATCGCCCTCCCGTCGGCATATCTGCGTTAGCATAGTGACGCCGAGCGCGCTGCAAAAACTCGTTACATCCGCGTGACATCCCGCGATCCATTCCGCCGGGCGCGGACGAGCAAATTTCGTTGAGGACTTTTTCACAATCGCGTGTTTTACTCCTGAGTCCCGTCAACCAAGCAAGGAGGTTTATGCCATGCAGACCGCGCATCTTTCGGCTCTCGAAGCCAAGCATGCCGTGCTCGATCAGCGCATCAACAACGAAACCCATCGGCCAATGCCCGATGCCCTGCTGATTGCGGAACTCAAGAAGCAGAAGCTGCGCCTGAAGGAGGAAATCTCCTCGGCGCATTGAGCTATCAGGGTCGGGACGGGGGTATACCCCCCGCCCCGCGTCCCGATCAGTTGCCGATCTGGCGCGTCGCCGACTTGCGCGCAGCCGCGCCATAAGGCGGCTTTAGCCCTGCCAATTTCGCGACATCAAGGCGCGACTGACGATATATGCTCTTGGCGTGGCTGAAGGTGCGGAAGCCGTCATGGCCGTGATACGCGCCCATGCCGGATGGCCCCACCCCGCCGAACGGCAGATCCTCCATCGAGACGTGGAAGATCACGTCGTTCACCGTAACACCGCCCGAAATCGTGCGATCGAGCACGCGGCGTTGCTCGGCACTGTCCTTGCCGAAATAATAAAGGCCGAGTGGGCGATCGCGCCGATTGATCTCACTGATTGCGGTATCGATCCCGTCGTATCGACGCACCGGGAGGATCGGCCCGAAGATCTCTTCCTGCATCAGCGTCATATCGTCCGTGACATCAGTGACGATATGCAGCGGCATCTTGCGGCTGTTGGTGCTGCCGAAATCCTCGTTCGCCGGATTGACGACGTCGACCGTTGCGCCCTTCGACCGCGCGTCCTCGATCCAGTCGGTAAGGCGCTGGAAGTGGCGATCGTTGACGATGCTGGTGTAATCGGGGTTGGCGAGCACCGTCGGGTACATTGCGCTGGCGGCTGACTTCAGGCCCTCGACGACTGCGGCTTCCTGGTCCGACGGAACCAGCAGATAATCAGGCGCGAGGCAGATCTGGCCGGCGTTGAGCATCTTGCCGATCGCGACGCGTTCCGTCGCCTGCTTCAGATCGGCGCCCTTGCCGACGATCACGGGCGACTTGCCGCCGAGTTCGAGCGTCACCGGGGTCAGATTGTCCGCCGCGGCATGCAGGATGTGGCGGCCGATGCCGGTCGCGCCGGTGAACAGCAGATGATCGAACGGCAGCTCGGCGAAGGCCTTGCCGATCTCCGGGCCGCCCGAGACGAAGGCGAGTTCGGTCGGGTCGAAATATTTGCCGACGATCTCTTCAAAGAGTGCGGCGGTGACAGGAGTGTATTCGCTGGTCTTCACCATCGCACGGTTGCCCGCCGCGAGCGCGCCCGCGAGCGGCGACATGACGAGGTTCACCGGGAAATTCCACGGCGCGATGATGCCGACGACGCCCTTGGGCTGATACTGGATCGATGCACGCGCGCCGAGCAGGCCGAGCGGAAATTGTACGGAGCGCTTCTCGACCCGCGCCCATTTCGCGAGGTTCTTGATCGCGTGGTTGATCGGCGCGATCGAGCCGGCGATGTCGGTGATCATCGATTGTTCGCGGCTGCGGTGGCCGAAATCCTCGCTCAGCGCGTCGCAGAACCGATCGGCATGGTCGCGGATCATCGCCGCGGCGCGCTTCAGCCGGTCCTTCCGGAGCGACAGTGGCTCGGGCAGCGCGGCCATGAAGCTCGCGCGTTGCGCCGCCAGAATGTCTTTCATCGATCGTCTCCTAATATTCGTATCGTCAGGCAGCGCAGCCGATCAGCCCGGCGATTGGCAGGACCATCGTGTCCTTGCCGGGGCGATCGATGCGCAGCGTGCCGCTGTCGATCACCGCGCCTTGCGTGAGGTCGCGGCGCGTCTGGATCGTGACGTCCAGCGTCGCGGTGACGTCGCCGCCGACATATTGCGTCGTGGTGGCGAAGCCGAGGCCAGCGGTGCCCGTCTGCGTGCCGCGGGCGTAATCCGTGGCGGTGCCATCGAGCGCGAGCCGCAAGGTGGCAGCCTCGGCGCTTGCCACAGCGATCAGGGTGCGAGTCTTGCCGCCGCTGAAAAGATAGGCGGCGCAGCCTCTCGCGGGCAACGACTGGCGCGGCAAGCCGGCGATCGGCAAACCATCGATCGTGGAAGGCGGCGCGGCGGGCGGATCGACCGCAGCCAGCGCGAGGAGAAGCGCGATCATGGCGTGAACCATATCATGAGCAACAGCGCCGGGTAAGCCGCGATGGCGAGATAGGCACCGAAGGGAACGGCGTCGTCGGCCGAGACCGGTCGGCGAGTTGCGGCGCGCCAGGCAACGATGCCCAGCCCGACGAGCGCGGCGACCAGCAGCACCGGCGGCAGCATCCGCCACCCCAGCCACAGCCCAATCGCGCCGAAGAGCTTTGGATCCGCCCCCCCCAGCCCTTCGCGATCGCGCAATCGCTGGTAGGCGGCGCCGATCGACCACAAGGAACAGAAGCCGGCCGCGCCGCCGATCAGGCGATCGCTCAAGCTTGGCGGTAAGACGAGCGCGGCGAGCAGGCCGCCGATGGCGAGCGTTGCAACGAGCGGGTCCGGGATCCACAATTCGGTCGCGTCGAGCGCGGTGACGAGCACCAGGAGCCAGCCGAAGGCGGCGACGATCAGGCCGAGCGGTCCGGGCGCCACAAGGCCGGCGCTCACGCCAACCGCCGCAGCTGCTGCTTCCACTTGCCAGTGAAGTGGTGCGATCTCAGCACCGCAGCAACGCGCCCTGCCACGTAGCAGCATGGCGCTCGCGAGCGGGATCAGATCACGCGCGGCGACCTGTTGGCCGCAAGCGTCGCACATCGATCGCCCGACCAATGACGATCGGCCAGCCGGCCAGCGTACGGCGATCGTCGCGAGGAAACTGCCGATGATCGCACCCAGAAACCCGAGCGCCAGCGGCCAGAAAAGATCAGACACCCTTCTTGCGTATCAGATATCGATAGACACCCAACAGGTTGATCCCGAACAGCGCCACATTCTGCGTGCCTAGTGCCCAATCGCCCGTCAGCGCCGCACCACTGATCCAGCAGATCGACGAGGCCACGAACAGGACGAACCCCCATCCGGTGACGCGCCGCCCCAGATCGAGCGATACCATGAGCGCGGCGATGATGCCGCTGATCGAAGCACCCCATTTCAGTACGTCTGTCAGTGTGTCCATGCCCAGCGCGTAGGGTCGTTCACGACCTTTGTAATTGAGGCCGATCAAGCTTAGATCGCCGACAACGAATATTGCGGAGCAGCATTCCATGGCCACCAATCCCGCCGCCGACTCTGTCGTCATTCTTTCCTACGCGCGCACGCCGATGGGCGGGATGCAGGGCGCGCTCGCCGATGTTTCGGCGACCGATCTTGGCGCGACGGCAGTGCGGGCCGCGGTCGAGCGCGCCGGGGTCGAAGGCAGCGATATCGAGCGGATCTACATGGGCTGCGTGCTGCCGGCCGGGCTTGGCCAGGCGCCGGCGCGGCAGGCGGCGATCAAGGCCGGACTTCCAAAGTCCGTGCAGGCGACCACCGTCAACAAGGTGTGCGGATCGGGCATGCAGACTGTGATCATGGGCGCCGAGGCGATTGCTGCGGGCTCGGTCGACCTGATCGTTGCAGGCGGCATGGAGAGCATGACCAACGCGCCGTACATCCTGAAGAAGCATCGCGGCGGGGCGCGGATCGGCCATGACACGGCCTATGACCATATGTTCCTCGACGGGCTCGAGGATGCGTATGAGGCGGGCCGCGCGATGGGCACGTTCGCGCAGGACACTGCCAACGCCTATCAGCTCACCCGCCAGGCGCAGGACGATTATTCGATCGAATCGCTGCGCCGTGCGCAGGCCGCGATCAGCTCGGGCGCGTTTGCCGAGGAGATCGTTGCGGTCACCGTTTCGACCCGCAAGGGCGACGTGATCGTCGATACGGACGAGCAGCCCGGTCGCGGCATGCCCGACAAGATCCCGACGCTGAAGCCGGCGTTCGCGAAGGACGGCACGATCACCGCCGCGACCAGCTCGTCGATCTCCGACGGCGCGGCGGCGCTGGTGCTGACGCGAGCGAGCCTCGCCGCGGCGAAGGGGCAGAAGCCGGTCGCGCGGATCGTGGCGCATTCGGCCCATGCGCAGGAGCCCGCCGACTTCACCACCGCGCCGGTCGGGGCGATCGAGAAGCTGCTAAAGGCGGCCGGCTGGACGATCGAAGAGGTCGACCTGTTCGAGATCAACGAGGCGTTCGCCTGCGTCGCGATGTTCGCGATGCGCGACCTCGGCATCCCGCACGAGAAGATCAACGTGAACGGCGGGGCGACAGCGCTGGGCCATCCGATCGGCGCATCGGGCGCGCGGATCATCACCACATTGGTCGCGGCGCTGAAGCATCACGGCAAGAAGCGCGGCGTAGCGAGCCTGTGCATTGGTGGCGGCGAAGCGACCGCGATCGCTATCGAGCTGATCTGAGCGTTGGGCAAGGACCACGAACAGGAAGACCACGATCTTCAGGTAGCGCTGGTGCAGTACCAGCAATGGGCGGATGAGACCGGTGCGCGCGCGGTGGTCGTGCTGGAAGGGCGCGATACCGCGGGCAAGGATGGTGCGATCCGGACGCTCGTCCGCCACCTCGCGGTGCGCCACACGCGTGTCATCGCTCTGCCCAAGCCAACCGAGCGCGAACGCTCGCAATGGTTCTTCCAGCGCTATGCCGCGCATCTGCCGGCGGCAGGCGAACTCGTGATCTTCAATCGCAGCTGGTACAATCGCGCCGGCGTGGAGGTGGTCAACGGTTTCTCGACACCTGAGCAGCAGGCGCGGTTCATCGAGGACGTGCCGGGTTTCGAGGCGATGCTGATCGGAGATGGCATCAAGCTGGTGAAGCTGTGGCTCGACATCTCGCGCGAGGAACAGGCGGCACGGCTGGAATCGCGGCGCGAAGACCCGCTGAAATCGCTCAAGATCTCCCCGCTGGACGCGGTCGCGCAGGAGAAATGGGACGATTATTCGGTCGCACGCGACACGATGTTGACGCGTACGAGCACGCCCGTCGCTCCGTGGGCGTGCGTGCGCGCCGACCACAAGAAGCGTGCGCGGCGAGCGATCATCCAGCATCTGCTGCGTGAGCTAGCACCGGCTGAAATCGCGAAGGGCATTACGGTACCCGATCCGGAGACGTTGTTCACGTTCGAAGCGTCGGCAATCGGGGATGGTCGGTTGGAGCGATGACGCGCCGTACCTAAAGTTCGATTTCACTCTACAACTTTGCGCGCTGACGCGTCATACTGCCGTTAAACAGAATAGGAGAGGCAGGCATGACGTTCGAAACGCAGGCGGTCCACGACACGCCCGACGCTCAACTCGGGTTCGATCCGAACGCGCTGAAGGACAAATATCGCATCGAGCGCGACAAGCGGCTGCGCGCCGACGGCAACGAGCAGTATGTCGAGATGGCGGGCAAATTCTCGCGCTTCCTCGACGATCCGTATATCGAGGCGCCGATCGAGCGGGCCGCGCTGGCGGACGAGAAGGACGTCGTTGTGATCGGGGGTGGCTTTGGTGGGTTGCTCGCGGGCGCCAAGCTGCGCGAAGCTGGCGTTAAGGACATTCGCATCATCGAGAAGGGCGGCGAGTTCGGCGGCACCTGGTATTGGAACCGTTATCCGGGCGCAGCGTGCGACATCGAAAGCTACGTCTATCTGCCGCTGCTCGAGGAGACCGGCTTTGTTCCCGAGCGCAAGTATAGCCAAGGGCCCGAGATCCGCGCCTATTCCAAGCGCATTGCAGAGCGCTTCGAACTTGATCGTGACGTGCTGTTCCAGACCGAAGTGACCGATTTGAGCTGGGACGAAGCCGCGCGGCGCTGGACGGTTTCGACCAACCGCGGCGATGCAATCCGCGCCCGTTTCGTCGTGATGGCGAACGGCCCGCTGCATCGCCCCAAGCTGCCCGGCATCCCCGGCATCGAATCGTTCGAAGGACATACCTTCCACACCAGCCGCTGGGATTACGACTATACCGGCGGCGACCAGAATGGCGGGCTCGACAAGCTCGGCGACAAGGTGGTCGGGATCATCGGTACCGGGGCGACCTCGGTGCAATGCGTGCCGCACCTCGGCGAAACAGCCAAGCAGCTCTACGTTTTCCAGCGTACACCATCGTCGATCGACGTGCGCGGCGACCGGCCGACCGACCCAACCTGGGCCGAGACGCTGACGCCGGGCTGGCATCAGCATCGGATGGAGAATTTCAACACGCTCGTCTCTGGCGGCTGGGCGGATGAGGATCTGGTCAACGACGGCTGGACCGACATCATCCGGAATCTCGGCGTGATCGCGCGGATGAAGGCGGCGAAGAGCGGCGCGGAAAATCCCGACGACCTGGTCCAACTCGCCGATTTCCAGAAGATGGAATCGATCCGCGCACGGGTCGATAGCGTGGTTCAGGACCAGGCTACGGCCGACGCACTCAAGCCGTGGTACAACCAGTTCTGCAAGCGGCCGTGCTTCCACGACGATTATCTCGCGACGTTCAATCGCCCGAACGTCAGCCTGATCGATACGCAGGGTCGCGGCGTCGAGCGGATCACCCGCGATGGCGTGGTGGTGGCGGGTAAGGAGTACAAGCTCGACTGCCTGATCTTCGCCACCGGCTTCGAGGTCGGCACGAGCTATGCGCGGCGCGCAGGATACGAGATCCGCGGTACCGGCGGGCGGACGCTGGAGGAGAAATGGGCGAGCGGCGGCAAGTCGCTGCACGGGATGACGGTGAACGGCTTCCCGAACATGTTCATCTTTTCGGTGATCCAATCAGGCTTTACCGCCAATTATCCACACGCGCTGCTCGAGCAGGCGACGCACAGCGCGCACATCATCGGCCATGCGCTCGCGACTCAGAAGTCGCGTGTCGAGCCGACCGAGGATGCGGAAAACGCCTGGACGCAGGAAATCCTGACCGCGGTGCTCGACCGGCGCAAGTTCCTCGAGGAATGCACCCCGGGCTATTACAATGGCGAAGGGCAATTGAGTCGGCTTGCGGCGAGCTTTTCGAGCTATGGCAAGGGATCGGTGGCGTTCTTCGCGACGATCAAGGCCTGGCGCGAGGACGGCGGGATGCCGGGGCTGACGCTGGATTGAGCCAACGAGCGCACTCCGTTCGTCCCGAGCGACGTCGAGGGACATGCCCCACCCGAAGTCCGTGGTGTCTCGACTTTGCTCGACACGAACGGTTGGGGTGAGCCGCCTTATTCGTTCTCCGTACTTTCTCGACATATTCCAAGATCACACAAGGATCACCGAATGACCGATACCCTGCCCGATACGCACCGCCGCCTCGTCTCGACCGTCACCAAGGACGGCGAGATCCGCCTTTCGCTGCAGACCGTGCCGCTGCCGGTGCCGGGCGACGACGAGGTGCTCGTCCGCGTCGAGGCGACGCCGATCAACCCGTCGGACCTTGGCGTGTTGCTCGCGCTGACCGAGGGGTCTGCCTTCAGCGCGGTCGATGGTGGAGCGAGCGCGCCGCTGACCCCGGCAGTGCAGCGGGCGCTCGGCGCGCGGGCCGGGATCGATCTGCCGGTGGGGAATGAGGGCGCCGGGCGGGTCGTTGCGGCGGGCTCGTCCGAGGCGGCGCAGGCACTGGTGGGCAAAACGGTCGCGCTGGCCGGGGGCGGGTTCTATGCGCAATATCGCAAGGTGCCCGCGGCTGCCTGTATGATCGTGCCCGACGGGACGAGCGCGGAGGAAGCCGCATCGTCGTACGTCAATCCGCTCACCGCGCTCGGCATGGTGGGCACGCTGAAGCGCGAGGGCTACAAGGCGATCGTGCACACCGCGGCGGCATCGAACCTCGGGCAGATGCTGGTGAAACTGTGCGCGGCGGATGGGATTGCGCTGGTGAACGTGGTGCGCAGTCAAGCACAGGCCGAGCTGCTGCGCGGGCTGGGCGCCGAACATGTGGTCGATATGACGGCGGAGGATTTCGTCCCCAAGCTGATCGACGCGATCGCCGCGACCGATGCGTATCTCGCGTTCGACGCGGTCGGCGGGGGCAAGCTCGCGGGGCAGATCCTGGCGGCGATGGAGCAGGCGGCGCTGCGCACGCAGAAGGCGGATGGCCCGTATGGGTCGCGGCAGATGAAGCAGGTGTATGTTTATGGCGGGCTGTCGACCGCGCCGACCGAGTTCAACCGTGGCTTCGGAATGCGGTGGCGGATGGGTGGCTGGCTGCTGACGTATTTCCTCGAGGATGTCGGCGCCGATGAAGCGAAGGCGCTCCGCGATCGCGTGGCGCGTGAGCTGAAGACGACGTTCGCGAGCAAGTATACGCAGCGCATCTCGCTCGACGAAGCGCTCGATCCGGCGATCATCGCGGCGTACGGCAAGCGCGCTACGGGTGAGAAGTATCTGATCCTGCCGCAAAGCTGACGCCGTTCCGGACGGAGCCAGCGTTGCGGTCGATGCGGACGCTCGCTCCCTCCGGCAATTGCATGACGAAGCCGGATGCGTGGGCCCAGTCGTGCGGCTGCATCCGTGCGCCGTCTAGCCGAAGCCATGCCGTGTCATGGCGGATTGCCGGGTCGCTGATCGCGGGGTGCGTGCGCCGCCAGGCCGCGAGTCCAGCGACATAGTCCTCTAGTTCGCGATCGCGCGTCGACCAATCGAGCCATGAGATCGCATTGTCCTGCGCATAGGCGTTGTTGTTGCCGCGCTGCGTGCGGCCGAACTCGTCGCCGGCGGTGAGCATGATCGTGCCGCGTGCGGCGAACAGCGTGGCGAGCAAGGCACGGACGTCCTCGGACCGACCCTGCCCTTCCCTCCCGGCGTTCCAGCTTACCTCGTCGGCGTGGCCGTCGCGGTTGCCCTCGCCGTTCGCCTCGTTGTGGCGGGTGGCGTAGGCGATGGTGTCGGCGAGGGTGAAGCCGTCGTGCGCAGCGACGAAGTTGACGGTGCGAGTGTGGGCGGCGCCGAACACGTCGGTCGAGCCGGCGAGGCGCGTGGCGAGTGCGCCGGCGCTACCGTCGCCGCGCCAGAAGCGGCGCAAGTCGTCGCGAAAACGATCGTTCCATTCGAGCCATGTCGGCGGGAAGGCGCCGAGCTGGTAACCGCCGGGGCCGATATCCCAGGGTTCGGCGATCATGATCCGGTCGGCAAGCAGCGGATCGGCGGCGATGGCGGCGAAGATCGGGGCGGTGGGATCGAAGCCGGGGGAGCGGGCGAGGATCGGGGCGAGATCGAAGCGGAAGCCGTCGACGCCTGCCTGCGCGACGAAATGACGCAGCGTTTCCAGTGTCATGTTGCGCACGGCGGGATAACCGAAGTCGAGCGTGTTACCGGTGCCGGCGTCGTTGATCAGTGTGCCGTCCGGGGCCTTGGCGTAGACTGCGTCGTCGAGGCCGCGGAAGGACATGGTCGGGCCGGCGAGGTCGCTTTCGCCGGTGTGGTTGAAGACCAAGTCGAGGATCGTGCCGATGCCGGCGGTGCGGAGCGCGGCGACGGTGGCGCGGAGTTCGGCCATGCCGCCGGGGCACAGGCGTGGGTCAAGCGCCATCGGGACAACGGGGTTGTAGCCCCATGCGTTGCTCAGGCCGAGCGGTGGGAGGTGGCGTTCGTCTATCCAGGCAACGATCGGCATCAGCTCGACCGCGTTGACACCAAGCTTGTGGAGATGCGCGATGATGGCGGGGTGCGCGAGCGCGGCGACGGTGCCGCGTTGGTCTGCGGGCACCTCAGGATGCAGCATGGTGAAGCCGCGGACGTTGAGTTCGTAGATCAGGCCGCCGGGGCGGAATACGGGGGGGCGAAGGGAGTTTGGCGGGGGCAAATGGGTGACGATCGCCTTCGGAACGAGGGCAGCGGTGTCGATACCGGAGGTGCCGAGGCGGGGATCGTAGGCGAAGGGGCGGTCGAGGTGAGTTGCGGCGGGGTCGACGAGGAGTTTGGACACGTCGAACGGCGGCTCGCCAGCGGCGCGATAGCCGTAGCGGGTGCCGGGCGGGGTGGGATGATCGGTGCTCCAGTCGTCGCCCGCGCGGGTCATCGGGATGCGGGTTTCTTGGTCGGCTTCGTCGAAGAGGCAAAGCCAGACGGCGGTGGCGTTCGGGGAGCGCAGGCGAAAGCGATGCGCAAACGTTGCATCCGTCATGCCGGGCCTGTCCCGGCATCCACCGTGCCGCACATTTTACGCTGATTGGGTTTGGCGAGACGTGGATGCCGGGACGAGCCCGGCATGACGGGGTCGTCGAGACCCGCGTTTCAGTCCGCTCACGTCACGACATCCGGGGCGGTGCGGCCGGTGTAGTGGGTGATGCCGGCGATTTCTTCGGCGGCGGCCGTGATTTCGGCGAGCATCGTGGTGGTGTCGGCGTCGAGCGTGCCGGTCGGGGATTCGTAGCGTTCGAGGTAGACGCGCACGGTGGCGCCGCTCGTGCCGGTGCCCGACAGGCGGAACACGACTCGGCTGCCGCCCTCGAACAGGATGCGGACGCCCTGGTTGCGGCTGACCGAACCGTCGGTCGGGTCTTCATAGGCGAAGTCGTCGGCAGCTTCGATCGTCAGCGCGCCGAAGGTCTGCCTGGGCAGCGTGGCGAGCCTGTCGCGGAGCGCCCCCATCAACGCGTCTCCGGCGGCGCTTTCGACGCCTTCATAATCGTGGCGCGCGTAATAGTTGCGGCCGAAGCGTGCCCAATGTTCCTGCGCGATCTGCTGCGCGGACTTGCCCGTCACCGCGAGGATATTGAGCCAGAGCAGCACGGCCCAGAGCCCGTCCTTCTCGCGGACGTGATCCGAGCCGGTGCCGGCGCTCTCCTCGCCGCAGATCGTTGCCCTGCCGGCGTCGAGCAGGTTGCCGAAAAATTTCCACCCCGTGGGCGTCTCGTACGCGGGGATGCCGAGCGCTTCCGCGACGCGGTCAGCGGCGGCGCTGGTCGGCATCGAGCGGGCGATGCCCTTCAGGCCGCCGGCATAGCCCGGCGCAAGATGCGCGTTGGCGGCGAGCATCGCGAGGCTATCCGACGGGGTGATGAAGATGCCGTGGCCGATGATCAGGTTGCGATCGCCGTCGCCATCCGACGCGGCGCCGAAATCGGGCGCACCGGGTGCCATCATCAGATCGTAGAGATCGCGTGCGTGGACGAGGTTGGGATCGGGATGGTGGCCGCCGAAGTCCTCGAGCGGGATGCCGTTGAGGACCGTGCCGGGTTCGAAGCCGAGTCGCCGCTCGAGGATCTCGGTAGCGTACGGGCCGGTGACGGCGCTCATCGCGTCGAACGCCATCGTCAGGCCAGCCGCGCGGATCGCGGGGAAGTCGAACAGCGTCTCCATCAGCGCGGCATAATCAGTGACCGGATCGACGATCTCGAGCGCCATGCCGGCGAGATCGCTTTCGCCGAGCGTGTCGAGATCGATGTCGGCGGCGCCAGCGATCAGGTAGCGGTCGATCGTCGTCGTGCGCGCGAATATCGCCTCGGTCACCTTTTCGGGCGCGGGGCCGCCGTTGGCGACATTATACTTGATGCCGAAATCCTCGTCGGGGCCGCCCGGATTGTGGCTCGCGGACAGGATCAGCCCGCCGATCGCGCCGCGGATGCGGATCATGTGCGACGCGGCGGGAGTCGAGAGGATACCACCCTGCCCCACCACGACGCGGCCGAAGCCGTTCGCGGCGGCCATGCGGATCGCAATGGCGATCACCTCGCGGTTGAGGAAGCGGCCGTCGCCGCCGATCACGAGCGTCGCGCCCTGCTTGTCCTCCACCACGTCGAACACCGACTGGATGAAGTTCTCGGCGTAATGCGGCTGCTGGAAGACCTTCACCTTCTTGCGCAGCCCGGACGTGCCGGGCTTCTGCCCGGTGAAAGGCGTGGTCGCCACCGTTTCGATCATGCCTCGATCAATCCCCGACAGAGCGCGGCATAGGCTGCCCCGCTCGTGCCCCATGAAAAGTCCGCGCCCATGCCGCGGCGCTGCAGCGTCTGCCATCGCAGCGGATCGGCATAAAGCGCGATCAGGCGGCGCAAAGCATGGATCAGCGACTCTCGCGTGACGCCGTCGAACTGGATGCCGGTCGCGACGCCGGCAGCGAGCGCGGCGGCGTTGGCGTCGATAATCGTATCGGCCAGCCCGCCGGTGCGCGCGACGACGGGGACGCAGCCGTAAGCGAGACCGTAAAGCTGGGTCAGCCCGCATGGCTCGAAGCGCGACGGGATCAGGATCGCGTCCGCCCCGCCCTGCAGCAAGTGCGAGACCGGCTCGTCATAGCCGATGCGCACGCCGATGCGGCCGGGGTGACGCTCGGCCGCGGCAAGGAACGCCTGTTCGAGCGCGGCATCGCCCGAGCCGAGCAGCGCCAGCCGGCCACCCATTGCGACAAGATCGTCGAGGCAATCGGCAAGCACGTCCATGCCCTTCTGCCATGTCAGCCGGCTGATGACGGTGGCGATTGGGCCGTTGCCGGCGTCGAGCCCGAACGTGCGTTCGACGGCGCGCTTGTTGGCGGCGCGGCGGGCGAGCGTGCGGGCGGTGTAGCGCGCGGGGAGCGCGGGATCGTGTTCGGGGCTCCAGACCGCCGGGTCGATGCCGTTGACGATGCCGTGGACCTCCGCGGCGCGGGTGGCGATCAGGCCTTCGAGGCCCATGCCGAATTCGGGCTGGAGGATCTCGCGCGCGTAGGTCGGGCTGACGGTGGTGATCGCGTCAGCGGCCTCGAGACCAGCCTTCAGGAAGCCGACGCCGCCATAATATTCGACTCCGTCGATCGACCACGCTTCGGGGGGCAAGCCGAGCTCGTCGAAGATGGCGGCATCGAAACGGCCCTGAAAGGCGATGTTGTGGACCGTCACGACCGATTTCACCGGGGCGGCGGCGTAGCGAAGGTAGGCCGGGGCGAGCGCGGCTTGCCAATCGTGCGCGTGAAGGATGTCGAAGGTCAGGTTCTTGACGGCGCTGCTAGCGATGTCCGCCGCGGCGTAAGCGAGGGCGGCGAAGCGGCGCCAATTGTCGGGCCAGTCCTGGCCGGTGGCGTCGGCGTAAGGGCCACCGTCGCGGGCGTAGAGCGTGGGGGCGTCGAGGACGAGCAGCGGGTGGCCGGCGATGTCTCCGCGGAGAAGACGGGCTTCGGTGCCGAGCAGATCCCGCCATTTGTGGATGGGGCGGCCGGTGGTGGCTTTCAGCACGGCGGGGTAGCCGGGGAGCAGTGTCGTGGTGGTGATGGCGTGGGGGGTCAGCGCGGCAGGGAGTGCGCCGACGACGTCCGCGAGTCCGCCGGTCTTGATGAGGGGGTAGGCTTCGGAGGCGACGGAGAGGACGCGCACTTAGTTTGATCCGGGAGGCGAGCAGGCGATACCCACATCCTCCCCGGCACGGGGAGGGGGACCGCGGCGCGCAGCGGCGTGGTGGAGGGGCTGGTTTGGGGCAGCGGTTCGCCAAGCCAGCCCCTCCACCACGCTGCGCGTGGTCCCCCTCCCCGTTCCGGGGAGGATTGGTTTGGGGAGGATCACGCGAGCCGGTCGATCATCGGTTTGGTGATCAGGCAGACGCCACTGTCGGTGCGGCGGAAGCGTTTGGCGTCGAGTACCGGATCGTCGCCGACGACGAGGCCGTCGGGGATTTCGACGCCGCGGTCGATCACGACCTTCCGCAGCCGGGCGCCGCGGCCGATGTGGACATAGGGCAGCACGACTGCTTCATCGAGCATCGCGAAGCTGTGCGTGCGGACGCCGGTGAACAGCAGCGACTTGTGGATCGACGACCCCGAGACGATGCAGTCGCCCGAGACAAGGCTGGCGACCGCGGAGCCGCGTCGGCCCTCGATGTCGTGGACGAACTTCGCCGGCGGGGTCAGCTCCGAATAGGTCGAGATCGGCCAGGAGCGATCGTACAGGTCGAGCGCGGGGACAACATCGGTAAGATCGATGTTGGCCTCCCAATAGGCGTCCACCGTGCCGACATCGCGCCAATAGGAGGATGATTCGTTCGATGAGCGGACGCACGAGGTGCTGAACTGGTGTGCGATCGCGCGGCCGTTCTTGACCAGCCAGGGGATGATATCCTTGCCGAAATCGCGGTTCGAGCCCGGCGTCTCGGCATCGCGGCGGAGCTGATCGAAGAGGAACTTGGTGTTGAAGACATAGACGCCCATCGAGGCGAGCGCGATGTCCGGCTTGCCGGGCATCGCCGGCGGATCGGCGGGCTTTTCGAAGAAGTCGATGATCCGGTCGGTCTCGTCGATGTGCATCACGCCGAACGCAACCGCCTCCATCCGCGGCACTTCCATGCACGCGACCGTCACGTCGGCGCCTTGGTCGACGTGCTGCTGGAGCATCAGCTCGTAATCCATCTTGTAGATGTGGTCGCCCGCGAGGATGACCATGTATTCCGGGCCGTAGCTTTCGACGATGTCGATATTCTGGAAGACGGCGTCGGCGGTGCCTTCATACCATTGAAATTCACTGACGCGCTGCGAGGCGGGCAGGATGTCGAAGCTTTCGTTGCGCTCGGGGCGCAGGAAGTTCCAGCCATGCTGGAGGTGGCGGATCAGCGAGTGCGCCTTGTATTGCGTTGCGACGCCGATGCGGCGGATGCCCGAATTGAGCGCGTTCGACAGCGCAAAATCGATGATCCGGCTCTTGCCGCCGAAATAGACTGCGGGTTTGGCGCGGGCGTCGGTCAACTCGGCGAGCCGGCTGCCGCGCCCGCCGGCGAGCACATACGCCATCGCGTCACGCGCGAGCGGCTGTCCTTTGCGGTGATCCATCCTCTCGCCTTTCTTTGTTCTCGTCGCCCCTTCCCGCTTGCGGACGGGGACATTCAGCCGTCGTATTCCAACATGATCGTAGCAAGCGGGGGCAGCGTTACCATGGCGGCGCCGTCCTTTGCGGTGACGCCGCCAAGGTTGCCGAGCCCCGAGCCCCAGTAATCGTGCGCGTCAGAATTCAGGATCTCGCGCCAGCGGCCGTTGTGCGGCAGCGGGATGCGATAAGGTGCGCGCGCGATCGGGGTCATGTTGCAGATAACGACGATCGGGGGTGCGTCGGGTGCCTTGCGCAGCCAGACGAAGACCGAATTGGCCGCATCGTCCGCCACGACCCACTCGAAACCCTCGGGCTCGCAATCGCGCGCGTGGAGCGCAGGCTTTTCGCGGTACAGCCGGTTGAGATCGCGGACGAGCTTGCGCACGCCTTCGTGCGCGGGCGCGTGGCACAGGTTCCAGTCGAGCGCGCGATCCTCGCTCCACTCGCGGCGCTGGGCGAATTCCTGCCCCATGAACAACAGCTTCTTGCCGGGATAGCCCCACATCATCGTGTAATAGGCGCGAAGATTGGCGAATTGCTGCCAGTCGTCACCGCTCATCTTCGCAAGCAGCGAGCCCTTGCCGTGGACGACTTCGTCGTGGCTGAGCGGCAGGACGTAATTTTCGCTGAAGGCGTACATCAGCCCGAAGGTGATGTCCTGATGATGGTGGCGGCGGTGGACCGGCTCGCGCGCCATATACTTCAGCGTATCGTGCATGAAGCCCATGTTCCACTTAAAGCCGAACCCCAGCCCGCCGTCGTACGCCGGGTGGGTGACGCCAGGCCAAGCGGTCGATTCCTCGGCGATGGTGAAGATGCCGGGGTGCGCGCCGTAGACCGCCGTGTTCATCGACTGAAGGAACGAGGCGGCTTCCCAATTCTCGCGGCCACCCTCGGCATTGGGGATCCATTCGCCGGCCTTGCGGCTATAATCGCGGTACAGCATCGAGGCGACCGCATCGACGCGCAGGCCGTCGATATGATAGCGCTCGGCCCAGAACAGCGCGTTGTTGACTAGGAAAGCCGCCACCTCGCGCCGGCCGAAATTGTAGATCGCGGTGTTCCAGTCGGGGTGATAGCCGAGCCGCGGATCATCATGCTCGTACAGCGCGGTGCCGTCGAAGCGCGCGAGGCCGTACGCGTCGATCGGGAAGTGCGCGGGCACCCAATCGAGCAGCACGCCGATGCCGGCGCGATGCGCGCCATCGACGAAGCGCGCGAACCCCTCGATGTCGCCGAACCGCGCCGAGGGGGCGTAGAGCCCGGTCGTCTGATAGCCCCAGGACGGATCATAGGGATGCTCGGCAATCGGCATGAATTCGATATGGGTGAAGCCCATCTCGACGACGTACGGGATCAACCGGTCGGCGAGCGCATCCCAGGTGAGGAACCAGCCGTCGGCGTCGCGCTGCCACGATCCGGCGTGGACCTCATAGATGCTGACGGGCACGCGGCGCGGATCGATCGTCTGCCAATGCGCCTGGTGATCGGCGTCGCCCCAGATATGTGTGGGGGGTCCGGTGGTGATCGAGGCGGTGCCGGGGCGAAGCTCGGTGGCGAAGGCGTAGGGATCGGCCTTCAGCGGCTGAAGCTGGCCGTCGCCACCGATGATCTCGTATTTGTAATGCCGGCCGGGGCCGATGTCGGGCAGGAAGATCTCCCACACGCCGACATCGCCGCGGCGACGCATGAGGTGGCGTGTGCCGTCCCAGTCGTTGAAGTCGCCGACCACCGACACGCGCCGGGCGTGCGGCGCCCAGACGGCGAAGTGCATGCCGCTGGCGCCTTGGTGCTCGATCAGGTGCGCGCCGAGCTTGTCGTGCAGGCGGAAGTGCGTGCCCTCGGCCATCAACAGATCGTCGACGGGTCCAAGCACGGGGCCGAAGCTGTAGGGATCGGTGACCCACCATTCCGCGCCGCCACCTTGCGCGTGGTAGCGCAGCGGCTGCGGATCGCCGGCGACGATGCCTTCGAACAGGCCGCGGTCATCGACCCGCTCCAGCGCGCCCAGCAACGTGCCGGACAGATCGTGCGCCTCGGCGGCTTCCGCGCCGGGGATCAATGCGCGGGCGAAGGTGCCGTCGGGCCCCGCATGCGCGCCGAGCAGCGCGAAGGGATCGTCGTGTTGGCCAGCCAATAGCGCGGAGATTGCGCCCTGTGGCGGCTTCACATCACGCCCCAGATGTCGCGGGCGTATTCGCTGATCGTGCGATCAGACGAGAACCAGCCGACGTTGGCGACGTTGCGGACCGCCGACGCGCGCCACGCGGGCTGATCGGCCCAGCGCGCATCGACGCGGCGCTGCGCGGCGGCGTACGCATCGAAATCCGCCGCGACCATGAACCAGTCGCCACCGTAAAGCCCATCCACGAGGCCCTTGTAGCGTTGCGGATCATCAGGGGAGAACACGCCGGAAGCGATTGCGTTCACCGCCTGCGACAATTCCCGGCTGCCCTCGATCACTTCGCGCGGCGCATAGCCGTTGGCGCGCTTTGCCGCGACCTCGTCGGCGTCGAGGCCGAAGATGAAGATGTTGTCGTCGCCGACGCGATCCTTGATCTCGATATTGGCGCCGTCGAGCGTGCCTATCGTCAGCGCGCCGTTGAGCGCGAACTTCATGTTGCCGGTGCCCGATGCCTCCATCCCGGCTGTGGAAATCTGTTCGGACAGATCGGCCGCGGGGATGATCCGCTCCGCCAGGCTGACGTTGTAATTGGGGATGAACACGACCTTCAACAGGCCGCCGACGAGCGGATCGCCGTTTATCCGCCGCGCGACATCGTTCGCCAGTTTGATGATCAGCTTGGCGTTGTGATAGCTCGACGCGGCCTTCCCGGCGAACAGCTTCACCCGCGGCGTCCAGTCGCGTTCGGGGTGGCTGCGGATCTGATCATAGAGCGCGACCGTCTCGATGATGTTGAGCAGCTGGCGCTTGTATTCGTGGATGCGCTTGATCTGCACGTCGAACAGCGCGTCGGGATCAAGCCGCAGCCCCATGCTGTCCTTGATGTACTTCGCCAGCGCCACCTTGTTAGACCGCTTCACCTCGGCGAGCCGCTCTTGGAACGAGGAGTCGTCGGCGAACGATTCCAAGCCCTTGATCAGCGCGGTATTGTCGCAGAACTCGGGCCCGATGGCGTCGCGGATCAGCGCGGTGAGGCGCGGGTTGCACTCCATCAGCCAGCGCCGCGGGGTGATGCCGTTAGTCTTGTTGTTGATCCGATCGGGATACAGCCGGTGGAGATCGGCGAACACCGTCTGCTTCATCAGATCGGTGTGGAGCGCCGCAACGCCATTGACGCTGTGGCTGCCGACGAAGGCGAGGTTCGCCATCCGCACGCGCCGCTCGCCGCCCTCGTCGATCAGGCTGATCGCGCTGATCGCGGCATCATCGACGCCGGGCGCCTTGCGCGCCTGACGCAACACCTTCGCGTTGATTGCATAGACGAGCTGCATGTGCCGCGGCAGCAGCCGTTCGAACAACGGCAGCGGCCAGCTTTCTAGCGCTTCGGGCAGCAAGGTGTGGTTGGTGTAGCCGAACGTCTTGCGCGTCACCTCCCACGCTTCGTCGAAGCCGAGATCGTGCTGGTCGATCAGCAGCCGCATCAGCTCGGCGACCGATACGGCGGGGTGCGTATCGTTGAGCTGGATCGCAGCCTTGTCGGCGAGCGTGCGCACGTCACCGAAATATTGGACGTGACGACGGACGATGTCCTGGATCGAAGCTGAGGAGAAGAAATACTCCTGCCGCAGCCGAAGCTCCTGCCCCGATGCGTTCGAATCATTGGGGTAAAGCACGCGCACCAGGCTTTCGGCGCGCGCTTGCCCGGCGAGCGCGCCGATGTGGTCGCCAGCGTTGAAGGCATCGAGGTGAATCGGATCGAACGCGCGCGCGCTCCACAGCCGCAGCGTGTTGACGCGCTTGCCGCGCCAGCCGACGACGGGCGTGTCATAAGCGATGGCCTCGATCGCCTCGGCGGGTTTCCAGTGGACAATCCCCGTGTCGTTGCCGGTCACCTCGCCGCCGAAACCGATGAAATAAGCGCTTTCGCGGCGCTCGAATTCCCATGGATTGCCGTGCGACAGCCAGTTCTCGGGCAGTTCGACCTGCCAGCCATCGTCGAGCCGCTGGCGGAACATGCCGTTCACGTAGCGGATGCCATAGCCGTAGGCGGGCAGATCGAGCGTCGCGAGGCTTTCCATGAAGCACGCCGCCAGCCGGCCGAGGCCGCCATTGCCCAGCGCCGCATCGGGCTCGATCTCCTCGATCTCGACTAGGTCGATTCCGAGCGAAGCGAGCGCGCGGCCGACCTCGTTGTTGCGGCCGAGGTTCGACAACGCGTCGCGCAACAAGCGGCCGATGAGAAATTCGAGGCTGAGATAATAGACGCGCTTGGCCTGCGCGGCGTGCGCAGCGCGGGTGGAGGCCATCCACTTGTCGATGATCTCGTCACGCAGCGTGAGTATCGTCGCCTCGAGCCAATCGTGCTTGCGGGCGGCGCGCTCGTCCTTGCCGATGCGGTGGATGAGCGTGTCGACGATCCGCTCGGCCAGTGGCGAGCGATCGTTGGCGGGAGCTGGGCTTGGAGCGAGCGCGGGCGTGGTCATGTCCGCCAAAGATTAGCGACGCGGGCCGCGGAGTCACGCCTGATGCCGCGCCGAACCCACGGATTTTTACGGGACGCTAGACGGTGAAGCTTTCGCCGCAGCCGCAGGCGCCCTTGGCGTTGGGATTGGCGAAGGTGAAGCCGGCGGTGAAATCGTCCTCGACCCAGTCCATCGTCGAGCCGATCAGGTACAGGATCGAGCCGCCGTCGACGTAGAGCGTACCGCCGTCGGTTTCGATCTTCTCGTCGAACGGCTTCGCCTCGCTGATGTAGTCGACTGAGTACGCCAGGCCCGAGCAGCCGCGGCGCGGGGTCGAGAGCTTGACCCCGACCGTGTCCGCCGGCGCCTTGTCCATCAGATCGGCGATGCGCGCCTTGGCACCATCGGTGAGGATGAGCGCGGCGGGGCGGGTGCGGGTCGTGGTGGTCATCACAACATACCCAGTTCGAGCCGCGCTTCGTCGGTCATCTTGCCGGGATCCCAGGCCGGATCCCAGACGAGGTTCACGTCGGCCATTGCAATGCCGGGGACCGCGCTGACGCGCATCTCGACCTCGGCGGGCATCGATTCGGCGACCGGGCAATGTGGCGTCGTCAGCGTCATCGTCACCACGGCATGACCGCCGTCAGTGACCTCGACACCGTAGATCAGGCCGAGATCGTAGATGTTCACCGGGATCTCGGGATCGAAGATATCCTTCAGCGCATCGACGACCGCCTCGTAGAGCGCGCCGCCGGGCTCGTGCGCCTTTTCGCCCTGCGGCTGTTGCGCGAGGAAACCGTCGAGATAATCGCGCTTTCGGGCGAAGGTTTCGGCGGGGGTTTCGGCTGCCATATCCACCGCGTCTTCGACACGCGCGCGGGGCGGTTTCGTTTCGGCAGCCACTTCTTCGACGCGGAATTCACTGCTCATCCGAAGATCCTCGTTACTCTTTCTATGCCTGCGACCAACGCATCGACATCCTGCGGGCCGTTGTAGACGCCGAAGCTGGCGCGAGCGGTGGCCTCGACGCCGAGCGTCTCCATCAGCGGTTGGGCGCAGTGATGGCCGGCGCGGATCGCGACCTTCGCTTCGTCCAAGATGGTGCCGATGTCGTGCGGATGCACCCCCTCGATCACGAAGCTGACGATGCCGGCGCTGTCCTCGGGGCCGAACAGGCGGACCGAGTTGATCGACGACAGCGCTTCGCGGGTGCGGGCGACGAGCGCGGTTTCGTGGGCGTGGATCACTTCGAGGCCGATCGCCTCGACATAATCGATCGCGGCATGAAGCCCGAGCGCGCCGACGATGTGCGGCGTGCCGGCTTCGAAGCGCGTTGGCGGCGGCGCGTAGGTGGTCTTGGCGAAGGTAACACGGTCGATCATCGAGCCGCCGCCCTGATAGGGGGGCATGGCGTCGAGGAGGTCCGCCCTGCCCCAGAGCACGCCGATCCCGGTCGGGCCGTAAAGCTTGTGCGCGGAGAAGACGTAAAAGTCGCAGCCGAGATCGGCGACGTTCACCGGCAGGCGAGGCACGGCCTGGCAGCCGTCGATCAGGATCTTGGCGCCAACGTCGTGCGCGAGTTTGGTGGCGCGCTTTATGTCGAGGACAGAGCCGAGAACGTTCGAGACGTGGGAGAGCGCGACGAGCTTGTGCGCGGGCGTGATCATCGCCGCCATCGCGTCGAGATCGATGCGGTGGTCGGCGGTGAGCGGGATGACATCGATTGCGGCGCCGACGCGCTGCGCGATCATCTGCCACGGCACGATGTTGCTGTGGTGTTCGAGCGCGGACAGGAGGATGCGGTCACCGGCCCTGAGCTGCGTGCCGGCCCAGCATTGCGCGACGAGATTGATCGCCTCGGTTGCGCCGCGGACGAAGACGATCTCGCTTTCATGGCCGCCGATGAAGCGCGCAACGCTGCAGCGCGCGGCTTCGTAGGCGAGCGTCATGTCGGCCGAGCGCTGGTACACGCCGCGGTGGACGGTGGCGTAGGTGGTGTCGTAGCCGCGAGTGATGGCGTCGATCACGGCCTGCGGCTTTTGCGACGTCGCGGCGGTGTCGAGATAGGCCCAACCTTCGGGGATCGCGGGGAAATCGGCGACCAAGTCGAGCGGGCGGGTGGCGGTGAGGATGGTCATGCTGCCTCGCGAATGTTGAGGAAGTTGAGGCGCTGGCGGGGTTGTTTCAACATTCGGGTTTGGGCGGGCATGGGGGGACGCTGACGCGATTGGAGCATGTAGGACAGATCCTCCCCGGCACGGGGAGGGGAACCGCCGCGCACAGCGCGGGGGTGGAGGGGGATCGCCACATGCGGAATCGCTTGTGGAAGGCCCCCTCCACCAGCTTCGCTGGTCCCCCTCCCCGTTCCGGGGAGGATCACATCACTTATCACAGCGCGGTTTCCAGCCATGCATCGGCGTCCGCCTCGAAGGCGTCGCGGATGGATTCGTTACCGATCCGCTCCAGCGCGTCAGCGACGAAGGCGCGGGTGAGCATGGCCTTGGCGCGCTCGGGCGGGATGCCGCGGCTTTGCATGTAGAACATTGCGCCGCGATCGAGTTCGCCCACCGTTGCGCCATGGGCGCATTTGACGTCGTCGGCGAAGATTTCGAGCTCGGGCTTGAGGTTCACCGTCGCGGTGCGATCGAGGAGAAGGCCGCGGAGCGATTGCTCGCCGTCGGTCTTCTGCGCATGGCGCGCGACTTCGACCGCAGCGGCGAGGCTGACCTGGCTGCGATCGGCCGCGACCGCGCGCCAGACCTGGCGCGAGGCGCCGTTGGGCTGGGCGTGGTTCACGCGGACGGCGCATTCCTGTTTTTGTTCGGCGGATGTGAGCAGCGCGCCGCCATATTCGACGAAGGCGCCCTGCCCGGCCATCGTCAGCTGCGCGTCGATCCGGCTGCCCTGCCCGCCTGCACCGAGGAAGGTGGTGACGAGGCTGGCGGCTTCGCCAACCTCGGCCGCTTCGCGCAGTGACACGAAGCCCGCGGGCTGGAGCAGGCGGACGGCGCGCATCAGCCGAGCGCCCTTGGCGAGGCGCGTGCGCATGAAGCGGTTCTGCCAGCCGGCGCCGACAAAGCTTTCGACGACGGTGGCAGCGGCGTCTTCGGCAAGGACGATCTCGGACGGAAGATGATTCTCGCGGCCAGTGGCGACGTGGACGATCTGGACCGGGTCCGCGACTCCTTGCGTGGCGAGGTGAAGAGACCAGCCGAGCCCACGCGCGTGGCGGCCGAGCGCGTGATCGTCCGCCGTGAGATCGGTGATCGTCACGCGGTGTAGATCGCTGCGGGCTTCATCGAGCTTGCCGTCGATGAAGAGCAGCTTGGCGCCGGGGAGATCGAGGAACTCGGCTTCCGGCGCGGCGATGGAAGCGAGCGCGGCGGCGGCTGAGAGGCTGCCGAGATCGGCCCAGCGCCATGCTTCGGCGCGGGTGGAGGGGAGATCGAGGAGAGTCACTTCGTCCTCCCCAGCGTGCCGGGGAGGGGGACCGCGACGCGCAGCGGCGTGGTAGAGGGGCGGCGCGAAGCGCCGGCTGCGCCGACCCTTCCACCATTTGCTGCGCAAATGGTCCCCCTCCCCCCGCTTCGCGCGGGGAGGACTGACGTCGCGCTCACGCGGCGATCTCCGTGTAGCCTTCGCGTTCGAGCTGGTGCGCGAGTTCGGCGCCGCCCGAGCGGGTGATGCGGCCGTCGGCGAGGACGTGGACGAAATCGGGCCGCACGTAATCGAGCAGGCGCTGATAGTGGGTGATCAGCATCACCGCCTTGTCGGGGCGGCGCATGATGCGGTTGATGCCGTCGCCGACGATGCGCAGCGCGTCGATATCAAGCCCGCTGTCCGTCTCGTCGAGGATCGCGAAACTAGGATCGATGATGCCCATCTGGACCATCTCGTTGCGCTTCTTCTCGCCGCCCGAGAAGCCGACGTTGACGGGGCGCTTGAGCATCTCGACATCCATCTCAAGCTTGCGCGCTTCCTCGCGGGCGAGCTTGAGGAATTCGGCGCCCGACAGCGGCTTTTCGCTGCGGTTGGTGCGCTGCGCGTTGAGCGCCTCGCGGAGGAACTGGACGTTCGACACGCCGGGAATTTCAACCGGGTACTGGAAGCCGAGGAATACGCCGGCGGCGGCGCGCTCGTTGGGGGCGAGTTCGAGCAGATCCTGGCCGTTGAAGGTGATGCTGCCTTCGGTGACTTCGTAGCCCGGGCGGCCGCCGATGACATAGCCGAGCGTCGACTTGCCCGCGCCGTTCGGCCCCATGATCGCGTGGATCTCGCCCGCGTTCACGGTGAGGGTGAGGCCCTTGAGGATGGGCGTGCCGGCGATTTCGGCGTGGAGGTTGGTGATCTGGAGCATGGTCATCTTTCAAGCCCCTCCCCTTCAGGGGAGGGGTTGGGGTGGGGGCTGTCCGCGACAACCGCCCGCGCGTGGAGCGCGGTACGGATGAGCGCGGCAACGCCTTCGAGGTTGGTCATTACATCGGTGTTGCTGATGTGCAGTACGCGCAAGCCGTGTGCAGCCAGCGCGGCGTCGCGGCGACGATCAGCGTCGAGCTCATGCGTGTCGCCGTCGACTTCGATCACCAGCTTCGCAGCGGGGCAGAGGAAGTCGGCGGTGTGCTGGCCGATCACCGCTTGGCGGCGAAACTTGAAACCGTCGAGCTGCGAGTTCGACAGGATGAGCCACAGGCGCTTTTCCGGCGCGGTCGGTTGGGGGCGCATGTTGTGGGCGCGGTCGTTCAGGCTGGCGATGGTATTCGCGGAGAGGCCCCACCCCCGGCCCCTCCCCTGAAGGGGAGGGGAGTTGGTGCGCCTTGCCTCGTCGGTCGGCGTCAGGGTCATCCCACCGAACCCTCCAACGAAATCCCCAGCAACTTCTGCGCCTCGACCGCGAACTCCATCGGGAGCTGCTGCAGCACTTCGCGCGCGAAGCCGTTGACGATCAGCGCCACCGCCGCTTCGCTGTCGAGGCCGCGCGACATGGCGTAGAACAACTGGTCTTCGCTGATCTTCGAGGTGGTCGCCTCGTGCTCGATCTGCGCGCTCGGGTTGCGAACTTCGATGTACGGGATGGTGTGCGCGCCGCACTGGTCGCCGAGCAGCAGCGAATCGCACTGGGTGAAGTTGCGCACGCCCTCGGCAGTGGGGGCGACGCGCACCAGGCCGCGGTACGTGTTGTCCGAGCGGCCGGCGCTGATGCCCTTCGACACGATCGTCGATCGGGTGTTTTTGCCCAAGTGGATCATCTTGGTGCCGGTATCGGCCTGCTGGCGGTTGTTCGTCACGGCGACCGAGTAGAATTCACCGACGCTGCCGTCGCCGAGCAGCACGCACGACGGGTATTTCCACGTTACGGCGCTGCCGGTTTCGACCTGCGTCCAGCTCACCTTGCTGTTCTTGCCCTGGCAAAGCGCGCGCTTCGTGACGAAATTGTAGATGCCGCCGACGCCATTCTCGTCGCCGGGATACCAATTCTGCACGGTCGAATATTTGATCTCGGCATCGTCGAGCGTGATCAGCTCGACGACCGCAGCATGGAGCTGGTTCTCGTCGCGCATCGGGGCGGTGCAGCCTTCGAGGTACGAGACGTACGACCCCTTGTCGGCGATGATCAGCGTGCGTTCGAACTGGCCGGTATTCTCGGCGTTGATGCGGAAATAGGTGCTCAGCTCCATCGGGCAGCGCACGCCTTCGGGGATGTACACGAAGGTGCCGTCGGAGAAGACCGCGCTGTTGAGCGTCGCGAAGTAATTGTCGTGCTGCGGCACAACCTTGCCGAGCCACTTCTTCACCATCTCGGGATATTCGCGGATCGCTTCCGAGATCGACAGGAAGATGACGCCAGCGGCCTTCAGCTCGGCGCGGAAGGTGGTGGCGACCGAGACGCTGTCGAACACCGCGTCGACCGCGATGCGACGCGCGCCCTCGACGCCGGCGAGCACTTCCTGCTCGGCGATCGGGATGCCGAGCTTTTCATAGGTGCGACGAATTTCGGGATCGAGTTCGTCGAGCGAGGCGATCGTCTTCTTCTGCGTCGGCTCCGCGTAATAATACGCGTCCTGATAGTCGATCGGCGGGATGTTGAGCTTCGACCAATTGGGCGATTCCATCGTCAGCCACTTGCGGTAGGCCTTCAGGCGCCAGTCGAGCATCCATTCGGGCTCGTTCTTCTTGGCGGAGATGTACCGCACCGTGTCTTCGGTCAGGCCCTTAGGCGCGAAGTCGGTCTCGACGTCGGTCGCGAAACCCCATTCGTACTTCTTGGACACGGCGGCGAGCGCCTCGGCATTCTTCACGGCCATTTCAGGCGTCCACCTTCATGTCAGTCGATGCGCGTTCCACGGCCTTGGCCGGGACGAGCGGGAGGGGAGTGGCGAGTTGCGTCAGCGAAACACCGGCGAGCGCGTCGCGCACCGCCCGGTTGACGACCGACCAGTGCGGGCGGACGAGGCAGGTGCCGTCAAGCGCGCAATCGTGACGATCATTGTCGACGCAAGTGGTGAGGCCGATCGGCCCTTCGACCGCCTCGATCACGTCGGCGAGGCTGATAGCCGACGGCGGGCGCGAGAGGCGGAAGCCGCCGCCGGTGCCGCGCGTGCTTTCGATCAGCCCGGCGGCCGAGAGGCGACTGACCAGCTTCTGCGCGGTAGGGAGCGGCACGCCGGTTTCCTGCGCGAGGCTCGTCGCGTTGACGCGCGCCATGCCGCCGCAGTGGCGCGCCGCGGCGGTCATCATAACGACCGCATAATCGGCCAGGCTGGAGAGGCGCATTTGCGAATAATTCTCAAATCGGAGTAAATCGTTCCGATTGTGAGATGGGCCTTTACGTGGGCAAAATCAACCGCGTTCAGGTGTCCGAAATGATCGGATGGACCTGGCCGGCGAGCGCGTGACGCTGGCTGATCGTTAGCTGCGCGAGCAAGGTCGGCTGTTCGCGCATCTGCCGCGGCGTGAGGCCGGTGAAGCGCTTGAGCTCGCGGATCAGATGCGACTGATCGTAGAAGCCGTCCTCGATCAGCGTATCGAGCGATGCGCTGCCGCTGGCGAGTGCGGAGGCGGCGCGCAGCGCGCGATATTTGCGGGCAAGCACTTTGGGCGGGGCGCCGTACAGCGCGTTGCAGCGCCGCTCGACCTGGCGGCGCGAGAGGCCGGTGGTGGTGACCAGCTCGTCGAGATCGGGCGAGGCGCTGCCGGCGAGCCACGCATCGATGCGGCGCGCGAAATCGAGCGAGCGCGAGGCATCGTCGTGAAGCGAGCGGCGGACGAAATCGGCGGCGATGTCGATCCGGGCGTCGATATCGTCGGTCGCGCGCATCGCGTCGGCCGCAATGCTGATGCCCTCGCCGAACGCGACGACGCCGTCGATTGCACGATTGATCATCGCCGACGCCTCGATCCCGAGCAGCGCGATCCAGCCAGCCGGCTGCAGCCCCATGCCGACGACGACGAGCGGACCATCGGCGCGCGTGTTGATCGCGCCAGTCGTCGCGCCGACGACGTGGAGCATCGGCGCTTCCTGCCGCGTGCCGTCTGGAAAGCCGTAAGAGGCGCGGCCGGGCGACAGGCGAAACCGCAGCTGCGCGTGATCGGCGCGCTCAACATCCTCGAACAATGGGATATTTGCGGTGAAGTGATAGAATAGAGTGACGTAGGGCTGCAAATCCTCGGGCGGAACCCGATAGTCCAGCTTCACATCCATCACAGTGCCCGCCCCGTTTCCCCGAGCGGGCAATACGCTTTTCAAAACAACATGAAAAGTGGCTCGGCCGCCTAAACGGCCGAGCCAGAGGAAAGAGCCCCCGGAATGGGAGCCCTTCGGGTCGCAACGCCGTTAAAGACTCGTTTTGACGCCGCGTATTGGACAGATCCGACATTTACGTCGGGGGAAACCGACATTGCGCATCCGCTTGATTCTGCACGCGGCTTATGAGCAGCGGGGGCGATGAGCTTTCTCCTGCGACCTGCCCTGTTCGCGCTCGACGCCGAACGTGCACACCGGCTGACGATTCGTGCGCTTGGCGCCTGGGGCCTGGCCGGGGCGCCGGGCGGGCAGCAGATGAACGATCCGATTTTGCGCAGCCGCGTCGCCGGAATAGACTTCGCCAACCCGATGGGAGTCGCCGCCGGGATCGACAAGGATGGCGAAGCGGTGACCGGGCTCCACGCGCTGGGGTTCGGCGCGGTCGAAGTGGGCACGCTGACGCCACTGCCGCAGCCGGGCAATCCCAAGCCGCGGCTGTTCCGGCTCGTCGCGGACAAGGGCGTGATCAATCGCATGGGCTTCAACAATGGCGGGCTGGCGGCGGCGCTGGCACGGCTGCCGGCGAAGCGCCGCGGCGTGCTGGGGCTGAACGTCGGCGCCAACAAGGACGCCGCGGATCGAGTCGCGGATTACGTCGCGGGCGTCACGGCGGCGGCGCGCGTTGCCAACTACGTAACGATCAATGTCAGTTCACCCAACACACCCGGATTGCGTGACTTGCAGCACGGGACCGCATTGCGCGATCTGCTGGCGGCGACGAGACTTGCGGCGGGCGAGCGGCCATTGTTCCTGAAGATCGCGCCCGATCTCGAGCCGAGCGCGATCGACGATATCGCACGCGCGGTGATCGATCACCGGCTCGATGCGCTGATCGTCGGCAACACGACCGTATCGCGCCCGCCGCTCGCGTCGCCGCACGCGGGCGAAAAGGGTGGGCTGTCGGGCGCGCCGCTTGCCGCGCTCGCGCGCCAGCGGCTGAGCGACTTCCGCCGCGCGACTGGCGGCGCGATCCCGCTGATCACGGCGGGGGGGATCGACGGTGGAGCGGAGGCCTATGCGCGGATCCGCGCGGGGGCGAGCCTGGTGCAGCTGTACAGCGCGATGGCCTATGGCGGGCCAGCCTTGCCGATGCGGCTGCTGCACGAGCTGGCGGCGCTGCTGCGGCGCGATGGGTTCGCGAGCGTCGGCGAGGCGGTCGGCACAGGTTGACCTTGCGGAAGCCGCCGATAGGGTCCGCGACATGAAAAGATTGCTGGCGCTCGTAGCGCTGATCGCCCCGATCCCCGCCCTCGCGCAGGGCATGGTCACGTCCGCCGATCCGCGGGCGACCGAAGCGGGGCAGGAGATCCTGCGCGCCGGGGGATCGGCGGCGGACGCGGCGATGGCGATGATGCTGGCGCTGACGGTGGTCGAGCCGCAATCGAGCGGGATCGGCGGCGGCGGGTTCCTGTTGCATCAATCGGCCAAGGGGCCGCTCGAGACGATCGACGGGCGCGAGAAAGCCCCGATGGCAGCGACGCCGCAGCGCTTTGTCGGGACCGACGGCAAGCCCCTGCCCCACATCCAGGCATTTCCCGGCGGCAAGTCGGTCGGCGTGCCGGGCAATATCCGGCTGGCGGCGCTGGCGAACAAGAAATGGGGCAAGCTGCCGTGGAAAGCGCTGTTCGCGCCGGCGATCCGGCTGGCGGAGGGTGGCTACAAAATAACGCGCCCGATGGCGGCCGCGAGCGCAAACCTGTCGCCGCTGTGGGCCGGCAGTAGCACGGCGGTGGCGGGGCCAGAGGGCGGAACCTCGACCGGCACCGGCGCAGCGTCGGGTCGCTTCCCGCAAATCGCGGCGCTCTACACACAGGGCGGCAAGCCGCTCGCAGAAGGCGCGACGGTGAAGAACCCGGCGCTCGCTAAGCTGCTGCGACGGATCGCGAAGGAAGGCCCGAACGCCTTCTACACCGGCGAGAATGCGAAAGCGCTGATCGGCGCGGTGACCACAACCGGCGTCGCGCCGAGCGACATGACCATAAAGGATCTGACCGCCTATCAAGCCAAGGAGCGCGCGCCGGTGTGCGGCATGTATCGCACCTATCGCGTCTGCGGCATGGGGCCGCCATCGTCGGGCGCGACCACGGTGTTGCAAATCCTGGGGATGGTCGAGCGCTTCGACATGGCGAAGCTCGGCAAGGATTCGCCGGTGGCGTGGCACGTGATCGGCGAGGCGATGCAGCTCGCCTATGCCGATCGGGAAAAGTACGTCGCCGACACCGACTTCGTCGAGGTGCCGGTCGCCGGGCTGATTGATCGCGGCTATATTGCGCAACGATCGGGGCTGATCGCGCTGGACAAGGCGCGCAACAGCTATGAGGCTGGGACGCCGCCCGGTGCGAAGCCCCGTACCGCGGCGGAGCAGCGCGAGGTGCCGGGGACGACGCACTTCATCGCAGTGGATCGTGCCGGCGATATCGCGACGATGACCTCGACTGTCGAAGGCCCGTTTGGCAGCCAGCTGATCGCCAACGGCTTTGTCCTCAACAACGAGCTGACCGATTTCACCTCTGCGCCCGAGAGGGACGGCGCGCCGGTGGCCAATCGCGTCCAGCCGGGCAAGCGGCCGCTATCGTCGATGGCGCCGACGATCGTCTATGACGCGAGCGGCGCGCCGGTGTTTACGGTCGGTGCGGCGGGCGGCAAGACGATCATCATGCAGGTGGCCAAGGCGATCATCGCGCATCTCGACTGGAAACTGCCTGCGCGCGAGGCGATCGGGCTTGGGCTGATGTATTTCAACCGCGACGGGCTGGTGCTGGAACAGGGCACTAGCCTGCCGGCGATGCAGCCAGCGCTGAAGGCGATGGGGCACAAGGTGTCGGTGGGCAGGCTGGGGCTGAAGGCCAATGCGGCGGAGAAGACGGCGGCGGGCTGGGTCGGCGCAGCCGATCCGCGTGGTGTCGGCACGGCGCTGCGCGAGTGATATAAGACTATAATAATCCTCCCTGAACTTGTTCGGGGAGGGGGACCGCCCGCGAAGCGGGTGGTGGAGGGGCTGGCGGGTTGCGACCGTTTCGCCAAGACAGCCCCTCCACCATCGCTACGCGACGGTCCCCCTCCCCGAGCGAAGCTCAGGGAGGAATTAGAGGGGCCTGAATGCGCACGCTCGAACATTTTCCGAATCTCGTCACGATGTTCTTCACGCGGGCGCGAGAACGGGGCGATGCGCCGTTCCTGTGGGCGAAGCGCGATGGCGCGTGGCAGCCGATCAGCTGGGCCGAGGCGGCGCGGCAAGTGGCGAGCCTTGCCTCAGCGCTGAAGGCGCAAGGGCTGCAGCCGGGCGACCGCGTGATGCTGGTGAGCGAGAACCGGCCCGAATGGTGCCTTAGCGATCTGGCGATCATGGCTGCTGGCTGCGTGACGGTGCCGACCTATATCACCAACACCGAGCGCGATCATGCGCATGTGATCGAGAATTCAGGCGCGCGCGCGGTAATCGTCTCGACGCAAAAGCTGGCCGACGTGCTGCTGCGCGCAGTGCTGCGCACGACGCACATCGAGACGGTGGTGGCGATCGAGTCGCTACGACCGCGGCCATCGGGGGTGCGTAGCTGCAGCTGGCACGCGCTGATCGAGGAGCATCCGACCGATGCAGCGACGGTCGCGGCGCAGGCGACCTTCACCCGCGCCGATACCGCCTGCATCATCTACACATCTGGCACGGGCGGCGCGCCGCGCGGCGTGATGCAGCATCATGGCGCGATCCTGCACAATGTCGCCGGATGCGCGAACAGCATTTCCGAGGACATCGGCTGGGACGACGAAGTGTTCCTGTCGTTCCTGCCGCTCAGCCACGCCTACGAGCATACCGGCGGGCAGTTCGTGCCGGTCGGCATGGGCGGTCAGATCTATTATGCGGAGAGTCTCGAGAAGCTCGCCGCGAACATGGAGGAGACGCGACCGACGATCATGTTCGTCGTGCCACGGCTGTTCGAGGTGCTGCGCACGCGGATCAGCAAGGCGATCGCCAAGCAGGGCGGGATCACCGAACGGCTGTTGCACGCCGCGCTCGATATCGGGGCGAAGCGCGAGGCTGGCACGCTGCGGCTGATCGACCGGCCTAAGGCGCTTATCGTCGACAAGGTATTCAAGCAACGGATCGCGCAGAAGTTCGGCGGTCGGATGAAGGCGATGATCTCGGGCGGCGCGCCGTTGACGCCCGAGGTGGGGGTGTTCTTCCAGTCGCTCGGGGTCACCTTCCTGCAAGGCTATGGGCAGACCGAATCAGGACCGGTTATCTCGTGCAACCGCCCCAAGGCGGGGGTGACGATGGACGGCGTCGGGCCGCCGCTGGCCGATACTGAGGTGCGGATCGCGGCGGACGGCGAGATCCTGGTGCGCGGCGAACTCGTGATGCACGGCTATTGGCGCAACCCGGCCGAAACCGCGCGGGTGCTGCAGGACGGCTGGCTGCACACCGGCGACATCGGCGTGTTCGACGCGGCCGGGCGGCTGAAGATCACTGATCGCAAGAAAGATCTGATCATCAACGACAAGGGCGACAATGTCGCGCCGCAGAAGGTGGAGGGCATGCTCACGCTGCAGCCCGAGATCATGCAGGCGATGATCGCGGGGGATCGCAAGCCGCATATGGTTGCGGTGATCGTGCCCGATCCGGAGTGGACGCAGGAGTTCTGCGCCGCGACCGGAACCAAGTGCGATTTCGCCGGGCTATCGGAGAATGCCGACTATCGTGCTGCGATCGGGCGCGCGGTGGAGCGGACCAACAAGGATCTGTCGGTCATCGAGCGGGTGCGGCGGTTTATCCTCGCCGATGGCCCGTTCACGATCGAGAACGAGCAACTGACACCAAGCTTGAAGATCCGCCGGCATGTGCTGCGGCAGGTTTATGGCGAGCGGCTGGACGCGTTGTACAAGGGGTGAGCAATCCTCCCCGAGCATATCTCGGGGAGGATTAACCACTCACCCCTCCCACCACGGATAGCCTGGCGGCATGTCGGTCGCGATGCGGCCGGGGAAGCTCGGGGCGCGTTTGTCGAGGAAAGCGGCGACGCCTTCGCGCACGTCTGGGCCGGCACCGAGCGTCATCGCGAAGCGGCCGTCGACAGCGAGCGCGGTTGCGGGGGACGGCTCGCCGGCGAAGCGCCACAGCATCTGGCGGGTGAGCGCGATCGAGACGGGGGCGGTGTTGTCGGCGATCTCGCGCGCGATTTCCTGCGCGCGGGCGAGCAGCGCGTCTGAAGGGACGACTTCGCTGACGAGGCCGCCGGCGAGCGCCTCGGCGGCGTCGAAGATCCGGCCCGAGAGGCACCAGCGCAATGCCTGCGGCAGGCCGACGACCTGCGGCAGGAACCATGCGCTGCCGGCCTCGGGCACCAAGCCGCGGCGCGCGAAGACGAAGCCGAAGCGCGCGGCGTCGCTCGCGATGCGGATGTCGCACGGCAGGGTGAGCGTCGCGCCGACGCCGACCGCGGCGCCGTTGATCGCGGCGATCGTCGGCTTGGTGCTCTCGAACAAGGCGCCGACGAAGCCGCCGCCTTCCTCGCGCGGGCGATCCGCCGAGGTAAAGTTCGGCCCGGCCCCGTTGAAGCTGTCGGCACCGCCCGAGATATCCGCACCCGCGCAAAAGCCGCGACCCTCGCCAGTGACGATGATCGCGCGCACGGCATCGTCGGCGCCGGCTTCGCGGATCGCGGCGGCGAGCTCGATCCCCATGATCGCGGTGTAGGCGTTTAGCTTATCGGGACGAGCTAACGTGATCGTCGCGACAGGGCCGTCGACGGCATAATGGATTTGTTCGTAAGGCATCGGCTCTCCTCCCGCGGATCGCATCGTCCGCTTTTGCCGATGCATAACCCGCTGCCGGGCGAAGCGCCATGCGGTGGCTGGCACCCGCCAAAGCGGCTTCCGCCGGTCGCCCGCTGCGACTAACTGGGCGTCATGTGGCAGCTTTATCATTTCACCCTGTGTCCGTTCACCCGCAAGGTGCGCATCCTGCTGGGCGAGAAGGACGTCGGCTATGAGTTGATCCGCGAGACGCCGTGGGCGCGGCGCGACGAGTTCGTCGACCTCAATCCCGCGGGACAGACGCCGGTGATGGTGGATGCCGAGCGCGGCACGACGCTGATCGATTCGATGGCGATCTGTGAATATTTCGAAGAGACCATCGATCGCGCGGCGATGATCAACGGATCGGCGGCGAACCGCGCCGAGATCCGGCGGTTGGTTACGTGGTTTGATACGCAATTCTATCGTGACGTCAGCGGGCCATTGCTAGAGGAGCGGATGGTGAAGCGGCTGATCCATCGCCAGGCGCCCAACGCGGCGCGGCTGCGCGAGGCGATGAAATCGGCGATCGGGCACCTCGATTATATCGATTTCCTGCTCGACCATCGCAAATGGATGGGCGGCGCGACGATCAGCCTCGCCGATCTCGCGGCGGCGGCGCATATTTCGGTCGCGGATTATCTCGGCGGGATCGACTGGTCGAGCCACACGCACGCCAAGGAATGGTATTCGGCCTTCAAGAGCCGGCGGAGCTTCCGCCCCTTGCTCGCCGAGCGGATGAGTGGGATCGAGCCGCCGGACTATTACGAGAACCCGGATTTCTGACGATGCATGCTGACCATGATGCTTCGGCTCCTGCCGCCGAGACGATTGGCTTCGACGATTTTCTGAAGGTCGACATTCGTGTTGGCACTGTAGTGGCGGCCGAGCCGTTTCCCGAGGCGCGCAAGCCGGCGTTGAAGCTGACGATCGACTTCGGGCCAGTGATCGGGCGCAGGCGATCGTCGGCGCAGGTCACCGAGAACCATACATCGGAAGATCTGGTCGGGCGACAGGTGATGGCGGTGGTGAACTTTCCGCCGCGCCAGATTGGTCCGATGATGAGCGAAGTGCTGACGCTCGGGTTTCCGGATGCCGAGGGGAAGGTCGTGCTGATCGGGCCGGTGATGCCGGTCCCGGATGGTGGGCGGCTGTTTTAGACGCCCGATAGACGATTACCCACTACCCGTTCGTGTCGAGCGCAGTCGAGACACCGTTCGCCTAGAACAGTCCCTCGACGTTGCTCGGGACGAACGGATGGTGGGGGTGATCTGCCCCCCTTCCCGCTTACTTCGCCGGCGTCTTCGGCAGCACAACCAGCGTCCAGTCCTTGTTCGGCTGAAGATACTTCGCAGCGGTCGCCTGCAGCGTCGCCGGCGTGATCGACATGTAATCGCTCACTAGCGTGCGCGCGCCGGCGAGGCGATTGGCATCATAGGCACCGCCGCTCGTCTGGATCAGCCAGAACTGGTTGCCCGACGAAGCGCGCGCCAGATATTGCATCATCGGGCCGATTGCGCGGCGCAGCTCGTCGGAGTCGACGGGCTTGGCAACCAGTTCGGCGGCGATCTCGCGGCTGAGGCGATAGAAGAGGTCGACGTTGCTCGGCGCGATCTGGCCGATCGCGATGAACCGGCCGCCGCTCTGGAGGCCGAGCGGCCACTGGCTGACCGCGCTTGGGCTGTAGCTGGCACCGGCGACCGAGCGTAGCCGATCGAACAGCCGATCGCCGTAGATCGCAGCGAGGATGTCCAGCCGGCGGCTTTCGGCGATGTCAGCGGTGCCGCCGGCGGTCGGCCAGGCGATCACTGCTGCCGCCTGCGTGTCGGCGCCGTCGTGGGTCAGCACGATTGGGCGATCGGTGTGCGCCGGGAAAGCGACGGTTGGGGCAACGAGGGGCGCTTCGGTCCGTGGCTTGAGCGCGCCAAACGTGCGGCCGACCGCGGCGATCGCCTCGTCGGCCTTTACGTCACCGAACACGTCGACCTCGATCGGGCCGGTGGCGAGCAGCGGTTCCCACAGCGCACGGAAGGCGGCAGGCGTCAGCGCGTCGATCTCCGCGCGTGTCGGTGGACCCCAACGCGGATCGCCAGCGCGCAGCTTGCGTTCGAGATCGCGCGAAAGGACGCCATCGGGCGACGAATCGAACCCGGCATAACCTGCCAGAGCACCCGCTTTGGCGCGCAACACCGGCGCCGAGTCCCAGCGCGGCGCGGCGAGCTTGGCGGCCATCAGGCCTAGATTGTCGGCATAATCGCCCGGCGTGGTCTGCGCATTCATCACGAACGCGTCGTCAGTAATGTCGAAATTCAGCCCCATGCGGCGCCCAGTGGTGAGCACATCGAGATCGCCCTGGTTCCACTTGCCGATGCCGCTTTGCACCAGCGCACTGTCGGCGGCCCAGGCGGCAGTCGAGCGGTCTGCCGGCAGCGCGGAATAACCGCGGCCGAAACGGACGCGCAGGTACACGCGGCCGGTTTCCGACGCGTTCGGGTAGAGCAGCATCCGCACGCCGTTCGCGAACACGACCTTCTCGATGCCCGGATCGGCGATCGCCTCGCGTGAGGCGACGGTCCCCGGCTTTCCGAGCTTCGGCAGATCCTTGAAGTTCACGTTGTTCTGGCGCGTGCGAGGGCCGGCGAGCTTCGACACGTCGGCGCTAAGCGCGGCGGCGAGCTTCGCGGCGGCGCCGGTGTCGGCGACACGGGTGTTGAGCAGGGCATGCTCGGCATCGCCCTTGAACACGCGCTGCGTCGATTCGAGGACGCCGGCGGCGGAGAACATCCCCTTCTGTCGCGCAGTGAGGAAGATGTTGTACGATTCCTGCGGGCCGGCGACCGTCTCGCGGATGTCGAGTGCCTGGACCATGTCCTCGGCCTGCTTCGATCCGGCCTCGACTCGCGCGGTTTCGACATCGTTGCGCATCGCGCCGTCGAACTCGGCGACTTCGCGGTCGACCTCGCCCTGAGTCGGCGCGCGCGCCATCGCATCGGCGATCACCGCGCGCACTTCCTTCACAGCGGATTCCCAATCGTCGCCGATCGGCAGGATGTTGGTGAACGTGCCATTGGCGGAGCGCGCGACATCGTCGAGGCTGACGCTGGCCTGGAGGAAGCTGCCGCCGGCGCGAGCGCGGGTTTCGAGGCGACGATTGATGACGCGCATCGCGATCAGATCGACGAGCCGCTTCTGATTGAAGATGATTGTGTCGTCTTGATAGGTCCATGGCCGCAGCACCGCGGTGATCACGAGCGGCGGCAGCGAGGGCTCGACGATCGTCGCGGTCGGCGTGGCCTTCGGATCGGGCTTGCCGAAATCGGGATCGGCCGGATCGGCGCCGACGCCCTTCCAGCCGCCGAAATTCTTGACGACGAGCCGCGCGGCGATCGCCGGATCGATATCGCCGGAAATGATCACCACCGCGCGCGCCGGGCGATACCAGCGCTGGTGGAACGCCTTGACCGTCGCCGGGGTCGCCGCCTCGAGCGTCTTCACATTGCCGATCGGCGAGCGATCGGCGAGCGGCTGGCCGGCAAAGAACAATTGGTTGCGCGCATCCGACAGCCGCACCTGCGGGCCGGGCGCTTCGCGCTGTTCGGCGAGAACGGCGGGGCGCTCGGCAGCAAGGCCCTGATCGTTGATGCCGGGTTCGGACATCATGCCGGCGAAGATCTTGAGGCTTTCGTCGAGGTTCGCCTCGGTCGCGGCGGGCAGATCGAGCTTGTACACGGTCTGCGTCGGCGTTGTCTGTGCGTTCGAGTCCGAGCCGAAGGTGGCGCCGAAGCGCTGCCAGACGCGCTTCGCCTCGCCATCGGGGACGTATTTCGAGCCGCGGAACGAGAGATGCTCGATCAGATGCGCGAAACCGCGCTCGTCATCCGTCTCGTTGAGCGAGCCGGCGTCGATCCGCACGCGCACTGCGACCTGGCCGGGCGGCACGCCATTCTTGCGGATTGCATAGCGCAAGCCGTTGGGCAGCGCGCCGAAGTTCCACGCGGTGTCCGGCGGGATGTCCGATCCCTTGAACAGCCATGGCGCGGTATCGACCTTGATCGTTGCCGGATCGACGATCGTCGACTGGGTGGCAGGCGCCGCAACCGGCGCAGCGGCGACCGCGGGTCGGCGCACAGCCTGTTGCGACAAGGCGGGCGCAGCGACCGAAGTCAGGAGCGAAAGGAGAGCGAGCGGCGCGGCGAACCGGCGCGATGTGACGATCATATTGCGCTTCTATCGTGCCGCGCGGCGCGCCGCCACACCCGCCGCGCGATCTTTCGACGACCGCGCTATCGCCACTTTTTGGTCGGGAATCGCCTCTAACCAGCGGCTTGTCGCTGTCTCGGGGGGCCGATGCTGCAGCTGACAGTCACAGGATGGATCAAGACGTGAGCTCGATCAGCCAGGCGCGCCGCGAATTGCGGCAGGAATTCGGCGAGGGCGGCGACGCGCCAGTGCCCACGCCGTTTTCCGAGGCGCTGGTGCAGGATGCTGCGCTGCGGCCGGAGCCCAACCGTCCGCTGATCATCCGCCTAGGCAAGCATATGCGCGGGTTTTTCGACCGGCTGATCGCGTCGTCGTCGCTGGTGCCGAACGATCCGGTGCTCGACGTGCGCACCTTTGGCTGGACACAGATGCTGCGCGATCATTGGCAAGAGATCCGCGACGAAGCGCTCGCCGTCGCGCTGCAAGGCGAGGCGAGCCCGAGCCTGTCGACGATCTCGCCCGATCATCGCGCGATCGCCAGGCCGAACATGTGGCGATCGTTCTTCCTGTGGGGCTACAGCTTTCGCATCGACGACAATGCCGCGCGCTGCCCGCGGACGACCGCGCTGGTCGAGCAAATCCCCGGGCTCAACAGCGCGTTCTTCTCGATCCTGGCGCCCGGTGCGCACGTTCCGGCGCATCGCGGCGTCACCAAGGGGCTGATCACGTGCCACTTGGGGCTGATCGTGCCGCGCGACGGCGACGTGCGGATGCGGATCAACAATCGCGTCGTGCGCTGGGCCGAGGGCGAGACGCTGGTGTTCGACGACACTTATGATCACGAGGTGTGGAACGACACGAGCGGGACGCGCGTGGTGCTGCTCGTGCAATTCGCGCGGCCACTGCGCAATCCGGGGAAGTGGGTGGCGGACTTCTTCTTGGGCGCCGTGCGGCGATCGGCGTTCGTGCAGGAAGCGCGGGCAAATATTTCGGCGTGGAATGCGGCGGTGCGGCAACGGGGCGGTTAAGGGTCTGTCATCCAACGCGTGGTCGGTGGGTTACCGCTTGTAGCCCCAGCCAATCGGCCATCATCTCAAGTTCTTCGCCTAGCCTGACCGATGTTTCGGGCGGTGCGCCGGGTTCGAGGTGGCACGATTGTACCAGCAGGCGCCCGCGGTCACGATCGGCCTTGAGGTCGACGCGCGCGACCAAGCGGCCGTCGAGCAGGAACGGCAGGACGTAATAGCCGTAGCGGCGCTTGGCGGCGGGCACGTAGATTTCGATGCGATAGTGGAAGCCGAACAGCCGCTCGGTCCGCGCGCGTTCCCAGATCATCGGGTCGAACGGGGCGAGCAGTGCCTGGCCCTCGATACGCCGCGGGCGGCGGGCGGCATGGTGCAGGTAGGCCGCGGGCCAGCCTTCGACCGTGACGGGCCGCAGCACGCCTTCCGCCACGAGCCGGTCGATCGCCGCCGCGGCGTCCGCGGGGGTGAGGCGGAAGTAATCGCGCAGCTCAGGCGCGGTGGCGATGCCGAGCGCGCGAGCGGCGCGCTCGATCAGCGCGGCGTGCGCGGTCGGCTCGTCGGGCGTGGGCAGATCGAGAATCGCGCGCGGCAGGATACGTTCGGGCACGTCGTAGACACGCTCGAACCCGCGACGGCGTGTCGCGGTGGTGACGTGGCCGGCGTAGAACAGCCACTCGAGCGCGCGCTTCGCGTCGCTCCAGGCCCACCAGCCGGTACGGCTCGCCTCGACATCGGAGGCGGCGAGCGGGCCGTCTGCACGGATCCGATCGAGCAGTGCCATCGCTTCGGGGCGGCGGGTGGTGGCGAACTCGCGCATCGTGGCGGAGCGGAAGATGCCGCGATCGGCTCGGTTCATGCGCCAGCGCAGCAGCGGGTGAAGGTCGAGCGGCAGCAGCGATGCCTCGTGCGCCCAATATTCGAACATCCTCCGCTCGCTGCGCTTGCCCCAGGCAGCGCGATCGAACAGCGCACGGTCGTAGCGGCCGAGCCGCGCGGCGGCCGGCAGGTAATGTGCGCGGGCAAGCACATTGACGCTGTCGATCTGATGCAACGCGAGCCGATCGAGCGTGCGGCGCAGATGGCTACTCGTCACGATCGGCGGGCGCGCGACGCCAAAACCCTGCGCCGCCAGCGCGATGCGACGCGCCAGCGCGGGCGTGATACGTTCGGTCATTCGAGCCATGCTAGTGCCCTCACCGCGGCTGCGCGACCGGAAACCATTCCTTTCCGGGCGGATGCTTGATCGAGTCGCTTGCGCGGGCCACATGACGTGCATGCTGATCGAAACCGAATCCACGCCGAACCCGGCCACGCTGAAGTTCCTGCCGGGCCGCATCGTGATGGATGCCGGCACGCGCGATTTCGCAACCCCCGAGGAAGCGGAAGTATCGCCGCTCGCCGACGCGTTGTTCGGCCTCGGCGATGTGACCGGCGTATTCTTCGGGCGCGACTTCGTGTCGGTCACCGCCGGGCCGGGCGCTGAGTGGCGCGACCTGAAGCCTGATGTGCTGGCGATCCTGTCGGAGCATTTCTCCGCGCAGATGCCGCTGTTCCGCGGCGGCGGCGCTGGCTTCTCGGTGCCGTCAGCGGACGAGACCTTCGCCGACGATCCGGCCGATGCGGAGATCGTCGCGCAGATCAAGGATCTGATCGAGACGCGCGTGCGCCCCGCGGTGGCGAACGACGGCGGCGACATCGTCTATCGCGGGTTCGACAAGGGTAAGGTGTTCCTGCGGATGCAGGGCGCGTGCGCCGGTTGCCCATCGTCAAGCGCGACGCTGAAGAACGGGATCGAGCAATTGCTGCGCTATTACGTGCCTGAAGTGACCGAGGTTCGCGCGGTCTGATTACGCCCCACGCTCGTCATTCCCGCGCAGGCGGGGATCCATAGGCGCTGAGATCGAAACTAGATCCGAGACGCCTACGTGTATTGATTCCCGCCTCCGCGGGGATGACGACGACAGAAAGATAGAACGATGCCTCCTCTCGACGATGCCGCGCTTGATCAGCTGTTCCGCAAGGGGCGGACGTATAACGGCTTCACCGACGAGCCTGTGTCCGAGGCCGAGCTTCATGCGATCTGGGATCTGATGAAGATGGGGCCGACCAGCGCCAACCAGTTGCCTGCGCGGCTGGTGTGGTGCGTCAGCGACGCGGCGAAGGAAAAGCTCGCCGCGTGTGCCAGCGCCAACAACGCCGACAAGATCCGCAAGGCTCCGGTGTCGGTAGTGATCGGCATGGATACCAACTTCCACGAATATTTGCCCGAGCTGTTCCCGCACACCGATGCGAAGAGCTGGTTTGATGGCAATGCCGAGCTGCGCGAGGCATCGGCGTTCCGCAATTCGTCGCTGCAGGGCGGTTATTTCATCCTCGCCGCGCGCGCGCTGGGGCTCGACACCGGGCCGATGAGCGGGTTCGATGCGGGCGCGGTCGACAAGGCCTTCTTCGCCGACCAGCAGAGCGTGCGGACCAACTTCATCTCGACGCTCGGCCATGGCGATCCGACAACGATCTTCGATCGCAGCCCGCGCCCGGCCTTCGAGAAGTTCAATCGCATCGCCTGATCGCACTTGAGCGACGGCGTGAGAGGGGCGATGGGGCGTTGATGCCGCGCACGCTCGTCATCGATACCGCCACTGCCGCTTGCTCGGTCGCACTGCTCGAAGGCGGTGCGGTGATCGCGGCGCGACACGAGGTGGTCGGTCGCGGCCATGCCGAGCGGCTGGTGCCGATGATCGCCGAACTGCCGGACGGCGGCCGGTGCGATGCGATCCTCGTCGATGTCGGGCCGGGCAGCTTCACGGGTATTCGTGTCGGCATTGCGGCCGCGCGCGGGCTGGCGCTCGGCTGGGGCGTCGTGGCGCAGGGGTATTCCTCCACCACCCTCCTTGCAGCGGCGGCGTTCGCTCGCGGCGTGCGCGCGCCGCTTGCGGTCGTGCTGGAGGGCGGGCACGGTGAGGTGTTCATGCAAGCGTTCACCGCCTCGCCGCTCGCCCCCATCGGCGCGCTCGCCTCGTTCCGACCCGACGCGGCATTGGTTGCGCTCGATGGCGCCGCGATCGTCGGTAACGGCGTGCGCTGGCTGACCGCGCTCGATTCGGCGCTGGAGGCGCATGAGTCGCTGCCGAGCGCTGCGGATGCCGTGTTGCTGCCGCCCGAGCTTGCCGACCTGCCGCCGCGCCCGATCTACGGTCGCGCGCCTGATGCGAAGCTGCCGGCATGAACGCGACCAGCTTGCGCATGGTCGAATTGCTGACCGGCAGCGCGGCGGATGTCGCGGCGCTCGATCAGGTGATGAACGAGGCATTCGATCCGCGATTCGGCGAGGCATGGACGCGCAGCCAGTGCCTCGGAATCCTCGCCATGCCAGGCGTTTGGCTGACACTAGCGCGGGCGGAGGGGCGGATCGCAGGATTTGCGCTTGCCCGTGGCATCCTGGACGAAGCGGAGCTGCTGTTGCTGGCGACCGCGCCGCAGTTTCGCCGACGCGGGATCGGCGCGGCGCTGTTGCGCAGCGTGATATCCGAAGCACGCGGGCGCGGCGTGACTTGCATTCACCTCGAGGTGCGCGCGGGCAATGGCGCGATCGCGCTGTATCAGACGCATGGCTTTACCAAGACGGGTGAACGGCGCGACTATTATCGCGGCCGGACTGGACAGAGTTTCGACGCGCACAGCTACGCCGCCGCGCTCGACTGAGCTTGTTGCGAGTCGGTAGCGCTTTTCGCAACAAGCTGCGCGCACTACATAGAGCCATGCCACGCAAAATCGATCTCGAAGCCCTTTGTCAGGAAAAGGGCCTGCGCATCACCGAGCAGCGCCGCGTGATCGCCCGCGTGCTCTCTGAAGCGGACGACCACCCCGATGTCGAAAAGGTCTATGAGCGCGCCTCGTCGATTGACCGCGGCATCTCGATCGCCACCGTCTATCGGACCGTTCGACTGTTCGAGGAGGCCGGCATTCTCGACCGGCACGACTTCGGCGATGGGCGTGCGCGCTACGAGCCCGCGCCCGAGGCGCACCATGATCACTTGATCGATGTCGAGACCGGGCGTGTGATCGAATTCGTCGATCCTGAGCTTGAGCTGTTGCAGAAGCAGATTGCGGAGCGGCTGGGGTTCCGGTTGGTTGATCACCGGATGGAATTGTACGGGGTTAATCTTAGCCGGAAGGAGTGAGCGGCGCCAATCGTCCGCTCACCCCCACCCCCTTGCCAGTAGATACTGCGCAGGCTGGTTAGGACGCCTGGAATACGCCGCAAGCGATGCGCCCGCCGCTGTTACCCGACGGATCGGTCTTCAGATCGTCCGGACCGGCGTGGATGACGAAGGCCGCACCATCGGGGTCCAAAAGGCCGGCCATCGTTGCGCCGGGAATCGTTGTCGCGACCGTGCCGCGGCCGGCGGAGTCGACGATGAGGTTGGGCACGTCACCCTGATGCGGCCCTTGCGGGTTCATCGTGCCGTGCTTCATGCTGGTCGGGTTCCAGTGGCCGCCAGCCGTTTCGAAGCCGGGCGCGTCGCAGCGGCCCGTGGTGTGAGCATGCGCGCCGTGCGTGCCGGCGGGCATGTCCTTGGCGTCGACGGTGAAGCGCAGGCCGCCCGAAACCTCCGTCGCGGTGGCGCGGCCAACGTCTGCACCGGCGGCCGTACGCAGCATTGCGACGGCGCTGGCGCCGCCTGCGACCGGCATTCCCGTCTCGAGCTTGCCTTCATTGCAGCCGGCAAGCGCGAGCGCGCACATTCCAAGACCCGTAGCGACTGATAGACGCAGCATCACATTCTCCCGTTTCGACAAGGCAACGAGCGCGTCCCGTTGGGGTTCCGGCTTATTGCGGGCGCGCAAGCATCAGTGCGGCGCGCGTCGTGCGGCACACGATCTCATCGCGCTGATTCAGCCCGATATGTTCGAAGGTGACGATCCCCTGCCCCGGCCGCGATGTCGACGGGCGAAGCGCCTTCACTTCGGTCTCGACGCGGATCGTATCGCCGGCGAATACCGGCTTGGGGAATACAGTCTCGCTCATCCCCAGATTCGCCACCGTGGTGCCGAAGGTCGTATCCTGCACGCTGAGCCCGATCACAAGGCCGAGCGTGAAGAGCGAATTGACGAGCGGCTTTCCGAACTCGGTCGTCGCGGCATAGGCATGATCGATGTGCAGCGCCGCCGGATTGAAGGTTAGCGCGGAGAATAGCATGTTGTCGGCCTCGATCACCGTCCGCCGGATCTCGTGAACAAAGCGCTGGCCGACGGTGAATTGCTCGTACCACAGGCCAGCCATCAGCGGCGCCCCGCGGCGGCGAGCGCGACCAGCTGGCGACACTGAGCGTGCTGGCGAACGACGCCGGCGACGAGCAGGACGTTGAGCACCGTCGCCTCGACGAGGAAGAACCAGAGCGGACTGCCGGCGATCATGCTGACCCCAAGGAGGATCGTGCGCGGATTGGCGCCGAGCGCGGCGGGAATGCCGAGGAATGACGGGCCGACATCGCGCGCGATCCGGGCGAGCCGCTGCCGTTCGGCAGGATCGGCTTCGGCGTATGTTACCAGCGCGTTGACCCGGGCGGTTGCGCCGGTGAGCAAATTCGATGCCGAGAGATAAAGCCGGGTGAGCACCCCGCCGACGCCGGTCGCCGCACTGGTATTGTGCTGGATCCACGGCACGCCATAGGCCCACCATTGATAACTGCGGCGCGAGCTTTCGGCGAAGACCGACTGCACCGCACGGGAGAGGCCGGCGGCGATTGCCAGCACCCACGCAGTCGCGCCGATGCTGTCGTCGAGCGCGCTCGCGAGCAGAAGATAAAGCGCGCCGTGGCCGAGATAGTCGCACATCCCGTCGACGACTTCGCCGCTGGGGCTGGCGCGGCCGCTCATCCGCGCGAGATCGCCATCGGCGCCGTCAACGACATGCCATAGCAGATGCAGCATGAAGCCCATGCCGATCGCCGCAGGCGTGCCGACCCGGGCATAGAGCACGCCGGCCGCGATCACTAACCCTGCCCCGAAGATCGAGACCATGTTGGGCGTAACCGGTGTCGGCACGAGCGCCGTCGCCAGCCGCCGCGCCGCCGGATGATATACGGTACGGTTCAGAAAGCCCTGCAATTCTCGCGGCTTTCCGGTAACGGCCGGTCGCAATTCCATCGTCGCCACTTTTCGCGTTCCCCTGCGTTACGCCTTAGCACCAGCACGCTTCGCTTGACAGGCGTCGCGCATCTGTCACCACGCTGCCATCTTACTGTCATCGCTGGGCACGGCACCGGCGTTTAGGGGTTCTTTCGAATGACGATCAAGGTTGCGGTTATCGGGATCGGCAATTGCGCCTCCAGCCTGGTGCAGGGGAAATATCATTATGCCTCCAGCAACACCTCACATGGTTTGATCCACGAGGACATCGGCGGCTATCGCGTTTCGGACCTCGACTTCGTCGCGGCGTTCGACGTGGATTCGCGCAAGGTCGGGCTCGATCTGGGCAAGGCGATCTTCGCCAAGCCGAACTGCACGAAGGTGTTCCACGCCGACGTGCCGGAGACCGGCACGGTCGTGATGATGGGCGCGAAGCTCGACGGCGTCGCCTCGCACATGCTGCAGGCTGCCAACGACCGCGGCTTTGAGATCGACGACACGCGCGATGCCTCCAAGGCGGAGATCATTGCCGAGCTGAAGCGCACCGGCGCGGAGATCCTGGTGAACTTCCTGCCGGTCGGCAGTCAGGAAGCGACCGAATTCTATATGGAATGCGCGCTCGAGGCGGGCGTCGGCGTCGTCAATTGCATGCCAGTGTTCATCGCGAGCCGCCCCGAGTGGGAAAAGCGCTTCGCCGATGCGGGGCTCCCGATCATCGGTGACGACGTGAAGGCGCAGGTTGGCGCGACGATCGTCCACCGCGTGCTGTCGAACCTCTTTCGCCAGCGCGGTGTGACGATTGATCACACCTACCAGCTGAACACCGGCGGCAACACCGACTTCATGAACATGCTCGATCGCAACCGGCTGTCGAGCAAGAAGGAATCAAAGACCGAGGCGGTTCAGGCCGTACTCGCCGAGCGGCTGGCGGATGAGAACATCCACGTCGGCCCGTCGGATTACATCCCCTGGCTCCACGACAACAAGCTGTGCTTCCTGCGGCTCGAGGGCAATCTGTTCGGCGACGTGCCGATGAACCTCGAACTTCGCCTGTCGGTCGAGGATTCGCCGAATTCCGCCGCAGTGGTCGTCGATGCGATCCGTTGCGTGAAGGTTGCGCTCGATCGCGGCACCGGCGGCGCGCTGACCGGCCCGTCGGCGTTCTTCTGCAAGCACCCGCCCGAGCAGTTCAACGATGACATCGCGGCGCAAATGACCGATGATTTCATCCACGCCGACGCGCGGCTCGCCGCCGAGTAAGTGCGGGCGCTGATCGTTGCAGCCGGTTTCGGGAGCCGGCTGCGCAGCATTTCGCCATCCAAGCCGCTTACCGCCGTCGCAGGCACGCCGATGATCGCGCGTGTCATCGCGGCGGCCCGCGACGGCGGGGCGACTAGCTTCGCCGTAGTGACCGGGCATGAAGGCGAGCGGCTGACGTCATTCCTAAGTTCGCTCGATCCGGCGATTACCTGCGTTGCGACACCCGACTGGAGCCTTGCCAACGGCCATTCGGTGCTGACTGGCGCAGCGGCCATCGGACCCGAACCGCATCTGCTGATGATGGCGGATCACCTGTTCGATCCCGCAATCGTCGCGAAGACGATCGCTGCACCCGCGGCGGCGCTAACGCTGGCGGTGGATCGGCGGCTCGACAATCCGCTGGTCGACCTGGACGATGTGACGCGGGTGCGTACCGAGGGCAGCCGAATCGTATCGATCGGCAAGCATCTCGCGGATTACGACGCGTTCGATTGCGGCGTGTTCAAGGTCGACAAGCGCTTCCATGACGCGTTGCGGCGGTCGATCGCGCATGGCGGGGCCGGGTCGATCTCGTCCGGGGTCGAGGCGCTGGCGGTGACGGGCGGTGCGCGCGTGGTAGATGTCGGCGATACATGGTGGCTCGATGTCGACGATCCGCGCGCCTTGGCGCAGGCGGAGGCGGCGCTGGCACCGGTGCAGGCAGCGGTCGCCTAGCCAGCCAGCCGCCAATTTACACGCGTGTCAGCGGCGTTATGCTCCCTCGAAAATAATCAGGGAGAGACTCGATGCGACAGCTTGCCGCGACCGCCGTTCTGCTCGCGCTCGCCGCGCCGGCTGCCGCTCGAACGATTGACGTCGCGCCGGGCGGGGATGCGCAGGAGGCGATCCAGCAGGCATTGCTCGATGCAAAGCCCGGCGACGTGGTGGCGATTGCCGCGGGCCGTTATGCGTTGACCGACGGGTTGAGCCTCGACGTGCCGGGCGTGACGGTGCGCGGCGCCGGCATGGACAAGACGATCCTGAGCTTCAAGGGTCAGCAAGGCGCCGGCGAGGGCTTGCTCGTCACGTCCGACGACGTGGTGCTGCGCGGCTTCGCGGTGGAGGACAGCCGCGGGGACGGAATCAAATCCAAGGGCGCTGACCGCATCGTCTACAAGGACATTCGCGTCGAGTGGACCGGCGGGCCGAAGGAGACGAACGGCGCCTATGGCGTCTACCCGGTTGAGAGCCGCGGCGTGTTGGTCGATGGCGCGATCGTGCGCGGGGCGTCGGATGCCGGCATCTATGTCGGGCAGAGCGAGAACATCATCGTCCGCAACTCGATCGTCGAATTTAACGTCGCCGGGATCGAGATCGAGAACAGCCGCCACGCCGACGTCGTCAACAACGTCGCCGAGCACAATACCGGCGGCGTGCTGGTGTTCGACCTGCCCAATCTGCCGCGCGGCAATGGCGGCGACGTGCGCGTTTACCAGAATGCGATCTCGGAAAACGACACCGCCAATTTCGCGCCCAAGGGCAATATCGTCGCGCAAGTGCCCAAGGGCACGGGCGTGCTGGTGATGGCCAATGACGGCGTGTTCGTCACTGGCAATGCGCTGGCGCAGCATGCCACCGCCAATGTGATGATCATCAGCTATCGCAACGCGTTCCAGGACGCGAAGTACAACCCGCTGCCGCGCAATGTGGTGGTGGCTCAGAACGCGCATGGCGCTGCGGGCTTTGCGCCGGGTGTGCCGGGCGGCGCGCAGTTGGCGACGGCGATGGGTGGGTCGATCCCGCCGGTGCTGTGGGACGGGACCGGCGACGCGGCACTGCTGACGGTGACCGACGCGAAGGTGTTGAGCCTCGGCCTGAAAGCTGGCGAGACCCCGGCGAACGCACGCCCCGCCCCGGCCGACCTCAATCGCGCGGTCGCGGCGATCCGCGGCCCGGTCGTGCTGCCGGCGGCGATGGAGGCGGCGGCGAAGTGAAGGGGATCGCCGCCCTGGTCGCGGCGGCGGCGCTGTTCGCGACCGCGGCGCTCGCGCGAGCACCGAATACGGCGGTGGTAAACGACTCGGCGATCCTGGCGGAGGATTACCCCCCTGCCCTGTCGGCGTTCGGCTTCTTCAGCGACCTCAAGGCGCGCGTTCCGGCCGCGCGTGTCGTGGGCTATCAGCTGAACACGCCGCTCTTTTCCGATTACGCCGAGAAGCAGCGCTACCTTTACGTCCCTGCCGGGCAGGTTGCGCGATACGAGGCTGAGAACGTCCTCGCGCTGCCGGTTGGCGCGGCGCTGATCAAGACGTTTGGCTATGGCGCGGACGCGGCGTTCCGACCGATTGAGACGCGCGTGCTGCTGCATCGCGCGGCGGGGTGGGTCGCGCTGCCCTATGTGTGGAACGCCGACCTGAGCGATGCGACGCTGAAGCGGACGGGGACACGCCTGCCGGTGACGTTCACCGAACCAACGGGCGCAACGCGGACGATCAGCTATGCCGTGCCGAACCAGAACCAGTGCAAGGAATGCCATGCCCTTTCGGGCGCGATCACGCCGATCGGGCCGACCGCGCGCAATCTGAACGATGATCGGCAACTGGAAGCTCTGGCCGCCGGCGGGATGCTCGATCGGGCGCCGCGCGATGCGCCGAGGCTGGCGCGGTGGGACGATGCCGCCGCACCGCTCGACGATCGGGCGCGGGCGTATCTCGAGACGAATTGCGCGCATTGCCATCGGCGCGAGGGGGCAGCGTCGAACTCTGGCCTGTACCTCGGCTGGCGCGAGCCCGACCGGGTGGCACGCGGCATCCTGAAGCGACCGGTCGCGGCCGGGCGCGGCGCGGGCGACCGCGACTTCGCGATCGATCCGGGGCACCCAGATCGCTCGATCCTGCTGTATCGCCTCGCTTCGATCGAGCCCGGGATTGCGATGCCCGAGGTCGGCCGCGCGACCACCCACGCCGAGGGTGTTGCGCTGCTGAGGAAATGGATCGCGGCGATGCCCGCTGAAAACGGATCGCAAGAGAAACAAGCGGCGCGCTGACCTGTTCTGCTCGCGTTGATCGAGGAGACCAGACGATGACGCAGGCGCAGATCTATCGCGACCTCAAGGCGGATCACGACAAGCAGCGCGGGATGCTGAAGGAACTTGGCGAACTGCGTGGTGACACGACGGTGCGCAAGCGCCTGTTCGAGACGTTCCGGCTCGAGCTGCAGAGCCACGCTGCAGCGGAGGAGGAATCCCTCTACGCAGTGATGCTGGGCAATCCCGAGCTGCGCGACGATGCGCGGCATTCGGTCGCCGAGCACAAGGAAGTCGACGACCTGCTCGGCGAGCTGATGGATCTCGATTTCGGCTCGGACGAGTGGGAGTCGAAGTTCTTCCACATGCGCCACCGCTACGAGCATCACATCGAAGAAGAGGAGGAGGAAATGTTCCCCGCCGCCGACGAAGCGCTCGGCGACGACGTTGAGGCGCAGATGGCCGCGACCTACGAGGAACGGAAGCCCGCGGAGCTCGAACTGGCGCGTGACAACCCACCCGGCGGCGACGAGCGCGAATGATCGCGTCACGCTGACCGATGCGGCTGGTTACTCTTTCCGCGCCGGACGATTTCGACGCTTGGCGCGATGCCGCGCGTGGCCTGCTCGCGGATAGCGTGCCGGCGGAGGACGTCGTGTGGCAAGTCGGCGCAGAGGCGGGCGATCTGTTTGCGGCGGTGGCCACCCCGCGCGCCGATCCCGTGGGACCGGCATTTAAGGTGCCGCGTGCTTTCCTCGATCTGGCGCGCAACGCCATCCTGCATCGCGATCCCGAGCGCTTCGCGTTGCTCTACACGCTGCTGGCGCGGCTGCGACGCGAGACCGGGCTGATCGAGGATCACGCCGATCCGTTGGTGCGGCGGCTGGAGGGGCTCGCGAAGCATGTCCGGCGCGATATCCACAAGATGCGCGCGTTCCTGCGTTTCCGCGAAGTGATCGACGACGGCACCAGCCGCTATGTCGCGTGGTTTGAGCCCGATCATCATATCGTGCGCGCCAATGCAGCCTTCTTCGTCAACCGCTTCGCCAGCATGCATTGGTCGATCCTGACGCCCGAAGTGTCGTTGCACTGGGACGGCGCGGCGCTGAGCGAAGGCCCCGGTGCGCAGAAGAGCGATGCGCCCGAAGGCGATCCGATCGAGGAGGTGTGGAAGACCTATTATGCGTCGATCTTCAATCCAGCGCGCGTGAAGGTGAGCGCTATGCTGAAGGAGATGCCGCGGAAATACTGGAAAAACATGCCCGAAACCGCGCTAGTGCCGCAGTTGCTGGCGTCGGCGCAGGCGCGCGAGAGCGGGATGATCGCCAAGGCCCGTGACGAAGCGCGCACCGATCTGGGAGGCAATAGCCAGATCGCCTGGGAGGCGCTGCGCGAAGAGGCGATGGGTTGCACGCGCTGCCACCTCTACAAGCCGGCAACGCAGACCGTGTTCGGGCAAGGCCCGGTTTCCGCGAGCATCATGTTCGTCGGCGAGCAGCCGGGCGATCAGGAGGATCTGGCCGGGCAACCGTTCGTCGGGCCGGCGGGGCAGGTATTCGATCGCGCTTTAGGCGAGGCAGGGATCGATCGTGGGGAGACCTACGTCACCAATGCGGTGAAGCATTTCAAGTTCGAGCCGCGCGGGCGGCGGCGCATTCACGCCAAGCCCGACGCTGGCGAGATCGAGGCGTGCCGCTGGTGGATCGACCAGGAGCAGATGCTCGTACGCCCGAAAGTGACGGTCGCGCTGGGGGCAACCGCGGCGCGATCATTGTTCGGCAAGGTGATGACGATCGGGCGTGAGCGCGGGAGGGCGTTGAAGCTGCCCGATGACGGTGGTGAAGCCTGGATCACGGTGCATCCGAGCTATCTGCTGCGGCTGCCGGACGAGGCGGCGCGCGTGAGCGAATTTGCACGGTTCGTTGAAGATCTGAAGCTGGCGAAGGCGGCGGCGGCATGACCTTCTCCCCTCCCGCTCACGGGAGGGGTCGGGGGAGGGTGTGTCCGGAAGCGCGGTCGCCAGTGGACAGCCCCTCCCCTAACCCCTCCCGCAGGCGGGAGGGGAACAGATGCGGGCCCTCCCACAAGCGGGACGGGAATTTGAGACGATTGACCACCTCGCCGCCTTCCCGCAGAGGCGCTGCCCATGTTCGAGAAGATCATCGCCGCCCTGTTCATCTTCGTGATCAGCGTCATCCGCGCCGGCGGCTATTGGGGGATCGTACTCCTGATGGCGATCGAGAGTGCGTGCATCCCGCTGCCGTCCGAGATCATCATGCCGTTCGCGGGCTATCTCGTCTCGACCGGCGAAATGAACATCTATCTCGCTGCGACGGCTGGCGCGCTAGGTTGCAATCTCGGCTCGATCGTCGCCTATGAGGTCGGGCGCCGGGGCGGGCGGCCGATGGCGGAACGCTGGGGCAAGTACGTGCTCGTGGGTCCAGCCGAGCTCGATCTGGCCGACCGATTCTTCAATCGCTGGGGCGCGGCCGCGATCCTGATCGGCCGCATGCTGCCCGTGATCCGCACGTTCATCGCATTTCCGGCCGGGGTCGCCCGGATGAAGCTGATCCCGTTCCACGTTTACACGTTCGTGGGATCCTGGCCCTTTTGCTTTTTACTCGCTTGGGTCGGCGCCAAGCTCGGCGGTGCGTGGCACACCGACCCGCGACTCAAAGCGGCTTTTCATCAGGCCCACATCGTGATCGGTGTCGCGATGATCGCAGCGGGCGGCTTCTACCTGTGGCACAAGTTTCACGGCCTCAAGAAGAAGCACTAATCGCCGCGCTTAGCGCGCGAGCATCGTGCTTCGCGCGATCTTTGCGACCAAGCCCGGCATCCCCGGATAGCTCGCCTTATGATATGGCGAGGCGCCGTCGAGCGCAGCGCTAATCCGTCGATGTGCCTCGCCGAGCGAATGATACGGCAGACCCGGCAGCAGGTGATGCAGCGCGTGGTAGCGCAAGCCGACGGGCGCCCACAGCGCCGGTAACGCGGCTGGCGGGGGCACATTCACCGTGTCGAGGTACTGCGCGGTCACCGTCATCGCCTCGCCGTCATTCTCCCACAGATGCGCGACGAGCGTGCGAAGCTGGTTCACCACTGCCACGGCCGACGCGACAGCAAGGATGATTGCGAAAGTCCGCAACGACATCGTGCCAGTAGCAACAAGCGCGATCAGCGACATTGCCCAGACAGCACACGCGGCTTCGATGCGTTTCCATTGCTTCGCCGCATCGCCCTCGGGCATGCGCCGGCGGAAATCTGGGTTAATCGCGAGCGCGGATAAACGCTCTACGACCACGCGGCGCAGCGGCGGCACAATCAGCGACAATGGCGACAGCACGCCGTAACGAAAGATCAACGCCACCGGCGCCAGCGCTGCGACGACGACGAATAGCGGCAGCGACCACGGCTTCATCAGCGCGAGCGGCAGATACTCAGGATCTTCCGACGTGCCGTAACGCGTGCGGGCGTGGTGCAGGTTATGCACGCCTTCGTACATGAACGACGGGACCAGCATCGGCACGCCGATCAGCGCGTTATATCCGGTGCGGAAGCCCGGCAGCGACGCATGCTTCACGTGCGTCAATTCGTGGATGAAGCTCATTCCGCGGTACAGCGCGAGCATCGCAATGGCGCTCGCAAGGATCGTCGCCCAAAGCGAGGTGGCCATGACGGCGACGGCAAGCGCGGCGTACCCGATCACGGCGGACGCAACCAAATCACTCCAGTAGATCGCCGGCCGCGGGGCAGTTAGATCGCGCGTCAGATCGGCGGCAGCCTTTAGCATCGCGCGATCGTCGGCGATCGGCGTGCGCGCCGTCTTCGCGGCGGCGGTCGTACGATCAAGGGTCATCGTGTTCATAGCTGTAGCCATTACCTGAACATAGTGGCGAGACGATGGCTCTAACAGGGGCCGCGGTGGTGCCGCGCGCCGCGGAAAGGCCGCTCGCCATGATCGTTTATGACGATTAGACGACCCGAATGGCTGCTCTGACTATTCGCCCGATCTCGTCGAAACGCGACCGCAAGGCATTCATCGATCTTCCGTTTCGCCTCTATCGCGACGATCCCAATTGGGTACCGCCGCTGAAGGGCGAGGCGCTGGGCCTGATCACACCGGAAAAGAACGGCTGGTACAGCCACGCCAAGGCGCAGCTGTTTCTCGCCGAGCGAAGCGGCAGCGTGGTCGGCCGGATCTCGGCGCATTTCGACACGCTCGCACTCGAAATGCCGGCGACGCGCGGCTTCGGGCCGGGGGCTGGGCAATGGGGGCTGATGGAAGCGGAGGACGAGGGGATCTTCCGTGAGCTGCTGGCGCGCGCCGAACAATGGCTGCGCGAAAATGGTTCGACACGCGCGCTCGGGCCAATTTCGCAATCGGTGTGGGAAGAGCCGGGGTTGCTGACCGAAGGCTATGATCACCCCCCAACGGTGATGATGGGCCATGCGAAACGTGAATATCGCGGCTGGATCGAAGCCGCCGGCTATCGCCCGGTCAAGGAGCTGCTGACCTACGATCTCGACATAACGAAGGACTTCCCACCCATCGTCCAGCGCATCATCCAGTCGGGCGAGAAGAACGCGCGGATCGTCATACGGCAAGTGGACAAATCCCGCTTCGACGAGGAAGCGGCGATCATCCTTGGTATCCTCAACGATGCATGGCGCGACAATTGGGGCTTCGTGCCGCTTACCGAGCCCGAGATCCGCGACGTCGGCGTCAAGCTGAAGCCGATCGTGTTCAATGACCTGATCCGGATCGCCGAGCTCGACGGGCGGCCGGTGGCGTTCATGATCACCCTGCCCGACCTGAACGAGCCGCTGGCGGGCCTTAATGGCTCGCTGCTACCGTTCGGCTGGGCGAAGCTGTTGTTGTGGCTGCGGCGGCCGAAGGTGCGCACGGTCCGCGTGCCGCTGATGGGGGTGGTGAAGGAGCTGCAGGCGTCGCGCCTCGCCAGCCAGCTCGCCTTCATGCTGATCGAATATATCCGCCGCGCGTCGGTGGCGAACTACGGCGCGTCACGCGCGGAGATCGGGTGGATCCTGGACGACAACCAGGGGATGCGCTCGATCGCCGATACGATCGGATGCTCGATCAACAAACGCTATCAGATCTACGAACGCGAACTGTAGGTCGGGCGGTAGCCGGCGCCCTCGCACGCCGGCTATGCCCCGGGCGACGGCCTCAGCGCGCGGCCAGCGGATCCGTGCCCTGAGCGACCCACTGCGCACGGGTCTGGCAGGCCTTGGTTGGCATGAGCGAGCCGGTGTACTTGTCGATGACGCAGACGCGGCGCTGATCGGTGTTCGGATCGATCGAGCTGGACGCAAGGCGCTCGGCAACGGGCGCGATCGGCGCGGGAGCGGCAGCAGGTTCAGGCGAGGCAGCGCCGAAGGCCAGGGCAGCGGCGAGAGCGAACATGGTCATGGTGGCTTCCTTTCAGATCCGGCGGCGCCGTTGCGCTGCCTGCCAAATGCATTGCATCACGCGTGCCAATTGCTCGCGCGACGGGAAATCAATGACTTACAAAACCGGGCCTTGCGGGTGCCGCTGATTGTCGGTGGGGATCGCCACTTCGCGGTGGAAAGCGCCGAACGGCGTTGTGCGCTTCCGGACGACATGGATCAGTAACGTGTCCGGTGGCGGACGAAGGCGGTCGTTACTGGGGGCTCGCGTTCGCTTTAGCGCAAGCGAACCCAGGTCGGCGCATGGTCGCTGGCCTTTTCGCGCCCGCGATATTCCTTGTCGACGCCGGCCTCGACGAGACGGTCGGCGACCGCGGGCGAAAGCAACAAGTGATCGATGCGGAAGCCCGCGTCGCGCTGCCATGCGCCGGCCTGGTAATCCCAGAAAGTCCATACGCGACCGTTCGGATGGCGTACTCGCAACGCGTCGGTCCAGCCCTGCGCGAGCATCGCGCGATAGCCACCTCGGCTTTCGGGCTGCATCAGCGCGTCGCTCGCCATGGCGCGGACCGAGAAGGTGTCGTCGTCGTTGGCGATGACGTTGTAATCGCCGGCCAGCACCGCGGGCACCTCCGCCGCGAGCAGTTCGCGCGCGCGTGCCGACAGCCGCTCGATCCAGCGTATCTTGTAATCAAACTTGGGGCCGGGTTGCGGATTGCCGTTGGGCAAGTAGATCGACGCGATGGTCAGGCCGTCAACGGCGCATTCGAGATAGCGGCTGTGCTCGTCCTCGGGCTCGCCCTGCAGCCCGCGCTGGCGCTCAACCGGATCGGTGCCCTTTGCCAGCACCGCAACGCCGTTGAACCCCTTCTGCCCGTGCCACACCGCGCCATAGCCGGCGTCGCGGATGTCCGCCTCGGGGAAGGTTTCGTCGCTGGATTTCAGTTCCTGCAGGCAGACGATGTCGGGCTGCTGCTCGGCGAAATATTCCAGCAGGCGCGGCAGGCGCGCCTTGATGCCGTTGACGTTGTAAGTGACGATCTTCACGCCCCCGGCCTTACACCGAGAAGCTGGTCCCGCAACCGCAACCCGATGCGGCGACCGGATTGTCGACCTTGAACGCCGCACCGCCCAGCAATTCGACGTAATCGACCGATGCGCCGCGCACGAGATCTAGGCTCACGTCATCAACGACGAGCCGCACGCCATCGGTTTCGACGATCACGTCGCCCGCCTCAGGCGCATCCGCAAAACCGAAGCGATATTGGAAGCCCGAACAGCCACCACCCTCGACTGAAAGGCGCAGGATCGCCGGCTTGTTCTGCTTCGCCGCAATCGCCGCGACGCGCGCCGCAGCCGCGGAGGTAAGGGCGATGTCTGTCGCGAGCGTTTCCATTACGACGAGGTAGGCCTTGCCAAGCCCACCCGCAAGCAGATCAAAGGCCGTCCTGCGCCGCCGGGCCGCTGGTCGAGACCGGGATCTGGCTGACCGAGCGATCCTGCGCCGCCAGCAGGTAATCCGCAGTCGTCAGGAACGGCACCGGGTTCACCGCGTGGTTGTCGATGCGCACTTCATAGTGGAGATGCGGGCCGGTCGAGCGGCCGGTCGAGCCCATCAGGCCGATGATCTGGCCGCGACGGACGCGACCGTTCTCGGTGACGACGATCTTCGACAAATGGCCGTAGCGCGTCGTGATGCCTTTCCCGTGATTGATCTCGACCATGTTGCCGTAGCCGCCCTGGCGATCGGCATGGCTGATGATGCCATCGGCGGTGGCGTAAATCGGCGTGCCGGTAGGGCCGGGGATGTCAACGCCGGCATGCATCGCTGCCGAGCCGCGGAATGGATCGCTGCGGATGCCGAAATTGCTGGTGAAGGTGAGATGCTGAACCGGCTGGACCGACGGGATGGCAATCACGCCTTGCTCGAGCGTGTCGAGCTTCTTCCAGGTCATAAACAGCGAGCGGAACTGTGCGTCGGCGCTTAGATCGGCCGTAGCTTCGGCACTGGCGGCGGGGATCAGCGGACCACCCGTTGCCGCGGCGTTGCGCCCGTCAGACTGTGCGGAGGCGGCCTGCATCGTCTGGCTCGACGCGCTGGCTGCACCACAAGCGGCAAAGCCGACCATCGCAACCGCGGCATTCAGCATTATGCCGCGCGGCGAAATGAAAGCGCAGGCGGCAGCTGCGAGACGGTTGGCCGGTGCGGTAAAGGTGTTGGTCATCGAACCCCGAGCGAATCGTTGATACGAGTGACGCCGAGGCGACCCGACGCGCGTTAATCCGTCTACTGGTCTGGAAGCGGCCCCCCGCACCCTGACAAGGATCACTGACCCGCTCCGCGCGCGTTAAGCAAGTCCGCCGACTTATTCCCGCGTCAGGCCGGGAGAGTCGCGCGGCGAGTCGTTGAAGCGGCATGGATCGCGCTGGAGAATAGCTCGCCGATCAGCGGGTTGGCCACATCCGTCAAAGCGCTTTTGCCGCCTCCAGCACCGCGGCGGCATGGCCCGGCACCTTCACCTTGCGCCATTCGCGCACCAATCCGCCGTCGGCGCCGAACAGGAAGGTCGACCGCTCGATCCCCATGTAGCTTTTGCCATACATCGATTTCTCGACCCAGGTGCCGAACGCCTCGCAAACGCTGCCATCCTCGTCGCTGGCGAGCGGCACGGCGAGATCGTATTTGGCGATGAACTTACCGTGGCTCTTGGGCGAATCCTTCGACACGCCGAGCAGTGCGACGCCAGCGGCGGCGAAATCTCCAGCCAGTGCGGAAAAGTCCTGCGCTTCGCGCGTGCAGCCGGTCGTATCGTCCTTGGGGTAGAAATAGATCACCAGCGGCAGCGGCTGATCGGCGAGGCGCAGCGGTGCGCCATCAGGCGCGGTCAGCGTTACGGGCGGCAACTTGTCCATGCGTCACTCCAGTCCATACGGCGATCACTTCCTGCCGCGCCGCATCGAGCGCCGCAACTACTGCGGCCCAATCCTCGCATCGCAGCGCACGGGCGACCAGCGCGCGTGTCGCCGACGCCTCCGGCTCGGCCGCATCGGGCGCGACGAGCCGCATGGTGACGATCAACCGGGTCAACAGGTTAAGTGCGGCTTGCAGCGGTAGATCGAGCAGTTCGATCGCGCGCGACAGGTCGGGATCAAAGCCGGTCAGCCGCGACAGTTGCGCGACATGGACAGCAAATTCGAGGTCGACGAGCCCGCCCGGGAGCAGCTTCGCATCGAGCGGACCTTGTGGCGGCTTGTGCGCGGCCATCTCCGCTCGCATCGCAACGGCATCGGCGACCACATCGCGTTCCAGTCGGTCACCAGCGAGCACTGCCTGAATAATCGCGGCGAGATCGGCGCGCGCGGCGGCCGAGCCGAACACCGGTCGCGCGCGCGTGAGGGCCATGTGCTCCCACGTCCACGCGCTCTCGCGCTGATACCGCGCGAACGAGTCGATGTTGACGACGAGTGGACCTTGCGTGCCCGACGGGCGCAGCCGCGTGTCGATCGGGTAGAGCGGGCCAGCGGCGGTTGCTACCGAGAGCGCAGCAGTCACGCGCTGCGCAAGGCGATTATAGTAGAGCGTCGCGCCGAGCGGCTTGGGGCCATCGGACTCCGCCGCGAAATCGCCGGTGAAAAGATAGATTAGGTCGAGATCCGATGCGTGGGTCAGCGCGCCGCCGCCGAGCCGGCCAAGCGCGAGGATCACGAACTCGCTGCCCGGCACTTGCCCGTGGGCGCGGGCAAACTCCTCAATCGTCGCGCTGGTGAGCACCTCGATCGCCGCCTCGGCGACGCGCGAATAGCCTGCAGCGACATCGAGCGGATCGGCCACGCCGGCGATGATCTGCGTGCCGAGCGCAAACCGCCGATCCCCCACGACGCGGCGAACATGATCCAGCCGCGCCTGGAAATCGGCGCCGCGTTCTCTCGCGCGCATGTCGGCGGCGAGCGCGGCGACATCGGGCATGGGATCAAAGGCGGTGGCGTCGATCAGCCCGTCGAGCAGGTCGGGGCGGCGCGCGAGTTCCTCCGCCAGCGTCGGCGCGTGGCTGAGCAGTTGCGCAAGCAGCGCGGCGAGCGCCGGCCGCGCTTCGAGCAGGCGGAAGATGTTCACCGCACTCGGCAGCCGTTCGAGCAAGCGATCGAGCCGGACGAGCGCGGCCTGCGGGACCGGCGCGTCGGCCAGCGCGGTGACGAGCCCCGGCAGCACAGCTTCCAGCGCACCCTGCGCGGCGGCGCTGCGCAGCGCCGGATAGCGTCCGGCGCGCCACGCGGCGATCCGCGCCGCTGCGGCCGCCGGATCGTCGAAGCGGGCAGCCGACAGCCGATCCACCAACGTCGCCCCATCGCGGGTCAGCGCGTCGGAGGGTGGCGGCGCAAGGCGATCGAATATCGCTGCCACGCGCGTGACGTGCGGCCGCAGGTGATCGAGCAGCGCGGCGCCGTCGGTGCGGCCATCGAGCAATGCAACGCGGTCGAGCGCCTCCCCCGCCGGCAATTCGTGCGTCTGACGATCGTCGATCATCTGCACGCGATGCTCAGCGGTACGCAGGACGACGTAGGCGTCGGTGAGCGCCGCCGCGTCCGCTGCATCGATCCGTCCTGCCTCAGCCAGCGAGGCAAGCGCGGCGCGCGTGTCGGGAACGCGCAGCGCGGGATCGCGCCCGCCGTGAATCAGCTGATGGATCTGCGCGAAGAACTCGATCTCGCGAATGCCGCCACGGCCGCGCTTCAGATCATAGCCGGGGCCGAATGCCTGGCCTTGCGAATAATGGTCACGGATGCGGCGGGTGATGTCGACGATCTCGCCGATCGCACCGAAATCGAGGCTGCGTCGCCAGATGAACGGGCGGATCGCATCGAGGAAGCGGCGTCCGAGCGCAACGTCGCCGGCAGCCGCACGGGCGCGGATGAAGGCAGCGCGCTCCCATGGCAGCGCTTGCGATTCGTAATAGGTGATCGCGGCCTCGACCGGCAGCGCGATCGGCGTTGCCTCGGGGGTCGGGCGCAGCCGCAGGTCGACGCGCAGGACATAGCCCTCGCCGTCACGCGCCTGAAGCAGTTCGACCACGCGCTTGCCGATCCGTACCGCGGCCTCGATCGGTTCCTCGTTTCGGCGCCTCGGAAGCGTGGCGGGATCGAACAGGAAAATCGGGTCGATATCCGACGAGTAATTGAGTTCGCGGCTGCCCTGTTTTCCAAGCGCAATCGCGACGAACCCGCTCGGCTCGACCCCGGGGGTGCGCTCGGTGATTGCGGTGCGGATTGCAAGGTCGAGCGCCTGGTCGGCGAAGTCACTCAGCCGGTGCGTGACGGCCGAAAGGTCGAACACGCCGGCGAGATCGCCGATCGCTACCCGTAATGCGAGACGCCGGCGTGCGCGGCGCAACGCGGTGCCCACCGGCAAATCGACGTCGATCGAAACAGGCTCGTCAGGCGACCCGCTAGCGAAGTCTGGCTCGCGCTGCAGCAATGTCGCGAGGAACGGCGAGTACCTAGTCGCGCGTGCGATCGCGTCGTGCGTCGACGACAAAGTTGCGATTTCACTTGACAATGAATTCATATCATCGGGTGGCGAAACCTTCCGCCGGGTCGGAGAGTTCTAACCGGCATGATGGCTACCGAACACCGCAAAAATCTCCGTCCGGCGGACGGTTACTTCGTTCGCCGTCCTCGTGCTACCGACGCTGTCGGCCACGCCTTGCGTAACGCCTTCGGCGACGCAGACGATTTGCCGGAGGATTTTGCGCAGTCGCTGGCAGCGCTCGATCAAGCCACCCGCTGCCATTGATCGTCAACGGTCTCGACTGAGTTCGTCGACTTCGTCCATGATCTCGTCGAGCGTTGGCTTTTCGCGGACCAAGCCCTGCGCGGTTCGCGTCGTCATGTCGGTGCCGCTCATCAACGTTTCGAGCGCAACCCGACCGCGCGCAACGCGACTCTTGATCGTGCCGACTGCAACGCCGCAAATTTCGGCTGCTTCTTCGTAGGCGAAGCCGCCAGCTCCCACCAGAATAAGCGCCTCACGCTGGGGCTGCGGTAGGTGAAGCAAGGCGCGTTGCATGTCCGCCAGCTCGACGTGCTTATCCTGGCTTGCAGGAGCGGCCAGGAGCCGATCAGCCACGAGATCGTCCCACTCTCCCTTGAAGCGCGCCCGGCGCATCTGTGACAAATAAAGATTGCGCAGGATGATGAAGGTCCACGCACGCATGTTCGTACCGGCTTGGAAGCGCTTGCGCGCCGCCCAAGCCTTCAACAGCGTCTCCTGTACCAGATCGTCTGCGAGGTCGCGGTTGCCCGAAAGCGAGCGCCCGAACGCGCGCAAATGCGGAATAACCTGCCCAAGTTGCTGCTTGAACTCCGGGTCGGAGAGCGAGACGTGCTCGACCGCGGTCTCCACGGCCGCAGCGTCATCGCGCGGTTCAGCGTCGGTCATACTCGGTTGATCGTTCCCCATACCGGTAGGCTCCGGCCCTGCACTGGCAAGATAGGCAGGGCCGGCCACATTTGCCAGCCGCTCGGTCACCATATGCTCCAGCCTACTGCCGCGCGAACAGCAATGCAGCGAAAATGATCACTACAAGGATCAATGAGATGGGGAGAATGTACCGCGTCATATGAGGCGTGGCGCCCGCACGCGCCTCGGTCCCGGTCAGTTCGATCTTTTCATTGTCATCAGCCATGACCGATCAACCCTTCAACATCGTTTTGGCTCCGTATCGACATCACGCAACCGGTGCGGTTGATTGATCGAAGAACAATGCCTGGCTGATCGCAGCCTTCACGGTCGAACGCTGGAACGGCTTGGTGATGAGGAACGTCGGTTCGGGCCGCTCTCCGGTCAGCAGCCGCTCCGGGAAGGCGGTGATGAAGATAACCGGAACCTGGAATTGGGCGAGGATGTCCTTGACCGCGTCGATCCCCGACGAATCGTCGGCGAGCTGAATGTCGGCGAGAACCAGGCCGGGGCGATCCTCCATCGCAAGTGCTACGGCCTCGTCGCGCGTGACGGCAACGCCAGTCACTTCGTGGCCTAGATCACGCACGATCGTTTCCACGTCCATCGCAATGATCGGCTCGTCCTCGATGATCAGCACGCGGGCGCGGGTCTGGTTCTCGATCTCTGAGAGTGCCTCCGCGACGAGCGCCTCGATCTCGGATGCTTCGACATCGATCAGGTAAGCGGCGTCCTCGATCGAGAAACCTTCCATCGCAGTCAGCAGCAGCGCCTGACGCGACAGCGGCGTCATCCGTGCGAGGCGCGCGCGGGCTACCGCCTCCTGATCGTCAACGTCACCGGGATCGACATCCTCGTCGCCGTTGGTCGAATTCCAGATCGCCTGGAAGGTGCGATACAGACCAAGGCGCGGATCGACGTCGCGCGGGAACTCCTCCGGGGCAGCGACGATCGCCTCGAGCGTTGCGCGCACATATTTGTCGCCATGCGACTGGCTGCCGGTGAGCGCCCGGCCATAACGACGCAGAAAAGGCAGATGCGGGGCGAGCTGTTGTCCAAGCGACATGAGGCGAGACGACTCCCAGGAATTAATGAGGTGGCTTTGCGCGCCATTCCTCGAATGATCAACGTCGCGGTTCGATCCCAAACGACGGTTGGACGCACGACACGACATGCGACGACGGTTTTCGTCGTCGCGGCATGGAACCATCGAACCGCTTTTTGGTTTCACGAACGCTGGCACGCAATCAGAGGCTGGTAGACGGGCCTGATTCCGGCCAAGGCATAACTTCATTTCACGGAACAGGTGTTTCGGGGGGCAGCGTTGGTTTCGGACAAGGAAGCGTCAGTTAAGCCGGGGAAGAAGGGCAGCGCCGCTGCCCAGGCGAAAGACCGGGATATGGGCGCCGCGCTGCGTTCGGTATACCAGAAGACGGTCGACGAGACTGTTCCCGACGAGATGATTTCGCTTCTCGGAAAGCTAGATTAAACCAAACTCCATGGCAGACGCGGCGGACGATTCGCGCGTTGGCGCGATGTCGCCGACGTTCATGATGCGCTGGCCGACCGGCGCAAAGCTGCTCGTCATCCTTTCGATCGCATTGCTGCCACTGGCGGTAATCGCCGTTTTCGCGACGTTACGCATTACGCAGATCGCCGACACCGAAGCGCGCGCGGGTTTGCGCGTCGCCTCCGCTGAGAGCAGCCGATCGATCGCGATCGAATTGATCGGAGACATGACCGCCTTGCGGGTTGCGGTCGATGCGCTCGAGATCGATCAGCGCGACGCGCCGAGCTGCGCGCGCGTGCAGGGCGTGTTTGCGCAACAAGCTGCCAATGGCGCGCGGTTCGCCATCTTCGATCGGCGCGGGCAGTTACTGTGCGGCACCGGCTTTGATGGCGCGCATGCGACAGCACGGACGGCGCGTGACGCGGCCGTGGCGGCGCAGATTATTCCGGATCGTGGCCTGTTGCTCGGTGTGCTTGGGCAAACGCGGCGCGTGACGGCTGCGGCCTTCTTCCCGACCGAATTTCTTGCTGATTTGAGCGAGCCAAGTGGGTTTTCCTCGGCTTACGCCGCCACGTTGATGAACGACAGCGATACGCTTCAGCTCCAGACGATGCCGCGCGAGAATGCTTTCGAACGTCGTGAGAGCAGCCGGACCGATCTGGGGATCGGCGGTTTGCGATTGACGATGGAGGTGCGCACCGCGCCGATCACATCGCCGCTGGTGTTGGCGTTGTTGTTGCCGCTGGTGATGTGGGTGGCGGCGGCGGGCATCTCCTGGTTCGTCGTTGACCATCTGCTCATCCGTCCGCTGCGACAATTGCGCGCGCACGTTGCCGCCTTCACGCCCGGCGAAGAGCCGGACATCGCGATGGTCCGCGCATTGCCGGCGCAGGAACTGCGCGAATTGGGCGAGACGTTCCGCGCGCTCACCCGCACCGTGGCGATCCACGAGGCCGGCCTTGCCGAGGGGCTGGTGCGGCAAACCAAGCTGACACGCGAAGTCCATCATCGCGTGAAGAATAATCTGCAGGTCATATCGAGCCTCATCAACTTTCATTCGCGCGGCGCAAAGACGCCGGAGGCGACGCAGGCCTATTCGTCGATTCAGCGCCGCGTCGATGCGCTGGCAGTGGTGCACCGCAACCATTTTGCAGAGATGGAGGAAAATCGGGGCTTGGGATTGCGGCCGATGCTCGGCGAGCTCGCATCGAACATCCGGGCGACCGCCCCCGAGGGCACGCAGCTGCGGATCCAGCTCGATATCGATCCGTATCTCGTGACGCAGGATGTCGCAGTGGCCGTGGCGTTCATCGTGACCGAGATGATCGAACTCGCGCTGACGTGCGATCCCGCCGCGCAGCTGCGCTTGTCGATGAAGGAGTCCGCTGAACCGGGCCGCGCCACGCTGCGCGTGTCGTCTCGCGCTTTGATCGAAAGCCCTGAGCTGCGCGAGGGCCTCGCCACCCGGTTCGGTCGCGTGATCGAAGGACTGTCACGGCAGTTGCGCGCGCCGTTGCATCATGATCCGCTAGCAGGCGCCTATGAGATAACGATCGCGGTACTCGGGCGGGACTGAACCTCGCAAGGGGTGAAAAAATTCTTCGGGCGACAGGAAATTATCGGAACCGTCCATTTCGAGCGACGTTGTCTACTTCGGATAGCGACCTTATGCCCCCCCGCTCTCGCTATCCACGACATAGGCCCGGAAGCGTCAACCCTCCCCCCCCCCGGTGACGCCTCCGGGCCTTATTCTTTCAGGGGCATACATCCACTCACATCAAGCCGGCCGTCGGAACGAAGCGCGCCATTGCGCATTGCCTATTCGGCAGGTCGCCGCGTCAGGAGGAAACATCGATGAAGAAGTTGATCGGAACGTTCGTGGTGGCCGGTGCGCTGCTGATCTCGGCATGCAACACGGTTCGCGGCGCTGGCCAGGATGTCTCGTCCGCCGGTGACGCAGTCTCGAACGCCGTCCAATAACCGCTTCCAGACTTTTACGACTGGTGCAAACAGCGGCGGGCGCGACATCAAGTCGCACCCGCCGTCCGCTTATTCGCTTGCCGTAATCTTCTCGGCAGCACGTGCTCGGCTCCGCTCGGAGAACCAGATCCCGACGAGCGCGAGTTCGTAGAGGAAGCATAGCGGGATCGCGAGTAGCAGCTGCGATCCGACATCTGGCGGCGTCAGCACCGCGGCGATCGCGAACGCGCCCACGATTGCATAGCGCCGCGCCGCAACCAATTGCAGGCGGGTGACGATCCCGGCCCGTTCCAGCAGCATCAGCAGTACCGGCAGCAGGAAGGCGATCCCGAAGCCGAACAGGAACTGCATGATAAACGAGAGGTAATTGCCGATCGCTGGCAGCGCTTCCTGACTCACCCCACCGACATCGCCCTGGAAGCTCAGCAGGAAGTGCAGCGCCATTGGCACGGCGATGTAATAGGCCATCGAAGCGCCACCGATGAACAGCACCGGGGTAGCGAGCAGAAACGGCAGCAGCGCACGCCGCTCGCTGCGATAGAGGCCCGGGGCGACGAACTGCCACAATTGGTTGGCGATGACGGGGAAAGACACCATCATCGCGGCAAAAAATGCGACCTTCACCTGAACGAAAAACGCCTCGAAGATCTCGGTATAAATCAGCTTCGTCTGACCGGCGAGCAGCAGCGGCTGGACCAAAAACGAGAAAATATCGACAGCGAAATAATAGCTGATGCTGAATGCCAGAACGATTGCGGCGATACAGTAAAGCAGGCGGCGGCGAAGCTCGATCAGATGATCAAGCAACGGCGCACGGGAGGCATCGATTTCCTCGTTCATCAGGAAGCCGCCCGGTTCTGTGCGTCGGGGCCCGCAGCGTCCGCGCTCGCCGTATCAGGCGCAGCCGGCTCATCGGCATGTTCCACGACCGGCTTCTCAACCATCACCGGCGCCGGAGTCGATTCGTCGATCGCGATAGCTGGATCAGCATCAACGCCGCTTGGCGGCGTCGGGTCAGGCAGCGCTGGCACACTCGCGGCGGTGGACGAGTGCTCGCGCATAATTCGCTCGTTCTCGGCCTGCCACTTCTTTTCCATGTCGGCGAGTTCGGCCTCGCGGATCATCTCGTCGAAACCGGAGCGGAATTGGCGCGCCACACCGCGCGCCTTGCCGACCCACAGGCCAGCGACGCGCAGCGCCTTTGGCAAATCTTTCGGGCCGATCACCACCAGCGCGACGACGCCCACAACGGCCATTTCGGTAAAATTGAAGTCGAGCATCGGAGTTCCCGGCGCGTGCGACGTTCAGATCAGCGCGCTACCTTGTCCTCGTGGACCACCGTGTCGGCGGCCGGGCGCGCAGCCTGCTGCGCTTCGATGCGCTGCGACGGCTTGGCGGCGACGTCATCGTCGTCCTCCGACATGCCCTTCTTGAAGCTTTTCACGCCCTTGGCGACGTCGCCCATCATGCTCGAGAAACGCCCGCCACCAAGCAGCAGGATAGCGACGATCGCGAGGATCAGAATATGCGGGAGGCTGAAGCTGCCCATGGGTAATCTCCTGAAGTCGTGCTCATCTAGTCGTCATCGTCGGGCTTTTCCACTGCCAGTTGCTCAAACGCGAGATCGACCGGATCGAGCAGGCCCGCGGCACGCAAATCCTCGATCCCCGGGAGGTCACGCCGCGTTTCCAGGCCGAAATGCGCCAAAAAGCCCGGTGTTGTAGCAAAAGTGAGCGGCCTGCCGGGCACTTCGCGGCGTCCCGCGGGGCGCACCCAGCCCGCCTCCATCAGCACGTCGAGCGTACCTTTCGAAATCTGCACGCCGCGAATCGCCTCGACCTCGGCCCGCGTGACCGGCTCATGATACGCGATGATCGCGAGCGTCTCGATTGCGGCGCGGCTGAGCTTGCGCGCCTCCTCGCGATCGCGGCGAAGCAGATGCGCCAGATCTCCGGCGGTTTGGAAGTGCCATCGGTCGCCGCGCCGGACCAGATTCACGCCACGCCCGGCATAATCGTTCGTCAGCTGTTCCAGCGCTTGCCGCACGTCGCCGACGCCGACGTAGCCGCGGATTGCCTCGATCGTCAGCGGTTCCCCGGCGGCGAAGAGCACCGCCTCGACTGCACGAACCATGTCGTCCGGAGGCGTCATTCGGGGGTGCGCAGGTACAGCGGCGCAAACGGGAATGCCTGCCGCAACTCCACCCGCCCCTGCCGCGCCAGTTCGAGCACGGCGAGGAAGCTGGAGGCCAGAGCCGAGCGGCGGAGCGCGCCGTCCGCGCCGGGCGGCAGGAAGCGTTCGATCTCCGACCAGTCGATGTGCGATCCGACCATCTCGGATATTCGCGCGATCGCCGCCTCCAACGTCATCACCTGTCGATCACGAACGACATGCATGACCGGGCGGGTGCGCGCGCTGATCCGGCCATAAGCGGCGATGAGATCGTAGATCTCGGCGGTCCAGCGCGCGGTGCGGATCGTGCGCAGCCCCTCCGGCGAGCGGCGATCGAATACATCGCGGCCGAGCCGATCACGCGCCATTAGCCGCGCGCCCGCCTCACGCATCGCCGCGAGCCGCTCGAGGCGGAGTTGCAACCGCAGCGCCAGTTCCTCCGGGTCCGGCTCGATTTCGGGGTCGCGCGGCAGGAGCAGCGCCGATTTCAAATACGCGAGCCAGGCCGCCATGACGAGATAATCCGCGGCAAGCTCCAGCTTCAGCGTGCGCGCGCGCTCGACATAGGCGAGATACTGCTCGACCAGCGCGAGGATCGAGATCTGCTTGAGATCGACCTTCTGCGCGCGCGCGAGGTTGAGCAGCAGATCGAGCGGGCCCTCCCAGCCGTCGAGATCGAGCGTCAGCTGGTCGTCGTTCACACTCCCGACACTATGCAAGCGCCAGGAGCGCGTCGCGCTTGGCGATCTGCGCAGCGAAGTCCCCCGCACCGGGGCTGGCGCTCGCCATCGCCGCATCCAGCCGAGCGCGCGAGCGCGGCGCGATATCGCCCAGCCGTCCGGCGATCTCGACCATCTCAGGCATCCGCGCCCAGCAATCGAGTACCACGTCGCACCCGGCGGCGATTGCCCCGGCGGCCTTTTCGCCCGGTGTGCCGGACAGCGCCTTCATATCGATGTCGTCGGTCATCAACAGCCCGTCGAAGCCGATGCGGCCGCGGATCACGTCCTCGATCACGATCGGCGAGAGCGTCGCCGGGCGATCCTTGTCCCACGCCTCGAACACGATGTGGCTCGTCATCCCCATCGGCGCACCGGCGAGCGCACGGAACGGCGCCAAATCTTCTTCGAGGTCCGCGTCGGAGGCAGTGACGGTCGGCAAATGATGGTGCGTATCGACGATCGCGCGACCGTGACCGGGCATGTGCTTGACCACACCGACCACGCCCGCCGCGGCAAGCCCCTCCAGCGTCGCGCGCCCCATTGCGGCGACGCGCATCGGCTCGCTGCCGTAAGCGCGGGTCGTGATGGCATCGGTCGTGTCGGCGCGCGCCACGTCGAGCAGCGGCAGGCAATCGACGGTGATGCCGACCTCGGCGAGCATCAGCCCGAGCGCCGTCGCATTCGCCCGCGCCGCCTCGATCGCAGACATCGGCGCGATCTCGTAGAGCGAATCGAAGGCCGGACCGGCGGGAAAGGCCGGCCACTCCGGCGGCCCCATCCGCGCGACCCGCCCGCCTTCCTGGTCGATCAGGATCGCGACGTCACTGCGGCCTTCGAGATCACGCAGCGAATCGGTGAGCGCGCGAAGCTGCGCGCGGTCGACGACGTTGCGCTTGAAGAAGATATAGCCGGCGGGTCGCGCCTCGGCGAAGAAGGCGCGCTCGTCCGCAGTGAGGACCGGGCCGGAGAGGCCGAAGATCACGGGTTTCATAACCAGTGGTTAGCCGTTCCGATTCGTACCGTCACCCCGCGAGGCGGAATACACCCGCCTCATCCCCACCCCGTTCGTGTCGAGTAGGGTTCGAGCGAAGTCGAGACCCGTATCGAGACGGTCAACCAGCCAGATCCCTCGATACGTCATCTCGACAAGCTCGATGACTTTTCGGGACGAACGGTATGGATGTGCGTGTCGGTGTGGGCGCTCAGCTCGTCACGAAGCACTTCTCGCCGGCGACCGTCAGCCGCCCACAAATGTCCGACGCCGCCCCCGCGCTGCCGGCATTCACCTTCAGGCGATACACGTTGCGCCCGTTCACCTCGGCCTGCTGCACCGATTTGCCCAGCGTCGCGACATAGCCGAAGCGCTTGGCGATCGCGCTCCACGCCGCATTGGCCGCCGCTTCGCTCGGGAACGCACCGAGCTGAACGAGCGAGCCGCCCGACGAGGCGCCGGGCACCGGACCCTTGGGCGCAGTCATCGGCGCGGTTGCCGTGAGGCGGCCACCCGAGCCGGGCACGTCGGCCGTCGTACGCGTCGCACCGCCAGTCACCGGCGCAGCGCTGCCCGCGCGGCGCCCGGTGATCGGCGCTTCGGGCACCGCCTTCAGATCGATCGCCGCCGACGAATTTGCACCGGCACTTGCCGCGATGGCGGAGTCCCCCTCGCCCTCAATCTTGAGGCCGCCGGGGTCATCGGGCTTGATCTTGTAATCGCCTTCCTGCGCCGCGATCAGCTCGCCCTGCCCGTCCGGCTGGCGCTGCTGCAGCTTGAAAATGCCGAACACGACGGCCGCCAGCAACGCCAGCCCGAGCAGCACCAGCAGGACGACACGCATGACGCCCGAACCTTCAGGTTCGTCGGGCTCGACCGTCTCGAGCCAGGGCAGCCGGTCCTCGTCCCTGAGATCGATTTCGTCGCTCGCCATGCCTTACATCTCCGAGACCGCCACCACGCCCATGATAGCAAGGCCATTGCGGATAATTTGCCCAACGCCATCCGCCAAGAACAGACGCGCTGCGGTTACCGCATGGTCCTCGGCCACCAGGAAGCGGCGGTCGGGCCGGTCGTTACCGACATTCCACAAAGCGTGAAAGGCGGCTGCCAAGTCATAGAGATAAAAGGCGATCCGGTGCGGTTCGCGTGCCGTTGCGGCAGTCTCCACCATCCGCGGGAACTGGCTCGCGAGCTTCACGAGCGCCAGTTCCTCCGTATCAAGCCGGGACAGGTCGGGCGCCGACACGTCGATATTTGCCTCGGCCGCGCGGCGGCGCAGCGACGCAATGCGCGCATGGGCATATTGGACGTAGAAGACCGGATTGTCCTTGGACGCCTCGACCACCTTCGCGAAGTCGAAATCCATCTGCGCATCCGACCGCCGCGTCAGCATCGTGAAGCGCACGACATCCTTGCCGACTTCGCGCACCACATCGGCCAGCGTGACGAAATTGCCCGAGCGCTTGGACATCTTCACTGGCTCGCCGGCGCGTAGCAGTCGGACCATCTGGACAAGCTTCACGTCGAACCGCGTCTTGCCGCCGGGGCTTTCGGCGGTGAGCGCCGCGACCGCGGCTTGGATGCGCTTCACCGTACCGGCGTGATCGGCACCCCAAATGTCGATTAATTCGTCGGCTGCTTGCGCCTTCTGGAAATGATACGCGAGATCGGCGCCGAAATACGTCCACTGGCCGTTCGACTTCCTGATCGGGCGATCCTGATCGTCGCCGAACTTCGTCGCGCGGAACAACGGCAACTGCACCGGCTCCCAATCGTCGGGCGTCTCACCCTTTGGTGCCTCGAGCACGCCATCATAGACGAGGTCGCGTTCGCGCAGCCACGCCTCGGCGGCCTCGGGCTTGCCGGCTGCCTGCAGCTCGGCTTCGGACGCGAAGAGGTCGTGGTGGATGCCGAGCAGCGCGAGATCGGCCTTGATCAGCACCAGCATCGCAGCGACCGCCCGGGTGCGGAAGGTTACCAGCCATTCGGCTTCGGGCGCATCGACGTAGCGGTCACCGAACTCGGCCGCGAGCTGCTCGCCGACCGGTACGAGATAATCGCCCGGATACAGCCCCTCAGGAATCGCGCCGACATGCTCGCCAAGCGCCTCGCGATACCGCAGGTGCGCCGAGCGCGCGAGCGTATCGACCTGCCCACCCGCGTCGTTGACGTAATATTCGCGGATCACGGTGTTCCCGGCGAATTCGAGCAGCGCGGCCAAAGCATCGCCGACCACCGCGCCGCGGCAATGGCCCATGTGCATCGGCCCTGTCGGGTTGGCCGAGACATATTCGATGTTCACCGTCGTCCCCTGCCCGCGCGTCGAACGGCCGTAGTCGGCACCGGCCGCGGCAATCGCTGCCAGCTCGGCGCGCCAGCTCTCGTCGACCAGCCGCAGGTTGATAAAGCCGGGGCCGGCGACCTCGACCGCAGCGACCTCGTCCAACTGGCCCAATTCGGCCGCGATCTTCTCGGCGAGCGCGCGGGGGCTGGTCTTTGCTGCCTTGGCGAGGACCATCGCGGCATTGGTCGCGAGATCGCCATGCGATGCGTCGCGCGGCGGCTCGACCGTCACGTTGCGGCGATCGATCGCGGCGTCGAGATCGCCGGCGGCAACAAGGGCGTCGAGCGCCGCGTCGACGTGCGCGGCGAAGCGTGGGTAAAGCGTCATGGCAGCCATTCGGTTGATGAGAGGCGCGGGCGATAGACGATGCCGCCGCTTGCGACAAACGCCCGGGCGCGATTGCAGTTACTGCAATCGTAAACGCGCATTTTGCGATCGTCATGCCGCAGTGCAGCATTCATTGTGCACTCGCGAAATACAGGAGGGGGTGCCGGGGTTCCATATAGGGGAAATCCGATGCGCAAGCTGATCACCACTGCCGCTTTTCTGACCGTTCTCGTGCCCGTCGCCGCCCAGGCTGAAGAAGCCAAGACCTTCCAGCACGAGCGCGACACCTATGTCTATAAGACGGCCGCTGGCCGCAACGGCACCACTGTCATCACCGGCCGCCGCATGGGCGGCGAGCGCTTCCGTCTCGTCCTGAATGGCGCGCGCGTCTCGGGCACCGTCGGCGCCACGCCGGTCGCGTTCCGCGTTGCACAGGGCAGCGCGCTGTCGACGCTCGCCGCTAACTGATCGGACTTGGGGGTGCGGGTTGGAGCGATCCGACCCCTCCGTTCGTGTCGAGCGCAGTCGAGACACTTGCTCCAAGCGCCGTCGCTTGTGGCTGTCCCTCGACTTCGCTCGGGACGAACGGTGGCATAGTACGGCCAGGTGCTCGCCGATCAGGCCATCAGCCCCATGATCGGCGCACGCTGATCGATTACCGGGAACAGCGCCGCTCCTGCACGCTCCGGATCCAGCGCATAATGCCCCGCCACGGCGCCGGCGATCATGTCGTCCAGCCGCATCGTCGGCTTGAGATCGCGCCCCTCGTACAGTGCCGCGGGCGCAAGGCCCGGCCAGTCGGCAAGCACGCGCCCGCCCTTCACTCCACCGCCGAACAGCATCGCCGCCGCGCCCGTGCCGTGATCCGTCCCGCCAGTGCCGTTCACCGCCACCGTCCGGCCGAACTCGGTCGCGACGAGCACCAAAGTGTCGTTCCACACGGGGCCTAGCCCCGCCTGTAGCGCCGCGACCATCGCATCCAGCCCTTTGAGCTGAGCACCGAGCCGGCCCTTCTGGCCGCTATGCGTATCCCACCCGCCCGTCTCGATCATCGCAACGCGCGCGCCATCCGCCGGCAGCAGCAGCTTGGCCGCGAGCGAGCCGGTCGCCGCAGCGTTGCGGCCATTGTCCTGTGCAAGATCGCCTGCGAGCTGGCGCGTGTCCATTGCGTCGCTCCACAGTTCGTGGAGCTGCGCATCGCCCTGGTACAGCATCGTCACACGCTGCAGCAGATCGTCCGAAGCATCCGGCAGCACCGAAGGCGCGTAGCTCGCCACTTCGTGCGGGCCGCGCAACGCGGTTGGCACGGTGGCGGAGACGGCGATCGCGCGCGCGCCATCCTGCGGCAGCAGGCCGAGCAGACGGTTCATCCACCCGTCCTTCGCCTGATAGGCCGATGCGCCGCCCGTCTCGAGCACGTTCTGCCCGTCGAAATGCGAGCGATCGCGGTACGGCGAGGCGATCGCGTGAACGAACAGCGCCTGCCGCTTACGGTACAGCGCGGCGGCGTTCGTCATGTTGGGGTGCAACGCGAACATCGCATCGAGCTTCGTGGCGCCCGCGATGTCGTCCGCGAATGCATTGCCCCGCAAGCTCGCGAACGCCGGATCGCCTACAGGCATTAGCGTGCCAAGCCCGTCGGCCGCGCCGCGCTGGATGATGAAGACGAAACGGCGCTCTGTCGCGGCTCGGGCGAAGGCCATGCGCGGCGCCATGCCGGCGGCGAGCGTGCTCAGCGCACCACCGATCAGGAAGGAACGACGATCGAACATCCGATTATCTCCGCATCATCTCTGGCGCGACTAGCAACAGCGCAAGCGCCTGGCCGGGACTCTCGGCGCGGCGCAGCGCCTCCGCGGTCGCCGGCGTCAGCGCATCGGGGAACAGCCGTGTGGCGAGCGCGCGCGCGTCGACCTCGGGACTGCGCTGCGCGATCCGCTCCGCCGCCTCGACGCGGCGCATGAGCGCGTCCGACCCGGCCCAGGTCGATGCGGTATCGTCGAACCCGTTGGGCTGCCCGGGCTTCCAAACCTGCTGCCCAAGCTGCGCCTGCAGCCCGATGCCCGATACCGGCACACCTCCCTGCACGCCGGTCGCGCGGAGCGCGGCGATTGACCATTCCCACGGGCTGCGAAACTTGAGCGGCTGCGGCGCCCATGCTTCGGGCGAGGCAATGATCGCGCGATAGATCGTCGGCAGATCGCCGTCGGACTTGACGAACGCCGCCTCCAGCCGTGCCACCATCGCCGGCGGCGGCGCGTCACCGGCGAAATGCCTGGCGAGCTTGGTCGCGATGTGAGTCGCCGTCGCCGGTCGGCGGGCGAGGTCGTTGAGCACCGCCTGCGCCTGATCCCCTCCGGTCTGTGGATAACGTGTGCCCAGGATCGTTCGCGTGCCCGGCTCATGGATTTCGGCCACGAATCCGAAGTCGCCCGTCGTCTGCCGACGGCCGGCGCGGCGGCCAAGGCCGGGAACCGTCGACCCCGTCATCGCGCGCGCGAGTTCGGTAACGTCCGTTTGGGTATAGCCGGTCCGCACCCCCAGCGTGTGCAGCTCGAGGATCTCGCGCGCCAGATTCTCATTCAGCCCGCGCTTGCGCTCTGCGACGCGCGGGCGCTGGCCGAAGCTGCTGTTCGGGCCAATCGAACCGGATTGGTTGAGATACAGCAGCATCGCCGGATGCCGTTCGGCCGCAAGGAGCAGATCGGCGAACCGCCCCATGACGTTCGGGCGGATCGCATCGAATTCGAACGCACCCGCAAGCGAGGCGACCGGAGGGTTCTCGGCAGACACCGCGAAGTGATTGGCCCAGAAATGCACCAGCCGCTCCACGAACGGCGCCGTCGAGGTCAGCGCGATTGCGATGCGGGCATCCACCGCATCATTATAGTGCAGCCGCAAATCGCGCCGTGCATCGCGCCGCATCGCCATCGCGGCGGGTATGCTTTCGTCGCCCGCATCGGCCATTCCCTCCGCTGGCAAACGCGCGTTTATCGGCGCGGCCATGTCCTCCGCCGGTTGCAATCGGCCCGCGCGCCTCACGTCACGCCCACGTGCCTGATACTCGCCGATGTCAGCAACGATCGTCGCGGTCGCTGAGATCGACCGCAGCGCCGCCGGCCGCGACTCGTAGCGTGTCAGCTGTGCCGCCAGCCAGCCGCGCGCATCGCCCGGCACGGTATCGTCAGGCCGCGCGCCAAGACCAAAGCGGTTTAGCGCGATCGATCGCTCACTCACTCACAATCTCCTTCGCCACTCGTCTGTACGCGAAGATTGTCGCACGGATGTGCCGAGCGCAGGAGAATCGATCCGATCAGCCGGGCAACCCGGAGTCGCTCGTCGCGCTGATCGCATGCTTTGGCTGGGACGACATCGTGCGTGCAAGCGTCTCGAACCGATCGCCATCGATGCGGATTTCGTTGAACGCCGGCGGAGACTCGCGCACCCGCTTGGAAAGTGTGCCCGCGCCAATCAGCCGCACCGTCCAGTCGCCGCGGCGATAAGGCACGTCGAACGGATCGTGTACATGCCCCGAAAGCACGGCATGCGCACCGGCATCCGCCAACGCATCGAGCGCCTGCTGGCCCTTGCGCGTGCGCGCGGTGCCGCGCGTGCCTGTCTCGATCAATGGATGGTGCCCGGCGATGAAGATCAGATTGCCCTTCGGCGCCTTCGCCACCAATTCCAGCGCACGGCTCAGCGCGCCATCGCTGACATAGCCCTTGGACCAATTCAGGCGCCATTGCGCGCGCGCAGTCGTCTTGAACGGGATGATCGAGATACCCGGCAAGTCGAGCGGTTGTTCGATCATTCGCTCGGCCGCGCCATAGCGCTTGTATGGGGCAAAGATCCGACGCAGCGGATCCCAATAATAGGGCAGATCGTGATTGCCGACCTCGATTGTCACCGGCACGCCGAGCGAGCGGAGCCAGTTGCCGCCGTCGTCGAACTCGCTCCGCTTGGCGCGCATCGTCAAATCGCCGGTCATGATCACGGCATCGGGCCGTTCATCGGCGACACACGCCTCGAACCAGGCGAGCGCATCAGGATCCTCGGCACCGAAGTGCACGTCACTAACGTGAAAAAGCTTCATCGGCATCGCCAACGCGCTGCCCGCAAAATGGTTCGAGGGTCAACCGTGTCGGAGGCGAACGCGACGATCAGCCGCGGCGATGCTTCCCGCCATATTGCTTGCCAATATAGCCGCCAATCCGCGCCATTTCCTCCGCCGCAGCGCGGCTCGCCTCAGCGGCGCAGGGCAGTGGATCACGGTCCGCGAGGGTCGCGCGCATCGCCACGCGATCGCACAACGTTTCGATATCCGCACGGGTGAGGATGTTCTTCTCGCGAAGCAGGCAGAGCAGGCTCTGCAAGATCACGGTTGCTTCATCGCCCGCGCGCGTTTCCGGCAACATGGCTACTCTCCTATTTTCTCGACGGGAGAGTAACCGATTGGTGCCCGCGCGCAAGCGCCTCAGTTAAGTCCGCCGCCTAACGCGCGATACAATTCGACCAGATTGCTCGCCCGCGCCTGCCGCGTGGTTACCAACTGCTGCTGCGCGGCATACGACGTGCGCTGGGCATCGAGCGCAACGAGGAACGAATCGACGCCAGCGCGGTAGCGCGCGTCCGACAATCGCGCGGCCACTTGCGCCGCCTCGGCCCGCGCGGTCTGCGCTGCGAGTTGCTCGCCGATCATGCCGCGCTGCGCCAGCGCGTCCGACACTTCCCGGAACGCGGTCTGAACCGCCCGCTCGTAGGTGGCGACCGCCACTTGCTGCGACGCGCGGGCATATTCGAGATTGCCGGCATTGCGTCCGCCATCAAACAGCGGCAGCCCGAGCGATGGCGCGCCCGAATAGGTGAAGCTGCCACCACCGAAGAGCCCCGCTAGCGCGGTCGAGAGCGTGCCGATCGAGGCGGTCAGCGAGATGGTCGGGAAGAAGGCCGCACGCGCGGCGCCGATATTGGCGTTCTCCGCAATCAGCTGATGCTCGGCCTGCAGCACGTCCGGACGGCGCAGAAGCACTTGCGAGGAAAGGTCGCCTGGCAACGCGTCGCGCGTCGGCACGTCGGCGCCGATTCCGCTCGGCAATTGCTCCGCCGGGATGGTCGTGCCGACGAGCAGATTGAGCGCATTCTGATCCTGTGCAAGCCGCGTCTGGATCGTCGCAATGTCGTTGCGCGCCGCCTGATAGTTCGTCTCGGACTGTCGCGCCTCCAGTTCGGAGGCGACGCCGATGCGGAATTGCGCGCGCGTCAGTTCCAGCGACTGCTCGAAAGCCTTCAGCGTCTCACGGCTGATTCTCAGCTGTTCCTGATCCGCCGCCATCGTCAGCCACGCAGTCGCGATTTCCGCGATCAGGCTGATCCGCGCCGAGCGCTGCGCTTCCTCCGAGGCGAAATAGCGCTCCTGCGCCGCTTCGCTGAGATTGCGGACCCGGCCGAACAGATCGAGCTCGAACGCTGAGAAGCCTGCGCTTAGTGAATAGATCTCGAGGTTCGACGAGGTCGAGCCTGCCCCAGCGCCGCCGGCAGCGCCCCCGGCCGCACCACCCCCGGCGCCAAAGATATTGTTCGTGAACGTCGACGATCCCGACAGCGACGTGGAGGGCACCCGATCCGCGCGCTGGACGCGATATTGCGCGCGCGCCTGCAGCACGTTGCCGGCCGCGATGCGCAAATCGCGATTGTTGGCGAGCCCGGTCTCGATCACTTGCCGCAGCCGCGGATCGAGGAAGAAATCGCGCCAGCCGATCGCGGTGACATCCGGCGCATCGGTCGCGGCGCGCGGGTACACCCCACCTTCGGGGAGCGCGACCGGCACCGCGCCGCCCGGGCGCACATATTTCGGCGCAAGGTTGCAGCCCGACAGCGCGGTGGCGAGCGCCAGCGCGGCGAGAATGGAACGGCGGTTCATGCTATTCATGCTCCCTGCGGCGCGCGGTCGCCATCGCGGTCGCGCCCGTCGTCACGGACATCATCGGCTTCGTCGTCACGCTTGCCGCGGTTGAACAGCCGCGTGATCACCACGAAGAACATCGGGACGAGGAAGATCGCGAGCACGGTGGCCGACAACATCCCGCCGACGACCGCGCGGCCGATCGCATTCTGCCCGCCGGCACCCGCCCCGGTCGAAACCGCCAGCGGCAGCACGCCGAAGATGAACGCGAGGCTCGTCATCAGGATCGGGCGCAGCCGCAGCTTCGCCGCTTCGACAGCGGCCTGGAACGGCCTCATCCCCTCCGCAATCCGCTCCTGCGCGAACTCGACGATCAGAATCGCGTTCTTCGCGGATACGCCGATCGTGGTGATCAGACCCACCTGCAGATAAATGTCGTTGTTCAGCCCGGTCAGCGTCGCCGCCAGCAGCGCGCCGACCACGCCCAGCGGCACTACCAGCAGCACCGAGATCGGCACCGACCAGCTTTCGTACAGCGCGGCAAGGCACAGGAACACGATCAGCAGCGACAGCGCGTACAACGCCGGCGCCTGCCCACCCGACAGCCGTTCCTCGAACGACAGCCCAGTCCATTCCAGCTGCGTGCCCGGCGGCAACTTGGCATGCATTTCCTCGATCGCGGTCATCGCGCCGCCGGTGCTGAGCCCCTGCCCCGCCGCGCCCTGCAGCTGCATCGCGGGTTGGCCGTTGTACCGGGTCAGCTGCACCGGCGCATTGGCCCATTCGATCGTCGAGAAAGACGTGAACGGCACCATCTGCCCGTCGGCGCCGCGCACATAGAAGGACGCGAGATCCTCGGGCTTCAGGCGAAACGCCTGATCGGCCTGAATATACACGCGCTTCACGCGACCCCGATCGATGAAGTCGTTGACGTATGATCCACCCCAGGCGGTGGAGATCGTCGCATTGACCTGCCCCAGATCGAGCCCGAGTGCGCGTGCCTTGTCCTGATCGACGACGATCTTCAGCTGCGGCGCGTCCTCAAGGCTCAGCGGACGGACTTGCGCCACCCGCGGATCCTGCGCGGCCGCCCCGAGCAGCATGTTGCGCGTCTGCGTCAGCCGCGCATGGCCGATCCCGCCGGTATCCACCAGCTGCACGTCGAACCCGGTCGCATTGCCGAGCTCCTGCACCGCTGGCGGCACCAGCGCGAAGATCATGCCGTCCTTGAACTGCGAGAAGGCTCCCATCGCACGGCCGGCGACTGCCTGCGCGCGGTTGTCCGCACCCGGGCGATCCTCCCATGGCTTCAGGCTGATGAAGGCGAGGCCCGCATTCTGGCCCTGCCCCGCGAAGCTGAAGCCATTGATGGTGAACACGGACTTCACTGCCGATTCGCCCAGGAACTGGCTTCGCACGAGCGCGAGGCCCTTCTCAGTGCGCGCGGTGGTCGACCCTGCCGGGCCTTGGACCAGCGCGATAACAGTTCCCTGATCTTCCTCCGGCAAGAAAGCGCCGGGCAGCCGCATGAACATGAAGACCATGCCGGCAACGATCAGCGCATAGACGAGCAGCGAGCGCTTCCAACTGCGCGCCGTCCGCTTCACGCCGCGCTCGTACTTCGCCGTACCGCGCTCGAAGGTGCGATTGAACCAGCGGAAGAAGCGCGCGAAAATGCCGTTGCCCTGATGCTTGTTCGGATCGTGCGGCTTCAGGATCGTCGCGCACAGCGCCGGCGTCAGGATCAGCGCGACCAGCACCGACAGCACCATCGCGGAGACGATCGTGATCGAGAACTGACGATAGATCACGCCGGTCGATCCGCCGAAGAACGCCATCGGCAGGAAAACAGCCGACAGCACCAGCCCAATGCCGATCAGCGCGCCCGAGATCTCGTCCATCGATTTGCGCGCGGCGGCTTTCGGGGAAAGCCCCTCGTCGACGATCAGCCGCTCGACATTCTCGACGACCACAATCGCATCGTCCACCAACAGGCCGATCGCGAGCACCATGCCGAACAGCGTTAGCGTGTTGATCGAATAGCCAGCGAGCGCCATCACCGCGAATGTACCGAGCAGCACCACCGGCACCGCGATCGTGGGGATGATCGTCGCGCGCCAGTTCTGCAGGAACAGGAACATCACAAGGAAGACGAGCACGACCGCCTCGATCAGCGTCTCGACGACCTGCTCGACCGACAGGCGAACGAACGGCGTGGTATCGTACGGGTAGACGACCTTCACGTCGGCCGGGAAGCCCCGCGCCAGCTCCTGCGTGCGCGCCTTCACCGCCTCGACCGTGTCGAGCGCGTTCGCGCCGGCAGCGAGCCGCACACCGAAGCCGGCAGCGGGCTTGCCGTTGAACTTCGCATCGAAGCCGTAATTCTCGGCGCCGAGTTCGACCCGCGCGACGTCCGATAAGCGGACGACCGCGCCTTCCTGCGAAGTCTTGAGGCGGATCGCGCCGAACTGCTCGGCGGTTTGCAAGCGCGACTGCACCGACACGGTGGCGTTGAGCATCTGCTCCGCCGGCGCTGGTTGCGCGCCGATCTGGCCCGCGGAAACCTGCGCGTTCTGCGCCTGCACCGCTGCCGTCACGTCGGCGATCGTCAGCTGGTAGCTGTTGAGCTTCAGCGGATCGACCCACAGCCGCATCGCATATTGTGAGCCGAACACCTGAAGCTCGCCGACGCCGGTCACCCGGCTGATCGGATCCTGCAAGCGCGAGACCACCATGTCCGCCAGATCGGTGCCGCTGTGCGACCCGTCCTGCGAATACAGCCCGACGACCACCAGGAAGCTGGCCGCCGACTTCTGCACCTGAAGCCCCTGCTGCTGCACTTCCTGCGGCAGCAGCGGGGTCGCTGCCTGCAGCTTGTTCTGCACCTGGACCTGCGCGATGTCCGGATCGGTGCCCTGCTCGAACGTCAGCGTGATCGTGAGATTGCCTGACGAAGACGAGTTGGCCGAAAAATAGCGCAGATTGTCGATGCCGCGTAGCTGCTGCTCGATGATCTGAGTCGTCGTGCGCTCGAGCGTTTCCGCATCGGCGCCGGGATAGATCGCGCTGATCGACACCGCGGGCGGCGCAATCTCGGGGAACTGGGCGACCGGGAGCGAGCGGATCGCGATCGCGCCACCCAGCATCAGGACGATCGCGATGACCCATGCGAAGATGGGCCGATCGATGAAATAGCGTGACATCTGCGGTTACTTCGCCTGCCCGCCCTGCGCCGGCCCGCCGGGGGGGCCGCCAGCCGCGGGCTTAGCGTTGGGATTGTACGGCACTGCCTTCACCGGCATGCCGGGACGCAGCATCATCGCGCCTTCGACGATCACCCGGTCGCCCGAGCGTAGCCCGGCAGTGACCAGCCAATTGTCGCCGATCGTGCGTGGCGCGGTGAGAATGCGTGGCTCGATCTTGTCGCCCTTGCCGACGACCAGCACCGTAGGCCGCCCCTGCTCGTCGCGCGAGACGGCGCGCTGCGGCACCATCAAGCCATCGGACTGCGTTCCCTCGACCAGCTCGGCACGCACATACATGCCCGGCAGCAGCAGCCCGCGCGGATTGTCGAAGATCGCGCGAATCGATTGCGTGCCGGTTGCCGGATCGACGCTGACGTCGGTGAATTGCAGCCGGCCCTCGACCGGATAGAGCGAGCCGTCTTCCAGCCGCAGCCGCACGCGCGCCGCACCGCCGCCGCGCGACAGCTCGCCGGACGAGATCTGCTGGCGCAGGCGGAGCAAGTCGGCGCTCGATTGCGGCACGTCGACATAGATCGGGTCGAGCCGCTGGATCGTCGTCAGCGGCGTCGTCTGCCCGGCCGTCACCAGCGCGCCGGTTGTCGCGACCGCGCGCCCGATCCTGCCCGAGATCGGCGCGGTGATCGTGGTGCGCGCAAGATCGATCTGCGCCGATCGCAGCGCGGCCTGCTGCGCGGCGACGTCGGCCTGCGCCTGCTGCGCGCTGGTAATCGCATTGTCATATTCCTGGCGGGCGATCGCGTTGATCTTCACCAGCTCGCCGTAGCGCCGCTGGAGCGCCGCGCTCGACGCGATTGAGGCGCGTGCCCGCGCCAGTGCCGCCCGCGCGCTCGCCACCGCAGTGACGTACGGCTGCTGATCGATCCGGAAGAGCGCCTGGCCACGCCGCACCGGCTCGCCCTCGCGGAACAGCCGCTCGGTGATGAGACCATTCACCTGCGGGCGGACTTCCGACGTCTCGTACGCAGTCGTGCGGCCAGGCAGCGTCGTCGTTAGCGTCACCGCCTGCGACGACACGGTTATCACGCTCACCTGTGGCGGCCCGGCGGGCTGTTGCGCGGCCTGCTGGCCCTGCCCGCAAGCTCCCAACGACGCCAGCATCAGCGCGGTGAGCGCGACCCTCTTGTATGACATGCGATTCTCTGTGATTAGCGTGAGTGATCGTTCACTCACGTTTTGCTGCTACTGCGAACAAATCGATGCGTCAAGCATCGCAACCGGAGAGACCACCATCGACGAATGCTCCACTGCCGCACCGGAATGTCGGCCGAGCCGCGCCGATGCGCGACGCGAGAAGGTGATCCAGGCTGCGCGTACCGCCTTTGCCGACAATGGCTTTCACTCGACCGGTATTTCGCAGATCGCACGAAGCTCAGGGGTGCTGGTCGGCCAGATCTACCGTGACTTCGCGAACAAGGAGGCGATCGTCGCGGTGATCGTCGAGCGCGATCTCGAGGACTTTCTGTCCGAGCGCGGCCTCTCGGCAGCCGGCGCCGCGGGTGATCCGGATGCGGTGCGTGCATGGATCGCGCGCTTCGTCGCTTGCGACAAGCCCGAAGGCGGGCGGCTGGTTGCCGAGATCATGGCCGAGGCTTCGCGCAATCCCCGTATCGTCGAAATCGTACGCGGCGTCCACGATCGGATGCGGCGCGAGCTTCAGGCAGCCTTGCGGCTGCTGGTGCCAAGCACCGTCTCACCCGAGCATTTCGCGCGAGTCGCCGGGGTGATCGAGACAATTGCCGGCGGCGTCTTCCAACGGCGCCTCACGGAGGAGGATCAGCCCGGCCCCGAAGTGATCGACGCGCTGATGGAATGCATCAACGCCTCGATCGACAAGCTGCAGGCGGAGGGATGAGGCTTACCCCCTGAGCCGAAGCCCGATCCACACCGTCCGCGGAGTCGCGCGCTCGACGACGTCGGCGCCGCTGATCCCCGCCTCGACTCGCTCGTCGAAGACATTTTCCCCGCGTAGCTCGATCGCTAGCGCCGGCGTGATCGGCACTGCGAGATAACCGTCCAGCGTGGTGGCGGGCGCAAGCCTGCGGCTGTTCTGATCGTCCTCGAATTGGCGGGCAACATGCCGCAGCGTGGCCGACGCCGTGAGCGAGTCGCGGTGCCACCCGAGCGTCGCGGAGAGCTGATCGAGCGGCGTCTGCGCCGGGCGCAAGCCATCGAGCGGCGCCGCGGCGCCCGACGCTTCGACGCGTGGATCGACATGGCTCCACGACGCGATCGCGAACACCGGCCCGCCCTGCCACCGCGCGTCGAACTCGAACCCGGTCGAGCGGATCGCATCGAGATTCTGCCGCACGCGATAAACGCCGCCCGCCCCGACGAAGCCGACGCCGGGGAACGTGCCCGGCCCCCGCCCCGCCGTGACGTTCGCGATCGCGCCACGCAGCCGGTTCCAGAACACCGTCGCCGCGAGCGACACGTTGGCCGCAGGCACGATCGTCACGCCGCCGTCCACACCCGTCAGCCGCTCAGGGTCCAGCGCCGCATTTGCCGCCACCGCATCGGCGCCGACTCGGAACGGTCGGTACAACTCGTTCAGCGTTGGCAAGCGCCAGCCACGATACCCGCTCAGGCGCAGCGTCACCGGCTCGATCGGCGCGAAAGCGATGCCCGCACGCCCGGTCCATTCGGTGCCGCTGCGATCCGCAAACGAAGCAGCGGTCAGCGGCGCGCCGGTCGCCAGTGTGTATTCGTCGAGCCGCCCATTGCTGATCCGCCAGCGATCGACTCGCCCGCCGAGCGTCAGCGTCAGCGCGCCGGTCTCCATGCTGCCATCGGCGAACAGCCCGGCCGTGCGGCTGCTGCCACCCGCGATCCGGCGCCGCGTCGGGGCACCCGCCACGTAGGTAAAATTCTCCTGCGTACGCCCTTCCACGTCGCGCACGTCCGCGCCGATCCGCAGATCGCGCCCGGCGCCGACGGGCGGCACCAGCTCGAACCGCGCACCGAGCCCGGTCGCCGGCGTATTGTACTGATCGAGCGTCTGGCTGGCCGACACCCGCCCCGCGGCAACGCTGGCAAATTGCGACGCGAACGCCCGCGTCTGCAGATAGGCGAGCGCCGAGAAACCCCACGCGCCACGGCCGACGAGGCGCAGACTAGCATCCGCCCCCTCGCTGCGGTTCTGCGTGAAAGCGGTGCCGCGCTCGCGCGTGTCGGTGAACGCGCTGACGTTCGCCTGCAGCTCGGTATCGGGCGCAACGCGGATCACGCCGCGCACCGCGCCCGACGCCTGCTCGTACCGCGCCGGCCGATCGGCGGCGCCGCGGTTCTCGACCACAGTCGGGATGAAGCCATCACCGCGCGCATAAGCCGCAGACACCGTCGCGAAGCCCGGCCCGGACATCATCGTGCCCGAAAGCTGCGCATCGACCGAGTCGCGACTGCCATAGGCGACGCTACCCAGCACCGCTCCGCGTTCACGCGGATCGACGCTGTCGAGTTCGATCGTCCCGGCCAGCGCACCCGGCCCGAAATAGCCGCTGCCCCCGCCGCGCGTCACGCGGATGCTGCCGATACGATCGGTGGCATAGGCCGGGAATGGCACCCAGCCGCCGAACGGATCGGCCTGCGGCACGCCATCGAGCACGAGCAACGCGCGGCTAGAAGCATTGCCGCCGATTCCGCGCAGCGACAGCCCTTGGCTGGTCGGATTGGCCGAACGCGAATCGGATCGGCGGAATTGCTGCAACCCGGCGACATCGGCCAGCACGCTCTCCAGCCGGTCGCTGGCATTGGCACCGATCCTTTCGGCATCGATCGTCACCACGTCGGCAGTGCGATCGCCCGGCCGCTCGTCGAGACCGCGGCCGGTAACGACGATGTCAGGCGCGGATTGCGCAACGACCGGCGCGGAATGATAGCCTACGGGTAGCAGAAGGAAGCCGATTGCCGCGCGGCGTGCCGCCGCCGTCACGCGAGCGCCTCCTGCGGCGCAACGGCGGCAAGCCGATCGGTGAACCGTTGGCGCCACCAGATCACATCTTCATCCCGGACGTTCTCGAACATCGGGCGCCAGCGCGCGATCCGCTCGTCGAGCGGCATGGTCAGCGCGCGCTCGATCGCATCGGCCATCTCGTCGGGACTGTACGGATTGATGAGCAGCGCCTGATCGAGCTGCGCCGCAGCGCCGGCAAAGCGCGACAGGATCAACACGCCGGGATCCTCGGGATCCTGCGCAGCGACAAACTCCTTGGCGACGAGGTTCATGCCGTCACGCAACGGCGTGACAAGGCCGATCTTCGCCGCGCGGTACACCCCGGCGAGCACACTGCGCGGCAGGCCGCGGTTAACATACCGCAGCGGCACCCAATCGATCTCGGCATGCGCGCCGTTGATGCGGCCCGAGAGCGCATCGAGCGAGGCGCGAATGTCCATGTAGCTCTGCACCGTTGCGCGCGAGGGCGGCGCAACCTGCAGCATCGACACGTTGGCGTGCGCGTCGGGCCGGGTCTCGAGAAAGCGCTGGTAACCGTTAAAGCGCTCCTCGATCCCCTTCGAGTAATCGAGCCGATCGACACCGACGATCAGCCGCCGGCCGCCGACGCTGTCCATCATGCGGTCGTGCGTGCGGGTCGCGTCGTCACTCGTCGCACTCGCGATGAATTCCTTTGCGTCGATCCCGATCGGGCACGCGATGGCGTGGATCGTACGCCCACCTACAGTAATGAGATCGTCGGGTCCGATCGAGCCGCCCATCTCCCGCACGACATAATCGTGAAAAGTCTCGAGCCACTCGGTCGTCTGGAACCCGACTACGTCATAGGCGAACAATGCCTCCACCAGCCGGCGATGTTCGGGCAGCGCGGTAAGCAGCCGGGTCGGCGGCCAGGGAATGTGGAGGAAGAAGCCGAGCCGGTTGCGAAGCCCCTGCTGGCGCAGCAGCCAGCCGAGCGGGATCATGTGATAATCATGCACCCAGACGAGATCGTCGGGCTCGACGTGCGGGCTGATCACCTCGGCGAATAGCCGATTGACGCGCTCATACCCGCCCTGAAAATCGCGCTCGAATTCGGTCAATCCCAGCCGATAGTGGAACAGCGGCCACAAGGTGCGATTGGCATAGCCGTCGTAATACTCCTCGACGTCCTGTTCGGGTAGGTCGATCGTAGCCGAGGTAACGCCGGCGAAGGTCTCGAACTTCAGCTCGCCCGTCTCGCCAGTCGCACCCGACCAGCCGAACCAGATCCCCTCCGCCTCGCGCAGTGCGGCGGTGAGCGCCACCGCGAGCCCGCCCTGCGCAGTCGGCTGGTCGGCCGTCGGCGCGGAAACGCGGTTCGAGATGACGATCAGCCGGCTCAACGGATCGCACTCCACGGTTTACTCAGCAGGACGGCGCAGTTGATCATCCCCACCAGCGAATAGGTCTGCGGATAGTTGCCCCACAATTCGCCGCTTACCGGATCGATATCCTCGGACAGCAGCCCGGCCGGCGTGCAGCGCGACAGCATTTCCTCGAACAGCACCCGCGCATCGCCGTCGCGCCCGGTGAAATGCAGCGCCTCGATCAGCCAGAAAGTGCAGACGTTGAACGCCGTGTGCGGCAGTCCGAAATCGTCTTCCGTCGCATAGCGCAGCATATGCGACCCACGTCGCAGCCCGCCCTCGACCGCGTCGAGCGTGCGGCGGAAGCGCGGATCATCGGGCGCCAGAAAGCGCAGGTCGAGCAACTGCAGCAGGCTCGCGTCGAGATCGTCGCCACCGAACGTCGCCGACACGCGCTGGCTGTCGGGCCGCCACGACGCGGTTTCGATCCGCTCGCGCATCGTATCCGCCCGCGCGCGCCAGAAGTCGCGCCGATCCGACAGCCCGAGTGCCTCAGCCGCATTCGCCAGCCGATCGCACGCCGCCCAGCACATCGCCGCCGAATAGGTGTGGACATGGCTCTTGGTGCGCAGCTCCCACAATCCCGCGTCGGGCTGGTCGTACTTTTCCCAGGCGCGCTCGCCGACCGGCTCGAGCGCCTTGAAGTCGTCAACCCCGGCAACCCGCAACAGCCGGTGATCGAAGAACGCCTGCGCATTCGACAACACGATCTGGCCGTAGGCGTCGTGCTGGATCTGCTCATACGCCTGGTTGCCGACCCGCACCGGCCCCATCCCGCGATAGCCGCTCAGCGCCGGCGCCTCGCGCTCGATCAGCGTCGCCTCGCCGCCGACGCCGTACAGCGGCTGGATATGGCCGCCGGTGGCATTGTCGACGATGTTGCGAAGATATTCGAGATATCCCTCCAGCACGTCGAGCGCGCCCAACCGGTTAAGCGCCTGCACGGTATAATAAGCGTCGCGCACCCAGCAGTAACGATAGTCCCAGTTGCGCTGCGACCCGGCATGTTCGGGGATCGATGTGGTGAGCGCGGCGACGATCGCGCCGGTCTCCTCGTGCTGGCACAGCTTCAGCGTGATCGCCGATCGGATCACCGCTTCCTGCCACTCGTACGGCGTGGCGAGCCCACGCACCCAATGCCGCCACTCATCGACAGTCCGATCGAGCATCGTCTCGAGCGAGACCGCCAGATCATCGGAAAAGCTTTCGTCCGGCCCGAGGAAGAAGTGCAGCGGGCGCTCGACGCGGAACAGCCGCTCGTCCTCGATCCAGCCGACCGGTGCGGTCGTCGAGAGCCGCAGCACGCTATCGTCGAGCAGGTAGCGGATGTGGTTCGACCCGCGCGTCGTCCTGGCGCCGCGCTCGCCCCACCGCACCGCGGGCCGCAGGCGCACGCGGATCCGCGGGCTGCCCGCTACCGGCCGCACGATCCGCACGAACGCGACCGGGCGATACATCCGCGCGTTGCGCTTGAAGCGCGGGCAGAAGTCGATCACCTCGATCGCGTTGCCGTGAACGTCCTCGTGCCGCGTGACGAGGATCGGCGTATTGCGCAGATAATATTGCGTCGTTGCTGCGGGTGAATCGATATCGATCTCCCAGAAGCCGAACGCATCCGTGCCCGCCGCCGGCTTGTCGTCGAGCAGCGAACAGAACGCCGGGTCGCCATCGACGCGCGGGGTGCAGCCCCACACGAAGCGTCCCGCCCGATCGACGAGCGCCGAAACCTGGCAATTGCCGATCGGCCAGAGGTCCAGTGTCGCGGTCATGCCGCTGCCCCCAACCAGCCGCGCACCGCAGCCACATCTGGCAGCCGAAACCGTGCCGCCGAGGTGCGCTCAGCCCCGACCAGCACCCCAAAACCACCCCGCTCGGCAACCGCCACGAACCCGGCCTCGTCGGTCACGTCGTCGCCCAGGAAGACGGGCAAATGCCCGGCAAACGGTGCTTTTTCTAGCAGCGCAGCGATCCCGCTCCCCTTGTCACGCCCGCCAACGCGAAGCTCGACCATCATCTTGCCCTCCTGGATCACCAAATTGCCAACGCCGACGAACTGCTCGGCCAATCGCCGCGCCTCTGCCTCATGCCGCGGCGCCAGGCGATAATGAACCGCAACGCCGAGCGACTTGACCTCGATCACCACGCCTTCGACGCCCGCAAACGCCGCGTCGAGCGCCCGCTCCGCCTCGACCAGCGCGGTAGGTCGCTCTGCATCGACACGATGGCCGCCGAGCCGCAACTCCGCACCATGGCTGCCGACCACCGCAATTCCCGCCGCCGTGGCCCCGAGGAACCCCTCGATCTGCGCCACCGACCGGCCGCTGACCAAGGCCACCCGCCCCGCAAATGTTCCAACCAGCCGCTCGAGCAGCCGCGCGAGCGCCTCGTCCACCACCACCGCATCCGGCCGATCGACGATCTCGACCAGCGTCCCGTCGAAATCGAGCAGCAGGCAGTGGCGATCGGCCTGAAGCGACGGCGGGGTCGCGCGCGATGGTGGGGATGAAGCCATGGCGGCGCTCTAGGGCGTTAAACGCGAAAGCGGAATGGCGCGCTGAGGCTTGTCCGGACCCGCTGTCTACTCCCTGCGAACCGTCAAAAATTGCAGCTTCGGTTAGAAAAGGGTATTGCTTTATCCCGCGAGGCGGAGGCCACTTCGCTGGAAGCGAGCGAGCCAAGGAGCGGACGCAATGACTTCAACGACGTATGTTTTGCTAAGCGGCGTACTCACTTACGGTATTCCTCTGGCGCTCGCTATTCGCGAACTGCTTTCCCTGCCCAAATCAGAGCGCCGCGGAGATGATTGGCCGCCCGAGGAGCCTTTCGTTCGCGGACCAAAGCCGCTGCCCGATTGCTTGCTGCCCCCTCGGTCCCCTGCCTCGGGACCAGCCCGCGTCCGTCTCCGAGTTCTTGAAGACGCCTGATTCAATTCTGATGAAGGTTTGCACCCGTGGCTTCACCAAGGGCGCCTGGGTTTGCGGCTCTCGGAGAAAGCCGCTGTGCGAACGCTCGCTGAGAGAAGATGGCTGGGGCGGCAGGATTCGAACCTGCGAATGGCGGCATCAAAAGCCGCTGCCTTACCGCTTGGCGACGCCCCAACGAACGCGCGCCCCTAAAGCCTGGCCGCGCGAAGTGCAATCTCACACGATCGGATGAAGCCAGCCATACGGATCGGGCGCGCGGCCGCGCTGGATCGCGCCGAGCTGATCGAGGAAGCGCTGCGTCGTCTGCCCCGTGCCGCCGCTGCCGATCGTGAAGCCATAGTCCGGCCCCGCGACCGAGGCGATCGGCGTCACCACCGCCGCCGTGCCGCATGCGAAGCTCTCGGTCAGCCGGCCGCTCGCGGCATCCTCGCGCCATTGGTCGATCGAATAGAGTTCCTCGCGCACGCTGAGCCCAGCATCGCGCGCGAGCTGCAGGATCGAAGCGCGGGTGATGCCGGGCAGGATCGTGCCCGTCAGCGGCGGCGTCTGGATCGATCCGTCATCGAACACAAAGAAGATGTTCATGCCGCCGAGTTCCTCGATCCAGCGGCGCTCAGTCGCATCGAGGAACACCACCTGGTCGCAGCCGCGACGCATCGCTTCGGACTGCGCCACGAGACTGGTCGCGTAATTGCCGCCGCATTTCGCAGCGCCCGTGCCGCCGGGCGCCGCGCGCGTGTAATCGTGGCTCACCCATAAGGAAATCGGCCGCACGCCGCCCTTCCAGTACGAACCCGCCGACGAGGCGAGCACCATGTAGAGATATTCCGCCGCAGGCTTCACGCCCAGGAACACTTCGCTAGCGATCATGAACGGACGCAGATAAAGCGATCCGCCGTCGATCGATGGGATCCAGTCGGCATCTGCCTTCACCAGCGCCTCGATCGAGCCGATGAAGAGATCATCGGGCAGCTCGGGCATCGCCATCCGCCGCGCCGAATCGCGAAAGCGCTGTGCATTAGCGTCGGGGCGGAACAGCGCGATCCCGCCATCGTCGTGGCGATAGGCCTTCAGCCCCTCGAAAATCTCCTGCGCATAATGCAGCACCGCCGTCGCCGGATCGACCGTCAGCGTCGTGCGCGCCGTGATCGTCGGTTCATGCCAGCCCTTGTCGTCGCTCCACCGGATCGTCGCCATATGATCGGTGAAAACACGGCCGAAGCCCGGATCGGCGATCCGCGCCGCGCGCTCGCTGGCGGGGATCGGCGCGGCGTTGGGCACGAAGGCGAAAGGCACGGCAGGAGGCTCCCAAGAGGCGCGAACGTCGCTTCTAAGCGGTTGCGGTCGGGTAGGGCGGATGGCAAGGCCGGTCAACATGGCTGCCCCGACGTCCTCCGCCTCCCCGCTTTTCCTGCGTGAACCCGAGATTCGGCGTGGGCTGGAGCTGCTGTATTTCGGCAATGCGCACGTCACGCGCTCGATCGATCACGGGCTGGCGCGGCGCGGATTGGGGCGCGCGCACCACCGCGCGCTGTACTTCATCGCGCGCAAGCCGGACATGGCGGTGTCTGATCTGCTGGCGCTGCTCGGGATCACCAAACAGTCGCTCGGCCGCGTACTCGGCGAGCTGACCGAGCGCGGGCTGGTCGAAGCGCGGCCGGGCGAGCGCGATCGGCGGCAGCGGCTGCTGCGTCTCACCGAAGCGGGAAGCGCGTTCGAGGCCGAACTGTACGATGCCCTGCGCGAGCGTCTGGCTGCGGCCTATTCCAAGGCCGGCCAGGGCGCGGTGAGCGGCTTCTGGGCAGTGCTCGAGGGGCTGATCCCCGACGAAGAAATCGAGCGCGTCGAAGCGCTGCGGGGTTAGCTACTCGCGGCCGTGCGCGCGATCGCTGCCAGTTCGGCATTGCGATCGCGGCTCGCCGCCAGCGTCGCCGCCAGCAACGCGTTCAGCGCGCCATCGCGGTCGAGTACGTTGAGCCCCTCACGCGTCGAGCCGCCGGGGCTCGCGACACGGTCGGCCAGCACGGCAGGCTCTTCCCCTGCCCCAGCCGCCATCGCCGCGGAGCCTTCGACCGTCGCGAGTGCAAGCCGCGCCGCCTGATCCGCCGGCAAGCCGAGCGCCGCGCCCGCCTGCGCCAACGCATCGATGAAGCGGAATACGAAGCCCGGCCCGCACCCCGACAAGGCCGTGACGGCGTCGAACAGCGCCTCGCCCGAAATCCATTCGACCGCACCCAGCGGCGTCACCAGCGCCTCGGCGGTCGTGCGCGCTGCCGGCGTCGCGGTGGCGGCATGCAGCGCGGTCACGCCCTTGCCGATCGCGACCGGCAGATTGGGCATCGCACGTACCACCGATTCCGCCGGGATGCGCGTCGCCAGCGTCTCTTCCTCCACCCCGGCGAGGATCGATAGCAGCAGCGCCGGTCGCACCGCTGCGAGGGACGGCGCCACCGCATCGAGCAACTGCGGCTTCACCGCGAGCACCAGCACCTCGGGCGCTGCCTCGCCCGGCGGCGTATCCAGCACGCGCACGCCGCTCGGCACCACCGGCGCACCGGGATCGATCACCGTCACTGCCTCGGCCGCCATCCCGGCGGCAATCCAGCCGCGCAGCATCGCACCACCCATGTTGCCGCAACCGACGAGCCATAACGACTCCGGCCACTGCGCCGTCGGCAGCATCATGCCTCGCCTTGGGTTTCGATCAGAGCGGCGGCAATTGCCTCGCGCGGCGTCTTGCCGCCCCACAGTACGAACTGGAACACCGGGTAGAAGCGCTCGCACTCGTCGATCGCCGTCTCGATCAGCAGTTGCGCGGCATCGAGCGACAGGGTCGCCTCTTCGTCCTCGTCCTGGTCGATTAGCGCGGCATGACGGTACAGCAGGATGCCGCTCGACGACCACAATTCGAAATGGCCGAGCCACAATTGCTCGTTCGCGAGACCGATCGCCTCGTAGATCGCAGGGCGCGAATGCTCCGCCACCTTCACGTCTGGGAAGGCGAGGAACTGCAGCACGCCATCCTCGTCGCGCCACAGGGCACGCAGCTCATACTCCGTCCAGCTGCCCTTGACGGTCGCGGTGATCTCTTCCTCGTGCCGCTCGTAAGTCCAGCCGTGCGCGGAGAAATAGCTCTCGAGCATATCGAGCGGCGCTTCGGGTTCGTCGTCCTGGTCGGCTTCGTCGAGCATCATGTCGGTATCGCACAACTCAGGGCCGGCGCGCAAAGCCCCGCCGCAAACGCTTGCATCACGATTTTCAGCCCTGCTGCTTCGCCTCGAGTACATCGAGCCGGGCGCGCAATGCATCGGCTTCGTCGCGCGCGGCAACGGCCATGGCCTTCACCACCTCAAATTCCTCACGGCTGACGAAATCGAGCCCGCCGATCCATTCGCGCGCACGATCGCGCGCGCCGGCCTGCGCCTCGCGGCCAACGCCTGCCACGGTGCCGGCGGCGCCGTTCACCAGCTTCACCAGATCGTCGAACATCCGGTTTTCGGATTGCATGCTTTCGGCCTTTCGGAAAGGAACTCAGCCGATGACTTGGGAGGTTCGCGCGCCGGGCACAAGAGTTTCTGCATCGGGGTTTAGCTGACCGATCCGCCAGTTGAGCCCCGTCGCGAAGCTGAGCCACACCAGATACGGCACCATCAGCCACGCCGCGGTGCGCCGGATGCGCGCGAATTGGAACGTTGTGGCGATCGACAGCAGCAGCATGCCCACGATGGTCAGCAACGCCCAGCCGACCAGATGCGCGCCGAAGAACAGGGGCGACCAGGCAAGGTTCAGCCCCAGTTGCCCCGCGAACAGCGCCACCGCCAGCCCCCGCCCACGTGCGCCGCGCGCATTGAGGATCATTGCCAGCGCGAACCCGATCATGATGTAAAAGGTCGACCAGGCGACCGGGAAAAGCCAGTCCGGCGGCGTGAGTGCTGGTTTTACCAACGCTGAGTACCAGCGGTTATCGTTGCCGGTCGGCACGCTCCGACTCGACAGGAAGCCCAACAGCACCACCAGCGGCACGCACACGAGCGCCCAGCGTGCGAGCGACATGCGCAACTGTCCCTTAGACGCGATCCCGCCCACATTACCTCCGCTATTGGTTCGCTGCCCTAACCACGACTGGCGGAACGCGTAAACCGTAGGAACAACGCGCTGCGGCGCGCACCTGCCTCATCCTCGGACAGCGGCGAGCAGATATTCGACATTGCCTTCCGGCCCGGTAATCGGGCTCTCACTGATCCCCTGCACCTGCCAGCCCTTCGTTTCGAACCAGGCGGCGACGTCGTCGCACGCGCGCTGCCGCACCGCGGGATCGCGCACCACCCCGCCCTTGCCGACGTCCTCGCGCCCCGCCTCGAACTGCGGCTTCACCAACGTCATCGCGCGTGCAGCGGACCGAGCGAAGCCGAGCGGCACGTCGAGCACCTTGGCGATCCCGATGAAGCTTGCATCGCACACGATCAAGTCGACCGGCTCGGGAATATGCGCGGGCGTCAGGATGCGTGCGCTGGTCTGTTCGTGAACCAGCACGCGTTCGTCCTGGCGCAGCTTCCAGGCAAGCTGGTTGGTGCCGCTGTCGACCGCATAGACGCGCGCCGCGCCGCGCGTGAGCAGCACATCGGTGAAACCGCCAGTCGACGATCCGACGTCGATCGCCACCGCGCCGGCCACGTCCCAGCCAAAGTGGTCCAGGCCATGCGCCAGCTTGATCCCGCCACGCGAAACCCAGGGATGATCGCGCCCGCGCACATCGATCGCGGCATCGTCGGGGATCGTCTGCCCGGGCTTGTCCACCTTGCGGGTGCCGACGAACACCAGCCCCGCCATGATCAGCGCCTGCGCGCGCGTGCGCGATTCGGCGAGGCCGCGATCGACGAGAATCTGGTCTGCACGCGCCTTTGCCATAGCGGCTCTATCGGGTCGCAATCGCTTCGTCGCAAGCGCTGGGCATTCCGGCTCTCGCGAGGAACCGAGTCATTGCCCATCGATTTAGTAGGCTATACATCGAGGTCAGAGGTCGCGGTTCCGGGCGCCCCCCTAGAGCACCGGAAACGCGGCCTCGCCGAACAGCAGGAGAGCCATCATGGGCCATTTCGCGTCCAATCTCGCGCTTCGTCCGAGCGTGCTGACGGTTCCGGGGCTGGGCAATTCCGGCCCATCGCACTGGCAGACGCTGTGGGAGCAGAGCCGGCTCGATACGCGCCGGGTCGAGCTCGGCATGTGGGATACACCGCATCGTAACGTCTGGGTGACCAAGCTCGATCAGGCAGTGTCGCAAGCGCAGGCGCCGGTGATCCTCGTCGGCCACAGCCTCGGGTGCCTGGCCATCGCCTGGTGGGCCTCGCTGAGCCCACAGCCATATGGTTGGCCCGTGGCCGGCGCGCTGCTCGTCGCCCCGGCCGATGTCGATCGAGACGACACGCCCCCCGAACTCGCGACCTTTGCGCCTGCGCCCAAGACGCCCCTGCCCTTCCCATCGATCGTCGTGGCAAGCACCGACGATCCCTGGATTGCGATCGACCCCGCGCACAGCCTGGCGGTCGACTGGGGCAGCCATTTCGTCGACGCCGGCGCGCAGGGCCACCTGAACGCAGCAAGCGGGCTTGGCTGGTGGCCCGAGGGGCAGGAACTGCTCGAACGCGTGATCGAAGCCACCGGCGGCCCCTATGGCGAAGTGCGCACGCCGGGCGATGCGAGGGCGATCCTCACGCGGCCAGCGGAGGCGCGTTCCGGGGCACGAGCCTAACCACGTCGGGTAGGATCGGGGGAGGCTTACTCCCCCTCCCGCTCCTCCAGTGCCACCAGCCGCCGCACTTCGCGCAATCGACGCCAAAGCGCGACATTGAACCCGATCAATGCCACCAGCACAATTGCCGTGGCGAGGATTACCTTGGTCCAGCCGCTCACGCGCGAGCGCCGAGCGCCCCACTTCCCTCCGCGTCGTTCCAGCGCAGCGCCTTGAGCACCGTGGCGACGATCCCATCAGCGTCGAGCCCGGCGGCGGCATATTGCACCTCGGGCTTGTCCTGATCCTGGAATATGTCAGGCAAGCGCAGCGTCCGCAGCTTCAGGCCATTGTCGATCAGCCCCGTGTCAGACGCCAGCGTCAGAACGTGCGCGCCAAGCCCCCCGATCGAGCCTTCCTCGATCGTCACTGCGACCTGATGGCTCGCCAACAAGCGCTTGATCAGCGCTTCATCGAGTGGCTTGGCGAAGCGCAGGTCCGCAACCGTGGTCGACAGCCCCTTCGCCTCGAGCTGATCGGCCGCCTTGAGCGCCTCGGCCAACCGTGTGCCAAGCGAAAGGATCGCCACGGTCTTGCCCTCGCGCACGATGCGACCCTTGCCGATCTCCAGCCGCTCCGGAACCGTTGGCAGCGCCACGCCGGTTCCATTGCCGCGGGGATAGCGAAGCGCGATCGGCCCCGAATCATGCTCGACACAGGTATGCGTCATGTGAACGAGCTCGGCCTCGTCGGCCGGCGCCATCACGACGAAATTGGGCAGCGTTGCGAGATACGTCACGTCGAACGACCCGGCATGTGTAGCGCCGTCCGCGCCGACCAGCCCGGCGCGGTCGATCGCAAATCGCACCGGCAGATTTTGGATCGCCACATCGTGAACAACTTGGTCGTACGCGCGCTGCAGGAAGGTCGAATAGATCGCGCAGAACGGCCGCATCCCCTGCGCGGCAAGGCCGGCCGCGAAGGTGACGGCATGCTGCTCGGCGATGCCGACGTCGAATGCGCGATCGGGATGGCGCTGCGCAAAGCGGTCGATCCCCGTCCCGCCCGGCATCGCGGCAGTGATCGCGCAGATTCGCGAATCCTTGTCCGCCGCGTCGGCGAGCGCATCGCCGAACACGTTCTGATACGCCGGCGGCCCCGGCGGGGCCTTGGCCTGCGCGCCGGTGATGACGTCGAACTTCTGCACGCCATGGTACTTGTCGGACGCGGCTTCAGCGGGCGCATAGCCCTTGCCCTTCTTCGTCACGACGTGGACGAGGATGGGGCCTTCCTCCGCATCGCGCACGTTCTCGAGCACGGGAATGAGATGGTCGAGATTATGACCGTCGATCGGGCCGACATAATAGAAGCCGAGTTCCTCGAACAGCGTGCCACCCATCGTCATGCCGCGGGCGAATTCGTCGGTCTTGCGCGCGGCGACATGGATCGGCCGCGGCAAGCGGCGTGCGACTCGCTTCATCAAATCGCGCAGCGACAGGAACTCGCGACTCGTCACGATCCGCGAAAGATATGCGGAGAGGCCACCGACCGGCGGCGCGATCGACATGTCGTTGTCGTTGAGGATCACGACCAGCCGATTGCCCGCCGCGGCGGCGTTGTTCATCGCCTCATAGGCCATGCCGGCCGACATCGCGCCATCGCCGATCACCGCAATTGCCTTGCCCGGCTGCTCACCCAGCTTGTTGGCAATCGCAAACCCGAGCGCGGCCGAGATCGAGGTCGAGCTGTGCGCCGCGCCGAACGGGTCGTATTCGCTTTCGCTCCGCTTGGTGAACCCGCTGAGCCCCCCGCCCTGCCGCAGCGTGCGGATACGATCGCGCCGCCCGGTCAGGATCTTGTGCGGATAGCATTGGTGTCCCACGTCCCAGATCAGCCGGTCGCGCGGCGTATCGAAAACATAGTGGATCGCGGTCGTCAGCTCGACCACGCCCAGCCCCGAACCGAGATGGCCGCCGGTCGAGCCGACGGCGCTGATCGTTTCCGTGCGCAGTTCGTCGGCGAGCTGGCGGAGCTGATCGGGGGCGAGCTTCCGGAGGTCGGCCGGCGTCGATACCGTATCGAGCAGCGGCGTCTGGGGCAGATCGGTCATCGTACGGCGCTTACCTCAGCGTATCGGTCGTGTCGAATGCAACCGATTTGAAGGCGCGTAAAGCGCCTTCCGCATGTCACGCCACGCTGCACTCGGCGCAACGCCCACGCACTTCGATCACTGGCCGCACCGGGCTGAACCCTGCCGCCTCGGCCGCGCTGCGCACGCCAACAGTGATGCGATCGTCGTCGAGGTGAGTCGTCTGGCCGCACGAATCGCACACGAGGAAGATGCAGTCGTGCAGGCAATCCGGGTGCGCATTTGCGACATAGGCGTTCGCGCTCTCCACCTTGCGCGCCAGATTCGCGCCAACAAAGAGGTCGAGAATGCGATACACACTGTTCGCCGCCACCCGCCGCCCTTCGGACTTGGAAACGGCGTCGGCGATGTCATAGGCACTCGCCGGCTTGTCGAACCCCGCCAGCGCACCGAACACAGTCGCCCGCATGCTCGTCCATTGCTCGCCGGCGCGTTCCAGCGTCGCCTGCGCTGCGGTCGCAAGATCGGCGCCTTGCGGCTCGTGGTGTTGATGCGCGTGGGCCATGTAAGGGATTTAGGTGCGCGACCCAGTCTCAGCAAGCATCACGTGCAGATCGACCACGCGGTCAATAGCCGCATCGTCGAGCGTGATCTGCTGGTCGAGGAGCAGCATCGCAAGCCCGTGAACGAGTGACCAGGATTGCAGCGCGAAGATCTGCGGATCAACGCCGTCGGGCGCGAGCGCCGCGGCATTGGCTTGCAGCATCGCCATCGCATCGTCCGCCGGATCGCACCCCGGCGCAAATTTCGGTAGCGGATGGCCGTAGACGAGGCGGAACAGGCCCGGATTGCTCAGCGCGAAGCGGACATAGGCGATACCGGTCGCCTTGAACCCCGCCGCCCCGCCACCGGCCGCGTCGGACGCCGCGCGCTGGGTCTCCCCCAGCTTCTCCAGCCCGACGCTGGCGAGCGCGGCCAACAGCGCCTTCTTGTCGGGAAAGTGACGGTACACCGCGGTCGCGCTCACCCCCACCACGCGCGCCAGCTCGCGCAACGACAGATCGTCCGCGCCGCGCGCTTCGATTGCCGCCAGCCCGGCCTCCACGAGCGCCGCACGCAGGTCACCATGATGATAAGGTCGCGAAGCCATCACGCCGGTTAGCCGCGCGGCATCGCCACGACAAGCGAAGTTGACAACGTTCACATCCGAGGTATGTTTACGCCATACACATGCGGAGAATCGTCATGGCAAGCAGCGTCGAAACCTTCATCCGTTCGGCCATCGGCAAGGGAGTCGAGGCCGTCGCCGACTTCAACCGACGCCGCATGCCGACCGCGCCGCACCCCTTCCTTGAAGGCATCCACACGCCGATGACGGAAGAGCTGACGATCGTCGATCTCGCGGTGACCGGAACGATCCCCCCTGCCCTCGACGGGCGCTATCTGCGCATCGGCCCCAATCCCATACAGCCCGACCCTGCCGGCTATCACTGGTTCAGCGGCGACGGCATGGTCCACGGCGTCGCGGTGAAGGATGGCAAGGCGCTGTGGTACCGTAACCGCTGGATCCGCTCGCGCGCAGTCGGGGCAGCGCTCGGCCAGCCCGCCGCGCCCGGGCCGCGCCACGGCGGCTTCGATACCGTGAACACCAACGTGGTCGAGATCGGGGGCCGCACCTGGGCGCTGGTCGAGGCGGGCAGCTACCCGGTCGAATTCGACGAGGAACTCGGTGAGCAGACCTACAATCCCTTCGACGATACGCTGCAAGGCTCGTTCACCGCGCATCCGCATCGCGATCCGCTGACGGGCGAGCACCATGCGATCGCTTATGAAGGGACCGATCCCACCACGATCCGCCACGTCGTGATCGCACCCGACGGCAAGGTGGTCCGCGAAGAACCGATCCCCGTCGAGCACGGCCCGTCGATCCACGATTGCGCCATCACCGCGCGCTTCGCGATCATCCTCGATCTGCCAGTCACCTTCTCGATGAAGGCGCTGATCGGCGGGCACCGCTTCCCGTATCGCTGGAACCCCGATCACCGCGCCCGCGTCGGCCTGCTGCCCCGCGCCGGCACGGCGGCCGACGTGATCTGGTGCGACGTGCCGACCAGCTACGTCTTCCATGTCGCCAACGCCTATGACGATGACGATGGACGCGTGGTGCTCGATGTCTGCGCCTTCGAGACGATGTTCGACGGCGGAGGAGAAGGGCCGAACGGGCGATCCCGCGGGCTGGAACGCTGGACGATCGACCCGACGACCCGCGCCGTGTCGATCCGCACCATCGACCCCGCGCCGCAGGAATTTCCGCGGCCCGACGAGCGGCGCATCGGTCAACCGTATCGCTACGCCTATACGATGGCGTTGCCGCCCGAAGAGATGGATCAGGTGATTGGCGCGACTCAGCTCTACAAGCACGATCTTGCTACCGGCACGCGAGAGACGCACGAGTTCGGACCGGGGCGGCACCCCGGCGAATTCGTGTTCGTGCCCGCGCACGAAGCAGCGGGCGAAGACGAAGGCTGGTTGATCGGGCTGGTCGTCGATTTGCCACATGAGACGACCGACCTCGTCATCATCGACGCCCGCGACTTCACCGGCACGCCCGTCGCAAGCATCCGCGTGCCGCACCGCATTCCGCCGGGCTTCCACGGCAATTGGCTGCCGCGGGGGTAAGGCTCATCCCGTTCAGGGTGGGGATGACGGCGATGTACCTGATCGCCTAATCCCCCTCCCGATACGAACGGGAGAGAATTGCCATGGACCTGGGCCTCAGCGGCAAAACCGCCATCGTCTGCGCCTCGAGCCACGGCCTCGGCCGCGCCTGCGCCACCGAACTCGCCCGCGCCGGCTGCCGCGTCGTGATGAACGGCCGCGAGCCACAGCCGCTCGACGACGCCGCAGCTTCGATCCGCGCGGAAACCGGCGCGACGATCGATACCGTCGCCGGCGACATCGGCGACGCAGGCGTTCAGGCGGCACTGATCGCCGCCGCCGGCACGCCCGATATTCTTGTCAACAATAATGGCGGCCCCCCGCCGCGCGGCTTCCGCGATCTCGATTCGGACGCGATCCACGCCGGGCTCGACGCCAACATGGTCACCCCGATCCGCCTCGTGCAGCAGGTGATCGACGGGATGGTCGAGCGACGCTTTGGCCGCATCGTCAGCATCACCTCAGCCTCGATAAAGTCGGTCGCAGCCGGGCTCGATCTGTCGAGTGGCGCGCGAATCGGCCTGCACGGTTTCCTCGCCGGCGTCGCGCGCGAAGTCGCTGGCGCCAACGTCACGATCAATTTCCTTCTGCCGGGCCTGTTTGCCACGCGCCGCATCGATGGCGTCATGGGTTTCGCCGCCAAGGCGCAGGGTATCGACGTGGAAACCGCCGCGGCGCGCAGCCGCGAGCGTATCCCCGCCAAGCGCTTCGGCGACCCCGCCGAGTTCGGCGCCGCCTGCGCATTTCTGTGCTCGGCGAGCGCTGGCTACATCACCGGGCAGAGCCTGCTGATCGATGGCGGCGGCTATCCCGGCGTGCTATAAAGCTCAGCTTGTTTGCGTGGGCCGCCGAATTCCCGCATGGGCGCGCCCCGAAAGGAACCGATCTCATGGCCGCTAACTGGGCCCCGAATAGCTGGACCTCGCACGAGGCACGCCAGCTCCCCAACTATCCCGACGCCGCCGCGCTCACCGCGGCCACCGACACGTTGCGCAACTATCCCCCGCTGGTGTTCGCCGGCGAGGCGCGCCACCTGACGGCCGATCTGGCGCGCGTCGCAGCAGGCGAGGCATTTCTGCTCCAGGGCGGCGATTGCGCCGAGAGCTTCGCCGAGTTCCACCCAAACAACATTCGCGACACGTTCCGCGTGATCCTGCAGATGGCGGTCGTCCTCACCTACGCCTCGAAGCTGCCGGTGGTGAAGCTCGGCCGTATGGCGGGCCAGTTCGCCAAGCCGCGCTCGACCGACACCGAGACGATCGATGGCGTCGAGCTGCCGAGCTATCGCGGCGACAACGTCAACGACATCGGCTTCACCGCCGCCTCGCGCATCCCAGATCCGCAGCGAATGGTGCAGGGCTATTCGCAGGCCGCCGCAACGCTCAACCTGCTGCGCGCCTTTGCGCAAGGCGGTTATGCGAACCTCGCGCAGGTCCACCGCTGGACGCATGATTTCATGGGCCGCAGCCCGTGGGCGAAGAAGTACGCCGAGACCGCGGATCGCATCGGCGAGGCGCTCGACTTCATGGCCGCCTGCGGGATCGACCCCGAAACCGCGCCGCAGCTCGCACAGACCAGCTTCTTCACCAGCCACGAAGCGCTGCTGCTGCCGTATGAAGAGGCGATGACGCGGCAGGATTCGCTGACCGGCGACTGGTACGACACGTCGGCGCACTTCCTCTGGATCGGCGATCGCACGCGCTTCGAGGGTTCGGCGCATGTCGAATTCCTGCGCGGTATCGGCAACCCGATCGGCGTGAAGTGCGGCCCCACCCTCGAGCCCGACGTGCTGCTGCGGCTGCTCGACACGCTCAACCCGGGGCGCATTCCCGGCCGCATGACGCTGATCACGCGCTACGGCTATGACAAGATCGAGGCCGCCTTCCCCAAGCTGCTCCGCGCCGTGACGCGCGAGGGCCATCCGGTGGTGTGGAGCTGCGACCCGATGCACGGCAACGTGGTGAAGGCAAACAACGGCTACAAGACGCGCCCGTTCGACCGCATCCTGGCCGAAGTGCGCGGCTTCTTCGCGGTCCACCGCGCGGAGGGCACGCACGCCGGCGGCATCCACGCCGAGATGACCGGCCAGAACGTCACCGAATGCACCGGCGGCGCGGTCGACGTGACCGAGTTGAGCCTCGCGGACCGCTACCACACGCATTGCGACCCGCGCCTCAACGCCAGTCAGAGCCTCGAACTCGCGTTCCTGCTGGCCGAAATGCTCAACGCCGAAATGGCCGAGCGCCGCAAAGCCGCGGCCTGATCGATCGGGGTGTCGCGCGGCTTGACGGCCCCGCGCGACACCCGTACAGGCGCGCTTCCCGCTCGCACGGCCCCTTCGTCTAGCGGTTAGGACGTCGCCCTCTCACGGCGAAAACACGAGTTCGATTCTCGTAGGGGTCACCAGCGTTTCCGAACTCTCCGGCGCTTGCCTGCCGGCTAAAATCCGGACGCACCGTTTCCTCATCGCCGTGCGTTATACCGCCGTCACGAAGGAGACGGCGATGAACCCCACCCGCATTCCCGGCAACGAGCCGGATCCCGGCGATATGTCGACCGAGCCGGGCATTCCGAACCCGCACGATCAGCCGAGCGAGCATGACTTGCCCGACGACGAGGCCGAGAAGCTTGGCGATTTTGCTTAAACGGCGACGAACGCTTTTACCGCGCGTCAGGTCACGAGTTGCGACCTCGCGCTGCTGAAACGACAAAAAGGCTGGGCGACCATCACGGTCGCTCAGCCTTTGTCCGATCCAGCAACCGCGCCGATCACCGGCGCGGTGCGGTCAGGCCAGTGCGGTCAGGCGCTTGGTGAGGCGCGAGAACTTGCGGCTGGCGGTGTTGCGATGCATCACGCCGCGCGCGACGCCGCGTGCCAGCTCGGGCTGCACCGCGGCAAGCGCTGCGGACGCTGCCGTCTTGTCACCCGCTGCGAGCGCTGCCTCGACCTTCTTCACGAAGGTACGGATGCGGCCAACGCGCGCACCATTGATCTCGGCCCGGCGCGCATTGCGGCGGATACGCTTCTTCGCTTGCGGCGTGTTCGCCATTTAAAATCCTCGAAAATATCGGTCGATGAAAAAAGGGCGGCGGGAACACCCATCGCCCTCGAAGCCGCGGCCCTTAACGAGATCAGCCAAGATGGTCAACTGCGCTGACAGGCCGGGCACCAGAAGGTGGAGCGCCCACCCTCAGCGTACCGCTGCACCGTGCCGCCACAGACGCAGGGCTCGCCTTCGCGGCCATAGACCGCGAACTGCTTGGAAAAATAGCCCAGCTCGCCATCGGGCCGCGCGTAATCGCGTAGTGACGATCCGCCCGCCTCGATCGCCGAAAGCAGCACCGCGCGAATCGCTTCGACAAGCATATCGAATCGCACCCGGCTGATACGCCCCGCCGCACGCTTCGGCGAGATTCGCGCCAGAAACAGCGCCTCGCACACGTAGATATTGCCCAGCCCGGCGACGATTCGCTGATCGAGCAGCATCAGCTTGATCGACGCCCGCCGCCCTGCAAGCGCCGCGTGGAGGTAAGCGCCGGTCAGCATCGGCCCCAGCGGCTCGGGCCCGAGCGCCGCGAACGCCGGAAACGCGTCGAGCTGCTCCGTCGCCCACAGGTCGACCGAGCCGAAGCGCCGCGGATCGTTGAGCGCCACGCGTCGCCCCGCCGCCGTGTCGATCACCAGATGGTCGTGCGGCAGCAGTTCGCCTGGGTCGAGGCGCCAGCGCCCCGACATGCCGAGGTGAAAGATCATCGTCTGCCCGCGATCGGTGTCGATCAGGCCGTATTTGGCGCGCCGGCCGAGCGCAGTGATCGTGGCGCCGGTCATCACTTGCCGCAGCTCGGGCGGGAATGGCCGGCGCAGGTCGCCACGGCGCGTTTCGATCGCGGCGATGGTCGCACCGTCCAGCACGGGCCGCAATCCGCGCACCGTGGTCTCGACTTCAGGCAGTTCTGGCACCCGCGACCCCTAGCCCCATGCCCCCCGCGCCGCTAGAGCCGCGAGGATGAGCGAAACTGCCTCCTTCGGGTATGAAGACATCCCCGCCACGGAGAAGACCGCGCGCGTCGGCGGCGTCTTCACCAATGTCGCCAGCCGCTACGATCTGATGAACGATGCCATGTCGGGCGGCATGCACCGGCTGTGGAAGGATCGCTTCGTGCGCCGCGTGAAGCCGCGCGCGGGCGAGCAGATTCTCGACATGGCCGGCGGCACCGGCGACATCGCCTTCCGCCTGCAGGCCGGCGGCGCGTCGGTGACGGTGGCGGACATCAACCCGGCGATGCTCGAAGTCGGCATGAAGCGCGCGCAGGAGCGCGGCATCGATGGGCTGGTATGGACCGAGGCGAACGCCGAGGTGCTGACCTTCCCCGATCGCTTCTTCGACGCGTACACGATCGCTTTCGGCATCCGGAACGTCACCGACATTCCCGCCGCCCTGCGCGAGGCGCATCGCGTGCTGCGGCGCGGCGGGCGCTTCTTCTGCCTCGAATTCTCGACCACCACCTGGCCGGGGTTCAAGGAAGCGTACGACGCTTATTCGCACAAGATGGTGCCCAAGCTCGGCCAATTGCTGGCGCAGGATGCCGACAGCTACCGCTACCTGATCGAATCGATCCGCCGCTTCCCCGACATGCCCGCGTTCGAAGCAATGATCCAAGACGCCGGCTTCGTGCAAACGAAGGTCGAGCCGCTGCTGGGCGGCCTGGTCGCGATCCACAGCGGCTGGAAGGTATGAGCGACACGTTCCTCCCCTCCCGCTTGCGGGAGGGGTGATTGACCCACGCCGTCGTACACACGTGGCGATTGTTGAAGTGGGGTCGCACGCTCGCGCGCTATGGCGCGCTGCAGGGGCTCGAGCGCGACGTGAACACGCCGCCGGGGCTGCGCCGCCTGGTGCGCCTCGCTCGGCTTGGTGCGCGCGTCCCTGCGCAGCCGCGCTATGCCGATGCGTTCGAGGCGATCGGGCCCGCGGCGGTAAAGTTCGGGCAAACGCTCGCTACCCGCCCCGATATCGTCGGTGACGAAGCCGCGCTCGATCTGCTGCGGCTGCAGGATGCGCTTCCGCCCCTCCCGTTCGAGGCGCTCCGGCCGCAGATCGAGGCCGGCCTCGGCCGCCCGATCGCCGCCGCCTTCTCCAGCTTCGATGAAACCCCGATCGGCGCCGCTTCGATCGCGCAGGTCCATCGCGCGGTGACGACTGACGGTCGCACCGTGGCGGTCAAGGTGCTGCGTCCCGGCGTCGAGGAAGAATTCGCCCGCGCGATCGAGACGTACGAATGGGCCGCCGCGCAGATCGAGGCGCAGGATATAAAGGGCGGCGGCGGCGAGATTTCCCGGCTTCAGCCGCGGCTCGTCATCGCCACCTTCAAACGCTGGACAGCGCGCGAGCTCGATCTGCGGCGTGAGGCCGCCTCCGCCAGTGAACTCGCCGAATCGATGGCCGCCGAGCCCGGCTTCCACGTCCCCGCGATCGATTGGCAGCGCAGCTCGGGCAAGGTGCTCACGCTTGAATGGATCGACGGCATCAAGCTGTCGAACCGCGCCGCGCTCGCCGCCGCTGGCCTCGATAGGCAGCTGCTCGCGAAGACGCTGGTCCAGGCCTTCCTGCGCCAGGCGATCGCCGATGGGTTCTTCCACGCAGATCTCCACCAGGGCAATCTGTTCGCGCTGCCCGACAATCGCATCGCGGCAGTCGATTTCGGCATCATGGGCCGGATTGATCGGCGCGCGCGGGTGTGGCTGGCGGAGATCCTCTACGGCCTGATCACTGGAAATTACCGCCGCGTCGCCGAAATCCACTTCGAGGCCGGCTACGTCCCCCCGCACCACGACGTCGCCGAGTTCGCGACAGCGCTGCGCGCCGTCGGCGAGCCTATGCGAGGGCTTCCGGTCAAGGACATGTCGATCGGCATGATGCTCGACAGCCTGTTCTCGATCACGCGCGATTTCGACATGGTCACCCAGCCGCATCTGCTGTTGCTGCAGAAGACGATGGTGATGGTCGAGGGCGTCGCCACCGCGCTCGATCCCGACATCAACCTGTGGGACACCGCGCAGCCGTTCGTCGAGGATTGGATCCGCACCGAGCTTGGCCCCGAGGCCGCCATCGCCGACCGCATCGTCGCCGACGTGAAGACGCTGTATCGCCTGCCCGAACTCGTCCGCCGGATCGAAGCCCGCTTTCCCGCCCCCGGCGGGGCACCGCCACTGCCACCACTGCGCGAGATCGAGATCGTGCGCATCGGCGGCGGCTGGCGCTACGCTGCCGTCGCGCTGGCAACGGCGGTCGCCAGCGTCGGAGCGACACTCGCGATCCTGTGGTGGTAACGCCGCCTGCGCCGCTCTGGCTGGCGCGGCCGACGCGGTTTGCGGGCCGATCGCCGCGCCAGGCGCGATGGCTGCTCGCGCTGCTCGGCATGCTGCTGCTCGCGTCGCTGACGGCGCTCGTCACGCCCGCGCCGCCGCCCGTTTCGATCGACGCCGCAGCGGTTGCCGAGGATCGCGCCGACGATTTGCTCTACGAGGCGATTGTCGACGATCTGCGGCACGGCGCTGAATATTATACCGCCGCGGCCAACGCGCTGCGCAGCAGCGGCTATCCGCTGCGTCCGTTCGTCGCTTTCCGCCTGCCGACGCTCGCGATCGTCCAATCCTGGGTGAGCCCGGTGGCGGCGGCGTTGCTGCTCTACACGCTGGCGCTCGTGACCTTGTGGGCGTGGTGGAAGCGCTTCGGCGACGCCTTCACCCGCGCGCGGCCGCGGATGATTGCCAGCCTGCTCGCCGCCGCTGGGATGGCGAGCGCCATCCAGGGCGAGCTCGCCGCCTTCCACGATATTTGGGCCGGGCTGCTCATCGCGCTGTCGCTCGCCGTGCGGCGACCGGGGCGTTGGGTAACCGCGGTGGCAATCGGCCTGTGTGCGATGCTGATCCGCGAGACGGCCGCGCTGTACGTTGCGATCATGGCCGGCGTCGCGCTCGTCGAGGGCGAGCGCCGCGAGGCCGGCGGCTGGATCGCAGCGCTCGGTATTCTGGCGATCGTCGTCGTGCTGCACGCGCAGGCCGTCGCGGGCGTGGTGCGCCCGCTTGATCAACCATCACCGGGCTGGTCGGGGATGCTCGGCTTCGGCTTCGGCATCAAGGCGCTGGTGCTCACGACGGCGGCTGCGTTGCTGCCCGCCGCGCTCGGCGCGCTGCTCGCCGGGCTGTCGCTTGCTGGGTGGGCCGCATGGCGTGATCCACTCGCGACCCGCGCGCTGGCCACGTTGATCGGCTACGTCCTCCTGCTGTCGCTCTTCGGGCGAACCGACACCTTCTATTGGGCGTTCCTCGTCGCACCGATCGCGTTCGTCGGGCTGGCTTTCGTGCCCGATGCGATCCGCGATCTCCTGCCGGCTGCCCTCGACAGGCGGCGAGTCACCGTGACAAGGACGGCACGATGAAGCGCGTGCTCCTGATCGTCGGCGGCGGCATCGCGGCCTACAAGGCGTGCGAACTCGTGCGGCTGCTGCGCAAGGCCGGCCACGGCGTGCGCTGCGTGCTGACAGAGGGCGGCAGCCACTTCGTCACCGCGATGACGCTGGCGGCGCTGTCCGAGGAGGAGGTTCACACCACGCTGTGGGATCTCAAGGACGAGGCCGAAATGGGCCATATCCAGCTCAGTCGCCAGGCCGATCTGGTGGTCGTTGCGCCCGCCACCGCTGACCTCCTCGCGCGCATGGCCGCCGGGCTCGCCAACGATCTCGCGACCACGCTGCTGCTGGCGACCGACAAGCCGGTGCTCGCCGCGCCGGCGATGAACGTCCGCATGTGGCTCCACCCCGCGACGCAACGCAACGTCGCCCAGCTGCGCGCCGACGGCATCAGCGTGATGGGACCCGACGAAGGCGCGATGGCCTGCGGCGAATACGGCCCCGGCCGCCTGCCCGAGCCGGTAGAGATCCTCGCTGCGATCGAAAGCCTTCTCCTCCCCTCCCGCTTGCGGGAGGGGTCGGAGGAGGGCCTGTCGTCATCGATCGCCGACGCGGCATTCCCTACCCTGCTTCGTGATAAACACATCATCGTCACCGCCGGCCCCACGCACGAGCCGATCGATCCCGTCCGCTACATCGCCAACCGCTCCTCCGGGAAGCAGGGCTTCGCAATCGCCGCCGCACTCGCGGCGCTCGGCGCGCGCGTGTCGCTGATCGCCGGCCCGGTCACGCTGCCCACGCCCCCCGGCGTCACCCGCATTGACATCGAGACGGCGCGCGAAATGGCCGCGGCGGTCGACGCGGCGCTCCCCGCCGATGCCGCCGTGATGGTCGCAGCCGTCGCTGACTGGCGCGCCGAGCAAAGCGCAGGCCAGAAGATCAAGAAGGACACCGACGCCGCCCCGCAACTGCGGCTCGTCGAAAATCCCGATATCCTCGCCGGCCTCGCCCACGGCCCACACCGCCCCGGCCTGCTGATCGGCTTCGCCGCCGAGACCGAGCACGTCGTGTCCCACGCCCAGTCCAAGCTCGCCCGCAAGGGCACCGACTGGATCGTCGCCAACGACGTATCCGGCGACGTGATGGGCGGCGATGCGAACACCGTCCATCTCGTCACCGCCGATGGGGTCGAGACATGGGAGCGGATGCCGAAGAACGCAGTGGCCGAACGGCTCGCCGCAAGGATTGCCGACGCGCTGACGCAACCGGCCTGAGCCGTTCCTATCTGCCAGCACGGAGAAACCATTGACCAATCCGATCACCATCCGCGTGCTGCGCCTGCCAAATGGTGCGGACCTCCCCCTGCCCGTCTATGCCACGGCAGGCGCCGCAGGCATGGACGTCGTCGCGGCCGAGGATGTGACGATCGCCCCCGGTGCGCGCCATGCCGTGGCGACCGGCTTTGCGATGGCGATCCCCGCCGGCTTTGAAGTGCAGGTCCGGCCGCGTTCGGGCCTCGCGCTCAAGCATGGCGTCACGTGTCTGAACACGCCGGGCACGATCGACAGCGACTATCGCGGTGAAGTGAAGGTCATCCTCGCCAACCTCGGCGACGTGGATTTCGTCGTAGCGCGTGGCGATCGCATCGCGCAGCTCGTGCCCGCGCCGGTGCAGCGCGCCACGTTGGACGAGTGCGACGGACTCGATGATACCGAGCGTGGGCAGGGAGGGTTCGGGTCGACGGGGCGATGATTACAGGCACGATGCTTCTCGCCGCGCTGTTACAGGTGACGCCGCCGGTGGCGGTGGTGCCGAGCCAGCCAGCGCCGTTGCCGCTACCCCCGGCTGACTTGACAGCCTTGCCCGAGCTGCCGCTAACGCGCCGTTGGCCGGAAGACAGCACCTTGTCAGACTATGTGCGCGACGAAATCCTCGCCGGCCGCTGCTCAATCGAGGGCCAGCGCATCCAGGTCGATCTCGCCGTGCTCGTCGCCGGCAACGGCCAGATCCGCCGGGTAACTCCGCGCGCGATTCAGTGCCCGACGGTGGAGCAATATGCCTCAGGCGTGATGTCACGCATGGCACGCGGCAATGTCGCCCCCCCCGGCGAGGATCGCTGGTATCGTACGGCGCTCGTCTTCGCGTGGAGATGACGCTCGATGAGGCCGAGCGCGCTCGCTACGCCCGTCAGATCATCCTCAAGGAGCTCGGCGGCGCTGGTCAACGCCGCCTGAAGCGCGCCACTGTCGCAGTGATCGGCGCCGGCGGGATCGGCTCGCCCGCGATCGCGTACCTCGCCGCCGCGGGAATCGGCCGGCTAATAATCATCGACGACGATTCGGTCGACCTGTCGAACCTCCAGCGCCAGATCCTCTTCGACACCGCCGACGTCGGCCGCGCAAAAGCCGAAGCGGCCGCCGCCGCGGCCCGCGCGCTGAACCCGCATGTCGCGACCGACGTCATCATGCAGCGAATCGACACCGCCAACGCCGCCGCGCTGCTCGCCGGCGCCGACGTGGTGCTCGACGGCTGCGACAATTTCGCGACTCGCCTCGCCGTCGCCGACGCCGCCCTCGCGCTGAAAATCCCCCTGGTCTCCGCCGCCGTCGGCCAGTTCGAGGGCCAGCTCGCGGTCTATCGCGGATGGGAGGCGGACAAGCCCTGCTATCGCTGCCTTGTCGGCAGTGCGCCCGATCGCGACGAGGCGAGCTGCGCCGAACAGGGCGTGCTCGGCCCGGTCACCGGGATGCTCGGCAGCATGGCCGCGCTCGAGGCGATCCGCGCGATCACCCCGTTCGGCAGCGATGCCGCGGGCCAGCTGATCCTCCTCGACCTGCTCGACCTGCGCTTCCGCAACGTCCGCTTGCCCAAAGACCCCGCCTGCCCCGCATGCAGCGCCGCCGGCTAGATTTCCCCCAGCGCCCGCCCGCGCAGGAGCTGCTCGACCGCCAGACCCGTCACCGGCAGCGCACCATTCCCTTTGCGCACCGCCACCAGTCCCGCATCGACATGCACGCTCTGGATCGCCGGGCTGGCCGCGGCGAGCACCGTCAGCTCGAAAACGAAGTTCGTCAGCGCCGGCTGCTCGTGCCACGCATGCGCGGCCGATTGCGCATTCGGGCGATGCGCCCACGCCCAATTCTCGATCACGTAGAACCCGCCGGGCCGAACCAGCGGAAAGATCGCCGCGAACGTCGCCTTGGTTTCGGCATAGAGATGCGACGCATCGTCGATCGCCAGGTCGACGCCGGTGGGAAAGTTCTCCCGCGCCGCCATCACCGTGCCCGGCTTGTCCTGCCCGCGCCCATAATAGGTGCGGATGTGTGGCCGCTCGGCGCGATAGGCCTCCAGCGCCGCGACCGGCTGACGCCGACGATCCACCCCGACAAGGCAGCGCGGCGCGAACAACTTGTCCCACAGCACCAGCGACCCGCCCTCGTACAGGCCGATCTCGAGCACGTCGCGCGGGCGATACTTCGTCAGCGTGCGATAACATTCGATCTGCTGGTCGCTCTTGCACAGCACGAAGCGCCGCTCATCCGATCGCGGCCGCTCCGACCCGTGCGCCCGATCGAACAGGAACGTCACGCCATCGAGCACGAAAGTCAGGTCGGCAGGCTCCGCAGTACCCTTCGCCATCAACCGTCGCCGACCCCCGCCCCAACCATCCGCCCCAACGCTGCACCAGGACTCGGGGCCGACGCAAGCCGCGCCGCACTCAGGGCAGCTGCATTTCCCGCGATTCGCCGAACCCCAGCAAGCCGCGCGCAAAGTCGCGCACCGCCGGCCCGATGTCCTCGCGCCGCAGCGCCAGCGCGAGGTTCGCCTGGATGTAGCCAGCCTTGTCGCCACAATCGTAGCGTTGGCCATCGAAGGTATAACCGTGGAACGGCTGCTTGCCGATCAGCTGCGCCATCGCGTCGGTCAGCTGGATCTCGCCACCGGCGCCCTTCACCGGATTGTCGAGGATCTTCATCACCTCCGGCTGCAGTATATAGCGGCCGGGAATCATCAGGTTCGACGGCGATGTGCCCTTTGCCGGCTTCTCGACCAGCGCCAGCACCTCGGTCAGCGCACCATCGATCTTGCCCGGCGAGATGATGCCATATTTGTCGGTCTCGCTGTCCGGCACCTCAAGCGCGCCGATCACGTTTCCGCCGACCTTTTCATACGCCGCGACCATCTGCTTCATGAACCCCGGCGTTCCCGCCATCAGCTCGTCGGGCAGCAGCACCGCGAACGGCTCGTCGCCGACGATGTCGCGCGCGCACCATACAGCATGGCCGAGCCCAAGCGGCTCCTGCTGGCGCACATAGACGGGCGATCCCGGCTTTTGCCGGATATTCTCGATCACCGTCAGGCTCTTGCCGCGCGCGCGCATTGTCGCCTCGAGCTCGTACGAAATGTCGAAATGATCCTCGAGCGCGCCCTTGCCGCGCCCGGTGACGAAGATGATCTGCTCGATCCCCGCCTCCAGTGCTTCTTCGACAGCGTATTGGATCAATGGCTTGTCGACGACGGTGAGCATTTCCTTCGGCATCGACTTGGTGGCGGGAAGGAACCGCGTGCCGAGACCGGCAACAGGAAACACTGCCTTGCGCAAAGGCTTGATCGACGACATCGAAATTGTTCTCCCCGTTTCGCGCGCTGGCTTAGCGCGGGGCCGCACAGCGGCAAGTAGCGAATTTTCTATAGTCCGATTAGCGACGCCTTAAATCACTTGCGTTACGATACATCGCATGAAGATCCTGGTGATATTCGGAACACGTCCGGAAGCGATCAAACTGTTTCCCGTCGTGCGCGCGCTCGCCGGCGTGCCGGGGCTGGCGGTGCGCACCTGCGTCACCGCGCAGCATCGCGGCCTGCTCGATCAAGTGCTGGCGATTGCAGGGTTAGTGCCCGACATCGACCTAGACATCATGGAGCCGGGACAGACCCTCGATCGGCTCACCGCGAGGCTGCTGGTCGGGATCGGCGATGTGCTTGATGCCGAGCGGCCCGATCGTGTCATCGTCCAGGGCGACACCGCCACTGCGATGTGCGGCGCGCTCGCTGCCTATTACCGCAAGATCCCCGTCGCGCACGTCGAGGCCGGGCTGCGCTCGGGCAACATCTATCATCCCTGGCCCGAGGAGGTGAACCGCCGCATCGTCGCGCCGATCGCCGACCTCCACTTCGCGCCCACCGAGACCGCCGCGCAGGCGCTGGCCCGCGAGAACGTCCGCGAGGGTGTCCACGTCACCGGCAACACGGTGATCGATGCGCTGTACTGGACGCGCGAACGGATCGACGCCGACCCCACCCTCGCCGCCGGGCTCGATCCGATCGCTGCTCGGTTCGCGGGCAAGCGCATCGTCCTCGTCACCACCCACCGCCGCGAGAATTTCGGCGACGGCATGGCCGCGATCGCCCGCGCCATCGCCCGCATCGCGGCCCGCGAGGATGTCGCGGTGCTGTTCCCGATGCACCCCAATCCCAACGTCGTCTCGGTGATGGATACGATCCTCGGCGATCACGCCAACGTGGCGCGGATCAAGCCGCTCGATTACCCGCATTTCATCCGCGCGCTCGGCCTCTGCCATCTCGCGCTCACTGATTCGGGCGGTGTGCAGGAAGAAGCGCCCGCGCTCGCCCGCCCCGTGCTCGTGATGCGCGACACGACCGAGCGTCCCGAAGGCGTCGCCGCCGGCACCGCGAAGCTGATCGGATCCGACGAAGACCGCATCGTTTCCGAAGTTTTCACCCTTCTCGACGACAAGGCGACCTACGCCGCAATGGCCCGCGCCCACAATCCATTTGGGGACGGCCATGCGAGCGAACGGATCGCAAGGATCGTCGCCGATGGTTTCGGATGTTGAACTCAACGTCGTTGTTCTCGGGCTCGGCTATATCGGCCTGCCTACAGCCGCGGTGATCGCGCGCACCGGCGCCAAGGTGCTTGGCATCGACGTTCACCAGTCGGTCGTCGACACGATCAACTCGGGCAAGGTGCATATCGAGGAAGTCGATCTCGACGGCCTCGTCTCCGGCGTCGTAGCGCGCGGATCGTTGCGCGCCTCGATTCAGATCGAGCCAGCGGATGTCTTCGTTATCGCCGTGCCGACCCCCTTCTCCGACGATCGCTCGCCCAACATCGGCTATGTCCTGAAGGCCGCGACCAGCGTCGCCGCGGTGCTCAAGACCGGCGACACAGTGATTCTTGAATCGACCTCGCCCGTTGGCACGACCGAACAGGTCCGCGACCTGCTCGCCAAGCTGCGCCCCGATCTGCGCGCGCCGGGCCTCGGCGACGGCGCCGACTATGCCGTCGCTTACTGCCCCGAGCGCGTGCTCCCGGGCCGCATTCTCGTCGAGCTGATCGACAATGATCGCGTCATCGGCGGCATCACCCCGCGCTGCGCCCGCAAGGCGCTCGCCTTCTACCGCCGCTTCGTGCGCGGCGCCTGCGTCACCACCAATTCGCGCGCCGCCGAGATGACGAAGCTGACCGAAAACGCCTTTCGCGACGTCAACATCGCCTTCGCCAACGAACTCAGTCTGGTCGCCGACACGATGGGTGTCGACGTGTGGGAAGTGATTCGCCTCGCCAACCGCCACCCGCGCGTGAACATCCTGCAGCCCGGCCCCGGCGTCGGCGGCCATTGCATCGCAGTCGATCCGTGGTTCCTGGTCAGCGCCGATCCGAAGAACACCCCGCTGATCCGCACCGCGCGCGAAGTGAACGACGGGAAGACCGAACACGTCATCGCACGTGCCGCCGCGCTGATCGAAGCGAATCCCGGCGTGGCGGTCGCTTGCATGGGCCTCGCCTTCAAGGCCAACATCGATGATTTCCGCGAAAGCCCCGCGTTGAAGATCGCCGCCGCGCTGGCGCAGCGCTTCGGCAGCCGCGTCCGCATCGTCGAGCCTTACGCCTCAAGCCTCCCCGAAGCATTCGATCGCACCGGCGCGACACTGATCGACGTCGACACCGCGATTGAGCGCTGCCCGGTGATGATCGTGCTCGTCGATCACGACATCTTCCGCTCGATTCCGCTCGAAGAGCGCGACGGCAAGCAAGTGCTCGACACCCGCGGCATCTGGACCGACCAACCCCCCGCCCGCACCCCGCAGCCGCTGCGCTTGGCGGTCTGATCGACGTACAAAGCCGCGACAGGGCTGCCTCACTACCTTTAGGTTGCCCCGCGCTCCCCTCCCTCCGTTCGTACTGAGGAGGTGCTGAGCCGCAGGCGAAGTGCCGTCTCGAAGTACATTGCCAGACTCAACCCTCCGAGACGGCACCTCGCCGCCGGCTCAGCACCTCCTCAGCACGAACGGGCTTTGCAGAGACCCCCGCACTGGCGCCCCTCACCCATGTTGCAGCCGCGAAGAAGCTCCGGTAAGGGCAGCGCTTTCCCGAAGTACCCTCGCTTATGCTTTCGCGCCTTCTTTCGCGCCGCCGCCCCGAACCGATCCACGCACAGCTGCCCCACGGGCGGCGTATCTACGCCATCGGTGATATCCATGGTCGGCTGGACTTGCTCGATGATCTGCTCGCCCAGATCGCGGAGGACGATATGGCCCGCGGGCCGGCGCAGACCGGGCTCGTCTTCCTCGGCGATCTCGTCGATCGCGGCCCCGAATCGGCCGGCGTGGTCGAGCGCGTCCGTGTTTTATGCGCCGAGCGGCCCGACACGCGCTGCCTCGCGGGCAATCACGAGGAAATCCTGCTCGGCGCCTATGACGGCGACACGGATCTGCTTCGGTTGCTGCTGCGCGCCGGCGGGACGGAGACGCTGCTGAGCTACGGCCTCGGCGAAGCGGAGTTCGATGCCGCGACAATCCCAGAACTGGCCGAGCTGATCGTCCAGCACATCCCCGCCGAACACATCGCCTTCTTGCGCGCACTCGATGATTACGTCGTCGAAGGGGATTATCTCTTCGTCCATGCCGGGATCCGCCCCGGCGTCGCGCTAGACCGTCAGGCGACCAACGACCTGCGCTGGATTCGCGAGCCGTTCCTAAACCACGGCGGCAATCACGGCATGCTCGTCGTTCATGGTCACACGATCACTGAAGAGATCGACGAGCGCGACAATCGTATTGGCATCGATACCGGCGCCTATCGCAGTGGCAGGCTGACCGCACTTGGAATGGAAGGCGACCGACGCTGGAGCCTCGCGACTGGGGCGGACAAGCATCTGGCGACGCTGTCGTAAATCTGACATGTCGTCTTTCGGCATCAGTCCGTCGTTTTTGACTTGAACCTCCACGGATTTGGAGTGTTTATCGGATTGCGTTGCACTGTGATCTCTGTAAGGGGCTCGGCGACGGACAATAAAGGGAGTCCTGTAATGAAGCTTCGTGGTTACCTGGCAGCTGTTGCTGCCGCTTCGCTCGCTGCGGCTCCTGCCGTTGCTGCTCCTGCCAACTCGGCATCGAGCCTCTCGGTCGCCAAGGCATCGCGCGCTTCGGCACCGGTTGCCAAGGGCGACAAGGCTGCTGGCGGCGGCATCATCGTTGCGGTTCTCGCCGCAGCGGCTGTGATCGCTGGCATTGTGATCATCGCCGATTCGGACGATGATTCGGACAGCAACTAAGTCCAACCGGATTTGGTAAGGAATAGCGGTCCTTCGGGGCCGCTATTTTTTTGTCCGCCGCAGATCGGTTCGCTCAGCACAAGTCTGTCCTACATTCTCGCTCGGCTTCATGATTGGACGATGGTCCTCTCTGCCGCACGCCCGCCGACCGTGAATGTTGAGACGTTGGACAAAACCGTGCGACAGCCTCAACTTCCTCAACATTCGCGGCCAACGCCCGCGACCCGCTAAGCGGGCGCGTCAAAAATCAGGAGAGAGAACAATGCCCTATTCCCCCTTCGACCTTGGCGGCAAAGTCGCGCTGATTACGGGCGGTAATGGTGGAATCGGGCTCGGCATGGCCGATGCGCTCGCGCAGGCCGGTGCCGATGTGATCGTCTGGGGCAATAATCCCGCCAAGAATGCCGCTGCCGAGGCAAAGCTGTCCGCGCACGGCACCCGCGTGCTGGTCGAGCGCGTCGACGTGGCAGACGAAGCCGCGGTCGACGAGGGTGTAGCGCGCGCAGTCGCGACGTTCGGCCGGCTCGACTTCGTCGCCGCCAACGCCGGCGTCGGCGAGAGCGCGGAGTCGTTCCACACCACCAGCACCGATCTGTGGCGCCGCGTGCTCGCGGTGAACCTCGATGGCGTGTTCTGGACGCTGCGCGCCGCGGCGAAGCACATGGTTGCGCGCGCCGACTCAGGCGATCGCGGCGGCTCGCTGCTCGCCACCTCATCGACCTCCGCCGTCCATGGCGCGCCGCGCAACCAGGCCTATGCCGCCACCAAGGGTGCGCTACTGCCGATGATTCGCGGAATTGCAGTCGAATACGCCCGCCACGAGATCCGCGCCAACGCGATCCTCCCCGGCTGGATCCGTTCGGACATGACCGCCGGCGCACAGGGCTCGCAGAAATTCACCGACAAGGTGATCACCCGCGTGCCGATGCGCCGCTGGGGCGAGCCCGAGGATTTCGGCGGCCTCGCGGTGTACCTCGCCTCGGACGCCTCGCGCTTCCACACCGGCGACACGTTCACCGTCGATGGCGGCTATACGATCTTCTGATGTGGCGAGTCGGCGCCCGCTCGCCTACAGGCCGCGCATGACCGAGATCACCGTCGCTGCGCTGCAGCTCGCCTTCTCCGACGATATCGACCGGAACATCGCCAACGTCTCGCGCCTCGTGCGTGAGGCTGCGGCAAAGGGCGCGCAAGTGATCCTGCCGCCCGAACTGTTCGAAGGCGAATATTTCTGCCGCGTCGAGGACGAAGGCCTGTTCGCCAACGCCAAGCCGACCGCCGAGCACAAGGCGGTGCGGGCCATGCAAGCGCTCGCCGCCGAGCTCAAGGTCCACATCCCGACCAGCTTCTTCGAGGCTGATGGCCCGCATCACTACAACAGCCTCGCGATGATCGGCCCCGACGGCCAGGTCCAAGGCGTCTACCGCAAGAGCCACATCCCCGATGGCCCCGGCTACGAGGAGAAATTCTATTTCCGCCCCGGCAACACCGGGTTCAAGGTGTGGGATGGTCCCGCTAAGCTGGGTGTCGGCATCTGCTGGGACCAATGGTACCCCGAAACCGCCCGCGCAATGATGCTGATGGGCGCCGAAATACTGTTCTACCCCACCGCGATCGGCAGCGAGCCGCACGACACCTCGCTCGACACCGCCCGCCTCTGGCGCCGCGCGATGGTCGGTCATGCCGTATCGAACGTCGTACCCATCGTGGCGGCAAACCGCGTCGGCGTCGAGCACGGCCAGACCTTCTACGGCACCAGCTTCATCTGCGACGAGCGCGGCGACATCCTGGCCGAGCTCGGCCGCGGCGACGAAGGCGTGATAACCGCGACGCTCGACCTCGACATCGTCAAGCGCCACCGCGCCGCCTTCGGCTTCTTCCGCGATCGCCGCCCCGAACTCTACGGCCGGCTGGTAGCGGACATCTGACGCTCCCCTCCCGCAACCGGGAAGGGAGCCGTAGACTTAGGCTTCGGCAAGCTCCGCCTTCGCATTGATCTTGCTCGTCGCAAGCTTCGAGAGCTTCTCGTCGGTCGCCTTCTCTTCAGCCAGCGTCTCGCCAAGAACCTTGGCGATATCGGCATGCCCAAGCTCCTCGGCCCAGGCGATCAGCGTGCCGTAGCGCGTGATCTCATAATGCTCCACCGCCTGCGCCGAAGCGATCAGCGCCGCATCGAGCACCGCCTTGTCCGAAATTTCGCCAGCGATCTCGTTGGTCTCCTTGATGATCCCATCGATCGCCGGGCACGTCACCGCCTTGGGCTTCTGGCCATGCATCTCAAACACACGCTCCAGCCGCGCGATCTGGCCCTCGGTTTCTTTCAGGTGCAGCTCGAAGCCCTTGCGGAGTGCCGGCGCGGTCGCCTTGGCGATCATCTTCGGCAGCGCCTTGGTGATCTGATGCTCGGCGTAATAGATATCCTGCAGCGTATGGACGAACAGATCGTCCAGGGTCGCAATATCTTTCGTGAACAGTCCCATGATCTCGCTCCTAATGCTCGCTATGATCAAGTTTCGCCCGCATTGTGCGAACTTAACCTATAGCGAGCATGCGGCGCGGAGGTTCCGGCCAGCGGCCGCGCACCGTCAAGCCATCGTCGGCAGCCGCTCAAGATGCTTTTCGAGCGTGATCGGATAATCGCGCACCCGCACGCCCGTCGCGTTATACACCGCATTGGCGATCGCCGCGCCGACGCCACAGATGCCCAACTCGCCGACACCCTTCGCCTTCATCGGCGACGTCGTTGGATCTGCCTCGTCGATGAAAATCACTTCCTGATGCGGAATGTCGGCATGCACCGGCACTTCGTAGCCCGCCAGATCGTGATTGACGAAGAAGCCGAAGCGCTTGTCGACCGCCAGCTCCTCCATCAGCGCAGCGCCCGCGCCCATCGTCATCGCCCCGATCACTTGGCTACGCGCCGACTTGGGATTGAGGATCCGACCGGCTGCGCACACCGCGAGCATCCGGCGGATGCGCACTTCGCCCGTCCAGCCATTCACCGCAGCTTCGACGAAATGCGCGCCGAACGTCGATTGCTGGAAGCGCTTGGCGAGATCGCCATATTCCATGAAGTCCTCGGCGACGATCTCTCCGTCGCGCGCCGCGTCAGCAAGCTTCACGCTGCGGTTGCCCGACCTGACCTGGCCGTCCGCAAACGCCACGTTGGCCGTGTTGAAGCCGAGCTTCTGCGCAACGGTCCCACGAAGCTTTTCGCAGGCTGCATAGACGCCCGCAGTCGCGCTGTTCGCGCCCCACTGCCCGCCTGAACCCGCCGAAATTGGGAAGGACGAATCACCCAGCCGCACGTCGACGCGCTCGATCGGCACACCGAGCATCTCCGCCGCGGTCTGCGCGATGATCGTGTACGTGCCAGTGCCGATATCGGTCATGTCGGTCTCGACCGTTACGATGCCGCTGGACGCCAGCCGCACGCGCGCGGCGGACTTCTGGTTGATGTTGTTGCGGAACGCCGACGCGACTCCCATGCCGATCAGCCACTGGCCATCGCGCACCTGCGCCGGCACGGCATTGCGCCCCGACCAGCCGAACCGCTCCGCGCCCTGCCGCAGGCACTCGATCAACCGGCGTTCGGAAAAGCGGCGATCCGGCTTCTCGGGATCGACCTGCGTGTCGTTGCGAATGCGCAGCTCGACCGGATCCATCTTCAGCTTCTCGGCCAGTTCGTCGATCGCGATCTCAAGCGCCATCAAGCCCGGCGCTTCGCCCGGCGCGCGCATCGCGTTGCCCTCCGGCAGATCAAGCACCGCCAGCCGCATCGACGTCATCCGATTGGCTCCGGCATACAGCAGGCGCGTCTGCGCGGTCGCCGTCTCCGGGCCACCGCCGGGCAGATCGCCCGAGCCGCTCTCGTGCGCGATCGCAGTGATCGTGCCTTCTTTGGTGCTGCCAAGGCGGATGCGCTGAACCGTCGCAGGGCGATGCGTCGTGTTGTTGGCGATCATCGGCCGCGGCAGCGCGACCTTCACCGGGCGTCCGGCGGCTTTTGCGCCAAGCGCCGCCAGCACTGCGTCGGCGCGCAGCAACAGCTTCCCGCCGAAACCGCCGCCGATATAGGGCGAGATCAGCCGAACGTTCGCTTCCGGAATCGACAGCGTACGCGCCATGTCCTTCTTGCCCCAGTTGATCATCTGATTGGAAGTCCACAGCGTCAGCTTGTCGCCGTTCCACGCGGCGATGGTGGCGTGCGGCTCCATCATCGCATGGCTCTGGTCGGGCGTCGTGTAGGAGGCGTCGAGCTTTACCGATGCGGCCGCAAAGGCCCGCTCGAAATCACCGACGCGGTCGATCGGCGGCGCGCTGCTGCCCTCGCCCGAATCACTGCCCTTCAGCGGCGCAGTCTTGAGCTCTTCATCGAGGTCGAACCGACCCTTCACCCGCGTATAGTCAATCCGCACGAGTGACGCCGCAGCGCGCGCCTGCTCGAATGTCTCGGCCACCACCAGCGCCAACGCCTGGTGATAATGGTCGATCTCGGGTCCACCGAGCAGCTTGGCGGTGTTGAAATTGCCTTTGACGAGCTTGCCGGCATTGGCAGCCGTCACGATCGCGATCACCCCCGGTGCCGCTTTCGCCTCGGCAAGGTCCATCGCGTTTACACGGCCTTTCGCGATGCCAGCAGCGACAATATAGCCATAGGCTTGGTTCGGCACCGCGTCGTGCCGCTCATAGGCATAAGCTGCAGTGCCGCTCGTCTTGGCGGGGCCGTCGATGCGATTGGTCGGCCGGCCGATCACCTTCATCTGGTCGATCGGGTTGGTCCCGGCTTGTGTGTCGAACTTCATGCCGCGGCCCTCTTATCCTGCGCTTGCGCCATGACGGCGCCGATCGTCCGCTCGACGAGCGGCAGCTTGAAGGCGTTGTCCTGCGTCGGCTTGGCGCCGGCCAGCAGCTGTGCCGTCACCGCCTTCGCTCCATTCGGGATCGCTGCGTCCGCAGCCTCGACCCGCCACGGCTTGTGCGCGACTCCGCCCACGGCGACGCGCCCCGTTCCGTCGCGCTGGATCACCGCAGCGACCGAGATGAGCGCAAAGGCATAAGACGCACGATCGCGCACCTTCTGGTATATATGCTCACCGCCAACCGGTGCCGGCAAGGTCACTGCCGTGATCAGCTCGCCGGGCTGCAGCGTCGTCTCGATGTACGGTGTCGTTCCCGGCAGGCGGTGAAAGTCCGCGATCGGGATCGCACGCGTCTGGCCGCCGGCATTCACCGTCTCGACAGTCGCGTCGAGCACCCGCATCGCCACTGCCATGTCGCTCGGATGCGTGGCGATGCATGCGTCGGACGTGCCGACCACCGCCAGTTGCCGAGAATAGCCGCCGATTGCCGCGCAGCCCGATCCGGGCTTGCGCTTGTTGCACGGTTGATTGGTGTCGTAAAAATACGGGCAGCGCGTCCGCTGCAGCAAATTGCCCCCCGTCGTCGCCTTGTTGCGCAACTGGCCGCTAGCGCCAGCAACGATCGCCCGCGTCAACACCCCGTAATCGCGCCGCACGCGCGTGTCGGCGGCAAGCGACGTGTTCGATACGAGCGTACCGATGCGAAGCCCGCCTTCGCGCGTCGGCTCGATCCGGTTCAGGCCGAGGTCCTGCACGTCGATCAAGGTCGCCGGCGTCTCGATCTCCAGCTTCATCAGATCGAGCAGGTTCGTGCCGCCGGCGATGAACTTCGCGCCGGGGCGCGCTGCTGCCGCTGCGGCTTCCGCCGGGCTCTTCGCGCGCAGATAGTCAAACGCCTTCATGCCTTCACCCCCGCGACATCGGCCCCAGCGGGCGCAAGCCCGGCCACGTCAGCCATCGCATCGGCGATGTTAGAATAGGCGCCGCAGCGGCAGATATTGCCGCTCATCCGCTCGCGCATCTCGATCACCGTCATCGCCGGTTTGCCAGCGACGTCGCCCTGCACATGGCTCGGAATGCCGGCGCGAATCTCATCTAGCACCGCTACCGCCGAGCAAATCTGCCCCGGCGTGCAATAGCCGCACTGATAGCCATCGTGCTTCACGAACGCCGCCTGCATCGCGTGCAGCTTCTCAGGCGTGCCGAGGCCCTCGATCGTCGTCACCTTGTCGCCGTCATGCTGGACGGCGAGGCTCAGGCAGGAATTGATCCGCTGCCCGTCGACGATCACGGTGCAGGCACCGCACTGGCCGTGATCGCAACCCTTCTTCGTGCCGGTAAGCTGAAGATGCTCGCGCAGCGCATCGAGCAGCGTCGTACGTGTATCGATCTCCAGCGCGCGCTTCTTCCCGTTCACGGTCAGCGACACCTTCGCCAAGACTGGCGCGCGTGCCGGGCGCGGCTGCGCGTCCACTGCCGGTGCCGCGGTCAACGCGACACTCGCCGCCGTGCCCGCCAGCACGCCCCGTCGGGATACCGCGAGCGATCCGCCCTCAGCCATAGTCGCTGCTCCAAATTTTCTAATGTGCCCAAGCTGGCATACCCCTGCGCTTTTCAATCGTCGAAACCTGGATTGGTTTCAATTGAGAACGAATCGCATGGGTAGGTCGCTGGTGGGTCCGCCGGGGCTCGAACCCGGGACCTCTCGATTAAAAGTCGCTTGCTCTACCAACTGAGCTACGGACCCTCACCAGTGCGGGAGCGCCTAGGGAGCGGGCGGCGGCTGGTCAACCGGGCGCGAAGCTGGCGCATGGTAAGGCCGGTCAGCGGATCACGCCAATCCGGTGCGATAACGCACAACGGTGCCAGGACGAAATCACGGCCGCGGAACGCCGGATGCGGGATTTCGAGCCCCGGCACTGAATAGGCGCCGCCCGTCCACAGGACGATGTCGAGGTCGATTACTCGAGCGCCCCACCGAAGCCCGTCGCGGCGGCCGAGGCTGCATTCGATCCGCTTGAGCCGATGAAGCATCGTTTCAGGATCAACGTCGGTCTGGACCAACGCGACGGTATTGGCGAAGCGCCGTGTCGATGGGCCTAGCGGTGCGCTCGTGATGATTGGCGCGGCTAGGACATCGCCCGGGATCGCCGCCAGCGCGCCCGTCACTTCGGCTTCGGGTCGCCCGTGCCGTCCCCAACGATTCGAACCCACGGCCACGACATAGGTTGAGCGCTGCATGCCGCTCAGCCTATCGCGTGACGATGAACTTCGCACCATCTCCGCTACCCGCGACCGAACCACCCCGAAATTGCCCGCTTTGTCCCCGTTTGGTCGAGTTTCGCGATATCGCTCGCTCGCAGTTTCCCCCGTGGTGGAACGCTCCCGTACCCGCTTTTGGCGACCCTGACGCGTGGCTGGTCATCGTAGGACTCGCGCCCGGCAAACATGGCGCAAACCGCACCGGACGGCCATTCACCGGCGATTACGCCGGCCAATTGCTCTACGCGACGCTGGCAAAATTCGGCCTGAGTGAAGGCACTTACGACGAGCGCCCGGATGATGGCCTGCGCCTGAAGGGCGCAATGCTCGTCAACGCCGTCCGCTGCTTGCCCCCTGAGAACAAACCAACCCCCGATGAAATCCGCACCTGCCGCCCCTTCCTCGAAGCTCCCCTCGCGGCACTCCCAAAGGCAAGTATTTTCATAGCGTTAGGCCAAATCGCGCACCAATCCGCCGTCAAAGCGCTCGGCGGCAAACTGCCGAAAGCCAAATTCGGCCATCTAGCCGAACACCGCATGCCCGACGGCCGCCTCCTGATCGATAGCTACCACTGCTCGCGCTACAACACGAACACAGGGCGATTGACAGCGGCGATGTTCGAAGCGGTCTTCGCACGGGCGCTGGAAGTAAGAGAAGGCGAAATCAGTCGCTTAGGCGTGCTGGAGCGGGTGAAGGGAACCGATCACGAACCTTCATCCGAGAAAGCCGGCTTTTTGAAAGCACGCGTCTAATTTGATGAATTACATGGGTGGATAGTTCGCGCCACCAGCCCTGATTCCAGTCGATAAGTCAGTCGATGCCGAAGCAGTATGCAGGCGGTTCGGGGTTCTGCAGTGTGGGCGTGCTGGAAACGCAATATTCGCCGGCGAGGAGAGTCTGCGGCAGCACGAGCTGGACCATTGAGGTTTTATAGGGTCGCGCCTCAAAACTGACCGCTTCGCCTGGCCGCTGTTTTCCACCCAATAGGCCGCCGGAGACGGCGGACAGCACACGGTTTCCTTTCTCGACCTTAGCGTAAATCACCTTGAACAGGTTGGCAGGGTCAATCTGAGGATCGCTCACGCGCACAATCAGGCTGATTGGTGAAGCTGATGTGAATCTGACCGGCGACCGATCACCGGGCACGTAGAAACTTGTCTTCGCTCCGCCCAAGCCCAGAGCTCGCACTTTGAACTTTGACGTGGTTACCTGCCGCTCGAGCGCAACATCGGCTGAACTCGCTCCTACTCTCGCCACGAACGTTCCCTGATATTGAGGATCGGCGGCGACGGGAAACCCTAAGGTCAATGCGATGACTATAGCTGGCCAAGCTGCAAACGTCTTCATCTTCACCTCTCCAAGATGAGAGAGGCTGGCACCGTTTGAAGCTATCTGCAACGTGAAAGAAAGCACCAAACTGTCAGGTTCAATGCAAGAACATCAGCTAGGCTTGGATGAGTAAGCAGCTTGGAAGGCTGCTGTACTACCATTGTACTATACCCGCTTAACCGTTGATCTTGCACGATAATCTCGCACCGGTCTCACGTTATTTTGCAAATGTGTTTTGCAGCCGCTTCGATACCGCGAGCGCGGCAGTCGATCAACCAAGCGGCGATCGTCCCGACAGTGCCAGCGTTTGAAGTAGAACAAACGCGGAACGCGACCTGTACCGGCAACGAACGATTCGGAGGTCACGATGCCCGACCCTGCCCTGCGCTACACAGATGCCAAGCCGACGTTCGGCGCGTGGTTGATCGAGCAGCGCAAGCGCGACGGGTGGCTCGGCGACTTTGCGCTCGCCGCGCACGCTGACCGATCGTTCCCCCGCCAGGGTGACGTAGAGGCCGTGAAGAAGTGGCTGAGCGGAAAGATGGCCACCGGCGACGACTGGGCCGCGCTCGACGACGCTGAGAACGATTGGATCTGTTACTGATGAAGGTGAGCAATCCCCACGCCCGGCTGGAGGAGCTGGCGAAGGCGCGCCGTGTCAGCCTTACCGAGGTTGCGAGGGTCATCCGCCGGCCGGCGCGCTACGTGCACCGCTTCGTCCGCGAAGGCTTCCCGCTCGAGCTGCGGCCGGACGAGCGCAAGACGCTCTCACAATTCTTCGGCGTGGCAGAGATCGAGCTGGGTGGTGAGGATCCGCGCTGGGCGAAGTTCAAGGTGGTGAAGTGAGGCAGGTCAACCGCGACGAGTTCGCCTGGTCAGTCGCGGCTGCGCTCCGCAAGGTATCGACCACGCTCCGGAAGCATTTGGCGACCGGTACCGCGGAGCAGCAGGACAAGGCCCGCGCTACGATCGCGCTCCACATCGCTGACGATCTGAAGCGCTATGAGATCCTGACGGACGCACCAGAGCACCTGATGGGCGACGAGGCTTATAGCCGGCCGCTGCGCAACATGCTCGGCGACAGCCGCGCCTAACGCGGCCAAGACTCCACCAGCATCCGGCGCATCGACCTCAACAATCCGGCTCACGTTGCAGGGCTCAACAACGAGTGGTGAAGCGCACCAGAGACGCGTACGCAGCTAGGTCGTGGTGGCTGGAAGTTAGTCCCGCTCCTCGGTAACTAAATCCCAGTTGTGAGCCGCAAAATATCGGGCATATAGAGCCAGGTAAACGGGGGCTGGCTCTACATGGACCGAAACATATCCACTGCTGTCGCTGAGATCGCGAAGCATCGCGACCGCACATGGGCGTGGGCGAACTTTCTGCCTTCAGTCCGATCGCTGATCGAGACGAGTGGCGCGAAAAGCGTTATCGAGATCGGCGGCGGCAGAGGCCCCTCATTCAGCCAAAACGAAGTTGAGCGGTTTGGACTGTCCTATACCTCGAACGACATTTCCGCGCGAGAGCTGAGCAAAGCGCCCGCGTGGGTCGGGAAAGCGCATTTCGACGTGCAAAGCCCCGATCCTGCGACCATAGCCCCCTATGCTGGTCAGTTCGATTTCGCATTCTCGAAAATGGTGATGGAGCACGTCGAAAGCTACGAGCGCGCCTATGCCAATATCCACATGCTGCTGAAGTCCGGCGGCATCTCGATAGCCTTTCACCCGGTGCTTTACGCGCTCCCGTTCGTGCTCAACAGGATGGTCCCGGAATTCGCATCGAGCGCCTTGCTGACCAAGGTGTTCCCCGACCGAACGGACGATGGTTATCCCAAGTTTCCGGCATGGTATAGCGGGTGCTATGTCTCGCCGGCAATTCAGAACCGCTTGCGTGAGATAGGATTTACCAACGTCTGGCAGGTGCCGTTTTACGGGCACAAATACTACAAGAAAATCCCAGGGCTCTGGCAGGCGCATCAGGCCGCGACGGGGTTCTTCCGAGATAGGAATATGACGAAGATGGCGTCGTTCGCGTTTACGATCGTCCAAAAGTAGGGCGTTATTACACTACACGTACCTGGGGATTGCAGCCTGATGCCTAGCGCAGACCCAAATGAACGCGGCGGCGAAGTGGTCGGTTTATTGTTTTGAATTCGCCGTCGCCTCAGACCATTCCTTAACGGCCTGCAGGCGCGAGCGACAATCCCGCCCAGCCACAACGACCTCGCTGGTCCACACGCTCACCGTCGCGTCAGTTAGTTCTACTGGCACCAGCGGCTCCGCCTTGCACGTCAGATACTGGATCGGAGGCCGGGCAATCTCAACGCGGACGCTGCTGTTCCCGCACGCGCTCAAGACCAGCATCAGTCTGCGCATATTCCCTCGTCGTGTTGATGGATCGCACGATAATCGGCTGCATGGCGGAGATGCGGCCGGCGTAGTTGGTCGCGGCCTGGGCGAGGTTCGTCGCGTAGCGGCGCTCAGCTTCGAGCTTCAGCTGCTCGGCCCGCCTGATCTCCGACGACCAAGCGTCGCGCTCGGCGCGAAGGGTGGCGGTGCGGTCGGCCAGCGTAGCGCGGGTGGCGAGCAGCGCGATCGTCAGCACGGCGATCGGGACCGACCACCAGAAGCGGCGCAGCAGCGCTAAGGCTCCAGCGAGCGTCATCGATCGAGCTCGAAGTGCGGGCTATCGGTCTCGCCCTTCTCGCGCGGCTTCCCGTCACGATCCCAGTCGGCGCCCCAGCGGATCGCGACGCCCTCGGCCTTCGCCGCCGCCAACATCAACTTGCCGAGCCGGTCGAAGCGCGCCAGGTCGTTCCAGTCGATTGGATATGGCGCGAGGTCGACGGCATGTGAGTAGCCCGTCGATTGCTTCACGTGCTTCGAGGCCAGCGGGTTGCTGAGCCACGTCACCTTAGCCAGCTTGGGCTGAACATAGCTGGCAGGCACGCCTTTCGCCTTGCACTCCGACGCTGTTCGCCCCTTGCCGAAGTTGACCCAGCACTGTTCCTTTGTGCGGACGCCTTCGAGCACGGTGAAGTCGTCGACCGGGTCCGCATCGACCACCGCGCGCCTCACGACGCGGACAAGATCGGGTTGCACGCCTTCGAGCCGCGCCAGCGAGCGCTGGCCCAGGATGATTGCCATTGATCTATATCCTTGCTTTTGTGCCAAAATGATACGAGTGGCCGCGCCCAGCCCGGCGCTAGCCCGCCGTGGCTCCGCAAGCGCCGCGCTTCCCACAAGGGTCGCACCGAGCGTTGCGCTTGCGTCGCGGGGTTCAGCTTGCCGGTGGGTCGATCTTCATCCCGGCCATCTGCTGGCCAGCGAAGCGCGCTGCCGCGACGACCAGCCGGAAGGTGCCGAAGCCGGTCCATCCGGCAGCGATGCCGGCACCGAGGATCGTCCAGATCGGCCACGAATATTCCGCCGCCAGTGCGCCCCCGAGCGCGCCGAACGCTGGGAGCATGGTCAGCTCGACGATCACCTTCTTACGGCCGACAGCTTGACCGCGTTCGTACCGCTGCCCGAGCCGGCCGATCTGTCCCGACGCCACCGCAAAAGCCATCAGCACGAACGCCGGCCAGCTATCCTTGATGCTCACTGGTGGACCGCCGAAACCGCGCCGATCCCGACACCCATGAGTGCAAAACCGAGGCTGGTGACCAGGCTCAGCGATCGATGCTTCGTCACGGCCGCGTGGACTGCCGCCATGCCGACACACAGGCCGACCGCGCTCGCCATGTCCATGCTGCGATCGAACCCGTCCCAGTGCGCCGGAGACATGGCGACCAATTGCACCACGTCGCCGACGCTTCCAACCGCCAGCCCCGCCCCGATCGTTACCATCCCGACGAACAGCAACATCACGCTCCACGGCGTCGTGATCGCGATCAGCAGCTCGGTGTATTGCCGATCCAGGCTGGCAATCAAGCGCCTCCGGCAGGCTGTCCTATCGCCGCCTTCACAGCGGATCAGGTGCCAGATGCAGCTCGCTACGGGCTTGAGGCCGTAGAAGCCGACCAGTGCGAACCGGATCGCCGACAGAAAGATATTCCAGACGGCCGTGACGCCTACGATGTGGATGACGGTGGGATCGCTCACGCGCGCCTCCAATTCGCAGCCACCAGGGCGCGAGGCCTGTGTTGTACATCGATGTCTCCAACCGGGACCGCCTCCCCCGGAAGGGTGATGATCGACCCGAAATTACGGTTATGACGAGTTTACGGATCGGGGCTTCGGGGGAAGCTACATGACTACCAAGGGGACCGTGATGAACTCACGTCCGCAAACGACCGGCGATACGCCATGGCTCAAGGCCGCTCATCCATGGATGGTCGGGCCCTCCTGCTATTTCGGCAGCGGCGTGCAACATCGTGTACCCATAACCACCAGCATGCCCACCCGCGATCCGGACACAACGCTGAGCACCACTCAACGCGGGGGGGCGTGATGCTTGGACTGCTATGCTTGGTGTCGGGCCACAGACGATCGAAGGTCGTGCGGAACGACGGGCTAGATTTTCGGTCTGAATGTGTCCGCTGCCACAGGCCGATGCTCAAACACTTCGCGACCGGATGGCGGCTCTTCGATCCAGATCAGGATGCCGATCCGAGGCGTCACGAAAGACATTAGCGTCTCGGACCCGCAGCCGCCGATAATTAGCCGAGGCGCAGGAGTGAACCGTGCTCATCCAGGTCCGCCTTCGCGGGCTTTGCTGCGCCAGTGGGCGGCTTCGGCGGCGAGGTCTTGCATGCCATTAGAGACCCCGCGCCGCGCTCATACGAACACGACCTGTCTTGCCCTTGCGAGCATCTGCATCTCTTCCATCACACCCAGAAGGGCCTTGAATACGCAGCGTGCGTGATCGGCGATGTCGTCCCGCTCGCGCAGCGACTTGATCATCGCTTCCGTCTCGATCGGCAGGGCATAGACGACGTGCGCGCTGGGCAGCCCGGCGCCTGCCATCGTCTTCGCCAGCACCCTGCCGCCTCGCCGGTGCGCGCCGTGCAACACGTAAGCCGCGCCGTGCCGGGCAGCGTCACAGTTCAGGCTGGCGGCGAGAACTTCCGCCGACGCGCTTACGGGCGTCTGCGGCAGAATGGACAGATCCGCATCCAAAAGCGCGACGCGCGCCAGATGCGCCGGAAAATGCGGATCGATCGCTTGGTGAATCTCTCTGAACGCCGACAGCCAATACGCCCATTCACCGGGCGTGATGGCTCCCGCCGTCATGCGCTGGCCGATCGGGTGCGCCTCGCACGCGTGGTGCAGATCCCTTGTTGCTTCGTAGAGGCTCATGACGCCTCGACCATCGCCGCGGCGCGGAACAGATCGTCCATTTCCAGCGCGTCGTACCCGAGCATCTGTCCCAGGTGCTCCATCGTTGGTGAAGTCCTGCGCCACTCGATCGCGTTGTTGATCGTCTCGCGCACCACCCACGGCGTGTCCGGGTCCGCCCCCAGCGCGTCGATCGCCGCGCACGTTTCCGCGCCGAGCGTCAAACGCCCCTGCAGGCGCGACACAACCATACCAGATCGCTCTTCGGAAAGAGCCTGCGCACCAGGATCTGCCAGTGGCGGAGGCGTGGCGTTCGGATCAGTGCACGACACCAGCCCCATGTCTGCAATCGCATCGAGTGCGGGCATGTCGATTCGTACCGAGATCGCATCAGCCGATGCGAGGCCGCTGAAACACAGCCCGACATCTTCCAAGCCTACGACGAACGCCTCTGGGAACAGCCCGCTCATCAGGGCGTGGCACGCATCGGCTGCATCGGCCGGACCCCATTCCAGCGCGGTGAACGTCTCCGCGTCGCCGGGACTGTCGCCCAGTGCGGCCATCAGCGCATTGCCTTCGTCCAGAAGCCCCGCCGGGACCGCCATCGTCACCAGATGATAGTTCATGCCGGATACCCCACGACGTTGACGACCCAACCACGGGCGCGCAACGCGTCCACGGCGGGTCGGCCGGTTGCGACCGAAGGCGAAGCATTCGCGCCAAGATTGATGTCGATCTGACCATTGTTCAGATTGAAGGTTGCGGCGGAGGCCGCGACGCTTGTCAAAATGTTATCGACGCTGGTCTGCGTCAGCGCGCAACCGGTGAAGGCGTTTGCGTAATTGTTCGTCCTACTGGCGTTGAACACCCCAGCGGGGAACGTCGTCAGGGCTGAGCAACCTTCCCACGCGAGTTGGAACCCGTGAAGGCTGCCGATGCCAACAGTGCCGAGCGCCGATTGAAAATTGAGCGGCGGGAAGGAGGTCAGAGCGGCGCACCTTCTCCAAGCTGAGAAGAAGTTTTCCCCCTTCGCGGTGTCGATCATGGGGAAGCTGTATGGGTCCCCACCCGGCACCCCATAGTTCATGATGTTATTTATCTTGGCGCAGTTTTCCCATGCCGAAAAGAAGTCTATCCCGTTTCCGGTGTTGATCGGCGGGAAGTTTAAGAATGACGCGCACCCGTTCCAAGTTCGGTTAAATGAATTCACTAGGGATACGTCGAACAAGGGAAAGCTCCACCCGTTGTCCGCCTGCTTGTTGTTAAGGGATGTGCAGGCTTGCCACGCGTAGGCCCAACTGTTTACCGGGGGGAGAACAATGCCGGTCGGGAAAGTGAGCAGTCTTGTGCACCCCTGCCAAGTATACCAAAGTGCGCTGTTGTCTCCCGCCCAACCGACCGCCATGTTCAGCGCGGGAAACGATAGCATGGACGAGCACCCTTGCCATGCTGATCGAAAATCCCGGCAAACAGGAAAGGCTATCGCTGGAAAAGATTGAAGAGAGGTGCAGTTTTGCCACGAAGCCTCGACGGAAAGACATTTCGCCATGCTGAGAGCCGGAAATGTCTGCAACTTTGTGCAACCTAACCACGCACCAGTCGAGCTGCCAAAACCCATGTTTGTTACGTTGGATGTATCTATCATTGGGAAGCTGGTGATTTCGGTACGATCACGCCAGGCGGAACGCAGATCGGTAACTGACGCGAAATTGTCCCTCACGCGAAACCGCGTATCAACCAGAAAGTCCTTGAACGCTTCGATCTCGCTGTTGGTGAGAAACTTGCTTAGCAGCAACACTTCCTCGACTGGCAGATGATCCCAGCGCCCATAGGTGTAAGCCCCCTGGGGGATATCCACGCCTAGCGCGTAGATGCCCTGCGACGTGCAGACGATCATGGTGCCCTGCGTGCGGATCGGGATGTCCAGCACACACGCCTGCCCTAAGCGGTTGAACGTGATCTTGTTGATGGTTCGGTTTTGCCCCGCCGCCAGCCGCGTGACTTGGCTCCACGTCGGTCGGCTGCCAGAAACGGATTGCGACCAGTTGACGCGCGGCATCGCCGTGCCGGAAAGCACAAGTCCTACCGGGGCGGGCGGCGCGGCCACCTGGACCAGTCCAGCGCTCGTCTCAAACATGCTTGCTGGAAGGGGCAGCATCCAAGACAAAAGGTCATTGTCGAGATAGGAAAAGTCGAACTTGTTGGCGATCACGCGGCGATTGGTGAAGTCGCCGCCGAGCTGCCCCGATATTTCGAACCAGCCTTCGGGCACGCCTACCCACGGCGGGATCATCATCTCGGTCCCCGGGGGAGCAAGCGGCACCCATTCCTCGCCGTTCGACCACTGCATCTCACCGCCCTCGGTGACGACCCAGGTGCCCTTGTAGACACCGGGCGGCAGGTCGATCGGATATGGTTGGTCAATCAGCCGTTGCGACGTGGCCGATCGCCCGGTCAGATACTCGCGGTCCTTCAGGAAGCGGCTCATGTCAGACCCCGCTCGGCTGATGCTGTTCGGCTGCGCCTTCCGACGCCGCCGCAGTAAGATGGATCACGCCTGCCACCTCGGCACGCACCTGCAACCGGTCGCCGGATGCGCTTGCGAGGGTGAGTTTCAACAATCGCTGGCCTGGTGCCGGGTGCATGTACGTGTCACCGGCGGGGATGGTGATCCGCGCCTGCACCACCTCCGCAGCATCCTCCGTCAAGATGCGGATATCGATCCTCCGCTCGACCACATCAGTGTTGTGAAACATCAGGGGAGCCTCAATCAGCGCGAACCCAGGCTGGATGCGGCGATCAGCGTTCGCGGGGTCCCGGTTTGCGACGCCCGGCCAGCGGACCGACGTGTCCGGCACGCTGAAATCGTTTGCTTCCAGGATCGTCGTCCAGTCGACCGGCACCCCGGCCAGTGCGATACGCAACGGCTTTGCCGCCGCGCTTTCCCTGGTAATGATGCGGGCCATTATGAGTAACCTCCGACGATGGTCGCCGCACGGCGGGCGCGCGGCAGGATTGTGCGGTCGACGGGCGGACCTTCGAACTGCCCCGTCAACGGGTTCACCAGTGCGCCGCCGGTGAAGTAGAACTTCCCGCGCTCATCGATCCCGCTGTACGTGATCGTGCCCAGGTCGCGCTCGACGATGCTGTCGGGCACGTCGAGCGACGGCCGGGACAGCGCTCGGCCGTTCACGCCCGCCATCACAGCATTCCATTGATGCCCCACCGCGATGATGTTGCTCGGCTTTGTGCGCTTCACCGGCGCTGTCACCGTAGCGATCAGCGCATCGATCAGCCCGTCGATCATGTTGTCGGCGTCGGCACCGACCAGCGCCTTGATCTGCGCGCGCATGTTGTTCCAAGCGAACACGAAGGCGGGCAGCACCTCGACAGGAAACACCCGGTCGCCAGCATAATTGAACATGCCCGACGCGAAACGCTGGACGCTTTCCTGCTGACCCGCCGCGAAGTCGAATGCGATGCTGTCGAGCAGGATCGTGGCATCGGTGCGGGTCTTGCCTTCGTTGAGGCAGAAATAGGGGAACGCGGCGTCCGTCGCGGTCCACATTGCGTCCAGAATCGCGGCCTTGTTGGCGACGACCGCGTTCGATGCCGCTGTCTGCACCGATACCGGCCCGATGCTGACACCGGGCACGACCTCCTGCGTCGAACCTTCGGACCACAGCGTGTAGTCCCCGAACTGCGAGGCACAGTTCGTCAAGATCATCTGACCGCCGCTGAGACACAGATACTGCTTGTGCATCCATAGCGCGACGGCGTTGATGCCGTTGATGAACGCGCCGTTTTTCGCGCAATAGCCAATGCCGTTCGGGCTGACCGGCGTCGCGCCCCAGAGCATGATCTGCGGGAACACCGAATAACCGCTGACGACCGCCCGGTCGGCCAGCGCAACGCCGCCGCCGCGTCCGACCATAGGGTTGCCGTTCAAGCGATCGAGCGGCGGCGGGATCAGGGCTGGTGGTCCACCGCGCCAGACGGTGATGTTGTGCGCGTAGACCGTGCGCCGGATGATCGCGCCGGGCCGGAACGAGATTGCGAAACCTTCGGACGGGTCGTCGAGGTCATCGACCCGCCAGCCTTCGAAGCTGAAACCCTGCACGTAGCCGCCATCGCCCATGCGGAACTGGTTCTTTTCCTCATTGCCAACGGTGGGCAGGATTCGCGTGGAGCGCGCCGCCCCGGTTCCGATCACGCCCGTGCAATTGTCGGGGAAGTCAATATGGCCGGCGGTTCGATATTCACCGGGATAAACCATGATGGTTGCCGGGCCGTCGTAAGCCGCGACCAGATCGCGTGCCGCCTCGATGCTCCGCACCGCGTTGTGCAGCGCCTCGCCGTTGTTCGCGTCATCACCGCCCTGGCTGACATAGATCACACGCTCGACGCGTTGGCTGGCAAAAGCGGCCTCGACCGCTGCGCCTGTTGCGGATGCAACTTTTCCGTCGATCGCGGCGAGGTCCGCATCGGTCAGCCCGGGCCCTCGAAGCCCGCCAACCTGCGCGCCGATGATCTCTCTCATGTGGTGGTCACTCCTGGCGAAAGGACGAAGGTGCCGCTCGACAGGATTTCGGAGAGACCGTCGGCGTAGGTGATCAGGATGTCGAAGGCGAAGGGGAACGGTTCGCCCAGCTCTGGTGCGTGCAGCCCTGGCAGCACACTCAGCTGCGCCGATGTTGCAAAGGGGAGGAGGGAAAGCCGTCGCCGCTCGTCTGCGGATCCGGGCGCGCCCGACACCAACGCGTCGCTAAACGGGATGTTCGCCAGGCGGAGGTTCGCTGCGCCCGCCTGGCCGGGGTAAAGTCGAAGTTCCATCGCGATCGCCGCGCCGGTCAATGGTAGCGCTGCGCCCTCGTAATCATAGATGAGCGTCGGCGCCCACGTCGCATTGCGCGAAGCGAGGAACCTCTGATTGACGGGCATTGATGTCTCCGAAGGTCAGGCGGGGAGGCGCAGCATCATGGTGCCCGCCGCAACGCTGGGCAGCATGCTCAACTACAGCCCGGAGGTGGTGTTTCGCGGATCTGGCACCATGGGGTCGGGTTCCCGCCATAGTAGCCACCGCCCCCGCCATAGCCGGGTGGCGGCGCTTCGACGTCGGGCGGCGTGCCGTCCGTGTTCAGGGTGCCCTGACGTACGATGAACACGAACGACGGTGACGCAAGGCGTGTCGGGGCTGGATCCAGCTCGACCTCGTATGCCCTCGTGCCGGTGTTCCAGAACAGGTTGTAGAAGGTGCCATCGGTCAGGCTCGGGATGCTGACGCTGGGCAGCACAAGCGATTGGCCGGTGTCGAGCATCACGGACGATGCGGCAATGGTCAGGCTCGAGGCACTGCTCGTCACCGGAAAGGGCGGATCGCTCGCGACGACACGCAGCGCGCCACGCGGCGCAGTCGGGTCGCCGATCGCATCTGCAGGCGTTAGCACCGCCATCTCGCCCGGCTCGAGATAGGAGTCGGGATCGAAGTCGAACATCTCGGGTCCGGTTTCCTCCAGTTGCAGTCCAACCGAGAAGTCCTGGTTGAGGCCCCAGCTGCTCACCTGGAAGGCGTAGTTGGACAAGCCGTACCGCTCGGTTGCAAGCTGCACCGTGTCGAGCGTCGAGATCGCGATGCCCATGATGTTCATCGGCCAGGTCACGCGGCGCTCCGCCTGTGCCTTCCGCAGGTAGAATTCGAGGATGCGCTGCCCGCGGTACACCGACGTGATATGCGGCAGATCATAGCTCAGCTGCCGTGTATCCTCCGCAGCGATCGCGCGGGTCGGCACGTCTGCCGGCTGGTAAAGGTTCGGCTCGATGTATGTGCCGGTCACCTCGTTGCCGATCTGGTCACCAGGCATCAGCGCCGGCACCGTGATCGGCCGGCGAGATCGGCTTCCTGAAGCGTCGCGCTCGGCGGGACATAATAGCCCGGCCGCATCAGCATCTTGCCGCCGCAATAGGTGAACGATCCCGCGCAGCAGACGACGAAGGTATCCCTCACCTCGCTCGGTGCGCCACCCGTCTGAATATAGCTGTCGAACTCGTAGCGCCTCTCGGTGCCGAACGGCGTGGCAACCAACTCTGAACAGACGTTTGCCTGCGCTGCTATCCAGTCCCAGTCGATCTCGTCGCCGTAGGCACCGAAGCCGCCTTCCTCGCGCGGCGTGACCATCCAGTCGTAGAACACGAGCGCAGCGTTGCGCGTATAGCCACGGGTGTTTGTTCGCGGGTCAAGAATGTCGTCTTTGCCCTCAACTTCCGCAGTGATGTTCGGCATGCCGGCCTGCACCACGTCATCGGTCATCTTGAATTTGGCGTAGATCAGCGCGGTGTCGCGGCCGCGGTGATCCGAGCTCCACTTCCCCCCGGTCTCCCCCACGAACGTCGGGTGGGCGGCCTGATCTGCCGTGCCGCGTGCGAACCACAGCCACGCATTGTTGGCATATTTGCCGCTGGTGACCTTCCCCGCGCCGTCGACCGACACCTCCTCGTCACCGAGGAACCACCGCGTGACGCCCTGGCAGCGGTGCCCTGCGACCGCGATCACGAAATAGCGCCAATCCTTTCCCACCGGGTGGAAGAAGATCATCAGGCCGCCCACGCGACGCTTCCCATAGATGATGAAGCTGTTTGCTAGGGTCTGGCGAAACACGCTTGGTGTTGCGCTACCTGCCGCTGACGGCTTACCGACAAACAAGGACAAGCCGGTACTCACGGCGACGCCGATAGCGGTAGAGACGATCGTTGCGGTCAGCGCTGCTGCCGTTATCCCGCCTCCAACAAGGCCGGCGTTGATGAGCGCAGCCGAGATCTTTGGAGCAAAGTACGCAACAGTGACGGCCACAGCGATGATCGCAACTGCCTTGAGGACTTTGCCCAAAGGATACTCCAGCTATGATCGCCTCTAAGGAAGAGGTGCGACATGAAGTGGTTGAAGCGGACGGCGATCGGCGCGCTGGTGGCCTTGGCGCTAATCATCCTGATCGGCACCCTAGCGCCGCAGAAGTATCGAGATGAGGCGGCTCGGCGCTCGGCGGCCGAGCCGCGGGTTGCGGCGCCAGCGGCGGCGCCGCGTTTACCCGAATGGGTCAAGTCGGTCGATCGGTCGGGACCGGTAATGACGGTGACAATTGACATCAGCACCCATCCCAAGGATCAGCTTGTCGGCACCCTTGGTCGCAGGATTCTGCAGCTTGCCGAAGAACACCGAGAGGGGAGGTTCCCAATACCGAGCGAGGTGAATCGCGTCCTAATCCATGGGGACGTTGCCCTATTCGACCAATCCGGGGCGCCCACTGGACTAGAGACTGCGCTCCGGGCCTCCTTCCCGAAAGGTGCATTTGTGGCCGCCGCACACCCTGCGCAGAATTTCTGGACCGTCTTCAAGCTGGCTGATCACACAAACCAGACACGAGTGTCAGAGATGAACGACTTGCTCGGTGACTTCTGCATCACCGACTTTGGCGCGCAGACCGGGGATCTGTGTCTCACATAAGGCCCACGACCTCTCTACTTCCCGCATCGGCACCATGTCGCCGCCAAAAAACTCGGCCTTGTCTCCGCGGCAGATGCCGATCGCCCAGCCACGCTGGACAACGTCGCCGCGCATCGCCTGGCGGGACGGCACAGGCTCCCCGTGAACCGCGCTGATGACCCCGGCCATGTCGCGAACGCCGAGCCGTCGCATCATGGGGGCCCAGTCCCGCGGACGTCTGGGCGATGGCCCGACGACGTCGCAGACGTCAGCCCCGGTCTGGGCCAGCACATGCTCGCGCCACCGGTCGCCGCAGTGGATTGACCATGCCGGGTCGGTCACAGGACGGCGTTCTGTGACGCCTTGGCCCATAGGATTGGCACCTCGACCATCCGACTGACGTATTGAAATGCCTTGTCGCCGGGCCGGCGCCGTTGCTGCCACCAATCAGTGAAGCGCCTGATCGCCGGGCGCCGCTGATCGCGCATCCGGCTCTCGCCGCCGACGGTCACTGTGATCGTCTTGCCAGCATCGACGATCTCGTAGGTGTCGAGCCTGCCCTTCCAGATGTTCTTGAAGCCGATCACCTCGCGATACGAGGGATCCAGAGCGCCCACGAAAAGCTCGTAGAGGCAGCCTCGCGTCGCCTGGTCGGCAATATCATCACGGAACTCGCTGGGCACTTGGTAGAGCGTCGCGCGCACGCCGACGGACGAGCCGTCGCTGCCCTCCTCCACAGTGTCGATCTGGCCAAGGCCGCCCACTGCCGACCACGTCTCACCACCGTAGGTAATCGTCGCGTTGCAGGTCACCGCGTACACCGGGTCCGGCAGATCGATGTGCAACCCGAGGAAGGGCCGCAGCTCCGGCTTTTCGATCTCGTCCTGCAGCGCAGGGGGTAGGTCGCGCAAACCGCTCACAGCAGGCTCTCCACGAAGTCGAGCACATATTCGGAGATCCCGCCGACCCCCGTTTCGTTGGCGCCGGCATCCTCGCTGATCAGCTCGAACCTGCCGGTGACAGGCCACGTCAGCACCGTCCCCGCCTCCACCGCGGCAGATAGAGGCGGCTTGAACCCGATCGTCGCAGCGCCGCTGGCATCCGCGACAATGGTGCCCGCGCCGGCAACCACGCCGCCCGCCGCGATGGTCATCGCGCGGCTGACCAAATGCGGCCTTCCATCGCCGCCGATATAGTCGCCGACGCAGAGCGCTGGCGCCCCCGGGGCGAAGCCGCCGACCTTAATGCTGCTCGATCCGACGGCGGTCGCCTCCGCGACCGTAGGTGCCGATATCAATGACATGCGACCAAGCGGCACAGGCCGGCGGAAGTCGTGGAACACGGCGATGTTCAAGCCGCCCTCAAGATCCGCGATCATCGCGTCGAGCTGCGGCCAGTAAGGGGTTCACACCCCGCCCCGGCTCTCCGGCACGCAACGCCCTGCGGGGGGCTGGCGGACGCCGCGTGATCCGAAATGGTGTGAGCCGGCCGCATCAGATGTTGCCTCCCGAGCGCCCACCAACGAGGCGCGTGATGTCAACAGACGCTCCAGCAAGAGCGCTCACCATCGACAGCGCGATCTTCCGCTTGGAAGGCACCGCTGCTTTGATGAACCGCCCAATCAGCGGCTCGGCCAAGACCTGCTTCGATCGCGCCTTCATGCCGCTGCTCGATACAGCCGAGGGGCAGGACGCTCGCCCCAGCCGCCTTCCGGCCGGCAGCGCCAATCGGATGTCAGCACCGCGCGCCCGGTGCGGGTCGAAATCAGAAACGACAGGTCAGCGCCCGGCTCCAGCTCTCCGGCGATCCAGCGCCACACCGTCGTGACGTCTACCCACAGGTCGTGGGCCAGCCGCTCGATCGCACCGGGGCGTTGTTCGCACAGCCGACGCGACTGGCGGCATGAAGCACGATCCGGCCCTGATCGACTTTGTGAAGGCGCTTGCGCGCGCCGCGGCTGCGCGGGACATAGCAGAGCGCCGAAAGGAACGACGAAGTGCGGACGGTCATCTACGCTCGGTTCTCCAGCCAGCTTCAAAATAGCCGGTCGATCGACGATCAGATCGCGGTCTGCCGCGAGCGCGCCGATCGCGAAGGCTGGCCCGTGCTCGAGATCTTCACGGATTACGCGATCAGCGGCGCGGCCGGGATCAGCGAGGCGCAGCGCCCCGGCCTCGCCGCCCTCCTGTCTCGCGTCGAAGCAGGCGGCGTCGACCAGGTGCTCACCGAAGCGACCGACCGCATCGCACGCCACCAGGGTGACAGCTTCGCTATTCGCGAGCGCCTGAGTTTCGCTGGCGCGCGACTGTTCACCCTGTCCGATGGCGAGGTCACTGACATCAGCGGCACCTTCAAGGGGCTGATGGACGCACAGTTTCGGAAGGAGCTCGGCGCCAAGATCAAACGTGGCCAGCGCGGCACCGTGGCGGCCGACCGCTCACCGGCCGGGCTGGCGTATGGGTATCGCACTGCCAACCGGATCGACGAGAACGGGCGCCCGCTTCGCGGCCTGCGCGAGATCCAGCCGGACGAGGCCGATATCGTCCGCCGCATCTTCCGCGAGTTCAACGCCGGTATGAGCGCGCGAACGATCGCGGCCGCGCTGAATGCAGAAGGCGTGCTCGGACCGCGCGGGTCGCACTGGCGCGCGACGACGATCAATGGCGATGGGAAGCGCGGCAACGGCATCCTTCGCAACGAACTCTATATTGGCCGCCTGGTGCACAACCGCACCAGCAAAGTCGTCGAGCCCACCACGCGAACGACGCGGATCCGCGTCAATCCGGAGAGCGCGTGGGTCACCGAAGACGTGCCGCATCTGCGGATCATCGACCAGGAGGCGTGGGAAGCGGCCCGCGAGCGCCATGCGCGCAGCGAGAGCCTGCCGCTCCATCGGCGCGTCCGATCGCGCCGGATGCTGTCGGGCCTCGGCGTCTGTGGACTCTGTGGCGAAAGTTGGATCGTCATCGGCAGCGAGCGATGGGGCTGCACCAAACACAAGAGCGACGGCAGCTGCACCAACAACCGGCAGATCACCACCGACCAGTTCGAACGTCGCGTGCTAGCCGGCCTGCGCGAGCGCATGCTCGATCCCGAGCTCGTCGCGCTGTTCGTCCGCGAGTACCATCAGGAATATGCCCGGCGGTCGGCCGACACGAAGCGCGAGAGCACAAAGCTGGAGAAACGCGTGACCGACGCGGCCGCCAAGGTCCAGCGCCTGGTCGCGGCGATCGCCACCGGCGCCGGCGAGTTCGCCGAGATCCGCGAGGCGCTGACGAAGGCAAAAGCAGATCGCGACGCGGCCACGGCCGAGCTGGCGGAAGTCGAGTCGCTTCCGGTGGTCGCACTCCATCCGACCATCGCCGCGGACTATCGCCGACGAGTCGACAAGTTGAACGAGGAACTTGCCGATCCCGAGGCCCGCCAGGAGGCACTGCCGGCATTGCGCGGATTGATCGACCGCCTGGTCATTCACCCGCATCCGACCGCCCGCGGTGTGGAAATCGAGATCGAGGGACGCCTCGCTGCCATGCTCAGCCTGGCGGGCTTTGTGCCTCAGCCAGAGCAGGTTAGCGCGAGTGGAGACGGACGGCTGTATGTGCTGGAGCGGGTGAAGGGAATCGAACCCTCGTCGTAAGCTTGGGAAGCTTCTGCTCTACCATTGAGCTACACCCGCGACGGCTTAAGCGCGCACGCTGTCATCGACCCGATGGCGATTATCGAAACTAGCCGGGGCGCGCAAGCGCACGATCGATTCGCGCGAATTTCACCAAACAAACGCGATCGTTACGCTCGCGCCTCGCCTCCTACGAGACAGCGGCAAACCTTTGTTTACCACAATGAGCAACGCGCCAGTCAGCGCCTGCTTGGTAGTCAGGGAATGTGATGAAGCGCCCCCCCCTCGCTCTCGTTGCCGCGTTCGCTTGTTCCCTCGCCTGCCCGGTAGAGGCGCGTTCGCTGCTCGATTATGTCGGCCAATGCGTGCCCTTCGCGCGCCAAGCTTCCGGCATCCAGATATACGGCGATGCCTGGACTTGGTGGGATCAAGCCGACGGCCGCTACAAACGCGGCGAGCGGCCCCGCGTCGGTTCGGTGATCGCCTTTGCGCGGCAATCGCGCCTGCCGCTCGGGCACGTCGCCGTCGTCAGCAGGATCGTCGAGGATCGAGTGCTTATGCTGACGCATGCGAACTGGTCGCGACTGAACGGCGCCCGCGGCCATGCCGAGCAAGACGTGACGGTATTCGATGTCAGTTCGCGCAATGACTGGAGCGAAGTGAAGGTCTGGTATCGCGATGCCGATGGGCTAGGTGGCACGATCTACAAGGTCCACGGCTTCATCTACTCCCCAGGTCACCCGCGCGAGGAGCTGACCAGCCGCAGCCCGGACTATGTTGGCGCGCTGATCGACGCCTATGTCCCAGGAGCTGGCGCGGGCAGCGCGCGCCGTTGAGATCAAGTTCACACTGTTGCGTCGTCACCACTTCTGCCATCACGCTATCAAAAGCAGACGATGGGCGGATGGCTGATGTTCCTCAACTTCCTCGACGAGCTCCGCGTCGCCGGCATACCGGCGAGCATGAAGGAGCACCTTATACTCCTCGAGGCGCTGCAGAAGGACGTGATCGAGCGGACCCCGGAGGACTTTTACTACCTCTCCCGCGCGGTGTACGTGAAAGATGAGGGGCTGCTCGACAAGTTCGATCAGGTTTTCGCCAAGGTCTTCAAGGGTATCGAGACGAGCTTCGCGCAACAGGGCGCTGAGATCCCGGCCGATTGGCTGAAGGCGGTTGCGGACAAGTTCCTGACGCCGGAGGAGATGGAAGCGATTAAGTCGCTCGGCTCCTGGGAAGAGATCATGGAGACGCTGCAGAAGCGGCTCGACGAGCAGAAGAAGCGCCACCAGGGCGGCAACAAATGGGTCGGCACCGGCGGCACAAGCCCATTCGGCAACTCAGGTTATAATCCCGAAGGAGTGCGGATTGGCGGTGAATCGAAGCAAAAACGTGCGTTGAAGGTGTGGGACCAGCGCGAGTTCCGCAACCTCGACAACACGAAGGAGCTGGGCACTCGCAATATCAAGATTGCGCTGCGTCGGCTGCGCAAGTTTGCGCGCGAGGGTGCCGCGGACGAGCTCGACATCGACGCGACGATCGACGGCACGGCGCGACAGGGCTGGCTCGATGTCCACATGCGGCCCGAGCGGCGCAATGCAGTGAAGTTGCTGCTGTTCCTAGACGTCGGCGGATCAATGGATCCATTCGTCAAGCTGTGCGAGGAATTGTTCTCCGCCGCGACGACCGAGTTCAAGAACCTGGAGTTCTTCTACTTTCACAACTGCCCCTATGAGGGCGTGTGGAAGGACAATAAGCGGCGCTTCTCGGAGCGCACGCCGATGTGGGACGTGCTTCACAAGTTCCCACACGATTATAAGGTAGTGTTCGTCGGCGACGCCTCGATGAGCCCGTACGAGATCACCCATCCGGGCGGTTCGGTCGAGCATTTCAACGAGGAATCGGGCGCGGTGTGGATGCACCGGCTGACCACTACCTATCCCGCAGCGGTGTGGCTGAACCCAGTAGCGCAAGCGCAATGGGGATATTCGCAGTCGGTGAAGGTGATCCGCGAGTTGATGAACGACCGGATGTACCCGCTGTCGCTTGCAGGGCTGGACGATGCAATGCGGGAGCTGACGCGAAAGCGGTAGCGGCGCTCCCCGTAGCGCGGGGGCCAAAGATCGCTACCGGCGCCCGCGCCAGATCTTTACGCGCGCGTTGAGCTTCACACCGCCCTGATGAGCGGGACATCGGGCGTAGCGGAAGCTCTTGTCCATGCAGAGCCAAACCTCATCCAGCCAGCCGCCCCGGTCGGTGGTGATCCGCATCATGTCGGCGCGCATGCCTGGATTTACACGCGCGATAGCGGTGGCGAGCCGGCCGGCGGTCAAGGGTCGGCGCGACAGCGCTACCATGTCTGGGTAGCGCAGCTCGCGGAACAACGCCGTCGAGCGGCGGAAATAGCTTTCGGGAGTTTCGCCGGCCATGCAGGTGCCGTGCTTCGCCCATTCGTGCTGTAGCAATTGCGCCGAGGGTGTCGCGCACATGTTCGCGCGGAGCGTGGCGGCCGGTATCAGCGTGGTCGACTTGCAATACTGCGGCCACTTTTCCCCCACGCCGTCAGGCCACAGTCCGTGCAACACGAAACCAAACCGGCTCGCGCCGCCGCACTGGAAACGCGACCGGGCGGCCTTATCGGGTGCACGGCAATATTGCGGGGACCAGCTGATCGCCAACGTGTAATGCCCGATCGGCAGCAGACGCTGCGGCTCGCGTTCGCTCGGCAAGTCAGGGCGAACGGTGAGCGCCGCAGCGTCAGGAACGGCGCAGCTGTAGGCCTGCGCCGATGCGACACCTGGCGCGAGGAGAAGAAGGGCGGCCGCGGCGCGGATCATGCGTCATGCTCCTGGTAGCTTTTGCCGAACCACGATCGTGTATCGGGTCGGAATAAATGAAAAGCAGCGGCGATGTACAAGGCGGCCGCGGCGATGCCGGCAAGTGCTGGCGGAAGCGACGAGATCGCGCCGGTGGTCAGCGCCAGGACGCCGGACAGCAGGCCGATCCCGGAGATTACCGCCAACGCAACGACAATCCACTTGGCGGTGACGCTCGCCCAATGCGCCACGAAATACCAGAGCACGACTCGAAGTGCGAACAGCGACGCTACCATAACAGGAAGCACCCAAGTCATCTCGGCTCCCGCAGGCGAGGCTGTAAATCGTGCCATCCAGCTCGACCAATTGAGCGCAGCATTAGCGGCGTCTAGCACCAGCGCGGCGAGGTACAGCCGCTCGAAACGGACGATCGACAAAGGGCGAGGCATCGGGGGCTCCGGACTCTCAGGCGAGCGCAAAGTCGAGGCCGATATCAGCGGCGGGTGCCGACTGGGTCAGCCGCCCGACGCTGATGAAATTCACGCCAGTCTCCGCGATCGCGCGGATCGTCTCCAAGGTTACCCCGCCCGACGCTTCCGTCGGAACGCGCCCACCAACTAGCGTCACGGCGCCGCGCAACACCGGCGGGGGCATGTTGTCCAGCAACAACCGCGTCGCGCCGGCCGCAAGCGCCGGCTCGATCTGATCGATGCTGTCGACCTCTACGATGATCTCGGCGATAGCCGCAGCCCGCGCGCGGCGTACGGCCTCCCCCACCCCGCCGGCCACGGCGACATGATTGTCCTTGATCATCGCTGCATCCCACAAGCCCATGCGATGGTTGCGCGCGCCGCCGGTCCGCGTAGCATATTTCTCAAGCACGCGCAGGCCGGGGATCGTCTTGCGCGTATCGAGCAGGGTCGCGCCGGTTCCGACAATTTTGTCGACGTATCGCGCGGTCAGCGTTGCGATTCCCGACAGATGCTGCACCGTGTTCAGCGCGGAACGCTCGGCGGTGAGCAGCGCCCGTGCACTTCCCTCGATGCGCATCAGATTGGTGCCCTTGTCGACCCGCGCGCCATCCGTCACCAGCAGCTCGATCGTCGCGGCGGGGTCGAGCCGGCGGAAGAAGGCGGCCGCGATCTCAAGCCCCGCGACGGTTATAGCGTCGCGCGTGTCCATCACCGCGGCGAAACGGGCATCCGCCGGGATCACGGCCTGCGACGTGACATCGCCGCCCGGCCCCAAATCCTCCGCGAGCGTCGCGGTGACGAACGCGTCCATGTCGAAGTCGGTGATCATCGCCCCACTCACGGCAACGTCTCGTCGGCAGCGACGCCCCACAGCCGGCTCGCTTCGGCGAAACCCGCCTGCCCCTTGACGTCGAAGCGGCACCAGCCCCGCGCACACTGGCTGACGCGCCCGACCACGCCGGGTTCGGCACGCCAGAGAATGCGCGCGCCGAATGCCGGGCGATCACGCAGCTCGAGGATCGATCCCTGCACGACCGCAGTGCGCGTGCTGGCAATCAGATTGCCAAGCATCCAGCCCTGGACGCCGCCCGGATCCTCGACCTTGCGCCATTCCTTGAACACATCGATCACGCGCACCGGCAGGTCCGCGCGCACATAGAGCCAGGTCGCCGGGAAGGTGCGGCCTGGGCCAGAGCGCATCCGCGCCTTGCCGGCGCCGATCGACGCGAAATATGGCGGCTTCGGCTTTTCCTTGGCGGTCTGAGCGGCAATCCGGCTGGGGGCGACGCCCGCCATCAGCGTGGCGATCGCGGCCAATGCCGCCACTATTCCCGTCACTTGCCGCATTTGCTGCCCCCGCCGATCCACGCGCTCTTTAGCCTCCGATTTCAACCGACGCCAAGCGATCGTTGACGTTCGCGTGGGGCTTCGCCAAGCCGGATACATGGTTCAAGTCCGCCGCGTTGCCAGCCCGAGAGTGGTCGTCACCCGTGAGTTGCCGGATATCGTCATGGACCGGCTGCAGACGCTGTTCGACACGCGCAACAACCGCAGTGACCAGGCAATGCCGCGCGAGGCGCTGGCTGCCGAAATGCGCGAGTGCGACGTGCTGGTGCCGACGGTCGTCGACACGATCGATTCCGAATTGATCGCGCAGGCCAGCGAGCGGCTGAAGCTGATCGCCAATTTTGGGGCCGGCGTGAATCATATCGATCTCAAGGCGGCGCGTGCCCGAGGGATCATCGTCACCAATACGCCGGGCGTCCTCACCGAGGACACGGCCGACATGACGATGGCGCTGATCCTGTCGGTGCCGCGCCGACTGGCGGAGGGAGAGAAGCTGGTTCGCTCGGGGGAATGGAAGGGGTGGACACCGGGCGGGATGCTTGGCCATCGCATCAGCGGCAAGGCGCTCGGCATCGTGGGGATGGGGCGGATCGGCCAGGCGGTTGCGCGGCGCGCGCGGGCGTTTGGGCTGTCGGTCCACTACCACAACCGGCATCGGCTGCCCAAGGTGGTCGAAGCCGAGTTGCAAGCGCAATGGCATCCCAATCTTCATGAGATGCTGGCTGCGATCGACATCTTGACGATCCACACGCCACGCAACGCCGACAGCGAGAATTTGATCGACGCTGGTTGTATCGCGCTGCTGCGCCCGCACGTTTTCCTGATCAATGCCAGCCGCGGTGGGATCGTCGATGAGGATGCGATGATCGATGCGCTTGAAGCGGGCCGGCTGGCGGGCGCGGGGCTCGACGTGTGGAAACACGAGCCGGCGATCGACCCTCGTCTACTCGCGCTGCCCAACGTGGTGATGACTCCGCACATGGGCTCGGCGACGTATGAGGGACGGCTTGCCACCGGCGAGAAGGTGATCACCAACATTCGCATGTGGGCGGATGGGCACCGCCCGCCGGACCAGGTGCTGGAAGGCTGGGCCTAGCTTCTTCCTGCCGGCGCGGCATCGAACAGGGCATCGAGCACGCGGCCGGTGTAGAGCAGGCACAGCTGCTGGTGGATCGCGGCGGCGACGGGGTGTTCGGCGGCGATCGCTCGGAGCGCTTCCTGGCGGGCGCGTTGCGAGAAATAGGCGCAGTCGGGATCGTCGAACATGGGAACCTCCTGGGGAAGGTTCACCGATGCCCGCCGCATCGCACCGCACGATGTCGGAGCGTTGCGGCGCCGACATATCGCTTCGGCCGTCAGTCGCCAGTCAGGATACGATCGACGAGCTGCTTAACTGTCGGCACAAACCCGTTCGAATAAAATGGATCGCGCTTGAAATTGTAAGCGGCATGGCCGGCGAACATCAGGTTCGAATCGATATCGCCGCCGTGCGCGATTTCCTGCAGCGTCTTCTGGATGCAGAAACTGCGTGGATCGGCCAAGCGTCCGGTCGAGTTGGTTTCAGTATCGGCCCAGCTCGAGAACAGGCAGTGGCTGAGGCAGCCCATACAATCGGACTGGTCCTTGCGGATTTCGGCCTTTTCCGTCGGCGAGACGAAGACCAGCGTATTGTCAGGCGTCTTCAATGCGTCGGTGAAGCCATAACCGAACCATTCGCGGGCGCGGAGCAGATCACCCTTCGTGACCCAGAAGTTCTTGCCCTTCACGCCGACGTCGAGCTGGAACACGTGGTCGCCCGCCTCTTGCGTCGAGAATGCGATCTGACGCTCCGAACGGCCTTCGAGGCTACGGAGGAATGGGTTGCGCACCGCCGACGAATAGAAACCGGTCGGGGAGAAACGGTGAAGTAGCACCTCGCCCTCGTCGATCGACGTCAGGCGATCCTTCCACGCCTGGGGAATTGGGCTTTCCTGCGTCAACAGCGGCCGGGTGCCATATTGAAAGGCGATGGCGCCAAGTTCCGGATTGTCGATCCAGTTGCTCCAGTCGCGCAGATACCAGACGCCGCCGGCCATCACGATCGGGGTCGAATCGGGGATGCCGCCTTCGCGCATCGTCTCGCGCAGCGCCTTGACGCGAGGATAGGGATCCTCGGGCTTCAACGGATCCTCGGCATTCGAGAGGCCATTGTGGCCTCCGGCGAGCCAGGGATCTTCATAGACGACCGCGCCGAGCAGCTCCGACACCTTGGAATAGGCGCGCTTCCACAAGGCACGGAACGCGCGGCCGGAGGAGACGATCGGCAAATAGTTGACGTTGTACGATGCGGCGATTTCGCTGAGCTTGTATGGCATGCCCGCACCGCAGGTGACGCCGGCGACCAGCCCCTTGGTGCGTTCCAGCACACCCTGCAGCACGCGTTGCGCGCCGCCCATTTCCCACAATACGTTGATGTTGATCGCACCGCGATTGCTGCCGGTTGCGTTCGCGATTTCCCATGCGCGCTGGACCTGCTGGACCGCGCCCTCGATGGCATAAGCGATCAGTTCCTCGTGCCGCTCGCGCCGCGTGAGCGCGTGGTAAACCTGCGGAACGATCTTCCCGTCGGGATCGTAGCTGTCGGCGTTGACTGCGCTGACCGTGCCGATTCCGCCAGCCGCCGCCCAGGCACCGGCCGAGGCATGGTTGGTCGCCGCCACGCCCTTGCCGCCTTCGACCAGCGGCCAGACTTCGCGGCCGTTGTAGACGATGGGCTTGAGCCCCTGGAATACGGCGGTTGCCACGGCCTTCGTTCACCTCTTGATTAAGATTACGGCCCGGTAACGTGAAAGGTTGCACCGGGCGAGGAAATTTGCGCGATCACGACTGATCGCTCGACAGGGCGCCGGGCCGGCCGATCGCGGCCTCGTAGAGCGCAGCATAGCGCGCGATCATTCGTCCCTCGTCATATTCGGCCTGCGCCTTGCGACGGTTCGCCTCGCCGACGCTGCGGCGCAGATCGGGATCAGCGATCAGCGCCTGCATCGCATCACGCAATCCCACCTCGTCGTGCCGATCGATGATGAACGGCGCATTCTCGGCAGCGACCATCCCCGGCACGTCGCCGACCGGCGGCGCGACGATTGGCAACCCAGCCGCCATCGCCTCGACCACCGAGATCGGAAACTGCTCAGACAGCGAGGACAGCGCGAGCAGATCGAAGTGGCCGATGAAGCGATAGGGCTGATCGAGAAATCCGGGCAGCACCAGCCGATCCTCGATCCCCATCGCCAGCGCGGCGTGCTCGATCGCGGTGCGTTCCGGACCCTCGCCGACGATCACGAGGCGGAAGCGACTGGAAAGCCCGCCCGCGGCGCGAACGAGCGCCGGAAGATCCTTGACCGCACGCAGGCCAGCGACAGTGCCGATTACCGTCTCCTTCGGCTTGCGCAAGAAGCCGGGGATCGCCTTTGCCTCGGGACGCCTGGTGTAAAGCTCGGTCGCGATCCCGTTGACGATGCGGTGGACCTTGCTGCGCGGCTGCTTCCACGTTTCCAGCGCGATCCGCTCAAGCGTGGTCGACGGCACCGCGAGCGCATGCGCGGCGCTTAGCGCGAGACGACGGTAAAGATTGCGCTCCCGCTTCAGACCGTCAGCCTCGTCCTCGTTGAACCCGTCCTCGTGGTGGACGACGGGCGGGACGCCACGGCCGAACACGCGCCGCGCCATAACGCCATCGATCGCGCCCCAATTGTACGTGAGCACCAGATCGAAGCGTCGCATGTAGCGCGCGATCGCCTCATAGCGTGCGACCGAGGGGCGGCCCTGCAGCGGCGGCGGGTCTTGCGCGATCTCGTATTTCACGTGCGGGTCGATGCGGTCGCGCGCGCTGTGGCGACCCGCCATCCCCGATACGACCGTATGGCTTGCGCGATCGCCGAACGCATTCATCAAGCGCACCGCGCGAGCCTCCTTACCGCCCAGATCGAACGTGGAATGGAGGTGGAGGATGCTGATCGGCCGGATCATCAAATCAACGACTTAGCGCGCGAATGTTGAGGAAGTTGAGGCTGTCGCACGGGTAGCGCAGCGGTCTCAACATTCGCGTCGGCGCGGCGGGGCGAGGTTGGCAGGATCATCGTCACGCATTGCCACATTCGAGGCACCGTAGGACAGTGCAAGCCAGCAAACGCCCGTCGGCTTGCGAAAAACAGGCGCGATCACACTTACCCAAGTTAAGAAGCATTTGAATATTTACAGGGCATTAAGGCTGACCGCGTAGCCCGATGTGGCAGGACCACGGGTGATAGAATATGCAGGCAGGGTGCACGGGCTGCAGATCGAAGGCCGATACCTTCGATATTGCGATGGCTTTTCAACCGATCGTCGATGCCGAGACGGGGCGTCCCTTCGCCTATGAGGCGTTAGTGCGTGGCAGCAACGGCGAAGGCGCGTACGACGTGCTTTCGCAGGTGACGCCTGAAAACCGCTATGCCTTCGACCAGCAGTGCCGCGTCACCGCAATCGAGCTAGCCGTTGCGGCCGGTATCATCGACACGGGCGCACGGCTGTCGATCAATTTCCTGCCGAACGCAGTCTATTCGCCGGTGGCCTGCATCCAGCTGACGCTAAAGACCGCGCGCGCAACAGGCTTTCCGCCTGACCGGCTGATCTTCGAATTTACCGAGAACGAGGAGATGGCCGACACTTCACACGTGAAAACGATCGTCGAGACGTATCGCAAGATGGGCTTCGCGACTGCGATCGACGATTTCGGTGCCGGCCACGCCGGGCTCGGCCTGCTCGCAAAATTTCAGACCGACCTGATCAAGCTCGACATGGATCTGATCCGTGGGGTGGACACCAGCCTGCCGCGCCGGATGATCATCGAGAGCGTGGTTCGACTGTGCGAGAACCTTGGCATCACGGTGATCGCGGAGGGGATAGAAACGGTCGCCGAATATGAAGCGCTGCGGGCGATCGGGGTGCGCTATATTCAGGGGTATCTGCTGGCGCGTCCGGGGTTTCGGACTTTGCCCGAAATTACGTTACCGGGGGGCTCGATTGCGGCGGCGGCTTGAGAATATGGTCTGACCGGTGGCGAGTACGAAGCTTAGCGTTTGCAACAGGAAGGTGCGGTTCGTGACGGAGGCGGAGGCGAGTGCGGCGGCGGTTCGCGCCGACATCGATTTGCGGGCCTATCGATGTGATCGCTGCGGACTGTTTCATCTGACCAGCCGGACGAAGGGAAAATGGGTGCCGCAGGCTGGAGCATGACGGCGTAGGACGACTGATTACCTCACCTGGCCGAGCCGATCCTTTGGAATATGCGTGATGCGGCAGGCGAGATCGGCCTCGCCGCTAGCAACGATCCAGTAATGGCCCGCGTCGGCGATCCCTGTCGTGAAGACCACGTCGTCGATGTACATCTTGTCCTCGAGCGGCGCGGTCAGTGCCGGGTTGGGGCTGAGCAGCGGTTGGTACTGGGTTGCGAGGGTGCGCCAGGGTTCGTGCTTGTCGAGCAGCGTCCAGTACGTGCGATAGATGCCTACGACACCCGATGGCTCGACGCCGTGCCACAGCGTCATCCAGCCCTCCTGCCCGTCGATTGTGGTCAGTACCGGCGGGGCGCCGCCGCCGATGCGCGCGGTGGAGACTGTGGCGGCGTGGGGACGGATGCCGGGATGGTCGCTGGGCTTCCAGTGCAAGGCGTCGGGGGACGCGGCGAGGTTGATCGACGGGCCGGCGCGCCATTCGCTGTTGGGAGGATAAGCGAAGTACAGATCGCCGAGCGGTCTGGTCTGCGCCCAATAGTGTCCGCCGATCTGCCCTTCGAAGATCAGCATGTCCTTGTTCTGGTGATCGAGGACGATGCCTTCGAGCTTCCAGTCGATCGCGTCAGGGCTGGTGTAGAGCGTGGTCGAATGGCGTTCTGGGCTTACCGAGCAGGTGGTCATTAAATAGCGATCACCGACCCGGCTGATGCGGGCGTCCTCGACGCCGTAGGTCTGGTACGGTGCGCGCGGGGCGATTGCGCGGTCGTAGCGGATTGCCTCGATGCGGCGGCCTTCGGGATCGAGCTCGACGGGTAGCAGCCACGACAATGAGGTGAGCGCCATCACCTTCCACCCGTCGCCGCGCACCATGAACTTGCGCGGATCGGTGGTGTCGACGAGATCGAGCGGCCAGGCGTCGAGCACGTACGCGCCATCCTGCCAGCGGATCGCGCGGACGTTGCCGTCGCGGATCGGCGCGCGCAGCGCCTCGGCGATGCGGACCATCAGCAGGATGTTGCCGTTGGGTAGCCGCGTCATGCCGGGGTTGAAGGCGCCCAGAACGTACGTTTCTTCGCCGAGCTGGCCGGCGAGCGGGGAGCGCGACAGGTCGACGTCGTCTGGGCTGAAGACGAGATGGTCGAGCGGGAAATCTTCCTGGTGCATCGCGGCGCTTAGCGGCTCAGGCCGCCTGCGGTTCCCGTTCAGCGCGGGCGAGGAGGCGGTCGATCGCGGCGTCTACTTCGGGCTCAGCGAGCGTGGGAGCATGGCCGATGTCGGGCAAGGTCAGCAACTCGGCGTCGGGCAGCGCGGCGATCATTCGCTCGGCGACCGGGGCGGTCAGGATGTCCGAGCGGCCGCCGCGCACGACCAGGACGGGCGCCTTGCGGAGCGCGGCGAGCGCGCGCCACATGTCCGGCCCGGCCTCGTTGCCCGGCACGCGGAACGGCTCGGCGATCTTGAGATCGTAATCGAGCACGATGCGGCCGGCATTGTTCAGCCGGTACAGCCGCTTGGCCATCGCCAGCCAATCCTTGATCGTCCAGTCGGGATAAACTTCCGCATTGCCTTCCTGCACCGCGCGGGCGGCGTGCATCCAGGTCGGCCAGGCGCTGGAGCGGCCGACATAGCCGCGGATGCGCGCAAGGCCGGCGGGCTCGATCTCGGGCCCGACATCGTTCAGCAGTGCGCCGGCAATGCGGCCGGGCAGCATCCCGGCGAGCAGCATCGTGACGATCCCGCCGAGCGAGGTACCGACCGCGACGAAGCGCTCGATTTTCCGATCGGCGAGCAAGGCGGCGATGTCCTGCGCGTAGGTGAGCGGGACGTAGCTCATCGGATCGCGGGCGTAGGCGCTTTCGCCGCGGCCGCGCAGATCGACCGCGAGGACGCGGCGCGGACCAGCGAGGCGGCGCGCGAGCACGTCGTAATCGCGCGCGTTGCGGGTGAGTCCAGGGAGGCACAGCACCGGCAACTTGTCCGCCGCGCCGGGATATTCGCGCGCGTGGAGGCGGAGGCCATCGTTCGACCACCAAAAGACATCTTGCCAGGCGGCCATGGTTGCACCTCCCTTTGTGCGTGCCCCATATCCACGCATGATGTTCGACCCGCAAGCGTATCGCCCCGAGACGACGATCCTTTCGCTCGGGGAGAATTTCTACGATCCCGTCGCCGCGGCGGACTTCCCCGCGACGACGCTGCGCTTTCGCAACGACCGCGCGGCGTCTCAGGTGGGGCTCGATACGCTCGACGATGCCGAATGGGTGCGTCATTTCGGACGGTTCGAGCCCCTGCCGGGCACGCTGCCGCAGCCGCTGGCGCTGCGGTATCACGGGCATCAGTTCCGCGTGTACAATCCCGACATTGGCGACGGGCGCGGCTTCACCTTCGCGCAGATGCGTGATCGCGAGGGGAGGCTGCTCGACCTGGGCACCAAGGGATCGGGGCAGACGCCGTGGAGCCGCTTCGGCGACGGGCGGCTGACGCTGAAGGGCGGCGTACGCGAGGTGCTGGCGACCGAGATGCTCGCGGCGCTGGGGGTGAACACGTCGCGCAGCTTTTCGCTGATCGAGACCGGCGAGGCGCTGGAGCGGGGCGACGAGCCCTCCCCTACTCGCTCGGCCGTGCTGGTGCGGCTGAGCCATTCGCATATCCGGATCGGCACCTTCCAGCGGCTCGCGTACGAGCGCGACGAGGCGGGCATGCGGCGACTGGTGCGGTATGTTCTTGGCAACCTCTACGGCGAGGACGGCGAGGATCCGGTGCGGCTGCTGGAGCTGGTGGTCGCGCGCACCGCGCGGCTGGCGGCGTCGTATATGGCGGCAGGGTTCGTCCACGGCGTGCTCAATTCGGACAACATCAACGTGACGGGGGAGAGCTTCGACTATGGGCCGTGGCGGTTTGCGCCGACGTGGGATCCGGAGTTAGTCGCGGCGTATTTCGATCACGCCGGGATCTACGCCTTTGGGCGCCAGCCCGAGGCGATCCACTGGGATGCGATGCAACTCGCCGCGTCGCTGCGGCTGATTGCGGAGGCGGAGCCGCTGATTGCGGCGCTGGATGGTTTCGGCACGGCGTATCAGCCGGCGGTGACGGGGGCGCTGCTGTGGCGGATGGGGCGGCAGGCGGTGTCGCCGGAAGCAGATCGCGCAGCGATTCAGGTTATCGAACGTGCGCTGCGCGAAACGGGCGTGGCGATCGACGAGTTCTTCTTTGACGTGTTCGGCCAGGCGTTGCCGGCGCAGTACGGCGCTGAGTGGGACGAGGCGCGCGCCGTGCTCGACGCCGCGCCGCTGCGTGCCGATCGGTCGCACCCGCATTGGTCGGGCGCGCCGTGCGCGATGCTGATCGACGAGGTTGAGGCGATCTGGAGCGCGATCGCCGACTGTGACGATTGGACGCCATTCAATGCCAAGATCGCCGCAATCCGTGCGATGGGCGAGGCGCTTAGCGGCAACTTGTCTCGCCCGGCTGATTTCTCGTAAGGACAAACGGAAGGATTGCCCTTCACAACGGGGCGAACACCAGAGGTTTGCCCGTGAGTGAGATCGTATCCTTCGAACCTGCGACCGGTGCCGAGCTGTGGCGTGGGCCGATCGGCGATGTCGATGCGGAAGTCGCCGCGGCGCGGAGCGGCTGGTCGACCTGGGCGGCGCGGCCGCTGACCTATCGTATCGAGACGATGCGGCGCTTTGCAAATGTCGTCCGCCAGCGCGCCGAGGCGTTTGCCGACGTGATCGCACGCGAGACGGGCAAGCCGCTGTGGGAAGCGCGCACCGAGGTCGACACGGTAATCGGCAAAGTCGACATTTCGGTATCGGCTTATTCGGAGCGTAGTGCGCAGCGACGGCTCGACGCACCGATGGGATCGCGTATGGCGCTGCGGCACAAGCCGCACGGCGTGCTCGCGGTGCTGGGGCCGTACAATTTTCCGGCACATCTGCCCAATGGCCATATCGTGCCGGCGCTGATCGCGGGCAATGCGGTGATCTTCAAGCCATCCGAGAAGACGCCGGCGACGGGCGTGTTCCTCGTGGAATGCTATCGCGCCGCTGGCGTGCCGGAGGAATGCATCCGGCTGTTGATCGGCGGGCCGAACGAAGGCCGAGCGCTGGCCGGGCACGACGGGATCGACGGGTTGCTGTTCACAGGATCGGCGCGCACCGGGATCGCGCTGAATCGTGCTTTCGCCGAAAAGCCCGAGAAGATCCTGGCGCTCGAAATGGGCGGCAACAACCCGATCGTGGTGTGGGACACGCCCGATCTCTACACTGCAGCGGTGCTGGTAATCCAATCGGCGTTCACGACGGCGGGCCAGCGCTGCACGGCAGCGCGGCGGCTGATCGTCGACGAGAAACTCTATGAGCCGCTGATGGAGCAGATCACCAAGATCGTCGCTCGGCTAATCGTCGATCATCCGCACGCCGACCCGACACCGTTCATGGGCCCGGTGATCGACAATCAGGTTGCCGACGAACTGACCGAGAGCTTCCTCGCGCTGATGATGCGTGGCGGGCGGGCGATCCGTCACTTGGTTCGACCCGTCGAGGACCGGCCGTTCCTGCTGCCCAGTATCATCGATATGACCAACGTGGCCGATCGGCCCGACATCGAGCTGTTCGGCCCGATCCTGCAGGTGGTGCGCGAGACCGACTTCGACTCTGCGGTCGCCGAGGCAAATAACACGCGCTATGGCCTGTCGGCGTCGCTGATCAGCCAGACGCCCGCGCTATACGACCGGTTCTGGGCCGGGACGCGCGCCGGCATCGTCAACTGGAACCGGCCGACCAACGGCGCATCGTCCTCGGCGCCGTTCGGCGGCGTCGGCTGGTCGGGCAATCACCGGCCGAGCGCCTATTACGCGGCTGATTATTGCGCATATCCGGTTGTGTCGAATGAGGCGGATGCGGCGCGTGCGTCGATCGGGATCGGCCTGCGGGACGCCTGATGAGGTGAACCTCATCTTGTATCAGCAATGCCGTCGCAATCGTTGGGGTACGGAAATGGCCAAGACTGCCAGGGCCCCCAAGCTAACCTACGCCTTCGCCAAGCATCGCTCGGTTGCTGTGGGCCGGGGCGAGGACCATCTCCCTGGCAATGGCTAGCCTTCTCGATCCCGATGCGCGTGGGCGCGTGATCCTCGTCGGAGCGGGTCCGGGCGATCCGGGGCTGCTGACGGTGCGTGCGGTCGCGGCGTTGAAGGCGGCGGATGTCGTGGTGCATGATGGGCTGATCGATCCGCGCGTGCTCGCGATCGCGCCGGAGAGTGCGCATCGGATTTCGGTCGCGAAAAAGCGCGCACGGCACACGGTGCCGCAGGACGCGATCAATGCGCTGATCGTGGCGCACGTGCGCGCCGGCAGTGTCGTTGTGCGGTTGAAGGGCGGCGATCCGTTTATTTTCGGGCGCGGCGGCGAGGAGGTCGAGGCGGTGCGCGCGGCGGGGTTGCCGGTGGAGGTAATTCCCGGTGTCTCGGCGGCACTCGGCTGCGCAGCGGAGGCGATGCTGCCGCTGACGCATCGCGACCATTCAAGCGCGGTCAGCTTCGTGGCGGGCCAGTGCAAAGGGCTGAGCGACCAGGATTGGGCCGGCCTCGCGGGCCAGGGCCGCACGTTGGTGATCTACATGGGCGTCGCAACAGCGGAGACGATCGCCGACAAGCTGATGGCCGACGGCGTAGCGCCCGACATGCCGGTCGCGGTGCTGGAGCGGGGCACCCTGCCCGGCCATCGCGCGCTCAAGACTTTGCTGGCGGATCTCGGCGCGATGGTGCAGCGCGAGGCGGTGGCGAGCCCGGCGATCATCGTCGTGGGCGAAGTGGTCGAGTTGAGCGATGCCGAGGATCGGCTGGCCGGCTGGGCACGTGCAGCGGAGTCGATGAGCGCATGAAATTGCTGACCGGAAACGATCTGGCGACGGGCGACGTGACGTGGTGGACCGGCACGGGCTGGTCACGGCATGTCGAGGATGCGGCCGATGTCGGTGACAAGGGCGAGGGCCTGGCCAAGGCCGAGGAAGGCGCGCGGCGCGTGAACGTTCCGTATGTGATCGACGCGGTGGCGACAGCGGATGGGCCGCGTCCGGCGCATATCAAGGATCGCATCCGTGCGCTGGGGCCGACGGTTCGGCCGGACCTGACGCTGAAGCCGGCGGATGTCGATGCCGGCAGTTGGGTGATTTGAATTTCAATCCTCCCCGCTTCGCGGAGGGGGACCATGCGCGAGCATGGTGGAGGGGCGGCGCCACAGACGACGCGCTCGCGGAAACGCCCCTCCACCACCCGGCGTTGCCGGGCGGTCCCCCTCCCCGTGCCGGGGAGGAGCTAGGAAGAGACGATGTACAAATACGACCAATATGATCAGTCGATCGTCGATGCCCGCGTGGAGGAATTCCGCGACCAGGTGAAGCGTCGGCTTGCCGGGCAGATCACCGAGGATCAGTTCAAGCCACTGCGTCTGATGAACGGGCTGTACCTGCAGCTGCACGCGTACATGCTGCGCGTGGCGGTGCCGTATGGCACGCTCGACGGGCGGCAGATGCGGATGCTGGGGCATATCGCGCGCAAATATGACCGCGGCTACGGCCATTTCACGACGCGGCAGAACATCCAGTACAATTGGATCAAGCTGGAGGACGCGCCAGACATCCTCGCCGAGCTGGCGACGGTGGAGATGCATGCGATCCAGACGAGCGGAAATTGCATCCGCAACATCAGTTCGGATCAATACGCCGGCGCGGCAGCGGACGAAGTGGCGGATCCGCGGCCGTGGGCCGAGCTGCTGCGGCAGTGGAGCACGTTCCACCCGGAATTCAGCTACTTGCCGCGCAAGTTCAAGATCGCGGTTATCGCGAGCCCGGAAGATCGCGCGGCGATGCGGCTGCACGATATCGGGATCGAGCTGGTCAAGCGTGACGGCGTTCTGGGCGGGCGGGTATTCGTCGGCGGCGGCATGGGCCGTACGCCGATGATCGGCCCGAAGATCAAGGACTTCGTTACCGCCGACGATCTGCTGAGCTATGTCGAGGCGTGCCTGCGCGTGTACAATCGCTATGGCCGGCGCGACAATATCTACAAGGCGCGGATCAAGATCCTGATTCATGAGATCGGCGCGGACGAATATCGCCGGCAGGTCGAGGAAGAGTTCGCGCATGTGAAGACGCTGGGAATCGATCCGCCGGTGGCGGAGCTCGAGCGGATCACGGCGTTCTTCGCGCCACCCGCGTTCGAAACCGGTGCTCCCGACGAGATCGACCGGGGCGACCCCGATTTCGCGGTGTGGGTCGATCAGAACGTGAAGCCGCACCAGGCGCCGGGCTATGCGATCGTCAACATCTCGCTGAAACCGGTCGGCGGCATCCCGGGGGATGCGACCGCGGACCAGATCGACCTGATGGCCGATCTTGCCGAGCGCTATGCGTTCGACGAGCTGCGCGTGACGCATGCGCAGAACATCGTCCTGCCGCACGTGCGCAAGGCAGATCTGTACGCGGTGTGGCAGGCACTGACCGACGCGGGGCTCGCCGAGGCGAACCTCGACCTGATCAGCGACATCATCGCTTGCCCAGGGCTCGATTATTGCAGTCTCGCCAACGCGCGATCGATCCCGCTCGCGCAGAAGATCGCGACGCGCTTCAGCGACCTCGATCGGCAGCGCGATCTGGGCGAGCTGAAGCTCAAAATCAGCGGCTGCATCAACGCGTGCGGCCACCATCATGCCGGGCACATCGGCATCCTGGGCGTCGATAAGAAGGGCAAGGAGAATTACCAGCTCCTACTCGGCGGATCGGGCGCGGAGGACGTGAGCCTCGGCAAGATCACCGGCCCCGGCTTCGACGAGGATGGCGTGGTCGATGCGATCGAGCGCGTGACCGATCGCTTCGTTCAGGTGCGCGAGCCCGGCGAGCGGTTCCTCGACACGTACCGCCGCGTCGGCTTCGAGACGTTCAAGGAGGCGATCTATGGATAATCTGCTGCGCTTCCGCGACGACGAGGCACATGACGAGCCGGCGGTGACGCTCGATTCGTTCCTCGAAGGCCAAACCAACGCTGGTGCGGTGCGGATCGAGGCGGGTGACGATGCGCGGGCGCTGCTGCCGCATCTGGGACAATTGGCGCTGGTCGAAGTGAGCTTCCCGACGTTCCGTGATGGCCGTGGCTATTCCGCCGCTCGCGTCCTGCGCGAGGGCGGCTATGTCGGCGAACTGCGCGCGGCGGGCGATGTGCTGGTCGATCAGATTCCGCTGATGCGGCGCTGCGGTTTCGACAGCTTCGCGCCGGAAGCGCCGGTCGACGCCGAGACGTTGCAACGCAGCCTCGTCCGTTACGATTTCCGGTATCAGTCGGCTGCCGATGCGGTGGTGCCGGTGTGGAAGCTGCGGCATGGCTGAGGCCGCACGGCGCCTCGACATGATCGACGTCGCACCGGCATTCACACTGCTGGACGCGGCGACGATGGAGATGCGCTTTGCGGGTGTCGACACGCAGGAGATGCTGCGCGAGCTGCTGGCCGGTGAACTGAAGGGGCGCGTCGCGGCGGTTTCGTCGTTCGGATCGGAGTCGGCGGTGCTGCTGCACATGATCGCGGCGGTCGACAAGGACGTGCCGGTCGTGTTCACGAACACGCAGAAGATGTTCGGCGAAACGCTTGAATATCGCGACGAACTTTCCGAGCGGCTGGGGTTCACCGACCTCAGGGTGTACCGCCCGGATCCGCGCCTGCTCGCAGCGAAGGATGCCAATGGCCTGCGCTGGTCGTATGATCCGGACGGCTGTTGCGACATCCGCAAGGTCGAGCCGCTGCGCCGTGCGCTGCAACCGTTCGATGCGTGGATTTCGGGTCGCAAGGGCTTCCAGGCGCGGACGCGGATCGCCTTGCCGCGGTTCGAGGTCGACGAGGGGCGGTTGAAGCTCAACCCGCTGGCGGATTGGGACAAAGCGCGGATCGAGGCGTATTTCGACACCCACGAACTGCCGCGGCATCCGCTGGAGGCGGACGGCTATCCGTCGATCGGGTGCAAGCCCTGCACGTCCAAGGTGCTGCCGGGCGAAGACCCCCGCGCCGGGCGCTGGCGCGGGTGGGAGAAGGTCGAGTGCGGGATCCACGTACCCGAGAAGCCAGGGGAAGAGCCGGTTTTCTGATCTTGGTTTCACCCCGGACTTGATCCGGGGCGACAGGAATCGCTCAATACCCAGCGTAATCGCTGAAGCGCGTTACCGTGGGATCGAACTTCATCGTCACTTTGCCAGTCGCGCCGTGGCGCTGCTTGGCGATGATCAATTCGGCCAGGCCGTAGACGCGTTCCATGTCGCTCGCCCAGGTCGCGTGATCTTCGAAGATCTTCGAATTGTCGCCTTCGGTCGGGCGCTTGGGCTCCTTGGCAGCGACGTAATAGTCTTCGCGGAATACGAACCAGACCATGTCGGCGTCCTGCTCGATCGAGCCGGATTCGCGCAGATCCGACAGCTGAGGGCGCTTATCCTCGCGCTGCTCGACCGCCCGGCTTAGCTGCGACAGCGCGAGTACCGGCACGTGGAGATCCTTGGCCAGCGTCTTCAGGCCGCGGCTGATCTCGGAGATTTCCTGCACGCGATTGCTCTCGCTCGACTTGCCACTGCCGCTGAGAAGCTGGAGGTAATCCACGATAACCAGGCCGATTTCATTGTTGTGACGACGCTGGAGCCGGCGCACGCGGGTGTGCAGCGCGCCGATCGAAAGGCCACCGGTATCGTCGATGAAAAGCGGCAAATTCTCAAGGTCCGCGGCGGCGGCGGCGAGCTGGTGGAACTCGCTGCGGCTGATATCGCCGCGACGCAGCTTTTCGGACGTGATCTTGGATTGTTCGGCCAGCACGCGGGTGGCGAGCTGGTCAGAGGACATTTCCAGGCTGAAAAACGCGACCTTCGCGCCGATTGATTCGCTCGGCGCGATGCCGGCCTTCATATCCATCATCCAGCGCTGCGCGGCGTTGAACGCTATGTTGGTGGCAAGCGATGTCTTGCCCATGCCGGGGCGGCCGGCGAGGATCATCAGATCCGACCGGTGCATGCCGCCGATCCGGCCATTGATCGTATCGAAGCCGGTGGTGATGCCGGAGACCTTACCGCCGGAGTTGAGCGCGGTCTCGGCCATCTTCAGCGCGACCTTGGTGGCTTGCGCGAAGCTCTTGATCGAATTCTCGGTCGTGCCGTCGGCGGCGACCTTGAACAATTCCTCCTCGGCCAGCTCGATCTGTGCGCGCGGGTTCACCTCCTCCGAGGTGTCCATCGCGCGGTCGACGAGCGTGCGGCCGACCGTGACCAGCGAGCGGAGCATGGCGAGATCGTAGATCTGCTTGGCGAACTGGCGCGCGCCGATCAGCCCGGCGCCCGATCCGGTGAGCTGCGCAAGATAGGCCGGGCCACCGAGCTCGCGCATGCCTTCGTCGGCCTCGAACATCGGGCGCAACGTGACCGGGGTCGCGAGCATGTCGTTCGAGCGCAGCGTCTTGATGGCGGCAAAGACGCGGCCGTGGACGGGCTCGTAGAAATGCTGCGGATCGAGTTGGTCGGCGATGTCGTCGGCGAGGCGGTTGTCGATCATCATCGCGCCGAGCATCGCGGCTTCGGCCTCGACGTTGCGTGGGAGGTGAATGGGTTCGGCGGGGGCCGGAGCGGGGAATGCGAGCGTTGCCATCGGTCTGCTGATACGCAGTCGCTCGCGCGCCTCAAGCGCTGCGCGATGAAACGCGTGGATAAGGCGGGCCGTTGTCGCGCGCGCGGTTCGTCTCTATCGCGACACGATGGCCGATCCGCGGATCATCGATGTCGAACTGGACGAGCGCACCATTCTGTGGCGCTCGGCGGATATCGAGCAGGAACGGCGGATCGCGATCTTCGATCTGATCGAAGGCAATTACTTCGCGCCGCAGAAGGAACATGCCGACGGCTATGCCGGGCCGTACCGTCTGGCACTGTCGGTCGAGGAAGGTCGCCTGGCGATGCAGGTGAAGCGCAAGGACGGCACGCCGCTCGAGCTGCACATCCTCGGCATGGGACGCTTCCGCCGACCGATCCGCGACTATTTCGCTATATGCGACAGTTACTTCCAGGCAATACGTCAGGCGACGCCGCAGCAGATCGAAACGGTGGATATGGCGCGGCGCGGCATCCATAACGAGGCGGCCGAGCTGCTCAAGGAGCGGCTGACGGGCAAGATCGACGTCGATTTCGATACCGCGCGGCGGTTGTTCACGCTGATCTGCGTACTTCATATCAAGGGCTGAGCACAAATGTACGGGCTTGGTCGCCTCGTCCTGATCCTGTTCGCGATCGGGCTGCTCGGCGTCGCCGGGTGGCAAGGCGCGACGCGCTGGCGGCCGTCGGTCGAGAAGTTTCCGGTGCAGGGCATCGACGTCAGCGAGGCGAACGGCGCGGTCGAATGGCCAGTGGTCGCAGGCGGCGGCGCGGACTTCGCCTATGCAACGGCGACCCATGGGCGGCAGCGCGACAGCCGCTTCGAGGAGAATTGGCACGGTATTGCCACCGCCGGCCTACGACGCGGCGCGGTCCACGTCTGGTCGCTGTGCCTGCTCGGGGTGGATCAGGCCAATGCGTTCAATACAATCGTGCCGCGTGACACAGCGGCGCTGCCGGTGGCGATCGACGTCGACTATGCGCCCGGCTGCGACGCTCGACCCGATCGAGCGGTGCTGGTGCGCGAGATCGCACAGGCCGCAACGATGATCGAGGCGCATATGGGAAAGCCGGTGCTGCTGCGCGTCTCGCGCGACGTGGAGGGCGATTATGACCTCGCCAGCGCCCTGCCCCGCACAATCTGGGCTGCGGCCACGTTCTTCCCGCCCGACTATGCCACACGGCCGTGGCGGATGTGGCGCGCGAGCGACATGCGGCGGGTTGATGGCATCGAAGGACCAGTAAATTGGAACGTGGCGGCACCATGATCGACGAGGCAACGCAGTTGATCGCGATGGCGCGAGATGCGGCACGGCATGCGCATGCGCCCTATTCGGGGTTCGGCGTGGGCGCGGCGGTGCTGCTGGACGACGGAAGCGTGATCGTCGGGAGCAATGTCGAGAATGCGAGCTACGGCCTGTCGCTCTGCGCCGAGACGGTGGCGATCGCGACCGCGAGCGCGCAGGGGAGGCTCGGCGCCGTGGTCGCGCTCGGCGTCGTCGGCGGGATGATCCGCGATGGCGCGATCACTGGCGCGGCCATCGTGCGGCCGTGCGGTCGCTGCCGCCAAGTGATCAACGAGGCGGCGCAGATCGGCGGACGCGACATCCGGGTGCATTGCGGGGGCGCCGAGGGGGATGGCGTGACGAGCTATCGCCTGTCGGAACTGCTGCCGGATGCGTTCGGGCCGGCCGACCTCGGAATGGTGCCACCGGGCTGATCGTGCTAGCGGCTCGCCGCGCATGAGCGGGGGCTTCTAGTGCAGAGAATCAAGTATTGGGCAATTGGCTTGGCCGGAGCATGCGCGTCGGTTACGGCACTGGCACTGGTCGGGACGGGGTCGCTACGGGCTGATGATCCGCGGCACATCGTCGTCGTGCCAGGTGGTCGCGTCGCTCCTGCCGCGGCGCCGTCCAAGCCCCTGCCCGCTGCCGCGCCGGTCGGCAGCAATGCGGTCACGATTACCCCGGTTACCGGATATGTCCTTGAAAACCCATGGGCGCTGGTGTTCCTGCCCGACGGGCGGCTGTTGGTGACCGAAAGGCCGGGGCGGCTGCGGATCGTTACCCAGGCGGGACAAGTGTCAGCGGCCGTGGCCGGGGTACCCGCGGTGTCTTTCAAGTCGCAGGGCGGGCTGCTCGATGTTGCGCTTGATCCGGACTTCGTGACCAATCGCCACATCTGGTTAAGCTATGCCGAGCCGGGTAGTTCGGGCGCGAGCCTCGCCGTCATGCGCGCTACGCTCACGCTGGCTGCGGACGGCAACGGACGGCTCGACGATCAGCAGGTGATCTGGCGTCAGATGCCACGCGGTGCCGCTACCGAGGCGCACTTCGGAGGGCGGATCGCTTTCTCGCCCGACGGCAAGCTCTTCGTGACGGCTGGCGAGCACCAGCAGGAGGCGATGGCACAATCACTCGCCAACACGTTCGGGAAAATCATCCGCCTCAATCGCGACGGATCGGTGCCTGCAGACAATCCGTATGTCGGCCGGCGCAAGGCGATGCCCGAGATCTGGAGCATCGGCCATCGCAACCCGTATGGCCTTGTGTTCGGGTTGAACGGTCGCCTGTACGAGAGCGAGATGGGGCCGGCTGGCGGTGACGAGTTCAACCTGATCCGCGCGCGCAATTTCGGCTGGCCGCTGATGTCGGAAGGCGACCGCTATTCGTCGGAGGGTGGCGCGCCCTACCCGCGGCACAGCACGGACCCAAGCAAGATCGCGCCGCTGCTGAGTTGGACGCCGGTGATCGCGCCGGGCGGGATGATCCAATATACGGGGCGGCTGTTCCGCGGATGGAACAGGGATTTCGTCCTAGCTGGGCTCGCTAGCAAAGCGCTCATCCGCGTTCGTGTGACGCAAACCCGCGCGACAGAGATCGGACGGGTAGCCATGCCGGCCCGTATTCGCGAAGTGGAGCAGGCACCTGACGGATCGCTCTGGGTAGTGGAGGATCAGCGCAAGGCACGGCTGATCCGGGTTACGCCGGGGTGATCGGAATGGTTCAGGCCGCCACCTTCTCTCGGGCGGGCAGCGGGTTCGAATATTCCATGCTGTCGTCGACCGAACCAAAACGCAGTGCCATTACGTCGAGCGCGTAATTCTGGTTGAGCTTCCACGGCTTGCGGTTGCCCTGCTTGGGCAGCTGATCGGCGACGCGCTGGATGTAGCCCGACGAGAAGTCGACGAACGGCTCGGGCGTCACTTCCTCACTGCCGATGCGCGGGGTGGCCTGGCGAAGCCCGCGCTTCTTCATCGTGTTGAGCAGGCGGCACATGTACATCGCCACGAGATCCGCCTTCAGCGTCCATGAGGCGTTGGTATAGCCGAAGGTGAAGGCGAGGTTCGGCACGTCCGAGAACATCATTCCCTTATACTGCAGCGCGCTGCCCATCTTGATCGGCACGCCATCGACCACTGGCGAGATGCCGCTGAGCAGTTTCACTTCGAGCCCAGTCGCGGTGACGATGATGTCGGCGCGCAGTTCGCGGCCCGAGGTCAGCAGGATGCCAGTCGGGGTGAAGCGCTCGATCGTGTCGGTAACGACATCGGCGCGGCCGGCCTTGATTGTATCGAACAGATCGGCGTCAGGGACGAGGCACAGCCGCTGATCCCATGGATTGTACCGAGGGGTGAAATGGGTGCCGACGTCGTAGTCGGGGCCGAGATGTTCGCGGACCGCATCGAGCAGCTTCTGCTTCACCTTCGCGGGGCTTTTGCGCGTCATGCGATAGAAGAACATGCCCATCAGCACGTTCTTCCAGCGCGTCATGCCGTACGCCGCCTTGCTCGGCAGTTTCGAGCGCAGCCAGTTGGCGAGCGCATCCTCGCCGGGACGTGACACGACATACGTCGGCGAGCGCTGGAGCATCGTGACGCTCGCGGCCTGCTTCGCCATCTCGGGCACGAGTGTGACGGCGGTGGCGCCGCTGCCGATCACGACGACGCGCTTGCCGCTATAGTCGAGATCTTCGGGCCAGAGCTGCGGATGGACAACCCGGCCGGCGAAACTTTCCTGCCCGGAGAAGTCCGGCGTGTGGCCGCGATCGTAATCATAATAGCCCGAGCACATATGGACGAAATTGCAGGAGAAGTGCGCCGCGCCGTCAGGGCCATCAGTGCTGATCGTCCAGCGTGCATCGGGGGTCGACCATTCGACGCCAGTGACGCGGTGACCGTAGCGGATGTGGCGATCGATCCCGCCTTCCTTCGCGGTGTCCTCGATATATTCGCGGATCGAAGGGCCGTCGGCGATCGACTTCGCCTTCGTCCACGGGCGGAAATTGTAGCCGAGCGTGTGCATGTCGCTGTCCGAGCGGATGCCGGGGTAGCGGAACAGATCCCACGTGCCGCCCATCGCCTTGCGCGCCTCCAGGATGAGGTAGCTGCGATCCGGGCAGCGTTCCTGCAGGTGATGCGCGGCGCCGATGCCGGAAAGGCCGGCGCCTACGATGATGACATCGACGTGCTCGTTCATGCGCGATCCTCTTCTTGGAGGGATCGTATCGCATCGATGCGTTGCGGAAAAGGACTTAACTTACCAGCGTGTCAACAATGACGCGCTCCCGTCCCGGCAAGGCAGTGGAGCTTTGCGCCGTCAATAATCCTTCGAGTAGCGGAGCTGCGCGTTCGAGCCACCGAACGAGCCGGCCTGAGTCAGCACACTGAGCGATTTGGTCAGCGCGATCGTCAGCTGGGTAGCGGTAAAGCCGCGGGCGTCGGTGACGATCTCGATGTAGATATCGTCGGTCAAATATTTGCCCGCCGCCAGCGCGCTACCGCGTCCGGTCGCTTCGTCGGCCCCGAGGATGCGCAGGCGATCGAAGCCAGTTGCCGAACGCAGCTTACCGAGCGGGTTCAAGCCGCCGCCCGAGCCACGCAGCGAGTTGAGCGCGGCAGCGAGCTGGATCGCCTCGGTCGCCGACAGATTCTCCGGGTTTGTACCGAAGAGCAAGCGGCTGAGCACTTCGTCCTGCGGCAGCGCCGGGGTCGAAGTGAAGGCGATCTGCGGGCGCTGGCCGCTGCCGGTGATGTTGATGACGAAGGTGACGCCATCGTTCTCCGTGGTCGCGCGGATGTCGATGTCGGGATCGGTCAGCGCGCCGCCGCGGAAGCGGACGCGGCCGCGCTCGACCTCGAAGCGCTTGCCGGCGAACGAATAGGTGCCGCGAACGAGATCGAGACCGCCGGCGATGGTCGGAGCAGCGGAGGTGCCGCCGACCCGCATGTCGGCTTCCCACTCGCTCTCGAGGCCCATGCCCGAGACGAATAGCTTGTTCTCGGCACGTACGCGCATGTCGAGACGGAACAGGCCGGCAGAGGCGGTGGCTGCCGCGGGACGATCGGTGATGCGCGCCGGGCGAATGTCGCTCTTGCGGCGTACGCCGGTCAGTTCAGGCACTTCGGCGGCACCCTGGCGGATGATCTCGTAACGCGCCTCGGGGATCGTGATGTCGGCTTTGATCAGGCCGCCATTGCGCCCGTTGGTAATCGCAACGGTGCCGCTCGCCGTCGCGCCGATCGCGTCGGATTTGGCAAGCTGCGCATTGGTGAGCTGAGCGTCGATCTGGAGCGGGTATCCCTGATCGGCGGCAAGGCTGACATAGCCTTGCGCCTGAACCGAGCCATCGCCCGCCTTCGCCGTCATGCTGTCGAGCTGCAGCCGATCGTTGGTGAAACGCGCGCGGATCGCCATCTGCGAGAGGCGCGTGCCATACGTCTCGTTGTCGTACGTGAGCGCGTCGGCGCGGATCACGCCGTTGAGGCGTGGGTCAGACACGCGGCCGCCGAAATCTGCGGCGATCGCGATCGGGCCGGACAATTGCTGCTCGGGCAGCGCGGCGAGGCTGAAGAGCACGCCCGATGGCCCGTTGTAGCGGATGCCGCCGCTGAGCGGAGCAGCCATCAGCTGCGACGCCCAGGAGCCGCCGCCGGAGACCGGGCGCAGGAACGCCTGCATCCGCCCGACGGTGGTGGGCCCACGCTTGATCAGCGCGCGCGCTTCCGCGCCCGACGACACCAAGCGGCCGGAGAAGACCACGTCGACTGGCTGCGAGATGGCGGAGAGGCTCGAGCGGGTGAACCCGGTGATGGTCATCCGCGCATCGGCCTGCGGGAAGGCGTTGGGGTTCGCCTGGACGAAATCGAGGCTGCCCGTCGCCTTGCCGGCAATGCCGAGATTCGGGATCAACGCATTGGCGACCGACAGGTCGAGCGCGTCGAGCCGCAGCTGCGCGGTCATGCCGCTGCCGTAGCTACCGGCGATCCGTGCGCGGCCCTGATCGAAGATGATCTGGGTCGGCGCGAGGCGGTACGTGCCGCTCGCCGCGGTGATCCGGGCGGGATTGCCGGTGCGGAAGTTTATCGCATTCGCCTGGCCCTGCAGCGCAACGAGATAATCGTTGGGCGCGAGCTTCGCATTAAGCGCGAGGCGGAACGGCACGCCGTTCGAGCCGGTGAACAGCGCCTGCGCGTTGCCGCGGCCGCCGGTGTAGTTGATCTTGGCGCGGCCAGTCTGGATCACGGTGGGGCCATAGCGGAGGTCGGCGACCTGCGCGTCGGCGATCACCTGCGGGCTTTCGTAGAGGACGACACTGGCCTTCACGATCGCGCGGCCGATGACGAAATCGACTTGGCCGGGGATTTGCGCCGCATAGGCTCGCGCATCGACATCGGCGCGCTGGTACTTGCCTTGTGCGGCGAGCTGAACCGCGCCGTTGAGCCCCGAACCTGAGAAGCCGACACGGCCGGCGAAGGGCCCAGCGACGGTCTGTACAACGCGGCCGGCGAAGTTCACGCCGGCGAAGACGACGCGGTTGATATCGACCGCGAGCTGCGCCCCGGGACGGACGAGCACGTCCGCGTTGAACGGACCGTAGGTCGTGCCGCCAGTTGCGGTGACGCCATAGGCCCCGCCGCGCCCGACGATGCGTGCGTTGAGATCGGCAAGACCAATGCCAACGCCGGGACGCGGCGCGCGCAGGTTCACAATCGGCGCCGCTGCGCTGCCGGTGACGCGGGCGAACAACGGGCCGTACTGGTTCGAGTAAGCGTCGGCATCGACCGCGACAGCCCCGGTGTTCAGGTCGTAGCGACCCTGTCCGCGGGTGACGCGGAACAGCGGCGCGTTCATCTTCAGATCGCGGAAGGTGACGATGCCGTCGGTGTCATAGCCGAAGTTGGTGAACATCGTGGCGTTGCCGCCGAGGAAGGTACGCGCGCCTTCGTTGAAGATCTGCCGCGTCTGGATGCCAACGCGGCCAACGATGCCGAAGCCGCCGTTGGACTTGGTCACCAAATTGGCATCGGTGTCGAGATTGATGATGCCGACGCTTTCGACGCGAAAATTGTTGACGCGGCCCTTGAGCGCGCCGGTGTAGCGGCCGGTTTCCATGTTGGCGGCGATGATCGCGGTCGCGTCGATCGTGTCGGAGCGAATGCGCAGATTGTCCGACAGGATTGTCGGCATGTCGATCGCGATGTCGCCTTCAATCCGCACGTTGGTGGTAAGACCACCAAGCGCCGGGTTGAGCCCGGTGATGCGCTTGGCACGGGCGCGGATCGGAACGAGAATACGCTCGGAATCGACCCGCGCGAGTCCTTCGGCATAGACGTTCTCGAGCGTCGTCTCGGCGAAGCCCATCGAGGTTGCGCGCAGCTTGTAATCGACCGTCGGCGTGGCGAAGGCGCCGTTAAGAACAACCCGCGCAAGCACGTCGCGGCCGCGCAGGTTGGGGGCAATCGCGCCGGGCGTCAGCAGCTTCGCGTCGACCGCGAAATTGCCGAACGTGCTGTTGGCAAGATCGATGATGCCGCCGGCGTCAACCGCAAGTGCGGAGGACGAGAGCTTGATGCGGGTGTCAGCACGGCGCTCGGCGAGCGTGGTGTCGATCACCACGTTCATCTGTGGTGCGGTAAGACGCTCGACGGGGCCTTCGAGGTACAGGCCGGGGCGCGTGGCGCCGCGAATCTCGAAGCGGCCGTTACGCGCGGTGATGCCGAGATCGGCGAGCTGGCCGCCGCCGAGCGTTGCGACTGCCTTGCCCTGCCACGAAGCCCAGCTGCCCTGCCCGCCCACCGTGGCGGTGAGCGGCGCCGTCGTGCCGGCGAGGCCCGACACGAGGCCACCAGCCGGCGCGAACAGGCGTGCGCTCAGATCGAGCTTGTTGTCATCGGGCACCGCATCGAGCTTCAGCTTGAGCGTATCGCCACCAGCGACGCCAGGACCGCGCAATGCGGCGGCGTCCACCGTCAGCTGCGCGCGGCGATCGGCGATGTGCGCTGCGCCATTAAGCCGTGCGACGTGGCGCTGGCCGGCGACGGGCGCCTCCATTACGAAGCGCGCCACGCGCAGGCGATCGATGTCGATGTCGAGATCGGGCAGCAGTGGCGCGTTGGGGTCGGTCGGCTGCGGGATGAATTCGGGGTTGCGCGTCATGGTGACGAGCTGGCTTTCCAGGCTCTTCACATCGACGTGGTTGTTGATGAAGGCAAACGGCCGCCAGTCGACGTCGAGCCGGGGCGACGAGACGAACACGCCCTTGGGATCGCTGACGCGCACGTCGCTGAGCACCATCCGGCCGTACAGCGACCCGTCGATCCGCCCGACCTTGATGTTGAGCCCGCCAGCGGTCTTATAACCGCCGAGCTGGTCGGCGACGAAGCGGCGGCCCGGATCGGTGTTGATGCCAAAGACGATGATCAGCAGCAGCAACACGATCGCGGCGACCGCGATGCCGATCCACTTGAGGATGCGCTGCCACAACGGGCGATGTGCAGCGATCGGATCGGTCTGCGCTACAGAATCGACCATCAGAATGCCTGCCCGATAGACACGTATAGCGCGACCTTGCCGTCGCCGGGCCGCGGGTTCAGCGGGGTGGCTAGATCGACCCGCATCGGCCCGAAGTTGGTGTAGAACCGCCCGCCGATGCCGGCGCCCATCCGCAGATCAGACGCGGTCGGGAAGGTGCTGTCATACGCATTGCCGGCGTCGATGAAGGGCACGATGCCGAAATTGCCGAAGCGATAGCGCGCCTCGATCGCGAATTCGTTGATACTGCGCCCACCGACCGGGCGAAGATTGCCGATGTCGATGTTACCCTCGTCGTCAGGCACCAGCGACGAGACCGGCTCGAACGGTCCGAGGCGCTGGAAACCGTAACCGCGCACCGAACCGCCGCCGCCGCCATAGTAACGTCGCGAAGGCGACAGATCGTCGCGATCGATGCCGAAGATCGATCCGGCGCGCGCGCGGCCGGCGATAACCAAGCTGTCGTTGATCGGGTAGTAAACCGTACCCTCGACCATGGTGCGGGCGTACGGGCGAACCGAACCCTGCACTGACGTTTCGGGGCTAAGGTTCAGCTTCAGGCGATAACCACGCGTGGGATTGAGCAAGTCGTCTGACGTGTCCCACACGGCCTGTGCGGGGATCGCGGCGATGCCGTAGGTGCGACGGACCCGCTCGTTGCGGCCGAAATCGAACACGCTTTCGTTGGTGCCGGTCAGCTCGGCGCCGAACGCATAGGTGAAGCGCTTCTGCCAGATCGGCGTCGAATCATAAGCCCACCGCACGAACGCCGTGCCGGTGAAGGCATCGAAGGCGTCGTAGCTCGAGTGATTCGCGGCAAGACCAGCAGAGAAGGAGCGATCGCGCCTGCCCGCGTTCTGGCGGCGGAAGGTGGCCGATGCACCCTGCTGCTGCGTGCCGCCGATCGCGGTGAGGATCAGTCCACCTTCGGGCGGGAAGAGATTGCGGTGAGTCCAACTCGCCTCGACCTTGGCGCCTTCGCCCGTGCCGTAGCCGGCGCTGCCGGCAAGGCTACGCTGCGGGCCGGCGGTCTGACTGACCATGAGGTCGATCTGTTCGGTGCCGTCGGGGCCAGGCTGACCGGTGCGGACCGGCTCGACGCCGAGGCCATTGAACAATCCCGTCGCGACCAGCGCCTGGCGCAGATCATCGGCCTTGCGATTGTCGTACAGTTCGCCCGGCTTGAAGCGCGGGAAGACGTTAAGATGGTCTAGATCAAATACCGCATCGCCCTGCGTCCGAAGTGCGCCAAACGACGAGCGCGGGCCGGTATCGACGGGGAGCGTATAGTCTCCGGTAACGGTCTCATCGTCGAGCAGGATGTCGCGCTCGCCGACCTTGATGAAGGGGTAGCCGCGCTGCGGCAGGATCAGGCTGACGTTCGCCTCAGCGCCCTGAATGCGCGCGGCCTCGATCGGGTCACCCGTGCGCAGTGGCAATTGCTCGCGGACGAGGTTGGGCGGCGTGGTCGGGGCGGCGGTCACGGTGATCGCGGCAAGCTTGTAGAGCCGACCCGGCGTAGCGGTGACGATCGCGCGCAGACGGACGGGCTGGCCGGGAATCGTCTCCAGCGTCGAGACTGCGACACCGTCATAATAGCCAAGTGACTTCATCAGCCGAACGGCGAGCGCCTCGTCCTCTCGGGCGCGAGCGTTGACCTGGGTCGCATTGCCGGCCTTGCCGTCGCCATCTTCCAGTGCCGACAACGACTTGAACTCGTCGTCGAGGCCGATCGGCTCGAGCCCGCGGACAACCGTTTCATAACGGATCTCCGGTGCGTCCGCGTCGACCACGTCGGCGGCGGTGACTAGCGGCACGGTATCAGTGCTGCCGAGCGGCTGGAGTGGCTGGGCAAGCTCGGGCTCGGGTGTGGCAGGCGGCGGCATCGTGCCAGTGGGCACGATCGGGGCTGGCGCGACTAGCGGTTCGCTTCTGGTGGCCGGCATCGGTTCGAGCGGCGCGTTCAGGTCGTCCGAGAGCGGCGGAAGAGCGGCGTTGAAGGTCGCGTCTGGGACAATCGGCTCGCCCGCCTGGGGGTCCACAGTAGTCGGTGCGCCCGGCTCGGGCTTGTTCGCGTCAGGCTTAGGCGCGTCAGGACCGGTGGCCGGCGCGGTTCCCGGCTTCGCCATCTGAGCTGTGGCGGCCGTCGCGGCAGCCGCTGTCGCGACTGCAAATAATGCAGCAACTAGCCAGCGGTGACCTTCGATATTCAACTGCACGCATAGCCCCTTCTCACCCGGCTGCGCTTGCCTTACCGACACGCCCCCGCCACCTGCAACTCCCCGATCCGAAAAGAGTTTCCCGCGTTGCAACAATCGCACAGCAGCGTAGACTGAAACGTCTCGACGAATGTGGGTAGGCCCTGTTAACGAATGGCCTTACGGCATTCGCTTGTGCAGCATACAGCAGAGAACGGGATACAATGGATCGTCCGTTTGTTCGTGCGCCAAAGGCGACATGTCCCGCGAAACAATTGACGGGCGGCGAGCGGGATTGATGCATTTGATCGACGGACGAAAGTTGGCCGTGCTCGGCGCGGTTGCGCTAGCCGCATGTGGCGGCGGATCGGACAAGCCGCAGGGCAAGGGTCGAGGCGGCCCGGTGCAGGTCGGCTATGTCGTCGTGCAGCCTACGCGCGTGCCGATCGTGACCGAGCTCGCCGGGCGGACCTTCGCGTTCCAGAGTTCCGAAGTGCGCCCGCAGGTGAGCGGCGTGATCCAGCGGCGCTTCTTCCGGGAGGGTACGGTCGTGCGCCAGGGCGAGCCGCTCTACCAGATCGATCCCAGCCTTTATCGCGCCGCCGCGAACGAGGCGTCGGCGAACGTCGCCAGCGCGCGTGCAACGGCGGAGGCCGCACGCGTTCGCGCGGATCGCTTCCGACCGCTCGCTGAGATCGAGGCGGTCAGCAAGCAGGATTATACCGACGCGATTGCAACGCAGCGCCAGGCCGAAGCCACGATCGCGCAGAACCGCGCACAGCTCGAAACGGCTCGGATCAACTTGCGGTTCACTACCGTACCAGCGCCGATCACCGGGCGGATCGGGCGATCCTTGTTCACCGTCGGGGCGCTCGTCACGACGAGCCAGGCCGATCCGCTGACGACGATCCAGCAGCTCGATCCTATCTATGTCGATATTCAGCAAGCGGCGGCTTCGATCCTGTCGCTGCGCCGCGGATTGGCCAGTGGCGGCGTGTTGCCAGCGAGTGCGACAGTGCGCCTCAAACTGGAGGACGGCAGCGATTATGGGGCGACCGGCACTGTAGAGTTTTCCGAGGTGGTGGTCGACCAGCAGACCGGCACCGTCACGCTGCGTGCGCGCTTCCCCAATCCGCAGGGGCTGTTGCTGCCCGGCATGTTCGTGCGCGCCGTGTTCGCGCAGGCTGTGAATGCGGCGGCGTTCCTGGTTCCGCAGGCCGCCGTGTCGCGCGATCCGCAAGGTAATGCGACGGTGTGGATCGCCGGCCCCAACAACAAGGCAGTGCAGCGCACGATCAAAGCCGAGCGGGCGGAGGGCGCGAATTGGGTCGTCACTGAAGGGCTGCGCGCGGGCGACAAGGTGATTACGCAAGGCGTCAGCAATATGCGTGCCGGAGCCGACATCCGCCCGGTACCCGCGAATACCCCGCAGCGCCCGACGCCGCCCTCGCCCGAGCAGCTAAAACAGCAGCAGCAAGCCAAGGGCAAGGGCGCCTAAGTGTCGCGGATTTTTATCGACCGGCCGATCTTCGCCTGGGTACTTGCGATCATCGTGATGATGGCCGGGGTCGGCGCGATCCTGGCCCTGCCAATCGCGCAATATCCCGACGTGGCGCCACCGCAGGTGTCGATCCGCGCGACCTATCCTGGCGCCAACGCCGAAACGATCGAGAATTCGGTCACGCAGATCCTCGAACAGCAGCTGACCGGCATCGACGGACTGCTGTATTTCGCCTCCTCCTCCACCTCACGCGGCTCGGTTTCGATTACTGCGACTTTTGCCAAGGGTACCGATCCGGACATTGCGCAGGTTCAGGTACAGAATCAGATCCAGGCAGCACTCACTCGCTTGCCGGCGCAGGTTCAGCAGCAGGGCGTCGTGGTTCGCAAATCGAATCCGGACTTCCTGCTGATCGCCGGCGTCTATGACGCGTCGGACAAGATGACGAACCGCGACGTATCGGACCTGATGGTTTCGACGTTGCAGGATTCGCTCGGCCGCGTCGAAGGGGTTGGCGACACCAACGTCTTCGGATCGCAATATGCGATGCGCATCTGGCTAGACCCTGCGAAGCTCGCGAGCTTTCAGCTGATGCCCGGCGACGTGGTCTCCGCCATTCAGACGCAGAATACCGAGGTCGCGGCGGGCGAGATCGGTGGGCAGCCGATGCCGAGCGAGCAAATGCTGAACGCGACCGTCACCGCGCAGGCGCGGCTTCAGACGCCGCAGCAGTTCCGCGACATCATTTTGAAAACGGCGGCATCGGGCGCCACCGTGCGCGTCGGCGATGTGGCCCGCGTCGAGCTTGGCTCGGAGAATTACAACGCGAGCAGCCGGATCAACGGCCACCCCGGCGCAGGCATCGCGGTACTGCTCGCGCCGGGCGCGGACGCGCTCAAGACGGCCGAGTTGGTGAAAGCGGAAATCGCGCGCATCGCGAAAACCTACCCTTCGAACATGCGCGTCGCGTACTCGAACGACACCACCGCCTTCATCAAGCTGTCGATCGAAGAAGTGGTGAAGACGCTGATCGAAGCGATCATTCTGGTCGTCATCGTCATGTTCGTCTTCCTGCAAAGCTGGCGCGCGACGCTGATCCCGACCATCGCGGTGCCGGTGGTGCTGCTCGGCACGTTTGCCATATTCTATTTCGCCGGATTCTCGATCAACACGCTGACCCTGTTCGGGCTGGTGCTCGCGATCGGGCTGCTCGTCGACGACGCGATTGTGGTGGTCGAGAATGTCGAGCGGCTGATGGAGGAAAATCCGGATATGTCGCCGCGCGAGGCGACGATCCAGTCGATGGATGAGATCACCGTGGCACTGGTCGCCATAGCGCTGGTGCTCTCGGCGGTATTCCTGCCAATGGCATTCTTCGGCGGATCGACCGGCGTGATTTACCGCCAGTTTTCGATCACGATCATTTCGGCGATGATGCTGTCGGTCGCGGTGGCGGTGATCCTGTCGCCGGCGCTGACTGCGCATCTGCTGAAGCAGCATAGCGCCGAGGAACGGGAGAAGCGCGCTGCAGGCGGGGGACGTTTTGCCTGGCTAAAAGTTCGGGCGACTCGCGCGGGCGACTGGTTCAACCGCAATTTCGAGCGCGGCACCGAACGCTATGTCACCGCCGTACGGCGTGTCGTCGATCGCAAGTGGCTTTTCCTGCTGGTGTACCTCGGGATCGTCGGGTTGCTTTCGGTGCTGTTCCTGCGGCTGCCGACCGGCTTCCTGCCCACCGAGGATCAGGGCGCAGCGCTCGTACAGTATCGCTTGCCCGCCGGCGCCACGATTGGCCGAACGGCGGAGGTGCAGCTTCAGCTCGAGCAGTATTTCCAGCGCTACGAGAAAAACAATATCGGAACGATGCTCACCGTGTCGGGCGGCGGCGGTGGCGGCGCCAGTGGTCAGAATACTGGCCAGGGGTTCATCCAGCTCCGAGACTGGGCCGAACGCGAGGGCAAGGAGAATGCCGCCGACGCGATCGTCGCGCGCGCTGCGGGCGCCTTTCGCGCCTTACGAGATGCGCAGGTCTTTGCGCTGATCCCGCCGGCGATCCGCGGTCTTGGCCAGTCCGAAGGCTTCACGATGGAGCTGCAGAATACTGGAGGGCTAAGCCAGCAGCAGTTCGCCGCGGCGCGCGACAAGTTGTTGGCACTGGCGAACGGCGATTCCCAGCTGACTGGGGTTCGCTTGTCGGAACTCCCCGACATTGGTACGCTCCAGGTGAAGACTGATGCGCAGCGGATCGCTGCGCTCGGCGTGTCGCAGACCGATGTGAACACGACGCTGTCGACAGCCTGGGGCGGCCGCTACGTCAACGATTTCATCGACCGCGGGCGCGTGAAGCGAGTCTTCGTGCAAGGCGACGCGGAGTATCGCGACAGCCCCGACACGCTCTATCAATGGTTCGTGCGCGGATCGAACGGGCAGATGGCGCCGTTTTCGAGCTTCGCGACGACGGCATGGTCGCAAGCACCGACGACGGTGTCGCGGTTCAACGGAATCGCCTCGTTCGAATTCCAGGGGCAGAGCGTCGGCGGCAGCTCGGGCGATGCGATGGCGCGGATCGAGGAGCTGGCGAGCCAGATCCCCGGCACCAGCATCGCCTGGGCGGGCATTTCGTATCAGGAGCGGCTGTCATCCGGCCAGGCGCCCTTGCTGTATGGCCTGTCGATCATCGTCGTCTTTCTGTGTCTTGCCGCTTTGTATGAGAGCTGGACTATCCCGCTCGCGGTGCTGCTGGTCATTCCCACAGGATTGATCGGCGCGATCCTCTTCGTCACGCTGCGTGGGCTGACCAACGACGTCTACCTCCAGATCGGGCTGCTGACGACGATGGGGCTGGCGGCAAAGAATGCGATCCTGATGATCGAATTCGCCGAGCAGGAAGAGAAAAAGGGCGCACGCGTCATCGATGCCGCGCTGACCGCGGCGCGCATCCGGCTGCGGCCGATCCTGATGACGAGCCTCGCCTTCATCTTCGGCGTGCTGCCGTTGGCAATTTCCACCGGCGCCGGGGCGAACAGCCGCATCGCGATCGGAACCGCGGTGATCGGCGGGATGCTGACCGCGACGGTGCTGGCGGTGTTCTATATTCCCTTGTTCTTCGTGCTGGTGCGCCGCGGGTTCCGCGACGGCATGGCGAAGTTGCGCGGGCGTGAGCCTGGCTTCCACCCACCAGAGGTCAATCAAGGCCCACCGAACAATCCGCCACGGCTGGAGCAATCGTGATGCGCGCCGGAATCGCATTACTGCTGGGCAGCGCTTTGGCGGCGTGCAGCATGGCGCCCAAATATGTCGAACCAGCGCTGCCGGTACCGCAGTCTTGGCCAGTCGGCGATGCCTATCTGCGGCAAAGCGAGGCGGCGCTGCCGAGCGTCACCTATCGCGACATTTTCCGCGATCCGCGCCTGCAGCAGATCATCGATCAGGCACTCGCCAACAACCGCAACTTGCGCGCGTCGGTCGAGAACATTGCGGCAGCGCGGGCGCAATATCGCATCCAGCGCGCCGAGTTATTTCCTCAGATCGGCACCGGCGGGACCGTCACACGACGCGAGATCGGCGCAGGCGCGGCGGGCGGGGCGTTTTCGGTCGGAGGCACGACGTATCAGGCAAACGTCGGCGTCAGCGCGTTCGAGCTCGATCTGTTCGGACGCGTCCGCTCGCTGAGCGATGCCGCGCTCAATCGCTACTTTTCACAGGAAGCGGCCGCACGTGCCGTTCGCCTGACGCTGACCGGCGATGTTGCCGGCGCGTGGCTTACCTATGCCGCGGATCAGAGCCTGATGCGGCTCGCCGAGGATACGGCTGGGATCGCGCGCCGCTCGGTGACGCTGACGCGCGCGCGGGTTGAAGGCGGCGTCGCGCCGCGGACCGATCTGCGGCAGGCCGAGCAGATCCTCGCTACGGCTGAGGCGAATATCGCGAGCCAGCGCACCGCGATCGCGCAGGATGCGAACGCGCTCCAGCTGCTCGTCGGCGCGCCGGTCGATCCCGCGCTGCTGCCTGCATCGATCGAGGAAGCGGCAGGCACGGTCGCGGAATTGCCGGCCGGTCTCGACAGCCGGGTGCTATTGCGCCGACCAGACGTGGTGCAGGCGGAATATGAGTTGCGTGCTAGCAACGCCGAGATCGGCGCGGCGCGGGCGGCGCTGTTCCCGACGATCTCGCTCACCGGGCTGTTAAGCTTTGCCAGCACCGCCCTGTCCTCGCTGCTAACCAGCAATTCATTGACCGAAAGCGTTAGCGGCAGCGTCAATTACCCGATCTTCCGCGCCGGCGCCGGACGCGCGGGCGTCGAGCAGACGACAGCGTTGCAGCGGGCGCAACTCGCGACCTACGAGGGTACGATCCAGACGGCGTTCCGCGAAGTCGCCGATGCGCTGGCGCGACGCGGTACGATTACCGACGAGCTGGCCGCCAACGAGCGCTTCGCTGCGGCCGCAGCGGACACTTATCGGCTGACCGACGCACGATATCGCGGTGGGATCGACACGTTTCTGACGAGCCTTGATGCGCAGCGTTCGCTCTACACGGCGCAGCAACAGGTAGTGCAGTCGCGGCTGGTGCGGGCGACCAATCTTGTGACGCTGTATCGCACGCTCGGCGGCGATTCGCGGTTGGAGACGGCCGGCGGGGCACCGGTCCTGACTACGCCGGAGGGCCCGCAGCAATAACTTGACGCTCGCGACAGGCCGTGAAAGGCTCCGCATTATGGAGAGAAACACGCCCGACCCGGGAGCATTCTTCCGTGATATGCTCGGCCAGTGGGAAAAAACGGTCAACAGCTTCGGCGGCGAAGCGATGAAGTCCGAGGAGTTCAGCCGCACGATGGGCGCGGCCACCGCCGCAACGGCCAACATGCAGGCCGGCATGCAGCAGATGACCGAAAAGGCGCTCGCCGCCGCCAATCTCCCCACCCGAACTGATATTGATTCGCTTGCCACTCGTGTCGCCGGGATCGAAGCTTCGCTTGCGCGGATTGAAGCGGCGCTGGGCTGCGCGATTACCGACGCGGCCAAGCCACGCCCGACGCGTGGTCGCAAGCCGCCGGCCGTGAAGACCTAAGTGGCGAACACTTCTACCTTCGACCCGATCACCGCCGGGGCTCGCGAATTCGAGCGGCTGATGGCGCGAAACATCAAGGGGCTGGAATATTTCACCTCCCCTGCCCCGGTCGTCGGCGCGACCGCGAAGGACGTGCTGATCGAGCGTGGCACGATGCGGCTCAATCATTACCGACCGCTTGTCGACGACGTGTATCGCGTGCCCGTTCTGCTGGTGATGGCGACCACCAACCGTGGCTTCATCTTCGATCTGGTGCCAGGCCAGAGCATGGTCGAGTTCCTGCTGCGCGCGGGTTTCGACGTGTTCATGCTCGAATGGGAAGCGCCGCGCCCGCACGAGAAGACGCTGACGTTCGAAAGCTACACGCTCGATTTCATGCCGCGTGCGATCGCCCGCGTTATGGCCGAGACGGGCGAGCCGGACGTGAGCGTGGTCGGATATTGCTTCGGCGGCGTGCTGTCGCTGATCTACGCCGCGCTCAACGCCGATGGCCCGCTCGCAAACCTCGCGACCTTCACGACGCCGGTCGACTTCACGCAGATGGAGATGTTCCAGGCGTGGTCCGACAAGCGCTTCTTCGACGTCGATCGACTGGTCGACACGTTCGGCAACGTGCCGGGCGAAATGCTGTATTCGTCATTCGACATGCTGCGGCCCGCAACACGCGCGGCAGGAAACGTGCGGTTGTTCGACAACCTTTGGGACGACGAATATGTGAAGTCGTTCCGCATGTTCGAACGCTGGAACACCGACACGTTGCCGCTCGCTGGCGAATATTTCCGCCAGACGACGAAGCGGCTCATGTGGGACAATGCGTTGCTTCACGGCACGCTCGATATCGGTGGGCGACGTGTCGATCTCGGCGCGATCACCGTGCCGTTTCTGCATCTCGCAGCCGAGCACGACCATATCGTGCCACGCGACGCCTCTGCCCCGCTGCTGGACATGATCGGTGCGACGGACAAGCACGAGATCGTCCTGAAGGGTGGCCACGTCAGTCTCGTCGCCGGCCCCAATGCGGTGAAGCGGATGTGGCCGTCTCTCGCCGGCTGGCTTGCCGAAAGGTCTACATGACGCATCGTATCCGTGGGTTCCGCATCGCCGATCGCGAGGCGATGATCGCGTTCGCCGACAGCCTGCCCGACCACGACCTGCTATTCCTCGGGCGTGACTTGAAGCATCCACGCGTCATTGCCGCATGGCTGGGCGCGATCGCGGAGGGGTGGATCGATAGCCTGATCGCAGAGGATGACGGCGTGATCGTTGGGACCGCGGCGCTGGTGCAGGATCCGCTCGGCTGGTCGGCGCATGTCGGTGAGATCCGTCTGCTCGTCTCATCGGAACGGCGCGGCAGCGGGGTCGGGCGCGATCTGCTTGAAGCGATGCTGCAAGTCGCGGGCGAACGTGAATTGGCGAAGCTGACCGCCGCGATGACGCCCGATCAGGTGGGCGCAATTGCCTTGTTCGAAAGTCTTGGCTTCCGCGGCGAAGCGCTGCTGCGTGATCAGGTGCGCGATCGTGCCGGCAACCCGCACGATCTTGCGATCCTGTCCTTTGATGCGGGGCGGGCAGCGGCGCAGCATCATGCTTACGGGTTCGGCGCGAACTGAGTTGAGCGGCTTGAACCTTTTACGACAGCCGGCGCGTTGACGCCGGTATTTCAGGAGCTTTCATCGATGGCTAGTGCCGCCGCCCTAAACCAGCCTTCCGTTCAGCCACCGTCCAAGTTACTCGCCGTTACCGAATTGCCACGCGCGATGATCGAGTTCGGAGCGCTGCCATGGGCAGCCCCGCTGCTAGCAAGCGCGCCGCGCGGGGATGGGCACCCGGTGCTCGTCCTGCCGGGTTTTACGACATCGGACCGCTCCACCGCAGTGCTGCGCCGTTATCTCACCCGCAAGGGCTATGATGCGCACACGTGGGATCTCGGCCGCAATCTTGGCCCGCGCGCAATCGGGCTGCAGGGCGAGAAGCTGGTCGACCGGCTCAACGCCGTGCACGAACTGACCGGCAAGAAGGTCAGCCTCGTCGGCTGGAGCCTTGGCGGCGTGATGGCGCGAATGGTGAGCCGGCGCGTGCCCGACGCGGTGCGGCAGGTAATTTCGCTGGGCTCGCCGTTCACCGGCACGCCGCGCGCGACGAACGTATGGCGTGCATATGAGCTGCTGACCGGACAGCGCATCGATGACAATGAGGTGCGCGAGCAACTGCGTGAAAGCGCAACTCCGCCGCCGGTGCCGTCGACCGCGATCTGGAGCCGCGAGGATGGTGTTGTCGCTTGGCAGAATTGCGTTGAGCCATTCGCCACGAACAGCGATAACATCGAGGTTCATGGCAGCCACTGCGGGCTCGGTGTGAATCCGGCAGTGCTTTATGCTGTGGCTGACCGATTGGCGCAGCCCGAAGACGATTGGAAACCATTCGACCGTCGCGGCTTGATGCGCGGCGTCTTCTATCCGTCTGCTGGGCATGCTTAATTGATACAGTCGCACGCTTTGGGCTGCGCGGGTTTGGCATGGCGGGGCCGAGCACGAAGCTTTGGTTTGCCATCGTCGCTTCGCGACTTGGTAATCAGGGAAGGATCAGGTCAGCTCGAACCAAGTCGATGAGGTGGCAAAGCAATCAGCGGTCTGGCGGACCGCTCCCGACGGAAATACTATGGTCCCACATGTCGCCCCGTCGCCGAGCGACACGGCAACCCGCAAGGTCCGACCATCAAGCCGGCGCTCGAACGCCATGATCGAACCCTTCGATGAGTTGGCCGGTTCGTAACTCCCTGCCGTGAATAGCGTTGGATGTTCTCGCCTTAGAGCGAGCAAGTCGCGGATCAGGCGCATTTTGGCCGGGGGATCAGCAAGCGCGCTTTCGTTCGCGTGGAAATCGATCGGCCGCCGATTATCGGGGTCGACCAGGGTTAGGTCTTCGCATTCGCAACCCTGATACAGATCGGGGATACCGGTAACAGTGTATCTTAGACATACCGCAGCAAGGCTGTTGCGCATCGCGACAGACCAAATTTCTACCAAAAAATCGCCTATAGCTGCGCAAAATGCGCTGTTTTTGATCAACGACTTGGCGAGATCGTTGCAACGCTGCTCATAGGCTTCGTCGGGAGCCTCCCATGACGAACGCAGCTTCGCCTCACGCAGCGCCTTGGTCTGCCAGCCGGCGATGCGCATCGCGAACGCGTCGTCAGGCGCGTCGGGCCAGGCGCCTAGTAGCGACTGGAAAAGCATGTAGCGGTCACCGCGATCGATCCCTGCGGATAGCGGATCGGCGATGGCCTCCCAGCGTGCCACTTCCTCGCGCCAGCGATCGGGGATGGCGCTGAGCACCGCGAGGCGCGCGCGGCTGTCCTCGCCGCGCTTGTGATCGTGCGTGGCGGTGGTGAGCATCGCGGCAGGCCAGTGGGCGGCGCGCTCCTGCATTGCAGCGTGGAAATCGGCGATAGACAGGCTCATCCACGCGGCGTCAAACCCGACATCATTACGCGACAGCAGCCGACCGTAGCGGTAGAAAGCGGTGTCCTCGAGCGCCTTGGCGGCGATCGGGGCTGAAAGCTGCTGGAAGCGGCGGACCGCTTCGCTGGCCAATGTGGGGTCGCCGGGGTCGGTGCCGGCGAGCCAGGCGAAGATCAGGTTGACGACTGCCCCCTCCCCTGGCGGAACGTGGGGCGTCACGCGGCGACGCGCCTCGGCGCGGATTGGTTCGTCGCTCGCGGGGGCCGCGCTGCCGGTGCCGTAGGTGCGGTAGACCGGGAAGACCCACAGGAGCCGCTCAATCGCGCGACGCAGCATGGCGGGCGTGATGCCCGATGCATCGGGCGTGCTGGCGGCGAGGGTGACGAAGGCGGCGACGCAGGCTTCGAGCTGGCCGGTGAATTGCCAGGCGAGGAGTTGTTGACGGGCTAGAAGCTCCTCGGGACCGAGGTCTGCCGGTCGGCCACTAAGCTCGTGCCAGAGCTGGCCGAGCGGCGCGGCGCTGGCGGGATCGTGGAGCACGGCGGAGGCCTGTTCCATAAAATCGTAGCCGCTGGTGCCATCGACGCCCCAGTCGCGTGGCAGGGCTTCACCGGGGCCGAGGATCTTTTCGACGACGATCCACGCGTCGTCGCCGAGCCGGGCGCGCAGGCGGCGGCAGTAAGCAGCGGGATCGGTTAGGCCGTCGACGTGGTCGACGCGGACGCCGTCGATCAGGCCTTCGTCGTGGAGGCGGAAGTATAGCGCGTGGGTGAGATCGAAGACTGCGGGGTCTTCGGCGCGGACGCCGGCTAGTTCATTGATCGTGAAGAAGCGCCGCCAGTTCAACTCGTCGTTGGCGGTGCGCCACCAGGCCAGGCGATAGTTCTGGCGTTCGAGCAATGACTTAAGGTCATGCGTGGAGGCGTGCGCCTGATCCTCGTCGCGGATCGGGAAGCGGTGTTCGCCATAGGCCACGATCGACCATTGCCCGTCGTGCTGCTCGACGGTGACCGCGCCATTCGCGAGCGCCTCGCGTAGCGATGTGCCGAGCACCGGAAGGAGGATCGGGCGAGACCAATCGATGTCGAAGACGTCGGCATATCGACTGCCTTTTCCGTGCCTTAGCACGTCATTCCACCAGGCGTTGGTGCCGGTTGCAACGCCCATATGGTTGGGGACGATGTCGATGATCACCCCCATGTCGCGGGCTCGGAGCGCCGCGACCAAGCTGCGGAAAGCGCCCTCCCCGCCCAGTTCCGGGTTGATCCGGGTGGGGTCGACGACGTCATAGCCGTGGGTGGAGCGGGGGGCCGCGACGGTGATGGGGGAGGCGTAGATGTGGCTGATCCCGAGCTGGTCGAGATAGGGCACCAGCGCCTCGGCATCGGCGAAGGTGAAGCCGGCGTGGAACTGCAAACGGTAAGTGGCGCGCGGGATCATTCGGGGGTTTTCTCGGTCAATCGACTCGATATTTGAAGCGTTTCGGGACGTCCCAGCAATTTGGCGGAGGCTTGAGGCATGCGGCGTCGCCAGTTGGGATGTTCGTCGATCGTGCCAGGAATGTTGGGCTGTTCTTCGAGGCCGAGCAGGTCTTCGAGCGGGATGATCGCGAGCGGCACGGGGGCGTCGGCGACGGCGTTCAGGATCTTGTCGAGCGGCGGTTGCGCGGGTGGCGCGCCCTCGCCGTCGATGGCGTTCCAGAGCGACGCGCGCTCGACGACGCGCTGCTGCTCGGCCTCGTCCATGCCGGTGCGGCCGAGGCGGCGGCCCCAGGCGATGTCGCGGCCTATCCACCAGCCGGCCATCGTTGGCGTGTCGTGCGTGCCGGTCATCGCGATCGCGCCGCCGCGCCACTGCGCCGGCGGGACGAAGGCGCCGGCGTCGTCGCGCTCGAACAGGAGGACGCGCATGCCGAGCATGCCGCGGGTGGCGAGATCGTCGCGGAAGCCGGGCGGGACGGTGCCGAGATCCTCGGCGATGACGATCGCGTTGGCGCGGTGCGCTTCGATCGCGACGATGCGCTTGAGGTGCTCGCCGGGCATCGTCAGATAGGCGCCGTCACTGGCCGGTGCGCCTTCGGGCATGACCCAGAGGCGATCGAGGCCGAGCGCGTGATCGATCCTGATCCCGCCGGCGTGCGCGAGCGCGGTGCGGATCGTCTCGATGAAGGCGGCGAAGCCGGTGCGGGCGAGCGCGAAGGGATCGAGCGTGGTGATCCCCCAGTTCTGCCCATCGGGGCCGAGTGGATCGGGGGGTGCGCCGATCGTGAGGCCGGTGAGCAGTTCGTCGCGGCGGCTCCAGCCGTGGCTGCCGCTCGAATCCATGCCAACCGCGAGATCGGCGACGAGGCCGATTGCCATCCCGGCGCGCGCGGTGCGGTGCGCGGCGGCGAGGCTCTGGTCGGCGAGCCATTGCAGGGAGGCGTGGAAGGTGATCCCCTCGGCCTGGTCGGCGGCGAAGCGCTGAACCGCCTCGCCGGCGGGATCGCGATACGCGCTAGGCCAGGCGCGCCAGCCGCCGCCGCCGAGCGCCGCGTCGAGCGCGTCGAAGCGGGCGTGCGCCTCAAGCCCGGCGCCGCGCTGAGCACGGTAGGCGGCGACGGCGGCGTGGATCGGCTCGCCGGCGGATTCGAAGGCCGTCCGGAGGTGCGCCAGCCGGGCGGGGATCGCGTGCTGCCAGTCGATCAGGTCGGGCGCTGGCGCAGATGGCGGCGGTGCGCCGATCAGCGTGGGATCGGCGAGCAGGACGTTGTGGAACAGGCGGGTCGAGGGTGAGTAAGGGCTGAAGCGGCTTGGGTCGGCGGGGAACAGCGCATGCGTTGGGCTGATCGCGAGCGCGCTGCAGCCGGCGCGGCCAAGAATGGCGGCGGTTTCGGCGAGCGTACCGAAGTCGCCGTACGCAGTGTCGGCCTCGCCCCGGAGCGACGGGATCTGCACGGCGACGCCCCAGCCTTTGCGCGGTGGTTGCGGGCAGCGCGGCGGGGCCACGGCGAGCGTCGTCGTGCGGCCGGCGATGGTGAGCTGGTGATAGCCGATAGCGTCGGGCGCACGCATCTGCCCATCGACGATCGAGAGCCGAGCGGCGGTGCCGTCTTCCAGCGTCAGCTCATATGCGTCCGCGGGCAATTGCAGCGGCGCGCCGGCTTCGGCGGAGAGGAACGGTACGGCGGGCGGGGTCGTGTCGAGCCGCGCAAGGATCGCTTCGAGCACGGCGTCGTCGACGCGCTGCGCGCGACTGTTGGCGTCCTGCCAGTCGGGTTGCAGGCCGGCGGCGGCGGCATCGTCGTGCAGGCGGCTCATCGTTCGATCCACGCGACGAAGCGATCGCCTACGATGGCGATTGGGTCAGCCAGCTCGGGCAACGGAGCGGGCACGTCGGCGAGATCGATCGCGATGCCGAGGATCGAACCGTCGTCGAGGCGCCAGCGCGCCGTGACCGCGGCGTCGCCGGTGGTGTGGGCGCCGAGTGCCTGTGCGCCGGCGAGGTAGGGCACGATCCGGTCGCGGCGCAGCGCCAACAGATCACGATACAGCGCGCGCCATTGCTCGGCCTGCGGGCCGGGCTCGGGACGGGATTGATCGAAGGTGCTGCGCGCGTTCGGATCGGGGATCCTGGTGCGCGCGGCCTCGTCCGCGAAGGCGGGGAATTTGGCGAACTCGCGGCGGCGGCCTTCGCGGACGGCATCGGCGAGATCGTCCTGGAACCTGGTGAAGAACAGGAACGGCGTTTCGCTGCCGTCGATGTCGCCCATGAACAGCAGCGGGATCTGCGGGCAAAGCAGCAGCAGCGCGGTGGCGGCGCGCAGCTTTTCGGGATCGGCGAGGACGGTCAGCCGCTCGCCATGCGCGCGATTGCCGATCTGATCGTGATTCTGGAGGAACGACACGAAGGCGGTCGGCGGCAAATGCGCGCTCGGGGTGCCGCGCGGGCGGCCATCGTGATTGGGCGAGCCTTCGCCCTGATAGATGAAGCCTTCGCCAAGGCAGCGCGCGAGCCGATCGGCGGGGCGGTCGGCGAAGTCGGCGTAGTAGGCGTGCGCCTCGCCGGTGAGCAGGACATGGAGGACATTGTGGAAATCGTCGTTCCACTGCGCGTCGAAGGCGGCAGGGTGGAGGCGATCGGCGTCGTTGTGCTCGTTCTCCAGCACCAGATGGACGTGTCGGCCCGGACTTTCGGCGTCGAGTGTGGCGCGGATCTCGGCCGCCATGCGATCGAGGAAAGCGACGTCTCGGATCGCATGGACCGCATCGAAGCGCAGGCCGTCGATGCGATAGTCGCGCAGCCACATCAGCGCATTGTCGATGAAGAAGCGCGCGACGGGCTCGCGCGACACCGCGACCGCGCCGCCCCATGGTGTGTCCGCCGCGGGATCGAAAAAGTCGGTGGCGTAGAGCCCGAGGTAATTCCCGTCGGGGCCGAAGTGATTGTAGACGACGTCGAGGAACACCGACACGCCGAGGGCGTGCGCGGCATCGACCAGCGTCTTGAGCTCGGCCGGGCTGCCATATTCCTCGTGGACGGCATGCGGCAGGACCCCGTCATAGCCCCAGCCGCGCGTCCCGCCGAACGCGCCGACCGGCATCAGCTCGATCGCGGTGATGCCAGCGTCGGCGATCGCGGGGAGCTGGCGCATGAGATCGGCAAAGCCGCCGAGCAAGCCGGCGTGGCATTCGAGGATCACCATTTCGTGCCACGGTCGCCCGCGCCAATCGCCGGCCTCCCAATCATGCCGATGATCGACGACCACGCTCCAGCCATGGACGCCGCCGGATTGGGCGTGCGCGGCGGGATCGGGCACTGCGGTGTCGCCGATGCGGAAGCGGTAGCGCGTGCCGGGGCCGGCCGGGAGGGTGACGGACCACCAGCCGTTGCCGGTTGGGGTCATGCACTGTTGTAGGTAGTCTGTTCCCCGGCGAAGGCCGGGGCCCAGTTGCGGGAGGGTGCCGTGTGAAACAGTCGTCTCCCCGACTGGGCCCCGGCCTTCGCCGGGGAACAGGGCTGCCTCGTCATCGATCTCAATCGCGACCGCGTCGGCATCGGGCGCCCATAGGTTGAAGCGCGTCGTGCCGTCGTCGCACGGTTCCGCGCCCCAGCGGTTCATGCCGCCCACGCGCTCGTCCAGGTGAGCAGCACCGCGCCCTGCGGCGCGACCTCATACTCGTCGCCGATCTCGATCTCGGCCTGATCGGGTTTCGCGCTGTCGATCAGCACGCGGCGGCGCTCGCCCGGCGGGGGCAGGCGGAAGGTGACCGGATCGCTGCCGCCGTTGAGCAGCAGCGAGACGGCTTCGACCTCGTCGCCCGCCGTGCGGATCGCGCGGCGCATCAGCAGCGCGCGGCCTTCGGCATTCTGCCAATCTTCGGGGCTCAAGGACTGGCCGCGTTCGTCCCACCATTCGATGTCGTTGATGCCCTGCCCCGGCGTTTCCTGGCCGTAGAGGAAGGTCGCGGCGTGGAGCACCGGGTAGCGCTTGCGAAGGGCGATCAGGCGCGCGGTGAAGTCGATCAGCGCTTCGCCGTCGGGGCTCGCCGCGGCTTTCCAGTCGAGCCAGCTGATCGCATTGTCCTGGCAATAAGCGTTGTTGTTGCCCTGTTGCGTGCGGCCGAATTCGTCGCCGGCGACCAGCATCGGCGTGCCGAGCGAGGCGAGCAGCGTCGTCATCATCGATCGCATGACGCGGCCGCGCGCGTCGTTGATCGAGGGATCGTCGGTCGGGCCTTCGGCGCCCCAGTTGCGCGAATGATTGTTGTCGTGCCCGTCGCGATTGTCCTCGCCATTGGCCTCGTTGTGGCGATCTTCGTACATCACCGTGTCGGCGAGCGTGAAGCCATCGTGCGCGGCGATGAAGTTGACGCTGGCCCAGGGGCGGCGGGCGCGGCGGTCGAAGAGGTCGCCCGAGCCCGACAGGCGCGCGGCCAGTTCGCCGCGCTGGCCAGCGTCGCCGCGCCAGTAGCGCCGCACCGTATCGCGATATTTGTCGTTCCATTCGGCAAAGCCGGGCGGGAAATTGCCGAGCTGATAGCCGCCGATGCCGACATCCCACGGCTCGGCGATCAACTTGAGCCGGCCGAGCACCGGATCCTGCCGGACGACATCGAAGAAGGCGCTGCCGGGATCGAAGCCGGTCGCCTCGCGGCCGAGCGTGAGGCCGAGATCGAAGCGAAAGCCGTCGATGCCGAAGCTGGTTGCCCAGTAGCGCAGTGAATCAGCGACCATCTGGATCACGCGCCCCTTGCTCATGTTGAGCGTGTTGCCCGTGCCGGTATCGTTGATCGTGTAGCGCGGCTGATCGGCAACGAGGCGGTAGTAGCTGGCATTGTCGAGCCCGCGCCACGACAGCGTCGGGCCCTTTTCCGAGCCCTCGCACGTGTGGTTGTACACCACGTCGAGGATCACCTCGATCCCGGCATTGTGCAGCCGGTGGACCGCCCGGCGCAGCTCGTCCTGATGCTCGGACGACATATAGGCCTGCTCAGGGGCGAAGAAGCCGAGCGTGTTATAGCCCCAGTAATTGCGCAGGCCCTTCTCCTGCAGAAAGCGATCCTGCGTGAAGGCGTGGATCGGCAACAGCTCGAGCGCGGTGACGCCGAGCCGCTGGAGATGGCGGATCACCGCGGGGTGGCCAAGCGCGGCATAGGTGCCACGTTCGCGCGCGGGCACTTCCTCCATCAGCCGCGTCAGGCCCTTGGTATGCGCCTCATAAATGACGGTATCGGACCAGGGCGTGTTGGGGCGGCGATCGCGCGACCAATCCCAGTGATCGTCGACGACGACCCCCTTGGGCATCGCAGGCGCGCTGTCACGCTTGTCGAACGACAGATCCTCGCGGCGGTGGCCGATGCGATAGCCGTGGAGCGCGTCGGTCCATTTGATCGTGCCGTGGAGCCGGCGGGCATAGGGATCGAGCAGCAGCTTGTGCGGGTTGAAACGGTGGCCGGCCTCGGGATCGTAGGCGCCGTGCGCGCGGAAGCCGTAGAGCAGGCCCGGCTCGGCATCGGGGAGATAGCCGTGCCAGACTTCGTCAGTGCATTCGGGCAGCGGCAGGCGCGCGAGCTCACGCTTGCCGGCGGGATCGAACAGGCACAGCTCGATCGCATCGGCATTGGCGGAGAAGACCGCGAAGTTGATGCCCAGGCCGTCAAAGGTGGCGCCGAGCGGATAAGGTGAACCCGGCTGCAGCCGGTCAGCGAGCGATGGCAAGGCGTGGTCCGTACCTGCGGTTGTGGTGGGCGACGGGATGGCGATGGCCCTACGTCGTCCGGGCCATAACTCACCTTCGCCGGTTCCGCCGCATCGGGGCAACGAAATTGTCGCGTGCTTCGGGCAGACCGAGTGCGTCGAGCACGATTTGCGCTTGCCGGCGCCAGGAGAAACGCTCGACCTGGCGATAGCCGCGCTCGACGAGCAGCGCGGCGTGATTCGGATCGCGCGTCACCCGGCGGACCGCGGCGATGATGCTGGCGAACTGCGCGGGGTCGCAATATTCGACCGCGTCGGCGCAGCGCTCGCGCATCGCGGGGATGTCCGACGCGACGACGGGGCAGCCGAAGCGCATCGCCTCAATGGGGGGCAGCGGCGACGCTTCGTAGAAGGACGGCAGCAGCAGGCAGCGCGCCGAAGCGTAGAGCGCGGCAAGCTGCGCCAGATCCTCGACCTGGCCGACGAAGCTGACGCGATCGCGCACGTCGGGCGGGACTTCGGTTTCGGCGGGTGTCAGGATCGGGCCGCATGAGCCGACGATGACGCTGTGGAGCCCGTCCTCGCGCGCGAGCTGGATCGCTGTGCGCAGGACGGTGTCAAAATTCTTCCGGCGCGAAAACGAGCCGACGTAGAGGAGGTAGCCGGCGGGTGGTGCTTCGACGGGCGACGCTGGCGTCTCGTCCTCGCGCCAGCCGCCGTTCTGCGCCACGACGATCCGGTCGCGCGCGCCGGCGGCGACGCCGAGCAGCGCCTGGCGCTCGGTTTCGGAGACGGTGATCACCGGATCGGCGCGGCGCAGCAGCAGCGGGAGCATCAGCGAATGGCCGAGCCGGTAACGGCGGCTATAGGCCTCCGGATACAGGCGGTACGACAGATCGTGAATGATCACGCCGACCGGCCGCGGGCCGAGCAGCGAGGCGATCGGCGCGGTGTTGCCGAAGCACAGCAGCCGCGCGTCGCGCACCGCGCGGGGCAAGGCGACCTGTTCCCACCAATGGCCCTGCCCACCCGGCACAGTCTCCACCCTGGTCACGCGCAGGTCGAGATCGTCGGGGCGCGCGCCCGCTTCGCACAGCAGCCGCAGGCGGAGGTTGCGGTGGCCTGAGGCGACGAGGTGATCGATCTCGCGCGTCAGTTCACGCGCGACTCGCTGCACGCCGGTGGTGGGCTGGGTGAGGAAACGCCCGTTGATCGCCAGCTCTTGCGCATCGCCCGCCATCACCCGGAACGCTATCCCATTGTTCAGACCGACGCGGCTTGCCATCCGCAGTGTTTGCCCTGCGGTGCTGCGGGACTAGCACGGCATACGGGAAAATCGAGCGAGCGCGAGCCGCGAGACGTTGCTTGAGCAGTGAAATGTCCGATGCGGATGTTACTGTCTCGAAACACGCTATTCTTTAGTGCGCCCATGGATAGATCAGCCAGCTGGCGGCGCTCCGACCAGATTAGTCGTTGTCGGGGGGACACGATGGCCAGGTTGTTCGTAATCGTCGCTACGGTCGGCCGTGCTGCATTGACGGCGCAGACGGTCGCCATGCTGGAGCGGCAGACGCGGCGGCCGGACGGTGTGATCGTCGTCGGCGTGACGCCGGGCGATGTCGCCGGGATCGGCGAAGGACTAAGCCACGTCGAGGTGGCGCTTGGCGAGCGCGGGCTGCCGCGGCAGCGCAACCGCGGGCTCGACCTGCTGACCGGGCGGGCTGACATCGTCACCTTCTTCGACGATGATTTCGTGCCCGCGCGCGACCATCTGGAGCAGGTCGAGCGGATCTTCGGCGCGCATCCCGACGTGGCGGGGATCACGGGGCATCTGGTTGCCGACGGGATCAACGAGGCGGGTTATTCAATCGCGGAGGCCGAGGCGCTGAATGCCGCGCAGGCCGCGGGGCTCGATCCGGCATTCCGCACGCGGCAAGCGCTGTACGGCTGCAACATGTCGATCCGGCTGGCCGCCGCCGAGGGACTGCGGTTCGACGAGCGGTTGCCGCTATACGGCTGGCTCGAGGATATCGACTTTTCGATCCAGCTCGCGCGGCGCGGCCGGCTGGTGTCGACGGGGCGCGTGACCGGAGTTCACCTGGGCACGAAGGGCGGGCGCACGTCGGGGCGCAAGCTCGGCTATTCGCAAGTTGCCAACGTCGTTTATCTCGCGCGCAAGGGGACGATGCAGCCGGGGCTCGGGCGGCAGTTGCTGACGCAGAACCTAGTCTCAAACCTCGTCCGCAGCGTGAAGCCCGAGCCGCATATCGACCGGCGCGGGCGACTGTGGGGCAATACGCTGGCGATTGCCGATCTTGTGCGTGGCACGATCGACCCGCGCCGCGTCGAGACGCTCTGACCCGCGATGCGGCCAATCGTGTTCAACGGGAAGTTCAATGCCGGTGGCTTGAACGGGGTGCATCGCGTGGCGGATCGGCTGATCCGCGAATGCGACGGGCTGCTGGCGGCAATCCCGGTGAACCGGCGGCCGAAGGCGCGGCTGCTGGTACCCGAGCGGCGGCGCTGGGAGCCGAAGCTACGCGGGATCGAACTGGTGCCGGTCGTGGGGGCGGACAGCCAGAAGTGGGAGCAGATCGGGCTGCCGACGGCGGCGGGCGATGCGGTGATCGTCAACCTCGCCAATCTCGCGCCGGTGCGTGCGACGCGCCAGATCCTGCTGTTGCACGACGCACAATTCCTGTTTCCCGACAGCGGCTATCCGCTGCGCCAGCGGCTCGGCTATCGCCTGCTCACGCCAGTGATGGCGCGGCGTAGTGCAACGGTGCTGACCGTATCGCATTATTCGCGGCAGATGCTCGACCTGCTCGGCGTCGCGCCGCGCGGGCGCAGTGCGGTGCTGTACAATGGCGCGGACCATATTCTCGACGTGCGCGCCGATGACGGCGCGCTGGCGCAGCTCGGGCTGACGCGCGGCGGCTATGCGCTGATGTTCGGCAGCCCGAAGGGGTACAAGAACAATCAGGTCGTGTTCGACGCGTTCGGCGATGGCGCCGCGCAGGTGCGGCTGGTGGTGGTGGGCGCGGAGGCGGCGGCGCTGACGGCGGCAGGGCTGACGGTGCCGGCCGGGGCGCTGTTCGCGGGGCGGTGCGACGATGCGGCGCTGCGTGCGCTGTACGATGGGGCGCATAGCCTGCTGGTGCCGTCGCGGACGGAGGGTTTCGGGCTGCCGCCGATGGAAGCGATGCTGTGCGGCTGCCCCGTGATCGTCGCGCCAGCCGGCGCGCTGCCCGAGATGTGCCGGGATGCGGCGCTGTACGCCGACGTCGACGATGCTGCGAGCTGGCGCGCGGCGATCCGAACACTCGACGATCCCGCGGTGCGCCACGCCAAGATTGCGGCGGGGCGCGAGCGCGCGAGCCACTTCACCTGGGCGCGTGCCGGGGGCGACTTGCTGCGCCACATCCTGCGGCTCGGCGCCGAATGAAGCAGAATCTGCGCAGCGCGGGCGCCGCGCTGCTCGCGATCGGATCGCGCGCCAGCACGCAATTGTTCGTCGTAGCGGTCACGCTGGTCGCGACGCGGTATTTGTCGCCGGATGACTTCGGCGTGTTCGCCATTGCAACGGTGTTCATCACCCTCGCGCGGACGCTGCTGTATACCGGCCCGTTCGAATATCTGATGAAGGCGCCGGATCTGGCGCGCACCGCGAGCGAGTGCCTTGCGGCGACGGTGCTGACGGCGGCGGCGGCGAGCATCGCGGTGCTGCTGCTGGCGCTCGTGCTGCTGCTCGGGTTCGGATCGGGCGCGATCGCCTGGCTGATGCTGGTGCTGGTGCCGACCAATCTGCTCGCCGCGATGGCGAGCTGGGAGGAAGCGCTGCTGCTGCGCGCGGGGCGGCTGCGCGCCTATTACGTCGCAACGATGCTGATCGAGCTGTCGAGCGCGCTCGTCGCGATCTGGCTGCTCGTGATCGGGTGGCAGCTCGGCGCGCTGGTGGCACAGGTATATTTGCGGATGGGGCTGGCGGTGCTCGGCTATGCCGCGCTGATGCGCTTGCCCCCGCTGCGCCATCCACGACCCGGGGGCGTGCGACGCGTGCTGCGCTGGTCGTCGGCGCGGTACGGCGCGACGTTCGTCGGGTTCCTGTCGAATTATAGCGGCGATCTGATCCTCGGCGCGCTGCTCTCGCCCGCCGCGACCGGCGTGTTCCGCGCGAGCAACCGCGTGGTGACGGCAGCGTCGGACATGTTCAGCCAGCCCGCGGCGCTGCTGTCGCGCACGGCATTGTCGCATCGCTTCGCGCAGGGGCGGCCGGCGGACGGAAGCTGGTTCGCGATGTTCGTGGCGATCGGCTTCATCGGCTGGCCGGCGTTGCTTGGGGTGGCGCTGCTCGGCGACTGGATCGCGGTAACTGCGCTTGGGCCGGCGTGGTCGAGCGCGGCGGGACCGATCGCGATCCTGGCGGTGGCGCGATTGTGGTCGATGCTGACGGCGGTCGCGACCGCGCTGCTGGTCACCTACGACCGGCAGCGGCTGGTGCTGTCCAGCCAGATGCTCGCGGCGGTCGGCGTGGCGCTGGCGACGGTGGCGCTGGCGGTTTGGGGAGTGACGGGGGCGGCGCTCGCGGCGCTCGGGGTCAACATGGCGGTGAGCCTGTGGCTGGCGCGCGCGGCGCTGCGGCTGGGGCCCCTTCCCTTCGCCGAGGCGGACCAGCTGCTGCAGGCCATACTATTGCCGTCGCTGTGTACCGCGGTGGGTACGATTGTCGGGCGCCTGTTGGCGGTCGATCATGTCGCCGTGGGCGCGGGGCAGCTAGTGCTCGCCATCGGATGCGGTTCGGTCGGTTGGGTGGTGGGGGTCGTGCTGGTGCGACGGGCAGCGCTCGGCGCGTTGCTGCTGCTGACGCAGCGTAGCTGATCGTCAGGCCGGGAGCGGTTGCGGCTCGAACTGGGGCGGTCGCCAGAAGAGGCGCATGCGGCGCAAGGCCAGCGCGCCGCCGGCCAGGATCGCGAAATCGGCACCGGGGTCGGGCGTTGCGGCGCTGATCGATTGCGTGGCGAACAGGATCAGACACGCCCAGGCCGCGGCGGCGCCGGTCGCGCGGGGATCGGGCGCGTCCGCCTCGAAGGTGGTGCGGCGCCACGGTTGCCAGATCTGGACGAGCAGGATGAGGAACGCCGACGCGCCGATCACGCCGGTCGAGCCGAGGATCGCGGTGGCGATGCTCGACGAGCGGAAGCTGCCGGGGCCGATGCCGATACCGAAAGTCGCGACAAAGGCATCAAGCCCCTGCCGCGCCCAGAAGCTGCGTTGCAGGCCGGAGAGCGAATCGCCCTTGTCGACGGTGAAATGCCGGATCAGCCCGCCGATCTCGGCCGCGAAACGGTGGCTGCCGACCGTCACGCCCAACACGATCAGCAGCCCGACGAGGCCGATCGCCGCCAGCGTCAGCATCGCACCGAGCCGGATGCTGCCGGGGAACAGCAGCATCCGCAGCAGCAGCACCGCGACGTAGAGGCCGAGGCCGAAATAGGCCGTGGTGGAGGTGGAGGCGATCAGCACCGCGAACAGCGCGAGCGCCGCCGCGCCGGTGAGCCGGGGGCGGATGCCGCGTAGTGCGCATTCGGTGAGGAACACCATCCATGTGAGGCCATAGGTGCCGTAGCCCGAAGCCTCGGGGAAGATGCCGGTGATCCGCACGAACCCCTGATAGCTATGATCGAGCATCGCATAGGAGCCGTTGCGGAACAGCTGCAGGATCGCGTCGGCGGGCGTGCCCTTCACCAGGAGCGCGAGGACACCGAGGCCGGCGTGGACCAGCCCGACGATCGCGCCGGTGCGCACGAGCGTGTCGCGGCCGCGCGGGTTGCTGATCGCGACGTGGGCGGCAATGGCGAGGATCAGCGTGCCGGTGAGGTAGATCGACGTCGTCATGTTCTGCGAGGTCGGGCGCAGTGGCACGGCAGCGTAAATGTACGCCATCATGTTGGTATACGAACTCGCCGCCTGGCCGCGCATCGGCGTGACGTCGATCTGCCCGGCGAACAGCCGCGGCCCGATGATCGCGATCAGCACGCCATAGCTTACGAACACCGCCAGCGGGGCGAGATCGCGCAGCGCGGTCGCGAGCAACGGCCGCTGGGCATCGGCCTCACGGAGCAGGCGCAGCACCAGAAACACCAGCGCGAGGTTAACCGGCGGGATCGACGAGCCGCCGAGCGCCGGCAGCAGCAGCGCCGCCGAGCCGCCCATCAGCCCCGAGAGGATGACGAAGGCGAGCGTGCCCGGGATGCTGCCGAACGCCAGCAGCAGCGTGCCGATCAGGAGCTGCGCGATGCCGATGAAGGTCGGCTGCATTGGTCAGCTGACGGGTTGGGGACGGTGCGGGCACGCGACTGGCTGCGCGGCGCCACGCGCGAACAGGCGGACGCGATAGGCAAAGGCGTCGCCGCCGGCGGTCTGGTGCGGCCCGACGCTCAGGTCGAGCGTGCCGCCGCGGGCGAGATCGACGTCCACACCGGTAAGGAGCGCGTCTTGCGTCAGGACGCGGCTCCAGACGGTGCGGCCGGAAGCGATCACTGAAACATCGACGCCGTCGCCGTTCGGCTTTTTCGTGAAGCAGCCGGCGATGCTCAGCCGCGCGGTGGCAGGCGACGTGTAGCGGACCACCGCACGGACTGGCGCGGCGGCCGTACCGGCGACTGCGGCGGTGATGTCGCTGATCCGCAACGGCTGGAAATTGCGTGAGGCATAGCTGCTGTCCCACTGCCCGTCCGACAGCGCGAGCGGGTGCAGCTTGCCGTCGCGGGTCTGCGCTAGATACGACCAGGGGGGCTGGCCGTAGCCGAAGGTGGTGTCGGCGACGATCATGCTCGATTGCTCGCGCCGCGGCGTGCCGGCGGCTGTGACGATCAGCGGCAGCGGGCCGACATCGACCTTGGTGGCGCTGCCGCCGACTGCCCGGCCGTACGCATCATGCGCCGTAAGGCTCCCGCCGAACGCGACGCGGCCACCACCGCCCCAGACGACATAGGCGCCGCTCCCGAAGCGGTAGAGGCGGATGCCTTGATCCTTGAGGTCGATCTGCGTCGCGCGACCCGTGCTGGTGAGCGCGGCCATCCGGCCATAGGCGCGCGCGGCGGGCTTCTCGGTCGGGCCGCTGTAGAGGCCCATGTGGCGGAACCATTGCTGGTCGATCAGCGCGTACCAATAGGCCCGCGATACGCCCGCGGCGCTTAGCAGCGTGACCATCTTGACCAGTTCCTCGGCGGCGATGTCGGCGGTCGCGTAATTGTCGCTGAATTCGGTGGCCCAGATCGGGAGCACGCGGCCGTGGCGGCGCATCACGTCGGTGAGGTTGGCGAGCTCGCGATCGACGTTCTCGGCTTGCGAGCGATACGGGTGAACCGCGATCGCATCGGCCGCGTCGAGCAGCCCCGCGGCGAAGAGCCGGTCGAGGAAGCCGGTGCCGATGACGTTGGTCGAGCCGCCGACGACCGCCGTTGTCGATCCGCGCCGCCGCAGCTCGGTGCCGGTCGCACGCACCAGCGCGACGTAGCGGGCGGGGCCGTTCACCCCGGCGGGGTAGGACAGGTTGCGCGAGTCGTTGATCTCGTTGCCCACCTCGATCCCGGCGAGGCAGGTGCGGTAGCGGTCGGCGAGCGCGCCGGCGTAGCGCGCGAAGGCGGCGATAGCGCGGTCGCTGTGCGCGGTCTTGCCGCCATCATACGCCGGGTGCTCGGGCGCGAGCGTGAGGAGCAGGGTGCGGCCGCTTTGGCAGACGGCGTCGAGCGCGGCGGGAGCGGCGACGTCGAGCGCGTAGCGGCCTGGGGTCGGCTCGCCGCGCGACCATGGCACGCCGTCGCGCACTGCGGTCGCTCCGCTCGTGCGGACGCGGTCGACGAGTGTTGCTGGCCAGCCCTGGCTGAAATGGGTCTGGACGCCGAGCGTCATGCCGGGGGTGGCGACGGGAGCGGCGGCGCTTGGCGGGGGCGGTGCGACGTCGACGCCCGGCGACGGCTGCGCCGGGGCGAGCACGACGGTAATCAGCTGTCGCTTCGTCGACTGGGCCGGCGCCCCCTGCCCTTCGGCGGCCGACAGCGACATCGTCGTCTCCGCGCCCGCGATCAGCATGGTCAGCGCGACGGTGGTGGTGCGAACGATAATCATGCGGCGAGTGCCGCGAGGATGCCGGCGTCGAAATGCTCGGGCGCGAACGTGCGCGCCTGGCGCACCGCGACGGCGGGGTCGAAATGCGGCGCCCAGGTTTCGAAGGCACGGACGGCTTCGGCGAGGGATTCGGCGTTCTGTTCGGGGAAGAACAGCCCGGTCTCGCCCGGCACGATGCTGTCGAGCACACCGCCGCGGCCGTAGGCGATCACCGGGCGGCCAGAGGCCATCGCCTCGACCGGCACGATTCCGAAATCCTCCTCCGCCGTGAACACCAGCGCGCGGCAGGTGGCATAGGCGCGGCGGAGCTGATCGAAGTTCAGCCGATCGACGATTTCGATCGTCGGCCCGGCGCGGCGGCGCAGCTCCTGCGCCAGCTCGCCGGTGCCGACCATCAGCAACGGCAGACCGAGCTGGTTGAAGGCGTCGAGCGCGATGTCGGCGCGCTTGTACGGCGTCATCTGGCCGACCCACAGGAACCGGTCGGTCACCTCGTGCGGCGCGACGGGGGTGAACAGGTCGACCTCGACCGGCGGGTGGACGACATTGGATTCGCGGCCCCACGATTTGGCAATCCGCGCCTTGATGAAGTGCGAGTTCGCGACCAGCCGATCGACGCGGCGCGCGGACGACACGTCCCAGCCGCGCAACTGGTGGAACATCCACGGCATCAGCGCGCGCGTGAGCCCGCCGGCCGACGCGCGATACTGGTGATAATGGTCCCAGAGATAGCGCATCGGCGAATGGACGTAGCAGAGGTGCAGCGCATCCGGGGTGACGATCACGCCCTTGGCCGGGCCGGATTCGCTCGAGATGACGAGATCGTACCCGCGCAGATCGAGCTGCTCGAGCGCCATCGGCATCAGCGGCAGATACTTCTGATAATGTTTACGCGCGCCGGGAAGCCGGCCAACGAACGTCTGTGTCACCCGCCGCCCGCGGATCAGATCGGACACCGCGTCCTCGGCATAAACGTGCGTGAACACGTCGGCGTTGGGAAACAGTCGCAGCAATTGTTCGACCACGCGCTCACCGCCGCGCATCGTGACGAGCCAGTAATGGATGATCGCCACACGCCGCGGCCAGCCCGGCGGGCGGCCCTCGATCATCGGGCGTGCCGCCAGATCTGCCTCAACCATAATAGCTTTTGTACCGATCATAATAAGACGCATCGTCGCCGAGCCCGAAGCGGGCGAGCTGCTTGATATCGACACGAGTCAGCACCACGCCGGTGACGGAATCGCGCTCGCGCGGCAGCTGGCGGAAGGCCGCGCGGACCGCGTGGTCGGGGGTGCTGCGCCAGCGGACGACGAAGACGCTCGCGTCGGCCTTGCTCAGCATCAGCCGCGCGTCGGCGATCGGCAGAACGGGCGCGGTATCGATGATGATCGCGTCGAAGCGTTCGCGCAGCAGCGCGAGCAGCCGATCCATTTCCTCGCCCATCAGCAGTTCGGACTGATCGTGGCCTTGCGAGACGGGCAGCACTTGCAGCCCGGTCTGAAAATCCTTCGACAGCGCTTCGTCGAGCGTGTTGGCGCCGCGCAGCACCTCAATCAGCCCCGGCCGACCCTCGCGATCGGGCAAACGCCGGCTGACGCCCTGCTGGCGCAGATCGCAATCGATTAGCACGGTATTCTCGCCCGACATGGCGATCGATCGGGCGAGGCAGATCGCGGTCGCCGTCTTGCCCTCGCTCGGCAGCGCGGAGGTGATCGCGATCACCTTCGCATCGTGCCCGGCGGCGAAGCGGATCGACGCGCGCAGCGAGCGGAAGGATTCGGCGAAGAATGAGCGCGGATCGGCGACGATCAGCGAGGTCGGGGTCTCGTTGGCCTTCGTCACGCTGCCCACGGTCGGTACGAGGCCGAGATATCGAACGTGCAGCTTGCGCGTCACATCGCTGCCGGTGGTGATGCCGGCAAAGTACAGCTCGCGCGCGAACGCCGCGGCGACGCCCAATGCGGTGCCGAGCACCAGCGCGAGCGCGATGTTGAGCAGGCGATTGGGCGAGGCAGGGAAACGCGGCAGGCGCGCGTTGGTGAGCACGGTGGCGGTCGGCTGTTCGGTGCCTTCACGTGCGCTCAACTGCTTGTAGCGGTTGAGATAGCTTTGATAGAGTTCCTGCGAGGTCTGCGCGCGCTGCTCCAGATCCTTCAGATCGACCATCGCGCGGTTGTTCTGCGCCAGCGCGCCGCGCGCCTGTCCGAGCGTCGACGTCAGCGAGCCGAGCCGCTGCTGCGACACCTGCGCGCGCGCGGCGAGGTTCGAAATGACGCGGTCGATTTCGGCCGCGACCTGGCGGTTGACCGATTCCAGCTCGCTGCGCGCGCGGATCACATCGGGGTGAAGCGCGCTGTACCGCGCGGTGAGATCGGCGACGCGTGCGCCGATCGTCGCCTGTTGCGTGCGCAACGAGCCGATCACCGACGACCCGAGCGCTTCGCCGACATCGTCACCAGTCGATCCCGAACGTAACTGGCTGCGCGCCGTCGCGAGCCGCGCCTGATCCTCCGCAGCGGCGGCGCGCGCCAGGGCGACCTGCTGGTTGTAGATCGATATCTCCTGCTCGGTCAGCGATGTGCCGGTCGTGCTGAGCAAATTGTTGGCGATGCGATATTGCTGGACCGCCGCTGTTTCCTCGAGCGCCCGCGCGCGCAGCTGATCGAGCCGTTGCGCAATCAGCGTGTTCGCGTCGCGCGTCTGCGCCTGCTGGTCGCCCAGATCGGCCAGCGCATATTGGCGGGCATATTCGTTCGCCAGCCGCGTCGCCTCGGCTGCGTCCTCGCTCTCGACGCTGATTTCGAGCGCGTAGGTGCTGCCGGTGCGACGCACGTCGAGCCCGTGTTTGACATAGTCGATCGCGGCAGTGCGCCGTTCCTCCGCGGTGCGGACGCGCGGCGCCTGTTCGGTCTGGCCGAGCAGCCGCGCGATCTGGCCGAGCCGGTCGGGCGCTTCGACCCGGATATCCTGGCGCGATTCGATGGCGAGCGCGTTGGCGACCTTCAGCGCCATGCCATCCGAGCGGATCATCGCGACTTGCGTATCGACATATTGATCGGTCGGGTTGCCGGGCATCGGCGTGCGCTCGTCCATCGCCGGCGGCGCGGCCGGCGGCGCGCCCTTCAGCGCGACGCTGGACCGCGCGATGAAGATTGGCGTCTGGCGCAGCGTGATGATCACCCCGAGCACAACGACGAGAGACAGCACGGCGAGGAACGTGCCGATCCGCCGCCGGAAGATCGACCAGATCGACCGCATATCGACGCGATCCTCCGGCATCCGCGTCGGGAGTTCGTACGGGATCGCGAGCGCGGGCGTTCGCCCCTACCTGCTCGAAATTATTCTCGTCCAGCGGCACGCGGACGTCGTTGATCCGCGTCGGTTCGTACCGGAACTGGCCGACATTGCCGCCGACCGTGAGCGAGATGGGGCCGAAGCGATGCTCGCCCGACATGCTCGCGGAAACCTCGCGATAGGCGATCGGTGGGAAGACGCCGACGAGCGTCTCGTCCTCGGTGCCGCGGCGCTGAATGCGGCGCGCGAGCGTGAGGCTGGTGGCGAGCTGGGTGTCGCGATCGAGCTCCAGCCGACCGCTCGCCACGACGCCGACGCTCTCGTTATTCTCGATCGTCTGATTGGCGTAGCGCGTGACAATACCCTCGGCGACCAGCGACAGCGCATAAGCGCGGTTCTCGATCGAGGTGATCGCCACGCGCGGGGTGAGCAGCAGCGCAGCATCATCGACCGGCGCGTTCGGCAGCGCGTAGATATTGCTGTCGTAGCTCGCGCGTGTTTCGACCGAGGGATAGACCCGGAACGCACCGAGCGGGATCCCGATCGGGGCATAGCCCGGCCGGGCGCGCCCGATCACCGTGTCGCGCGTCGCCACCACCGGAGCGGTGGTGCGAATGCCGGTCTGGGCCACGGCCGGCGGCGTTGCGGCCATGCCGCCGCCCAGCATCGCCAGGCCGATCCCAACAACGTGACCCCGCAAATGACCATCCCCCCCGGCCGCCACGCACGTATCGCCACGAAGCCTGTCTTCGACGGGCCAGCTATCCCGTTGAGCGATGCCGCATCTTAGAGCCTTGAATTTGATCGAGTGCGACCAATGGGTCCGATCTGACGCTAATAGGCCCACCGATCGGCGTTCCGTAAGATTACAAATAGGCGACGCTACTTTCGGGAACTGACGCGGGAAGATGATCTCCGCGACACGACCGATGAAGATCTGGGGGATGTATCATGTCGCGAGCTTTTCGTCCGTTGATCGCCGCTTGCCTTTGCGCGGCGCTTGCTTCGTGCGCGACGACACCGCCGCCGCTGATGACAGCCGACGGCGCAAAGCCTGCCGGATACATGCTCGATTCGGGCGACAAGCTTCGCATCAATGTCTATAACGAAGACAAGTTGAGCGGGGATTACAGCGTTTCCGCGGGCGGTACCCTGGCCTTCCCGCTGATTGGCTCGGTGGGCGCGAAGGGGCTGACGGCCGACCAGCTCGCGGCAGCGCTAGCGGGGCAGCTGAAGGCCTATGTCAACGAGCCCCGGGTGGCCGCCGAGGTGCTCAACTATCGGCCTTATTACATCCTCGGCGAAGTGGCGCGACCGGGCGAATATCCGTTTGTTAATGGCTTGCGGATCGAGCAGGCGATCGCGGCGGCGGGCGGGTTCACCTATCGCGCGGACCAGAAGAAGGTGTTCGTGCAGCGCGGCGAGGCGAGCGAGCGGACGGTGCCGCTGCGGGACACGCCGATCCGCGTGATGCCGGGCGATACGATTAGGATCGGCGAGCGGTATTTCTGACGGGGCGAATGATTGCGGCCCCAGGCTGCGACTGACGGATCAGCTCAGCGCTTTCAGCAGCGCGACGACAGCTACCCATGCGGCTGCGCCGCCGCCGATGAAGATCGCCGTCCGCACCGCTCGCGGCCACGGCTCTCCCGTGTCGATCTCTCCGGCGCCCGACGTGAGGCCCGGCGTCTGGATGACGGTACCGGACGTGAAGGCGGCCTCTAGCTGGTTCGGCGAGAGCGGCGGATCGAAGGCGCAGCCGTGGTCGTCCCCGTCCACGCGCACGACCTGCGCCGCCGCGGTGCCGGCACCGGCAAGGCCTAGGCGGATGGGTGTGCCGATGGGGAGCCTGTCGGTCGAACGATAGCGAAAGCCGGTCAGCGACAGATCTTCGACGATCACGTCGTGCGGGATATCCTGGCCGTCGCGGATGGTGGATAGGCGCCCGACGGTCGTGCGCGTGCCTGCGCGACGTTCGCTTGCGTCGCATTGGTCGATTGCGTTGCGCGGGTCTGGCAGATCGATCTTCGCAGCAAGCGTCATTGATTTGCCCCGGTGGCCTGGCTCCCCGCTACGCATCAAAGGTTAAGCACTTGTTTGGCAATGCGCGTCGGGCGCGATGGCGCAGTGACGCGGCACGATCCCCCACGATCGCGCTGCCGGATGTAATTTTCGATCGGGACTGTCTTTCGCGCCTTGATCACAACCTATGTGTATTGAGGCGACCCGTAGCGCGCCAGCATATTCGCTGCCGCGCGGGCGTTGGGGTTGTAAATCCTACAACCGTCGTAATGCGTGTTGCGAGAGATCCAAATTGCCATTTGGCGACAATCCGGATTGCTATTTTACTGCTTCCTGGCCGAAGACTAGCAACAGCGGGCTGCTCGGCGGAATTGGATTACTAAAACAGACATCTGGAGAGATGAGGATTTTGTCGTAGAACGCCGATGCGGCGTGTCCCGAAAAGGAACGAACATTTGCAAACGGCGTTCCATCTATATAATCTAGAGCAAAATAAAGAGAGGATGTACGAAATGCGGTCGCGCTCAATGGCGTCTAGTCGCCGTCTTGCCACTTGTCGGCCGATGCCTACGACGTCTTTCTCAGACAAGCGAAACAACGGACAAAGGCCGCGGGCGGAATTGCAGCCGGCAGGCCTGGTCAATGCAGTGGGCATGTCCGCAGTGATCTGGTTTGGATTGTTTCGCCTGATTCTCGGCTGATCCGAGGCTTGTCGGCGGTCGGTCAGTAAGAGCCGCGAGCGAGCATTACGCTCGGCACGGTCATTACAAGGATCTTTGCGTCGAACAAGGCCGATCGTGAGCGGCTGTATGTCACGTCGAACGCGACGCGGCGGCGATAGGACGTGTTGTTTCGGCCGCTTACTTGCCAGAGGCCGGTTATGCCTGGGCGAACGCTGCAGTAATGCGCGAAGTACCGGCCATAGCGTAGCACCTCGGCGTCGACGATCGGGCGTGGCCCGACGAGGCTCATCTCGCCACGTAACACGTTGAAGAGTTGAGGCAGTTCATCGAGACTGCTCTTGCGCAGGAGCCCGCCAATCGCGGTGATCCGCGGATCATTCTTCAGCTTGTGATCGCGCGCCCATTCGGCGCGCGCTTCAGCGTCTTTAGCGAGCAATTCCGCCAGCAATTCCTCGGCGTTGACCGCCATGCTGCGGAACTTGAGGCAGCGGAAATGCCGGCCGCCCCGGCCGACGCGGCGATGCGCGAAGAAGACTGGGCCGGGATCGGTCACGTAGATGATCGTGGCGATTACGAGCATGAGCGGGAGAAAGAACGCGAGGGCGATCAGCGCGACCGCCAGGTCCATCATACGGGTAATGCGCGCGTCCCAGCGCGCGCCCGTGAACCTTCGACCGCCGGACATCGCGGCCGGCGGCGTGACGACGGCCATGTGCATCGACTTCCCCCTATTTGCTTTGCGTCGATCTGCGCATCCGATGCTGTCGTATTCGGCGCTACGGTGGCGTTCCGCGCTTCGCCTAACGCCTTCCGCTCTTCAGCCCGGAAGTTCGACGCTCGTCAGCTGACGTCAAACCATGACTCAACCAGTCAGTTATCGAGTAAAAGCCGGCCGGAATCTTATCCGGCCGACTTTTACGTTCATGCATCAGGTGTGATCAATTGATCAGAGTGCTTCGGCCGCAATGATCAGTGCGTAGAGTTCGTCCTGCGTGAACGTTTGATTGGTATAGTTTCCGCTACCGTCCGGCGTGATGTTACGGAACGTAAAAGACTCAGCTTCATAAAATGAAACCGCGTCGCCGCTTCCATCAGGTTCGCCAATATACTGAATCTTGATGCCGCCATCCGAGCGCGACGTAAAGATATAGTCGTTGATGCGATGGTTCAGGAAAATTTGATCATAGTCACTAGCATTTTCGCCCATTTTGATGATGCCATTCAGATCGACATTTATGTCGTTGGGACCGAAGACGAACACATCGTCACCGGCGCCGAGCTTGATCACCTGATCGCTGTCTTTCTGGACATCGAACAGCGTGCCGCGATCGTTTCCAGCCGAACCGACCACCTTACCATCGCCCTGCCCGGTTAGTGGCGAGAGTCCAGTTGGCGTTACGTCTGTGCTCGGAGCGTCCATTTCTGTAGGTGCAGCAATATTAAGAGAAACAGCCATGTCGATTACCTCCCAGTTGTATCGGTGGTTTGTCGGCTGGCAGAATCACCCGCCGCAAATACGGTGAACCACGGGTTATTAAATACCACATGAGATCACTTGTGCCGGTTCTTAAGGAGTCTTTAACTGAACCGTTTTGGAGGATTTTTTTGGTCTTCCTAATGTAGCGCACGTGTCCTGTGTGTTTCGTTGTATTCGAAACTGCGAAAATTATAGGATTTTGCGAATATGGGATATATTTATACAGCGAGGTACTTAGTCGTCGATGCACCGTGGAAAAGTATTGCTAGATAGCTATTTCAAGGTTCCGTCCTACAATTTCTACAGAATTGATCGTCTTGACCTTCCATTCATGCAAGGTTGGCACGCGCCGCCGTCGCCATTGCGCCGAGGGCACGGCGGCGAGAGCCCGGCACGTGATCGAGCGCACGCGCGGTTGCATACTCCACGCTCTCGGGGATCGCCTGCGACACCAACGGCAGGTCGAACCGCGTCGCGATGAAGCGTGTCTTCGCGGTTCCGTCGTCGATAACGAGGATGGCGCAGTCCGACAGCAGCGCGAAGATGATCGCGTGCAGCCGGTTGGTGACGACCAGCGAGGCGTGGCGGTATTCGTCAAGCAGCACGTCGAGCTCATACGTCGCCTGCAGCCGCGCGTCGGACAGTGCCAGGCCGTCGATCAGGCTGTGCGCGGCCGCGACATCCATGCCCGGCCGCGGATCGTGGCAAGCAAACACCAGCGCGTCGTCCGGCCGACGCTCGCGCGCTGCCTCAAGGATCTGCGCGAACACCGGCGTTGCCATCGAGCGCCCTTCGCTACCGTCGATGCACGGGGCGATGAGAATGCGATCGCGAACAGCTGCCGGCCCGGATGCCCGTTCGTGCAGACGGCCGGGAATGAAGGCGGCGTCCGCGGTTTGCACCACCCGATTGCGCCCCACTAGCGCCGCCGCGTTCTTGACCGACTGGGCATCGCGAACGCGCACGTCGGTCGCGAGCCGCAACAATGCCTTCCACAGCAAACGCCGATTGCGATCGCTGATCGTGCCAACCCCGAGACCGCGGGTGGTGACGACGCCGCCACGCCAGCGCGCCGCGCGTGCGCCGGCATATTGCGCGACGAGGCTGGGGAGCGAGACGTTGCCGCGCACCAATTGCCCGCCGCCGATGACGATGTCGCACCGGCTTGCAAGCGCCACGAACGCAACCAAGTTGCGACTGTCGACGAGCGTGCCACCGGCCGCGACCACTTGGCGCTCGACCTCGGGCGGCAGCGGCGCCCAGCGGCGGACATAGGCGGTGGCGCCGGCGGGCAGATGCTCAAGGTTCTGTAGCAACAGCGCGAGATCGCCGAGATTGCAAAGGTCACCGCAATAAAACAGGTGCGGTCGCACGCCGTTGTTCCGCATCTTCTGCGCCCCCCGGATCCCATGTGTCGCGGCGCGGCGGAACGGACCATCACGCGATGCCGGACGCGCTTATGCTTAGCCGCGCGCTCGGATCGGGCCGCGGTTTGTAGGTCCGGGATGGTTGAATCTGGCGGTAAACCGCACGAGCGCCACGCTAGGGATAGCCGCGACACATCATCACCGTCCGGTCCACGCCTGGGGCGCGCGGAGGCGAATGAACCGGAGCTTCCGTGTGAAGGTCGCGATCCTCAATGTGAAATACAGCCCGAACCTGGGCGACGGGCTGCTGGCGGAATGCCTGGAGCGCGAGCTGGTGCGGCATCATCCCTCGATCGAGGTGGTGCCGATCGATCTGGCAGGCCGCACGCACTATGGCGGGCACGGTCGCAACCGCGCGCTGGCGATGCGCACGCTGGAACGGCTGCCGGGGCCGCTGCGCCGCGTGGCAGCGTGGTCGGTGCTCAGCCTGCTCGCGCGGGTGCGGCTGCGACCGGCGTTCCGCGCCGCGCTTGCCGATTGCGACGCAGCGGTGATCGGGGGCGGCAACCTGTTCGCCGACGACGATCTCAACTTCCCGATCAAGCTGGCGCTGGGCCTCGCCGAGACCAGACGGCGCGACGTGCCGGTAGCGGTGTTCGCGGTCGGCGTATCGGACAATTGGAGCGCAACCGGCGAGCGGCTGTTCGCGCGCGCGCTCGCCTCCGCGCGGCTGGCGTGCGTGCGGGTGCGCGACGAGCGATCGCAGGACATCTGGAACCGTCGGCTGGGCGTGCACGGCGTGCCGCATGCAAAGATCGCGCGCGATCCGGGCCTGCTCGCGGCGCGCTGTTACGCGCTCCCGGCGTGCGCGCACGCCATGCGCGTGGTCGCGCTATGCGTCACAGACCCGCTGGCGGTGCGCTATCACGGTGGGTCGGACGGGAGCGATGCGGTTTTGGCAGCGTGGTACACGCAATCGATTGCCGCGCTGGCCGATGCGGAGTGGGACGTGGCGTTGTTCACCAACGGCAGCCCGGAGGATCGCGCTTTCCTCGATCAGCGTTGTGCTGGCTGGGTTGCGGCTGGGCGCGGCCGGGTCCGCCGGCTGCCCGATTTCGCGCAACCGGCCGATCTGGTCGCAGCCTTGTCGCGCGCGACGATCGTGATCGCGCACCGGATGCACGCCTGTATCGCGGCCTATTCCTGCGGAGTGCCGGCGATCGGACTGCGCTGGGATCGCAAGCTCGACAGTTTCTTCGCGCTCTCGGGTCGAGACGCCTTCATGGTCGATACGGCTACGCTCGCGCCGGCCGAAATCGTGACGCTTGCCGAGCGGGCGGCGCATGAGGGCGTGGAGCCAGCGCTACATGCCGATCTGCTCGATGCGGCCAGCGCGAGTGTGGCGCTGCTCGGCGACCTGCTGCGCGACAGGGCGTGCGCGCGATGATCGACCGGGTCGTCATCCTAAACGACATCGCCAGGCCAATGGGCGGCGCGACGGCGCTTGCGCTGCTCTCCGCGCACCTGTTCCGTGCGCGCGCGCTGCCCGTCACCTTCATCTCGGGCGATGCGGGCGAGAATGCCGAGCTAGCGGCGGCCGGAGTAGAGGTGGTTGCGCTGGGTCAGGCGCGGCTGGAGGCCGCTGGTGTGGCCAGCGCGCTGGTAGGTGGCCTATTCAATCGCCCGGCGATGGCAATGGTGACGCGCTGGATCGCCGCCAACGATACGCCCGGCACCGTCTATCATCTTCACGGCTGGGCGCAGATCCTGTCGCCAAGCGTGTTCAAGGCGCTGCAGCCCGTCGCGCACCGGCTCGTGCTGTCGGCGCACGACTTCTTCCTCACCTGCCCCAACGGCAGCCAATCATTCCTGAAAAGCGGCCGGATCTGCCCGCTGACACCGATGACGCCCGCCTGCATCGCGGCGAATTGCGACCGGCGGCTCTATGCGCACAAATTGTGGCGCGTCGCGCGGCAAGCGGTGCAGCGGCGCTTCTACGACCGGCAAAACTCACCGCCGGTGTTCGCGATCCATGAGGCGATGCGGCCGTTCCTGATGCGTGCCGGCATTCCCTCCGCAGCGATCCACACCGTGCCAAACCCGGTGACCGCGTGGACGCAGGAGCGGATCGCGGCGGAGCAAAACGATGAAGTGCTGTTCGTCGGCCGGCTCGAAGCAACCAAGGGCCCGGACCTCGCCGCCGCGGCCTGCCGCGCGGCGGGGGTGACGCTGCGCGTGATCGGCGACGGGGGCTGCGCGAGCGGCTTGCGGCGGAATATCCCGAGGCACTGCTGATGGGCCGCCGCGGGCCGGCGGAGATCGCGGATTATGCGCGACGCGCGCGGCTGCTGGTGATGCCGAGCCGTTATCCCGAACCCTTCGGGCTGGTGGCGGTGGAGGCGCTGTGGAGCGGGCTGCCAGTGATCGCGACCGAGACGGCGTTCCTTGCTGACGATATCGTCGCGGCGGGCGCCGGACTCGCGGTCGAGCCCCGCGACACCGACGCGTTCGCCGAGGCAATCCGCACGTTCTTCGTTGACGACGCACGCTGCCGTCAGGCGAGCGTCGCGGCGTTCAAAGATACACGAGCAGTCGCACTATCCCCCGACGCATGGGCGGAGCGGCTGATCGCGGGTTATCGCGAGCGGCTTGGCGCGTCGGGCTAATCCCTTCCCTCGTGAAAATGCTGGCGGCGATGCGCCGCGGTAGGACGGCGATATCGCGCACGCTGCGCTAGGGAAGAAACCAGCGCTACAGTCGGAGTCTCAAGCGGGCGATGCTCGTGACCCCGATGCGCCTTGATACGCACGCAAGCAGCCAAAAATCGGATCGGCGTCAAGGGCAGGCCATGCCGAGCCTGGGACGGTCGTTGCACTATAACATTTTGGCAACACCGTCAGACAGAATCGCGCTAGCCAAATTGCATCCTTGTGATGATGTAACACACCCTGTTAGGCGATCCGTGGCTTGGGAGTTTTCGAATGCACCGTATGGTTAAATTGCTTCTTTTTACGACTGTTGCCGCTCAGGCTTTTCCGGCCCTGGCGCAAGTCGCCGAAGCGCCGGCGCCCGCGGCAATCGATCGCGATGATGCGGTCCATAACCAGCAAAGCGAGATCGTCGTGACGGCACCTTTCGTCCGTGAGCTTGATCTGTTGGCCGGCAGCTCGGTTATAACCGGCGACGAACTGGTGATCGACGTTCGCTCACAGATCGGCGAAACGCTCACCCGGCAGCCCGGCGTTTCGGCCACGTCGTTCTCGCCAGGCGCGTCGCGACCGGTGCTGCGCGGCTTTCAAGGCGAACGTATCCGGGTTCTGTCCGACGGGCTGGGCTCACTCGATGTATCAAACACCTCGACTGACCATGCCGTGTCGATCGAACCCCTTACCGCTGAGCGGATCGAGATACTGCGCGGTCCAGCCAGCTTGTTGTTCGGGAGCCAAGCGATCGGCGGCGTGGTCAACGTGATCGACCGCCGTATTCCCCGGAACGTCCCCGAGGCTGGCTTCCATCTTGATGCGATCGGCGCCTACGGCTCTGCCGCCGAAGAACGTAGCGGCGGCGCATCGCTCGACGTTGCGCTGGCGCCCAACATTGTCGCGCATGTCGATGGCACTTACCGCAAAAGCGACGATCTCCGGATTGGTGGCTTCGTGCTTTCGCCGACCCTTCGTGCCGATCAGCGGGCGATTGCTGCCGAGGAAGCCGAGGAAGGCAATCTTGGTGAGGCAGCAGAGGCGAGTGCGCTTGCCAATCTGCGCGGCCCCCTACCCAATAGCTTCACCGAAACCTTCTCGGTCGGCGGTGGTTTGGCGCTGATCAATGACGGCGGCAGTCTCGGCTTCTCGGCGGGCTATTACGATACCAAGTACGGCGTTCCTTCGCGGCCCGGTGCGGGGCATCATCATGGTGAGGAAGGCGAAGAAGGCGAGGCAGAAGGCGGAGAAGAGGAAGGCCCCGTCACCATCGACCTGAAGCAGTTCCGCGCAGATATGCGCAGCGAAATCACTGTAGGCGGTAGCTTTCTGGAAAGCATCCGAACCCGGATCGGCTATTCCGACTACACGCACACTGAGTTCGAAGGTGCCGAAGTCGGGACGGTGTTCGACTCCCAAGCATTCGAAGGCCGATTGGAATTCGTTCAGGCAGACCGCGACGGGTGGCGTGGTGTGACCGGTTTCCAGGGCTTCACCCGCGACTTCTCCGCAGTTGGCGCCGAAGCCTTTGTTCCGCCTAACGTCACCGATCAGTACGGCGTGTTCACCCTGCAGGAGTTCAACTTCGGCAAGCTGGGATTAGAAGTGGCCGGCCGGTACGAGCGAAGCGAGGTTAGCTCGTCGAGCGTGCGGATCGGGCTGGAAGAAGACGCACAGATCGTCGCGGTAGATCGTACGTTCAATGCCTTCTCAGGCGCGATCGGCGTGTCGTACGCCGTAACGCCGACCGTAAAGATCGGCATCAACGGATCACGCGCCGAGCGCGCACCATCGGGTGAGGAGTTGTTCTCCAACGGTCCACATATCGCAACCCAAGCCTTCGAGATCGGCGACCCCAACTTCACCAAGGAGAAAAGCTGGGGTGTCGAATTGTTTGCACGTGGGGACGCCGGGCCGATACGCTTCCAGGTTGCAGGCTATTCGACGTGGTTCAACGACTATATCTACGAGGCGGACACCGGCCTCGAAGCTGATGAATTGCCGCTATTCCAGTATATGCAGGCCGACGCCCGCTATTACGGCGTTGAAGGCGAAGTATCGGCGACGATTGTCAATACCGGTACGTTCCGGCTGGACGCCAATGTCGTCGCTGATTACGTTAACGCTGAGTTAAGCAATGACGGCGGTCCATTACCTCGCATCCCACCATTGCGCGTGCTTGGCGGCCTGTCAGCAGCGGCGGGAAGCATTAGTGGTCGGCTGGAAGCCGAGCATATCACCGCACAAAACAACATAGCCGCATTCGAGACGCCAACCAAAGACTTCACCTTGGTCAACGCTACCTTGTCATTCAAGCCGTTTGGCGGGAAGAACGAGACGATCATCAGCGTTTCGGCAAACAATATCTTTGACGTCGATGCGCGCCGTCATGCTTCATTTACCAAGGATTTTGTGCCCTTGCCCGGCCGTGACATTCGAGTTTCGGCGCGCCTCAGTTTTTAGTTGGATCGCACTATTGCAAGCCAGCTTCATGACGAAGTTCTCGGCTCGTTTCCGGCTGAAGAAGCTGGGATCGAGCCGTGCAACGAAGCTGGCGGGTGAAGAATTCGAATCACTCGTCACTCCTTCAAGCGATTGGAAGATCGACGTCGGGTACGAAGCCAACGCGATGCGTCTGGAAAACTTGCGCACCCTGCGTTGACAGGCTGGCCCGACTATATTGATAGTATTCTCATGGGGACCGCGATCTCCCCACGAGGCGGCAGGCCGAAGTATCGCGTCCCGATCCTATCGAAGGACGCGCTATGCCTGCTCTCAATGCGATTGCCTGCGACAAGCTTGGACGTCGCACAAGGCGAAGGGAGAGCGCCCGTGAACCCCGCCACTCTCGAGACTCCCGTCGCTGCGACGACACGACCCGCGCCGGTGACGCTGGGCCAAGCCTTCTGGGTATGGCTGCGGATTGCCGCGCTCTCGTTCGGCGGGCCGGCGGGGCAGATCGCGGTGATGCATCGCATCCTGGTCGAGGAAAAGCGCTGGATCGGTGAGCATCGATTCCTGCATGCGCTCAACTATTGCATGCTGCTGCCCGGCCCCGAGGCGCAACAACTCGCCACCTATATTGGCTGGCTGCTGCACCGGACGAAGGGCGGTATCGTCGCCGGGGTGCTGTTCATCCTGCCCGGCGCGATCTCGATCATGGCGCTGAGCTTCGTGTATGTGTTGTACGGGCGGCTCGGGATCGTTTCGGCGCTGTTCTTCGGGCTGAAGGCGGCGGTGCTGGCGGTCGTGCTGCAAGCGGTGGCGCGGATCGGCAAGCGCGCGCTGAAGAACCGTCCGATGCAGGCGATGGCGGCGGCGGCGTTCTTGCTTATCTTCTTCGTTGCGGCGCCGTTTCCGGTCATCGTCCTCGGCGCCGGGCTGATCGGCTGGTGGGGCGGGCGAGGGGGATTGGCAGCATTCCAGGCCGGCGGCGGGCATGGATCGAGCGGCGGCACGATAGTTGCCGACGCCGACACGCTGCTGGGCGAGGAACTGCCCGCACATGCCAGCCCCAGTTGGGGCGAGACGCTGCGAACCGCCTTGTGGTGGCTGGCGCTGTGGCTGATCCCGGTTGCGGGGCTGCTGCTGACGCTCGGGCCCGACCATGTGTTCAGCCGGATCGCCACCTTCTTTTCGACGATGGCGATGGTGACCTTTGGTGGGGCCTATGCGGTGCTCGCCTATGTCGCGCAGCAGGCAGTCGAGAATTATGGCTGGTTGCGCCCCGAGGAGATGCTCGACGGGCTCGGCATGGCCGAGACGACCCCGGGACCGCTGATCATGGTGCTGCAATTTGTCGGGTTCCTGGGCGCCTATCGCGATGCCGGCGGGATGACCCCGCTGCTCGCCGCGACGATCGGCGCTCTGCTCGCAACATGGGTGACATTCGTGCCGTGCTTCCTGTGGATTTTCCTGGGCGCCCCGTTCGTCGAACGGCTGCGCGGGAATGCGGCGATCGCCGGCGCACTATCGGCAATTACCGCGGCCGTGGTGGGCGTGGTGCTCAACTTGGCGATCTGGTTCGCGTTGCACACGCTGTTTCGCCAGGTGTCGCCAGTCGCGGCAGGCCCGCTGCGCTTCGATGCGCCGGTGCTGGAGAGCATTGATCCTTGGGCGACGTTGCTGTCGGCGGTGGCAATCGTCGCGATCTTTCGATTCAATGCGGGGGTTATCACCACCCTGCTAGCGAGTTCGGTCGCTGGGCTCAGTCTGTACGCCCTTGGTTTGATCGGCTGACCGATGGCCAGGTTATCGTTTGCGACACTGCTGGCCTGAGGCTTACTGGCGGCCGTCCAGCCGGCATCGGCGCAGCAAGCCGGCAAAACCGACGGCCCGCTCCAGCTAAGCGGCACGGTCCGTGCGCGCTACGAGGTGATCGACGGGCAGGCGCGCGCTGGCTTTAACACCAGCGACGCGCTGCTGAACCTGCGCACCATCGCTACCGCCGACTACGCCGTCGATCCGCACCTGCGCGTCGTCACCGAACAGTGGGACAGCCGCGTCTATGGCGCCAACCGCGGCACGCCGGTATCGACCAACGAGGTCAATACGTTCGAGCTGCCGCAGGCGTTCGTCGCGCTGACGCTGCCCGAAGCGATCGGCAAGGGCAGCAGCGTGAGCGCCCAGGCGGGCCGGTTCCTCCTCAACCTCGGCTCGCGGCGGCTGGTCGCCGCCGACGATTATCGCAACACCACCAACAGCTATACCGGCCTGCGAATCGACGGTGCCTTGCGCGGCGGGTGGAAGGCGACGCTGATCTACACACTGCCGCAACAACGGCGGCCGACCGACCTCGACGCGTTGCTGGCGAACCGCGTGCAGGTCGATCGCGAGAGCTTTGACCTTGTGCTTTGGGGCGGGCTGTTCAGTCGCGCACGCACGATCGCCGGCGCGACCGCCGAGTTCGGATTCTTTCATTTGGGCGAGCGCGATGCCGCCGGTCGTGCCACCCGCGACCGCTCGCTGGACACCGCCAGCGCGCGGGTCATCCGCGATCCCGCACGTGGCGGAGTTGATTTCGAGGTCGAGGGAATCGCCCAGCGCGGTACTGTCTCGACAACCCTGGCTGCAAACGCACCGACCCAGCAGGTGCGCGCGTGGTTCGTGCATGGTGACGTCGGCTATACGTTTCGGGGCGGCTGAAAGCCCAGATTGGCGATCGAGTACGACCATGCCAGCGGCGAATCCCCTGGCGGCAGCTTCGGGCGCTTCGACCCGCTGCTGGGGATGCGGCGGCAGGATCTGGCCCCCGCAGGGCTCTACAATACCATTTCGCGTACCAACCTGATCAGCCCGGGCGTCCGGATCGAAGCTGTTCCCGATGCCAAGAGCGACCTGATGGTGAGTTATCGGCCGTTCTGGCTGGCGGCGCGTCAGGACGCTTTTTCGTCCAGCGCGGTGCGCAACGCCGCCGGAAACTCCGGCAACTTTGCGGGCCACCAAATCGACGCGCGCCTACGCTATCTCCTGTTCCCGACCCTACGTCTGGAGGCCGACGTCGTTTTGCTCGCCAAGGGGCGATTTCTGCTTGATGCACCCAATGCGCCGACCGGCCGCTGGACGCGCTATCTGTCACTCAACGCCACCTTCGCCTTTTGACCGGAACGACCGATAGCGGATCACTCCCACTCGATCGTGCCGGGCGGCTTGGAGGTATAGTCGTACGTGACGCGGTTGATCCCGCGTACCTCATTGATGATGCGCGTCGTGACGCGCGCCAGGAAGCCGCCGGGGAACTCGAAAGCCTGCGCGGTCATGCCGTCGGTCGATGTGACCGCGCGCAAGGCGAGCACGCTGTCGTAGGTGCGGCCATCGCCCATCACGCCAACCGAGCGGACCGGGAGGAGAACCGCGAACGCTTGCCAGATCGCATCGTACAGCCCGGCGTTGCGGATCTCCTCGAGATAGATCGCGTCCGCCTTGCGCAGGATGTCGCAGCGTTCCTTGGTGACTTCGCCGGGGATGCGGATCGCGAGGCCGGGGCCAGGGAAAGGGTGACGGCCGACGAAGATGTCGGGCAGGCCAAGCTCGCGGCCGAGCGCGCGCACCTCGTCCTTGAACAATTCACGCAAGGGCTCGACGAGCTTCATGTTCATCCGCTCGGGCAGGCCGCCGACGTTGTGGTGGCTCTTGATCGTCACCGATGGCCCGCCGGTGAAGCTGACGCTCTCGATCACGTCGGGGTAGAGCGTCCCCTGCGCGAGGAATTCGGCGCCACCGATCTTCTTTGCCTCGGTCTCGAACACTTCGATGAAGGTCTTGCCGATGAACTTGCGCTTCAATTCCGGGTCGGTGACGCCGGCGAGGCCGTTCATGAACAGCGGCTCGGCGTTTACGTGGACGAGCGGGATGTTGTAATGGCCGCGGAAGAGGCTGACGACCTGATCCGCCTCGCCAGCGCGCAGCAGGCCGTGATCGACGAACACGCAGGTTAGCTGTTCGCCGATCGCCTCGTGGATCAGCACCGCGGCTACGGCGGAATCGACGCCGCCGGAGAGGCCGCAGATCACCCGGCCCTGCCCAACCTGCGCTCGGATCTCAGCAATCTTGGTCGCGCGGAACTCGGCCATCGTCCAGTCGCCGACCAGGCCGCAGACATGGCGGGCGAAGTTCTTGATCAGCCGCGCGCCATCGGGCGTGTGCGCAACTTCGGGGTGGAACTGCATTCCGTAGAAGCGCCGGCCTTCGTCCGCGGTGATGGCGAACGGCGCGCCGGGCGAGGTGGCGACGGGGACGAAGCCGGGGGCGAGCTCGGCCACGTGATCGCCGTGACTCATCCACACCTGATGCCGCTCACCTTCCTGCCACAGCCCGTCGAAGAGACCGCAGCCTGCGGCGACCTGCACAAAGGCTTCGCCGAATTCGCCCGAATGGCCCTTCTCGACGCGGCCGCCGAGTTGCGTGTTCATCACTTGCTGGCCGTAGCAGATGCCGAGCACGGGTACGCCGCTGTCGAACACGGCTTGCGGTGCGCGCGGGCTGCCTTCGTCGACCACAGACGCAGGGCCGCCGGAGAGGATCACGCCCTTGGGCTTCATTCGCTCGAACGCTTCGGCCGCGGACTGGAAGGGCGCGATCTCGCTGTAGACGCCAGCTTCGCGCACGCGGCGCGCGATTAGCTGAGTCACTTGGCTGCCGAAATCGACGATGAGAATGCTGTCGGGGTGCTCCATCCGCAGCGCATAGCGGCCCAACGCGCTCGGCGAAAGGGCGGGTACCGACGTAAACTATTGTCGCGCGGCAGTACTCAGCGCATGAAGATTAGCGACAGATAAATCGGGGGAGATTACAGCATGCTGATCGTTCAGGACGTGAACATATCGTCGACCGTCAATCGCCAGCTGCAAATGATCGGCAACCAGCGGCAGCTCGCCGTTGCTGCGCTCAAGCGCCTCGGCAGGACCGGCGGCAAGGCTGGCAAGCCGGTGGGCACCACGGAGGCTGGGCAAGTGCGCAAGGCAGCACGTGTCCACGGCAGTGCGGGTAAGATCTTCTCCGTTCCATACGGCGACGATAATTTCTGCATCTTCTATTATCGCACCGGTGGCGACATCAAGGCGGAGGACAAGCTGAGCCACGAGGCTGCCTTCAAGAAGCAGGAGGCCAGCGGCGGCGGTATCTGGACGTTGCTGCTCGGACGCTTCGAGGGAATGTCGCTGATCCTGCCGACGCACGACAACACGCCATTTGGAGAGGTGCCAGACACGGCAGCCGCCTGAGGCGCGGTCAGTCCGACGTGCCATCGGACATTTGAAAAAGGGCCGCCCCGCAAGCGGGACGGCCCTGTTAGCCTCATCAACTGCGACGCGATTACGCCGCCTCGTCGAAGTCCTCGTCGTTCATCACTGGGCCCGAATCCTGGCCCTTCGCCGAAACGTCGCGATCGACGAACTCGATGATCGCCATCGGCGACGCGTCCGAGGCGCGGATGCCGGCCTTGATCACGCGGGTGTAGCCGCCAGCACGATCGGCGTAGCGCGGCGCGAGAACGTCGAACAGTTTCACCAATTGCGCATCGTCGAGCAACCGAGCGTGGGCGAGACGGCGGTTCGACAGGCCGCCCTTCTTGCCCAGCGTGATCAGCTTTTCGATATACGGGCGCAGTTCCTTCGCCTTGGCGACGGTGGTGGTGATCTGCTCGTGCTTGATGAGCGCTGCCGACATGTTGCGGAACAGCGCGATGCGGTGGGCCGAGGTCCGCTGAAGCTTACGGCCGCCTACACGGTGACGCATGGGTAATTCCTTCTCGTTCGTTCGGGGGCCGTGAACGGATCCCATCAAAGTATTACTTTGATGGGTACCCTCAGGTACCCCAGGACAGGTGGGACGTTAGGGCCACCCTATGTTCGTCACCCCGGCTTAGCGCCGGAGTCCCGCTTGATCTTCTGCCGGCAGCGCCGCGGCAAAGCCGCGGCGTCGGTCGGGCTGTTTCGTCTCCGACGCAGCGTGGCTGCGCCGGTGCGAAATCAGCCCATAATCTCCTGCTCGAGCTTCTTGGCCATCTCTTCGATGTTCTCAGGCGGCCAGCCGGGGATTTCCATGCCCAGGCGGAGGCCCATGCTCGAGAGCACTTCCTTGATCTCGTTGAGCGACTTGCGGCCGAAGTTCGGGGTGCGCAGCATCTCCGCCTCGGTCTTCCCGACGAGATCACCGATGTAGATGATGTTGTCGTTCTTGAGGCAGTTGGCCGAACGCACCGACAGTTCGAGCTCGTCCACCTTCTTGAGCAGGTAACGATTGATCTGCTGCGTATCGCTGGCGATCTCACCAGTCGGAACCGGAGCGGCCATGCCGACCGGAGCCGAACGCTGGACGATCGAATCGTCGAAGTGGACGAACAGTGCGAGCTGATCCTGCAGGATGCGACCGGCGTAGCCGACGGCGTCCTCAGGCGTCACCGTGCCGTCGGTCTCGACCGTCAGGGTCAGCTTGTCATAATCCAGATCCTGGCCAACGCGGGTCGGATCGACCTTGTAGCTGACTTGGCGAACCGGCGAATACAACGCGTCGACCGGGATCAGGCCGATCGGCGCATCGGCCGGGCGGTTGACGGTCGCGGGCACATATCCCTTACCGGTGTCGGCAGTCAGCTCCATGTTGAGCGTCGCGCCTTCGTCGAGATGGCAGATGATCAGCTCGGGGTTCATCACCTCGATATCACCCGACACCGCGATGTCGCCGGCCTTCACCTCGGCCGGGCCGGTGGCGGAAAGCTGCAGCCGCTTGGGCCCTTCGCCCTGCATCTTCAACGCGATCTGCTTCACGTTGAGGACGATATCGGTCACATCCTCGCGCACACCGGCGAGGCTCGAAAATTCGTGCAGCACGTTTTCGATCTTGATCGACGTGACGGCGGCACCCTGCAGGCTCGACAGCAATACGCGGCGAAGCGCGTTGCCGAGGGTCAGGCCGAAGCCACGCTCGAGCGGTTCGGCGATGAAAGTCGACTTGCGCTTGCCATCTCCGCCCTTCTTTTCGAGCGTGTTGGGCTTCTTCAGTTCCTGCCAGTTCTTAGCGTTGACGGACAAGGCTCGTGTCCCCTGATGTTGGGCCGGACGGGGGCGCGTCCGGCCTGGTGTTAGAGGGCGCCCCGACTCGTCAGCCGGGCGCCGGACGTCATCAGACGCGGCGACGCTTCGACGGACGCACACCATTGTGTGGAATCGACGTAACATCGCGAATCGACGTGATCTGGAAACCGACCGCCTGCAGCGCACGGAGCGCCGATTCGCGGCCCGAACCCGGACCTTTCACTTCGACCTCAAGCGTGCGGACGCCGTGCTCGGCAGCCTTCTTGCCGGCGTCCTCAGCCGCGACCTGCGCCGCATACGGCGTCGATTTGCGCGAACCCTTGAAGCCCATCGTGCCGGCGGAGGACCAACTGATCGCATTGCCCTGGGCGTCGGTGATGGTGATCATCGTGTTGTTGAAGCTGGCGTTGACGTGCGCCACGCCGGCGGTGATGTTCTTGCGTTCGCGACGGCGAATACGCTGCGGTGCCTGTGCCATTTGGTAACCCTGACCTTTGTATCAAGCGAAGACCGGGAGGCGCGACGCCTCGACCGGTCGACGACCGAAGAAGTGGAAGCTCGCGCTTACTTCTTCTTTCCTGCGATCGGCTTCGCCTTGCCCTTGCGCGTGCGCGCATTGGTGTGCGTGCGCTGGCCACGGACCGGCAGGCCCTTGCGGTGACGCAGGCCACGATAGCAGGCAAGATCCATCAGACGCTTGATGTTCATCGCGGTCTGGCGGCGAAGATCACCCTCGACGGTGTAGCCAGCGTCGATCGCCTCGCGGATCTGAAGAACCTCCTGGTCGGTCAAATCCTGCACGCGACGCTCGGCGGTGATCTCGAGTTTGTCGGTGATCTGCTTGGCCTTCGCCGGGCCGATACCGTGAATATATTGAAGCGCGATGATCACGCGCTTGTTGGTCGGGATATTAACGCCCGCGATACGTGCCATGAACTATGTTCTCCTCGTGCTCCACGGGACGCGGCATGGTTCGCGCATCCCATCTCTTCGCATGAACTTCCACCACGCAAGAAAGCGGCAAGCGCTTACGAAACGCCGCCGGTGACCGGTATGCTGGAAGGCGGTCGGTTAAGCGCCGGCGAACGCCGTGTCAAGCGCCCGGTTCCGGCGTTTCGTCTTTCATAGGCTGCAACTCAACCGCCTGATGCCAAGCAAATCGCCTGGCGAAAGGACGCAGCCTATTTTCCGTCGAGGATCGCCTCGATTGCGCGCGTGACTTCAGCGATGTCGGCCATGCCATCGACGCGGTGAACCAGCCCCCGCGCGTCGTAGATCGGCAGGATCGGCGCGGTCTTCGCGCGATACTCCGCCATGCGCGTGCGGACGGTTTCCTCGTTGTCGTCGGGCCTGCGCTTGAACTCATGCGCGCCGCACACGTCGCAGGTGTCGGCGACCTTGGGCAGCTTAAAGCTATCGTGATAGCTGGCGCCGCAATTGCCGCAGGTGAAGCGCCCGACGATCCGCTCGACAAGCGCATCTTCGTTCACTTCGAGTTCGATCACATGATCGAGCGTCCGGCCGCGCGCGTCGAGCAGCTGGTCCAATGCGGACGCCTGCGCCGCGGTGCGGGGATAGCCGTCGAAGATCGCGCCTTGGTCAGCATCAAGTCGATCAAGATTCTCGCCGATGAGGTCGGACACGATCGTGTCGGAGACGAGCGCGCCCGCGTCCATCACCGCTTTAGCCTGCACGCCCACCGGCGTGCCGGCCTTTACGGCAGCCCGGAGCATGTCACCGGTCGACAGCTGAACCATGCCGCGATCCGCCACCAGGCGTTCGGACTGGGTGCCCTTGCCGGCTCCCGGCGGCCCCAGCAGAATGATGTTCACGAACCGCCCTCCCCGTTTTCTTTATGCGTCGTCTCGCCGCGCTTCAGCGCAGGCGGCCGCCCTTCAACTTCGCCTTCTTGATCAGATCACCATATTGGTGCGCCAACAAATGCGACTGGATCTGCGTTACCGTGTCCATCGTCACGTTGACGACGATCAACAGGCTGGTGCCCCCGAGATAGAAGGGGATCGACAGCGCCGACACGAGATATTCCGGCACCAGGCAGATGAAGGCGAGATACGCCGCGCCGATCACCGTGATGCGCGTGAGCACATAGTCGAAATATTGCTCGGTGTTCTTGCCCGGGCGGATGCCGGGAACGAAGCCGCCGTAGCGCTTCAGATTCTCCGCCGTCTCTTCCGGGTTGAACACGACCGCGGTGTAGAAGAACGAGAAGAAGATGATGCCGGCACCGTACAGCAGCATGTACAACGGGCTGCCGTGCTGCAGATACTGATTCATGCCGATGATGGCATCGCCCCACCAGCTGTCACCCGACACGCTCTGGCCAGCGAATTGCGTGATCGTCAGCGGCAGGAGCAGCAGCGACGATGCGAAGATTGGCGGGATCACGCCTGCGGTGTTGATCTTCAGCGGCAAGTGGCTGCGATCGGCCTGCATGCCGCGCTGCGTCTGGCGCTTGGGGTATTGGATCAGGATGCGGCGCTGCGCGCGCTCCATGAAGCAGATGAACAGGACCAGCCCGGCCACGGCGAGAACGATCGCGATCAGGATCGCGGGGTTCATCGAGCCCGTCCGGCCGCCTTCAAGCAGGTTGACGATCGTCGTCGGCAAATGCGCGACGATGCCGGCCATGATGATCAGTGAAATGCCGTTGCCGATGCCGCGGCTGGTTATCTGCTCGCCGATCCACATCAGGAACATCGTTCCGCCGATCAGCGAGATTACCGCAGCGACGCGGAACAGCATGCCCGGCTCGACCACCGCACCGCCGGCCTCAAGCCCGGTTGCGATGACATAGCCCTGGATCGCGGTGAGGAACACCGTGCCGTAGCGTGTGTACTGGTTGAGCTTCTTGCGCCCGCTCTCGCCTTCCTTCTTGATCGCGGCGAGCTGCGGCGAGAGCGACGTCGCAAGCTGCACGACGATCGAGGCGGTGATGTATGGCATCACGCCGAGCGCGATCAGCGAGGCACGCTCCAGAGCGCCACCCGAAAAGGTGTTGAAGAAGTCGAGCACGCCGCCCTGCGTCTGCTTGGCCAGCGCGGCAAGGCCGGTCGGGTCGATGCCCGGCAGCGGCACATAGCTCAGCAGTCGGAAGACGATCAGCGCACCGATCGTGAACCACAGCCTCTTCTTGAGATCAGTCGCCTTCGCGAATTTCGCGAAATTGATGCTTTGCGCCATCTGGTCGGCTGCGGATGCCATACTGCGTCGATGCCTTCGGAAACGATGAACGGCGGAGGAGGTCTGATGCCCCGCCCCGCCGCTCATATAGGGGCGCATGGCCCTATGTCTAACTTCTCGTCACCCCGGCGTGGCCGAAGCTTCGTCCCGGTCGAGGCGCGAGAAGGCAGCGGGACCCCGGCGCATGTCCGGGGTTTGGGAAGTTACGCCTTGCCCTGCTTCTCGGCCTTGTTGGCGAGACGCACTTCGCGCGCCTTGCCCTTCTTTGCCTTCGCCTTGTCGGCAGCGGCAACGACCTCGATTACATTCACGGTGCTGCCCGACTTCTCGAGCGCTTCGCGTGCGCCAGCCGAGACGCCGGCGACGGTGAAGTTCAGCTTGGCGGTCAACTCACCCTTGCCAAGCAGCCGCACGCCATCCTTGCCACCGCGCGCCAGGCCAGCAGCCTTGAGCGTCGCGTGATCGATGTCGGTTGCGGTCAGGTTGCCCGAGTCGATCGCCTTCTGGATCGCGCCCAGGTTCACCTCGGCATAATCCTTGGCGAAGATGTTGTTGAAGCCACGCTTCGGCAACCGCATGTGCAGCGGCATCTGACCGCCTTCGAAACCGGCGATCGAGACGCCCTCGCGGCTCTTCTGGCCCTTCTGGCCACGTCCGCCGGTCTTGCCCTTGCCGGAACCGATACCGCGGCCGACACGCATTCTGCGATGGCGGGCGCCTTCGTTATCTCTGAGTTCGTTGAGCTTCATATCGTGCACTCGCTTTCGCTTTTGTCGCGCTGATGGAAAAAGGAAGGGGGCCGGTTAGCCCCCTTCCCCGTAATTGTCACTAGGTGGGTCGCAGGAGGGTTAGTCCTGCACCTCAACCATGTGCTGCACCTTGCGGATCATGCCGCGAACCTCGGGGGTATCCTCGAGCTCCGAAACACGGTGCATCTTGTTCAGGCCCAGACCAACGAGCGTCGCGCGCTGGTCCGAGGTCCGCCGGATCGGCGATCCGGTCTGCTTCACCTTGATGGTTGCCATGTCCGCTTACTCCGTAACGGCCGCGGCATCCGCCTCGGCGGTCTGCGACCCACCGCGGCCGAGCAGGTCGGCGATCTTCTTGCCGCGCCGCTGCGCAACCGACTTCGGCGAAGTCTGGTTGTTCAGCGCCTCGAAGGTGGCGCGGATCATGTTGTACGGGTTGGACGTGCCGACCGACTTGGTCACCACATCGGCAACGCCGAGCGATTCGAAGATGGCGCGCATCGGGCCGCCGGCGATGATGCCGGTACCCTGCGGTGCCGAGCGGACCGTGACGCGGCCGGCACCGAAGTGACCGTTCACGTCGTGGTGCAGCGTACGGCCTTCCTTGAGCGGCACGCGGACCATGGCCTTCTTGGCCGCCGCAGTCGCCTTCGAGATCGCCTCGGGCACTTCGCGTGCCTTGCCGTGGCCGAAACCGACGCGACCCTTGCCGTCACCTACAACGACCAGCGCTGCGAAGCCGAAGCGCTTACCGCCCTTCACCGTCTTCGACACGCGGTTGATGTGAACGAGCTTCTCGATCAGCTCTTCGCCACCCTCGTCGCGGTTGCGATCGTCACGACGACCGCCTCGGTTGCCACCAGGGCCACCACGATTGCCACCGGGGCCGCCACGGCCGCGGTTACCACCGCCGCCACCGCCGCCGCCCGGGCCGCCGCGACCACGACCACCACCCTGGTAGCCGCCACCGCCGCCACCCTGATAGCCGCCGCCCTGCTGGGGCGCATCGCTGCTCTGCGTGGCAGGCGCTGCGTCCTGTGGCGCCGAGCCTGGCGTGTTGTTGTCGTCAGCCATGTCTTAGAACTCCAGTCCGGCTTCGCGCGCGGCTTCCGCCAACGCCTTCACCCGGCCGTGAAAGAGAAAGCCGCCACGGTCGAACACGACCTGCGTGACGCCCGCAGCCTTGGCTGCCTCGGCAATGCGCGTGCCGACTGCGGTTGCCGCGTCGACATTCGACGTTGCACCCTCGTGGCCCTGCAGCGTCGATGCGGCAGCAACGGTGCGCCCGGCCGCATCGTCGATCACCTGGGCATAGATATGCTTGCCCGACCGGTGGATCGACAGCCGCGGACGGCCACCGCTACGCGCACGAAGCGCAGTACGGTTGCGGCGACGCCGCTTCTCGAAAAGCGAAAGGCCCTTGCTCACTTCTTCTTCCCTTCCTTGCGGAAGATAAATTCGCCGTCGTACTTGATGCCCTTGCCCTTGTACGGCTCGGGCTTCCGCCAGCGACGGATCTCCGCGGCCAGCTGGCCGACCTTCTGCTTGTCGGCGCCGCTGATCTCGACCGTGGTCGCGTCCGGCGTCTTCACCTCGATGCCCTCGGGCACGTCGATGTTCACGTCATGGCTGTAACCGAGCTGCAACTTGAGGTTCCGACCCTGCGCAGCAGCGCGATACCCGACGCCGGTGATCAGCAGCTTCTTGGTGAAGCCGTCGGTCACGCCGGTCACGAGATTCTGAACCATCGTGCGCTGCATGCCCCAGAAGGCGCGCGCCTGCTTGCTGTCGTTGGCCGGCTGCACCGAGATGCCACCATCTTCGACCGTGTACGTGATCTCGTCGCGCATCGCGAGGTTCAGGGTTCCCTTGGGCCCCTTCACCGTCATCTGCTTGCCTTCGATCGTGGCGGTGACACCGGTTGGGACCGGAACCGCTTTCTTACCGATGCGGCTCATCAGAATACCTCCGCCAGCACTTCGCCACCGACGTTCTGCTCGCGTGCTTCGGCATCCGAGAGCACGCCGCGCGGCGTCGAGACGATCGTGATACCCAAGCCGTTCATCACTCGCGGCAGGTCGTTCGACCCACTGTAGATGCGGCGGCCAGGCTTCGAAACGCGCGCGACGTGCTTAATAGCCGGCTGCCCTTCGAAATACTTGAGCTCAATGCGGACGCCCTTGACGGGGCCCATCTCTTCATCGCTGTAGCCACGGATGTAGCCTTCGCGCTGAAGCACGTCGAGCACGCGGGTCCGCAGCTTGGACGCTGGCGAGAGGACGGAGTCCTTCTTCGCGCGCTGCCCGTTGCGGATGCGGGTGAGCAGGTCACCCAGGGGATCGGTCACTGCCATCTTGGGATCCTTACCAGCTCGACTTCGTCAGACCGGGGATCAGGCCCTTGTTGGCCAGATCGCGCAGCATGACGCGGGCAAGACGGAACTTGCGATAATAAGCGCGCGGCCGACCGGTGATCTCGCAACGGTTGCGCACCCGCGTCGGGTTCGAATTGCGCGGCAGTTCGGCCATCTTCAGGCGCGCGATGAGACGCTCGGTCTCGTCGAGCGACTGATCGTTCGCCGCGGCCTTCAGCTTCGCCCACTTGGGGGCGTACTGCTTGACCATCTTCTTGCGCCGCTCATTCTTATTTACGGAACTCAGTTTCGCCATGGACTTAAGCTCTCTCGTTTAGTTCGTTGCCAAGGGGCTCACGCCGCCTTCTTTTCTTCGTCGGCCTCGTCCCGCGGGAACGGGAAGCCGAACAGACGCAGCAGCTCGCGCGCCTCGTCGTCGGTCCGTGCACTCGTCGTGACAATCACGTCCATGCCGCGCACCTTATCGATGCGGTCATAGTTGATTTCCGGGAACACGATCTGCTCCTTGAGCCCGCAGGCATAATTGCCACGACCATCGAAGCTCTTCGGGTTGAGCCCACGGAAATCGCGAACGCGCGGCAGCGCGATCGTGATGAAGCGATCGAGAAACTCGTACATGCGATCACGGCGAAGGGTAACCTTCACGCCGATCGGCATGCCTTCACGCAGCTTGAACTGCGCGATCGACTTCTTCGCCTTCGTGATCACCGGCTTCTGACCTGCGATCAGCTCCATCTCGGAAGCGGCCTGATCGACGCGCTTCTTGTCCTGGGTCGCCTCACCGACGCCCATGTTGAGCACGATCTTCTCGATCCGCGGCACTTCGAGCACGTTCTTGTAGCCGAACTTCTCGGTCATCGCCTTGGCGATGCTCTCGTCATACAGCTTGCGGAAGCGCGGCGTATAGCCCTGGGTGTTAGCCTCAGCCACCGATCTTCTCCCCGGTCTTGACCGCAATGCGGACCTTTTTGCCGTCCTGCATTTCGAAACGGACGCGCGTCGGCTTGCCATCGGCCGTCACGTGCGCAACCTTCGAGGCATGCATTGGCGCTTCGAAGCGCTTCAGGCCGCCCTGCGGGTCGCCCTGCGTCGGCTTCGAGTGGCGCGTCGCGACGTTGATGCCGCCGACGATGACCTTGCCGTCCTTCGGCATGGAGGCGGTGACGGTGCCCGTCTTGCCCTTGTCCTTGCCGGACAGGACGATGACCTGGTCACCCTTCTTGATCTTCGCGGCAGCCATTACAGCACCTCCGGCGCAAGGCTGATGATCTTCATGTGCTTCTTGCCGCGCAGCTCGCGCACGACCGGGCCAAAAATACGGGTGCCGATCGGCTCCTCGTTCTTGTTGACCAGCACCGCGGCGTTCGAATCGAAACGGATGGTCGAACCGTCCGCCCGATGAATGTCCTTCGCGGTACGCACGATGACGGCGCGGTGAACGTCGCCCTTCTTCACTTTGCCACGCGGCTGCGCTTCCTTGATGGAGACGACGATGATGTCGCCCACACCGGCAACCCGGCGCTTGGACCCGCCAAGCACCTTGATGCACTGCACCCGCTTCGCGCCGCTGTTGTCAGCGACGTCGAGATTGGACTGCATCTGGATCATTGATCCGCTTCCTTCTCGCTATTGGGGTGGATACCGACCCAGCCCCGCCTTAAAAAAATGACCCCGGCCGCGGGGTTATCCGCGTCCAGGGGGAGCGGCCCGTTAGCCGCCCCGCAAGAAAAATGCAATGCCCCGTGGGGCGCTGCCTCGTTCCTGCCCTTACTCACCCTCGCCCCTCGGCTGGTCTCCGGTACCCCGGACCCTGGCCGATACTGACGAAGGTGCCCTGCTATCGAACCAGCGGCGGCTTACGCCGTTGCCGGCTCGTCGATCTCGACCCGCTCTGGCGTCGCATGGGTGTTAACCCGGTCGACAACCTTCCAGGTCTTCAGCTTGGAGATCGGAGCTGTCTCTTCGATCCGAACCGTCTCGCCCTGCTTGAACTCATTCGTCTCGTCGTGAGCATGATACTTCTTCGAGCGACGGATGATCTTGCCGTAGAGCGGGTGCTTCACCTTGCGCTCGACATTCACCACCACCGTCTTGTCGCCCTTGTCGGAAACGATCAGCCCGGTCAGCACGCGCTTTGGCATGTGCTTGTCCTTTACTTGCCGGTCGCAGCACTACGCTGCGACTGGAGGGTCTTGATGCGGGCAATGTCCTTGCGGACCTCACGCACGCGGCTCGGCTTTTCGAGCTGGTTGGTCGCCGCCTGAAAGCGCAGGTTAAACTGCTCGCGCTTCAGGTTGCCCAGCGCGTCGGACAATTGATCGTCCGACTGGCCATTATATTCGATCTTCTTAGCCATCTCACTCGCCTCCGAGATGCGTGGTGTCGCCGAGACGAGCCACGACCTTGGTCTTGATCGGGAGCTTCATCGCCGCGCGCTCGAACGCCTCGGCAGCAAGCGGACCCGGAACCCCGTCGAGCTCGAACAGGATACGACCCGGCTTGACGCGTGCGGCCCAGAACTCGGGCGAACCCTTGCCCTTACCCATGCGGACTTCGGCCGGCTTGCCCGACACCGGAAGATCCGGGAAAATCCGGATCCAGAGCCGGCCCTGGCGCTTGATGTGACGCGTGATCGCGCGGCGAGCCGCCTCGATCTGACGCGCGGTGATCCGCTCGGGCTCCAGCGCCTTCAGGCCATAGGCCCCGAAGTTGAGCGCGGTGCCGCCCTTAGCGTCGCCGCTGATGCGGCCCTTGAACGCCTTGCGGAACTTGGTGCGCTTCGGTTGTAGCACTTTTCTCTACTCCTTAGCGACGGTCGTCGCGCGCAGGACGCACGCCGGAGGTCTGAGCCTCCATCATCAACCGATCGAACGCCATCGGATCATGGCCGAGGATCTCGCCCTTGAAGATCCAGACCTTCACACCGCACACGCCATAAGCGGTGTGCGCCTGGGCCTCGGCATAGTCCATGTTGGCGCGCAGCGTGTGCAGCGGCACCCGGCCCTCGCGATAGCTTTCCGAACGCGCGATCTCGGCGCCGCCAAGGCGACCGCCGCACGCGACGCGGATGCCATCAGCACCCAGCCGCATCGCCGACTGCACCGCACGCTTCATGGCGCGACGGAAAGCGATACGACGCTCGAGCTGATCGGCGATGCCCTGCGCAACGAGCTTGGCATCGACTTCCGGCTTGCGGATCTCGACGATGTTGAGCGAGACGTCCGAACTCGTCATCGAACCGATCGTCTTGCGCAGCTTCTCGATATCGGTGCCCTTCTTGCCGATGATCACGCCCGGACGTGCGGCAAAGATGGAAATGCGGCACAGCTTGGCCGGACGCTCGATCACCACCTTGGAGATCGCAGCCTGCGGCAGCGTCTTCATGATGTGCGTGCGGATCTTCAGATCCTCAAGCAGCAGGCGACCATAGTCGGCGCCGTCGGCGTACCAGCGGCTGTCCCACGTGCGGTTGATCTGCAGGCGCAGACCGATCGGGTTGCTCTTATGACCCATTAGGCTTCTTCCTGCTCGCGCACGACAATCCGCAGCCGCGAGAACGGCTTGAGAATGCGGGTGGACTTGCCGCGGCCGCGCGTCGCGAACCGCTTCATAGTGATCGACTTGCCAACCGACGCCTCGGCAACGACGAGTGCGTCGACGTCGAGGTTGTGGTTGTTCTCGGCATTGGCAATCGCGGAGGCGAGAACCTTGCGCGCATCGACCGCCATGCCCTTCGTCGAGAAGGTCAGGATGTTCAACGCGTCGCCGGCCTTCTTGCCACGGATCAGCGCCGCAACCAGGCCCAGCTTCTGCGCCGAACCACGGATCTGCGTACCGACCGACAAGGCTTCCTTGTCGCCGACCTTGCGGGGGGACTTAGGCTTGCTCATCAGCGCTTGCCCTTCTTGTCGGCGGCGTGGCCTGGGAAATAGCGCGTCGGCGCGAACTCACCCAGCTTCATGCCGACCATATCTTCATTGACCGAAACCGGCACGAACTTGCGACCATTATAGACGCTGAACGTAAGGCCGACGAACTGCGGCAGGATCGTCGAACGACGCGACCAGGTCTTGATCGGGCCGGTGCGACCGTTCTGGTCCTGCGCCACTTCTGCCTTCTTCAGCAGATGAAGGTCCACGAACGGACCCTTCCAGACGGAGCGAGCCATTACTTCTTCCTCGCGTGACGGCTGCGGATGATCATCTTGTCCGTCGCCTTGTTGTGGCGGGTGCGCGCACCCTTCGTCGGCTTGCCCCACGGCGTGACCGGATGACGACCGCCCGAAGTGCGGCCTTCGCCGCCGCCGTGCGGATGGTCGACCGGGTTCTTGGCAACACCGCGCGTCAACGGGCGCTTGCCCATCCAGCGGGTGCGGCCAGCCTTGCCGAAGTTCTGGTTCTGGTTGTCCGGGTTCGACACCGCACCGACCGTCGCCATGCAATCCGAGTGGATGTAGCGCTGCTCGCCCGAGTTCAGGCGAACGATCACCATCCCGCGATCACGGCCGACGACCTGCACGTACGTGCCAGCCGAGCGTGCGATCTGCCCGCCCTTGCCCGGCTTCATCTCCACATTGTGGACGATGGTGCCGACTGGCATCTGGCCGAGCTCCATGGCGTTGCCCGGCTTTACGTCAGTCTTCTTGCCCGCGATAACCTTGTCGCCAGCGGCAAGCCGCTGCGGCGCGATGATGTAGGCCAGCTCCTCGTCCGGATACTTCACCAGCGCGATGAACGCCGTGCGGTTGGGATCATATTCCAGCCGCTCGACAGTACCTTCGACATCCCACTTGCGACGCTTGAAATCGATATGACGATAGCGCTGCTTGTGGCCGCCGGCGATGCCGCGCGACGTGACATGGCCCTTGTTGTTGCGGCCACCGCTCTTGCGCTTACCTTCAGTCAGCGCCTTAACGGGGCTGCCCTTGTGCAGGGTCGAACGATCGATCAGGACGAGCCCGCGCATCGCGGGGCTCGTCGGATTATAATGCTTGAGTGCCATCTTACTTGGCCCCCTCGGTAACGTCGATCGACTGCCCGTCCTTGAGCGTCACGATTGCCTTCTTCATGTCCGACCGGAAATAGGGCTTGCCCTTCCAGCGCTTCGTCTTGCCCTTCTGGACGATGGTGTTCACGCCAACGACGCTAACGTCGAAGATCGCTTCCACCGCCGCCTTGATCTCCGGCTTGGTGGCGCTGTTGGCCACCTTGAACACTACGGCGTTCTGCTCGGAGAGAAGGGTCGACTTCTCGGTGATATGTGGCGCGACGATCACGTCATAGTGACGGTTGTCGATCGCCTTCTGCTGCTTAGCCATTGAAGCGAGCCTCCAGCTTCTCGACCGCCGCGCGGGTGAGCACCAGCGTATCGGCCTTAATGATGTCGTAGACGTTCGCACCGACCGCCGGGAGCATGTCCACGCCCGGCAGGTTGTTGCCGGCGCGGAAGCTCTCGGCAGTATCGGCGTCGATCACGAGCGTGCGCTTGCCTGTGCCCAGCGTCTCGAAGTGACCCTTCAGTTCCTTGGTCTTGGAAACCTGGAAGGCATCGAGAATGATGAGCGAGCCAGCGAGTGCATGGCTCGACAGCGCCATCTTCAGACCGAGCGCACGAACCTTCTTGTTCAGCGACGGATTGAAGTCACGAACGCGAGCGCCGTGAGCCTTACCGCCGCCAACGAAGACCGGAGCGCGACGATCGCCGTGACGAGCGACACCGCCGCCCTTCTGACGACCGAGCTTCTTGCCGGTCCGTGCGACGTCGGAACGCTCACGCGTGCCACGCGCGGTGGCGCGGCGCTTTTCGAGCTGCCAAGTGACGACGCGGTGCAGGATGTCGGCGCGCGGCTCGAGGCCGAAGACCTCGTCCGACAGCTCGACATCCGCGGCGCTCGCCGTGGCATCGAAGGAGGAAACCTTGACCTTCACGTTCAGCCCTCCTGGCCGTCGACCGCGTCGGTCGCGGGAGCGGCCTCGGCGGTATTGCTGTTGGCAGCCTTCAGGCTGGCCGGGAACGGCGCTTCAGCATGCGGCTTGACCTTCACGGCGTCCTTGACGAACAGCCAGCCACCCTTCGAGCCAGGGACCGAGCCCTTGACGAAGATGAGGCCACGCTCGGTGTCGGTGCCGACGATTTCGAGGTTCTGCTGCGTGCGGAACTTGTCGCCCATGTGGCCGGCCATCTTCTTGTTCTTGAAGACGCGGCCCGGATCCTGGCGCTGACCGGTCGAACCCAGCGAACGGTGCGAGACCGACACGCCGTGGGTTGCCCGCAAACCACCAAAGTTCCAGCGCTTCATGCCGCCGGCGAAGCCCTTACCCTGGGTACGACCCTGGATATCGACCAACTGGCCAGCAACGTAATGATCGGCAGAGATCTCCGCGCCGACATCGAGGAGATTGTCCTCGGTCACGCGAAATTCATGCACGACTGCCTTGGGCTCGACTTCGGCCTTGCCGAAGTGGCCACGCTGCGGCTTGTTAACGTTCTTAACCTTGGCGACACCTGCGCCAAGCTGGACGGCGGTATAGCCGTCACGATCGGTTTCGCGGCGAGAGACGACCTGAAGCCCTTCGAGCTGCAGGACGGTAACCGGCACATGCCGGCCATCATCCTGAAACACGCGGGTCATGCCCATCTTCTTCGCGATCACGCCGGTACGCATGATCCGTTGCTCCTCAACAGAGGCACCCTGGGACCATCCCAAAGGTGCTTGTGACCGACCCCGAGAGATCGATCTGTTCCAGCCCGGAAATGCGAAGCGTGCCCCCGTTCCGGGCTGGCTATCCCCTGACGGGAATAAAACGGGAGACGCTGGCCCGGCGAGCGGACCCGCCGGCGGTATCTCTTGTCTGTCGAGCGCTTTGTTTAAGCGCCAAACCGCTCCGCCAAAGGCAGGAACGACAAACCCGCGGGACTCACGTCAACCGCGGGGTCCGGCGTCCTTAGGCGAGCTTGATCTCGACGTCAACGCCTGCTGCGAGGTCGAGCTTCATCAGCGCGTCGACGGTCTGCGGGGTCGGTTGAACGATATCGAGCATACGCTTGTAGGTGCGAACCTCAAACTGCTCACGGCTCTTCTTGTCGACGTGAGGCCCACGGTTGACCGTGAACTTCTCGATACGCGTCGGGAGCGGGATTGGACCGCGGATAAGGGCACCCGTGCGACGGGCGGTGTCGGCGATGTCGCCGGTCGCCTGGTCAAGCACGCGATGGTCGAACGCCTTCAAGCGAATGCGGATGTTGCTGTCCATAATCCCTACCGATGCGAAAGAGCGGGCCGCGTGAATGCGGCTCTTGCTGTTCAGAAACTGTCGAAGGCGCGGGCTATAACCACCCCTTCATAAAAAGCAACCGCCCGACGCACCTGATGGCGCGCCGGGCGACTGTTTTACGACTAGCCGCTTGCGCGGCCGGCGTTTTACTTGGCGATGGCGCTGACCACGCCCGCACCGACGGTGCGGCCGCCTTCACGGATCGTGAAGCGCTGCCCCACGTCCATGGCGATCGGTGCGATCAGCTTGATGCCCAATGCGACGTTGTCGCCCGGCATCACCATCTCGGTGCCCTCAGGCAGCTCGACGGTGCCGGTCACGTCCGTCGTGCGGAAGTAGAACTGCGGACGATAGTTCGCGAAGAACGGCGTGTGACGGCCACCCTCTTCCTTCGACAGAACATACACTTCCGACGAGAAGTCAGTGTGCGGCTTGATCGTGCCTGGCTTACAGAGCACCTGGCCACGCTCGACTTCGTCGCGAGCAACACCGCGGATCAGCGCGCCGACGTTGTCGCCAGCCTGGCCCTGATCAAGCAGCTTGCGGAACATTTCGACGCCCGTGACGGTGGTCTTGCGAACGGTCGGGTGAATGCCGACGATCTCGACTTCCTCGCCAACCTTGACGATGCCGGTCTCGACACGGCCCGTGACGACCGTGCCGCGACCCGAGATCGAGAACACGTCCTCGATCGGCATCATGAACGGCTTATCGAGCGGACGCTCCGGCTGCGGGATATACTCGTCCACTGCGGCCATCAACTTTAGCACGGCTTCCTTGCCGAGCGTGTCGTTCGAGCCGCTGAGCGCGCACGTCGCCGAACCCTGGATGACGGGGATGTCATCGCCCGGGAAGTCGTACGACGAGAGCAGCTCGCGGATCTCAAGCTCGACGAGCTCGAGGATCTCGGCGTCATCGACCAGATCGACCTTGTTCATGAACACGACCATTGCCGGCACGCCGACCTGGCGGGCGAGCAGGATGTGCTCGCGCGTCTGCGGCATCGGGCCGTCGGTGGCCGACACGACCAGGATCGCGCCGTCCATCTGCGCTGCACCGGTGATCATGTTCTTCACGTAATCGGCGTGACCCGGGCAATCGACGTGCGCGTAGTGACGGTTGACCGTCTCATACTCGACGTGCGCGGTCGAGATCGTGATGCCGCGCTCGCGCTCTTCCGGAGCCTTGTCGATGTTCGCGAAGTCGACAGCGGTGCCGCCGGTCGTCTCGGCGAGAACCTTCGTGATCGCGGCCGTCAGCGAGGTTTTACCATGATCGACGTGACCGATGGTACCGATGTTCAGGTGCGGCTTGTTCCGCTCAAACTTAGCCTTAGCCATTATATCCCTACCTTCTGGATTTCAACTTGAGCCGCGCTGAGGACTCGCCGTGAAGGCGGCCCCATAGCGACTGAATCTTGGTTGCGCAAACCCTGACCCGCCGCCCGGAGAGGCCGGACAGCGGCAGGTGTTATCAGGCGAGCTTCGCCTTCACTTCGTCGGCGACGTTCTGCGGCACTTCGTCATAGTGCGAGAACTCCATCGAATAGCTGGCGCGCCCTTGCGTGAAGGAGCGCAGCTGATTGACGTAGCCGAACATGTTGGCGAGCGGCACCATCGCGGTCACCGTCTGCGCGTTGCCGCGGCTGTCGGTGCCCTGGATCTGCCCACGACGACTGTTCATGTCACCGATCACGTCGCCAAGATAATCCTCCGGCGTCACGACCTCGACCTTCATCACCGGCTCGAGCAGCGTGATGCCCGCCTTCTGCGCCGCTTCGCGCATCGCTGCACGGGCGGTGATTTCGAACGCCAGCGCCGACGAGTCGACGTCATGATAAGCGCCGTCGTACAGGTTGATCTCGAAATCGATGATCGGGAAGCCAACGAGCGAACCGGTCGCTGCCGTCTCGCGGAAGCCCTTTTCGATCGCCGGGATATATTCCTTCGGAATGTTACCGCCCTTGATCTCGTCCTTGAAGATGATGCCCGAACCGCGCTCGCCCGGTGCTAGCTTCACCTTCACGCGACCGAACTGGCCGGTACCACCGGACTGCTTCTTGTGCGTGTAATCGATGTCGACCGGCTTCTTGAGGTATTCGCGATACGCCACCTGCGGCGCGCCGACGTTGGCCTCGACCTTGAACTCGCGCTTCATGCGATCGACCATGATCTCGAGGTGAAGCTCGCCCATCCCTTTCAGGATGGTCTGGCCGCTCTCGTGATCGGTCGACACGCGGAACGATGGATCTTCGCGCGCAAGACGATTGAGCGCGACACCCATCTTTTCCTGGTCGGCCTTGGTCTTCGGCTCCACCGACACTTCTATGACGGGGTCCGGAAACTCCATCCGCTCGAGGATGATCGGCAGGTTCTGCGCACAAAGCGTATCGCCGGTCGTCGTGTCCTTCAGACCCGCGAGCGCGACGATGTCACCAGCGTAAGCGACTTGGATGTCCTCACGATCGTTCGCATGCATCAGCAGCATGCGACCGACCTTTTCCTTCTTGTCCTTCACCGAGTTCAGCACCGACGATGCCGTCTCCAGCTTGCCGGAATAGATGCGGGCGAAGGTGAGCGTGCCGACGAACGGATCGTTCATGATCTTGAACGCCAGCGCCGAGAACGGCGCGTCATCGGCTGCTGCGCGGCTGTCTTCAGTAACGCCGTCGAGCTTGAGGCCCTGGATGGCGGGCACGTCGAGCGGCGACGGCAGATAGTCGACCACGGCGTCGAGCAAAGGCTGCACGCCCTTGTTCTTGAATGCCGAACCACACAGAATCGGCACGAATGCCGACGTAAGCGTACCCTTGCGGATCAGCGACTTCAGCGTCGCTACGTCGGGCTCGTTGCCTTCGAGGTACGCCTCCATGATGTCGTCATCTTGCTCGACGGCCATCTCGATCAGTTCCGACCGCGCGGTTGCCGCAGCGTCCTTCAAATCGTCAGGGATGTCCTGATATTCGAACTTCGCGCCGAGCGACTCTTCGAGCCAGATGATCGCACGGTTCTCGACCAGGTCGACAAGGCCCTTGAACCCGCCCTCGATGCCGATCGGAAGGTACAGCACGGCCGGGCGCGCGCCGAGACGATCCTTGATCATCTCCACGCACCGCTCGAAGTTTGCACCGGTGCGGTCGAGCTTGTTGACGAAGCACATCCGCGGCACGTTGTACTTGTCGGCCTGCCGCCACACCGTCTCGGACTGCGGCTCGACGCCGGCAACGCCGTCAAAGCACGTGATCGCGCCATCGAGCACGCGCAGCGAACGCTCGACTTCGATCGTGAAGTCGACGTGCCCGGGGGTGTCGATGATGTTGATGCGGTGGTCGTCCCAGAAGCACGTCGTTGCAGCCGACGTGATCGTGATCCCGCGCTCCTGCTCCTGCTCCATCCAGTCCATCGTCGCGGTGCCTTCATGCACTTCGCCGATCTTGTAGGACTTGCCGGTGTAATAGAGGATGCGCTCGGTCGTGGTCGTCTTACCGGCATCGATGTGCGCCATGATGCCGATATTGCGATACTTCTCGAGCGGATGGCTGCGGGCCATGACGGACTTCCTTAGCGATATGGGGAGCAGGCCCGTGGCCGGCTCCCCATGATATAGTTTACGTGTGAGACGCTGCCAAGACGGGCAGCGCCGCCATTACCAGCGATAGTGGCTGAACGCGCGGTTCGCTTCGGCCATGCGGTGCGTGTCTTCGCGCTTCTTCACCGCGTTGCCGCGGTTGTTTGACGCGTCGAGCAGCTCGCCCGACAGACGCGCATCCATCGTGTTCTCGCTGCGACCGCGCGCGGCGGTGATCAGCCAGCGGATCGCGAGCGCCTGCGCGCGCTCCGGACGAACCTCTACCGGCACCTGGTACGTCGCACCGCCAACGCGGCGCGAACGGACTTCGATGCCCGGCTTAATGTTGTTCAGCGCGTCGTGAAACACGCCGATCGGCTCGCGCTTGGCGCGGGCCTCGACAGTGGTCAGCGCGGAATAGACGATGCCTTCCGCGACGGACTTCTTTCCGTCCATCATCACGGAGTTCATGAACTTCGACAGAACCTCATCCCCGTAGACGGGATCAGGCAGGATTTCCCGCTTTTCGGGACGACGACGACGAGCCATCTGATATCTTCCTTCTAAACTTCAGCCTTGTTGGTCAGACATGCGCTGACCGGCTTACTTCGGACGCTTGGCGCCGTACTTGGAACGGGACTGACGACGGTCCTTCACACCCTGTGTGTCGAGCACGCCGCGCAGTACGTGGTAACGCACACCGGGAAGGTCGCGAACGCGACCGCCGCGGATCAGCACCACCGAGTGCTCCTGCAGGTTGTGGCCTTCACCCGGGATGTAGCTGATGACTTCGCGCTGGTTGGTCAGGCGAACCTTGGCCACCTTGCGCAATGCCGAGTTCGGCTTCTTCGGGGTCGTCGTGTAAACACGCGTACACACGCCGCGCTTCTGCGGGTTCTGTTCCATCGCAGGGACCTTTGACTTGGCCTTCTGCGGATCGCGGCCCTTGCGGACCAGCTGGTTAATCGTCGGCATTGAAGCCTTCACCTTTCCGTAGGTTACTTTGCTGGAGCTGTGACAGCACTTGGAATACGAAAAGGACCATCAGGCGGTCGCGTGCGACCTACCGGCGGCCCTTCTAGCATCCAGCAATGTTCAAGCTGCCCGTGCGGGCAAGGCCCACCACGAACGGCCGCGGCTATACGCAGCGGATCGGCAAGCGTCAATGCCGCGCGCCTTAACGTGGCAGCAACCATCTCCGCCGCATTCCTGCGTCGTGATCGCGCGCACCCTCTCCCCGCTTTCAGCCCCGCCGCTGGTGGCCACGCTCGTGCTGGCGGTGGCCGCACACTGGTGGCTGTGGGGCTTCACCGGGCTGGATGTCGCGACCTATCTGCTGCCGTGGTTCCGGCACATCCTGGAAGCTGGGCCGATCGGCGCCTTCGCAGCCCCATTCGGGAATTACTCTCCACTGTACCTGTACATGCTAGCCGCCACGACTTCGCTTGCTGACTGGTTTCACCCTGTCGACCTGATCAAGGCGCTGTCAGTCGCGGGCTCGCTCGCGCTGACCGGCGCGGTCTGGCATTTACTGCGGACGCTCGGCGACGGCCGGACGCCCCATCCTCTTGAGCGCGCAGCGGCATTGGTGCTGATTCTGCCCACAACCCTGCTCAACACCGCGCTATTGGGACAATGCGATGCGATGTGGTCGGCCGCTTGCATAATGGCGCTGGCAGCCGCGGTCGCTCGGCGCCACGCAGCGATGCTGGCGTGGTGCGGCGTCGCATTCGCGTTCAAGCTGCAGGCGGCGTTCTTCGCGCCGTTTGTGCTTGCGCTCCTGATCCGCCGCCGTGTCCCGCTGCGGCTGTGGCCGATCGCCGCCGTCACTTGGATCGCCAGCCTCATTCCGGCTTGGCTCGCGGGATGGCCCGCGCTCGACCTGCTCACCATCTACTTTCGGCAGACCGAGTACGACCCGTCGATGCCGCTAAATGCTCCGAACCTTTGGATGATCGTTGCCGCGCTCCCGCTGTTCGCCGGTGTGCCACTCACTGGCCTCGCCTTCGCCACCGCCATCGGCGCCACCGCCACCTATGTTGCGCGGCTGACCGTTGCGCCGTTCGGCCCGCGGCGGGTGATGGAGGCTGCGGCCTTGTCGCCGATGCTGGTCGCCGGGCTGCTGCCGCGGATGCACGAGCGCTATTTCTTTCTGGCCGACATCATCACGCTCGCCATCGCGCTCGCCTGGCCAGACCGGCGTAGCATCGGCATCGCCGCGCTGGTCCAGTTCGGCTCGGCGCTGGGGCTGCTCGCGTATCTCAGCGGCATTTCCGGGCTGGCGATGCTCGGCGCGGTGCCGATGATCGCCGCGACCGTCGCGCTTGCCAGGCCGCTGTGGCGGCAGCCAGCCAACGACAATCCACTGGTTACGCGCGCGGTGGGTTAGCGTACCACCGACAACAGCGTCTTCTCGAACCGCGCCGGATCTTCGACCTGCGGCGAGTGCCCGAGCCCGTCGAGCCGCACCAGCGTCCCCTTCGGCATTTTGGCCACCGCGCCCGGCGCGACGAGCGGGATCGCCTGGAGGAACTGGTGCAACGACGTGGGAACCTGCTGGCGCCCGAACGCGGTCTTGTCGAGCGTGCCAACGATCACCGTCGTGGGCGGCTTGATCCGATACAACTCGTGCGCGACGGGCTGCGTCTTGATCATCTCACTCGTCTTCGCCTGCGCCAGCGCGACCATGTCACGCCCCTGCCCCTCGTACATGCCTGCCAGCATCCAGACCCAACGGTCGTACGCCGGCTTCCAGGTGCCGTGGTAATAGTTTTCCTGCTGATAGGCCTTGATCGAGGCGTAGCTCGTCTTCTTCTCGCCAGCCCATAGCGTATCGACATCGACGTACGGCAGCCCTTGCTCCGACCGGTCGACCAAGCCGAGAGGGTTGACAAGCACCAGCCTATCTACTGCTTCCGGAAACATGATTGCGTATCGCATCGCAAGCATGCCACCCAGCGAATGACCAACGATCGTCGCACGCGCCACGCCGCGCGAGGCGAGCAGCTTGCGCGTATTGCTCGCCAGCATCTCGAAACTGTATTGCGCCGCGCGCGGCTTGGACGATTTGCAGAAGCCGATCTGATCGGGAATGATCACGCGATAACCGGCCTGGACCAGCGCCCGCCCGGTCGACCCCCAGGTTGCGCCGCAGAAGTTCTTGCCGTGCAGCAGCACGATCGTGCGTCCGTTCGGCCGATCGGGCGCAATATCCATGAAGACCATCGTCGCAGGCTGACCGATAACATCCACCGTCATGCTTTGCACCGGCCATGGATAGGTAAAACGCTCGAGGTTCACACCGAAGTCAGGAGAAGATGGCGCTGCCCCCATCAGCATCGCCGCTGCAACCACTACGCCAATCGCTCGCATTCGCCCTCATTCCCCGCCCGTCAGTAACATGCGTTAAACCAGCTGACGAACGGATGCTACGCCTTCAAAGGATCGTGCCCCCAGTTCATCAGCGAATAGCGCCAGTCGCTATGCTCCTTGTCCTTGGCGGGGCCGCCCTGCGCGAGATGGCGATGCACGTAGCCCGTCACCTTCTTCATGTGCGCGTAATCGTCGTCGCTGAGGTCCGCCTTCTTCTTGCGCTTGATATCGACGATCCGCCGGCCAGACGCATGGCCGACGCTTTCGCCCGCGTCATTGCCGTCTTCGCGCTTCCAGCCGACCCGTTTCGACTCTTCGGTGTCGAGGAACTGCTCGATCGCCGCCGGCGTCATGTTCACCGCCTCGCCGAAATCCTTGTACACTTGCTCGCGATCTTCCTGGTCGGCCACCGGCACTCTCCTTCGTTCCGATGAACCAACGAGGCGACGCGACGGTTCAGTCGACGCACACGCCGCCCTTGATCACCGCCACCGGCCGCTCGAGCGTCGTCACGTCAGAAAGCGGATTACCCGACACCGCAACCATGTCGCCATAGCGCCCGACCGCGATCGCGCCGACGTCGCGGCTGCGACCCAGCGCCTCGGCTGCGGTAACCGTCGCGGCGCGGATCGCCTGCAGCGGCGTCATCCCGTACTGGATCATAACGCGGAACTGCTTGCCGGCGTCGCCATGCGGCATCACCCCGGCGTCGGTGCCGAACACCATCTTCGCGCCCGCCGAATTGGCCTTGCGGAAATTGTCGCGCTGGACCTGCGCGACCTCCCGGTCCTTGCGCAGATTGTCTTCGAGGATGCCGTTCTTCTTGCCCTCGGCCTGCGTGTAATCGGTGTTGTAGATGTCCATCGACAAATAGGTGCCGCGCTCCTTGGCGAGGCGGATGCCTTCGTCGTCGATCAGGCTGGCATGCTCGATCGTGTCGATCCCGGCGCTGATCGCGGCCTTGATCCCCGCCGCACCGTGCGCGTGGGCGGCGACCTTGAGCCCCCATTGATGCGCCTCGTCGGCGATCGCGCGAAGCTCGGTTTCCGAAAGCTGCTGCTGTCCCGGCTCCGTATTGCGGCTGAAAACGCCGCCCGTCGCGCACACCTTGATCACTTCGGCGCCATATTTGCGCTGCTCGCGTACGACCTTGCGCAGCTCCTCGGGGCTATCGCCCACAGCCTTGCTGCGCTGGTTGAACGAAGGCGGGAAGAAGGTGCTGTCGCAATGACCGCCTGTCGCGCTCAGCGCATGCGCTGCGGGCACGATCCGAGGCCCGATCATCACACCCTCCTCGATCGCCTGCTTGTAGGCGACATCGGCAAAATTGTCGGAACCGACGTTGCGCACCGTCGTAAAGCCCGCGCGCAGCATCGCTGCGGCATTGCCGACACCTTGCACTGCCCAAAATGCATCGGTGAACTGCAGTGCCTGATACGGGCCGTAGCGCGGATTGCCGTCAAGATGGACGTGCATGTCGATCAGCCCCGGCACGAGCGTCACGTCCCCAAGATCGAGCGTCTTCGCCCCCGCCGGAGCAGCGCCGCCGATCGACGCGATCCGCCCGTCAGTGACGACGATCACCGGCCGCTCGACGATCGCGCCCTTCTCAACATCGAGCATCCGCGCGGCCGTCACCACGACCGTCTCGGCGGTCGCGGGAACGGCGGCGATCATCGCAACGGTGGCAAGCAGAATGGACTTCACGAAACACCCCCCATGGCGTCCATCGCGCGGGAATATGCTCCCGCCGCCTGGACGATATCAACGAAAAAACCGATCCACATCGCCATCAGCGCAATCACCGACACGAGATAGACCAAGAAGCGCGCGGGCACCTTCTTCGGCCCGATGTGAATTAAGCTGTGCACCGCACGCGCCGTTACGAACAGCCACGCGAGCGTCACTTGGATGACATTCGCCTGCGCCGTGATGATCAGCAGCGGCACCAGCGCGAAATAGAGTACCGGCATTTCGAACAGATTGGCGAGGTTGTTTGCCGGCATTTCCACCGGCTGGAAATAACGCATCGACGCCTCGCCACTGGCGAAGTCCGCTGCTTTGGGCGGGGTGCGCCTCATATGCCGCATGCGCTGGAAGAACAGCGTGAACCACACGACAAAGACGAGCGCGACCAGCGCAAACGTCGGCCACAGAATACCCAAGATCGCCACAGTCCGCCCCCTTACTCGCGGGTCAGCATGGCGCGGAACTTGATGAGAGGGAAGCCAACGATCGGCGTCCGCCGGGCGCCACTACCCAACGCGTCACCTCGGACTTGAGCCGAGGTCCATAGCGCCGCGAGCGCTGCCGTTCGAGCTGATACGGCGCCGGTCCCTGTCATGCCGGGCCCGTCCCGGCTCCACCGTGCCGCGAGTTCGCCAGCGGTTGGCTGGACTGCGCGGTGGATGCCGGGACAGGCCCGGCATGACGGTCGAGATGTCGTCCCTAAATTCTGATTTAGCGTCTCTGGCACTACGGTCCCGGCTCAACGCCGGGATGACGGTCCCACAATCACCGTAGTGGAACGATAACCTCGTCGGGGTGGGCCACGTTCAGATCGCGCCGCACCAACTCGTCGACCATATCGGGGTTGGCATGCCGCGGATCGAGCAGCGCGACGCGGTTGCGCAGCATCTCACGACGCTGGTCAAGCGCGGCGAAATGCTGCTCGCGCTTGGCAAGCTGGCGCTTGTAATCGCCGAACGCCAGCAGCCCATTCGTGCCCAGCACCGCATAGCCCCCGAAGAACGCCATCACCACCAGCGCGACCGCCGGCCAGGCGGCGCGCTTCAGCACGGAGCGAAAATTGGAGGGCTTGCGGAGCATCAGAGTGATTCTTGCTGAATCACCCCGTAGATTCAAGCGCTTTTACCGCGTGCGCAACACATCCCGCCCAGCATAAACGGCGATACTGCCCAGTTCCTCCTCGATCCGGATCAGCTGGTTGTACTTAGCGAGCCGGTCCGACCGCGCGAGGCTGCCGGTCTTGATCTGCCCGCAATTGGTCGCGACCGCGAGATCGGCGATCGTCGAATCCTCGGTTTCACCCGAACGGTGGCTCATCACGGCGGTGTAGCCAGCGCGCTCGGCGATGCGGATCGCCTCCAGCGTCTCGGACAATGTGCCGATCTGGTTGACCTTCACGAGCAGCGAATTGGCGAGCCCCTGCGCGATGCCGTCGCGCAGTCGCGACGGATTGGTGACGAACAGATCGTCGCCAACGAGCTGCACCTTATGGCCGATCGCGTCGGTCAGCGCCTTCCAGCCCTCAAAATCGTCCTCGGCCATGCCATCTTCGATCGACAGAATCGGATAGCGTGCGGCGAGATCCGCGAGATACTCGGCCATTGCGCCGGGCTCGAGCGTCAGCCCCTCGCCCGAAATGACGTACTTTCCGTCCTTGAAGAATTCGGTCGCCGCGCAGTCGAGCGCCAGCATCACGTCGTCGCCCGGCGTGTAGCCGGCACGCTCGATCGAGGTCATGATGAAGTCCAGCGCATCGGTGGTGCTCGCCAGGTTGGGCGCGAAGCCGCCCTCGTCACCGACTGACGTGGCCAGGCCCTTTTCATGCAGACCCTTCTTCAGCGTATGGAATATTTCCGCACCGCACCGCACTGCTTCGGCTAGGCTTTCCGCCCCGACCGGCATGATCATGAATTCCTGGAAGTCGATCGGATTGTCGGCATGCTCGCCGCCGTTAATGATGTTCATCATCGGCACCGGCAGCACATGTGCCGCGACCCCGCCGACATAGCGGTAGAGCGGCAGCCCGCGGGCATCCGCCGCGGCCTTCGCCACCGCCAAGCTCACACCGAGGATCGCGTTCGCGCCCAACCGGCCCTTGTTCTCGGTGCCGTCCAGATCGATCATCACCGCGTCGATCTCGATCTGATCTTCGGCCTCAAGGCCGCGCAGGGCGTCGGAGAGTTCGGTATTCACCGCCTCGACCGCATCGTCGACGCCCTTGCCCAGCCAGCGGCTCATGTCGCCGTCGCGCCGCTCGACAGCTTCGTGCGCGCCGGTCGATGCACCGGACGGCACGGCGGCGCGGCCGAAACTGCCGTCCTCCAGCAACACATCGACCTCCACCGTCGGGTTGCCGCGGCTGTCGAGGATCTGGCGGCCTTGCAGGTCGATGATTGCGGTCACGTAATGATCCTTCTACGGTGGCAGACACGGGTTCGCGATGCCCGATAACGGGGCGCGGGCGCGGCGGCAAATCGCGATGGAACCACGGCGGACGCCGCGGGGTTTCCGTTACGATCAAAGAAGGATCTATCATGGCCGACGACACCCACAAGCCAACGAACGACACCGATGTCGCGCCCCCGGCTGCTGACCCGCTGGTCCAGGTCGACTCGCTCGAACCCGCCAACCCGATGAATCCGGTCGATGCGTACCAGCCTGCCGACCCCCTGAAGGGCACATCAACCGACGGCGGCGATCCGCTGCCGCCGCTGCCCAGTGACTCGGACATCGCCGATGAGGATGATGCCGACGAGCAGACGCCCCCGCTTAACGCGCGCCAGGCGATCAGCGACAACGTCACGAAGCTGAAGAGCGAAGCAACTGATCGTGCCCGTACCCTCGCCGACGAAGGCAAGGCCCGCGCCACCGGTGCGCTCGAACAGCTCTCGCAGATGCTCACCGACGCTGCCGAGCAGGTCGATGAGAAGCTTGGCGAGCAATATGGTCAGTATGCGCGCAGCGCGGCGGATCAGGTGCAGGGTTTCTCCTCGTCGCTGAATGACCGAAGCGTCGAAGAACTGCTCGACGATGCGCGCGGCTTGGTACGCAAAAGCCCAGCCATGGCGATCGGCACCGCCGCAGCGTTTGGCTTCGTCGTGGCTCGGCTCCTTTCCGCAGGGCTCGACCAGCGCGACAAGGCGTGAACTTCATGCACGGTGATCGTGTCGATTTCGAAGAGCCGGGCATCGGCCAGCTCGTTTCCCAACTCGCTGGCGACGCCCGCGAGATGGCGCAGGCGGAGCTCGCGCTGGTCAAGGCGCGGGCCGCCGTTGCCGTTACGCGGTACAAGTGGGCGGCGGTTTATTTCGGGATTGCCAGCGTGCTCTCGCTGGCGGCACTAATTGCGCTGCTGGTCGGCCTGATCATGACGCTGGCGACGCTGATCGGTCCGGGCTGGGCCACACTGGCAGTGGTTGGCAGCGTCTTCGTGATCGCGGGAATTCTAGCGATGATTGGTAGCGCCCGGCTTAACCGCAAGGTGGGCGCATGAGTGCCGATCCGGGCGCGCTGCAGGTGACCGAGGCTGAGGCGCGCGCGGCAGCGGCACGGCATCGACTGACGGAAACCGTCGGCACACTGCAGACGCGGCTCAACCCGCGCATCGTCGCGCGTGACGCCGTCGAGGGCCTCACCGAAAGCGGCGAAAAGGCATTGCGGACCGGTGTGGAAACGGCGCGTGCGCATCCGAGCGCAGTCATGGTCGCCGCGACCATCGCGGTGGCGTGGCTGGCACGACGCCGGATCGGGGCGGCATTGCGTCTGCCCCGCAAGCGCACGGAAACAAACGCAACCGGGTTGCCGCTTGCGCGTTCGATCCCAGGTGACTGGCCGGAACCGGCCGAGAGGAAAAAGCGATGACCGACTCCAAGCAATCGTCCGCCACCAATGCCGGATCCGAATCGGAGACGCTGCGCGATCGCGCGACTCACGCCTACGAAAGTGCGGTCGCGCGCGCCGAAGACACTGTTGAGACGTCGCGGGAAAAGGCGCGTGACGCTGCGCATCAGGCGTCGGATCTGGTCGAAAGCAATCCGCTGGGCATCCTTGCCGGTGGACTGGCGCTGGGTGCGATCGTCGGCGCGCTGGTGCCGCGCAGTGATCGAGAGAAGGAATTGCTCGCGCCTGTCGGCAAGCGGATGAGCGTTGCGGCACTCGCCGCGATTGCCGCCGCAAAGGAAGCTGGGCGCAGCGAACTCGACGAGCTCGGGTTCAGCAAGGATGCGGCGCGCGAGCAAGTGAAGTCGCTGTTCCAGGGCGTTACCAAGGCGGCAACGCATGCCGGGAGTGCTGCGGCTCAGGCCGGCCGCGAAAAGATCAAGACGCCGGAATAAGGCAATCGTGATGCCTTCAATCCCGAACGCTGAAGCGATATGAGACTGGCATGAGCAAGCTTCATCTCGTTTTCGGCGGCCGGGTGGCCGATCCTCGCACGCTCGATTTTGACGATCTCACGTCCATCGACATCGTCGGCGTTTATCCTGATTATGCCTCGGCTGAGTCGGCTTGGCGTGGCGCTGCGCAGCGCACGGTCGATGATGCCGAAATGAAATACGTTGTGGTTCACCTCCACCGCTTGCTCGAGCCGGACCTGCTCAAGCGCGTACCCTGACGTCAGAACAGTTCGTCGAGCGAGCGATGCAGTATCATTCGCTGCCAATCCGGCGGATTTAACGCGAGCGCAGCGATGAACATCGCCTGCGCCGCCGCGCCGAGCCCTCCCAAGTCGCGCCAACAAATGGCAATGTCCTGGTACGGGTCCGCGACTCCAAGCCGCCCCGCGTCGATGCAGCCGCTGACGTTACCGGCGTCGTTGAAGAGCAGGTTACCAAGCGACAAATCGCCATGCACGACGACCCGCCCGGTAGCGCAAGCTGCGAGAGCCTCGACCTTTGCGAGGACCTGTTTCGCGCTCCATCCGCAATGATCCGGGTCGAAGTCGTCTTCGTCAACCAGCCCTGCCGCAACACGGTCGCGAGCCTCGGGTAGCCATGCGGCAACGCTCGAATCGAACGGGCATTCGTCAGCCGGCAGATCATGTAGCGCACGCATGTACCGGCAACTGCACCGACTAGCTCGTTCGCTCGATCAGGATATTTCGATAGCCAAGCGCCGGCCGATTGCCCCGGAAGCGCCTCCGTCAGCAGCCACCCATGGCCCCTGAACGCCTCCGACGCCACGACACGAGCCGCCGGCAAGCGGCTGGCAAGCCAGCGCAATCGTGCCGCCTCGTCGAGGACCGCGTCAGCCAACCCGCCTTCACCGCATTTGAGAAACAGGTCCACCGGCCCGCCAACGAGCCGATGAACACCCGCGCCTGACTCGCCGTCATCAACCCGCACCCACCGCCGCTCGCCGATGATATCGGCAAGCGCGGGGGGCACAGGCGGCATGATCAGATGAACTCGATCTTCGACACGACGTAATAACGCTCGCCCGCCGGCACCGAGACCTCGATCTCGTCGTCAACGCTGCGGCCGATCAACGCGCGGCCCATCGGCGAATTGTAGCTGATCCGCCCGGACTTCGCGTCAGCCTCGGTTTGGCCGACGATCTGATAGCGAACTTCCTTCTCATCCTCGTCGAGCAACGTCACGGTCGCGCCGAAGACGATCTTGTCGCCGGACAAGTCGCGCGGATCGATGATCTGCGCGCGCGACAATTTGTCTTCGATATCGGAGATCGATGCCTCGACCTGACCCTGACGCTCCTTGGCAGCATGATATTCGGCGTTTTCGGAAAGATCGCCGTGCGCACGCGCTTCCTCGATCGCATCGACGATCGTCGGCCGTTCGATCTTGAGCCGTTTCAGGTCTGCGGACAGCCGCTCATAGCCCTCCTGCAGCATCGGCATCTTTTCGACGGTCGCCATTGCGCCTGTTCCTTCAACAAAACCCCTACCCCGAGCGGCGCCCTGACCGGCCGCTTCGCACGCAACAACAATGTCGGGGATTAATTGTGCGGCTGCAAATAATAGGATTGAAGCGGCCTTACTTCAAGGTCGCGCGTACCTGACGTGATTGCCTTCGCCACCTGAATGCTTGCCTGAGCGGTGGTGAAATAGGGAATCTTCTGATTCACCGCCGAGGCGCGGATCGGCTGCGAGTCCTTCAGGCTCTGCCACCCTTCGGTGGTGTTGAAGATCAAACCGATGCGCCCGTCCTTGATCCGGTCGACGATGTGTGGCCGGCCCTGCGCCACCTTGTTGACCCGCTCGACCGGCACGCCGGCGCGCATTAGATGATCGGCCGTGCCCCCCGTGGCGACGATGGTGAAGCCAGCATCGGCGAGATCGCGCATGGCAGGAACGATCGCTGCCTTGTCGTCGTCCTTCACGCTCACGAACACCGCGCCGCCGGTCGGCAACACATTGCCCGCAGCGAGCTGCGACTTGGCAAAGGCGGTGGTGAAATCGAGGTCGATCCCCATCACTTCGCCGGTCGATTTCATTTCGGGCGACAGCACTGGATCGATACCGGGGAAGCGATTGAACGGGAACACCGCTTCCTTGACCGCGAAATAGTCGATCGCGCGGTCGATCTTGGGAAGGTCGCGCAGCTTCTCGCCCGCCATCACGCGCGCAGCGATCTTGGCGATCGGCGCGCCAATCGCCTTGGCGACGAACGGCACGGTTCGGCTCGCACGCGGGTTCACCTCGATCAGGTAGACCAGCCCGTCCTTCACCGCGAACTGAATGTTCATCAGCCCGCGTACTTCCAGACCGCGCGCCAGCAGCTCGGTCTGGCGCTCGATTTCGGCGATGATCTCGGGCGGCAGTGAATAGGGCGGGATCGAGCAGGCGCTGTCGCCCGAATGGACCCCCGCCTCCTCGATATGCTGCAGCACGCCCGCGACCACCACGTCATCGCCATCGCAGAGCGCATCGACATCCACTTCGATCGCGTCGCGAAGATACTGGTCGATCAGCACCGGTGCGTCGCCCGACACCTGTACCGCAGTCTGGATATAATCATCGAGCTGCGCCGGGCCGTCGACAATCTCCATCGCGCGCCCGCCGAGCACGAAGCTCGGCCGCATCAGCACGGGGTAGCCGACGCGCTCGGCGACGCGCAGCGCCTCGTCGCGGCTTCGCGCCATCCCGTTCTTCGGCTGGAGCAAGCGCAGCCGGTCGATCAGCGCGGCGAACTGCTCGCGGTCTTCCGCCAGATCGATCGCCGCCGGCGACGTGCCGAGGATCGGGATCCCCGCCGCCTCCAGCGCGCGCGCGAGGTTCAGCGGCGTCTGCCCTCCGAACTGGACGATCACACCGACCAGCTCACCGCGACTCGCCTCGACATGCAGGATCTCGAGCACGTCCTCGGCTGTAAGCGGCTCGAAATACAGCCTGTCGGACGTGTCGTAATCGGTCGACACCGTTTCAGGGTTACAATTGACCATGATCGTCTCGAAGCCCGCATCGGCCAGCGCGAAACAGGCATGGCAGCAGCAATAATCGAATTCGATCCCCTGCCCGATCCGGTTCGGCCCGCCGCCCAGGATCACGATCTTGCGCCGCTCGGTCGGCTGCGATTCGCACTCGGGCTCGCCGAAGCTCGGCCCCTCGTACGTCGAGTACATATACGGCGTCTTGGCGTCGAACTCGGCCGCACACGTGTCGATCCGCTTGAAGACAGGCCGCACACCCAGCTTCACGCGATGCGCGCGGACTTCCTCTTCCGTCACGCCGCCCGTCATCGCCTTCACCGCTTCGTGGATCAGACCAGACCCACGCGCGATGCCGCGCTGCATCCCGCGCAGGTTCGCCGATTGCAGCGCCAGCCACGCGAGGCGCTTGTCGCTGAACCCCATGCCCTTCAGCCGCCGCATGCCCGGCGCGTCGATCGGCAGGCCGTTCGTCATCACCTCGTTCTCGGCCGCGACGATTTCGGCGATCCGCTCGAGGAACCACGGATCGTACTTGGCGATCGCGTGGACCTCGGCGACGGTGAAGCCCTCGCGCAATGCCTGCGCCGCCACCAGCAGCCGATCGGGCGAAGCGACCGCAAGCGCCGCCTCGATCTCGCCGCGCGGCGCGCCGATCAGCCGATCGACATGGTTGAAGCCGGCCAGCCCCGTCTCGAGCCCGCGCAGCGCCTTCTGCATCGATTCATGGATGTTGCGACCGATCGCCATCACTTCGCCGACGCTCTTCATCGCGGTCGACAGCACCGCTTCGGCGCCCTTGAACTTCTCGAACGCGAAGCGGGGGATCTTAGTGACGACATAGTCGATCGTCGGCTCGAACGCCGCGGGCGTGGCGCCGGTGATGTCGTTGATGATCTCGTCAAGCGTGTAACCGACCGCCAGCTTCGCCGCGACCTTGGCGATCGGGAAGCCCGTCGCCTTCGAGGCGAGCGCCGAGGAGCGCGACACGCGCGGGTTCATTTCGATCACGATCAGCCGGCCATCCGCGGGATTGACCGCGAACTGCACGTTCGAGCCGCCAGTCTCAACGCCGATCTCGCGCAGCACCGCGATGCTGGCGTTGCGCATGATCTGATATTCCTTGTCGGTCAGCGTCAGCGCCGGCGCGACGGTGATCGAGTCCCCAGTATGGACGCCCATCGGATCGATATTCTCGATCGAACAGATGATGATGCAATTGTCCGCGCGATCGCGGACCACTTCCATCTCATATTCCTTCCAGCCGAGCAGCGATTCCTCGATCAGCACTTCCTTGGTCGGCGATGCGTCCAGGCCCTTACGGACGATCTCGAGGAATTCCTCGCGGTTGTACGCGACACCGCCGCCGGTGCCGCCCAGCGTGAACGATGGACGGATGATCGCCGGCAACCCGACCTTGTCGAGCCCTTCGAGCGCCTCCGCCTCGCTGTGCGCGATCGCCGAGCGCGCGCTTTCCAGCCCGATCCGGTCCATCGCGTCGCGGAACTTCAGCCGGTCCTCGGCCATGTCGATCGCGTCAGCATCGGCGCCGATCATCTGGACGCCATATTTCTCCAGCGTACCGTCGCGGAACAGCGCCAACGCGGTATTGAGAGCGGTCTGTCCGCCCATCGTCGGCAGCACCGCGTCGGGGCGCTCCTTCGCGATGATCTTGGCGACGATCTCGGGCGTGATCGGCTCGACGTACGTCGCTTCCGCGAGTTCGGGATCGGTCATGATCGTCGCAGGGTTCGAATTCACCAGAACGATGCGATAACCCTCCTCGCGCAACGCCTTGATCGCCTGCGTGCCCGAATAATCGAATTCGCACGCTTGGCCGATGACGATCGGCCCCGCGCCGATGACGAGGATCGAGGAAATGTCGGTGCGTTTAGGCATATCATTGTCTCGTCAGCGAAAGATAGGGAGCGACGCGCGCGAGCACGGGCGCGGCGAGGCCGCGCCGGGAGAGGTTTCGCTGCTGCATCGAAGCCGTGCCTATGCCACGTCGGCCCGCCAATGCAACCGCGCGCCAGCCCGCGATGCGATCGATATATGTCATTTTGTTGCCGATGCATCTTCTAAATAAACCCGGCGTACCTGCGCGGAACCAAAGGGAGAGTGTTAATGGCTGTCAATGGAGGCAGAGACCGCGACGATGTGGTCGGGTACAACCTGTCGCAATTCGCCAGCATCAACCGTGATCTTGGCGCCGGCTACGACGTCGTAAACATCGATGACACTGCTGGTTCCGTCCGTCAGGTACGTATCACCTTTACCAGTACCGAAGTCGGCAACAACGTTGCCACCGATTCGGGGACGCTCGCCAATCAAGATGGCGGGCTAGCCGTGCGCATGCAGGCCGAGGACGATAGCGGCGCGCTGACCGGTGGCGTTGCTCGATTTGATGATGAGGGCATTAGCTTCATTGCCACCGGTCGGACTGGTACGAGCGCCTTTTCGTAGGTGCTGCCTACCGCCGCAGGTCGCTGACGAACCGTTCGAACAGATAGAAGCTGTCTTGCGGCCCGGGGCTTGCCTCGGGGTGATACTGGACGCTGAACGCCGGTCTGTCGGTCAGTTCGAGCCCGGCGTTGCTGCCGTCGAACAGCGACACGTGCGTCTCGCGCGCATTCGCTGGCAAGCTCTCGCGCTCGACCGCGAAACCGTGGTTCATGCTGGTGATCTCGACCGCGCCGTCCGACAGCCGCTTGACCGGATGGTTGGCCCCGCGGTGGCCCTGAAACATCTTCGTCGTCCGCGCGCCGACCGCCAGCCCGAGCAATTGGTGCCCGAGGCAAATGCCGAACATCGGCTTGCCCGTGTCGAGCAGCTGCCGGATCACCGGCACGGCATATTCGCCCGTCGCGGCGGGATCGCCGGGGCCGTTCGACAGGAAGATGCCATCGGGCTCCAGCGCCATAATCGTGTCGTAGCTCGCCTCGGCGGGCACCACTGACACCTTCGCGCCGGCCGCAACAAGACTGCGGAAAATGTTGTGCTTGCTGCCATAATCGATCGCGACGACGTGTGGTCGGCCGCCGGCATCCTGTCCCTCGACTTCGCTCGGGACGGACGGGTCGGATGTGTCATCTTCTTCACCGTTCGTGCCGAGCGAAGTCGAGGCCCCATAGCCAAACCCCAGCCGCCACACGCCGCCAGCACCGTCATCACCCCACGTCCCATGCGTTTCACGGGTCACTTGCTTGGCGAGGTCCATCCCCTCCAGCCCGGGCCAGGCCCGGGCGAGCCCCAGCAGGAAATCCACATCGAACGTCCCGCTCGCGGAATGCGCGATCACCCCGTTCGGCGCCCCGCCGCCGCGAATGCGCCGCGTCAGCGCGCGGGTGTCGATGCCGGCGAGCCCGATCCGCGTATGGCGCTTCATCCAGCCGTCGAGGTGCTCCACCGCGCGGAAGTTCGACGGGCCGGTCGGATCCTCGCGCACGATCATGCCCAGCGCATGCGGCTCGTCCGCCTCGACGTCGTCAGGGTTGGCGCCGACGTTGCCGATGTGCGGGAAGGTGAAGGTGATGATCTGCCCGGCGAACGACGGATCGGTCATGATCTCCTGATAGCCAGTCATTGCGGTGTGGAAGCACACCTCGCCCGCCGCCTGCCCCTCGGCGCCGAACCCGCGCCCCCACAAGACGTCGCCCGAAGCGAGAACGAGCACGCCGGTGGCGCCATCTGGAGCAGGTCGACTTTGGGGCGCGTGCGAGGGCTTGGCGTCGGCCATGGGGCGGGCACTCCTGGGGTTCGGCGATGTACGTAAGGCCCGCGCGCTAAACTCGCCCCTCGCCCGCGTCAATCTGATATGGCCCCGCGCACCATGATTCGAGACGACATCAAACAAGCCCAGATCGCCGCCATGAAGGCTGGCGACAAGGAATCCCGCAACGCGATCAGCCTGATCCAGTCAGCGATCAAGAACCGCGACATCGAGGCGCGCACACAAAGCACAACGCCGGATGACGATACGCTCGTCGTCGAGGTTCTTCAGAAAATGAAGAAGCAGCGCAGCGAATCGATCGAGATGTACCGCAAGGGTGGCCGCGAGGAACTCGCCGCCGCCGAAGAAGCCGAAGTCGCGGTGATCGACCGCTTCCTGCCCAAGCAGCTAAGCGAGGTTGAGACGACCGCCGCGATCGTCGCCATCCGCGACGAGATCGGTGCCGCGGGCATGAAGGATATGGGCCGCGTGATGGCCGAACTGAAGGCGCGCCACGGCAGCGTCCTCGATATGTCGAAGGCAAGCGGGCTGGTGAAGGCGGCGTTGGCGTGATCGACCTCCCGCTTGCGGGAGATATCGGGCCCGCGCATGTCATCGATGCCGTGCCCAGGCTAGAACCAGGATGTCTCTAACCCCCGCCTTCCTCGACGAACTCCGCGCCCGCACATCGCTGTCGGCGCTGATCGGCCGAACCACCAAGCTCACCAAGGCTGGCCGCGAGCACAAAGGCTGCTGCCCGTTCCACAACGAAAAGACGCCCAGCTTCTACGTCAACGACGACAAGGGCTTCTACCATTGCTTCGGCTGCTCGGCGCATGGCGATGCGATCCGCTGGATGACCGATCAGCGCGGGCTGCCCTTCATGGATGCGGTGAAGGAGCTTGCGCAGGCCGCCGGCATGGAAGTCCCCGCCCTCGACAAGAAGTCGGCCGAGCGCGCGGAGAAAGCGCAGTCGCTGCATGACGTCATGGCCGCCGCCGCCGAGTGGTTCTGCACGCAGCTCGACGGGCTGGAGGGCAGCGCCGCGCGTGAGTTGCTCGACCGGCGCGGCATCAAGGCGGAGACAAAGCGCACCTTCGGCTTCGGCTTCGCTCCCGATGCGCGCGGCAAGCTGCGCGCGGCGTTGAAGCAGTTCGGCGATGCAATGCTGATCGAGGCCGGGCTGCTCATCAACGTCGAGGGCAAGGAGCCCTACGATCGCTTCCGCGGCCGGCTGATGATCCCGATCCGCGACCAGCGCGGGCGCGTGATTGCGTTCGGCGGGCGGATCATCGGCGACGGCGAGCCGAAATATCTGAACTCGCCCGACACCCCGCTCTTCGACAAGGGCCGCACGCTCTACAATATCGATCGCGCGCTGCCCGCGGCGCGCAAGGCGAACCGCGTGTTTGTCGTCGAAGGCTATATGGACGCAATCGCGCTGGCGCAGGCGGGGATCGGCGAAGTCGTCGCCCCACTCGGCACCGCGCTGACCGAGCATCAGCTCGAACGGCTGTGGCGCATCGCCGATGTGCCGACGCTCTGCTTCGACGGCGACAATGCCGGCCAGAAGGCCGCGATCCGCGCCGCGCACCGTGCCATGCCGATGCTGGCGGCGGGCAAGAGCCTCAAGTTCGTCACCTTGCCCGAGGGGCAGGATCCCGACGATCTGATCCGCGCCAAGGGCGCCGGCGCGTTCGAGGCGCTCGTTCGCGACGCAACACAGCTAGTCGATCGACTATGGGCGCACGAACTCGCTGCCGAGCCGATGACGACTCCCGAGGAGCGCGCCGGCTTCCGCGGCCGCTTCGCGGAATTGGCCAAGGCAATCGCCGATCCGGTCGTCCGCTCCGAATACCAATCCGAATTCCGCCGCCGCTACGACGAGCAGTTCGCCGCCCCGCCGCGCGCGCCGTTTCAACCGCGCCAACCCTTCGTGCCTCGCAAGCCGGGGCAGAAATGGTCGCCCCCGCCTGCCCCCGTCACCGAGGATGCCAAAGCGTTTCGCGCGATCGGGATCGATCGCGTGCTTGCCAAGGCAGTGCTCGCCGGACTGATCCGCCACCCGGTGGAAATCGCACGGCATGTCGAGGTATTGGGATCGCTTCGGCTGGCGGATGGCGCGCTCGGACGATTGTTCGAGGCCGTGGTGGATGTCGCGCTTGAAGATCAGGCGCTTGATAGCGGCCGCCTGGTTACCATATTGGCGCAAAGCGGTTTCGAAACGGTCGCCCGCGACCTCTTGAGAGCCGATACGATGCCTTATTCCTTCACCCAAGCGACGGGGGACGAGACGCGCGCCAGGGAAGACCTTGACGAAGCGATAGCGATCCTCGTGGCGCGGCCCGAAGTGGATGCGGCGCTGGCCGATGCGACTTCCGCCATGCAGGCACGCTTCACTGATGAAGCGTTTCAGCGGCAGGTGGCATTGGTCAGGGAACAACAGGCGCTGGACCTTCGACTTGCAAATCTCGTGCAGTCGAACGAAGACGCCCGCGCTTTTGATGCCGAGGACGATTGATGGCGAAGGTTAACGGTAGCGGTGGCGACGAAGGCGGCGAAACGGCCGATGCACCGCTGATCGACCTGAACGATGCGGAAATAAAGAAGCTGGTCGCACGCGCGAAGAAGCGCGGGTACATCACCTATGATCAGCTCAACTCCGCATTGCCGCAGGATCAGATGTCGAGCGACCAGCTCGAGGACATCATGTCCGCGCTCAACGAAATGGGCGTGAACATCGTCGAGAACGAGGAAGCCGGGGAAGACGGCGACGAGCAGGAAGCCGCCGAGGACGAGGTCGAGACGGTCGACGCCGACCAGGAAAACGCGCCCGTCGTCGAAAAGAAGAAGGAAACGATCGACCGCACCGACGATCCGGTGCGGATGTATCTGCGCGAGATGGGCGCCGTCGAGCTGCTCAGCCGCGAGGGCGAGATCGCCATCGCCAAGCGGATCGAAGCCGGCCGGGACACGATGATCCTCGGGCTGTGCGAATCGCCGATCACCTTCAACGCGATCATCGATTGGTCGACCCAGCTCAACGAAGGCACGATGCAGCTGCGTGAGATCCTCGATCTTGACGCGATGTTGTCGAAGGGCCCGTCGGCCGAGCAGGTCGAGAACGCCGAGGACGACAGCGGCGAGATCAGCGAAAAGACCGCCGGCGCATCGTTCAAGGAAGAAGCCGAGCCGGAAGAGGCATCGGCCGACGAAGACGATGACATGACCGAGCGGCGCACGCCGCGTCCGTCGGACGACGAAGAGGAGGATAACACCCTCAGCCTCGCGCAGATGGAGGAAACGCTCAAGCCGATGGCGCTCGAGAAGTTCGCCAACATCACGGCGATCTATAAAAAATTCTCGAAGATGCAGCAGGGCCGGCTCGGCGCGATGGGCGGCGGCAGCGAGCTGTCGGCGGGCGACGAGCGCAAGTACCACAAGCTGCGCGAGGAGCTGACCGCCGAGGTCGAGAGCGTCCAGTTCCACAACGCCAAGATCGAATATCTCGTCGATCAGCTATACAGCTACAACCGGCGCCTGACCGCGCTCGGCGGCCAGATGCTGCGCCTCGCGGAACGCCACAAGGTGAACCGCAAGGACTTCCTCGATCGCTACATGGGCCACGAGCTCGACGACACATTTCTCGCGACCGTCACTGGGCTCGACAAGAAGTGGACCGCGTTCGCGACCAACGAGGGCGACGCCGTCGATCGCATCCGTATCGAGATTTCGGAAATCTCGCAGCAGACCGGCATGGCGCTCGGCGAGTTCCGCCGCATCGTCAACATGGTGCAGAAGGGCGAGCGCGAGGCACGCATCGCCAAGAAGGAAATGGTCGAGGCGAACCTGCGGCTCGTGATCTCGATCGCCAAGAAATACACCAACCGCGGGCTGCAGTTCCTGGATCTGATCCAGGAGGGCAACATTGGCCTGATGAAGGCGGTCGACAAGTTCGAGTATCGGCGCGGCTACAAGTTTAGCACGTACGCCACGTGGTGGATCCGCCAGGCGATCACCCGCTCGATCGCCGATCAGGCGCGCACGATCCGCATCCCGGTCCACATGATTGAGACAATCAACAAGCTGGTCCGTACCAGCCGCCAGTTCCTCCACGAGCAGGGTCGCGAGCCCACGCCAGAGGAAATGGCCGAGCGCCTGAGCATGCCGCTCGAAAAGGTCCGCAAGGTGATGAAGATCGCCAAGGAGCCGATCAGCCTCGAAACGCCGATCGGCGACGAGGAGGATTCGCACCTCGGCGATTTCATCGAGGACAAGAATGCCGTCATCCCAGTCGACGCGGCGATCCAGGCCAACCTCAAGGAAACCGTGACCCGCGTCCTCGCCTCGCTCACCCCGCGCGAAGAGCGTGTGCTGCGCATGCGCTTCGGGATCGGCATGAACACCGATCACACGCTCGAAGAGGTCGGCCAGCAGTTCTCGGTGACGCGCGAGCGTATCCGCCAGATCGAGGCGAAGGCGCTCCGCAAGCTGAAGCACCCGAGCCGCAGCCGCAAGATGCGCAGCTTCCTCGATCAGTAAGGCGCTGGGTGACGACGGAGAGCGCACGGCCGCTCTCCGCCTTTGCCAAAATCGCCCTTCGGTGATTCGGCCACGTCGAGGCGTCCGCGTTCGCTGGCTCATGATTGAGACGGACCGTCTCTATCGCGCGATGATGCGACGTCGCGCCGCGATGATCATGTCCAAGTCGGTCGCGTCGTAAACTCGCTCTTTACGCTGTTCCGCTAACGTCGTGGCTTCACCGGACAGGGAAAGTGCGTGTCGACCGCTCCGAGTACAGGCTTTGCGGCGTCGGGTCGCTCGATCGGCGGCATTGTCGCCGAAGAAGGCACGCTTGTGTCCGACCATGCGCGGTCGCTCTGTCTGCCGGGTGCAGCAACGCGTGATCTGTCGGACGCGGTCCATGCTCTGTGCGCGTTGCACGGCGCGACGCCGAGCATGGTCGAGCTCGCGATCGTCGCGCGCGGCGGGCAGGACGTGCAGCAATGGATGCACGATGCCGCCGTCGCCTTCGACGACGAGCGCCATGCGCTCGCGCTTCTCACCGCTGCGATCGGGCCGCTCCCGTCCACACCTGGCCAGGCCGAATCGGAAGCCGCGATCAGCGGCCAGCAGCGCGCCCTGGCGACGCTGGCCCGATCCGACCGCAGCGGTTGCGCTCTCGGTGCGGCGCTGGCCTTACTCCTAGACTGGCATGCGATCCGCCCCGTCCTCGACGCCGCAGCGCATCGTGCCGGCTCCGCGCCACGCCCCGTCATGCTCCCCGCCCCCCACCAGATTACCGCGATCGCCACGCGGCTCGCGGCGGAGCCCGCCGCCGCGCGCGCGATGATGTTCGGCGCGCAACAGCTGATCGCGCAGCACCGCGGCCTGTGGCACTTGCTCGATGCGCGCGCCGGAGCCCGCAACGCGCATTAAGCGGCAGGACTTAACCCGGCTTGCGCCCGCCCGAAAATTCCCGCATCGCCAGACCCGATATTCGAACGAGACGGGATGAGGGCATGAAGCGTTTCGAGGGCACGCAAAGCTATGTCGCGACCGACGACCTGAAAGTGGCGGTAAACGCCGCCGTGTCGCTCCGCCGCCCGCTGCTGGTGAAGGGCGAGCCCGGCACCGGTAAGACCGTCCTGGCCTATGAAATCGCCAAGGCGACCGGCGCGCCGCTGATCGAGTGGAACGTCAAGTCCACCACCAAGGCGCAGCAGGGCTTGTACGAATATGACGCGGTCGCCCGGCTGCGCGACGGCCAGCTCGGCGACGAGCGCGTTCACGACATCGGCAACTACATCCGCAAGGGCAAGCTGTGGGAAGCGTTCACCGCCCCCGAATTGCCCGTGCTGCTGATCGACGAGATCGACAAGGCCGACATCGAATTCCCGAACGATCTCCTGCAGGAGCTCGATCGCATGGAATTCCATGTCTACGAGACGAAACAGACGATCCGCGCTGCCGATCGCCCGATCGTCGTGATCACGTCGAACAACGAGAAGGAACTGCCCGACGCATTCCTGCGCCGTTGCTTCTTCCACTATATCAAGTTCCCCGATCGCGACACGATGCAGGCGATCATCGACGTCCACTTCCCCGGCATCCAGAAGATGCTGGTGAACAAGGCGATGGATATCTTCTACGACGTGCGCGACGTGCCCGGCCTGAAGAAGAAGCCGTCGACCAGCGAATTGCTCGATTGGCTCAAGCTGCTGCTGCACGAGGACATGCCGCTCGAGGTGCTGCAGAATCGCGATCCGACCAAGGCGATCCCCCCGCTCCACGGCGCGCTGCTGAAGAACGAACAGGACGTGATGCTGTTCGAGCGCCTCGCGTTTATGGCGAAGCGCCAGGCGAACAAGGGTTGAGGTCTCCCCGTCATTCCCGCGAAAGCGGAATGACGGCGCCCCCCCGTACCATTCTGAACCCGACCGCCCCGTAACCCCGTAGCCGCCCCGCGCCCCGCGGGCTAAGCAGGCGCGTGTTGCTTTTCTCGCTCCTCGCCGCTGCCGCGCTCGCGCTGCCAGCGGCCCAGCCCACCGGCACGGCGACGCTCGCGCCCGACGCCGAAACGCGCTGGGTGCCGTTCGAGCTGACGCCGGGCAATCAGATGCGCTTCACCATGGCGGTCGACGGGCGGCCGACGGTGGCGATCCTCGATACCGGCGTCAGCTATTCGGTGCTGTCGCGCCGCTTCGCCGACCAGGCAGCGCTGAAGGTGAAGCCCGGCGGCAGCGCCACCGCGATCGGCGGCCTGGTCGATATCGGCTGGACCGACACCACTTCCGTGACGCTCGGCGGCGCAACACGGCGCGGCGGAGGGCTGACCGTGGCGACGCTGCCCGCTATCGCGACCGGCAGCGCACAGGCGGTCGATCTGCTCGTCGGACGCGACCTGACCGGCAATTATGCGCTCGACATCGATTATGCCGGACGCCGCTTCCGCCTGCTGCCGAGCGGGCGGATGCCATATCGAGGCTTCACTGCGCCGCTGGCGATCTCGCGCGATCGGCTGGTCTATGTCAGCGAACTCACGCTGGGCGCGGCGCGGCTGCGGCCGATGGTCGTCGACACCGGCGACGGATCGTCGGTGACGGTCAGCGCCGCCGGCTGGTCAACGGCGCGGCTGACGGGCATCCGCACCACTACGGCGGTCTCCTTCGGCCTCGCCGGCGCGGTGACCAGCACGATCGGCGTGGTCCCGTCGCTCGCGCTGGGCGAACTCGTTGCGCGAAATGTCGAGATTCGTATCGAGCCGGCCAACGGGTTCTCCGAATCGATCGAGGCGGCTGGCCGGATCGGTTCGGGCTTCCTGCAGAACTACCGCGTGCTGCTCGATCCCACCGCCGGGCGGATGATCCTCAGCCCCGGCCCGACTGCGGACCAGCGGCCACTACGCTCCACCAGCGGGTTGCTCGTCGGCGTCGACCGCGACCGGCTGCGCATCCTCCACGTCATGCGCAGCGGCCCAGCGGCCGTGGCGGGCTGGAAGGAAGGCGAGACGATCTGCACCATCGACGGCCAGCCGATCCCGCGCGATTATGGCACCAGCGCGCTCGCCACCTGGTCGGCCGGCGCGCCTGGCCGCACAGTCGCGCTCGGCCTGTGTGACGGCACCAAGCGGACCCTGACGCTGCGCGACTTCTACTAAAAAGGGGAATTTGCCACCTAGTTCCCCGGCGAAGGCCGGGGCCCAGCCGCAAACCGACTAGTGGAGAGTGGCGCCAGCGCCACAATCCCCGCCCCGACTAGGCCCCGGCCTTCGCCGGGGAACGAACCTCCGGCCCTAAATTAGCTCGCAATAAATGGCGCGATCGTCAGGCCGCGCTTGGAAAGCACCTCACGCACCCGCCCCGCCATCGCCATGGCCGCGGGGTTGTCACCATGGACACAAATCGAATCGACCGCAAGCCGAACGCTGCCGCCCTCCACCGTCGGCATCTCGCCGCTGTCGAGGAAGCTGACCAGCCGCCCCGCCGCGACGTCGGCATCGTGAATCAGCGCGCCGGGAGCACTCCGCGGCACCAGATCGCCCGCCGCAGTGTAACCGCGATCCGCGAACACCTCGCTGAACACCCACAGCCCCGCCGTGCTCGCCGCCGCCTGCAGCTCAGTCCCCGAAATCGCCAGCACTGCAAGCGCTGGATCGACCGCACGCACCGCCCGCGCGATGGCATCGGCCACCTCGCGCTCGGCCGCCGCGACATTGGCAAGCGCCCCATGCGGCTTCACGTAGCGCACCGGATGCCCGGCGAGCGCCCCGACGGCGATCAGCGCACCCACCTGCGCCGCGACGAACCGCTCGATCTCTGCCGGTGTCGCCGGCAACCGCCGCCGCCCGAAGCCAAGCAGATCGGGATAACTCGGATGCGCCCCCACCACCACGCCGCGCTCGCGCGCTAGCACCATCGTGCGGAACATCGTCTCCGGATCGCTGGCATGCCCGCCACATGCGACGTTAGCGCTTGTGACGAGCCCCAGCATCGCGGCATCGTCACCCATCGACCAGGGGCCGTAGCCCTCCCCCAGATCGGCATTGAGATCGATCGAGATCATGGGAAGCCACCCTACAACGACTGCCCGTCATCGATATCGATCACCGATCCCGTCACCATCGCGCTCGCGTCCGATGCGAAATACAAAAGCTGCGGATCAAGCACGTCGATCGGCATAAAGCGCCGCCGGTGCCACCCGGCGACCTGCTTCGCGCCGCCCTCGGTATCGAACCAGTCGCCAGCGATCTCGGTCTGGATATAGCCCGGCTGGATCACATTGACGTTGATCCCCTGCCGCACCCACTCGCGCGCCAGATTGCGCCCGAGATGCGCCACCGCCGCCTTAGACGCAGCATATGCGCTGTCGCCATGACCCGTCACATGCGCGGTAATCGAACCGATCAGCACGATCCGGCCCCGCCCGCTCTCCCGCGATCCAGCCGCCATCAGCCGCTTGGCGCCCTCGCGCGCGGTGAGCAGAACGCCGGTGAAATTGGTGTCGATGGTCTGCCGCAGCGCGGCAGGCGCGACGTCGACCGAGCGCCCGCCATTCGCGACACCGGCGTTAGCGATCACCGTATCGACGATGCCGAACTGCGCCTCGGCAGCATCGAAGGCCGCAGCAATCGAATGCTCATCGGTAACATCGATCGCGACCGGCAGCGCCGCATCGCCCAGCCGCGCCGCCAGCGCCTCGACCCGATCGATCCGCCGCGCACAGATCACCACACGTGCGCCGGCGGCAACGAACACCTCGGCGAAGTGCGCGCCCAGTCCCGACGAAGCACCGGTGATGAGCGCAACGCGCCCGCTAAGATCGAAAGCCACGCATCCCCCCTCGCATTGCGCCCTGTCGGCGCCGCGAGAGGCGAGCGGGCGATGAAGCTGGTGACCCCTACGGGATTCGAACCCGTATTTCAGCCGTGAAAGGGCCGCGTCCTAACCCTTAGACGAAGGGGCCAGCGGAGGTGCGGTTAGAAGGCACTCCGCAGTAAGTCAATCGCGTGTACGTCAGTCTGCCCAGGCCGCATCGTCGATGTGCAGTTCCGCCGCCGGCCGCTGCGCCCAATCATCGATCTTCGCGCGCCCGGCGAGCCATAGCTTGCGATGTGGCGCTGCGCCAAGCAACGCCGCGCCGAGCGGCGTATCGGCAGCACGGAACGCCATCGCCTTTAGGCTACGCCCGTCGTCCCCCGCTACGATCGCGCGGACATGGCCGTTGCCGACCACATCGACCCGCACCGCCCGCACGGGGCCAATCGCGACCCGCGGCGACGGCCAGCCCATGCCATACGGCCCGCCGACCTCGAGCGCAGTGACCAAATCGGGCGTAACACCGCCCGGCGCATGCACCGAATCGACCAGCAACGCACGGTCCGCGACCGCGGCCGCCACCCGCACCGCCAGAAGCTCCTCGAGGAAATCGGCGAACGCCGGCACCTTGTCGGCCTCGATCGTCAACCCCGCCGCCATCGCATGCCCGCCGCCGGCGACGAGCAACCCCGCCTCCTTCGCCGCAAGCACGGCCTGCCCCAAGTCGACGCCCGGGATCGACCGCCCAGATCCCTTGCCGACTCCCGCCTCATCGACTGCGATGACGATCGCCGGCAGGCCGAGCTTCTCCTTCAGCCGCCCGGCGACGATGCCGATCACGCCGGGATGCCAGCCGCGCCCCGCCACCACCGTCACCATTCGGCTCGTGGGATACAGCGCTTCCGCCTCGGCCTGCACCGCCGTCTCGATCGCCCGGCGCTCCTCGTTCAGCCGGTCCAGCTCGGCGGCGATCGCGCGCGCTTCGTCCGGATCGCGCGTCGTGAGCAACCGCACACCCAGGTCCGCCCGCCCGACGCGCCCACCGGCATTGATCCGCGGCCCCAACGCGAAGCCCAGATCGGTCGCGGTCGGCGCTCGCGTCAGCCGCGACGCTTCGATCAGCGCGGCGAGCCCGACATTGCGTCGCGCCGCCATCACCTTCAGCCCCTGCGCCACGAACGCGCGATTGAGCCCGCGAAGCTGCGCCACATCGGCTACCGTGCCCAGCGCAACGAGATCGAGCAGGTCGAGCAGCCGCGGCTCGGCCCGCCCGGCAAAAAAGTCGCGCTTGCGCAACACGCGCAACAGCGCCGCACCCAGCAAAAACGCGACGCCGACCGCAGCCAGATGCCCATGCGCCGCCCCCTCCCCCTCGTCGAGGCGATTGGGGTTCACCACCGCATGCGCGATCGGCAGCGCGCTCGCGCATTGATGATGATCGACGACGATCACGTCGACCGGCACTGCACTCGCCGCGGCAAGCGCGTCGAACGCTTGCGCCCCGCAATCGACCGTCACGATCAGCGTTGCGCCCTCGCCCGCGAGCCGCTCCATCGCTCCCGCGGTTGGGCCATAGCCCTCGAGCATGCGGTCGGGGATATAGGCGCGCGCCTCGATCCCCAGGTCGCGCAGCAGCAGGATCATCACTGCTGCCGAGGTCGCGCCATCGACGTCGTAATCGCCGAACACCGCCACCTTTTCGCCCGCGACCACAGCATCGGCAAGCCGCTCAGCGGCACGGTCCATGTCACGGAAGATCGACGGATCGGGCATGAACGCGCGGATCGATGGCGTGCGATGATCGTCGAGCGCCTCGCGCGGGCAGCCGCGCGCGAGCAGCAATTGCGTCACCAGATCGTCGAGCGACAGATTGTCCGAAGCGGTCGCGCGCCAGCGCCACGGCTGGCCCAGGATCGACCGCTCGACCCCCAAGACGTGCATCATCGAGTCACGCCGCCGGTTCCCAGCGCGCTTCGCGAAACCATTTGGTGATGATGTACTTGGTTCCTTCCAAGACGGCCGTGCCCTCGTGCAGCGTCATCGGGTTCGGGCTGCCGTCGGCCTTCATGTTGTTCCAGGCCAGCAACAGGCCGCGCTTCGGCGCGACCCGCACGCCGGCCTGCGGAAACCAAGTCGCGCCGCCTTCATCGACATCGTTGAGGAAGATCATCGCGGTCCACACGCGCTGCCCGCCGCTGGCCTTCATAGCCGGCCAATAGGTCTCGCCCTCGTGGAAATAATCGTTGTGCGCCCTGAAATATTGCCCGGCGGCATATCGCTGCCCCTGCATGGTCTCGCCGCAGGCGGGATCGAACCCGAGCAGCGCGGCCAGCCCGTCATCAATCGGCTTAATGTCCGGCGCGTGCCGATCCATGTCGCAACTTTCCGACGTGCGAAACGATGCGCCGCCGCTGTCGGACAGCAAGGTCGAGGGCCGGCGGTTGGCGTCGATCATCGCCACCAGCCGCTTGCACGTCGCAGGATCGAGATAGCCCGGCAGCTTCCACGCCTCGGCCACTTGGCTCGGCAACTTCACCGCGCGCGGCTCCGCCGCCAGCCGCGCCGTCACCGCCGCGCCGATCTGCGCGCGATGCACTGAGGGTTGGCCCGAAATGTTCGAGATCGACATGGCCAGCCTATTTGCGCGCTGCGATGCGGATGACAAGCGCACCCGCCTGCGAGCTTCTTGATGGGTGTGGATCAGTGGGGGGCTTCTGTTGCCCGGTGCCCCCCGTACCGCTGGAATCCGATTCTGTTGCCCGGTTCGGTCCAACCGCGCTTTGTAGAATAACCTTAGGCCGTTAGGCCCTCAGTTACGCTGCAATTGCGAGTGCTTCGTTATCGTTGGCACTTATGTGTAGGCCGTCACGGTGGTCCCATTCCGAGCAAAAACCAGCGCCTTTCAACACACGTCGATCCTGGTTCGGCCCCGTCACCGAAGCTGCGGAACAGCTGCGGTGGTGGAGCCGCCGGGTACTGCCCCCGGGTCCGCTGCGTCTATTTTACACTAGTATTTATCGCCATAGCCGTGGGGCAAGCCCCGCGAGCCCGAGCAATATAGGGCATTGTAGAGAAACTGCAAAGAGCGCCTTCCGGCGGCCATAATACGGGTGCATATAACAGGGTATCATGCTTACCCAGCGTTCCCGTTACGCCCTTCGATCGATGATCTATCTTGCGACGACGCCGGCCGGTGGCCCGCCCGTGCCGATGAACCGCATCGCGATCGAAGCCACCGTCCCGCGCAAGTTCCTCGAACTGATCCTTGCCGATCTCCGCGATGCCGGGCTGCTGCACAGCTATCGCGGCAAGATGGGCGGTTACGTCCTTGCCCGGCCCGCACATCTCATTTCGCTCGGCGAAATCATCCGCGTCATCGAAGGCCCGCTCGCGCTGGTCTCGTGCGTCAGCCGCACCGCCTATCGCCCGTGCCGCGACTGCAAGAGTGAGGCTGATTGCGCGATCCGCCACGCCATGGCCCGCGTCCGCGACGAAACCGCACGCATCCTCGACGGGACCAGCCTGGCGGATGCGACAGCGGAGGAAATGGCGGCGGCCTGAGGCCCGTCATCCCAGCGAAAGCTGGGATCGCCATCATCAAAGCGATCCGCTCCAATGCGCCCTGCCCCAGCTTTCGCTGGGGTGACGGAACGCCGCTCACACCCGCGGCCGCGCCCGCAATTCATCCCTGATCTCGCGCAACAGTGCCACGTCGGTCGGCTCCGCCGCCGGCTCGGCCGCAGCCTTCTCTTTCTCGCGTTCGAACAACGCCGTCGCGCGGTTCACCGTGCGCACCAGCATGAAGATCACGAACGCGACGATGACGAAGCTCACCGCCTGGGTGATGAACGCACCATAGCCGAGCAACGGTACGCCGGCCTTCTTCAACGCGGCATAATCAGTCGATCCGATGAGGTTCGCCGGAATCTCGCCCATCACGACGAAATAGCTCGAAAAATCGAGCCCGCCAAAGATGCGCCCGATCACCGGCATCAGCACGTCCTCGGTCAGCGATGTCACGATCTTGCCGAACGCCGCACCGATGATCACCGCCACCGCAAGATCGAGCACGTTGCCGCGCGCGATGAACGCCCTGAATTCCTTGAGCATCGTACCTCCCGTTTCCTGATCGAGGTTAGCTTGCGATTGCCCCTTCGCCAAGCATCCCGGCTGTCCTATATGAGTGATACAGGCCCCTTCGGAGACCCACGCCAATGACGTTCCGTCCCGTCCTCCTCCTCCTCGCGCTCACGACGACTCTCGCCGGCTGCGGGATCAACACCGTCCCGACCGCGGAGGAGAATGCCAAGGCACGCTGGGCCGACGTGCAGAACCAGTATCAGCGCCGCGCCGATCTCATCCCCAACCTCGTCTCGACAGTGAAAGCCGCCGGCGCGCAGGAAAAGGACATTCTGACCGAAGTGACGCAGGCACGCGCCTCGGCGACGCAGATTCAGGTCTCGGGCGACGAGCTGAGCGACCCCACGAAGATGCAGGCCTATCAGCGCGCGCAGGCCGGGCTCAGCCTGTCGCTGCAGCGGCTGCAGGAGGCCTATCCCGAGCTTCGCAGCCAAGGCAATTACACCACGTTGATGAGCCAGCTCGAAGGCACCGAGAACCGCATCACGATCGCGCGCAACGACTACAACGGCGCAGTGCAGGCGTATAACACCCGCATCCGCACCTTCCCCGACGCGGTCGGCGCGAAGATCTTCTATGGCGCCAAGCCGATGGTGCCGTTCGCCGCGACCACGCCCGGTGCCGAGGCGGCACCCAAGGTGGATTTCGGGAGTTAAGGCATCCCGATCCGCTTCGGGCCGAGCGTAACGGCTCGGCCTCCTCTTCTTCGGAGTAGATAGTGCAGCGCGTCGACAGGCTCAGCGCGAACGGCTGGTGGGTTTGGCTCCTCGCCACGCTGGCGGTGGCGCTGTGCGTCGCCATGCCCGCGACGGCGCAGACCTTCCCCAAGTTCACGGGCTTGGTGGTCGACGCTGCCGACATTCTGCCGCCGCAAGTCGAGGCCGATCTCACGCAGAAGCTCGACGCTCTGCAGCGCGACACCAAACGCCAAGTCGTCGTCGCCACCGTGCCCAGCCTCGAAGGCTATCCGATCGAGGAATATGGCTACAAGCTTGGACGCGCCTTGGGCGTCGGGCTGAAGGATGTCGACAATGGCGCAATCCTGCTCGTCGCGCCGACCGACCGGAAGGTGCGCATCGAGGTCGGCCGGGGGCTCGAACCCTTCCTCACCGACGCCTTCTCCAGCGTCACGATCAATCAGGCGGTTCTGCCGCGCTTCAAGGCCGGCGACATGCCCGGCGGGGTCGTCGCCGGGACCGATGAGATCATCGCGCAACTCCGCTCCTCGCCCGAAGAAGCGCAAGCGAGGCTCGACGCGGCGGTAAAGGATTTCGACGCGAGCCGCGCCCCGCAGCGCTCCGGCAGTGGCGGCGTGCCTATCGGCCTCATCTTCTGGGGCATGGTAGCGCTGTTCGTGTTCCTCTCGGTCGCGCGCAGTCGTGGCGGCGGAGGCCGGCGTTACCGTGGCGACGGTGGCGGCAGTGCACTACCCATCGTGCTCTGGTCGATCGCGAACGAGATCGGCCGCAGCAGTGGCGGTGGCGGCGGTTGGGGCGGTGGATCGTCCGGCGGCGGCGGCTGGGGCGGCGGCGGGTTCAGTGGCGGCGGCGGTGGCGATTTCGGGGGCGGTGGCGCCTCGGGGGATTGGTGATGCGGCTGACCGCGCAGGATCACGCCACGGTCACCGCCGCCGTTGGCGCGGCCGAGGCCGCCACCGACGGCGAGATCGTGACGATCGTCGCGCGCTCGTCCGATGCGTACCACGACGTCGGGCTGCATTATGCCGTGCTCGCGATGCTGCTCGTCCTCGCCTTGCTAGCGGCGTTCCCAGGCGTGCTCGACGCGATCCATGCGCTCTTCGCCGATCCCTGGACCGAATCAATCACGACCAGCGCCGCGCTGACGATCGCGACCTTCCTCGCGGCCGTCACCTTCCTCGCAGTCCGCTATCTGCTCGCGATCCGGCCGCTGCGCATGGCGTTAACGCCGCGCGCAACCAAGGCGCGCCGCGTCCGCGCTCGCGCGCTGGCGCTCTTCCGCGCCGCCGCCGAGCAGCGCACTAGGGCCGCGACCGGCGTATTGCTGTACCTCAGCCTCGACGAACATCGCGCCGAACTGATCGCCGACGCCGCGATCCACGGCCGCGTCCCCGATGACATTTGGGGCCATGCCATGGAGGCACTGATCGTCGCGGTAAAGGATGGCCGCCCCGGCGATGGCATGGCAGCAGCGGTGGCCGAGATCGGCGTCGTGCTTGCCGAACATTTCCCACGCAGCGCCGGCAACCCCAACGAGCTGCCCGACAGGTTGATCGAGCTATGACCGACGCGCCCACCGATGCGACCGAGACGATGTGGGAAGGCCGCTTCATTCGGATGATGCGACAGGGGAAATGGGAATATGCTTCGCGCAGCCGCGGGATCGAGGCGGCGGTAATCGTCGCGATCACCGATGCCAACGAGATCGTGCTGGTCGAGCAATATCGCGTGCCGCTCGGCCGCGCCTGCCTCGAACTCCCCGCCGGCCTGATCGGCGACGTCAACGCTGGCGAGCCGATGGCTGAAGCGGCCAATCGCGAGCTTGAGGAAGAAACCGGCTACCGCGCCGGCCGCATCGAGCCGCTGGGCTTCTTCCACTCCTCGCCTGGCATGGTCAGCGAAGGCTTCACGCTGGTCCGCGCGCACGATCTGGTGAAGGTCAGCGAAGGCGGCGGCGATTCGGACGAAGACATTGTCGTCCACACCGTCCCGCGCGCCGAGATCGCCGCCTTCGTCGCGCGCAAACGTGCCGAGGGCCTCGCGATCGACGTCAAGCTACTGCTGCTGTTGGCGGATACGCTGATCGGCTGACGCGCGGGGCCTTCCCCCATACCCCTGCCCCGCCTATCTCCCGCTTATGCGCAAACATATCCTGATCGTTCTCGGCCTGCTGGTTCTCGCCGGTGTCGGTGTCTTCGTGTGGCTTGGCTGGCCCGACAAGGCGATGGTCGATTTCGCGCAGGTGACTGGCCAGCGCCCCCAGATCAGCAACCCGCGCCGTCAGATCATCCCGACCGTCAAGGTCGCCAAGGCGGTCGGCTGGCCGCAGGGCGGGATGCCGACAGCCGCGCAGGGGCTCACCGTGACGCGCTATGCCGACGGCTTCGATCACCCGCGCTGGATGTATCGCCTGCCCAACGGCGACGTGCTGGTTGCGGAGACGAATTCGCCGCCGCGTGAGGGCGGTGGGATCACCGGCTTTGTAATGAAAACGCTGATGGGCCGCGGCGGCGCCGGCGTGCCTTCGGCCAATCGCATCACGCTGGTGCGTGATGCGAACGGCGATGGCCGGGTCGACGAGAAGCACGTGTTCATGACCGGGCTCAACTCGCCGTTCGGCATGGCGCTGTTCCAGGGCCAGCTCTACATCGCCAACACCGATGCGTTGGTGCGCGTTCCCTATGTCGAGGGCGCGACGAGCATAACCGCCAAGCCCGAACTCGTCATCAAATACCCCGGTGGCGCGAACCATTGGGCGCGCAACGTGATCCCGGCGGAGGACGGCAGAACGCTGTACCTGTCGATCGGCTCGGCCTCGAACATCGCCGAGGGCGGCCTCGACAAGGAACGGCTGCGCGCGACGATCCTGCAGGTCTGGCCGAAGGAGAAGACTTACCGCATCTATGCCGCGGGCGTGCGCAACGCGAACGGCATGGCACTCAATCCGCAGACCAACCAACTGTGGACCGTCGTCAATGAACGCGACATGCTCGGGTCGGATATCGTCCCCGATTATCTCACCGCGATTGAGCTCGGCGATAACTTCGGCTGGCCTTGGTATTATTGGGGTGGCTATCCCGACAAGCGCGTCGAGCCGGCCAACCCCGCCCTCCAGCAATATTCGAAACGCCCCGATTACGCGCTCGGCCCGCACGTCGCCGCGCTCGGCCTCACCTTCGCCGCAGATGCGAAGCTGGGCCGGCGCTTCGCCACCGGCGCCTTCATCGGCGAGCATGGCTCGTGGAACCGAGTCCCGGTGTCGGGCTACAAGGTCGTCTTCGTGCCGTTCAACGCGCAGGGTTGGCCGGCAAAGGGCGCCAAGCCGGTTGACGTGCTCACCGGCTTCCTCAACGCCGATGGCGAGGCACTCGGGCGCCCGGTCGGCGTGATCACCGACAAGGCTGGCGGGCTGCTAGTCGCGGATGATGTCGGCAACGTGATCTGGCGCGTCGCGGCGGCAGGGCAAGTCGCCGCGCGCTGATTACGTTTCCCCTCCCGAGAGGGAGGGGAGCGGAAATGTGACAAGCACGCGCAAGACAGGCCGGGTTTCCCCCGCTACCGGAGCGGACATGTTCCGACTCCTCCCGCCGCTCGCCATACTCGCCGCTGTCGCCGGATGCGCTTACCCAGGCACGCCGCCCGCGCTTCCCCCCGCCAATGCCCCGGCGCCGCTCGCATCGCCAGTCGCTTCGGCGGCAAAAGTACCCGTCACGATCATGGTCTCGATCGACGGCTTCCACCCCGACTACCTCGATCGTGGCATCACACCCAATCTCTCACGGCTCGCCGCTGAGGGCGTCACTGGCCCGATGCTGCCGAGCTTCCCGACCAAGACGTATCCCAACCACTGGACGCTCGTGACTGGCCTGCGCCCCGATCGCCACGACATCACCGCCAATACGATCGAGGATCCCGCCCGCCCGGGCGAAATCTTCACGATGGCGACTGACGATCCTGCGTGGTGGAACGCAGCGGCCCCGGTGTGGGTGACGGCGGAGAAGGCCGGCATCCGGACCGCTTCGATGTTCTGGCCCGGCTCGGTCGTCGGCTGGGGCGGCGTTCGCAGCAGCGATTGGCCCTATACCGTCATCGGCGGCACGCGCCCCACCGACTGGCAGGCCTATACGCAGCAGATGCCTGACACGAACCGCGTCCGCGTCGTGCTCGATTGGATGCGCCGCCCCGCCGCTACCCGCCCGCGTCTGGTGCTGACCTATTTCGACATCGTCGACACCTACGGCCATCAATACGGCCCCGTCTCTCCGCAGGTGAACACCGCGATCGCCGACGTCGATCGCGCGATTGGCGAACTCGTCGCTGGCCTTGCCGCGCAGGCCCAGCCAGCGAACCTCATCATCGTCTCAGACCATGGCATGGCGGCAACGTCGAGCGACCGAGTGATCGCGCTCGACCAGCTCATGCCGGCAACCGACGCGCGCATCGTCGAGGCTGGTCCTTATGCGACCTTTGCGCCGTTGCCCGGTCGCGATGCCGCCGTCGCCGCTACGCTGCTCAAGCCGCACCCGCACCTCACCTGCTGGCGTAAGTCGGAGATCCCGGCGCGCTTCCACTATGGCCGCAGCCCGCGCGTACCGCCATTCCTGTGCCTGGCAAAAGATGGCTGGGTAACCGCCAAGACCTCCCCGACGAAGCCCTTCTCCCGCGGCGAGCACGGCTATGACAATGCCGCTCCCGAAATGCGCGCGCTGTTCATCGCGAGCGGCCCTGCCTTCGCATCGGGACGCCGAGTCGAACAATTCGACAATGTGTCAGTCGCGCCGCTATTGCGGACGTTGCTCGACCTGCCGGCAGATCCGACCCTAGACGGAACGGATTCGCCCTTCCGGTCGGTGATGAAAAGACCGTAGGAGGGGACAATGCAATATTTCGAGGACATCGCCGTTGGCACGGTGTCGCGCTTCGGCAGCTATCAGGTGACGCGCGAAGAAGTGATGGAGTTCGCCGGACGCTACGATCCGCAGCCCTTCCACCTTTCCGACGAAGCCGCAGCGCAAACCCATTTCGGGCGGCTCTCGGCCAGCGGCTGGCACACATGTGCGATGGTGATGTCGATGATCGTCGCCAATTTGAAGGTCAATCGCCAAGCCGGGCTGGGTTCGCCAGGTGTCGACGAGCTTCGCTGGCTTAAGCCGGTCTATCCCGGTGATACGCTGCGCTGTGAGACCGAGGTTATCGAGAAGCGTCAGTCGCAATCGCGGCCCGAGATGGGCATCTTCAAGAGCCGCATGACCGTCTACAACCAGGATGATGTGGCTGTGATGTCGATGATCTCGAACGGCCTCGTTTCAACGCGGCCGCAAGAATAAGCCGGCGGCCGAAGCCGCCGGCCAAGTAGTTCACCGCGGGTTGCGCGGCGTGCGTCGGAACGAGCGCGATGGGCGCGGTGTACGGATCCCGTCGGCGCGATTTTCGCGGCGGTAATCGCGATAGTCGCGCCGTACGTCGGTGCGGAACTCACGCCGCGCGTCCCGACGGCCATCACGGAATTGACCTCGGTCGATAGTCCCATTCCGGAAGGCCTGGCGATTATCCCGCAAGTCGCCACGATAGTCGCGGCGCTCAGCGCGATAATTCTGACGGAAGCCGTTCCAGTTCGCCCGCGCACCCGGTTGGTTGAAACCCGGCCGGCCCTGCCAGTAGCGACGCTGTCCGTCGTTCCAACGGAACGGCCGACGATTGCGGTCGTACACGTAGACCCCGGTGCCCGGATAATAGAAGTTGTTGTACCAGCCAAACCCGTTGTTGAACCCGCCAAGGCCAGCGCCGCCAAAGCCCGGCCCGCCAAAGCCCGGCCCACCAAAGCCGCCGTCCAAATAAGGATCACCAACAAAGGCGGACCCGTAGCCGAGCGATGCACCGCCATAGCCGTAACCGTCAGTGCACGCCGCGGTGCCCATGCCGATACCGCCAATCAGCGCCACCAATCCAATCCGCTTCCAGTTCATCGTCCGTCTCCCAACATTGGAGGAGCGGCGGATACGCGCCGCAACGAGACTGGAAACGAGAACGGCTGGTCGAAGTTCCCTAATGGCCAGGGAACGAAACGAGCGCATTAACGCGGATGCCGTCGCTACGTAGCAGATCGGCACCGCCCAGGTCAGGCAGATCGACGAGGAATTGCGCCTCTTTCACCACCGCACCTGCCTTGTGGAGCAACCGCACCGCCGCGCGAGCCGTGCCGCCGGTGGCGATGAGATCGTCGATCAACAGAACTATAGCACCAGGCGCAAATGCATCGGCGTGGATTGCGATCCGATCCTGCCCATATTCGAGCGCATAGTCCTCGGCGATCGTAACGCCCGGCAGCTTGCCGTCCTTGCGGATCAGCAAAACGCCGGCCTTCAGCGGAACAGCCAAGGCGGCGGCGAACAGGAAGCCGCGCGCTTCGATCCCCGCGACCAGATCGACCGGCCCTTGCGCAGCGGCCACCATCCGTTCGATGCACGTGGCAAGCCCGTGCGGATCGAGCAGCAATGTGGTGATGTCGCGAAACTGGATCCCGGGCTTGGGAAAATCCGGAATCGTCCGGATCAGCGCCTTCAGGTCACCGTTCGCAGATGACCCCTCCCGCTGACGGGAGGGGTCGGGGGTGGGGCTGTCCTCGAGATCCATGTCGCACGACATGCCCTCCCCTAACCTCTCCCGCAAGCGGGAGGGGCACCCTCTCTCAATGCTTAATGTTGCGCCAGACGTTCTGGTAAGCGCCCCATGTCAGGAAGCAGAAGATTACCAGGAAGATCACTGCCGCAAGACCGGTGCCATGGCGCGTCTCGAGATTAGGCTCCGCCGTCCAGGTGAGGAACGCGGCGACGTCGCGCGCCATCTGCTGCTGGGTCGACTTAGTGCCGTCCTCGTACGCCACCTGCCCATCGGAGGCGAGCGGCGGCGGCATCGCGATGTTGAGGTTGGCGAAGTACGGGTTGTAGTACAGCCCGTCCGGCGTCTTCACATCCGGGAATTTCTTCAGCAACTCGGCCGGCTGCTCACGATAGCCGGTCAGCAACGACGCGACGTAATTGCCACCGTCGTGACGTGCCTTCGTCATCAGCGACAGATCCGGCGGCAGCGCATTGTTGTTCGCGGCGCGCGCGGCAACCTCGTTGGGATACGGGCTCGGGAAGCGGTCCGAAGCGACGTTCTTGCGCGTTGCCGCTTCGCCCGTCTCCGGGTTCACACTCGGCTGCTCGATCGGCCATGCCTGCGCGATCGCCTTAACCTGGCCTTCGCTGTAGCCGATCTTCTCGAGATCGCGGAACGAGACGAACTTGAGGCTGTGGCAGGCGGCGCAAACCTCCTGATACACCTTGAGCCCGCGTTGCAGCTGCTGGCGATCGAACTTTCCCGTCAGGCCAGCCGACGAAAGCTCGGCGTCCTTGGGATGCAGGTGAAACTCGTGCTCCGCAGTCTCGGGCGCGGGATCGGTGATCGCGGACGATACGGTCCCGAACAGCGAAATGCCGAGCACGAAGACGAAGAGCGCTCCGATCAGGAGTGCGATGGTACGAACCATTGTCTTAAAATTCCCCCGTATCGGCTCAGTGCGCCATCGCGGTCTTCGCGGGCGAGGTGCCATGCTTGGCGAGCACCGCTTCGGTGATCGAGTGCGGCAGCGGGCGCGGACGCTCCGAGCGCGACACGATCGGCAGGATGATCAGGAAGTGTGCGAAGTAATAAGCGGTCGCAAGCTGACCGATGATCACGTTGCGCGCACTCGCCTCCGCACCGCCGATATAACCCAGGATGAGCACATCGACGAGCAGTACGATCAGGAACATGCGGTACGTCGGCCGGTAGTTCGCCGAGCGAACCGGCGAGGAATCGAGCCACGGCAGGAAGAACAACAGCAGGATCGAACCGAACATCGCCAGCACGCCCCACAGCTTGCCCGTTAGGACGAAATCCGCGGTGAAGCTCTTGAGGATCGCGTAGAAGGGCAGGAAGTACCATTCAGGCACGATGTGCGCCGGCGTCGAGAGCGGGTTCGCCTCGATGTAATTGTCCGGATGGCCGAGCAGGTTCGGCGAGAAGAAGATCAGCGTTGCGAAGATCAGGAAGAACACCGCGACACCAACGCCGTCCTTTGCCGTGTAGTACGGATGGAACGGCACCGTATCCTGCTCGCCCTTCACGTCGACGCCGGTCGGGTTGTTCGAGCCCGGGATATGCAGCGCCCAGATGTGCAGGATGATGACACCTGCCGTCACGAACGGCAGTAGATAGTGGAGCGAGAAGAAGCGGTTCAGCGCAGCATTGTCCGGCGCGAACCCGCCGAGCAGCCAGATGCGGATCGGCTCGCCGACCAGCGGTATCGCCGAGAAGAAGCCAGTGATCACCTGCGCGCCCCAGAAGCTCATCTGCCCCCAAGGAAGCACATAGCCCATGAATGCGGTGGCCATCATCAGCAGGAAGATGACCACGCCGAGCAGCCACACCATCTCGCGCGGTGCTTTGTAGGAGCCATAATACAGCCCGCGCGAAATGTGGATGTAAACCACCAGCAGGAACATCGACGCGCCGTTGGCATGCGCATAGCGCAGGAACCAGCCAGCGTTCACGTCGCGCATGATGCTTTCGACCGAGCTGAACGCGACCGCGCCGTTCGCGGCATAATGCATCGCCAGCACAACGCCGGTGACGATCTGGCACACGAGCGCTGCGCCGGCGAGGATGCCGAAGTTCCAGAAATAGTTGAGGTTGCGCGGTACGGGATAACCCGCGCCGATCGCGTTGTAGACGAGTCGCGGCATTGGCAGCTTCTCGTCCAGCCACCGCATCAGCGGCTGCTTTGGCTCATAATGCTTGGCCCAGGGAAAGCTCATCTCTCGCTACCTCAACCAACCGTCACGACAGTGTCGGACGTGAATGTATATTCGGGAACCGCAAGGTTCGTCGGTGCCGGGCCCTGGCGGATGCGGCCAGCCGTATCATAGGCCGAGCCATGGCACGGGCAGAAGTAGCCGCCGAACGGCCCCTTGTTCTCGCCCTCGCCCGCGCCCAGCGGCACGCAGCCAAGGTGCGTGCAGACGCCCAGCGTGATCAGCCAGTTCTTCTTGCCCGCCTTGGTCCGGTCCTGCAGACTCTGCGGATCGCGCAGCGAATCCACCGGCACCGCGTCCGCCGCAGCGATCTCCTGCGGCGTCAGGTTGCGCACGAAGAGCGGCTGTTTTCGGAACGAGGATTTTATCGATTGGCCAGGCTCGATCTTGCTGATGTCGACCTCGGTCGTCGACTGCGCGAGCACGTCGGCCGAAGGGTTCATCTGGTTGATCAACGGCAGCACGATAATGCCTGCGCCCACTCCGGCCCATGCAATCGCGGCGATATTGATGAAGTCGCGCCGGCGGGGGTCGTGGCCTTCCTCTTGGTGCGGCGCCGGTGTTCCGCCCGGAGAAATCGTGCTGTCGACCGTCGCCATCCGTAAACCCTTGTCCTTCCTGCCGCGGCTGGCCGCATCGCCCGGGGTCGTGCCCGGTGTGCCCGCCTGGAATTCCCTCGCCGTAACGAAGATCAAGGTCTGATAGCCCCGCCCTCCGCGCCTGCCAACTGCCATTTTACGGATGTGGGCTTGCACGCTAATCAGCGCGATGCGCGTCGCCCTGTACGAACCCGACATCGCCGGCAACGTCGGCACGATCCTGCGCACCGCGGCGTGCTTCGGCGTCGGTGTCGATCTGATCGAACCGATGGGTTTTCCCTGGAGCGACCGTGGCTTGCGCCGTGCCGGCATGGACTATGCCGCCGCCGGCGAGGTGACACGCCATGCCGATTGGGGGGCATTCGCGGCGCAGCTCCACGGCCGGCTGATCCTCGCCACGACCCGCGGCGCGACCGACTTGTGGGACGTACGCTTCGCCGCCGACGATGTGCTGCTGTTCGGCAGCGAAAGCGCGGGCGTGCCCGACGCCGTCCACGCCCGCGCCGACATCGCCGTCCGCGTGCCGATGCGGGCAGGCTTCCGCTCGCTCAACGTGGCGGTCAGCGCCGGGATCGTGCTCGCCGAAGCGCTGCGCCAGACGCGATGATCGGCATGCCTCGACTTTCCGCTGTCGCCGTCACTAGAAGCGGCGGCATGCCAACGCTCGGTCTCGAACATGCCGCCGCTATCTTCCAGCGCCATGCAGCCACATGGGCCTGATCCAGGTCGCCGACGATCAGGTGGCGACCGTCGTCACCACGCTCGAAATGCGGCAGCGCCCCCCGCTTCGCCCCGTGCCGCCATCACCGCTGCGACTGATCCGCTGGCCGGCGCCCGATCCTGCCAAGTATCGCACGCTGTTTCGCCGCGTCGGCGGACCATGGCTCTGGTTCTCGCGGCTGGCGATGGACGATGCCACGCTCGTCCGGGCAACGCACCAGCCAAACACGCAAGTCCACGCCGTCGTCGACCAATCCGGAATCGAGGTCGGGCTGCTCGAACTGTCCCATCCGGAACGCGACTGGTGCGCGCTCGACTATTTCGGCCTTGTCCCAGAACTCGTCGGGCGCGGCCATGGGCGCTGGTTGATGGCGCTCGCGATGCAGCTGGCGTGGCGGCCGGGCGTCGCATTCGTCCGCGTCAACACCTGCTCGCTCGATCACCCCTCGGCGCTGAATTTCTACCGCGCGCAGGGCTTCGTCGCGACCAAGCGCACGGTCGAGACCTTTGCCGACCCGAGACTCGCCGGCCTATTGCCACTCGACTCCGCGCCTCACGTCCCGCTGCTGGCGAACCGGCGATAGGCGACCACGCCGAGCAGCAGCAGCCCGACATTATAGGCGGTCGCCGCAATCGCGAGCAGCGCCGCCACCAGCGCGATCAGGAACGGATTGTCGTGCCCCGGCTCGCGTAGCCAGGTGTCGAGCGGGAACAATGGGCTCACCGCCAGCCATTGCAGCAGAAACAGCGCAACTACGGCGCCAAGAATGCCCCACGCCGCCCCGCTGGTCATCCGCCAGCTCGCCCCAACCGCCCGCGCTGCCCCCTGCCCCGGCTCGGCGGCCAGCGCCGGCAACGTAGCGATCAGCCGCGCTTGCACGTACAGGCCCGGCAGTACGATGGTCCACAATCCCAGCCCGACCGGGATTGCGACCAGCAGATTGGCGAGCAGGAACCGCCCAAGCCGCCGCAGCGCGATTTGCAGCGCCTCGCCCACACTCGGCCGCTCGGGCGCGAGCAGCAGCAATGCGATCGTCACCAGCCCGACCAACGCGACCAGATCGGCCAGCAGATACCAGAAGGCGTTGGCCTGCCCCCAGGCGGTAACCGCGGTCAGCCATATCTCCATCGCGCCCTCGTCCCGTGGCGTGGCGGGCAAGGCTGGCAACGGATCGCACAGCAATTGCACTGCGAAGGCGGGGAGGAAGATCAGCGGCCCCGCGACGCGCAGGATGAGATCCGCCTCGCGCCGGAAGATGCCCCAGGCGTCCGCCAGCAGGCGTGCAAAACTAGGGCTCATGCCGCGCCACGCGCATCCCGCGCGGCGACGTAGAATTGCGCGGAATAAACCGACTGCAACACGCTGAACACCGCCGTCACCGCCGCCGTCGCCAGCGCAACCACGAAGGCGACCGCCCCCGCCGCGTCCGACCCGAAGATCAGCCGTGCGATCAGCCCGACGATCGACACGGCGGCGATCAGAACGACCAGAAACACGATCGAGTAGAGGATCAGCACCCCGATCAGCTTGAGCGTCGATCCGCGGCTGAGCGCGAACGACCGACGGATCGCGCCGAGCCGGAGCCGCTCATTCACCACCACGCCCATCAATGGCACGAGCCGCGCGGCAAGCCACAGCCCGACGACCGTGAGCACCAGGAAATACACGGTCGCCAGCCCGAACCGCCCGACGTTCAGCGCATCCTGCGACAGCCCCGCCTGCGCGCGCGAAACGTCGAAGCCGGAGGTGCCGATCAACAGGATCCCCGGCATCACCGCGGCGAAGAACACCAGTCCCATGACGATGATGATCCCCAGCATCGGCCCGATCCGCGCCCCGCCGATCGCCAGCGCGGCTTGCTGATCGACCGCCGGATCGGTCGCCACCGCGGTCAACGCCAGCGCGCCCAGGATCGCCATCGCGAACACGAACAGCCCGACGACGGTGCTCACGAACTTCATCGCCGGCGAGGTGCCGGCAGTGGCGTCGATCGCTGCTTGCACCACGGGCGGTACGAACAGCAGCAGCAGCGCGATCGCCGCGAGGATCGCGAACCGCCCGGCGATGACCTCCGTCGTCCGGTCCCAGACCTTCCCGATGCTGATCATGAACCGACCCCGTTACGCATTGCCGCGCGGCGCTTACCCGATCGGCCCGACGCTTGCCAATCGCTTCCCCGGCCCGCATCTCGGCCCGCGTGATCGACGACGATAGCATCGAATGGCGCGTGACGCCCGGCCTGACCGATTATGCGCTGGCGCTCGCCGAGATGGAGGCGCGCGCCGCCGCCGTTGCCATCGGCCAGGCGCGCGAGCTGGTGTGGCTGCTCGAACATCCGCCGGTCTACACCGCCGGCACCAGCGCCGATCCCGCCGAGCTGCTCGATCCGCGCTTTCCGGTCGTCGCGGCGGGGCGCGGCGGGCGCTACACCTATCACGGCCCCGGGCAGCGCGTCGGATACCTTGTGCTCGACCTTGGCAAACGCGGCCGCGACGTGCGCTGTTTCGTCCATGGCGTCGAAGGCTGGGTGATCGCTGCGCTTGGCGAATTGGGCATCACCGCCTTTCGCGCGCCGGGCCGGATCGGCATCTGGACAGTCGATGCGGCGGGTCGCGAGGCGAAGATCGGCGCGATCGGCGTGCGCGTCCGCCGCTGGGTGACAATGCACGGCTTCTCGGTGAACTTGTCACCGGACCTTTCGCATTTCGGTGGAATCGTGCCGTGCGGGCTGTCGGAACACCCCGTCACGAGCGCTCTGGCGCTTGGGGCCGTTCATGATCGTGAAACTTTTGATGCCGCGCTTGCGTTGTCTGGGTGTGCTTTCCTCAAAAGTCTTTCTTGTGTGCGTGAAATCGAGACTTGAGGGGGCGGCGTTCTGTGACTAATGTCCACTCTGATTTGGGTATTAAGGATCCGTCCGTCGTCCAAATCCACTATCTAGGGAGCTATCCATGCGTGCAATTTCAAAGATCCTGACGGGTTCGACCCTCGTAGCTGCCGCGCTCGCCGTTTCGGCTTGCGGCTCGAAGACCGAAACTGCCACCGACAACACCACCATCACCGACATGAACGCCACTGAGGGCATGGATACCATGACCGACAACATGACTGCCGTTGACGGTGGCATGAACGGCGGCATGATGGCGAACGACACGATGATGTCGAACGACATGATGATGACGAACGACACCGCGATGAACGCGATGTAATCATCGCGCTTTTTGCGTGATGTGAGGGCCGTCCGGGGAACCGGGCGGCCTTTTTCGTGCCTGCTGAAGAGCACGACGGTTTCTATGGCATGCGACCGTCAATCGTTACGCCGCCGCTCAACCGCCCTGCAGGTCTGATGAACGGACTTGGAGAAGCTGGTGGAAACGCATATGAATCCCGCGTGTTGCGCGTGGGGAGGTTGCGGTGGTGAGTGGGTTGCGGTTCGCGGGGGCAGGCGTCGCTGCTGTCGCATTGTTGGTTTCGATGCCAGCTTCGGCACAGTTCTTCATGAAATCCAAGGATCTTTCCGGCCAGGTCGTGCGCGGTGACGAACCCGGCGTGGCGCAGCCATTGCCCGGCGCGACTGAAAAGGAACTCACTGCCGGACTGACGTGGACGCTGCGTGCCGCACTCAATGTCGCCGCGCTGCAGTGCCAATTCGAGCCGACGCTGCTGACGGTCGACAATTACAACGCGATCCTCACCGATCACCGCGCGGAGCTGAAGGATTCATACGACACGCTGACAAAATATTTTCAGCGGATGAACAAGGCGCCCAAGGCTGGGCAGTCGGCGCTCGATCAGTTCGGCACGCGAACCTATTCCAGCTTCAACGCCGTGGCATCGCAGTATAATTTCTGTCAGATCTCCAGCGAGATCGGGCGTGGGGCGCTGTATGCGCCACGCGGTGGCTTCTCCACCATCGCGCGTGAGCGCATGCGGCAGTTGCGCAACAGCCTCGTGCCATGGGGCGAGCAGCAATTCCCGCGTTACGTACGGTCAGAATGGCGTGTGCCGCGGCTCGACAAGGTATGCTGGTCCGGCAAGGGTGAGTGGCAGACGCGCAAGTGCGGCCCACTCGATTTTCCGCCGCCGCTGGCGTCCGTCAACATGGCGCAGCGCTAAGCTCAATCCATCGACGGCAGACATGAAAAGGGCGTGGTCCGCATCACGCGACCACGCCCCTCTAAACGATTACTTCTCGCCATTGTCCTGGACGCCGACCACCGGCACTTCGACTTCGGTCTTCTTCGTGCCGACGACAACTTCCTTGCTGTCGACGTCAACGTCCGGCAACGCGCCGCCCTTGGCGCTGATGTCGACGTCCGGCAGTGCGCCTTCCTTGACATCGGCGCTCCAGAAGCCCGTCGCGAACAGAATGGCGGCAATGATGGCCGCAACCGCCAACACGATGGCAATCGTGCGTCCTGCTCCGCCGCGCTTCACCACTACGCGATCGTCCGTCGTGCGATAATCAGCCATTTTACGCTCTCCCTGTACTCGTGACATTCAGCATAGCCGAACCACGAGAACGCCGCTTTGTTCCGGAGCCGTAAGAAAAGGTTGCTGATTGCGCGATTTAGCCCGCGCCGGCACCCGATCTGGCACCAGCGCGGGCCATGAACAAATTACGGCATCAGCACCGTATCGACGACGTGGATCACGCCGTTGGACTGGCGGACGTCGGCGATCGTTACGTGTGACATGCCGCCCTTCGCGTCGGTCAGCATCAGCGTCTTGCCCATCATCGCCGCAGTCAGGGGCTCGCCCTGTACGGTGGTCAGCGTTGCCTTGCCGCCGCCAGCCTTGATCGCCTTTGCGATGTCCTTCGACGTCATCGTGCCCGCCACGACGTGATAGGTCAGGATCGAAGTCAGCGTCGCCTTGTTCTCAGGCTTCACCAGCGTGTCGACGGTTCCGGCAGGCAGCTTCGCGAAGGCGGCGTTCGTGGGCGCGAACACGGTGAACGGCCCCGGGCCACTCAGCGTCTCGACCAACCCGGCTGCCTTCACGGCCGCGACGAGCGTCGTATGGTCTTTCGACGCGACCGCATTGTCGACGATCGTCTTGGTCGGATACATCGCCGCACCGCCGACCATCGGATTCTTCTGTGCGAGGGCAGGCCCGCTGCCGGCCAGGGCCAGCGCGAATGCCACACCGCGGATCATCATCTTCGCCATTTGAATTTCTCCTGCGCGTTTGTCAGCGCACCCACAGCTACGAAGATAACCTGTTATAGTTTCACCGCAGGCTCACCTTTTCCACCCCGCGCTTTCCCCACATCCAAAACCCGCCTACCCGCGATCCGCCATGGAGATCGCCGCCAATCCACCGCTGACCGGCACGCGCCCCGTCACCGATCGAGCGGAGCTGTCGGCGCTCGTGCGGCTTGCCGGCCCCCTCGTCGGCGCGAACCTGTTGCAGATGGCGGTCAGCGCGGTCGACGTGATCTTCGTCGCTCGGCTGGGGACGGTCGATCTCGCCTCGGCGACGCTCGGCGTCTTCATGTTCAATCTTAGCATGTACGCGCTCATCGGTCTCACCAGTGCCGCCGCGCCGCTAATCGCTGCCGAGCTCGGTCGCCGCCGCCATGCGGTGCGCGAGGTGCGGCGCAGCGTACGCATGGCACTATGGGTCGGCGCGGCCGGCGCCCTCCCAGTGATCCTGATCCTCGCACACGGCGAAACGCTGCTGCTGCTCGCCGGGCAGGATCCCGAAGTCTCGCGACGCGCCGGGCGGTTCCTCGACATAATCGCCATCGCGATCGTGCCGGGCGTCGCGGCGGGCATCATGCGCACCGCCGCCGCCGCGCTCGGCCGCCCGGGCTGGGCGTTCGTCGTCACCGGGATCGCGCTCGCCGTCAGCATCCTCGCCAACTGGATGCTGGTGTTTGGCAACCTCGGCGCGCCGGCGCTCGGTCTAGAAGGATCGGCACTCGCGAGCGTCATCAGTCTCACGGCAATGGCATTGGCCTATGTCGCGATCCTCAAGTTCGATCGCCGCCTGCGCCGCTATCGCCTGTTCGGGCGCTGGTGGAACACCGAATGGTCGCGCTTTCGCGAGATCGTGCGGCTCGGCGTGCCGATCATGCTGACGTGGGTGTTCGAGGGCGCGCTGTTCGGCGGTGCGGCGATCCTGATGGGGCTGATCGGCGTCAACGAAGTCGCGGCGCACGCAGTCGCGCTCAACATCGCCGCCGTCGCCTTCCAGATCCCGTTCGGCATCTCGCAAGCCGCGACGATCCGCGTCGGCATGGCCTATGGCGCGGGCGATCACGCGTGGATCGCGCGCGCCGGCCGCGTGGCGCTGGTGCTCGGCATCGGCTTCATGGTGATCACCGCCACCGCGATCTGGGCGACGCCGCGGCTGTTCATCAGCGCCTATATCGATGTCGACGCGCCGCAGAACGCGATCGTCGTCGCACTCGCGATTAAGTTCCTCGTGCTCGCCGCGATATTCCAGCTGGTCGATGGCGCGCAGGCAGTCGCCGCCGGCGTGCTGCGCGGGCTGCAGGATACCCGCATGCCGATGCTGATCGCGCTGTTCGGCTATTGGGTCGTCGGCTTCGGCACCTCGATCTTCCTCGGCTTTTACGCCGGCTGGGCTGGCGTCGGGATCTGGACCGGCCTCGCCGTGGGCCTGCTGGCAGTGTCGATCCTGCTCCTGTGGCGCTGGCAGGCGCGCGAACGGCTCGGCCTGCTCCCGGGCTCAATCTGACGATTTGTTCAGCTGATTGATCGTTACGCCTGTTGACGCGACGCGTTGGCACTCTCATATGGCGAGTGCTGGCACTTGACCCCGTCGAGTGCCAAAAAATTGTCATACTCCGCTCAACAAGAGGGAAACCGCATGAACTTTCGTCCGCTGCATGATCGCGTGCTCGTACGCCGCGTCGAGGCCGAGGAAAAGACGGCCGGTGGGATCATCATCCCCGACACCGCCAAGGAAAAGCCGCAGGAAGGCGAAGTCGTCGCCGCCGGTGCCGGCGCCAAGTCGGAAGACGGCAAGATCAGCCCGCTCGACGTCAAGGCCGGTGACCGCATCCTGTTCGGCAAGTGGTCGGGCACCGAGGTCAAGGTGAACGGCGAAGACCTGCTCATCATGAAGGAATCGGACATCCTCGGCATTCTCGCCTGAGATCGTTCGACCTCCTCAACTTCCTCAACATTCGTTGATTTGAAAGGGTAGCCACATGGCAGCCAAGGACGTAAAATTCGGTCGTGACGCGCGTGAGCGCATCCTGCGCGGCGTCGACATTCTCGCCGATGCAGTGAAGGTTACGCTGGGGCCAAAGGGCCGCAACGTCGTCATCGACAAGAGCTTCGGCGCACCGCGCATCACCAAGGACGGCGTCACCGTCGCCAAGGAGATCGAGCTCAAGGACAAGTTCGAGAACATGGGCGCCCAGATGGTGCGCGAAGTGGCCTCGAAGACCAACGACATCGCCGGTGACGGCACCACCACCGCGACCGTTCTCGCTCAGGCGATCGTTCGCGAGGGCATGAAGTCGGTTGCAGCCGGCATGAACCCGATGGATCTGAAGCGCGGCATCGATATCGCCGTGATCAAGGTCGTTGAGGACGTGAAGGCACGCTCTAAGCCGGTGTCGGGTTCGGCCGAGATCGCCCAGGTCGGCATCATCTCCGCGAACGGCGACAAGGAAGTCGGCGAGAAGATCGCGGAAGCGATGGAGAAGGTCGGTAAAGAAGGCGTGATCACCGTCGAGGAAGCGAAGGGTCTCGAATTCGAGCTCGACGTTGTCGAGGGCATGCAGTTCGACCGCGGCTATCTGTCGCCATACTTCATCACCAACCCGGAGAAGATGTCGGTCGAACTCACCGATCCGTACATCCTGATCCACGAGAAGAAGCTGTCGAACCTGCAGGCGATGCTCCCGATCCTGGAAGCAGTCGTGCAGTCGGGTCGCCCGCTGCTGATCATCGCCGAGGACATCGAGGGCGAGGCTCTGGCCACGCTCGTCGTGAACAAGCTGCGCGGCGGCCTGAAGGTCGCAGCGGTCAAGGCACCGGGCTTCGGCGATCGTCGCAAGGCGATGCTCGAGGACATCGCTGTCCTTACCAAGGGCGAAGTGATCAGCGAGGATCTCGGCATCAAGCTCGAGACCGTTACGCTGGGCATGCTCGGCACCGCCAAGCGCGTGTCGATCGACAAGGACAACACGGTCATCGTCGACGGCGCCGGTGATTCCGATGCGATCAAGGGCCGCACCGAAGCGATCCGTCAGCAGATCGAGGTCACGACCTCGGACTATGACCGCGAGAAGCTGCAGGAGCGTCTCGCCAAGCTCGCTGGCGGCGTTGCCGTCATCAAGGTCGGCGGCGCCACCGAGGTCGAGGTCAAGGAGCGCAAGGATCGCGTCGACGACGCCCTCCACGCAACTCGCGCAGCAGTCGAAGAGGGCATCGTCCCCGGCGGCGGCACGGCCCTCCTGTACGCAACGAAGGCACTCGACGGCCTGAAGGGCGTGAACGAGGACCAGACGCGCGGTATCGACATCGTCCGCAAGTCGCTAACCGCTCTGGTTCGCCAGATCGCGCAGAACGCCGGCCATGACGGCGCCGTGGTTTCGGGCAAGCTGCTCGACCAGGACGACACGTCGTTCGGCTTCAATGCTTCGACCGACGTGTACGAGAACCTCGTCACCGCCGGCGTGATCGACCCGACCAAGGTCGTCCGCACCGCGCTGCAGAACGCCGCATCGGTGGCTGGTCTCCTGATCACCACCGAAGCGACCGTTTCGGAGCTGCCGGACGACAAGCCCGCGATGCCCGCAATGGGCGGCGGCGGCATGGGCGGCATGGACTTCTGATTTTCGACCGGGGCAGCGAAAGCTGCCCCGGACAGAAAATCAGAACGGCCAGCGGGTTTGCGCAAGCCAACCCGTCTGACGTCCAGCAGCGGCTTCGCCGCTGCCCCGTTCGAAAGAAAGGGTCGGGTGCATCAAGCACCCGGCCCTTCTTTTGTTGGAGCAACACTGGTATCTTTCGGTGATGGCTGAAGTCGCTCTCGATCCCGCTTATCGCCGCATCTCCGTCGAAGAGTTCCTCGCGATGAACTTTGGCGATGCGAAGGCGGAATTGGTCGACGGCCTGATTTACATGATGGCCGGCGGCACGGAGATACATTCCCGTATCGCCATAAACGTGATCCTGACGATCGGACCGATGCTACGCGGCAGCGGCTGTCGCCCTTATGGCTCCGATCTCGGCGCGCGGACGGGGGAGCGCACAGTTCGTCTCCCCGACGTTGCGATCTACTGCAATAATCCGGCCTCGGACGAAAACGCGCAGAAGCTGCTGCTCGGCGATCCTCGCGTTGTTTTTGAGGTTCTTTCGCCATCAACGTCCGCACTCGATCAAAAAACGAAGTTGAACGAGTATCGTGATTTGGCGGGCGTGAGCGAAATCGTGTTGATCGATCCGTCGACGCATAGGATCCGGCTAGTCGAACGGACAGGCGTCGATGCGTGGAACGATCACTGGTTACAGCCGGGCGAGGATCTCCACCTCGCGTCCCTAGACCTCACTCTGCCCCACGCCGAAATCTTCGCCGACGACTGACGCACGCTTGCCGCTTGGCGCATCGCCCCCGCGCCCCTATCTGCCGCCCCCATGGCTGCCCCAATCCTAGCGTACGAAGACCTCGGCCTTATCCAGGGCTCCGGCTGGCTCTTTCGCAATCTCAATTTCTACGTCGGCCCGCGCGATCGGCTCGCGCTGATCGGCCGTAATGGCGCCGGCAAGACGACGCTGCTGAAGCTGATCGCCGGCACGATCGACAGCGACGAGGGCCGGCGTACGATCGTGCCCGGCACGCGCGTCGTGCTGCTCGAACAGGATCCCAACCTCGTCGGCTACGCCACGCTCGCCGATTACGTCATGGCCGGCGACGACGCGCCCGAACATTACGAGGCCGATGCCATCGCTGACCAGCTCGGCATCGATCTCAGCCGCGACGCCGCCACCGCTTCGGGCGGCGAGCGCCGCCGCGCCGCGATCGTCCGCGCACTGGCGCAGGATCCCGACGTCTTGCTGCTCGACGAGCCCACCAACCATCTCGATATCAGCGCGATCGAGTGGCTCGAGGAATGGCTCGGGCGTTTCCGCGGCGCCTTCGTCGTCATCAGCCACGATCGCACCTTCCTCACCCGCCTCACCAAACAGACGCTCTGGCTCGACCGCGGGAACATGCGCCGCGCCGAAGTCGGCTTCGGCGGTTTCGAAGCCTGGACCGAGCAGGTCTTCGCCGAGGAACAGCGGCAGGCCGAACGGCTCGATGCCAGGCTCAAGCTCGAAGAACATTGGCTGCTGCGCGGCGTCACTGGCCGTCGCCGCCGCAACCAGGGCCGGCTGACCAAGCTCAAGGAAATGCGCGCCGAACGCGCCTCGATGATCGGCCCACAGGGCACCGCGGCGCTCTCAATGGGCAGCGACGACAACAAGACCAAGGTCGTGATCGACGCCGAACACGTCACCAAATCCTATGACAAGCGCACGATCATCCGCGATCTCACGCTCCGCGTCACCCGCGGCGACCGGATCGGCATCGTCGGCCGTAACGGTGCGGGCAAGACGACGCTGCTGAAGCTCCTCACCGGCGAGCTCGCCCCCGACAGCGGCCGGGTAAAGCTGGCGAAGACGCTCGACGGCATCGTCATCGATCAGCAGCGCAAGCTGATGGCCCCCGAGAAAACGGTGCGCGACGTGCTGGCGGAGGGCGGTGAGTGGATCGACGTGATGGGCGTCCGCAAGCACATCCACGGCTATCTCAAGGAATTCCTGTTCGATCCCAACCTCACCGAGGCGAAGATCGGCTCGCTCTCCGGCGGCGAACGCTCCCGACTGCTGCTGGCGCGCGAGTTCGCCCGCCCGTCGAACCTGCTGGTGCTCGACGAGCCGACCAACGATCTCGATCTCGAAACGCTCGATCTGCTGCAGGAAGTGATCGGCGACTACGCCGGCACCGTGCTGATCGTCAGCCACGACCGCGACTTCCTCGATCGCACGGTTACGGTGACGCTCGGGCTCGACGGCTCGGGCAAGGTCGATGTCGTGGCCGGCGGATACGAGGACTGGGAACGCCAACGCGCGCCCGCAGCCGGATCGCGCAAGGCCGCCGCCAAAGCGGTTGCAGCCGCCCCCGCACAGACAAAGACCAAGCTCACCTACAAGGACCAACGCGATCTCGACCAGCTCCCCGCACGGATCGAAGCCCTCGACCAGGCAATCGCCCGCGACGAAGCCACCCTCGCTGACCCCGCCCTCTACGTCCGCGACCCTGCCGCGTTCGATAGGCTGATGAAGACAATCGCCAAGGCCCGCGACGAAAAGGAAGCGGCGGAGCTACGCTGGCTAGAACTGGCAGAAATGTCGGAAGGGCTGGGCTGATCGCCTCTCAATGCTCTCCGAGCTCGCTCGGGGAGGGGGACCACGCGAAGCGTGGTGGAGGGGCTGGCCTGGCGAGACCGTGCCGCATCCCACCCCCTCCACCACTCGCCTACGGCGAGCGGTCCCCCTCCCCAAGCGAAGCTTGGGGAGGATTGGAAAAGATCACACCGCCTTCCCCGCCCGCCCGGCAAGATCCACCACATAGTGCCACGCCACCCGCCCCGACCGGCTCCCCCGCCGCGTCGCCCACAACATCGCATCGGCCTGATCAAACGGCAGCCCAAACCGCGCCGCATACCCCCGCACGATGTCGAGATACAGCGGCTGATCGACCACATGGAACCCAAGGCTCAGCCCGAAGCGATCCGCTAGCGCCAGCTGATCGTCCACCGCGTCGCGCGCGTTGATCGCATTTTCCTGCTCGTGCATGTCGCGCGGGATCAAATGCCGCCGGTTCGAGGTCACCACCAGCCGCGCATTCGCCGGCCGCGCCTCCGCCCCGCCCTCCAGCAGCGAACGCAAGACCCGCGCATCAGCCGCCGCGTCGAACCCCAGGTCGTCAAGGAACAGCACGAACGCCCGCGGCACGCCGGCGATCGTGTCGAACAGCGCCGGCAAGCTATCGAGCCGGTCCGCCGTCACCTCGACCAGCGCCAGCGCACCGCCAGCCGCCTGCACCGCGCCGACGCTTGCCTTCACCAGCGCCGACTTGCCCGTTCCCCGCGCACCCCACAGCAACGCATCCTGCGCCGCATGCCCCGCCGCCAGCCGCTCGAGATTGCCCGTCAGCGCCGCCTTCTGACCATCCACCCCCTGCAGCAAATCGAGCGGCAACGGCGCGAACGCCCGCGCCGCCACCAGCACGTGATCCCGCCACACATAGGCCGCGTGCGCCAGCGGGTCGGCGGCGACGGGCGGCGGCGGCGCAAGCCGCTCCAACGCGCCAGCGATGCGGGCGAGATCATCCATGCGCGGCTGATCGCTCAATCCTTCATCGCCTCCAGCAACTTCTTCACTTCCTGGCTGCGCCCGCGCGGTAGGATCAGGATGTCGTTGCCCGAGGCGACCACGATCAGGTTGCTTACCCCCACCATCGCGATCCGCGCGCCGTCGGTCCGCGCCAAGCAGTTCGTGGTGTCGAGCGCGATCACGTCGCCACGGATCGCATTGCCGCCCGCATCCGCCGCGCTGATCGCGTGCAGCGCGTCCCAGCTGCCGACATCGTTCCAGCCCATCGTCACCGGCACCACCGCGACACGGCTCGCCTTCTCCATCACCGCATAATCGATCGACTCGTTCGGCGCCTCGGCGAACGGTTTGGCGGCCGGCCGCACATGCGTGCCGACACGCTCGCCCTCGGCCAGCGACCGCCGCACCGCATCGAGCATCACCGGCTCATATTGCGCCAGTGCATCCAGATAGGCGTCGGCGCGGAACAGGAAGATTCCGCCGTTCCACGCATAGCCGCCGTCCGCCAGCATCGCCTCGGCATCCGCCAGCGGCGGCTTCTCGACGAAGCGATCGACGCGATGCACTCCGTCCGCGATCGGCTCGCCCACCTTGATATAGCCATAGCCGATCTCCGGCGCGTCCGGCGCGATGCCGAACGTCACCATCCAGCCGTCCTGCACCACCGGCAGAGCCGCCGCGATCGCCGCGCGGAACGCATCGACATCCTCGATCACATGGTCCGACGGCATCACTAACAGCGGCGCCTCCGGATCGCGCGCGACCAGGGCCGCAAGCGCGATCGCAGGCGCAGTGTTGCGCCCGATCGGCTCCAAGATCAGCGCCTGCGGCTTTGCGCCGACCGCCGCCAGCTGCTCCTCGATCATGTCGGTGTGGCGCGCGTTAGCGACCACGATCGGCGCGTCGAACGCCTCACCCGCCACGCGCGTCGCGGTCAGCTGCAGCATCGTCTCGTCGGCGGTCAGCGCCAGCATCTGCTTGGGCCGCTCTGGCCGCGACATTGGCCAAAGCCGCGTCCCCGATCCACCGGACAGGATGACGGGAACGATCGACCGCATCAATTTCTCCTAGCAAGGCTGGCCCTCGGCCCGGGCGGGCCGCTGGCGTTCGACTATCGGGGATTCCCCGCGCCGTACAATGCGGTTGTGTCATTTCCGATCCAAACGCTTCTCAAAACCTTATCTTCAGGCTTTGTTTGCCATTTCCTGCGACACACCGACTGTCGGAATCCCTTACAAGGCGGGACGGGCGGGCGCGGGCGAATGATCAGGGTCTTCAAACATTATGTGCCCAACGCGGTCGCCCTACTCGGGCTGATCGATCTCGTGCTGCTGCTGGCCGCGGCGGAGGTCGGTTGGCTACTGCGCGCCTGGCAGCTCGGCATGGTGCCCGAGGTGATCTGGACCCGCCTGCCCGAGCTCGTCACCTTCGCTCTGCCGCTCGCCACCGCGATGATCGCCGTCGGCGCCTACCAGGCCGACGTGCTCGTCTCGACGCGCCAGGCGGTGATGCGGCTGATCGTCGCGGTCTGCCTCGGCGTCATTTTCCTCAGCCTGATGTTCTTCTTCTTTCCCTCGATCACACTGTGGCGATCGAGCCTGTTCTACGCGATGGTCTTCGCGATCATTGGCCTCACCGCGGTGCGTGTCCTGTTCGGCAAGCTGCTCGGCGGCGAGCGCTTCAAGCGTCGGATCGTGGTGCTAGGCGCCGGCCATCGCGCCGCACGACTGGGCGCGCTTGAGCACGCCAACGGCTCGAGCTTCGTCGTCGCCGGCTATGTCGCAATGGGCGAGCCGGTGACCGTCGTCGATGGAGCGCTCCCCCGCGACGATATCCCGAACCTCGCCGCGCATGTCGTTGAACTCGGGGCGCTCGAAGTCGTCCTCGCAATCGAGGAACGGCGCAACGCGTTGCCGCTAAAGGATCTGCTGCGCGTCAAGACGACCGGCGTCCACGTCAGCGATTTCTCGACCTTCCTCGAACGCGAGACGGGCCGGATCGATCTCGCCAGCGTCAACCCATCGTGGCTGATCTTCTCCGATGGCTTCGCCTCGGGCCGGATGATCTCGGCGATGATCAAGCGCGCGTTTGACATTGCGGCGAGCGCGCTGCTGCTTGCGCTGTCGCTGCCGGTGATCATCGTCACCGCCATCGCGATCAAGCTCGAAAGCCGTGGCCCCGCCTTTTATCGCCAGCGCCGCGTCGGGCTATACAACGAGCCGTTCGACATCCTGAAGCTGCGCTCGATGCGGCAGGATGCCGAGGTCGCCGGCCAGGCCGTCTGGGCACAAGAGCGTGACCCGCGCATCACCCGGATCGGCCGCTTCATCCGCATGGTCCGCATCGACGAGCTGCCGCAGTGCTGGAGCGTGCTGAAGGGCGAGATGAGTTTCATCGGCCCGCGGCCCGAACGGCCCCAATTCGTCACCGAGCTGGAAGAGCATCTGCCCTTCTACGCCGAACGCCACATGGTGAAACCGGGTATCACTGGCTGGGCGCAGATCAATTACCCGTACGGCGCCTCGATCGAGGATGCGCGCCACAAGCTCGAATACGATCTCTATTACGCCAAGAACTATTCGCCCTTCCTCGATCTGCTGATCCTGCTGCAGACGCTGCGCGTCGTGCTGTGGCCGTCGGGCGCGCGCTGATGCCGCGCCGATGATCACCGCGCCGATGACCTTGTGGACGCACGCGCTCGCCGCGCTGCTGTTCGGCACGCTCGCGCTGGCGCAAGTGCGCGCCACCGGCCGCGGGCTGCCACGCCTCACCTTCATCGCCGCGCTCGTCGCAACGGCTTTATGGGCGCTCGCGGTGGCCGGGCTCGATACGCGCGATGTCGCCACCCGCGTCGCGGAAAGCGTGCGCAACCTCGCTTGGCTCGCCTTCATGTACGCGCTCGCGCGACGCGATCGATCGGCCCCGGCGCTGCGTTGGGCCGCCAGCGTCTATGCCGCCGTCGCGCTCGTGGTAGCGGGAAGCGCCGTGCTCGCGGTCGCCTCCGCCATGACGGCCGATCGCGAGGCGGTGGCGGCGTACAGCTATGCGCGCGTCCTGCTCCGCATGCTGGCCGCGATCGCCGCGCTGCTGCTCGTCAACCAGTTGCGGCATGGGGCGGCTTGGCGCAGCCGCGGCGGGATACGTATCGTTGCGGTCGCGCTGTCGCTGATGTGGGCGGTCGATCTCCTGATCTACTGCACCGCCTGGTTCGTCGAGGGATGGCCGGAGGGTCTGATCGACGCACGCGGCGCGATGATGGTCGTGCTAGCGCCGCTGTTCGGGCTTGCGGTGCAGCGCGACGGCCACTGGACGTTGCAGGTCTCGCGCACCGTCGCGCTGCAATCGCTCTCGATCATTACCATCGGGCTCTATGTCGTCGTGACTGGCCTTGCGACCGGCGTGATCGCCGCATTCGGTGGCAACCATGCGCGGATCGTCCAGACCGCGTTCGTCTTCGGCACCACCGCCACGCTGCTGACGATCGTCTCCACCCCTTGGGTCCGCGCCTGGGCCAAGGTCGTGGTCGCCAAGCACCTCTTCAGCCACCGCTACGATTATCGCAGCGAGTGGCTGCGCTTCACCGAAACGCTCGGCGCCCCCGGCGGCGACGCGCCATCGCTCGACGTGCGCGTGGTGAAGGCGATCGCCGACCTCACCGACTCGCCGGGCGGCTTGTTACTGGTGCCCGACGGCCCCGGCCTAGGCCTTGGCGTGACCTGGAACTGGCCCGATGCGCCGCGGCCGAGCGAGACCGACGAGGCGCTGTTTGCCCACCTCGCCAGCAGCGGCCGCATCATCGAGCTCGATGCGGTGCGCGGCGATGGCGCCGATGCCGACGACAGCAGCAGCGTCGCCGCCTGGTTGCGCGACAATGCCGACGCCTGGGCAGTCGTGCCGCTGGTTCACTTCGACCGGCTCGCCGGCGCGATCGTGCTCGCCCGCCCGTCGCTGGATCGCGCGCTCGATTGGGAGGATTTCGACCTGCTCGGCGTCGCTGGCCGCCAGGCCGCGAGCTACCTCGCCGAATCGCGCGCGCACGCCGCGCTCGCCGACGCGCAGCGCTTCGACGAGTTCAACCGCCGCTTCGCCTTCATCATGCACGATCTGAAAAACCTCGTGAGCCAACTTACCCTCGTCGCGCGCAATGCCGAGCGCCACGCAGACAACCCCGCGTTCCGGGCCGACATGGTCGCGACGCTCACCGAATCCTCCGCGCGGATGAATGCGCTGCTCGCGAAGCTGTCGCAGCATCACGGCAGTCGCGGCGAAGCGATCCGCGCCGTCCCGCTGCTCGCGCTCGCCGAAGGGATCGCCGCTGCACGCCGCGCGCAGCACCCGGTGCTCGCCAGCGGTGATCCGCACGCGATGGCGACCGCGGACCCAAGCGCGCTCGAAACGCTTGTCACGCACCTCGTCCAGAACGCCATCGAGGCAAGCGCTCCCGACCGCGCCGTCACGCTGCATGTCGCGACCGAGGCAGGCCGCGCCACCATCACCGTCGCCGATGAAGGCTGCGGCATGTCCCCCGCCTTCGTGCGCGATCAGCTGTTCCGCCCCTTCGTATCGGGCAAGCCCGGCGGCTTTGGCCTTGGCGCGTTCGAGGCGCGGCAACTCGCCGAAGCGATGGGCGGCACGGTGACCGTCACCAGCCGCGAGGGCGAGGGAACCAGCTTCCGCATCACCCTGCCGCTCGCCGCCCCCAGCACCGACGCCTTGGGAATCGCCGCATGACCGAAACCCGCAAGCTGCTGATCGTCGAGGACGATCTCGGGCTCCAGCGCCAGCTCCGCTGGGCCTATGACGGCTATGAGGTGATTGTCGCCGGCGACCGCAGCAGCGCGATCGAGGCGCTGCGGCTGCACGAACCCGCGGTGGTGACGCTCGATCTCGGTCTTCCGCCAGACCCCGACGGCACCAGCGAGGGCTTCGCCGTCCTCGCCGAAATCCTGTCGCTAAAGCCCGATACCAAGGTGATCGTCGCCTCTGGCCACGGCGCCCGCGAAAGCGCGCTGAAGGCAATCGCCGACGGCGCCTGGGATTTCTACCGCAAGCCGATCGACATCGACGCGCTCGGGCTGATCGTCGCGCGCGCTTTCCACGTCCACGATCTCGAAGCCGAAAACCGCCGCCTCGCCGCCAACGGCGCCGTCCCCGCCTTGGGCGGCCTGATCACCGCCGCGCCCGAGATGGCGAAGGTGATGCGCACGATCGAGCGCGTCGCCCCCGCCGACGTCTCGGTCATGCTGCTCGGCGCAAGCGGCACCGGCAAGGAACTGCTCGCCCGCGGCCTGCACGAAACCTCGCGCCGATCGCGCGGTGCGTTCGTCGCAATCAACTGCGCCGCCATCCCCGAGACGCTGCTCGAAAGCGAATTGTTTGGCCACGAAAAGGGCGCGTTCACCGGCGCGGTGAAGACAACCGAGGGCAAGATCGAGCAAGCGCACGGCGGCACGCTCTTCCTCGACGAGATCGGCGACGTGCCGCTCCCGCTCCAGGTCAAGCTGCTGCGCTTCCTGCAGGAACGCGTCATCGAGCGGATCGGCGGGCGCAAGCCAATCGCGGTCGACACGCGCATCGTCTGTGCCACGCACCGCGACATCGACGCGATGGTCGCCGACGGCTCGTTCCGCGAAGACCTCTATTACCGCCTCGCCGAGATCGTCGTGCGCATCCCCTCGCTCGCCGAACGCCCCGGTGACGCGGCGCTGCTAGCCCGCCATTTCGTCACGAAATACGCGCGAACGATGAACCCCGGCGTGACCGGCCTCTCGCCCGAAGCGCGCGCCGCGATCGATGCGCACGACTGGCCCGGCAACGTGCGCGAACTCGAAAACCGCATGAAGCGCGCGGTGATCATGGCCGATGGCAAGCTCGTCACCGCCCCCGATCTCGATCTCGCCGCCGCCGACAATGCGCCGATCAACCTGCGCGCGGTGCGGGAAGCGGCCGATCGCACTGCTATCCGCCACGCGCTCGCCCGCGCCGACGGCAACATCTCGCACACCGCCCGGCTGCTCGGCGTCAGCCGGCCGACGCTCTACGACCTGCTCAAGAGTTACGATCTTCATGCTTGATACGCCGGCACGTTACCCGCTGCTGCGCGGCCGTCGCCGGCGCGTGCCGCGCGCCAGCCGCCCCCTGTGGCTGAACGCCCGGAACGTCCGCATCCTCGCGGCCCTCGCCGCGATCGCGCTGCTGCTCGGCGGCATCGCCCTGCTCGCCCGCCGCGCGGCGCAGCCCGACCCGCGCGACGCCTTGCCGGCCAGCCTCGCCGCGCTCGCCCGCGGCAATTACAGCGCGGCACGCAACCATGCGATCGTCGCCACCAAAGGCCCCGACGGCGGCATCGCCAACGCCGTGCTCGCGCGCACCTATCTGCTGCTCGGTGAGGGAGTCTCCGCAGAGGGCGCGCTCAACCGCGCCGTCGCCGGCGGCGTGCCGCAAGCGCGCCTCCACCAATTGTTCGCCGACGCCTGGCTGCTGCAAGGCGACCCCGACCGCGCGCTCGCCGAAGCCGCCCGCACCGACCCGCGCTACGGCGGCTATGCCGCGCGCGTCCGCGCCCGGGCGCTCGCCGCGAAGGGTGATGTCCCCGCCGCCACGCGCGCGCTCGAAGCATTGATCGCGCGCAACCCGCGCAACGCCTACGCCTATGCCGATCTCGCCCGCGTCCGCCTCGACGCCGGCGACATCCTCGGCGGCGACGTGGCCGCGCGCCGCGCCGTCGCGCTCGATCCGGCCAATCTCGCCGCCAGCGTACTCGCCGGCGAGATCGTCCGCAGCCGCTACGGCCTCGTCGCCGCCCTGCCATGGTTCGAACGCGCGCTTGAGCGAGACGCCTTCTATCATCCCGCGCTAATCGCCTACGCCGCCACCGCAGGCGACGCAGGCCGCTATTCGGCGATGCTGAACGCCACCCGCCGTGCGCTCGCCGCGCGCCCCGGCAGCCCGCAGGCGCTGTACTTGAACGCAGTCATGGCCGCGCGCGCCGGCAACCGACCTCTCGCCCGCGCCATGCTCGCCAGGATGGGTGACGCCGGCCTCGGCACGCCCGGTGTCGTGCTCCTCTCCGGCCTCGTCGCGTACGCCGACGGCGGCTACGAACAGGCTGTCGTCAGCTTCCGCGAGATCGTCGGCCGGCAACCGATGAACCTCGTCGGCCGGCGCTTGCTGGGTGCCGCACTGCTCCGCTCGGGCGACGCGCGCGGCGCGCTCGATATACTTCGCCCGCTCGCCGTCCGCCCCGATGCCGACAGCTACACGCTCGGCCTCGTCGGTCGCGCCTTCGAGGCGACCGGCGAGCGCGACTGGTCCGCCCGCTTCCTCGATCGCGCCGCGCGCCCAATGCTCGCTACCCCGCGTCCGTTCGAGGGCGACAGCGGCGTCGCAGTGCTCGCCAACGCAGTTGCCGACGCGCCTGGCGATCCCGCCGCCGCCGTCGCCTATATCCGCGGCCTGATCGCCGCTGGAGACCCCGCCACCGCTTATGCCAAGGCTCAAGCAATAGCCGCCGTATCGCCCGGCGTGCCCGACGCGCAGACCCTCGCCGGCGACGTGCTCGCGAGCGCCGGCCGCTACGCCCCCGCGCTCGCCGATTACCGCCGCGCCGCCGATCTGCGCTTCGACGAACCCGCGTTGCTCCGCCTCGCCGAAGCCGCCGACCGCGCCGGCCAGCGCCGCCAGGGCGCCGAGGCGCTCGCGCTGTATCTCTCGCAGAACCCGCAAAGCATCGTCGCGCGCCGCGCGCTCGCCAACATGCAGCTCGGCGCGCGTGACTGGCAGGCGGCGATCGACACGCTCGAAACGCTGCGCGACGCGATCGGCCCGCGCGACGCATTGCTCATGGCGCAGCTCGGCTATGCCTATGCCGGCGCCGGTGATCCCAAGACAGGCGCGATCTACGCCCGCGCCGCGTATGCGATGGCGCCGATGAACCCAGCGGTCTGCGACGCCTATGGCTGGGCGCTATACGAAAGCGGCGACACGCCCTCCGCGCTGCAATTGCTCGTGAAGGCCTCGAAGCTAACCCCCGAGCACGCCGGCATCCGCTGGCACTTGGCGCAAGCCCTCGCCGACGCCAACCGCAACGCCGAGGCCCGCCAGCAAATCCAGATCGCGATGCGCGACCCCTCGTTCCAGGATCGCCAGCCGGCAACGGCGCTGCTCAAGGCGCTGACCACCTAACCGTCCCGTCGCTTAGGCCCTCGGCTGCCGCGCCTCCCGTCATTCCCGCGCAGGCGGAAATCCATATTCCAGGAAGGCGTTATGGATTCCCGCCTTCGCGGGAATGACGGCGCAGCGTAAGCCTAAAGCCTGGAGTCAGCAGGCCTAAGCCCGCTCGCGATCCAGCAGCCCGGCGGTATCCAGCCCCAGCAGATCGATATGCGCTCGGATCCGCGGCCAATGCTGCGTTACGAACGTCTCGCGCTCCGCCACGCGCAGCCGCTCCGCCGCACCCGGCAGCACGAACATGCCCACCCCGCGCCGCACCTCGACATAGCCCTCGTCCTGGAACGACTGATAGGCCTTCGCCACCGTTAGCGGATTGGCGCCATGCTCCGCCGCCAGCGCGCGCACCGAGGGCAATTGATCACCCGCGCGAAAGTCACCGCGCAGGATGCTTGCGGCGATCGTGCCGCGCAACCGGATGTAAACCGGGCTGTCATCGCTGCTCAGCGCTGTCATGCTGCCTTAATACAGCAATGGAGCGCCGCGTCGAGTCCTATGGTGTCCATTTCCGGACAGTTACGGCCAGATCGGGCCGCGGCCGCTCCTCCTGCGGGCGCGTCGGCGTGCCGATGAAGATGAACCCCGCGATCCGCTCGGGCGCCGCGCCGAACGCATCGCGCACCTGCTCGTTGAACGCCGCCCAGGTCGAAAGCCACCCGCCCGCAAACCCCATCGCGTGCGCCGCATGGAGCAAGTTCATGCACGCCGCCCCCGCCGACAATTCCTGCTCCCACACCGGAATCTGGCTCCCAAGCCGCGGCGACGACAAAGCGACGACGAGCGCCGGCGCCTGCCGCGCGAATTGCTCCACCGCGTCGAGTTCGAGCTGCTTCGCCCCCGGCCGCTCGCCGCGATAGGCATCGAGCAGCAAGGCCGCAAACGCATCGCGCTGCGCGTCCGCGACCATCACGAAGCGCCACGGCGCAAGCTTGCCATGATCCGGCGTGCGACACGCGATGGCACACATCTCCGCCACCTGCGCCTCGCTCGGCCCCGGCGCCCCCAGATCGCGCGGCTTTCCCGAACGGCGGGTCTGAAGGAGTGACAGCGGCGAGGACGTATCGTTGAACATGCTTCCTCTTATCGCGAAGCGCTCGCCAGTCGAACCTTTGATCGCCACCGCGCGCGCCGTCCTCGCGGCCTTAAGCCTGGACACACGGCTCCGTGAGCGTTGCCGCCCTAGCCATCTTTGCCGCACCTGCGCTGGCACTCATCCTCACCAGCCCGCGAGTGGGCGCCGGATTTCACTCGTTCCACTATTCAGAAGCGGCTCAGAACGGCAATTGTTGGGTGGATTTGCGACGGTCCGCTTTTTGCCGGTAGCACGCGACAGCGGACACTCTATCCGCGTTTCACCACGCCTGACAGCGTTGGCCTGTGCGCCACTTCCTTGATGTTCACCGCGTCCCGAAGCCGAATGCCGCTAACGAGATCAAACCCTTCCAAATACCAGCCCAAAGCAATTGGGTCGGCCTCGCTGTATGCCCGTGTCGCTTTGTCCGTATGAGAGATGAAAAGAAATGAAGGCTCTGGCCATGCTTTGATGTTAAACGAGACTTCTGTGACAAGTTTCTTCGTTTCGTTGCGCTTCAACAAAAATCGAAGATGCTCACCCTGCTCGCGCACGACCATATCAGCGCGGCCGATAGTGTCAGCCTGCTCAGGTCGAACAGTCAAGAGAGCAGCGACAATACCGCGCATAGCTATTTCGAGCGTGTCGAGGCCGTCCGGAAACTCCTTTGTTACGCCTACCTCGACATAACGATGCCACCACTCGGCATGGTTATCTGTTATTCGAGCCGAGCCTACCTCGATGGAAGGCGCGAAATGAACATAAAGCGCCGGGAACGAGCCTAAGCTGAAGCCTGCACCGTTTAAGTACCAAGCAATTCGACGGCCGTAAGCCACAGCCTCATGTTGCCCCTCCAGATATGAGTAGCGATCTCCAGCAAACAGCCTGATGTCGTTGATCAGGGACGGGCGGCCATCTTTTGTCATGCGCGAAGGTCGGCTCTTGGCACCTCAGATTGCAACAGCAAATGGCAATAAGTGGGCGACAGCGGACTGGCTGGTCTCCAAGGGCGAAGCGAGGGCACGGCCAAAAGCCCTACTTCCACCGGTTATCCCATACACCCCGAACCCGCCCCGCAGCGACCGCAGCCACCGACAATCGTCTCACCGGCAACAACCCCTTGGAATCCTGATTTCGCACGCTAGGCTCGCGCGCACCAAGGGGAGCGTTCATCCCCGGCCGACTTTCCGGGAGCGTATTCTTGCCCATCATTCCGTCGATCGCGCTTGGTTTTCTCGCGATCCTGCTGGCCGGCGGCACCGTCGCCGCGACCACCAAGGGGCCCGAGTTCCTGGGCCATCCCAAGGGCCTCTACGTCCTGTTCTTCGCCGAAATGTGGGAGCGTTTCTCCTATTACGGCATGCGCGCACTGCTGATCTTCTACCTGACCAAGCACTGGCTGTTCGATGACGGCAAGTCGAACCTGATCTACGGCGCCTATACCAGCCTGGTGTACATCACCCCGGTGCTCGGCGGCTATCTCGCCGATCGCTATCTGGGGCAGCGCAAGGCGGTGGTATTCGGGGCGGTATTGCTCACGCTCGGCCATTTGCTGATGGCGGTCGAGGGCGATGGTGGTCAGGGCTCGTCGGCGCTCAACGTCTTCTGGCTCGCGCTCGCCTTCATCATCGTCGGCTCGGGCTTCCTGAAGGCCAATATTTCGGTGATCGTCGGCCAGCTCTATCCGCTCACCGATGTGCGCCGCGACGGCGCCTATACGATCTTCTACATCGGCATCAACGTCGGCGCCGCGCTCGGTACGATCATGGCGGGTTGGCTCGGCGAAACCTATGGCTGGGCGTACGGCTTCGGCGCGGCGGGCATCGGGATGCTGCTTGGCCTCGTCGTGTTCGTGCTCGGCAAGCCGCTGCTGCTCGGCAAGGGCGAAGCGCCCGGCCCGCTCACGAAGAAGCTCGAATGGTCGCTTTACGGCGTCGGCCTCGCCGCCATCGCGGTGATCTGGGCGCTAGTCCAGTATCAGAGCGTCATCCAGACGCTGCTGATCATCTCGGGCATCGCGCTGCTCGGATACGTGCTGTTCGAAAGCTTCAAGCTCGAGCCGCACGCCCGCGATCGTATGTTCGCGGTGCTGTTCCTGATCGCGCTCAACCCGGTGTTCTGGGGCTTGTTCGAACAGGCCGGCGGCAGCCTCAATCTCTACACCGATCGCTACGTCGATCGCGGCGATGTGCCCGCGTCGCTGTTCCAGTCGATCAACCCGATCTACATCGTGTTGCTCGGTCCGATTTTCGCGGCCTTATGGGTGTTCCTCGGCAAGCGCGGCATCGAGCCGTCGGCGCCGGCCAAGTTCGGCCTCGCGCTGGCGCAGGTCGGCCTGTCGTTCCTCGTCTTCGTCTGGGGCGCGCGCACCGTCGGCGTCGAGGTCGCGACGCCGATCTTCTTCGTCTTCGCGATCTACTTCCTGCAGACGACCGGCGAGCTTTGCCTCTCGCCCGTCGGCCTCAGCGCGATGAATCGCCTCGCGCCCAAGCACCTCGCCAGCCTCATCATGGGCGCGTGGTTCTACATGACCGCGGTGGGCAATTTCGTCGCCGGCAAGATCGGCGAAGCAACCGGCGGCGAAAGCGGCGAGATGACCAAGGAAGGCACGCTCGCAATCTATTCGACGATCGGCTGGTGGACGATCGGCATCGCCGCCGTCGTCCTCGCCTTGAGCCCGCTGGTCCGCCGCTGGATGCACCTCGATACGCTGCAAGACGAAACCGGCCACGGCATGGCCGGCGAAGCCGAACTGGCCGAGCCACAAGCGGCCGGCTTCCGCACCGCCGGCGAAACGCGCCCCTGAAGTTCCACCCGTCGCCCCGGGCTTGACCCGGGGCTCCGCTTGTCATCCACTGTCGCCGGGCAGCGGGAAAGAGCGACGATGGGCAACGTGGTGGTGGCGGCGATCGCGTTCGTGGGCACGCACTTCCTGCTGTCGCATCCGCTGCGAGCGCCGTTGGTGCGCGCCGCCGGCGAGCGCGGCTTCATGGGCATCTACAGCCTGGTCGCCTTCGCCACGCTGATCTGGCTCGCCCGCGCCTACAGCGTCGCGCTCGAGGGCGTCCCGCTTTGGGAGGTCGGCGACGCCCTGTGGGCGATCGGTACGATCGTTATGCTCGCCGGCTCGATCCTGTTCATGGGTTCGGTGGTCCGCAACCCGGCGCTGCCCGAACAGAAGATGAGCGCAGTGCCCGAGGCCCGCGGTGTGTTCGCGATCACGCGTCACCCGATGATGTGGGGCTTCGCGCTGTGGGGCATCGTCCACATCCTGATCTACCCTGATCCCGCGAACATCGTCCTGTCCGGCGCGATCATCATCCTCGCGCTGATCGGCGCGCACATGCAGGATCGCAAGAAGGCGACGCTCCAGCCCGAATTCTGGCGCGAATGGGTGCGCCGCACCAGCTACTGGCCCTTCGCCGCCATCGCTGCCGGCCGCGCCCGGATCGGCAAGATCGGCATGCACGCGCTCGGCGGCGGCTTCGTCGTGTGGCTGGTCGCGACCTGGGCGCACATCCCGCTGGCCGGCTGGCCCGCCGGCATCTGGCGCTGGATCTGAAGTCAGCCGAACAACGCTACCGCCGCAAAGCCGCCAGATCACCCACCGTATTCACATTCACCGGCATCACATTCAGCGCCACCCCCCGCGCCCCGACAGCAGCGGTCCAATGCCGCACCGCCAGCGATCGATCCGCCGCCAACCACTCGGCCAGATGCTCCGCCAACGCACTCGGCCACCACCCGATCACCGGCAGCCCCGCGACATAGCTAGCCCCAGCCCCGCCCAGCCGCTCGACCAGATCCCCCGGCAGGATCGGCACATCGCACGGCGCGCTGAGCACTGCGGCAAAGCCATGCGCCCGCGCATGATGCAGAGCGCCCGCCAGCGCCCCCAACGGCCCTAGCCCCGCGCGCGGCCGATCCGCAACGCTCACCAGATCGCCGTGCGACCGCCCGACTACCACCAGCGCATCGGTTTGCGGCGCCAGCCCAGCCGCGACATGATCGATCAGCGCCCGCCCCTCGAACAGGGCTTCCGCCTTGTCCGCGCCGAACCGCCGCGCCTGGCCGCCGGCAAAAATCGCCCCGAGAACGTTGTTCCCCATGCCGGCACCCTAAGCCCCCGCCAGACCAACAAAAAGGGTGTCGGCGAATACACGCCGACACCCGAAATACTCCGATAATGATCCGCTTGCTTTAGCGGCAGACAACCTGACCGCGGTCGATCGTCCGTCCAAGCACCGCACCGATGCCAGCGCCCGCCAAAACGCCGAGCGTGTTCGACCGCCCGTTGGTGAGCAACCCACCCGCAAGGCCGCCACCGATTCCGCCGATGATCAGACCGGTCGTTCCGTCCGAACGACGGCAATAGTAGCGACCGTTGTTGCCGCGATAAATCCGATCGTTGCGTGTCAGGCGACGCGGCCGATAGTTGGCGCCCGCAACATAGAAATTGTCGGCATAGTAAGCGCGCTGGCCTGGCGGCAGGCGATTATAGTCGTAATTTCCAAAACGGCGACGATCCTGGCGCCAATCTTGGCGCGCATCGCGCCGGTCCTCGCGAAACTCCTGACGGGCTTCGCGGACGTCACGGCGTGAGTCGGCATTGCGCAGGTCGCGGTTCCGTTCCTGGCGCGCGTCACGCATGTCCTCGCGGTATTCGCGCTGTGCGCCGGATTGTGCGGCGACCGGCACGGCGGTCAGCGTGGTTGCGGCCAAAGCTGCAGCAAGAAAAATGCGCATCGTGGATGTTCCTTTTCGATGATGCCGCAAGAACAGCCCACCCAAGTCAGAAGTTGCGTGAACCGAAAACTACGTCGCGTTCATCGTGCCGACAGTCACTCCGCCAGTAGATGCGTAAGCGTGATCTCTGCATTCAACACCTTGGAAACCGGGCAATTTGCCTTTGCTTCCGCCGCCAGCCGCTCGAACTCGTCCGCAGCCAGCCCCGGCACCGCCGCCCGCAGATCGAGTGCAGACTTGGTGATCGTAAAGCCGTCACCGTCTTTCTCGAGCGTCACCTTGGCATGCGTCTCGAGCGTGCCCTTGTCGTGCCCCGCACCCGCCAACGCAAAGCTAAGCGCCATCGTGAAGCAGCTCGCATGCGCCGCCGCGATCAGCTCTTCGGGGTTGGTGCCCGGCTCGCTCTCGAACCGCGTCGCAAAGCCATAAGGCTGATCCGCCAGCGCGCCAGACTGGGTCGAAACCCACCCCCTGCCGTCCTTGCCAAAGCCCTCGTAGCGCGCAGAACCACTATGTGTCGGCATGTCGTCGTCTCCTCATAGCAAAAAGGGCGCGGTCCGTATGACCACGCCCCTTGCTGTTTCAATCGCCGTTGCGGGCCGGCTTAGCGGCAGCGACGACGGCTGGTGCCACGATCGACCTCACGGCCGGCCAGAGCGCCGACTGCGGCGCCGCCCAGCGTGCCGAGCGTCCGATCACCGCGCGTGTCGATCGTGCGGCCGAGCAGCGCGCCGGCAACACCGCCGACGATCAAGCCGGTCGTGCCATCAGGCTTGCGGCAACGCATCCGGCCGTCCTTCCCGCGCCATTCGCGATACTGCGAGCGGCGCTGTGCGTCCGCGTCGCCGGTCGTGACAATGAGGGTCGGCAGAACCATCGCAGAGGCGCCGAGCGCCAGCATCATGTTACGCATGTTACTCTCCCTTGAGATCCGCCGCCTGGAACAAATCGGACGGCGTCGATTGATGACGGGGTCGTAACGTATGCCTATGGGCTGGGTTGCATGAACGCAAAACAACGTCGCGTTCATGCTAGCCGCGGCGCTGAATTGTTCCCATCATTCGCAAAAGCGCTGTACCCGAACCTTCAGACGCGACGCCAATCAGTCGCGCAGCAGCTCGTTGATGCTCGTCTTGCTCCGCGTCCGTTTGTCGACGCGCTTCACGATCACCGCGCAGTACAGGCCCAGGTTCCCGCCACCGGTCGAACCCGGCACCACTACCGCATAAGGCGGTACTTCACCGATGAACGTCTCGCCCGTCGCGCGGTCGATGATCTTGGTCGAAGCGCCGAGATACACACCCATCGACAGCACCGCGCCTTCGCCGACGCGCACGCCTTCCGCCACTTCGGAACGCGCGCCGATGAAAGCACCGTCACCGATGATCACCGGATCGGCCTGCAACGGCTCGAGCACGCCGCCGATCCCGGCGCCGCCCGAAAGGTGCACGTTCTTCCCGATCTGCGCGCACGAGCCGACGGTCGCCCAGGTATCTACCATCGTCCCCTCACCGACGTACGCGCCGATGTTGACGAAGCTCGGCATCAGGATCGCGCCCTTGCCCACGAACGCGCCGCGCCGCACCACGCTGCCCGGCACCGCGCGGAAGCCCGCAGACCGGAACTCGCTCTCGCCCCAGCCCGAGAATTTGGACGGTACCTTGTCGAACCAGTGCCCCGCACCCGGGCCATTATCGATCAGGGCATTGTCGTTAAGCCGGAACGACAGCAGCACCGCCTTCTTCAGCCACTGATTGACCTTCCAGCCGCCCGAACCATCCGGCTCCGCCACCCGCACCGTGCCCGCATCAAGCATCGCCAGCGCGTCCTGAACCGCATCGCGCACCGCGCCCGTCGTCGTCAGGCCGATCGCCGCACGATCTTCCCACGCCGTATCAATAGTGGCTTCGATGTCGCTCATGCTGGTTCCAATATCTCGTGCAGCCACGCCGTCAGATCGGGCGCGGTATAGTCGATGAAGCTGCGGTCGGCGCCGCCCGCCTGTTCCGAACCGTTGTCGATCCAGAGCGTCGTCATGCCGATCGCCTTGGCCGGCGCGAGATTGCGCGCCATGTCATCGGCAAATAGCGCGGTCGTCGGATCGATCGAGAGCGTCGCGCACAGCCCGGCATAGGCCGACGCCGCGGGCTTGGGCGCCAAATCCATCGCATGAATATCATGGATCGCCTCGAAGCTCTTGCCGAGCCCAAGCCGCTCCAGCACGCGCGTCGCATAAGGCCCGTCACCATTGGTGAAGACCACCTTGCGCCCCGGCAGCTTGGCGACCGCGGCGGCCAGCGGCAAATTCTCCTCCAGCACGTCCATCTCCACATCATGAACGAACTGCAGGAAATCGTGCGGATCCACCTCATGCTCGGCCATAAGCCCGGCGAGCGTGGTGCCATGCCCATGAAAATACGCCTTCTGCACCCGCCGTGCCTCGACCCGATCGAGCCCGAGCAGCCGCGAGATATACTCCGTCATCTTCGCGTCGATCCCCGCGAACAGGTCGGCGGAAGACGGATAGAGCGTGTTGTCGAGGTCGAAGACCCAGGCGCGGATATGATCAAGACCCGGCGGCATCCCGCGCTCGTTAAGGACGCACCACCGCCCGGTCAAATCTTCCCCTTCTAATCCTATACTTCTAAATCCTCCCCGAGCTCCGCTCGGGGAGGGGGACCGCCGGCGAAGCCGGCGGTGGAGGGGCTGGCCTGACGCGACCGCTGCACCCAACCAATCCCTCCACCACTCGCCTTCGGCGAGCGGTCCCCTTCCCCAGCAATCTGGGAAAGATCAGGCGGGGGAGGAATTGCTTGGGAAGGATTAAGCTCCACACAGTTGCGATCCTCCACCCTTCGGCCCACATTCCTCCCATGACCCAATTCTCGCTGCTCGATCTCGTCCCCGTCGTCGAAGGCGGAACCGTCGCCGGCGCACTCGCCAATGCCGCCGATCTCGCGCGTCACGCCGAGTCCGTCGGCTTCAACCGCTATTGGGTCGCCGAGCATCACGGCATGGCGGGCATCGCCTCCGCCGCGACCGCCGTGGTGATTGCGCACGTCGCCGCCGCCACCAAGACGATCCGCGTCGGCGCCGGCGGCATCATGCTTCCCAACCACGCGCCGTTGCAGATCGCCGAGCAGTTCGGCACGCTGGATGCGCTGTTCCCCGGCCGCATCGATCTCGGCCTAGGTCGGGCGCCCGGCAGCGACCAGCGCGTCGCGCGCGCGATCCGCCGCACGCTCGATACCGATCCCAACGCCTTCCCCAACGACGTCGTCGAGCTGCAGAGCTATTTCGCCGACGACGGCCGCACCGGCATCGCCGCGACGCCCGGCGCCGGCGCCAAGCCGCAGATGTGGATCCTCGGCTCCTCCACCTTCGGCGCGCAGCTCGCCGCGATCCTCGGCCTGCCCTACGCCTTCGCCTCGCACTTCGCACCCGACTCGCTCGACCAGGCGATGCACATCTACCGCCGCGATTTCCGCCCCTCCGCGCAGCTCGATCGCCCGTATGCGATGGCCGGCTTCAACGTCTTCGCCGCTGACACGCGCGAGGAGGCGGCCTTCCTCGCCAGTTCGCAGCAGCAGCAGTTCGTCGCGCTGCGCACCGGCAATCCGGGCAAGATGAAGCCGCCGGTCCACGGCTATCGCGAGAGCCTGCCGCCGATGCACGCCGCGATCCTCGATCAAGTGCTATCCTGCACCGCCGTCGGCACCCGCGACGACATCGCCGCCGGCATCGCAGCCTTTGTGAACCGCACCGGGATCAACGAAGTCATGCTGACGAGCAGCATCTACGACCACGCCGCCCGCAAGCACAGCATCGCGATCGCGGCGGATGCGATGCGGGACGAGGTGCGCGTCGCGGCTTGATTCGCGCTCGTCAGGCGAGGATCACGACGCCAACGGCAACCGCAATCGCACCAGCAACCCGCCCAGATCCTCGCTTTCCTCGAGGCTCACCGTCCCCTCGTAGATCTCCGCGACATCGCGCACGATCGCCAGCCCCAGCCCAGTCCCCGGCTTCCCCGTGTCCAGCCGCACGCCGCGATCGAAGATGCGAACGCGGTCGTCCTCCGGAATCCCGGCGCCGTCGTCCTCCACCATGATCTCGACGAACCCGGCCTGCGCACCCACCGTCACGAACACGCTCCCGCCGCCGTATTTCGCGGCATTCTCGACCAGATTGCCCATGATCTCGTCGAGATCCTGCCGCTCGATATGCGCGACCAGTGTCTTCGGCCCATCCATGTCGATCCGCACATGCGGATACAGCCGCTGCACCGCGCGCTCGACCGACTCCACGCTTGGCCAAACCTCGGCGCGACTATGCGCCGATCCCCGCCGGCCGACAGCCCGCGCGCGCGCCAGATGGTGATCCACCTGCCGCCGCATCGTCCGCGCCTCGCGCACCACCGTATCGGCAAGATCGTCCGATTGCGCCGTTGCCGCATTCATGATCACCGTCAGCGGCGTCTTGAGCGCGTGCGCCAGGTTTCCGGCATGCCGCCGCGCCTCCTCCGCCTGCGTTTCGTTGTGCGCGACCAGCGCGTTCAGCTCCTCGACCAGCGGCGCGACTTCGATCGGCAGCGGCCCGGCGATGCGATTGGTTCGCCCGCCGCGCATCCGCGCGATCTCCAACCGCAATTTGCGCAAGGGAAGCAGCCCGTAGAACGTCTGCAACGCCGCCAGCACCACCAGCCCGATTCCTAGCAGCAGGAAACTGCGCACCAGCGTCCGCCGCAATGCGCCGATCTGCGCGTCCAGCCCCTCGCGCGTCTGCGCCACCTGGAATCGCCAGCGCACCGTCGATCCGGGTAGCTTCACGTCACGCTCAACGACGCGCAGCTTTTCTTGCCCGAACTGCCCGCTGTCATAGGTATGGACGGCGCGATCATCGTGGACCTTGCCGTAGGCAAGCTGCCGATCCCACAACGATCGCGACGGAAACGCCTCGCGTCCCTTGGCTGATACTTGCCAGTAAAGCCCCGAATACGGCTCCAGAAAGCGCTGATCGGCCGGCTCGCGGTTGAACATCACTTCGCCATCGGGCCCAATCTCTGCCGAGACGAGCAACGAGCGCAGCACATATTCTAGCTGATCGTCGAAATTCTGCGTCACGGCAGAGATCAACACACGATCGAGCGCAAAGCCGCCGCCGGCGAGTAGCAACGTGATCCACACCGCGGCGATCACGATCATCCGCCGCGTCAATGATCCCGCGCGCGAGATTCCCGCAACCAGGTTAGTACCGCTATTCACTTCATCGCGCTCTGGAACCATCATGTCGTCTTGGTGTTTGTCGGCGCAGAAGGGAGACCAAGTGTGTCGCGTACCTTTCCGTTGTTCGCCGTCATGGTCATCGGTGGCTTGATCGTCAGCATGTTGGCGGGCTTCCTGCTCGCATCATGGGCGCTTGCTGGCATCACCCCCGCTTATGCCGCCCCGCCGACCTTTGCCCGCTCCGAACCGCGCATCGTGACTCCTACCGATCGGTGGCGCGAGGCGGGATATGCACGCATCGGGCTATGGGAAGAGCCACAAGCCAATGACGGTTACACCGACGGCTCGTCGAGGCTGTAACCCAGCCCGCGAATCGTCGTGATCACGTCCTGCCCCAGCTTCTTGCGGATGCGCGTGACGAACACTTCGATCGTATTGGAATCGCGATCGAAATCCTGATCGTAGATGTGCTCGATCAGCTCGGTACGGCTGACGACCTTGCCCTTGTGGTGCAGCAGGTATGACAGCAGCTTATACTCCTGCGCCGTAAGCTTCACCGGCTCGCCGGCGCGCGTCACCTTGCCGCTCCGCGTGTCGAGCCGGATATCGCCCGCGGTCAGTTCGGACGAGGCATTGCCCGAGGCGCGGCGGATCAGCGCGCGCAACCGTGCGATCAATTCCTCGCTCTGGAACGGCTTGGCGACATAATCGTCCGCCCCCGCGTCAAGCCCGGCCACCTTGTCGGACCAGCTGTCGCGCGCAGTCAGTACCAGCACGGGCATCACCTTGCCCTCGCGGCGCCACCGGTCGAGCACGGTCAGCCCGTCGATCTCGGGCAGCCCGAGATCGAGCACGACCGCGTCGTAATTCTCGGTCGACCCGAGGAAATGCCCCTCCTCGCCATCGGTGGCGAGATCGATCGCATAACCGGCGCCCTCCAGCGTGTTCTTCAGCTGCTGGCCCAGATTGGGCTCATCCTCGACGATCAGGACGCGCATGGTCTCTCCCGGTACAATAAGCGGTATGGTGTTATCTGGGGGATTAGCACCGTCGGGGGTGCCGCAAAAGAGTCGCTTATCGTCCGGTACGACCGACCACCTGGCCGGACCGTCCATCGACATCGACCCAGATCACTGTGCCGTCGCGCAGAAACTTCAATGTGTAGATCGCACTCGGCATCTCGAAATCGAAGCCGATGTACTGCGCGTCCTTCATCGTCGGGATGATGCGCCGCTCGATTTCCTTGATCGGCAGGATTCGCCCCTCGCGCAGCGCCCGCCACGCGGCGATGCCGTCACGCTGCTGCTCGCCCGGTTGCGCAAGCACCGGGGCAGCCAAAAGCAACAGGGGAAGGGCAACATGCATCCGCATGGTTGCTGACATAGCTGTAAGGGATTGAACACCCAGTGAATGCGGTGTTGCCCTCGGGCAACAGTCGGGTGCCGGCGTCACGATTGATCGCCCTCACCCTCCCGGCGCGTTCCGCGCCTCCCTCCCTCTCCCACCGGGAGAGGGAAGGGGCCCGCGACCCGTAGGGTCGTGGGAAGGGTGAGGGTGACTGACTTCTGTTACCGGCCGACAGCCAGATCCTTGAACGCGGCATCCTTGTCGGTGCGGATCTCACCCGGCAGCCCGAGCACGCGCTCGGCGATGATGTTCTTCAGGATCTCGTCGGTGCCGCCCGCGATGCGCAGGCCGGGCGAATTCATCACCGCGCCCTGGAACAGGCCTTTCAGCGGCAGCAGCGCGGGATCGTTGATGATCCCATACTGGTCCTCCGCCTCGACCGCGGCATTGCCCAGATCCTGCAGCACGTTGGCCGCGATGATCTTGCCGATCGAGCTTTCCGGCCCCGGCGTCTGCCCACGGCTCAGCGCCGTCATCGTGCGCATCCGCGTGTTCCGCAGCCCCTCGGACTGGACGTACCAGTCGGCCAGCCGCTGACGGAACGCCGAATCCTTCAGCAGCGGGCCGTCCGCGGCATCGAGGTCACGCGCGAGATCGAGGATCTCCTTCGGCCCGGCGCCACCGCCACCGCCGACCGCGAGGCGCTCGTTCATCAGCGTGACGAGCGCAACCTTCCAACCGTCATCCACCGCACCGAGCCGCTGCGCATCCGGTATCCGCACGTCGGTAAAATAGATTTCGTTGAAGTTCGACCCGCCCGACATCTGATGAATTGGCCGGATCTCGATCCCCGGCGATTTCAGGTCGAGCCAGAACATCGTCAGGCCCTTGTGCTTGGGCACATCCGGATTGGTCCGCACCAGCACGATGCCATAGTCGGAATAATGCGCGCCCGAGGTCCACACCTTCTGCCCGTTGACGACCCAATCGTCGCCATCACGGATCGCGCGCGTGCGGATCGCCGCCACGTCCGAGCCACCGGCGGGCTCCGAGAACAGCTGCGACCAGATCTCCTCGCCGCGCAATGCCGGGCCTACGAAACGATGCTTGGTCTCGTCGTTCGCGAACGCCATCACGGTCGGCACGCACATGCCGAGCCCGATCGTGAAATAGCCGTATTGCACCGGGAACTTGGCCTCTTCCTGGCCGAAGATCACCGACTGGATCGGCGTGCCGCCCGCCCCGCCCCATTCCTTGGGCCAGGTGATCTGCGCATAACCGGCCTCGGCCTTGCGCCGCTGCCAGGCCTTGCCCGCCGCCATGTCGTCGGCATGGTCCTGCGCCTTATGCTCGGCGGCGTTCTTTTCGAGCCAGGCGCGCGCGGTGGTGCGATACTCGGCTTCTTCGGGGGAATCGTTGAAGTCCATGTGCTTATCTCCAGAACCGTTCGATTACGCTGCGTTCTTCATCTCAAGCTGGCTCACCAGCCGCTCGCGCCACGTCGCGGGCGCACCCGCGACCAGCGAAAGCTGCCGTGACCGACGGTAATAAAGCTGCGGGTCCGCTTCCCAGGTGAAGCCGATCCCGCCGTGCGTCTGGATATTCTCCTTCGCCGCGAACCAGAACGCGTCGCTCGCCGCGACCCGCGCGGTGGCCGCCGCCAGCGGCAGTTCACCCGCGTCGGTGTTGAGCGCCCAGGCACCATAATAAGCGTTCGACCGCGCGACTTCGTTCTTCACGTACATGTCGGCGAGCTTGTGCTTGATCGCCTGATACCCGCCGATCTGCCGGCCGAAGGCGTAGCGGCTAAGCGCATAATCCTTCGCCATCTCGAGGCTCTTGTCCGCTCCGCCGATCTGCTCGAACGCCAGCAGCACCGCCGCGCGATCGAACACCGCCTGCATCGCCGCGATGCCATCCTCGCTACCCAGCCGCTCTGCCGGCGCATCGGTGAACACCAGCTTCGCCGCCGACCGCGTTGGATCGAGCGTTACCAGCACTTCGGCCGCAACGCCTTCGCCCTTCTCGACGAGGTACAGCCCGTCCTTCGCCAGCACCACGATCAGGTCCGCGACGTCGCCGTCGGTCACCGGGATCTTCTCGCCCGAAAGTTTGCCGCCCGACACGGTCGTGCCGATCGAGCGCGCCGTCACCGGCCCCTTGCCCTCCGCGGTCGCGAACGCACCGATTACCTCGCCCGCCGCGATCTTCGGCAGCCACTTAGCCTTCTGCTCTGGCGAGCCGAACTTCATCAGCGCCTCGGCAACGAAATACACCGTTGAGGCAAACGGGATCGGCGCACACGCCCGCCCCAGTTCCTCGGCCAGCCCGCACAACTCGACATGCCCCAGCCCGAGCCCGCCATGCTCCTCCGGGATCGCCACGCCAAGCCAGCCCTGCTCCGCGACGCCCTTCCACAGCGCCTCGTCATACGCGCGATCCTCATGGTCGAGCACACCACGCACCACCTTGGCATCGCATTTGGCGGCGAGGAACTTGCGCGCCTCGTCCTTCAGCATCTTCTGGTCGTCGGAATAATCGAAGTTCATGTTGGTTCGTCCCAAATCGCCGCCCAAAATCCCGTTCGTGCCGAGCGCAGTCGAGGCACATAGCCAAGAGCGTTGCGCTGCTTATCGGTCCCTCGACTTCGCTCGGGACGAACGGTGGTGTTCACATCACTTCGGCTGCATCCGGATCGCGCCATCCAGCCGCACATCCTCGCCGTTGAAATACCCGTTCCGCAGCATCTCGAGCGCGAGCTTCGCATATTCCTCCGCCATCCCCAGCCGCTTCGGGAAGGGCACCATCGCGCTTAGCGCCGCCTTCACCTGCGGCTTCGCGCGCGCCAGCAGCGGCGTATCGAAAATGCCCGGCAGGATCGTGTTGCAGCGAATGCCCTCGCTCGAAAGATCACGCGCGACGTTCAGCGTCATGCCGATGATTCCCGCCTTGGCCGATGCATAGGCGACCTGCCCGATCTGCCCTTCCTCGCCCGCGACGCTGGCGGTGTTGACGATTGCACCGCGATCCCCGTCCTCGGTCGGATCGAGCGTCATCATCCCCGCCGCGGCGCCGACAATGCAGCGGAACGTGCCGACCAGGTTCAGCTCCAGCGTCTTCTGGTAATTCTTGATCGGATACGGCTTGATCGAGCCGTCCTCCTTCGATCGCGCAACGGTCTTGTTCGGCCCGCCAAAGCCGCCGCCCGCGCAATTCACCAGGATCCGCTCCTGCCCATTCGCCGCGCGCGCCGTAACGAACCCCGCATCGACCGACGCCTGATCCATCACATCGACGTCGCAGAAGGTCGCGCCGATCTCGGCGGCGACGCCCGGGCCGATTTCCGCATTCTTGTCGAACAGCGCGACCTTCACGCCTTCTGCAATCAGCGCCTTGGCAGTCGCGAGCCCAAGCCCCGAGGCGCCCCCGGTGATGATTGCTGCAATATCTGGTCCCAGCTTCAAACTCGCTCTCCTGGCCTTTTGCGGGCCTGATGCGACCCTGCGTTTGCAGGATAACTTTAGTTATGTAGACTGAAGCGTCAACACGACAATACGTGGGAGAGGTTATTTGCAATACGAGATGATCGCGGTCGAGCGCCGCGGCGAAGTCGATTGGGTGACGATGAACCGTCCCCACGTCCTGAACGCCCTCAACGATCGGCACGTCGAAGAGCTAAGCCACTATTTCGGCGCGCTCGCGAAGGATCGCGAGTGCCGCGTCGTCGTGCTGAAGGGCGCCGGGCGCGCCTTCTGCGCCGGGCTCGATCTGCAGGAAGGCGGCCGCGAAGACTTCGACACGATCGATCGCCTCGCGCACCAGCGCAGCATCGCCGAGATCGTGATGAAGATGCGCTATTGCCCGCAGCCGATCATCAGCCTGGTCCACGGCCCGGCCTGCGGCGGCGGCTTCGCGATGGCGCTCGCGTCGGACATCCGCATCGCCGGCGCATCGGTCCGCATGAACGCCGCCTTCATTCGCATCGGCCTCAGCGCTTGCGACATCGGCGTCAGCTACTTCCTCCCCCGCCTCGTCGGCGCGAGCGTCGCGGCGGAGTTCATGCTGACCGGCGACTTCATCACCGCCGATCGCGCGCTCCAGACCGGCCTCGTCAGCCGAGTCGTTCCCGATGATCAGATGGAGGCTGCCGCCGCGCCGCTGATCGAATCGATGCTCACCACCTCGCCGATGGGGCTTCGCCTCACCAAGGAATGCCTGCGCATGGCGATCGACGCGCCCAGCCTCGAAGCGGCGGTCGCGATGGAGGATCGCAACCAGATCCTGTGCGCAACCTCGCCCGATTTCGGCGAAGGCGTCAAGGCGTTCTTCGAGAAGCGCCGCCCCGATTACACCAAGAAAAAGGATCAAGCCGCATGAGCAATGGTCTCGAAGGGCGCGTCGCGCTCGTCACCGGCGCCGGCCGCGGCATCGGCCGCGAAATCGCGCTTCGGCTCGCCCGCGACGGCGCCGACATCGCGGTCAACTACCGCAAGGATGCCGAGTCCGCCGACGAAGTCGTGCGCGAAATCGAAGCCCTCGGCCGCAAGGCGAAAGCCTATGCCGCCTCGGTCGATCGCTTCGAGGATTGCGAAACACTCGTCAGCGCTGTCGTCGCCGACTTCGGCGGGGTCGATATCCTCGTCAACAACGCCGGCATCGCCAGCCGCGGGCAATCGGTCGCCGACACCGATCCGGGCGAGTTCGAGCGGGTCATGCGCACGCACTGCTTCGCGCCGCATTACATGTCGAAGCTCGTCCTCCCGTCGATGCGCGAGCGCGCCAAGGCGCACGGCCGCGGCGACATCATCATGATTTCCAGCGTGGCCACGCTCTATCACGCCCCCAACGGCGCGCCCTATTCGATGGGCAAGGCGGCGTCCGAAGCGCTCGCCTTGGTCCTCTCGAAGGAGGAGCGCCCCAACAACATCCGCACCAACATCGTCGCCCCCGGCCTCACCGTCACCGACATGGGCAACCGCCTCGCCAAGGCCACCCGCGGCGTCGCCGACATCCACGATCTCGACGCCGCCTCCCCCTTCGGCCGCGTTTCGACCCCGGCGGATGTGGCGGCGGCAGTGGCATATTTCGTCTCGGCCGACGGCGAGTACGCCAACGGCCAGAAGATCAACCTGCACGGGGGCGGGTAAGAAATCACTCCAGCACCCCGGCGAAGGCCGGGGCCCAGTTGCGATCCGCCAGCGACCTGCGCCCCGGCCTTCGCCGGGGAACAGCTCACGACCCCCGCAGCAGCCGCTCCTCCGCGATCATATAATCCCGCGTCACCGGCACCGCGAACCGTCCCTTGGTGAGCTGCACCTGATAATTGCACAGCCCCCCATTCCGGAACGCCGCCGCCGCGCCCGCCAAATAGAAAGTCCACATGCGATAGAAGCGCTCGTCGTACATCGCGACGATCGCATTCTTCGCCGCCACCGTCCGGTCATACCAGCGATCGAGCGTCCAGGCATAATGCACCCGCAGCACCTCGACGTCGGTCGGGAACAGCCGCAGCCCTTCGTATCCACGCGCGATTTCGCTCAGTGCCGGATTATACCCGCCCGGAAAGATGTACTTCAGCGTGAACGCGTCGGTTACCCCGGGCGCGCCCATCCGCCCGATCGTATGCATCAGCATCACGCCATCGTCGGCGAGCAGCGCGCGGCACTTCTCGAAGAACGCGCGATAATGCTTCACGCCGACATGCTCGAACATGCCGACCGAGACGATGCGGTCGAACTGCCCCTCGACGCGGCGGTAATCGATCAGCTCGAACTTGACCTTGTCGGCCACCCCCGCCTCATCCGCCCGCCGCCGCGCGACCTTCAGCTGCTCCTGCGACAGAGTGACGCCGAGCACCTCGGCGCCGGTCTTCGCGTGCAGATACAGCGCCATGCCGCCCCAGCCGCAGCCGATGTCGAGCACGCGCATCCCCGGCGCGATCGCGAGCTTCGCGGCGATATGCGCCTTCTTGTCGGCCTGCGCCTGCTCCAGGCTGTTGGTCGGATCGGTGAAGTACGCGCAGCTATACTGGCGATCGGCGTCGAGGAAGAGGTCGTACAGCCGGTCTGACAGATCGTAATGATGCGCGACGTTGCGCTTCGCCGCGCGCTCCATGTTGATCCGCCCGAAGCGGTGCGCGACCGCGCTCGCCAGTCGCCGCGCCGGATTGGCCGCCAGTCCAGCGCGCCCAGCCTCCCACGGATCGTTCGATGTCAGCAGCTCGACGAGCGCGCGAATATCGCCCTGCTCGATCACGAGCCGCCCACCCATGAACGCTTCCGCCGCGCCGAGCCCCGGATCCGAGACGATCGCCCGTCCGACGCCGGCGTCGGCGAAGCGGATTATCACGTCGGGAAAGCCCGCTTCGGATGTGCCGAATGTCCGCGGCGCGGTTTTCGGTCGATGGACGGTCAAGGTGCCGCGCTTCACCGCGCGAGATAGGAAAACGTCGATCAACGCCATGATACGGTCTCGTAACGATCAGATTCCCGCGTACCAATCGTATTCGACATTGTCTTCCCAATAGCCGCCCTTGCCCTTTCCGATACCGTCGAGACTGGCGACCGCGTTGATCTGCATCAGATATTTGGCATGTTTGTAGCCGAGCTGCCGCTCCACGCGCAGCCGGCACGGCGCGCCGTTCATCACCGGCAGGAATCGGTCGTTTAGCGCCCAGGCGAGGATCGTCTGCGGATGGAAGGCGTCGATCAGGTCGATCGATTCGTAATAGGGCGTGCCGCGGTACAGATCGGCGCACGTAAACACGATGTAGCGCGCCTGATCGCGCAGCCCGGCCGCCTTGAGCACGTCGCCCAGCTGCGGACCCTGCCACTTGGCGATCGCGCTCCAGCCTTCGACGCAATCGTGCCGCGTGGTCTGTGCGCGCTGCGGGAAACGGCCCAGATCGGTCAGGCTCAGCGACAGCGGCTTGGCGACAAGCCCGCCGACCGCCAGTCGCCAGTCGACGAACTGCCCATCGCGCAGTGCGGTATATTCCGCCGTCCCGGGATTGCGCGTGCCGTTCGGGCGAAAGAACGGCGATCGCTGATCGGCGCTGAACTCGGGCACGAGCGCGTCGCGATTGGTCAGCGCGCGCTGCAGCCCGCGGTGCATGTCCTCGCCCATGAACAGGATGCGCCGCGCCGCCGGCTGCTCGATCACACGATCGCACCCGGCAAGCAGCGCCGCGCCCCCGGTCACCCCGCCCGCGATCAGCCGCCGCCGCCCGACGATCATGCCCGCGGCTTCTCGGGCACGCGCCACCAGCCGGTGATCACCGATCGCACCTCGTTCAGCGGGCCGGCCAGGATCACCAGCGTCAGATGGATCACGATGAACGCAGTCAGCCCGATCATGCACAGGAAATGGATCGACCGCGCCGATTGCCGCCCGCCGAACACGTCGAGCAGCCACGGCCACGCCGCGTTCATCGCCGGCGACAGCGCAATGCCGGTCGCGATCACCAGCGGCAGCATCACGAAGATCACCGCCACGTACGAAAGCTTCTGGAAGATGTTGTACGCCAGCGGTCGCTCGGGATCGTGGAACCGAAATTCGAGATGCGCCCGCGCGTCCGCCAGCAGATGGCGCGGTGTCAGCTCGCTGCCACGCACCCGCAGGTCGCGCGCGAAATGCCGGTTGATCAGGCTCGCGATCATATAGCCGAGTAGCCCGAACGCCAGCACGAGCGCGAAGAACAGATGCCACCGCCGCGATAGCGCGAGGTTGTAGTTCGCCGGAATCGTCAGCCACGCCGGAAAGCGCGGCAGCACCCACCACGCGGGATCGGAGTTCGCGCCGAAGCGTCCCCAATACAGCCGCGGATGCGCGTTGGAGATACCCAGCCCAGATCCGATCAGGATGAACATCGCGACAGCGTTCACCGCATGCCACAATCGCGTACTGAAACGGTGTCGATAGACAGAATTCATCGACTCGATCTACCAACTTTTCTCCTGAAAATCACCCGTAGGCACGCCAGAAGAACACCAGCGTCGTGGCCCCCGAAACGAGCAGCGTCCACGCCCGGACCGCGCTGTCCGGCAGCCGCTTCCCGAGCGCCGCGCCGCCCCAACCGCCCGCCACCGCGCCCACCAACATCGGCAGGCACGCTGCCCAGGCGATCATTCCGGCGAGCACGAACACGATCGCCGCCGCCGCATTGGCCGCCCCCAGCATCAGCGTGCGCGGCGCGAACACCCGCCGCGGGTCGAGCCCCGTGAGTAGCCCATAAGTCGCCGTCATCATCAGCCCGACGCCGCCGCCGAAGTAACCGCCGTAAATACCAAGCAAAACCTGCGCGACGACTAGAGTCCGCGGCCCGATCGTCACCCGCCCCGCCAACCACGCCGACGCCCGCTTGCCGAACGCGAGGACTACGAAGGCGTACAGCACCAGCCACGGGATCAGCAGATCGAACGTTCGCGCCGGTGTCACCACCAGCAATGCGCTGCCAACGAGCCCGGCGACGAAGGTAATCCCCGCAAGAAGGCCGACGCTCAGCCCGCCAACCGGCTCCAATTCCTTGCGAAAGGCCCACGCGCTCGTCGCCGCCCCCGGCAGCAGCGCGACGTTCGACGTTGCATTGGCGATGTTCGCCGGCATTCCAGTCGCCAGCAGCGCCGGCAAGGTTGCAAACGTGCCACCGCCGGCAAGCGCGTTCATCGCCCCGCCGACAAACCCCGCCGCGACGATGATGGCAACCGTAAAGGGATCAAACAAAACCTGTCCTCAGTCGTGCCGGAAAACGCCGGCCGCCGTTATCCGAGTCGCGCGGTCCCGGGATAAGCAAACAGCAAATCCGCATCCGCCGACGCGTGCAGCGCCTCCGCCCCGGTGACCATCACGCACTCACCAGCCTTCCAGGCCACACCACCAACCACGCCGTCGCCGCGGATCGGCACCAGCCAGCCCGTCCTCCCCTCGGGCAGCGCAATGTCGCGCGCACCCCCACCCCACCGCTCCAGCACGAACTTCGGCCCCTCGACCAGGATCGTCCGCCCCGGCGACACCACACCCGGCTGCGGCGGCGCGACCCAGGGTTCCAGATCCGCGACCGCGATCCCGTCCTCAAGGTGCAACTCGCGCGGCCGTCCGTAATCGTACAGCCGATACGTCGTATCCGAATTCTGCTGCACCTCGATCAGCGTCAGTCCCGCTCCGATCGCGTGCACCACGCCCGAGTGCGAATAATAGAAATCACCCGCCTTCACTGGCTTCCAGTCGAGCTTGTGCTCGATCGAGCCATCGAGCGCGCTCGCGCGCAATTCGTCCGCCGTCATCGCCTGCTTCGGCCCGATCGCGATCGTCGAATCGGGCTCGGCGTCCAGGATCAGCCAGCATTCGTCCTTGCCGCGCGGCAGGCCACGCTTGCGCGCCTCCGCGTCCGACGGATGGTCCTGCACCGACAGTTTTTCACTCGTGAACAGATACTTGATCAGCATCTCGGGCTCGTCGGGATGCGGTGACTGGAACCAAACTTCGCCGATCGGCTCGCCGTCCGGCGCTGGATCGGGGAAGCCGGGATACAGATTGTGTCGCCCCCATGGCTTTTCGACGCGCTTGGTGGCCAGCAAGGTTGCAGTCATGTCGATCCCCCGATGCTTGTAAAGTCCGTTACTCGCTCAACGCCGTCGCGACCAACCCGTTTCACCCCGTTTTTTCGCCACTGTTCGCATCTATCCCCCTGCGCTAAAGGCTCTCCCCGATGCGTATCTTATCGTCCCGCCCACTCGCCGCCCTGCTGCTCGCTGCGCTCGCCCTGCCCGTCACGGGCTGCGCGACCAACAAGGCGAAGGGTGACCTTCCCTACGTCGCGCGCGACGTAGGCACGCTCTACAGCGCTGCCCGGCAGAAGCTCGATCAGCGCCAGTACAAGGTCGCCGCAGCGCTGTTCGACGAGGTCGAGCGCCAGCATCCCTATTCGGTCTGGGCGCGCCGCGCGCAGCTGATGGGGGCGTTCAGCAACTATCTCGCGAAGAGCTACACCGAGGCGATCCAGGGCTCGCAGCGCTTCCTGTCGGTCCACCCAGGCAATCGCGACGCGCCTTACGCCTATTATCTGATCGCGCTCAGCTACTACGAGCAGATCAGTGACGTGACGCGCGATCAGAAGATCACCAGCCAGGCGCAGGACGCGCTCGGTGAGCTGACGCGCCGCTATCCGAACACGCGCTACGCTGCCGACGCACGGCTCAAGATCGATCTCGTCCGCGATCACCTCGCCGGCAAGGAGATGGAGGTCGGCCGCTTCTACGAACGTCGCGGTCAATGGCTGGCGGCAACGATGCGCTTCCGCAAGGTAGTCGACGATTATCAGACCACCACCCACACCCCCGAAGCCTTGATGCGCCTCACCGAAACCTACCTCGCGCTCGGCGTGCGGGAAGAGGCGAAGCGCGCAGCTTCGGTGCTCGGCGCAAACTATCCCGAGACCTTTTGGTACGAACACGCCTTTAAGCTGCTCGGCGAGAGCCCCGTCACGCCAATTAAACCGCTTGCTCCCGGCGAACAGATCGTCCCGCAGTTGACCGTCCCCGCCCCTGCCGTGTCGCCGCGTACCGAGGTCGAGGTTCTGCCCGTCGAAGACGAATCACCCACCCCGCGTGCCGAGGCGCCCGGCGCGCCGACGCCGGCGACTACCTCGGGCGGCGCCGGCGCAACGCCGGCCGGCAACCCCCCGTCGACCGCCACCCCCACCGGGGTCCAGCCGGGCTCTCCGCCCGCCACCCCGCCACAATAAGGCACCGCCCGGTTCGCCGGGCGTTGACGCACCCATGCTGACCGCGCTCTCGATCCGCGACGTGGTGCTGATCGAGGCGCTCGACCTCGATTTCGGCGCCGGCCTGGGCGTGCTCACCGGCGAGACCGGCGCGGGCAAGTCGATCCTGCTCGACGCGCTCGGCCTCGCGCTCGGTGCCCGCGGCGATAGTGGCCTCGTCCGCCACGGCGCTGCGCAGGCCAGCGTCACCGCCACCTTCGATCCCCCCGCCGGCGTCGCCGCGCTGCTCGACGACAATGGCGTCGAGGCCGAGTCGGGCGAGCCGCTGATCGTTCGCCGCGTCGTCAAGGCGGACGGCGGCAGCCGCGGCTTCGTCAACAATCAGCCCGCCTCCGCCGCACTCCTGCGCGAACTCGGCACGCGGTTGGTCGAGATCCACGGCCAGCACGACGATCGCGGCCTGCTCAACCCGCGCGGCCACCGCACGCTGCTCGACACGTTCGGCCGCCTCGACACCGCCGCCGTCAGCGATGCGTGGCGCACGTGGCGCACGGCGCAGGACGCGCTCGCGCAAGCGCGCGAGGAGATCGAGACCGCAGCGCGCGACCGCGAATGGCTTGATCATGCCGTGGCCGAACTCGACGCACTCGCCCCAAAAGTCGGCGAGGAAGAGGCGCTCGCCGAGCGTCGCCGCGTGATGCAGCGCTCCGAAAAGATCACCGACGATCTCAACGCACTGACCGACGCACTCGAAGGATCGGACGGTGCGCTGTCGCGAATGCGTCAAGCCGCACGAATCCTCGATCGGATCTCACCCGACCACGAGGCACTCGCCGACGCGCTCGCCGCGCTCGATCGCGCCGTGATCGAGGCCTCCACCGCGGGCGAGCGCGTCAGCGAGGCCGCGCTCGCGCTCAGTTTCGATCCGCGCGCGCTCGAAGATGACGAGACGCGCCTGTTCGAACTACGCGGAATCGCACGCAAACACCGCGTCCAGCCCGACGATCTCGCCGCGCTGGCCGACGACCTGCGCGGCCGCCGCGACCGGCTTGAAGCAGGCGAGGACGGCATCGCCGCGCTCGAACAGCGCGCCACCAAGGCGCGCGCTGCCTATCTCGCCGCCGCCGAGCACCTTTCCGCTGCGCGCACCGCCGCCGCCGCCCGCCTCGACGCCGCGGTTGCCGGCGAACTGCCCCCGCTGAAGCTCGACTCCGCCCGCTTCCGCACCACCGTCGCCGCGCTGCCCGAGGAACAATGGGGCGCCGCCGGCCGCGACCGCGTCGAATTCGAGATCGCAACCAACCCCGGCGCCCCGTTCGGGCCGTTGATCAAGATCGCCTCGGGCGGCGAGCTCTCGCGCTTCATCCTCGCGCTCAAGGTGGCGCTGGCCGAAGAAGGCGCCGCCGCGACGATGATCTTCGACGAGATCGACCGCGGCGTCGGCGGCGCGGTTGCGTCCGCAATCGGCGAGCGCCTCGCCCGCCTGGCCGCGACCGCGCAATTGCTGGTGGTGACCCACTCGCCACAGGTGGCCGCGCGCGGTGCCGCGCATCTGCTAATCGCGAAGCGCCACGACGGCGTCGTCACCCGCACCGGCGTCCGCCAGCTCGCACCAGACGAACGCCGCGAGGAAATCGCCCGCATGCTCTCCGGTGCGACGATCACCGACGAGGCGCGCGCTCAAGCCGACCGCCTTATCGAAACCGCTTGAGCGGCGGTTATGCCGCGCCCGCGACCCGCCGGGTTAGGCCGTCCACCGGCACGTCGTGCAAAATGCGATAACGAGCCTCGATCAGGCTGAAGACGCCAAAACCGAATAGGCCGATCGCCACGACAAAGTCCCACGGGCTCTCAAGCCATGACAGCGCCTCCGCCATGCCGCCTGCCTCGCTGGCCTCCGCCTGCAGGCCTGCCTGCAGCAGGAACCAGCTGCTGATAATGAACACCAGCCCGCGTGCGGCATAACCTGCGCGGCCGCTCCACCGCGCCCACGCATGCTGCGCCATCGCAGGTTCGAGGTGCTTCAGGAACGATCCCTTTGCCGCCTTGATCAACTGCACCACGCCGACCGCGAACAGCACCGCGGCACCCAGCATCACGATCGCCGTGCCGCCCGGTAAATCCAGCGCCGCCTGCGTCCCCTGCTCCGTCCCGTTCCCGACCGAGGACACGCCCTGGATTAGCCGGAACGCCTGCCAAGCAAGGACCAGATGGACCAACCCGCTGATGCCAGCGCCAAGCCGCTCGAATATCCCTTTGCGATCAGTGCCATGCCGCTCGATATCGAACGCCGCATCGCACAGCCGCCAGATGCCGTAGGCGAGCAGCCCGGCCGCCATGATCGACAGCAACAATCGCCCACCGCTGCCAGCCAGGAACTGCAACGCGCCACTCGTATCCTCGGCGCGGCCGGTACGTACGATCAGGAATGCGATCACGAGATACAGAATGCCACGTGTCGCAAATCCGACGCGGGTAAGGGTAGTCAGCCGAGCGCTGGCGTTCATCAATGGTTCCTCCTGGTCGCTCGCGAACGGCCGCACGCGGTTTCCGTTCCGCGTGAGCCCCCATCAGCGCGTCATCCCGACTACCATGCCGCCCTTCATCACCATCCGCACGTCGCGCACCGCCTCGATTTTCACCGTCGGATCACCGGCGACCGCGACCAGATCGGCCAGCAGCCCCGGCCTGATCGCGCCAAGCCGCGCAGACATTCCCATCCACCGCGCATTGCCCGAGGTCGCGGCAAGCAGCACCTGCGCCGGCGACATCCCGGCCGCGACCATCAGTTCCATCTCGCGCGCATTCTCGCCATGCGTATACACCCCGACATCGCCGCCCATGCACATCGTCACCCCCGCCGCCAGCGCCAGCCGAACAGTCTCGAGGCTCAGGCGAACTGCGGGCGGCGCCGGCTCGCGTCCGTCCCATCCACGATAGCGCGCGCTCGCATCCGATGCGGCAAGCGTCGGGCAATAAACGATCTTCTTCGCGGCCATCGCGGCGAACGTCTCGCGTGTCCCGCCATAGCCATGTTCGATCGTCTCGACCCCCGCCTCGATCGACCGCCGCATGCCCTCGGGCGTCGACGCGTGCACCGCTACTGGTCGCCCCGCATCGTGCGCCGCCGCCACCGCCGCCTTGATCTCCTCGAGGCTCAGCGTCGCGCGGCTCTCCTCGCCGGCGCGTAAGCGATAATCGGCGTACAGCTTGATCCAGTCCGCGCCGGCGGCGATCTGCCGGCGCACGGCAGCCTGCATGGCATCGGCGCCGGAAACCTCCTCCGCGCCCTGCGGGACCGCCACGCCCGGCTCGAACCCTTTCGGTCCGTAGGCACCCAAGGCCACGATCGCCCGCGTCGCCACTGCCAGCCGCGGTCCCTCGACGATTCCCTGATCGATCGCCGCCTTCAGCCCGACATCGGCATAGCCAGCGCCTTCGGTGCCTAGATCGCGAACGGTCGTGAAGCCGGCGCGCAACGTCCTCCCCGCCTGTGCCACCGCCCGCGCAGTGCGCAGCGCCAGCGGCTCGTGCAGCACCTGATCGTCCCAACTTGCCTCGTCATAGGGGTGAAGGAACAGGTGCCCGTGCCCCTCGATCATGCCGGGCATCAGCGTGTCGCCAGCCAGGTCGATCACCACGGCCCCTGCCGGAGCAGTCAAGTTCGGCCCCACCGCAACGATCAAGTCGCCGCGCACTAGCACCTGCCAGCCGGGATGTGCCTTCCCGTCGACCCCGTCGAACACCGCGTCCGGCTTCAGCAGAATCGCGGGCGTCTCCGCCTTTGGTGGTTCGGCCGCCCCGATCAACGCGAACGCCGCCAAGATCGCCAACCACCGCATGGCCATGTCGCATCCCCCGTTCTACGCTACGCGCCATGGATACCCTCCCCCGCCGCGCACGCAATCCGCTGATCCTGCTCGCGTTCGCCACGACGCTCACCGCCGCCGCCCCGGATCCCGCCCCCAATCCCGAGCGCACCCGCTGGCAAGGCCACGCCGCACGCGTGACGATCACCCGCGACGATTGGGGCATCCCGCACATCCGCGGGCGGAGCGATGCCGACGCGGTCTTCGGCATGATGTATGCGCAGGCCGAGGACGATTTCGCCCGCGTCGAAGCCAATTACCTCACGGCACTCGGCCGCACCGCCGAGGCGGAGGGCGAAGAGGCGATCTGGGCCGATCTTCGCCAGCGACTGTTCGTCGATCCCGCGGTGCTGCAGACGCAATACGCCGCCAGCCCCGCATGGCTGCGCACGCTCATGAACGCCTGGGCCGACGGCCTCAACTTCTACCTCGCAACGCATCCCGAAACGAAGCCCAAGGTGCTGACCCGCTTCGAACCCTGGATGGCGCTCAGCTTCACCGAAGGCAGCATCGGCGGCGATATTGAGCGCATCTCGCTCTCCGAGCTCAAGACTTTCTACGGCCGCCCCACCCCGCCGACGCCCGAAGAACTCGGCACCCGCCCGCGCGAGCCATCCGGATCGAACGGCATCGCCATCGCGCCGAAGCTCACCAGCGGCGCCCACGCGCTTTTGCTCATCAATCCCCACACCAGCTTCTACTTCCGCTCCGAAGCGCAGGTGACCAGTGACGAGGGGCTCAACGCCTACGGCGCGAGCACCTGGGGGCAGTTCTTCGTCTATCAGGGGTTCAACGCCCGCGCCGGCTGGATGCACACCTCGTCCACGGTCGACAATGTCGATGAATTCGCCGAACGCGTCGTCCGCCGCGGTAATGGCTGGTCCTATCGGTTTGGCCGCGAACAACGCCCGCTCGCGACGCAGACCGTCACCCTGCGCTTCCGCCGCTCGGATGGCGGCACCGGCACACGCAACTTCACCACGTGGCGCACCCACCACGGCCCGATCGTCGCTGCAAAGGATGGCCGCTGGATCGCCACCGCCCTGATGTGGCGCCCGATCCCGGCACTCGAACAAAGCTATCTACGCACCAAGGCGACCGACCTCGCCAGCTACATGGCCGTCGCCGAGCGCAAGGCGAACTCCTCGAATGACACGCTGTTCGCTGACAGCGCGGGCAATATTGCGTTCCTCATGCCGCAATTCGTGCCGCTGCGCGCCGACCGCTTCGATTACACCCGCCCGATCGACGGCAGCGATCCCGCGACCGACTGGAAGGGGCTGCACACGCTGGCCAGCCTGCCCAGCGTCGCCAACCCGCGCGTCGGCTGGGCCCACAACACCAACGACTGGCCATGGAGCGCCGCCGGTCCGGACAGCCCGAAGGCGGCAGACTTTCCGCGCTACATGGATCAGACCGGCCCCAACGCGCGCGGCACCCACGCCGATCTGCTGCTGACCGGCAAGACCGGCTGGACCGCGGAACGCCTGCGCGACGCTGCTTACGATCCCTATCTCCCGGCCTTCGCCAAGCTGTTGCCGCCTTTGATCGAGGCATGGCGCACCCTGCCGCAAGGCGATCCTCGCCGCCGCGCGCTCGCTGAACCGATCGCACTTCTCTCGCGCTGGGATCACCGCTGGGCCGCGGACTCGGTCGCGACCAGCCTCGCCGTCTTCTGGGGCGACGAATTGTGGCGTGCCTACGGCGGCTTCGCCCAGGTCGAACGGATGAATGTTCCTGATTACACCGCGCTGCGCGTCGACGGTCCCACAAAGCTCGCCGCGCTTGCCGCCGCCGTCGATCGGCTGACCCGCGATTTCGGCACCTGGCGCACCCCCTGGGGCGAGATCAACCGCTTCCAGCGGCTCGACGCCGCGATCGACCCGCACTTCGACGACGCCAAGCGCTCCACCCCGATCCCCTTCACCTCGGCGCAATGGGGCAGCCTCGCCTCGTTCGGCGCCAAGACCTGGCCCGGCACCAATCGCTATTACGGCACCAGCGGCAACAGCTTCGTGGCGATCGTGGAATTCGGCCCGCGCGTGAAGGCCACCGCAGTGATGGCCGGCGGGCAGAGCGGCGATCCCGCCTCGCCACATTTCGCCGACCAGATCGATCGCTATTCGCAGGGCAAGCTCCGACCGGTCTACTTCCATCCCGACGAACTCGCCGGCCACGTCGAGCGCGTCTACCGCCCCGGCGATCTCTTACCGCCACGGAATTGATCATGAGCGAAGAGCGCGCCGGCCTCCCGATCATCGCCTTCCCCGACGTCGCCGCGTTAGAGCAATGGCTCGACGTACAACCCGCCGACGCCAAGGGCCTGTGGATCAAGTTCGCCAAACAGCGCTCGGGCGTCGCCAGCGTCACCAAGCCTGAGGCGATCGACGCCGCACTGTGCCGCGGCTGGATCGACGGGCAACTCGACAAATATGATGCGACATATTGGCTGATCCGCTTCACGCCGCGCAAGCGCGCCAGCAAATGGTCACTCATAAATGTTCGCCGCGCCGAGGAACTCATCGAGGCGAAGCGGATGATGCCAGCCGGTCAGGCGCAGATCGACGCCGCCCGCGCCGACGGCCGCTGGTCCACCGCCTACGCCCCCGCCAGCACCGCCGAGGTTCCAAGCGACCTGCAAACCGCGCTAGACGCCAGTCCCACCGCCGCCGCGTTCTTCGCCACGCTTACCGGCGCCAACCGCTACGCCATTCTCTACCGCATCACGACCGTGAAGCGCGCGGACACCCGCGCCCGCAAGATCAACGAATTCGTCGCGAAGCTCGAACGCGGCGACACCGTTCACGGATAGCCGCCCCCGCTGAACCACCGCGGCCACCGCTCGTTCGCCGTACGTGCCCCCCGCCACGCCCCGCCCCACCACCGTTTGGCGGCCACGTCGCCTGATCGTCACGCGCGCCGCCCGCACCTTCTCACACGGCCGCGCCATCCTTGATCGCGCCGCCGCACTCGGCGTCGAGATCGTCGAACTCCCCGGCGATCGCCTCAACCTCGCCTTCCCCGACGATCCCGCCCGCGCCTATGCCGAGGCCAAGCTCACGCTCGCCGTCGTCGTCGCCCCACCCTCGAAGCGCCGCCTGCAGCCGATCGCCCCGAGCGCCGACTGGCGCGTCGATCTGGCCGAAGGGTGCCCTGCCCATTGCAGCTATTGCTACCTCGCCGGCTCGCTGAAGGGCCCGCCGATAACCCGCGTCTACGCAAACCTCGACGAAATCCTCGACAGCCTGCCCGCGTATCTCGGCCAAGGCACGATCACCTCGCGCAGCACCACCCGCGCGCACGAAGGCACCACCTACGAGGCCTCTTGCTACACCGACCCACTCGCGCTCGAGCCGCTCACCGGCTCGCTCTCCGCCGCGATCGCCTGGTTCGGCCGCTGGAACGCCGATGCGCAGCTGCGCTTCACCAGCAAGTTCGCCGATGTCGCACCGCTACTCACGCTCGATCACGGCAGGCGCACGCGGATGCGCGCCTCGATCAACCCGCGCGCCTTCGCTCGCTTCGAGGGCGGCACCGCGCGCGTCGCCGATCGGCTGCAAGCGCTGCGGCAGATGGCACTCGCCGGTTACCCGATCGGGCTGACCATTGCCCCGATCATCGCCGCCGACGGCTGGGAAGCCGCTTATGCAACGCTGCTCGAAGAGGCCGCCGCAAGTCTCGCCAACGTCCCCGGCGTCGATCTCACCATCGAGCTGATTACACACCGCTTCACCGCCGGATCGAAGGCGATTCTCGACAGCTGGTATCCAGGCTCTGCACTCGACATGACCGCCGCCAATCGCACCACAAAACGCACCAAGTTCGGCACCGAGAAACAGGTGTACGACGCCGACACGATGCGCACGCTCCGCCGCTTCTTCCACGACCACATCGCGACCGCACTGCCGATGGCGCGGATCCTCTACTGGACATGACGCTGTTCTTCCCCGGGCCTGAAACCGATGCCGCCACCGCTTGACGTCGGCGTCGACGCTCACGACTTCGCACCGGTCACGCTCGTGCATGTGCTCGCCGCGACCATGAAGGAGAAATTGCGGAATGGCGGATGATCAGGGCGGGCGGGCGGTGCCGAGCGGCCGGCTGGCGCGCTTCGGCAGCTTCGGCCGCCTCGCAGGCGGCGTGGCGGGCGGCATGGTGGCCGAAGGCGCGCGCCGGCTTGCCGCGGGGGAGCGCCCGCGCGTCAGCGATATGCTGCTGACGCCCGGCAACGCCACCCGCGTCGCGGATCAGCTCGCGCACCTGCGCGGCGCCGCGATGAAGCTCGGCCAGATGATTTCGATGGACGCCGGCGACATGTTGCCGCCCGAGCTGACGCAGATCCTCGCCCGGCTGCGCGACAATGCGCACCACATGCCGCCGCAACAGCTCGATCGCGTGCTCACCGCGGAGTGGGGCCGCGACTGGCGCCGCCGTTTCCGCCACTTCCAGGCGCACCCGATCGCCGCCGCCTCGATCGGCCAGGTTCATCGTGCCGAACTGCCCGACGGCCGCGTACTCGCGATCAAGGTGCAATATCCCGGCGTCGCCGCCAGCATCGACGCCGATGTGGACAACGTCGCCACCCTCCTGCGCGTATCTGGACTAATGCCGCGCGAGGTCGACATCACCCCGCTGCTCGCAGAGGCCAAGCGCCAGCTTCATGAAGAGGCTGATTACGTTCGCGAGCGCGCCATGCTGGAACGCTACCGAACCCTGCTCGGCGACGACCCTGCCTATGTCGTTCCCGGCACCGAACCATCGCTGAGCACTCCGCGCGTGTTGGCGATGGACTTCATCCCCGGCACGCCGATCGAGGCGCTCGAGGGCGCACCGCAGGAAGAACGCGACCGCGCCGCGCATGCGCTCGTCGCGCAGGTGCTGCGCGAACTGTTCGCCTGGGGCGTGATGCAGACCGACCCCAATTTCGCGAACTACCGCTGGCAGGCCGACACTGGCCGGCTGGTCCTGCTCGATTTCGGCGCGACGCGCGAGGTGCTGCCCGAAACGCAGCAGGGCTACCATCGCCTGCTGATGGCAGTGCTGGCCGGCGACCGCGATGCCGTGCGCGACGCCGCAGTAGCGGCAAGCTTCGTAGGCGCCGCTGCCGCCGAGCGGCATCGCGCGGCGGTCGATCGGATGATCGACGTGATCGTCGGCGAGCTCGACCACGCCGGTCCGTTCGACTTCGGAGACCGCGCCTTCGTCGGCGTGTTGCGCGACGAAGCGATGGCCATGGCCGAGGATCGCGCCACGTGGCACATCCCGCCGATCGACACGCTCTTCGTGCAGCGCAAGGTCAGCGGCACCGCGCTGCTCTGCGCCCGCCTCAAGGCAAAGGTCGAGGTCCGCTCGATGGTCGAAGCCTACCGTGCAATAGCGTAGGCTCGCGGCGGAAGACACGGTTGGCCGGTAAACCCACTTCCCGACGTTCCGTGCCGACGCCGCCTCTAAGCACGCCAGACGGCCGATATATCGTCGTGCGTGGCCGACTTTGGCGGCGCGCAGACCCTTCGCTGCTGGAGGAAGACCGCCAACACCACGTCGATTGCCTCATGGCCGCCCGCCGAGCGGTCGCGAGTGCGTTGAAATGCAAGGACGAGGCGGCACTCGCCGAGGCACGCGTCGCGGTCCAGATCGCCAAAATCGCACTCGGCGAGCGCGGGCCGGTTTGGTGGCAGGACGGCGCGCCCGACCTTACCCGCCGTCTAGCCCGCAACACGCAATACGCCGCCTGGTACGACGGGCTCGAAGGATCGCCGTGAACCGCGTCGGCTGGTGCAAAGTGCGTCGTCAACGCGACACGATGGCAATCGCAAGATCACGCACCACCGGCCCGATCGCGGCCCGCAGCACCCCGCCCGAACTTGTCACATCGGGCAGCGCGGTCGCTCGCGCTGCCCGCGTGTCGAACACCGTGATGGCATAATCACCATCGGCTAGCCCCGGTACATCGAGCATCGCCGGCGCCGCCGCATCCGCCCCGAGCATCGTCCCGTCGCGCGCCAGCCGATCGGTCCGCACCACCCAGGCGATTGCCTGCCGCGCGTCCCCGCAGCCAACCGTCGCCACGCCCGGATCGTCGCAGTGAAGCTCGTCAGACACGTTCCGCCGCTGAAAAGTATCCCAGTCAATCAACGGCAGAAACGCCGCCAGCCCGCGCTGCGCCACCCGCATCCCCGCCGTCAGAACATGCGGATGCCGGTTCGGCCAGCGCATCCCGCCCCCGGAGCCGCCGCTCGCCAGATGCGCCCATTGGATATGCCGGAAATATTCGTCGTCGAACGCCTCCGACAGCGTCCGCTTCTTGTCCTTGAAACTGTGGATCGGGCCATGTTCCGAATCGAACACGGGCCGCGCCCGCCCCGCCTCGGCAACGGCCGTGCGCATCAGCCGCGCAACTGCGAGCGCCGGCGCCACGGTATCGCGCGGCGCATCGATCGTGCCCTTCTCGTAGAGGTGGGTATTGGCGAAATCGAGCGCGGGGTGGCGAAAGATTGCCTCCGCCATCATCGGATGGTTGATCAACTCGGGCCCGAAGACCGACACCGTCTGCAGATTGGCCCAGCCACGTTGCGCAATCTCGTGCTCCCGCAGCCACGGCGCGATATCGTCGATGAACGGAGTGGCGCTCGCTGGATCGTTGCCGCCATGCGCGGGGTGGATCTCATTCCAAATATCCCACGCGAACAGCGCCGGGCTCGCGCCCCAGCGGTCGCTCGCGAATGCCAGCCTAGTCTTGATCGCCGCGCGCATCTCGGGATCGGTCAACCACGCGCGACGGCTGGCGCACGGGCCGCCATTCGCCCGGTTGTAGGGATGATGGCGCCACCGGATCCACATGAAGAAGGTGTCGTACGGCGTCAGCAACACGCGCATGCCCGCGCGCTCGAGCAAGACGAACAGGTCATCCCAGAACTGCACCATGTGGCCCACGAACTTGCCCGCGGGCCGCTCGAGATAGCGATGCTCGCCATGGCAATATTCCAGCATCAGCCGAATGCAGGTCACGCCATGATCGCGCAGCCAGACTAGGTGCTGCTCCACCGCCGCCATGTCGCGGCGGCGGAACAGCGGCGCCAGTTCGGGCCAAGTCACCGCATCATTGTGGCCGATCGGCGTCCACGTCGCGCCGGCTTCGGTCACAAAATACGGCGCGCCGGGCGCCACGTGAATGCGGGTAAGCGGCGCTGACGCCTGATTTTGGACGGACACGAAGCGCGAATTAGCCGGAGTTCGCAAACTTCGCCACGATCCACGGCAATGATCCGGAAAAGACGGAGCTAAGTGTGTCGCCTCCAAAATAATGTGGCTGATCTAAAGTAACTTCTTGTAGCTTATCAGGAACTTCCGCTTGATCTGTCGTGTTCGCGATGGATCAACAACGGAAGATATTCCATGATCAAGTTATTCAGCGCGAGCCTTGTCCTCGCCCTCTCAACCACAGCCGTGGCGCAGACCCCACCCCCGCCGCCGCCGCCCGAGGCGAAGAGCCAGGCGATGCCCTATGTGATGGCTGCAGGGCGCAGCGATCTCTACGAGATCAATTCGAGCCAGATCGCGTTGGAAAAGTCGCAAACGCCGGCGATCCGCAAATATGCGCAGATGCTGATCATGCATCACCAGAAGACCACCACCGCGACGATGAAAGCCGCGCGCCGCGCGAAGCTGGACCCGACCCCGCCAATGCTAGATCCAGGCGCAACTGCGTCGATCAACGAGCTTCAGTCGGCGCAACAGACCGATTTTGACCGGCTCTACATCGCGCAGCAAATCCCGGCGCACCAGGCCGCGCTCGATCTGCACACCAGCTACGCGTCGGGCGGTGACCAGCCTCCGCTGCGCACGTCGGCAAAGGCCGCCGCACCGGTCGTGAAGCGTCACCTCGACGCTGCAATGAAGATGCAGAACGGTGGCACAACAAATCGGATGTAAATTCTAATGGCAGGCGCGCTCCGCACGCGAGCGGAGCGCGTCAGGCCGTGCGCGTGATCGGAACCACGTAGCCGGCCGCATTGATTAGCCCGGCCCGGCCGGCAATCGCGCCAGTGCCGCGGCGCAGTCGTTTCGCACGGTAAAGCGCCTGATCGGCGCACTTCAGCACGGACGAGCGATCGGGGTTTTCCGCATCCACGATACAGGCGCCGATCGTCGTCGATACCGCAATGCTCCCGTGGTCGGCGGGCACATCATGTCGAAGGTCGCCCAGAAGTCGCTCGATGCTAGGCACCAGGCGCTCGCGTGCCGCAGCGCCCTGAAGCAAAAGCACGAACTCGTCGCCACCTAGCCGCGCACCGAAGAACTCGCCGAGGTAAGTTACCCCACGCAGCTTCGCCGCCATCAGCCGCAGCACTTCGTCGCCTGCGGCATGGCCGAGCCGGTCGTTCACGTCCTTGAACCGATCAAGATCAAGGATCGCGACCGTGAGCTGGCTCGCGTCCGTCTGGCTCTTCGCAATGGCCGCATCCAACCGATTGTTGAACGCCCGGCGAGTCGCCAGCCCGGTCAACTCATCCGTATGCGCCACTTCGTGCAGCCGCCGCTCAAGCCGATACCGATCCGTAATGTCCTGGATCACACCGATGATGGCGACCGGGCGCCCGTCGCGCAGTTCGGGTTCACCCATGGTCCGCACACGTCGCAGATCGCCGGTGGCTGTGAAAAAATCGCACTCCATATCCCACGACCGGCCGCTTCCGACGCAGTTAGCAATCGCCGCGTCCAGCAGCACGCGATCGGCCGCCGGGTAGAAGTCGAGCGCCGTCTGCAGCGACGGGTCTTCACCAACATCCAGCCCGTGGATAGCGTAGGTCTGCGGGGACCAATGTGCGACTTTGGTATTGAGATCGAGTCGCCACGAACCAACCCGAGCCATCCGCTCGGCCTGCTGCAACAGCCGCTGCGTCCGTTCGATCTCGATCAATGCCTGCTGACGTTCGAGCGCGAGGCGCAGATTGCGCGAACTTGTGCGTCGAGATTCAAGCAGCGCCTCCACCACGCGTCCCAAACCGCGCAGCATCTCAAGGTTCTCAGGTGACGGATCTTGCGGCTCGTCACCAATGACGCACAGCGTTCCGATCGGCAGCGGCGGGCCGCCGGGCACGGCGCTCGCGCGCAGCGGCACGCCGGCATAGAAGCGCACGTGCGGCGCATCGACGACGAACGGATTGTCGATAAACCGCGAGTCCAGCAGCGCGTCGCGAACGACCAGCGTGTCGTCCGCCGCCACTGCGTGCGTGCAGAATGAGATATCGCGCGCGGTTTCCAAATCGTCGAATCCGCACCGCGCCTTGAACCACTGGCGATCAGCATCGATCAACGACACCGAACCCATTTGGCAGCCGAATAGGCGGCTCGCCGCGATCACGATCGCGTCGAACTCCTCCTCCGGCGGGGTGTCGAGAACTTCTAGCGCGCGAAGTGCTTCGAGACGCAGCTGTTCGGTCGCAAGCTTCATATGCGGACCTTGGCGCACCGCGGGTTAGGTGCGAGTTAACGTCGCTACCCGCCGGTACCCTTCTTTCGCACGAGGAGCGGATCACCGCAGCGGCTTCTTCTCCAGCTTTCGTGCCAGCGTCCGCCGATGCATCCCCAGTCGTCGCGCGGTCTCGGAAATGTTGAACCCGGTCTCCGCGAGCGTCTCGTTAATGCGCTCCCATTCCAGCGTCTTGATCGATGTGGTGCGCCCGTCGATCGGCACCGTCGCATTGCCGCTCACCTTGCCGAACGCCGCCTCGATATCGTCGGTGTTCGATGGCTTGGCGAGATAGTGCGATGCGCCCAGCTTGATCGCCTCAACCGCCGTCGCGATGCTCGCAAAGCCGGTCAGCACCACGATCATCAGCGCCGGATCGAACGCATGGAGCCGCTTCACGCAACCGAGTCCGGAGGCATTGCCAAGCTTCAGGTCGACCACCGCGAACGCCGGCTGCGCCTCGCCGAGCACCTCCTCCATCTCGTCGGGGCTATGCGCGACCCACACCAGATAGCCACGCCGCTCGAACGATCGCTGCAACGTGCGCGCGAAAGTCACGTCATCCTCGACGATCAGCAGCCGGCGCGGCGCCTCCATCACGCCGCCCCGCCGCGAGATGCGGCAAGAGGCAGGACGAGCCGCACCTCCGCGCCGCCGGCGGCGCGGTTCAGCGCCTCCAGCCGCCCGCCGAGCCGCCGCGCAACGTTGCTCGCGAGGAACAGCCCGACGCCGTGCCCCGCCCCCTTGCTCGAATGATACGGTTTCCCAACCGTCGCCAGCTGAGCCTCGCCGAAGCCGGCACCCTCATCGACGACGCTGATCGTCAGATCGTCCGCGTCACGCGTCGCGATCAGCCCGACACTCCACGGACAAGCCTCGGCGGCATTGTCGAGCAGATTGCCGATCGCCTGGCGCAGCGCCGGCCCAGCGACCACCGCAGCATCGTCGAGCCCGTCGAGCGCAACGTCGAGCGGCACGGTGGGATGGGCCTGGCGCCAGCTTGCCACCACTTCTTTCAGGAACGCTCGCGCGCCGACGCTCTCCATCGCCTCGCCGCGCGGCTCGCCAGCGGAATGCAGGATGTCGCTGACGATCGCCTTGCAGCGCTGCACCTCGGCCTGCATCACATCGATCTCGCCCGCGAGTTCTGGGTCGGCAGCGAGTTTGGGAATGCGCCGCCAATCGCTCAGGATCACCGCCAGCGAGGCGAGCGGCGTGCCTAACTCATGCGCCGCGCCGCTAGCGAACAGCCCCATCCGCACGATCCCGTCTTCCTCCGCGGTCTGCCGTCGCAGATCGGCCAGATAGGCGTCGCGCGCGCGCAGGTTACGGCTGATCCGAGTCACGAACATTGTCAGCAGGATGCCGTTCAACGCGAAGCTGATCCATGCACCGAGCGCGTCGAGGCCATCGACCAAAGGCAGCAGATCCGCGGGATAGGGAAGCGGCGCGCCGTACGTCGCCAGCGCGGCATAGCACAGCGCGGTTACGGCGAAGAGCACCCACACCGACCACGTCGCCAGCAGGATCGCGCCGAGCACGACCTGCAGCAGGTACAGCGAGATGAAGGGATTGGTCGCGCCGCCGCTAAGCGAAAGCTGCGCCGTCAGCGACCCAACGTCGAACAACAGCGCCAGCAGAAGCTCGACATTGGTTACGCGATGCCGAGACAGCAACAGCGCGCTCACCAGATTGGCTAGCGCCAGCAGCGCCACCACGCCCAGCATCGGCAGCAGCGGCAGCGGCACGCCCAGCACCAGATCGACGAACAGAATGGTGAGCAACTGCCCTGCAACCGCGATCCAGCGCAGCTGCACCAGCTGGCGCATATTCTCGGCCGCGACTGCATCGTCGGGTGGCCCCGCAGCGGAGCGCGTACCCCGAGTAAGCGCCAGCAGCGGCACGTCCATCACGTGCGTCCCCCAGACGGCGCCCGCCTGCGCAAAACAATTACGGCCCCCGAAAGGCTCAGCACCGCAAGCCCGAACCAAGTGAGCGAATACATCAGATGATTGTTGCGAAACGCGATCACGGTCAGCCCGCCCACCGGATATCCTCCCGGATTGGGCGCAGCGTCCGCATCGACGAAGAATGGCGCCACGCCGGTCAGCCTCCGCGCTCGCGCAATCGCCGCAACATCGCGCGAATACCAGCGATCCACGACCGGATCGTTGCGCCGCAGGAATCCACCACCCGGCTCACTCTCGCGCATGAGGCCGGTGATCGTCGCAAGACCATCCGAAAGCGTTTGCGCCTCCTGCTTGGCAGGAACGAAGCCGCGGTTAATCAACACAATCGTCTGATCGGGTCGCTCGCCACCAGTAATCACCAGCGGCGTCATCACCCAAAACCCAGCTCCCCGCTCAGTCACCGCCTGCACCAGCGTCTCGCGATCATGCAGCCATCGCCCGGACACCCGCACCCGCCGATACGCATTGTCACCATTCCAGGCAGCACGCCCTGGCAGCGGGGTCGGCACCGCGCGTACCCGTGCCTCCACCTTCGCGATCAGCTCGAGCTTCCACGCCCGCCGCTCCACCTGCCACACCCCGAGTGCCGCAAACCCCGCCGCCAGCACCATGCACAGCGTCGCGAAAGCCCAGCGGCGCACCAAGCGGTGTCCTTACATCCCCGCCATGTCGCCGCTCATCGGCATCATGTTGTTGTTGAGGTGGTACATGATCCACAAGGATCCAGCGATCACGATAGTCACGATCACCACCGTGAAGATCAGCGCCATCAACGTCCAGCCACCCTCCGCGCGCGGATTAACGTGCAAGAAGAAGTAGGTGTGAACCACGATCTGCACCAGCGCGAGCGCAATCACGAGGATTGCAGTAATCTGCCGGTCAGCCAGCACGCCAGACATCACGAGCCAGAACGGGATTGCGGTCAGCACTGCCGAAAGCAAAAAGCCGATCACATAGCCACGACGCGAGCCGTGGCCATGGCCGCCATCCGGCGCCGGGGCGTTCTGGGCTTGATGAGCGCTCATCGCACTACTCCGAGCAGATAGACGAAGGTGAAGACGCCGATCCATACGACGTCGAGCAGATGCCAGAACATGCTGAGGCACATCAGCCGGCGCTTGTTGTCTTCGATCAGCCCGCGCTGCCCGACCTGCACCAGCATCACGACGATCCAAACCAACCCGACGGTAACATGCAGCCCATGCGTGCCGACGAGCGTGAAGAACGCCGAAAGGAATGCGCTACGCAGCGGGCTCGCACCCTCGCCGATCAACGTCGCAAACTCATACAGCTCAATGCCGACGAATGCCGCACCGAACAGCCCGGTAATCGCGAGCCAGATCTGTGTGGTGCGGGCCTTGCCCTCCTCCATCGCGATCATCGCCATGCCGCACGTGATCGACGAGATTAACAGCATCGCAGTATTGAGCGCCACGAGCGGCAGCTCGAAAATCTGCCGCGGCGCCGGTCCACCGGCATAACTCGTGCTCAGCACGCCATAGGTGGCGAACAGCGTCGCGAAGATGAGCGCATCGCTCATCAGGTAGATCCAAAAACCCAGCATGGTGCCGCCGGAACTGTGATCGTTCTCGTCGGCCTCCGTCTGGTAGAAGATCGGCGGTGCGGCGTCGGCGGCAGCGGTCGGGGCTTCGGTCATGGCGGCGTCGGCCGTGGGGGCGTGCGTCGTCATCTCAGGCCCTCGCCAGCTCGGCCGCCGCGCGCTCGGTCTGCGCGACTTCCTCGGCCGGGATGTGATAGTCCCGATCGTAGTTGAAGGTGTGGCCGATCGACACGACGATCAACGCGACGAACGAAGCCGCCGCCAGCCACCAGATGTACCACACCATCGCAAAGCCCAGCACCAGCGCCAGCCCGGACAGGATCACGCCCGCGCCGGAATTGCGCGGCATGTGGATCGGGCGGTAACCCTTCGCCGGCACTTCGTGGCCGCGATCCTTCATGTCGTGCCACGCGTCGAGCTCGTGGACCATCGGCTGGAATGCGAAGTTATAGTGCGGCGGCGGCGAGCTGGTCGACCATTCGAGCGTGCGGCCGTTCCACGGATCGCCCGTCGTGTCGCGCAGCTTGTCGCGGTTCCGAATGCTCACGAACAGCTGGATCACGAACGCGCCGATCCCGATCGCGATGATGAACGCACCGATCATCGCCGTGATGAACAGCGGCTGCAGCGTCGTATCGTCGAGATGCCGCAGTCGGCGCGTCACGCCCATCAGCCCGGCGATGTACATCGGCGTCCAGGCGACCCAGTATCCGATGACCCAGCCCCAGAAGTGGATCTTCCCCCAGAAAGGATCGAGCTTGAAACCGAACGCCTTGGGAAACCAATATTCGATCGCCGCGAACAACCCGAACACCACGCCGCCAATGATCACATTATGGAAATGCGCCACCAGGAACAGCGAGTTGTGCAGCACGAAGTCCGCCGGCGGCACGGCCAGCAGCACGCCCGTCATGCCGCCGACCGTGAAGGTCAGCAGGAAGGCGACGACCCACATCATCGGCAACTCGAAGCGGATCTGCCCGCGATACATCGTGAACAGCCAGTTGAAGATCTTCGCGCCGGTCGGGATGGAGATTACCATCGTGGCGATGCCGAAAAAGCTGTTGACGCTCGCGCCCGATCCCATGGTGAAGAAATGGTGCAGCCACACCAGGAACGACAGGATCGTGATGACGACAGTGGCGTAGACCATCGACGTATAGCCGAACAGCCGCTTGCCAGTGAAGGTCGATGTAATTTCCGAATAGATGCCAAACACTGGCAGGATGAGGACGTAGACCTCCGGATGGCCCCAGATCCACACCAGGTTCCAGTACATCATGGCGTTGCCGCCCAGATCGTTGGTGAAGAAGTTCGTGCCGACGTAGCGGTCGAGCATCAGCATCCCGAACGTCGCCGTCAGGATCGGGAAGATCGCTACCACCAGCACGTTGCTGCACAGCGCGGTCCATACGAACACTGGCATCTTCATCATCGTCATGCCCGGCGCGCGCATCTTGATGATCGTGACGACCATGTTGATGCCCGACAGCGTCGTGCCGATGCCCGCGATCTGCAACGCCCACAGGTAATAGTCCGGCCCGGTATCCGGGCTGTTCTGCAGGTTGGCGACCGGCACATAGTTGAGCCAGCCCGCGCGGCTGAACTCGCCGACGAACAGCGACACCATCACCAGCAGCGCGCCGGCCACCGTCAGCCAGAAGCTAAAGTTGTTGAGGAACGGGAACGCCACGTCACGCGCGCCGATCTGCAACGGCATCACATAATTGACGATGCCGACGATCAGCGGAATCGCGACGAAGAAGATCATGATCGTGCCGTGCGCGGTGAACACCTGATCATAATGGTGCGCGTCGAGATATCCCTCGTTCGCACCGAACGACAGCGCCTGCTGCGTGCGCATCATGATCGCGTCGGCAAAGCCGCGCAGCAGCATGATGATGCCCAGGATCATGTACATGATCCCGATCTTCTTGTGGTCGACGCTGGTGAACCATTCGCGCCACAGCCAGCCCCACAGCCGATACTTCGTCACCGCGCCTACGAGGCCGGTGCCCAGGATCACGACAACGATGAACGTGCCGAGCAGGATCGGTTCGTGGATCGGGAACGATTCGAAGCTTAGCCGGCCAAAGATCGTCTTCAGGATGGTCTCGTTGAACATCGTTGCTCCGAGCGGCTCAGCCGCGGCCGGCGCGCGGGGTGCCCGGCGCGGTCGGCATTAGGAAAGACATGTCGCGATTACGGCCGGATTTCGGGTCGGTCGGCCCGGGCGGCTGCCCCTGCCGCGGTTTGGTGACGTTGGGGACGGTCTCGATCTCATCGGCATCCTGCATCAGCCCGCCCTCGGGCTTGCCGCGCGCGGGGATCGATCCGCCGCCCGACGGCATGCCTGCGCCAGCCTCCATCGAATGCCGCTCGCCGCCGCCCGCAGCACGATCGCGCGCCATGATTTCGCTCATGCACGGCGTGTTCGGCGTCACGCAGCGCTCCACGATGCGCTTGAACAGCGCCGGCTGCACCGCGCCGTAGAACCTCGGCGCGACTCGCTCACTCGGCTCCTCGAGCTTGAGATAGTCCGTCGCCACCAGCGGCTGCCCGCGCTCCTTCACGCCCGCCACCCAGCGCTCGAACCCGGCCTGGTCCATCCCGCGCAAACGAAAGCGCATGTAGGAGAAGCCTGCGCCGCTGTAATTCGCGGACATGCCCTCGAAATCGCCCGGCTTGTTGAGCACCGCGTGCAGCGTCGTGCGCATCCCCGGCATGGTGTAGATCATCCCCGCCATCGTCGGGGCGTAGAAGGTGTTCATCATGTTGCTCGACGTCATGTCGAACCGCACTTGCCGATCGACCGGCAGCGCCAGTTCATTGACCGTCGCGATGCCCAGATCGGGGTAGATGAACAGCCATTTCCAATCGAGCGACACCACCTGCACGCGCAGCGGCGGCGCGGTCGGCTTGGCGGCTTTGGTCGCCGAGATGCGATTGAGCGGGCGATAAGGATCGAGCAGATGCGTGCTCGACCAGGTCAGCGCGCCCAGCGCGATGATGATGAGCAGCGGCGCCGACCAGATTACCAGCTCGAGCGAGGTCGAATGGTCGAAATGCGGATCGTACGTCGCGTCCTTGTTGCCCGCGCGATAGCGCCACGCGAACACGATCGTCAGGATCATCACCGGCACGATGATCAGCAGCATCAGCGCGGTCGAGATATAGATCAGGTTGCGCTGTTGCAGCGCCACGTCGCCCGCCGGGTTGAGCACGGCGCTCTGGCATCCGGCGGCGAGCGCCAGGATCGAAAGCGGGGCGAGACGGGTGAGCCGTCGCACGATGGACGTGTGTTCGCGCATGTCGGCCCCTCTACGATGCGTCGGCGTGGTGCGACATTGGACAATTTGTCCAATCCCGTCACTGGCACAGGTTGGGCAATGGAGTTTAATGATAGCACCGTGCGCGGGCGCTATGAAACGCACGGCGGCACCGCCGCGGGAGCATGACCGGATGACTGCATCGACCACCGCACCGGATTCGGGAAGCCTCGAGCGGGACGCCCGATTGGTGAACGCCCGCGAGAAGGATATCGCGCCGGGCGAGATCGCGATCGGCGTGATCATCGGCCGGACAAGCGAGTTCTTCGACTTCTTCGTCTATGCGCTCGCCTCGGTGCTCGTGTTCCCGAAGCTGATCTTCCCGTATGTCGATCCGCTCACCGGCACGCTTTACGCCTTCGCGGTCTTCGCGCTCGCCTTCGTCGGGCGACCGTTCGGCACCTTGCTATTCCTGTGGATTGACGGTGCGTACGGCCGCGGCACGAAGCTGACGATTGCCTTGTTCCTGCTCGGCGGCTGCACCATGGCGATCGCGCTGCTGCCCAGCTACGCGCAGGTCGGCACGCTCTCGGCGGTGCTGCTCGGGCTGTTCCGCTTTGGCCAGGGCATGGCGTTGGGCGGCGCGTGGGATGGGCTACCGTCGCTCCTCTCGCTCAACGCGCCGGAGGACAAGCGCGGCTGGTACGCAATGATCCCGCAGCTTGGCGCGCCACTTGGGCTGCTGCTGGCAATCGCATTGTTCAGCTATTTCCTGACCATCCTGTCGCCGGAGGATTTCCTCAGCTGGGGCTGGCGCTATCCGTTCTTCGTTGTGCTCGCGATCAACGTCGTTGCGCTGTTCGCCCGGCTACGACTGGTCGCGACGCCCGAGTTCACGCGGCTGTTCGAGACCCGCGAGCTTCAGCCGTCGCCTGCCTTTGCGACACTGTTCTCGGAATGGCGCACGATCCTGCTCGGTGCGCTCGCCCCGCTCGCAAGCTTTGCGCTGTTCCACCTCGTCACAGTATTCCCGCTGTCATGGGTCACGCTGTTCGCCAAGGAAGAGCCGCTGCAGTTCCTCGCGATCGAGGCGGCCGGCGCAATGGTCTGCATCCTTGCGATCCTCGCCTCCGGGCTGATCGCCGATCGCGTGGGGCGCCGCGCGGTGCTCGGCGTCTCGGCGGTGATGATCGCGGTCTACAGCGGTTTCGCACCGCGGCTGCTCGATTCGGGCGGCATTGGCGAGGCGATCTACATGATCGGCGGCTTCATCCTGCTCGGCCTCGCCTTCGGCCAATCGTCGGGTGTGGTAAACAGCGCCTTCCCGCCCGAGCGGCGCTATACTGGCGCGGCGATCGTCGCCAATTCCGCTTGGCTGATCGGCGCGGGCTTCGCGCCCCTCGTCGCGCTGTTCCTCGCCAGCCGCTTCGGTCTGTGGTCGGTCGGTGTGTACTTGCTGTCGGGTGCGATCTGCACGCTCGGCGCGCTTGCGATCAACAAGGAATGGGCGCGCAAGCAGGCCTAGGACGCAAAGCTCAGTCCCCCTGCCGCTCCCCGACATGCCGCTCGCCACGCGCTTCCGCCAGCTGAACTTGCCGATGCCGCTCGGCATATCCCTCCCGCTGCCGCGCATCGCGCGCGTCGTGGCAGCGTGGGCAACTCAATCCCAACTCGTACAGCGCCGACTCACGATCCGCGGCACTCACGGGCATGCGGCAGGCGCGGCACAGCGCGTGCGTCCCCGGCGCCAGATCGTGCCCCACCGCCACGCGCTCGTCGAACACGAAGCATTCGCCGTCCCAGCGGCTCTCCGCCGCGGGTACATGTTCTAGATAGTTCAGGACGCCGCCTTGCAGATGGTACACGTCCGTCACCCCTTCCGCCTTCAGGAACGCAGTCGCCTTCTCGCATCGAATGCCGCCGGTGCAGAACATCGCGACCTTGCTAACCCCGTCCGCCAGCAGCGCCTCGCGGTTTGCGCGGAACCAGCCGGGGAACTCGCGAAAGCTGCGCGTGCCTGGATCGATCGCGCCGGGAAAGCTGCCGATCGCCACCTCGTAATCGTTGCGCGTATCGATCACGATCGTGTCCGGCCGCGCGATCAGCGCGTTCCACTCCGCCGGCGCCACATAGGTGCCGGCGTTGTTTGCAGGATCGACGTCGGGCTCGCCCATCGAGACGATTTCCTGCTTCAGCCGCACCTTCAGCCTGTGGAACGGCATCGTCTCGGCGCTCGCATACTTAACCGGCAGGTCCACGCACCCCGGCAGCGCGCGCAGATGCCCCAGAACGCGCTCGATCGCGTCGGGCGCGCCGGCGATCGTCCCGTTCACGCCCTCGCGCGCCAGCAGCAGCGTGCCGCGCACGCCGTTCGCCCGGCACAGGGCTTCGAGCGGCTCGCGCAGCGCCGCGGGATCGTCGAAGCTTGCGAAATGATACAGCGCGGCAACTTGGATCGGGGAAGTCATCGCGGCGATCTAGGCGCTCGCTGCAGCGGAACCAAGCCGTGGCGCGGCGCGGTTGAGCGCCCACACCGAACAAGGGGATAATCGATGGCCGAGGCAACATGGGGCGACGCTAACGCGCCGTCGATCGACTGGAAGATGAGCGTTTCGCTCGAAAACGTCGCCCGCGGCGATTCGGAAATGCCCGAAGTGACCAACCTCGAGGCCGCAGTGCGCGCGTGGCAGGGGCTCGATCCGGCGCTGAAGCACGCTGCCGTGCTCACGCTGGAACGCCCCGTCACGCTCGACGGCGGCACGCCGCTCGATCATTTCGTCGGTCCGGCGATCGACGATCTTGCGAAACGCCTACCAACGTGATGGAACATCGCGCCGCTAGAGCGCTTCTACCGCAAAATTCATCCCAGAAAGGAATGCCCCATGGCGGCCAGCCAGCTTGATATCGACGACAGCACCCTGCTGGACAACATCGAGGCCGAACAGGTCGAATTCACCGGCGAGGTGGACGCAGAGGACGTCGACTTCGTGGTGCAATACGATCTGCTCGAAGCACTGAGCGGCGATCGGCCGGACGGCGACGCGATCGACATGTTCAATCGTTTCGTCGATCCGATCACCGACGCCGCGCTGGCTGCCTTTGCGCGCAACTCCGACGCAACGCCCGTTATCGTCAGTGAAAACGACCTGGAATAATCCGATCGCGCTTAAGCCTCCGTCATGCCGGGCTAGTCCCGGCATCCACGGTCCAACAAGCGCGACGGATTTACTTTAACGAGCCGCCCCCGTCCGAGCCCAGGCCCGCTCTCCCCCGATCCATGTCTGCTCCACCCGCGTGCCGCGCATCGCCGCAGCTTCGCCGGCCAGCGGATCGCGATCGACGATCACGAAATCCGCCCGCTGCCCTGGCGCCAAGTTGCCGAACCGCGTCTCGGCGAACCCGGCATAAGCCGCGCCCCCGGTGAACGCCCACCAAGCCTGTTCCCGAGTCACGGCTTCCTCCGGCCGCCACCCGCCCGCCGGCTGCCCCGCCGTATCGGTCCGCGTATAGGCCGCAGCCCAACCGGCCCAGGGATCCGGCTTCTCGACCGGAAAGTCCGATCCGAACGCCAGCTTCGCGCCGTTCGCCAGCATCGATGTCCACGCATAGGCCCCCGCCAGCCGCGCCGGCCCCAGCCGCGCCTCGGCCATCGTCCGATCGCTCGTCGCATGCGTAGGCTGCATCGACGCGATGGTGCCGAACTTGCCGAAGCTCTTGAGGTCCGCCGGATCGACCACCTGCGCATGCTCGATCCGCCAGCGACGATCGCCGGTATAGGTCTCGCTCAGCACCTGGATCGCGTCGAGCGCTTGCGCATTCGCGCGGTCGCCGATCGCGTGGACGGCGATCTGGAAATTATCCATCGCCGCCCGGCTCATCTGATTCTGCAACTGCGTGTCGTTGAGGAATAGCAGCCCCTTCTCCCCCGGCGCATCGGCATAGGGTGCCTTCAGCGCCGCCCCGCGCGATCCGAGCGCGCCGTCGCCGTAAATCTTCACCCCGCCCATCCGCAGCCGATCGTTGTACAGCCACGGCGTCGGCCCCTTGCCGCCGATCCGGCTCGCCGTCTCGACCCCCGCGGCATAGGCCATGATCCGCACCCGCAGCGCGCCGATATCTGCCATCCGGCGATAGCTCAGCCAGTCGTCGAGCGACGTGCCCATGTCGGCCACCGCCGTCACGCCGTTCGCTAGCAGCACGTTCTGTGCCTCCAGGAACGCCGCATCGCGTTCCTTCGACAGTGGCTGCGGCAGCGCTTTCTCGATCAGCTGCATCGCCGCATCAACGAACACGCCCGCGGGTGCCCCACCCGCCTTCTCGATGCGCCCACCAGCCGGCGATGCGGTGCTCGCGGTCACGCCCGCTTCGCGCATCGCGACGCTGTTCGCCCAGCCGGCATGCCCGTCGGCGCGCTCCAGCCAGATCGCGCGGCCCTGCGCCACCTCGTCGAGGTCCGCCGCGGTCGGAAAACGCCCGAGCCCCCACACCTCCTGGTTCCACCCGCGCCCGAGGATCCACTTTCGATCGGGATTGGCGGCGATATACGCCATCGTCATCGCCTTGGCCTCGTTGAGCGACCGCGCCGCCGACAGGTCGAGCGACAGCACGCCAAAGCCCAGCCCCATCACATGCCCATGCGCGTCGATGAACCCGGGCAGCAGCGTCTTGCCGCCCATGTCGATCCGCCAGTCGTATAGCGGCTTGCCCGCATTCGCCTTCAATTGCTTGCGGCTGAGCTTGGGCGGCTCCTCCCCCGGCGGCACGAGCCGCGTGACCTTGCCGTCCTTGTCGATTAGCAGCGCCTTGAACCGAACCACCCGGCCGTCAGCCGTCGGTGCCAAGCCATTGACGTTGTCGACGATCCCGTCGGCCGCCGCCGGCATCGCGGCAAGCAACGCCGCGAGCGTCAGAAGGCGCCTCATCGCGGCAGCCTCCGCACCAGCGCGCTGGTATCCTGTCGCCCGCCGCCCATCGCCTGCACCTCGGCATAGAATTGATCCACCAGCGCCGCCGCCGGCAGCACCGCGCCATTCTTGCGCGCCTCGTCGAGCGCCAGCCCGAGATCCTTGCGCATCCAGTCCACCGCAAAGCCGAAGTCGAATTCGTCGCGCGCCATCGTCGGCCAGCGATTGACCATCTGCCAGCTCTGCGCCGCGCCGCCGGAAATCGCCTCGAGCACCTTGTCGAGATCGAGGTTGCTGGCCTGCGCGAAGCGCACCGCTTCGGACAATCCCTGCAGCACGCCGGCAATGGCGATCTGATTGACCATCTTGGTCTGCTGCCCCGCCCCCGCCGCGCCGACATGGACGATGCGCGCGGCATAGGCCTCCATCACCGGCCGCGCGACCGCCATCGCCGCGTCGCTGCCGCCGCACATGATCGCAAGCTGCCCCTTCTGCGCCCCCGCCTGCCCACCCGAAACCGGCGCATCGACCACCAGCGCGCGCGCCGCCGCCAGTCGCCGCGCGATATCCGCCGACACCGTCGTATGGTCGATGAACACCGCATCGTCGTGCATCGCGGCGAACGCGCCGTCGCTGCCCAGCGTCACCGCAGCAAGGTCGTCATCGTTGCCGACGCACGCCACCACCGCATCCGCGCCCGCAGCGGCAGCGGCCGGCGTCTCGGCGACCGTCAGCCCGGTCGCCTCCGCCTTGGCACGCGTGCGATTGTAGACGGTGACGTCGTGGCCGGCGCGGGCAAGGTGCCCGGCCATCGGGGCACCCATCACGCCGGTGCCGATAAAAGCGATCTTCATGGCCTTGCGGATAGGGCCAGTTTGCACGCCGCGCCAGATGATCCTACGGCCCGCGTCGGCGAACCTGGATCAATGATCCCGTTCGGGCGAACGGATCTTGAGGCATTGATGATGGCAACCGCGGCACAATCGACCACCGAACCCCTCCCCGTCAGCATCGCGGACGTGCGCGCCGCCCATGCCCGCATCCGCGATTCGATCGTCCGCACGCCCACGCTCATCAGCCGCACGCTTTCGAAGCTCGCCGGCGCGACCGTGTATCTGAAGTTCGAAAACCTCCAGTTCACCGCCGCCTACAAGGAACGCGGAGCGCTCAACACGCTGCTGCTGCTCAGCGAAGAGGCGAAGTCGCGCGGTGTGATCGCGGCCTCCGCCGGCAATCACGCGCAGGGCCTCGCCTATCACGCCAACCGCCTCGGCGTGCCCGCGACGATCGTCATGCCGATGAACACGCCGACGGTGAAAGTGGTGCAGACCGAAGGGCATGGCGCCGCGGTCGTCCTCCACGGCAACACCTTCGACGCGGCCTACGCGCACGCCCGCGAACTCGAGGCCGAACGCGGCTACACCTTCGTCCATCCGTTCGACGACGCGCGCGTCATCGCCGGCCAAGGCACCGTCGCGATCGAGATGCTCGAGGACGTGCCGTCGATCGACACGCTCGTCGTCCCGATCGGCGGCGGCGGGCTCATCTCCGGCATGGCGACCGTCGCGCGCGCCGCCGCTCACCCGATCGAGATCGTCGGCGTCGAGGCCGAGCTGTTCCCCTCGATGTACAACCGCCTGCGCGGCACCGACATGCCCTGCGCCGGGGATACGCTGGCCGAGGGCATCGCGGTGAAGGAGCCCGGCGTGGTCACGTCGCGGATGGTCGCCGCGCTGGTCGACGACATCATGCTCGTCACCGAACGCAGCCTGGAAGAATCGGTCAGCCTGCTGCTGCAGATCGAGAAGACCGTGGTCGAGGGCGCCGGCGCCGCCGGCCTTGCCGCGGTGCTCGCCAACAAGGAGCGGTTCGCCGGCAAGACGATCGGCATCGTGCTGTGCGGCGGCAACATCGACACGCGGCTGCTCGCCAACGTGCTGCTGCGCGATCTCGCTCGCTCGGGCCGCCTTGCCCGGCTGCGCATCCAGCTGCGCGACCAGCCCGGCGCGCTCTACAATGTGGCACGCATCTTCGATCAGGAGCGAGTCAACATCCTCGAACTCGCGCACCAGCGAATCTTCACCAACCTGCCCGCCAAGGGCCTCAGCCTCGACGTCGAATGCGAGACGCGAGACCGCCATCACCTCGATCGGTTGCTCGCCGCGCTGGGCGTCGCCGGCTATGAAGTAAGCCTGATCGAACTGGCGTAACGCCTTGATCCCGCTGCCAACTGCCGCGCAGCACCCGAGTTATACATTTGACGTAGGGGATCGATCACCCCGATCGTAATAATGCGTTTCTGCCCCGTTCCGGAACACCATCGGATGCTGGAAAGACTCTGCGCAGCGCGTTAACTCTTTATTCGTGATAATCGCGCTTCCCACCGCACCTTCAACGACTCATATCGATGGTCCAGGGCGCGACGTGATGCGTCCCTTAGGGGACTCCCGGTAGTGACTGCGCCTTTTCGATTTCCGCGCTTCTTCGTAACGAGCCCCGCGCCGTGCCCCTATTTGCCCGGCAAGCAGGAACGCAAGGTCTTCACCGAACTCGCCGGCCCGCACGCGAACGAACTCAACGATGCACTGGGCCGGATCGGCTTCCGCCGCAGCCAGTCGGTCGCGTACCGCCCGTCGTGCGCCGGCTGCACGGCCTGCGTATCGGTTCGCGTCGTCACGCACGATTTCGAGGCCAGCGCCACGCAGCGCAAGCTCGTCCGGCGCCACGCCGATCTCGAAGTCACCGCGTGCCGCCCTTGGGCCACCGACGAGCAATATCAGCTCTTGCGCCGTTATCTCGCGCATCGCCACGCCGGTGGCGGCATGGCCGGGATGGACGAGCAGGATTACGCCGACATGATCGAGCATTCGCCGGTCAACTCAGTGATCGTCGAATATCGCGAGCCTAGCACAAACGGCGGCCAGGGCCGGCTGATTGGCGCTTGCCTCACCGATCGTCAGGCAGACGGCCTCTCGATGATCTACAGCTTCTTCGCACCGGAGGCAGATGCGCGGCAGGGGCTCGGCAGCCTCATCATCCTCGATCACATCCTCCGCGCGCGCGCCGCCGGCCTGTCCTACGTATATCTTGGCTATTGGGTGAAGGGCTCGGCGCGCATGGCGTACAAAACCCGTTATCGCCCGCTCGAAATGCTCGGCCCCCGCGGCTGGGCGCTAGTCGGCGACAAGGATGTACTGGACCACGCGGCGCCCGAGCGCCAGCGCGAGCTCGCGTAGCCCCTAAGCCTCCTGAACCGTCACCTCGACGTCGAGCCGTTCCGCACCCTCGCCGAGCCGCGAGCCCGCAACCGGCGCTGCGCCCGCCGCATCCAGCGCCGCCGCAACCCGCACATGATGCTCCTCCGGTGATAGGCCCAGTGTCGGATCGAACCCGACCCAGCCATCACCATCGATCCACGCCTCGGCCCACCCATGCGGCGTCGGCCGGTGGTCGCCCGCCAAATCGCAATAACCCGTCACATAGCGCGCCGGCGCGCCCAGCGATCGCGCGCCCGCAACGAACAATTGCGCCATGTCGCGCGCCGTCAGCGCTTCACGTTCAAATGCCGCCGCCGCTGTCAGCCCAGCCTCGGGACGCTCGGCATCGACGGCAAAGCGCGCGCCGATCGCTTCGTTGAAACGATGCAGCGCCGCCCGATTACGCCCACCGGTCTCCGTCGCGAAGGCGGCGATCGCTGCGCTCGCAGCCGTCGCTGGCGTCGTGCGCAGAAAGAACGTCGGCGGCAACACCTCGTTGGTGCCGTGCAACACGCCGCCCGACGTGCTCGTCACCACCTCGCCCGTCACCGATAGTTCGATTCCCGCGATCGGCCCCTCGCAATACAGCATCGTCGTCGCATTGCCGAAGCCATCGCGGTGGTTCGTCATCCGCGCGTCGCAGTCGATCGCAATGTGCCACGCCGCGACCGTCTGGTCGTGCGTATTGTCCGGCGTCATCCGCAGCATCTGAACGATCCGGCCCTGCGGCGCGGAGAAGCGATACGTCGTGCGGTGTTCGATCGACAGCCGCATCAGTGGAACTTGAACTGCCGGCCAATGGCCGTGTGAAGCTGGTCATTCTCCGCGATCAGCGCCTCGAGATGCTGGTGCAGCCCGGATACGATCACGTCCTTCGTCCGCGTCCGCACCACCCGCGCATGCCGTGCGCGCGCCATCCGGTCGGCCTCGCCATGCGATCCGGTGCGCTTAGCAAGCGCGGTCAGCACCTCGATCGTCTCCTCGGTTGCTGCGGAAATGCTGCGCGGCAATTCGGCGCGCGACAGCAGCAAATCGATCACGTTCGCCGGCACTAAGCCGTCATTGTACAGCCAGCGATACGCCGTCACCGCCGACACCGTCTGCAGGATCGTCGTCCACTGATCACGATCGACCGTCCCGCCGACCGGCTCGCCCTCGGGCAACAGGATGTGATATTTCACGTCAAGCAACCGCGCCGTATCGTCGACTCGCTCGGTCGCTTGGCCAAGCCGGATAAACAGCGTCGTCTGGTTGCGCAGCATCCGCTGCACCGCACCCTCGAACCCGCGCGTCTCGGCCTTTACCGCATCGACCAGCGCCAGCGTACGATCGGGATCGAGCCGGCTAGCGCGCTTGTCGAACGCAAGCCACGCCCCGTTGATCGCTGACCAAGCTTCGCGCGTCAGCGCAGTGCGCACCGCCTTCGCGTTCAGCCGCGCCATATCAAGGCAACGGACGATTGACCCCGGATGCGAGGTATCGCTCGTGAGAAACCGCGCGACCGACTCGCGCGTCAGGCCCGCCCCGCTGGCTTTGAACGCCTCCTCGGTATCCGTCACCGCGAGCGCTGATTGCCACGCCGCCTCCCCCGCGGGCCGCGGCGACAGCACATCAAGCCGCACCGTCGCTTCGACCAGCCGAGCGATGAAATCCGCCCGCTCGATATATCGCCCGAGCCAGTAGAGGGACGATGCGGTCCGACTCAGCATGGGCGGAACGCCTTCAGATCGCCGGTGTTCGGGTCCGTGCAGCAAGACCTGATCACAGCGTCTGCTCCTGCACCATGCCACCCATCGTCTGGTTCTGCGCTTGCCGCTTGCCGCCATCCAGCAGCACGAACGAGTCCTTCGTGCCCCCGCCCTGCGAGGAATTCACCACCAGCGACCCCTCCTTCAACGCTACCCGAGTCAACCCGCCCGGCACCACCTGGACGCCCTTGGATCCCGTCAACACGAATGGTCGGAAATCGACATGCCGCGGGCTCAACCCCGCATCACCAAGCGTCGGCACGGTCGACAGCGCCAGCGTCGGCTGCGCGATATAGCGCTCCGGCTCGGCTTCCAGCACGCTGCGGAACTTGGCGATCTCGGCCTTCGTCGCGGTCGGGCCGACAAGCATGCCATAGCCGCCCGATCCATCGACCAGCTTCACCACCAGCTGCTCAAGGTGATCAAGCGTGTATTTCAGCGCGCCCGGCTCGCGGCAGCGAAACGTCTCGACGTTCGGCAGTTTGGCATCCTTACCCGAGTAGAAGCGCACGATCTCGGGCATGTAGCTGTAGATCGCCTTGTCGTCGGCGATCCCGTTCCCGGGCGCGTTCATGATCGCGACGTTGCCCGCGCGGTAAGCCGCGATCAGCCCCGGCACGCCCAGCGCCGAATCCGGCCGGAACACCAGCGGATCGAGATAATCGTCATCTATCCGGCGATAGATCACATCGACCTTCACGCGCCCCGCGATCGTGCGCATGTAGACCACGTCGTCATCGACCACGAGATCGGCCGCCTCGACCAGCTCGATCCCCATCGAATCCGCCAGGAAGCTGTGTTCGTAATAGGCCGAATTATAATGGCCCGGCGTCAAAACCACGCAATTCGGGTTCTGCCCGCACCCGTGCGGCGCGACCGAGCGCATCGTCTCGAGCAGCCGGTCGGGGTAACTATCAACTGCCGCGACGCGGAATTCCTGGAACAGCTCCGGGCATAGCCGCACCATCGCCTCGCGGTTCTCCAGCATGTAGCTGACACCCGAGGGCGTGCGCGCATTGTCTTCGAGCACGAAGAATTCGTCCGGACCTGTCCGGACCAGATCGATACCGCAGATATGTGCCCACACGCCATGCGGCGGCCGGATGCCGACGATCTCGGGTCGGAACTGCGCATTGTGGAAGATCAGATCCTCCGGCAGCACGCCAGCCTTCAGGATCTCCTGCGCGCCGTAGATATCGTCGAGGAACAGGTTGATCGCCTCGACGCGCTGGATCAGCCCCTCGGAAAGTCGTGCCCACTCGTCGGCGAGGAACACCCGCGGGACGATATCGAATGGGATGATCCGCTCGCTGGCGTCGCTGTCGCCATAAACCGCGAACGTAATGCCAAGCTGGCGAAAGGTCGTCTCCGCGGCTTCCTGGCGACGGCGCAAGTCTTCGGGTGGCGTGTCGGCAAGCCAGCGTGCGAGGTCAGCGAGTTCAGGACGGGCGACGCCGCCATGTCCCATGATTTCGTCAAACGCGTGTTGCCCCATTCGCCGCCCAACGCCGGAGGATCAGTTCGGATGCATGGTGCGCGAGAATGTTGCGCCGCACAACCCTTCCGCGTCATCCCGGTCTCAAGCCGGGATCCCGCTTCTTCTTACTCGCTCAGTCCGCGTATTTCACCGAACACCCATAAGGCCGCGTCTCGGGCATCGACACCGCCTTGCCCGCCTTCACCTCGCCAAGCGCCGCCAGCACGTGGTTGCGTGCACCGATCACGTCGGCCTTATCAGGTGTTGGCCGGTCATCGATGCCGCCCTGGTACACCAGCCGCCCGGCGGCATCGATCAGGTAAAGGTGCGGCGTCGTCTTCGCCGCATAGCCCTTGCCCACGCGGCCCTCCGGATCGAGCAGATACGCAGTCGGCGCAGCCTTCTGCGTCGTGACGAAGCTCTTCGCCTGCGGCCCGGTCATGTAGCCCTGCTTGCCAGGCGCGCCTGAATTGATTGTCAGCCAAACCGCGCCCGCGGCTTTCGCCTTGGCCTGCGTCGCCTGCATGTTGCCGCTCTCGTAATGCTTCTTCACATACGGGCAGCCGGGGTTGTTCCATTCGAGCACCACCGGCCGCCCCTTGAACTGGCCGAGCGTCACGCTCTTGCCGTCGGCATCGGTCAGGCGAAAATTGCCCGCCGGCTTGCCGATGGCCTGTTGCGCGGCAGCGGGAGTAATCGCCAGCACGGCGACGGCGAACGGGATAAGCAGACGCATCCTTGCTCTCCTCAGGTCGTGCCCCCCGGCAGTTCCGTCAGCATGCCCGTCGTCAGCAATTGCGGCAAGACCCGCGGGCTCGCCGCGCCCTTGGGATACCATAGGTACAGCGGCACGCCGGCGCGGTTATGCCCCTCGATGAACCGCCCGAGCGCCGGATCGCCATCGGTCCAGTTGCCGACCAGCACCGCCACCTTCCCATCGGCGAAGGCACGCGCCGTTCCCGCGGTCTCGATCGCGGCCTTTTCGTTGACCTTGCACGTCAGGCACCAGTCGGCGGTGAAATAGGCGAACACCGGCCGTCCCTCCGCGCGCAACGCCGCCAGCCGCGCCTCGCTGAATGGCTCGACCCCGGCCATGCTCGGCGCAGACACTGCCGCCTGGGGCTTCACCAGCACCACGACGATCAGCGCCAGCGCCATTGCCGGCACCGCCGGCCACCACGCCCGCTCGCGCCCCGTCTCCTGCCGCCGCCCGGTCCACCACAAGCCGAACCCAGCGAGCAAGGTCGCGGCCAGCCCGAGCGTCATGCCATCCACCCCGGCCTGCCGCCCCAATACCCAGGTGAGTGCCAACGCCGTCAGGAACATCGGCACGGACAGGATGCGCCGCAGTCGCGCCATCCACGCCCCCGGCCGCGGCAACCGCCGCCGCAGCGCTGGCACGAATCCAATCAGCAGGAACGGCAAAGCGATCCCGAGCCCGAGCCCCGCGAACACCAGCATCGCCGCGGCCGGCGGCAGCACCAGCGCCGCCCCCAGCGCCGCGCCCATGAACGGCCCGGTACACGGCGTCGCGACGAACGCCGCGAGCGCGCCCGTCGCGAACGCACCACTCGTCCCCGATCGGCTGGCGAAAGCGGGCGTTGGCAGCTCGAACAGCCCCGCCAGGTTGAGCGCAATCCCCGCCGTCAGCAGCAGCAGCACGCCGATCACGCGCGGATCCTGCAACTGGAACGCCCAGCCCACCGTCGCCCCACCCGCGCGCAGCCCCAGCAGGATCCCGCCGAGCGCCACGCACACCAACACCACGCCCGCGGTATAGGCCAGCGCCTCGCGCCGCGCCGCGCCCTCATTCCCCCCCGACTTGGCAAGGCTCAGCGCTTTCAGGCTCAGGATCGGGAACACACACGGCATGATGTTGAGCAGCAAGCCGCCGACCACCGCGCCCGCGAACGCGAGCGCCGCCGCCTGCCACCCGCCGCTGCTCGCTTGCTCGACCGCCGCCACCACGCCGGGCTGCGCGCGGATCGCAAAGCCCTGCCCGTCGCCTGTCGCCAGCACGCCCGCGATAGCGCCGATCGCAGCCGTGCCCGGCGCTGCCTTGGTCGTCAGCACGATCCGGTCGCCGTCGCGCGTCACCGCCTGTGGCGCGGCATAATCGACCGCGCCACCAGCGGCCGGGTAGAAATAAACGTCGCCCGCCGCCGCACTCGCCGGGAACGGCACCGCCAGCCGGAACTGCCCCTGCGCGCCCTGCCACGTTGCCGGCGAGCCCAGTGGCCGCGGCATTTTCAGCCGCCACCCATCGAACCGCGCCCGCGTCGCCGGATCGACCGCGCCGTCACCGATCGTCAGCACCGTGGCCAGCGTCTGCGTTTCGGGCACGCAGATCTCCTCGGTACATACAAGGTAATCCGCCTTCACCTGAATCGGCAGCTTCGTCCCCGCCGCCAGCCCGGCCGGGATCGCCAGCTCCACCAGCTGCGCGAACGGCGCCTCGTAGACATAGTTCATCAGGCCGCCGACGATCAGCCGCCCCGGCACGGGATAGCGCAGCTCGCCTGCGCTCACCCCCGCCGGCAGCGTCCACTCCAGCGTCGTCTCGATCCCGGCGTCGCCGCCGTTCTTCCAATAGCCGTGCCAGCTTTTTTCCGGTCGCGAATCGAACGCCAGCGTCACCGTCGATCCCGCCGCCGGCCGCGCGCTTTCGGGCACCAGGTCGATGGCAACATGCCGCTCTTGCGCCGCTGCCACCTGGGCAAACAGCGTCACGATCATGAAAAACAGGGTTGCTACCCACGCTTGCCTAGCCGCCATGTCGGGCACATACCGCGCCCGGCACCGCTTTGCACCAAGGTCCACGATGAAACCTCTCCTCGCCGCCCTGCTCGCCTCGATCGCCCTTCCTCTCACGACAGCGCCCGCCGCCGCGCAGGAAGCGCCACCGCCGCCCGCCGCGATCGCGCCCGCGCCGCGCACGCCCCCCAAGCTGATCGTCGCGATCTCGGTCGATCAATTCTCCGCCGATCTGTTCGCGCAATATCGCAATCATTTCAGCGACGGCTTCGCGCGGCTGTTGCAAGGCGCGGTCTTCCCGGCCGGCTACCAAAGCCATGCCGCGACCGAAACGTGCCCCGGTCATTCGACGATCCTCACCGGCATGCGCCCGAACCGCACCGGCATCGTCGCCAACACCTGGATCAACCAGAAGGCACCGCGCGAGGACAAGCAGGTGTATTGCGCCGAGGACGAAAGCGCGCCGGGCACCGATCACAACAAGTACAAGCCATCCGATCTCCACCTCAAGGTGCCAACGCTCGGCGAGATGATGAAGGCAGCGAACCCCGCCAGCCGCGTCGTCTCGGTCGCCGGCAAGGATCGCGCGGCGATCATGATGGGCGGCCACAAGATCGACGAATTATGGTTCTGGCGCGACACCGATTTCGTGTCCTACGAAGGCCGGCCTGTGCCACCCGCGGTACAACGCGGGCGTGACGCGGTTGCCCGGCTGATCGCCGCGCCGCAAGAGCCGCTGCCCGTCCCCGGCTTCTGCCGCCCGCTGATGCAGCCATTCCGCGTCGGGACGCAGACGATCGGTGACGGCCGCTTCGCGCGCGCGGCCGGTGACATGCGCGCCTTCCGCGCCTCGCCCGCGCTCGACGGCGCGGTCTTCGCGATCGCCGCCGGCCTGATCCAGGACATGAAGCTCGGCCAGGGCACCGCGCCCGATCTCATCGCGATTGGCGCCTCGGCCACCGATTACGTCGGCCATGCTTACGGACCCGGCGGCGGCGAGACGTGCCTCCAGATGGCGGAGCTCGACCGCACGATCGGTGGCTTTCTCGCCACGCTCGATTCCTGGAACATTGATTACGAGGTGGTCCTAACCGCCGACCACGGCGGCCACGACATGACCGAGCGGCAGCAGCAGCGCGCGATGCCGATGGAGCAGCGCGTCTCGGTCGACGTTTCAAGCAAAGCGGTCGGCGAAGCAGTCGGCAAGCAGCTGGGCATCCCCGGCCCGATCCTGCTCGCGTCCGAAGGTGACATCTACGTCTCCGACTCGGTCCCGCCGGCGAAGCGCGCCGCGGTCATCGCGGAATCGATCAAGCGGCTGCGCGCGATGCCGCAGGTCGCCACCGTGCTGACGCGCGACGAGATCGCAGCCGCCACAATCCCCCAGACGCCGCCCGAGACATGGACGCTCGCCCAGCGCGCCCACGCGTCCTACGATCCCGCCGTGTCGGGCGACTTCCTTGTCCTGCTGAAGCCGCGGGTCACGGGCATCGTGGCGCCCGGGCCCGGTTACGTCGCGACGCATGGCAGCCCGTGGGATTACGACCGCCGCGTCCCGATCCTGTTCTGGCGCAAAGGCATGTCCGGCTTCGAACAGTCCCAGTCGGTCGAGACGGTCGACATCGCACCGACGCTCGCTGCGACGATCAACCTCCCCGTACGTGGCCTCGACGGTCGCTGCCTCGATCTCGACAGCGGGGCCGCCAACACCTGCCGCTAAACGCAAAAAAGCCGGCGCGAGTATCCCAAGGGGGACGCCCACGCCGGCCAATCACTCAACCATCAAGCCGCTCAGCGCGACTTCTGATACAGCTTGTTCGCGATCTCAAACATTTCCTCGGGCGCATAATCCGGCGTGAATGCACAGGGTACGCCGGCGAGCTGCGCGATCTTGCCGCCCTCGGGAATGCCATCGACCACTTCGAGTTCACCCGGCGGATCACCCGGCAGTGCGACCTCGTCGTTGCTCCAGATCCCCGAGATCTCCTTATAATCGTCCGGGCTCCAGGTGTAGAGCCGGCGATGCGATCCTTCGTCGAGGTACTTCTGGCACTCGGGGATCTTGCTAAGATCGATGTTCGGCGTCGGGAGCATCTTTTTGATGTCGACCCCGGTGATCTTCTCCAGCGCCAGCGCATAAGCGTGCGCGTGGACCGAGCCGCGCACCAACAGATAGCCACATACTTCGCGCCCAGTAGGATCGGAAACCGTCTCGTACACACGCAGCTTATGAAGCCGTGCGCCGCATTCGAGATGGAAGTTATGCAGCAGATCGGTAACGACGTTACCCGTCGTCGTAATGAAATCGTTGTTCCACGAACGGCCCATCGAGTCGGTCGGCGTCGCGCCACCACCGTTCGACAGGAAGCTCGCCGCGTCGCGGATTTCCTTCATGCTCTCGAATGGCGTCATCGAAATGTCGCCGCCATCACCGGTATCGTCACCGTCCGGGCCGTTCGCGAGCATGTTCACGCCGGCCGAAACGAGCTCGACATGGCCCAGTTCCTCGGCGGTGATCGACGCCACCAGGCTGTAAAACGGGCGCAGCTTCGACTTGGATTTGAAGTTGAAGCTCTGGAACATGTAGTTTCCCAGCGTGGACATCTCGCCATACTTACCACCGAGCAGTTCGCGCAGCGCCGCGGCGGCATTTGGGTCCTGGGTTTCGGGCTGAGGGAGATGTGCCTGAAGCTTATCGACGCGCATGAACATAGATAGTCTCCTGTAGGATCATCACTCCAACAGGTCGTGGCGGCAAAGGATGCAATTATTACGTATGATCAGGATCAACTACACACATCATAACTTCGACAATTATTAGGCAATACTGATTTCCATCAGTAACTAGAGCGTGGACTATTCGAAAGATCACATATTTGGCTTTTGCCTCAAGGCTCTCGCGTCTCGTACGCCCGCACGCCGGCGCCGAGCTTGTTCGTCCCCTGCACCAGCCGCTCGCCGCTCACGTTCGCCAGAAACGCGGGGCTTTTCGCCTGCCCCGGCGCCAGCGTCGCGACATTGTCGTGGACGCTCAGCCCGGCGGAGCGAAACTTGCGCTGTTCCGCCGCAACCACGATCATCCCGCTCCAATTCTCCTTGCGCGTCCCTTGCACGAAGGTGTTGCGCGCAATCTCCCCGGTCGCGCCTTCGGGCAGGTCGATCATGTAGTTGGTGCGATTGCCCGCGGTATCGTCGAAGCTGTTGTCGCTGATCGTCACCTTGGGCACGCGCAGCTTCACATAATGCCCGCCCTGCCCGCGCTCGAAGCGCGAATTGGTGATCGTCACGCTCCCGCGGCTGCCGAGATACACCGAATGCGCGCAATCCTCGGTCTCGTGGCACTGGCCCAGCCCCGAGAAGGTCGAGCGGTCGATCGTCACGTTCGCCGCCTCTTCAGTGCCGCCGAGGATGCCCTCCTGACTGTCGAGGAACATCGAATTGCGCACCACGAGGTCGCCGATCTCGATCCGGATCCCTGCGCCATTGCCATCCGGCACGCGGATATTGCGGAAGACAAGGCCGTCGACCACCGATCCGCCGCCGCGCAGCACGAGCGCCGCCTTGCCCTCACACGCCCCCTCGAAGATCGCGGCGCCTGGTTCGATTGCCTTGAACGTCACCCGCCCGGCCTGCTGCACGGCGCATTCGCTGTAGACACCCGGCGCGATCAGGACGGTGAAATCCTTGCCGCGGTTCTGCATCAGCGCATCGTCAAGCGTGGCATAGCCTTCGCCCGTTTCCTGCACGGTGAAGGGCGCGCGTGCCTGCTGGCTGGCGGCCGGCGCCGCAAGCAGTGCTGCGAGGAGGACGGGAGAAAAACGCATGGAACAGGTCCTTTCCCCGCCCTCCTGGCGCGCGCGCGAAGCCGGCGGAAGCATCATTCGCGGTTAACGGCGGTGGATCGGTTCGGCCACGGGTTGACGCCGTTGCCTTCTGTCCCGTCGCGGCACGGCGGCAGCGTATCGCGTTTCCTGTTGCAACCGACTTAAGTCGGTCTCATGTGCATACCGAAACGTCGAATCCAAGACGGAGAGGCATAATATGCATAGCTACCTGAAACAGTATATCGATGGCGCGTGGGTCGAGAGCGAGGGCGGCACTCGTCACGAAGTGATCGATCCGTCGACCGAGCAAGCGACGACTGAAATCACGCTCGGCTCGACCGCCGACGTCGACAAAGCCGTCGCCGCCGCCAAGAAGGCGTTCAAGACCTGGTCGCAGACCACCGTCGATGAGCGCGCCGCGATCCTCGAAAAGATCATCGCCGGCTACAAGGCACGTATCCCCGATCTCGCCGCCGCCACCAGCCGCGAAATGGGCGCCCCCATCTCCTTCGCCAGCATGGCACAGGCACCCGCCGGGCTCGGCCACTTCATGGGCACGCTCGCCGCACTCAAGGAATTCAGCTTCTCCGAAGCCGCCGCGAAGGGCGCGCGCGTCGTCCATGAGCCAATCGGCGTCGTCGCGATGATCACCCCATGGAACTGGCCGCTCAACCAGATCTGCGCAAAGGTCGCGCCCGCACTGGCCGCCGGCAACACGATGATCCTCAAACCGTCGGAAGAAGCGCCGACGAACGCCATGATCCTCGCCGAGATCCTCGAGGAAGCCGGCGTGCCCGCAGGCGTCTTCAACCTTGTCAACGGTGACGGCCCCACGGTCGGCGCAGCGCTGTCGAGCCACAAGGACGTCGACATGGTCAGCTTCACCGGCTCGACCCGCGCCGGCATCGCCGTCGCCACCGCGGCCGCCGCGACCGTCAAGCGCGTCCACCAGGAACTTGGTGGCAAAGCCCCGAACGTCGTGCTCCAGGGCGCAAAGCTTGGTGAAGTGCTGCCTCCGACGCTCGCCGGCGTCATCGCCAACACCGGCCAGAGCTGCATCGCGCCGACCCGCCTGCTCGTCCACAAGAGCCAGGTGAGCGAGGCCGAAGAGGTCGTTAAGGCGATCATGGAAGCCACCACGATCGACAGCCCGGAAAAGCAGGGCGCGCATATCGGTCCGGTCGTCAACAAGGCGCAGTTCGACAAGATCCAGACGCTGATCCAGTCGGCGCTCGACGAAGGCGCCCGCCTCGTAACGGGCGGCGTGGGTCGCCCGGATGGCCGCAACGCCGGCTATTACATCAAGCCGACCGTGCTTGCCGACGTGACCCCCGAAATGCGCATCTATCGCGAAGAGACCTTCGGCCCGGTCGCGACGATCAGCACCTACGAGGATAGCGATCAGGCGATCGAGATGGCCAATGACACCGAATACGGCCTGTCGGCGACGATCTCGGGTGATCCTGCCGAAGCGTCGAAGATCGCCGGCAAGCTGCGCGCCGGCCTCGTCACGATCAACGCCTGGGGCCCCAACGGCGCGACGCCGTTCGGCGGCTATAAATCCTCCGGCAACGGCCGCGAGGGCGGCAAGTGGGGCCTGACCGATTTCATGGAAGTGAAGACGATCGTCGGCGAACCCGCCTGACCCAATGAACTGAGCGGGCGCCCCGAAACGGGCGCCCGTTTTGTATTTAGGAGAGCAAGAATGATCGTCAGCGTGATCTATCCGAACCACGACGGTGCCCGGTTCGACGCCGATTACTACAAGGCCACCCACGCGGCACTGGCGCAGGAATTATGGAACCCCGACCGGATCGAGCTGATCGCGGGCCAGTCCCCCAACGCGGACCCTGTCCCGTACGCGCTCATCGCCCACTTCCACTTCGCGTCACCAGAAGCGCTCGGCCAAGCGATGGCCAACCCGCGCAACGGCGAGCTGCAAGCCGACGTCCCCAACTTCACCGACATCACCCCGACCCTGATGATGAGCCGCGCGCTTTGACGCCATGACCCCGGCCTTGAGCCGGGGTCCGGCTGATCTGCCGTCATGCCGGGCTTGTTCCGGCATCCACGGTGCAGCAAATCCGGAGGCTTGAGGCGTGCCGAGGGGTGGATGCCTGGGACAAGCCCGGCATGACGACGAAGTCCACCTCAATAATCCCGTGAAATCCGCACGTTCGCGCTCTGCCGCCCCAGCGTCGAGATACTCGACAGCAACGATAGCCACCGTGTCACTTGAAACTCCACGCGCGTCGCCGAATAGCCCTGCCCGTCGGTCACGATCTCGGCATACAGCCGCCGCGACACATATTTTCCTGCCGCGATCGACGTGCCCTGCCCGGTCTGCGGATCGGCCGGCAGGATGCGCAGCCGATCCAGCCCCGCCGCACGCCGCACCGCGTTGATCGGGTTCAGCCCGCCATTGCCGTCGCGCAGCGCCGCCACCGCCGCGGCGAGCTGCAGCGCCTCGGGCGCCGACAGATTGGTGATCGACGTCCCGAACAGCAGCCGCGACAACAGCTCGTCCTGTGGCAGCGCGGGCACGCTAGAAAAGGTGATCTCCGGCTTCAGCGCCACCCCAGTCACGCGGATCGAAGCGCTCAGCCCGGTCGAATCCGCATTCGCCTCGATGTCGAGTGCCGGATTGGCCGGCGTCTCGCCCGCGAACCTGATGACGCCGCGTTCCAACTGGAACTCGCGCCCGGCGAACTCGTAATCGCCGCGGATCAGATCGGCGCGGCCAGTGATCGCCGGATTGTCCGGCGCGCCGCCGATCGTCAGATCGGCAGACCATTCGCTCGTCAGCCCCAACCCGGTCACCAGCAGCTGGTCCGCCGCCCGCGCACGGATGTCGAGCCGCCACGGCGCAGGCGGCGTGAAGGCATCGTCTCCGCCATCGGGCGCATTGATCTCGCGCACGACCAGCCGCGGCACCGCACTCGTCGCGCTCGCCTGCCCCAGCCGATAGCGGCTGCGATCGAGCCGTACCGCCCCCGAGATCGTCCCGCCCCGCCCGTTCGACTGGAACCGCAGCGGCCCGGTCACCGTCGCCGCGATATCGTCGCGGTTGATCATCGCCGCCTTGTCGGCGTTCAGCGTCAGGTCCAGCCCGATGCCGCCCGCCGCCGCGAAGTCGAACCGCCCCGCGCCACTCACCCGCCCGCCGCGTCCCGCATCGGCGGTGAACTGCCCGATCGCCAGCCGCGAACCTGCGAACCGCCCGGCGGCCTGCACGTTGCTCAGCACCGTCCCCGTCGTCGCGCTCTCGATCCGTGCGCCCTTCGCCTGCACCGCGCCGCGAATTACCGGGTTCGCGACCGTTCCGCTCACGTCGGCGGCGATCGATACTGGCCCCGACAGGTCGAACAGTTCGACCCGGCTCAGCCGCCACAGCGTATCCGCCGGTCCGTCGTAGCGCAGCTGCGCGAACACCCCCGCCCCCGCCAGCCGCGCCGCCAGATCGCCACCGCCGAGCCGCAGCTGCGCCTGCCCGCGCCCGATCGTCTTGCCGCCCGAAGCGACCACCGCGCGCAGCCCTGCACGATCGGCGGTCAGCACGCCCGCCACCCCCATGTCGATCGGCGCGGACGACAGCAGCAGCCCCGATCGCGTGAGGCCACGCACCGTCATGTCGATCCGCCCGGTCGGCGCCCCGCCCGCGCCGCTCGCATAGGTCAGCCTGCCCGACGCGCTCCCGCCGAGCCCCAGCCCCGGATAGCCGATGTCGAGCACCGCCAGCGGCATCTTCGCCAGCGTCGCGTCGATCGCATTGCCGTCGGGCGCGAACCGTCCCGAAACCGTCGCATTGCCCCCCGCGAACATCAGCCGCGTCGCCGCCAACCGCCATGCCTCACCGTCGCGCGTCAGCACCGCCGGCGTCTCCAGCCGCAGCGGCCGGCGATCGACCGTCCCCTGCGCAACGATGCGATAACTGTCGGCGGTCACGTCGATCACGCTTTGGATATCGAACGCTCGCCCGCGCGATCCGGCGATCGACGCGCGCACTTGCCCCACGCCATCACGGAGCTTTGCATTGGCCGCGAACCGCGCGAGGCTCAGCGCACCACGCCGCAGCCCGACGCCGGTAAACGTCGCCTCGATCGACGTCCCCGCCGGATCGAGCAGCGCGACCAGATCGAGCCGCCCGCTGCGCAACGTCACCGCATCCGCCAGCCGTGCCGCGCGCAACGCCAGCCGCGTCTCGATCCGCTGCACATCGCCCACCGGCCGCAGCAGCACCTCGCCGTCGATCCCGCCCCCGGCGACCGCCAGCCGCCCCGCGAACCCGCCCTCGACGATATCGAGCGTCCCCGCCGCCTGCGTCCCGCTCACGTCGAGCCGCGCAATCGCGATCCGCGCCTCGCCTCCGCGCGGCAGCAGAATCTCGCCCGTCCCCTCGAACGGCCCGAGCCGCGAGCCGCCAGCAGCGGTGAATGCAAAGCCATTCGCGGACGGATCGAGATGCGCCCGCACCGCCCGCAACCCCATCGCCTCGTTCGGCCGCTCGAACAGCAGGTCGAGCGTCGGCCGGTCGATCCGCCCGTCGAGCTTCAGCGTCAGCGGGCCGTAACTCGCCTGCCGCCCGCTCCCCTCGAAATGGAACGTCCCGTCCCGCCGGCGATAGCCATTACCCTTCAGCCGGATCGACGGCCCGGTCAGCACTAGATTGCGGAAGTGCAGGATCCCATCCGGCGTCCGCTCCAGCCCGGTCACGATCCGCGGCAGTCCCCCAGCGAGGCTGCGGAAGAACGCATTGTCGAGCCGCACCATCTGCGCCGTGCCGGTCCCGACCACCCGCGTGCCGCGCCGCCCTGGACCCGGCACGACCTGTAGCCGCGAGGTCACATCGACCACGCCGAGCCCCGGGATCAGATACCGCCCCAGCGCGCCGTTCAGCCCGACCTGATATTCCCCCGTGCGCAGATCGAGCACCAGCCCGATCCGCCCGGTCAATTTGTCCGACCGCAGCCGAAGATCGTCCCCGGTGATCATCATCGGCGTCAAGCGCAGCACGCCGTCGACCGACAGGTTGCGCAGGATGCCCCCCGCTACATCTCCCACGCCCGTCACGCGCGCCGCAGTAAATCGCACCGGCAGCGTCACCGGCGATTTCGACAGCCGCCCCTTGCCAGCCGCCCGCGCATTCTCGAACCCGGTCTGATCGAAAGCGAACCGCGCCGCGGTGATGCGATAATCGAAGGACGCGGTCGCAAACGGCCCGTCGAGCACCGCGCGCAGTTCAACATCGCGACCCGTCATGTTCAAAAACAGCGCGGGCGGCCGCAACAACCGCGCCCGTACCCGCAGGTTACGCCATGCGCTCGTCGCCAGGTCCGCGATCCCCGTCGCCTCCACCGCCAGCGCCGCCGAACGCAGCGACAGCGTGCCGTCGAGCCGCCGGTCGACCAGCGTCGCCGCGCCGTTCACCAGCACGCGTGGGCCCGTCAGCCGCTGCACCCTGCCCTTGGTCAGGCTTGCCGGCACCACCGCGCCGGTCAGCGTATAGGCGCCCGCACGATTGCCGAGCGCCAGCTCGGCGACCCGCGCGCCGCCCACCACCGCTACCGCGCGACCCTGCCACGCGGCCCAGCGCCCGACGCCGCTCACCTCCACCGCGAGCGGCCGCCGCACGCCCGCCATCCGTGCCAGCACGCCAGTCGCGGTGCCGCGCGCGCGCACGTCGATGTCGAACCGATTGCGATCCGGCGCAGCATCGATCTTCAGCGCCAGCCGATCGCTGCCCTCGACGACGGCATCCAGCTCGACCATCGCCCGCCCGTCGCGAATATCCGCCCGCCCGCTCAGCCGCCCGTACCGCGCTACCCCGGTCACGCGACGCGCCACCATCAGCCGCTCGACCGAGAGCCGCCCGATCGCAATGTCGAAGTCGGGCAGCAACGGACCTTGCTTGGTCGGCAACGTCTTAGGCCATTTCGCCAGTGTCGCCACCGGCACGCGCAGCGAGCGGATGTCGAGCCGATTGTTCAGCCAGGCAAACGGCCGCCAATCGAGTTCCGCACGCGGCGCCGCCAGCACCAGCCCCTCGGGATCATTGACCCGCACGTCGCGCAGCACCGCTTGGCCATAAAGCGACCCGTCGATCCGCCCGACGGTGAAGCGCAGCCCATTCGCCGGCCGCACGGCGTTGATCCGCTCCGCCACCCAGCGGTGCCCGACGTCGGTATCGACGATCCACAAACTCGCGGCCATGATCGCGACCAGCGCCACCAGCGCGCCCACCAGCCAGCGCAACCAGCGCATCAGAAGGCTTGGCCTAAGGACACATACACCGCGATCCGAGAGTCACCTCGCTGCGGGTTCAGCGGCGTGCCGACATCGACGCGGATCGGCCCGAAATTGCTGTAGTAGCGCACGCCGACACCCGCGCCGTAGCGCAGCCCCGAAAAGTCGGGCAGCGGCTTGGTATAGATGTTGCCCGCGTCGAAGAACGGCACGATCCCGAAATTGCCGAACGCCTTCACCCGCGCCTCGATCGCGAATTCCGCGAGGCTGCGCCCGCCGATCGGATCATTGTTCGGATCGCGCGGCCCGATCGACTGGAAGCCATAGCCGCGCACCGATGCGCCGCCGCCGGCGTAGAAGCGCCGCGACGGTGCGATGGCGTCACGCGGCGCCCCCGCGATCGTGCCGAGCCGCATCCGCCCGGCGACCACGACGCGCCCGACCGACTTGTATGCGCTCGCATCCACTTGCGTGCGCGCGTAGCCGAATGCCGATCCCTGCAGCGACACTTCCGGGCTCAGCCGCCCGCTCAGCCGGAACCCGCGCGTCGGGTTGAGCAGATCGTCGGACCCGTCATAGCTCAGGCTGCTCGGCAGCGCGCCGATGAAGAAGATGCGCTCGCGGGGCGCCCCCGTCGAAACGATCACGTCGCGCTCGTCGGTCGCCACCAGCTCGGCGCCTAGCGACCAGGTCCACGCCTTCTGGAAGAAGATATTGGTCTGCCGCTCGAGGCTGCCCGACAGCGAAAAGGTATTCGCCTCATAGGCATCGCGCTGAAGATGCGTGACCGCGATCTGTGCTGTCAGCACGCGATCGCGCCCGCGGAAATTATTGCGGCGGAACGTCACCGCCCCCAGCTGCTCCTGAGTCCCCAGCACACCGCGCACCGTCAGGCCGCCCTCGGGCGGAAACAGATTGCGATGCGTCCAGCTCGCCTCGACCCTTGCGCCCTCACCGGTCCCATAACCGATCTCGCCCGCGATCGTGCGCGGCGGCGCGGGCTCGAGCCGCACGTCGATATCCACCGTCTCGGGCGTGGTGCCCGGCACCGGCTTCACCTCGGCCACCGAGACCAGCCCGGTCTGGATCAGCGCGCGCCGCAAATCGTCGAGCGCCGGCGCGAAGTACGGCTTCCCCGGCTCGAACCGCGCAATGTCCTGCACATGCTCGGCATCGAAGACGCGATTGTTCGCGTTCGTCCGGATCTGCCCGAACACCCGCGGCGTCCCCGGATCGACGCTCACGTCGAGCGTCGCAGTGCGCGCCTCGCGGTCGATCGTCACCACCGGATCGCCGACCGTCGCGAAGGGAAAGCCCTGCGCGCCCACTTCGGCCCGCAGCTTCGCCTCGCCCTCCGCGATGGTATCGGCGTTGACCGGCTGGTCGGGCGTGATGCCGAACGCCCCGCGCAGCGCCTCCGCCTTGTCCCCCGCCGCCGCGACCCCGGCGATCGTCACGTCGTTCAGCCGGTAGATCGGTCCCGGCTCCACCTCGAGCACCACCAGCAACTTCGCGTCGCCCGGCTCGACCCGCGTCTGCACGCGCACGTCATAATAGCCCTCGCCGCGCAACAGCGTGGCGAGCAGCTCCGAATCCTCGCGCGCGCGCCGGTCGATCTGCGCGGCATTGGCCGGGTCGCCGTCATTCTGGTCGAGCACCGACAGTTCGGCGAAGCGCTGGCGCAGCAACGGCGATCCCAGCCCGTCGACCCCATCGATCCGCCAGCTGTAGCGCGTTTCGCCGATCGTCGCGCTGCGCGTCTCGGCGCTGACCGGCTCGGGCGTCAGTTCAGGCCAGGCGACCCCGATATCGGGCAGCGGCGCAAGCGGCGCCGACGCGTCGAGCGTCTGTTGAGCGACGGGCGCGGCCTCTTGCGCCGCGGAGGGGAGCGCAGCGAGCAACGCAATGACACTTGCCGCGCCGATCGACGCGTCTCGCCCGTACATTCGTCGCCCCTACGGGCGACATGATCGGGCGGCAATGCCGCGATGCGATCAATGCACCGTTCCGTGGGGGTAATCGGTCTCAAGCAGCCGCACGAGCCGCTCGATTTGTCGCCAGCGGCAGAAATGAATGTAATTGCCGATGCTTCGGCTGCGATCCGCGCGCAGCGCAGCCTCGAACGCGGCATCGGGACCATGCGTGGACATCAGCGACGCGGCATCGGCAACCGCGCCGCGATTGGCGAGATAGGGGAGCTTCGACAAGGGCGACCTTTTGCTGGGGAGACGCTGTCCGTCTCTGCTGAACGTGTAACCGCGCAGTCGCATAAATCCCGTGAATGGCGAAGGTTAACGCGCGAGAGTGGCGCCAGCCCGCGCGACGTGCGAAGGGCCGCCGCCATGAACCGCCCCGCGACTCCCACCGCCAACGCCGGCGGCTTTCTCCTTGCCGCCTCGCTCCTCGTGGGCACGATCATCGGCGTGATGAAGGGCGAACCATCGATCGGCTTCATGGTCGGGCTCGCCATCGGCGTCGCGCTGGCCGTCGCGGTGTGGCTGCTCGACCGGCGCTGATCCGGCGATCAGGGTCGCCGTAACAGCAGGCGCACCCGCCCGATCACCACCACCTCATCGGCTCCGCACACCAGCGGCGGATACGCCGGATTGTCGCTCACCAGCACGATCGCCTCTCCCTCGCGCCGTACCCGCTTCACCAGCAATTCCTCCCCGCGCCGCACCACGCACACGCCCGCCCCCGAAACGTCGCCGCCGTCCACCAGCAGCCGGTCGCCCGGCAAGATCCCCGGCGCCATCGAATCGCCCACCGCATCGATGATCGACGCCGCGCCCGGCGCCACCCCCGCCTCGCGCAGCATTCGCGCGGTGAAATGCTCCGCGCGCACGAGCCGCTCGTCCTCCGCCACGCGCCCGCGCCCGGCCGAGGCCGCGACCGACAGATACGGCACCACCACCTCCGCTGCGCGCGCCGCGCCGCCGAGCAGCGCCTCCTCCACCCCGAAGAACTGCGCCAGCGTCGCCCGATCGCGCTCGTCGAGCCGCCGCGGCGTGCCCCGCCGCACGAACTGCTGGAGATACGCCACATTGCGCCCGAGCAGCCGCGACAGTTCCGACAGGCTCACGCCGCGCGCCGCCGCCAGCGCTTCCAGTGTCTCGCCGACCGTTCGCATGGCCGCATCCTACCTCTAGGAATTTTCCTAGACAAGTTGGAAAACATGACGGAACAGATCAGGAACAACGAATCGGAGGCTGCCATGTCCCTATTGGTCGAGATCGACCGTTACCTGCGCCGCACCGGCACCCCGCCCACCACCTTCGGGCGGCGCGCGGTCAACGATCCCCGGCTGGTCGGCGACATGCGCCGCGGGCGCCTGCCCGGGCCGGGCGTCCGCGCGCGTGTCGAGGCCATGCTGCAGGAGTCGCAATGATGCGCGGCCCCGGCCCGACCGACCTGCTCGGTCGCGCGCTTGCCGCATCGGCCGCGCGCGCCGGCGCAAGGATAGACCTTGCCGATGGACAGGCAACGCCCTGGCACAGCGCCACCTTCACCGGCGCCCGCCACGCCTTCGCCGCGCAAGCCCCGACGGGTTACCCGCTCGGCAAATGGCTGGCCATGATCGGAGACACTGACCTGCCCCTCCCCGGCCACCTCGTCGCCGATGTGGCGATCACCGCCCGCGAGGAATGCGGCGGACTACTACACTTCCGCATCGAAGCGCTGACGGTGGAAAGCGAAAACACCGTCATGCCGGGCTAGTCCCGGCATCCACCGTGCAGCGCATCCTCCAATCGTTGGAAGCGGGGAGACGTGGATGCCGGGACTAGCCCGGCATGACGAGCTTGAACCCTAACCCGCTGCCAACCGCCGCAGCATCACCAACGTATCATCAAGGCTCGCCACCGGCGCGGGCTCCACCACCGCGGGCACCTTCTTCTTGCGCGCCCCACGCTCCAACCGGTCGAGCAGGCTAGCAAGGCTTCCATCCGGGGCAACCTCAGCGGCACTCACGCTCTCATCCGCCCCTTCCGCACCCCGGCGAAGGCCGGGGCCCAGCAGCGAGCCGCCGGCAACTGCATCCCGGCGCTCGATCGCACCGAAGTGATGCTCCGATGCAGGCCCGACGCCAGACAGATCGATCGTCGGCGACACCGCCACCGCCACCGCGCGCTCAGGCTCAGGCTCAGGCTCCGACGCAATCGCCGCCTCCGCCGCGGGCGCTACTTCAACAAGCCAGGCCGGCTCGGCCGCTACCTCAGCATCGGAGGCTAGGACCACAGGTTCGGGTTCCCGCCCCACCACCTCTACGACGGGCTCCACCACCTCGACCACAGGCTCCGGCTCCGGCGCGATCGCCAGGAACGGCAGCACCGCCTCCATCACCACCGGCGTCGGCGCAAGCGGCGCCACTGCACGCACCGCCTCACGCGGCACATCGGGCACTGCGATCGGATCGAACGCGGCAAGCGGTTGGTCCAGATCGACTGGCAGCGGCCGCTCGGGCTCGGGCACCCGGCGCGCGCGCGGCATCGTCACGATCGGCAGCGGGTCGCCCAGATCCTCGCTCGCGCGGATTGGCCGGCGCGGTGCCGCGTCGGGGTGCGCATCAGCGCGGCGAATCGTCGGCGCATCGACGGCGACCGGCTTGCGTGCCGCCGGCCACGCGAACCGCGTGCGAAACACCCACGCCGCCCCCGCGACCGCGACGAATGGCGCCAGCACTAGCAGCGCAAACAGCGTCCGCCCGAACGCCCCAATCGGCGGCGTCGCCGCGGCGAGCACCTTCGGCAGCCACAGCCGCCACATCAACAGGTCGAGATCAGCCTGCGGCATCGCCGCCACATACGTTGCGGCCACCACGCCCACTCCGAGCACGACCGCCGGTACCACCAACCCGCGCTCCATCAGCGCCTTCACGTCCGTACCGCCTCGTTCCGCGCCCATATTCCACCCTTGCCCGCCCCGGCCAGAAGCCGTTGGTATACCGGCTCATAACGGGCAATATTTGACGACCAGTTACGCTCGCGTTCCACGAAGGCCCGCGCGCGCTGCCGCCGAGCGTCCCACCCGCCGCGATCCGCCAGCAGCCCCGCCAGCGCGCGCGCGATCGCCGCCGGATCGTCGGCCGCGAACAGCGTCCCCGTCTCGCCGTCGCGAATCAGCTCGCGATGCCCGCCGACGTCCGACGCCGCGACCAGCCGCCCCTGCGCCATTGCTTCCAGTGGTTTCAGCGGTGTGACGAGGTCGGTCAGCCGCATGCGTTTGCGCGGATAGGCCAGCACATCGACCAGGCTGTAATAGCGCTCCACCTCGTGATGCGGCACGCGCCCGACGAACCGGATGCGGTCCGCCGCGGGCGAAGCCGCCGCCTGCGCGCGCAACGCCGCCTCCATCGGCCCGCCGCCCACCAGCACCAGATGCGCCCGCGCCCGCTGCTCGATCAGCGCCGGCATCGCCGCGATCAGATCGTCGAGCCCCTCGTAATCGTAAAAGCTGCCGATGAACCCGATCACCTCGCCATCGAGCCCCAGCGACGTCGCCAGCGCATCGTCACGCGGCGGCGGATCGCCGAACATCCCCAGGTCGACGCCATTGGGCGAAACCATGATCCGGTCCTCCGCCACGCCGCGCGCGATCAGATCGCCCTTCAGCCCCTCGCAGATCACCGCGACCGCATCCGCCCGCGCCACCGCCCAGCTTTCGAGCGCCCGCGTCGCGCGATACCGCGCCGAACCCTCGCGCCCCGTCCCATTGCCGACCGCCGCATCCTCCCAGAAGGCGCGGATCTCATACAGCAGCGGCAGCTTCAGCCGCCGCACCACCGGCAGCGCGGCCAGCGCGTCGAGCACGGGCGAATGGGCATGAACGATATCGGGCCGGAACACCTTTGCGACCGCCGCGATCCGCCGCGAGAAGGCCGCGATCTCCGCCAGTTCCGCCAGCGGCCCCGGCAATCGCATCGCGCGCGGCGTGCGATGGAAGTCGATCCCGTCGATCGTCTCTCGCAACGGCGCATCGTGATGATAGCGCGCGCCCGTCACTGCCGCGACGTGCCATCCCCGCGCCTGCTGCGCGGTGATGATCGCGCGCGTGCGAAAGGTATAGCCGCTTTGCAGCGGAAGCCCGTGGTCGAGAACATGGAGGATGCGCATCGCCAGCTACACTGGCACGCCTGCGCTTAACGGCGCGTCAATCGCGCTCGGGAATGTCGACCGCGTTCAGCAGGGTCGCAGTAAATAGCGGGGAAGCCAGTGGCTCCCCCGCCAGTAGAAATCAGTTGCTGTCCGAATCGTCGTTGTCATCCACCACCAGGTAGATGCCGCCGGCAACGATCGCTGCAGCGAGAATGGCAGGGATGATCCCGCCGTTGGCAGCCTTATTTGCCTTCGTGACCGACGCGCCAGCGCGCGGGGCCTTCGACAGCGACAGCTTCGAGGCTGGCGACGCGGCCGGTGCTGCCGAAGCGGCGACTGGCATTGCGACCAGCGCAGTCGCAGCAAGGCCGGTAAGAAGCTTGGAAATCATAACCGTTCTCCTGTTTGTCAGCGCACGCGATGGTGCAGTGCGGGACAACAACTATCATCGTTTCGGAAAGTGTCACCAGCCCAACTGCTTCGCTTTGGTCCTGTGCTATTTTTACCACAGCGACAGTTTCGGCCCGTAGCGTTGCGTCAGTCGGGATGTTTACGGCACGTCAACAGCCAGCCGTTACCCACGTCGCTTCACTAGGACGAGCGCGCAACCGGGCCATGATCGATAATTTCGCCCTCGGGCTCAGCCACGGCCTGATGCTGCTCGCCGCCTTCCTGCTGCTGCGCCGCGACGATCTCGATTCGGAAGCACCGCCAAGCGACAAGCCGGCGCCCAAGGCGAGGCGCTGGCCGCGTGCGTGATCTTGCCTTCATCGGCTTCCTCGTCGCGCTGCTCGGCTTCGGCTTCAAGCGGCCCTTCATCTTCGTCCTGACGTACGTCTACATCGACATCGTCTCGCCGCAGCGGCTGACCTATTATCTGCTGAACAGCGTGCCGATCTCGCTCGTCGCGGCAGGGTTGGCGGTGATCGCCTGGGCGCTGATCGACGACAAGCGCGATTCGCGATTCGCGCCGCGCCAGGGCTTGATCCTGCTGCTGCTGATCTATTGCGGCCTCACCACGCGCACCGCCGATTTCCCGGTCGAGGCTTTGGAAAAATGGGAATGGGTGTGGAAGAATCTCGCCTTCGCCGTCTTCCTGCCGCTCACCTTGCGCACCCGTCTCCGCATCGAGGCGCTGCTGCTGTTCATGCTGCTCTCCGCCAGCTCGATCATCATCGTCGGCGGGATCAAGACGCTCGCGTCGGGCGGCGGCTATGGCGAATTGAACCTCATGGTCTCGAACAATTCGGGGCTCTACGAAGGCTCGATCATCTCCGCGGTCTCGATATCGATCATCCCGATCGTGCTGTGGCTCGCAAAATACGGCACGATCTACGTGCCCGACTGGCGCGTGAGATGGTTCTGCGCCGGGCTGATCTTCGCCTGCCTGTTGATGCCGGTTGGCACGTCGGCGCGCACCGGGCTGCTCTGCATCGCGCTGCTCGCGGTGCTGATGCTGCGCGACGTGAAGAAGCGCATGATGTATCTCGGCACGCTCGCGCTGCTCGGCCTCGTCGCCGTCCCCTTCCTGCCCTCCGCCTTCAGCGAGCGGATGGGCACGATCAAGACGTACCAGGCCGACGAAAGCGCCTCCACGCGCCTCGCCGTGTGGCAGTGGACGATCGACTATGCGAAGCAGCACCCGTTCGGCGGCGGGTTCGAGGCCTATCGCCAGAACAGCATCCGCTACGATACCGTCCAGGTCGCGGGCGAAGGCGCCAGCGCCACCGTCAAGCGCAACCTGACGGTCGACAAGAGCCGCGCCTATCATTCGAGCTATTTCGAAATGCTCGGCGAACAGGGCTATCCTGGACTCGTCATCTGGCTGCTCATCAACATCATCGGCGTTGTCCGCATGGAAATCCTGCGCCGCCGCTACAAGGAAGGCGACTTCGCCTGGGCCGGCGGCCTCGCCGGCGCGCTCCAGCACGCCCACCTCATTTACCTGCTCGGCGGCGCCTTCGTCGGCATCGCCTTCCAGTCCTTCCTCTACATGCTGCTCGGCGCGCAGATCGGGTTGGACACGTATATGGCAAGGCGCGCGAAGGAGATGTCCTGGCGCCCAATGCGCCGCGACCGCACGGGGCTGGCCGCCGCTTAGTGTTGGGGTGGTCAGGCGCGAATGGCCGGAAGTGGTGGGTAGCGGACGCCAAGTTCCGCTCAAACCGCTCAACTACTGCTCGTGCTACCAAACAACTTTTCAAGCGCCCAGTTCAACAGCAATGTCCCCACAGCCAACACGGATGCGACCCCGACGATCAACATAACTGAATTCTGCGTAGAAAGTCCTTCAAGCAAATAGAACGTATTTCGCAATAGCAAAAAGGCGACGGTCAGACTGCCTAACGCCGCAAAGAAACACAGCCCTAGCCGTTGATGGCCTGTCATGTTCTGCTCCTTGATCGCGGCTTCATCAGCGTTGAAAGAGAGTTAGTTGGCTAGCCGATTGGTCACCTAAACGGCACGATGTGGCGGTAAAATGACCTGCGATCGGCAGGCCTAATCCCGGTGTCGCCTTGTCACTTAACCCTCAGAATTGGCAACCCGCTTCAATTCCGACCTCAGGCGTTGCTCATCGAAGGCATGCTGCTGGAATTCTCCGCCGCGCTCGACCCAAAACAGGAAAAGATGCGCTGACCATCGATTGGGATTGGGTTGGGTTCGCGCGTGGCGTAGATCGATGCCGCGATACAGAACAGCGTCGCCGGGCGCCATTGCGACTGAAGTAAATGACTCGTTGCCCCAATCATCGACGCAAGGCGCTTCGCTGGTTACGCGAGTTGAGCCGACCTCCAACGGCCAAGGCTTGTCGTCGCTGTACGCCAGCGTGAGCGAGACGCTATGCTCGCACGACGGGCGGTCGGAATGAACCCGGCACACGTCATCCTGCTGATAGATGCGGAAATAATCATAGCTCGGGAGAAGGTCAGCGCCCGTGACCATACTGATCATCGGCGTCAGGCCCCAGAGGAATGTAGTTAGGGGTCGATAGAAATGCCCGGAGATATCGATGGTCTGATGCTTGGAAAGTGCCTGAAATTGAGAAAATGTCTGAAAAGACTTTCCGGCGCTTTGCAGGTCTATCTGTAGCTGCTTGAACAGGTTTGCCGCTACCTCCGAAGGGATAAGACCGCGGATCGTCGCATACCCATCTGCCTCGTAATCACCCTCGATCTGCATGGTCGCACTCAGTCATTGCGTAGCCCCTGAACGCCGCGTTCGGGCACGCTATTACGCCTAGCGACTGTCCGCAATCGGGTCGTAAGCGGACCGTCAGCCGGAATCAGGGCGTCTTCGTTGCCGGCGGAAGCAGCTTGGCTTCGGTACTTTTTAGGTTCGTGTAGGCACCGCCGTCACCGTCAGCTGTAAAGCGCACCGTGACTTCGATGGTCCGGTTGCACAGCTCAACTGGCCAGACCTCGCTCCACGAACCGGCGTAACGAACTCCATAGACGTCCGCGCCGAGGTCGGGCTCTTCCTTGGCGACGCGGGTGACGCCCAAGTTCGCGCCACTTGGGTCACACTCAAACGCGTTCCGCCTGGCGATCGCTGTAGCCTGGAGGACGGCGAGCGGCCAAGTGTCACCAATCAGCGATTCATTGGCGAGCGACAGCCCCCGATTGGTACGGATGGTGGTGAGCACGCCCGCCTTGTCCTCAGAGATGGTGTAGCGGACTGGGGTGGCATCGCAGTTCGGGTGGCGGGCGGTAACGGTCCAGCCGTTCTTCAGCTGCCCGGCGAGAATGCCCTGGAAGACGAACTTAACGCTGGTCGCTGGCACAACATTATCAACGACAGTGCTGGTCGGAACGCAGCCGCCAGAGCGCTTCTGCACAACCATTGCGGCTTCCATGACCCGCTCCCGAATAGTCGATGGAGCGGGCTGCGGTGCCGCCGCGTTCCAAGCCGTCAGCCGCTGGAGGATCAGAGGATGCTGTGCGTAGCCAGAAGTTGTGTAGCCGGCTGCAAGGGCAGCCGGAAACAATAGGCGAATACGAGGGTCCATCGCTTCACCTCTCGCATTGCGAGCTGAGGTCCACAATGGGTCGGGTGCGGGCTTTCATCGCGAATGTCCGCTGGTGGGGGTGGGCTCAATCGGTAAACTCACCGGCGTTAGCGGACATTCCGAAACACCGTCATGCTGAACTTGTTTCAGCATCCACTGCGTCACGAGCGACGGCATCGCGGTTCGATGGCTGGACCCTGAGACACATTCAGCGCGGCGGAAGCAGTCACTTGCGTCGCGACGGTCGCGGCGCAATCCCCGCCACCCCTCGCCATCCCGCACGCAAACGGCATACCCCGCCCTCGCACGGCACCACCCCGGACAAAGCAAAACCCCGCTTTCGCACCCTTCCCCCTCACGCCCCCCCCTGCTATCGCGCCGCACAACGTCTCGCATCGCCCGTCTGGGCGCGCCCGCGCGAGGGCCCGGTCCAGACCAAGGCCCCCGCCTCCCCGCCGCGCCCGAGACTGGCCACTATAAGGGAACAAGACCCGCATGACCGCTATCGGCCAGGACACGCTCAACGCCCGTCGCACGCTTACCGCCGGAGGCAAGTCGTACGATTATTACGCGCTTGAGGTCGCGGCCGAGAAGTACGGAGACATTTCGCGCCTCCCCTTCTCGATGAAGGTGCTGCTCGAGAACATGCTGCGCTTCGAGGACGGCAAGACGGTCATGCCCGCCGATGTCCAGGCGATCATCGATTGGCAGCAGGAGCGCCGCTCCGATCGCGAGATCCAGTATCGCCCCGCGCGCGTGCTGATGCAGGATTTCACCGGCGTGCCCTGCGTCGTCGATCTCGCCGCGATGCGCGATGCGATCACCAAGCTCGGCGGCGACGCGGCGAAGATCAACCCGCAGGTTCCGGTCCACCTCGTCATCGATCACTCGGTGATGGTCGACGAATTCGGCACGCCGCAGGCGTTCGGCGAGAACGTCGAGCTGGAATATGCCCGCAACTTCGAGCGCTACGAGTTCCTGAAGTGGGGCTCCAAGGCGCTCGACAATTTCAAGGTCGTGCCTCCCGGCACCGGCATCTGCCACCAGGTCAATCTGGAATATGTCGCCAACACCGTCTGGACGTCGGCCGAGATCGGCACTCACGCCAAGGCTGGCGCGACGATCGCTTATCCCGATACGCTGGTCGGCACTGACAGCCACACGACGATGGTCAATGGCCTGGGCGTGCTCGGCTGGGGCGTCGGCGGGATCGAGGCCGAGGCCGCGATGCTCGGCCAGCCGGTTTCGATGCTGATTCCGGAAGTCGTCGGGTTCAAGCTCACCGGCGCGCTGCGCGAGGGCATCACCGCCACCGATCTCGTGCTCACCGTCACGCAGATGCTGCGCGCCAAGGGCGTCGTCGGCCGCTTCGTCGAATTCTACGGCCCCGGCCTTGATCAGATGACGCTCGCCGATCGCGCGACGATCGCCAACATGGCGCCCGAATATGGCGCCACCTGTGGCTTCTTCCCGGTCGACGACAAGACGCTCGATTACATGCGCCTCACCGGCCGCCCCGACGACGTCGTTGCGCTCGTCGAAGCGTACAGCAAGGCGCAGGGCATGTGGCGCTACGCCGACGCGCCCGATCCCGTGTTCACCGACACGCTTGAACTCGACATGTCCACCGTCGTGCCCTCGCTCGCTGGCCCGAAGCGCCCGCAGGACAAGGTCAGCCTCGATGCCGTCGACGAAGTCTTCAACAGCGATCTGTTCAAGATCTACCACAAGGAGCGCCCGGTCCGCGTCGCGGTCGAGGGTCGCGATCACGACATCGGCGACGGTGACGTCGTCATCGCTGCGATCACGAGCTGCACCAACACCTCGAACCCCTCGGTGCTCGTCGCCGCCGGTCTCGTCGCCCGCAAGGCGCGCGCCAAGGGTCTCACGCGCAAGCCTTGGGTGAAGACGTCGCTCGCGCCGGGCAGCCAGGTGGTTACCGACTATCTCGACAAGGCCGGGCTGACCGAGGATCTCAACGCGATCGGCTTCAACCTCGTCGGGTACGGCTGCACCACCTGCATCGGCAATTCCGGCCCGCTCGCCCCGGCAATCTCGTCGGCGATCAACAACAACGATCTCGTCGCTGCCTCAGTACTGTCGGGCAACCGCAACTTCGAAGGCCGCGTCTCGGCCGATGTGCGCGCCAACTTCCTCGCCTCGCCCCCGCTCGTCGTCGCCTATGCGATCAAGGGTACTGTCACCGAGGACATGGTCGAAACCCCGCTCGGCGTCGGCAGCGACGGCGAGGACGTGTTCCTCAAGGACATCTGGCCGACCAACCAGGAAGTCGCCGAGACCATGGCCGCCAACATCGACGATGCGATGTTCCGCGCCCGCTACGGCAACGTCTATGCCGGCGACGAAAAGTGGCGCGGCATCGAGGTCGAGGGTTCGGACACCTACACGTGGCGCGCCGGCTCCACCTACGTCGCCAACCCGCCCTATTTCGAGGGCATGGAGATGACGCCGGCGCCCGTCACCGACATCATCGAGGCGAAGCTGCTCGCGATCCTCGGCGATTCGATCACCACCGATCACATCTCACCCGCCGGCTCGATCAAGGCCGACAGCCCAGCCGGCAGCTGGCTGCAAGAGCACCAGGTCTCGCGGGCCGACTTCAACAGCTACGGCGCCCGCCGCGGCCATCACGAAGTCATGATGCGCGGCACCTTCGCCAACATCCGCATCAAGAACGAGATGGTCCCCGGGATCGAAGGCGGCATGTCGTCGTACAAGGGCGAGACAATGCCGATCTACGACGCCGCGATGCGCCACAAGGCCGATGGCACACCGCTGATCGTGATCGCCGGCAAGGAATATGGCACCGGCTCGTCGCGCGACTGGGCGGCAAAAGGCACCAATCTGCTCGGCGTCCGCGCCGTGATCGCCGAAAGCTTCGAGCGCATCCACCGCTCGAACCTGGTCGGCATGGGCGTCGTCCCGCTGCAATTCGCCGACGGCGTCTCCCGCGCAACGCTGAACCTCGACGGGAGCGAAACCTTCACGATCGAAAACGTCGCCGGCCTGCGCCCGCGTCAGGACGTGACGGTCGCGCTCACCCGCGCCGACGGCACCACCGAAACCTTCCAGACCCGCTGCCGGATCGATACGGTCAACGAGCTGGAATATTTCCTCAACGGCGGCATCCTCCAATACGTCCTGCGCAACCTGGCGGCGTAAGGACTTTTTCTTCCCCCCTCCCCTTCAGGGGAGGGGCAGTGTCCCAACTAACCGATGACGATTGAAAGTAAGGCAAAATTACCTTACTTTCCTCGCATGACGACGCTGACGATCACCGCCAAGGGCCAGATCACGCTCAAGAAAGAGCTGCTCCGCCACCTCGGCCTCGGCCCCGGCGACAAGCTCGACGTACAGCCAGTCCCCGGCGGCGGCTTCACGATGCGTCCCGCCACGAACGGCCGGCGGACGATCGAAGACAGTATCGGCGCGCTCAAGCGCCCCGGCCAGAAAACCCTCTCGATCGAAGAAATGAACGACGTGATCGCACAGGCCTGGGCCGGCGAGCGGTGAAGGTCGCCTTCGACACGAACATCCTCGTCCGTCTGTTCGTTGCGGACGATGCGCTACAGTTAGAGGCCGCCCGTGGGGTACTTCGCGACGCCGAGACGATCGCGGTTCCGATCGTCGCCCTATGCGAAGCCGTCTGGGTGATGCGAAAAGCCTATAAATTGCCGTTCGCCGAGGTCGCCGATCACCTCGATCTATTCCTCGCCGACGAACGTGTCCGCTACGACCGCACCCTGGCCGCCGGCGGCATCGCGCTGCTGCGTGCCGGCGGCGACTTCGCGGACGCCGTCATCGCCGCCGACGGCCGCCGCCTCGGCGCTGACCGCCTCGTCACCTTCGATCAACAGGCCGCTCGCCTGCTCGAACAGACCGGCGAACTCGTCCTCCTCCTCGACGCGGCCGCTCCGAACCGGTAACGGCCGTTACCAGAACACCGGAGAGACCCTTGACCCCCACGCTCGATTTCGCGCTCGGCGAAACCGCGGACATGATCCGCGACACCACCCGCCGCTTCGCCGATGACAAGATCGCGCCGCTCGCCGCGAAGATCGACGCCGACGATTGGTTCCCGCGCGACGAGCTCTGGCGCCCGATGGGCGAGCTCGGCCTCCACGGCATCACCGTCGACGAGGAAAGCGGCGGCCTCGGGCTCGGCTATCTCGAACACGTCATCGCGTGCGAGGAAGTCAGCCGCGCATCCGCCTCGATCGGCCTCAGCTACGGCGCGCATTCGAACCTGTGCGTCAATCAGATCAGCCGCTGGGCGTCCCCTGAGCAAAAGGCCAAATACCTCCCCAAACTGATCAGCGGCGAACACGTCGGCAGCCTCGCCATGTCCGAGGCCTCCGCCGGCAGCGACGTCGTCTCGATGAAGCTCAAGGCCGAACCGGTGCAAGGCGGCTACGTGCTCAACGGCACCAAATTCTGGATCACCAACGCCGCCTACGCCGACACGCTCGTCGTCTACGCGAAGACCGGCGAAGGCTCGCGCGGCATCACCACCTTCCTGATCGAGAAGGACATGCCCGGCTTCGCGATCGGCCAGAAGATCGACAAGATGGGCATGCGCGGCTCGCCCACCGCCGAGCTCGTCTTCACCGATTGCGAGGTGCCCGACGAGAACGTCATGGGGCCGGTCAACGGCGGCGTCGGCGTGCTGATGAGCGGGCTAGATTACGAGCGCACGGTATTGGCCGGCATTCAGCTCGGCGTGATGCAGGCCTGCCTCGACGTCGTGATCCCCTACCTTCGCGAACGCCAGCAATTCGGCAAGCCGATCGGCGCCTTCCAGCTGATGCAGGCCAAGGTCGCCGACATGTACGTCGCGCTCAATAGCGCGCGCGCTTATGTCTACGCCGTCGCCCGCGCCTGCGACACCGGCAAGACGACGCGCTTCGACGCCGCCGGCGCGATCCTGCTCGCCAGCGAAAACGCCTTTAAGGTCGCCGGCGAGGCGGTCCAGGCACTCGGCGGCGCCGGCTATACCAAGGACTGGCCAGTCGAACGCTTCCTACGCGACGCCAAGCTGCTCGACATCGGCGCGGGCACCAACGAAATCCGCCGCATGCTGATCGGCCGCGAACTGATCGGCGCAGCCTCGTGATCCTCCCCGGCACGGGGAGGGGGACCGCGCCGCGCAGCGGCGTGGTGGAGGGGGCTCGCCACGATCGTTCCCGCCTGCGGCACCCCCCCTCCACCAGCCTTCGGCTGGTCCCCCTCCCCATGGATGGGGAGGATCGTCAGTCATGACCGCCCCCACGCTCACCACCGCCCTCTCCCCCGAGAGCGAATCCTTCCGCACCAACGCCACCCACAACCGCGCCCTCGCCGAGCAACTCCGTGCCGACGTCGCGCAGGCAGCATTAGGCGGCAACGCCAAATCCCGCGAGCGCCATACCGCCCGCGGCAAGCTCCTCCCCCGCGACCGCGTCGAACGCCTGCTCGATCCCGGTTCGCCGCTGCTCGAGATCGGCCAGCTCGCCGCCAACAACCTCTACGACGATGACATCCCCGGCGCCGGCCTCATCACTGCGATCGGCCGCGTCTCGGGCCGCCAGTGCATGATCGTCTGCAACGACGCGACCGTTAAGGGCGGCACCTATTACCCCCTCACCGTCAAGAAGCACCTGCGCGCGCAGGAAATCGCCGAGGCCAACCGCCTCCCCTGCATCTACCTCGTCGACTCGGGCGGCGCGAACCTGCCCCACCAGGCGGAAGTATTCCCCGACCGCGAACATTTCGGTCGAATCTTCTTCAACCAGGCCAACATGAGCGCGAAGGGCATCCCCCAGATCGCCTGCGTCATGGGCAGTTGCACCGCCGGCGGCGCGTACGTCCCCGCGATGTCCGACGAGACGGTGATCGTCCGCGAACAAGGCACGATCTTCCTCGCCGGCCCGCCGCTCGTACAAGCCGCCACCGGCGAGATCATCACCGCGGAGGATCTCGGCGGCGGCGACCTCCACGCGCGCAAATCGGGCGTCGTCGATCACCTCGCCGAGAACGACGAACACGCCCTCACGATCGTCCGCGACATCGTCTCGACACTGGCGCCCGAACACACGCCAGACGTGAACTTGCGCGCCCCCCGCGCCCCCAAGTTCGCGCAGGAAGACCTCTACGGCATCGTGCCCCAGGACGTCCGCGCCCCATACGACGTCCACGAAGTCATCGCGCGGCTGGTCGACGGCAGCGAGTTCCACGAATTCAAGGCGCTCTACGGCAGCAGCCTCGTCTGCGGCTTCGCGCACATCCACGGGGCACCGGTCGCGATCCTCGCCAACAACGGCGTCCTGTTCTCCGAAAGCGCCGTCAAGGGCGCGCATTTCATCGAACTCGCCTGCCAACGTCGCGTGCCGTTGCTGTTCCTCCAGAACATCTCGGGCTTCATGGTCGGCGGCAAATACGAGGCCGAAGGCATCGCCAAGCACGGCGCGAAGCTCGTCACCGCCGTCGCCACCGCGAGCGTGCCGAAGATCACCGTGCTGATCGGCGGCAGCTTCGGCGCCGGCAACTACGGCATGTGCGGCCGCGCCTATTCCCCCCGCTTCCTGTTCACCTGGCCCAACAGCCGCATCAGCGTGATGGGCGGCGAACAGGCCGCAAGCGTGCTGGCCACCGTCCACCGCGACGCGAGCAACTGGAGCGCCGAGGAAGCCGAAGCCTTCAAGGCCCCGATCCGCCAGAAATACGAGGACGAAGGCAACCCGTATTACGCCGCCGCCCGCCTATGGGACGACGGCGTGATCGACCCGGCGCAAACCCGCGACGTCCTGGGCCTGGCGCTGGCCGCGTGCCTCAACGCCCCAATCCCCGAGACGCCAAAATTCGGCGTGTTCCGCATGTGATGGCGAACGACGCGCCAAAAAATCCTCCCCGGAACGGGGAGGGGGACCATGCGAAGCATGGTGGAGGGGCTGGCCACGCACTGACCGGCCCACGAGCGACGGTTACCCACGCCCGCGGCCGCCCACCCGCCCGTCACCCTGAACTCGTTTCAGGGTCCACCGCGCCGCACGTGCCGTACACGCGCGTGGAAACCTGAATGCTGAAACAAGTTCAGCATGACGCCGGCATAGATGAAGCGCGCATTCCTCCACGCCCCCGTCATGCTGAACTCGTTTCAGCATCCCCCGCCCCGCACTCACTGCCCCAGCGGCTCCATTCCCAACGCAACCGCCAGATCCCGCCAATCAGGATTGTCTCGCTCGATCAGATTGATCTTCCACTCACGATGCCACCGCTTGAGCTGCTTCTCCCGCGCAATTGCCGTCGGCATGTCAGCAAACATCTCATAGAACACCAGCCGATGCACGCCATGCTGCGCGGTAAATCCTGGCACCGTCCCGCTGCGATGCTGCCAAAGCCGCGCCAGCAAGTCGCTCGTCACACCGATGTAGAGCGTCCCCATCCGCTTGCTTGCCAGAATGTAGACGCACGGCTGCTTCATCGTTGCCCCTCAACCACAACGCCCGCGGCACCGTGGATGCTGAAACGAGTTCAGCATGACGTCGGGCTAGGAGCAACGCTCGCGCTGCCGAACAAGGAAACCCCATGATCCTCCCCCTCCTCCTCGCCCTCCAGACCACCCCGGTCGCCCCAATCGAGCGCGGCACCGCCCTCCCCCCGCCCGCCTCGGAAGAAGGCCAAGTCCTCGCCCCCGTCCAGCGCCTCTTTGACGCGCTCGCCGCTAGGAACCCGCAAGCGATCCTCGCCGAGGTCCGCCCCGACGGTCGCGCCACCGCCGTCGACGAGAAGCCCGACGGCACCCGCGCCATCACCACCAACGACTGGCCCAGCTTCGCGCAACGCCTCGCCACCCCCGGCCCGCGCCTGAACGAGCGCCTCACCGGCACCCCCGCGGTCGAGATCGACGGCGACATCGCGATGGTCTGGTCCGGCTACACCTTCACCATCGACGGCAAGCTCAGCCACTGCGGCACCGACCACGTGGGTCTGATCCGCGAGAACAACCGCTGGAAAATCCTCAACCTCACCTGGACGAAGCGCACCACCGGCTGCGCGCAATGAACCCTGTCCTACGCCCCGCCACCCGCGCTAAACGCCGGCCCATGCTGACCACGAACCAAATTGCGAGTGTTGAGGCCTGTTGGAGAAAACCGCGCCACAGCCTCAACATTGTCAACATTCGCAGGCCTGCAGCATGATCCAGTCGCTACTCATCGCCAATCGCGGCGAGATCGCGTGCCGCATCATCCGCACCGCGCGCGCGCTCGGCATCCGCACGATCGCGGTCTATTCGGACGCTGACGCCAACGCGCTCCACGTCCGCCAGGCCGATCAGGCGATCCACATCGGCCCCTCCCCCGCCCGCGAAAGCTACCTCCTCGGTGACCGCATCATCGCCGCCGCGCGCGAGACCGGCGCCGAGGCGATCCACCCCGGCTACGGCTTCCTCAGCGAAAACGCCGATTTCGCGCAGAGCGTGATCGACGCCGGCCTCATCTGGGTCGGCCCGCGCCCCACGAGCATCCGCGCGATGGGCCTGAAGGACGCCGCCAAGCAGCGCATGATCGCCGCCGGCGTCCCCGTCACCCCCGGCTATCTCGGCGACGACCAATCCCCCGATCGCCTCCAAGCCGAGGCCGACGCGATCGGCTACCCGGTGCTCATCAAGGCAGTAGCCGGTGGCGGTGGCAAGGGCATGCGCCGCGTCGACGACGCCCCCGACTTCGCCGATGCGCTGCTATCCTGCCGCCGCGAGGCAGCCTCGTCGTTCGGCGACGATCGCGTACTGATCGAGAAGTACATCCTCGCCCCGCGCCACATCGAAGTGCAGGTGTTCGGCGACACCAACGGCAACGTCGTCCACCTCTTCGAGCGCGACTGCTCGCTCCAGCGCCGCCACCAGAAGGTGATCGAGGAAGCCCCCGCCCCCGGCATGGACGAAGCGACCCGCGCCGCGGTCTGCGCCGCCGCGGTCAAGGCCGCGCAGGCAGTCGACTATGTCGGCGCCGGCACGATCGAATTCATCGCCGACGCCAGCGAGGGCCTCCGCGCCGACCGCATCTGGTTCATGGAAATGAACACCCGCCTCCAGGTCGAGCACCCGGTGACGGAAGCGATCACCGGTCAGGACTTGGTCGAATGGCAGCTCCGCGTCGCCAGCGGCGAACCGCTGCCGCTGCGCCAGGACGAACTGTCGATCACCGGCTGGGCGATGGAGGCCCGCCTCTATGCGGAGGATCCCGCAAAGGGCTTCCTCCCCTCGATCGGTCGCCTAGACGCGTTGGACTTAGGTGATGCCGTCCGCGTCGACACCGGCGTCGAGCAGGGCGCCGAGATCAGCCCCTATTACGATCCGATGATCGCCAAGCTGATCGCCCACGGCGACACCCGCGACGAAGCGCGCGAGCTGCTCGCCGACGCGCTCGACGAAGCCGTGATCTGGCCGGTCCGCACCAACGCCGGCTTCCTCGTCGAAGCGCTCGATCACCCCGACTTCGCCGCCGGCAACATCGATACTGGCCTCATCGCCCGCGAAGGCGAAGCGTTGATGCCGCCGCCGCACCCCAGCGAAGAAGCCCTGATCGACGCCGCCGCCACTTTGGTGCCCGACACCGGAATCTCCGGCTTCCGTCTCAGCGCCCCCAACCGCCGAGAGGGCATGTTCCTGCTCGCCGGCGAACCCGTGTCGATCGACTTCACTGACGCCGAGCCGATGCAGATCGCCGAACCGCTCGACAGCGTGTTGATCACCGAAGGCGGCCAGACTTGGCAACTCGCCCCCTACCGCGCCGGCGGTGCCGGCGCAGGCCCCGCCGCCGACGGCGCGATCCTCTCCCCGATGCCCGGCCGCATCATCGCCGTCGACGTCGCGGCGGGTGACGCAGTGACGAAGGGTCAGAAGCTGGTGACGCTCGAAGCGATGAAGATGGAGCACAGCCTGGTCGCCCCATTCGACGGCACGATCGCGGCGCTGAATGCGCTGGCCGGCGGCCAGGTCACCGAAGGCACGCTGCTGGTGAAGGTGGAGCGGCAGGAATAATCCCTAACGCAAACTCCCCTCCCGCTTGCGGGAGGGGTCGGGGGAGGGCCTGTCCGCAAGTGTCACCCAACGAGGCGAATGGACATCCCCTCCCCTAACCCCTCCCGCAAGCGGGAGGGGAACGACACCGATCACCGCCCCCGAAATAACCCGCCCAGCACCCCCCGCAACACCGTCCCCATCAACCCACCCGAACCCTTGCGCCCCCGCCCGCTCCCGAACACCTGCTTCCCCAGTTCGTTCGCCACTTGCCGCCCGATCGACGAACTCGCCGCCCGCGTCGCCGTCGTCACCGCCCGGTTCCACGGCGAATTCGCCTGCTCCTTCTCAGCCGCGATCCGCGCCCGCTCCGCTTCCTTGGCGGCGCGCGCCTCCTCCTTCGCCCGAACCGCCGCCGCCTTCGCCTCGTCCCCATCAGCGCGAGCCTCAGCCGCAGCAGCCGCCGCCTCCGCAGTCTTCGCCGCCAGCAATTCCTCCGCCGACTCCCGATCGATTACCGTGTCGTACTTCGCCCCGACCGCATCGATCTCGATAATCACCCCGCGCTCGATCTTGCTCACCGGCGCCACCCGGCTGGCGGGCGGCTTGATCAACGTCCGCTGCACCGGCGACGGTGATCCATCGGGCTGCAACAACGACACCAGCGCCTCGCCGATCTTCAGCTCGGTAATCGCGGTCGCCACATCCACGCCCGGGTTGGAGCGAAACGTCTCTGCCGCACTCCGCACCGCCGCCTGATCGCGCGGCGTGAAGGCGTTCAGCTTGTGCTGGATCCGATTGTTGAGCTGCCCCGCGACCGTGTCGGGAATGTCGATCGGGTTCTGCGTGATGAAATATACGCCCACGCCCTTCGATCGGATCAGCCGCACGACCTGCTCGATCTTGTCGGTCAGCGCCTTGGGCGCATCGTCGAACAGCAGATGTGCCTCGTCGAAGAAGAAGCACAGCGTCGGTTTGTCGGGATCGCCGATCTCCGGCAGCGTCTCGAACAATTCGGACAAAAGCCACAGCAGGAACGTCGCATACAGCTTGGGGGCCGCCATCAACTTGTCCGCCGCAAGGATGTTGACGATCCCCCGCCCACGATCGTCGGTACCGATGAAGTCGGTCAGCTCGAGCGCCGGCTCGCCAAAAAAGTTCTCGCCCCCCTGCCCGCGCAGCTGGAGCAGCGACCGCTGGATCGCCCCGATCGATTGCTTTGAGACGTTGCCGTATGTCGTCGTCAACTCGGCCGCACGCTCGGCGCAATGCGTCAGCATCACCTGAAGATCGTCAAGGTCGAGCAGCAGCAGCCCATCTTTGTCAGCAACGTGGAAGGCGATGTCGAGCACCCCCTCCTGCACTTCGTTGAGCCCGAGAAGCCGCGCGATCATCAGCGGCCCCATCTCCGACACGGTGGTGCGGATCGGATGCCCCTGCTCGCCGTACAGATCCCAGAATTGTACCGGCGTATCGGCATAGGCCCACTCGGCATCCCCGATCGCAGCCGCACGCTCAGCAAAGGTCGCATGCGTCTTGCCCTGCGGCGAGCCTGGCATCGCGAGCCCCGACAGGTCGCCCTTAACGTCCGCCACGAAGCACGGCACGCCCGCCGCCGAGAACCCCTCGATGATCCCCTGCACCGTCACCGTCTTCCCCGTGCCGGTCGCCCCCGCGATCAGCCCGTGCCGGTTCGCGCGCCGCAGGTTCAGCGCCTGGCGATCCGCCCCGCCCGCACTCGCGCCGATGAAGATGGTGTCGGTCATGAAGTCTCCCCGTAAGACACCCATAGCCGTCAGCATAAACCGCCGTCGAGATGCCCGCCCGTCACAAACGAAACGGGGCCCCGCACCGTGGTGCGAGGCCCCGTCACGTTAGTCGAGTTACGAGCTTACTTGATCCGCACCGCGATGAAGACCGGTGGGTTGCGCCCACGCACCACCGACAGCAGCACCTGCGGTCGACCCGCGGCCTTTGCCGCCGCGACACCACGCTGCACGTCCGCCGCCGCGCGGGCTGGAATCGAATTCACCGACACGATCACGTCGCCGCGACGCAGCTTCTGCCCCGCATCGAACGACGGATCGACCGCCGCGATCACGACACCCTGAACGGTCGAATCAACGCCGACCGAGCGCGCGATTGCCGGCGTCAGCGGCTGCACCGTCACGCCGATGCCGTTTGCGGCAGGTGTACCCGGCGCGGCATCGTCGTCGGTCGAGAAGCTGTCGTCGTCGCCGGCGACCTGCGCCAGCTGCTCCTCAGGTGGCCGTGTGGCGGTGGTCACCGTCACGTTGGTCGGCCGGCCGTCACGGATGATGTCAAGCCGCGCCTGCTGCCCGGGCGGCACGCTGGCAACGAGATACGACAGCGTCGTATCGGGCGTGACCTGCTTGCCGTTCACCTTCGTCACGACGTCACCGGCACGTACGCCAGCCTTCGCAGCAGGGCCGCCCGGCTCGGCGCGCGCGATGATCTCGCCCGAATTCTTCGGCAGGTTCAGCGCTGCGGCAATGTCGTCGTTCAGCGGCTGGATGCTGACGCCGATATAGCCACGCTGGACCGTCTGGCCCTTCATCAGCGTATCGATGATCGGCTTGGCGTCTTCCGCTGGAATGGCGAAGCCGATCCCGATGTTGCCGCCCGATTGCGAGAAGATCTGGCTGTTGATGCCGATCACTTCGCCCTTCAGGTTGAACATCGGGCCACCCGAATTGCCCTGGTTGATCGAGGCGTCGGTCTGGATGAAGCGATCGTTCGCGCCCTGCCCGGTCACGCGGTGCACCGCCGACACGATTCCCGCGGTCACCGTCCCACCAAGGCCGAATGGATTGCCGATCGCGACCACCCAGTCACCAACCCGAGCGCCCGTCGAATCGCCGAACTTGACGAATGGCAGCGGGCCCGGAGCGGTAATCTTCAACAGTGCGAGATCCGACGCCGCATCACGCCCGACGAGCTTCGCGACATATTCCTTGCGATCAGGCAGCGTGACGCGGATCGCCTCGACCGTCGCCTGACGATTGCCCGGCGCGACAACATGGTTGTTGGTGACGACATAACCGTCCGCCGAGATGATGAAGCCCGATCCCAGCGATTGCGCCTCGCGCGTCACCGGTGGGGCGCCCGGCGCGGCGCCGCCCTGGCCGCGATTGCCGAACTGCCCAAACAGATCGGCGAACGGCGTGCCCTGGAACGGGTTCGCCGGCTGCGCGACCGTCACGCGCTGGTCGGTCGAGATATTCACCACCGCCGGCTGAAGTTTGGACACCATGTCGGCGAAGCTCATCGGCGCACCGGGGCGCGGGGCCGAGGCCTCCATCGAGCCGGGCTCGTTCTGCGCGGTCTGCGCAGTAGCCGGATTCTGCAACGCCAGCGAAGCGGCAGTGCCGCCAAGAAGTAGAGCGCCTGTCAGCGCATAGGCATAACGCACGATCGTCATGTTCCTCTCATATGCTCGGGCTAAACCAGAAAGGGTCTAACCGAACCGAACCTGAATGCCGCCAAGTCGATGAACGGCGATTGAATATGAACGAACGGACAGCCCCCTCGGTGCCGATCAGCGGTTATTGAATTGATTCAGATACGCATTGTCGCGACCCATGATGATGCTGGTCGAACCGCCCGGGGCCGGGCCGCCGTCCGCACCGAAGGTGGTCCGGTAGGACTGCATCGCACGATAGAAGTCATAGAAGCCGGCATCCTTGCTGAACGCCTCGGCATATACTTTCGCGGCGGTCGCATCGGCTTCGGCACGCACGATCTGCGCTTGCTTCTGGCCTTGCGCGCGGATCGTATTCGCCTCCTGCTGGCGCGCGGTGCGCATCCGCTGCAGCGCGCTTTCGAGCGGGCTGCCATCGGGAAGCTCGGCGTGCTTGATCCGCACATCGACGATCGTCACGCCATATTGCCGCGCGTCGCGCTGCAACGACGCCTGGATCGAATCCATCACCCTGCCGCGCTCCGGACTCAGCAGCACCGAGAATGGCACCTTGCCCAGCTCATTGCGCAGCGCCGTGCCGAGCAACGGACGCAACTGGTCCGCCACACGCTCCTCGGTATTCGAGGTGCTGCCGGTCGACGTCACGGCACGCAGCGGATCGACGATCCGGAAGCGCGCAAATGCATCGACGTTTAGCCGCAGCTGATCCGTCGATAGCACCAGCGTATTGTCGAGATCGGCGTCGAGCACGCGCTTGTCGACCCACACGATCTTGTCGATGAACGGGATGCGCGCGATCAGACCTGCGCCGGTGCGCCCGATTACCTGGCCCGGCACATATTGGTTCACCGGCTCGCCGACCGGATTGCTCAGCCGCAGCACAACCGCTTGCTTCGTCTCCGGCACGATCGCGAAGGTGGCCGCGGCGACGATCACCGCGCCGAGCGCCGCGAATCCGATCGCGACAGGGTTACGCATCACCGGGTTCATCGTGGCGCTCCCGGCGTTGGCGTTTGCGCGACCGGCGGCGCGTTTGGCGCGACCTCCGCCTGCGGTTCCGTCACCCTGCGCGCACGATCGAGCGGCAGGATCGGCGCCACGCCCGGCGTTTCGACGATCGTCTTGTCGGTCTTGGCCAGCACGGCCTCCATCGTCTCGTAATACATCCGTCGACGCGTCACCTCCGGGGCCAGCCGGTACTGCTCGTAAACCTTGTCGAACGCAGCGGCTTCACCCTGCGAGCGCGCAATCACTTGCTGCGAATAGCTACGCGCATTGTTCAGCGCGCCGACCGCCTCCTGCTGCGCGGCCGTCACCGCATTGAAGTCGTCGATCAGGCTCGCCGGCGCTGCCGCCTGCCGGATCGATACGCCCTGCACGCGCACGCCCGCCTGATAATCGTTCAGGATCTGCTGCATCATCTGCGTCACGCGCGCTTCGATCGTCGTGCGGCCTGCGCCGATCGCCTCGTTCAAAGTCGTCGTCGCAAGTACCGCACGCATCGCGCTCTCGGCAGTCGCCCGCACCGTCTCAACCGGATCGCGGATCTCGAACACGAAATCGCGCGGATTCTCGACGCGCCAGCGCACGGTGTACGCCAGATCGAGGATGTTCTGGTCACCAGTCAGCACATTCTCGCTGCCGTCGCGCGGGAACTCGTCGACGCGCACCACATCGACATCGACCTTCTGCACCGAAATCAGCGGCGCCGGCAGCGTCAGCCGAATGCCCGGATCGAGCATGCCAGAGTAACGCCCCAGGAAGGTGACGACGCCGCGCTGCTGCGGCCCGATCTGATGGAATGAGGTAAAGATCATCCACACCGCGACGATCAGCCCGACACCGATCAGCCACAGGTTACGCGCATTGGCACCGAGCGGCAGCTGCGGGCCGCCCCCACTGCCAAAGCCGCCACCCGATCCGCCACCGCGTGCGCGTTTCAGGAACTCGTCGAGCGCGGTCGGCTTGGCCGTGCCCTTGCGGTTGCCAGGTGGAACTGCCCACGGGTTGCGCGGGCCATCGCTGCTCCCGCCGCTGCCGCCACTGCCATCAGTGCCGGTGCCCCATGGGCCCTTTGGTGTTTCGCTCATCAGGATCGGTGGTCGGCGCAGCCACGTCGGCAGGATCGTCATACCAACCTTTATAGGTGCGCCGAATACGAAAAACTATGCCCACCGGCTGCGAAGCCGCGTATCGCCTCGCATCATGGACGATAGCGATGTGAAACAGGCGGTAGCGGCGGTGGCCGGTGACCGCGCAACGGTGAGGATCGAGGGCGAGCGGATCGGCATCGTGCTCGACGCGACCGGGCTCGATGCCAGCGCGCGCGATGCGCTGGAGGCGGCCGTGCGGATGGCTGCCGGCCCGGCCGCGCGCATCGTGGTGACCGCCGAACGCCTCAATCGTCAGCTGATCGCGGTGGCCAGCGGCAAGGGCGGCGTCGGCAAATCGACGCTCGCCGCGAATCTCGCAATCGCGCTGTCGCATCTGGGCCGCCGCGTCGGGCTAGTCGATGCCGACATCTACGGCCCGTCGCAACCGCGCCTCATGGCCGCCGAGGGCGAGCGCCCGCAGGCCAAAGACAAGGTGCTTATCCCGATCGCCACGCGCTTCGGCGTGCCGATGCTGTCGATGGGGCAGCTGATCGAGCCGGGCAAGGCAATCGCCTGGCGCGGGCCGATGACCGCCGGCGCCCTTGGCCAGCTGATCGACGCCGATTGGGGCGTCACCGACACGCTCGTGATCGATCTGCCGCCGGGTACGGGCGACGTGCAGCTCACGATGATCCAGAAGCACCGCCCCGCCGGCGCCGTGATCGTCTCGACCCCGCAGGATCTGGCGTTGATCGATGCGACCCGCGCGATCGACCTCTTCAACAAGGCTGGCGTGCCGATCATCGGCCTGGTCGAGAACATGGCGGGCTACGCCTGCCCGCATTGCGGCGAGATTTCCGATCCGTTCGGCCGCGGTGGTGCCGAGACCGCCGCGCGCGATCTGGGCATCCCCTTCCTCGGCCGGGTTCCGCTCGACATTACGATCCGCACTGCATCGGACGCAGGCGAGCCCCCCGCCGCCGATCCGGCCGACACCACGTTTCGCCCGATCGCCCGGGCTGTTGCCGATTGGCTCGAAACCCGTTCGGTCGCAACGCGTTAGGATGATACCGGTCGTGCCCCGTACAGTCAGTCGGCGGCACGAGCGGACCATTTTTCAGGAGCCGTCGCCATGCCGTTGACCGCCGACGCCGACATCAAGGCCCTGCTCGAAGAAACCCGCACGATCGCACTGGTCGGCGCCTCCGACCGCCCCGATCGGCCGAGCTACCGCGTCATGAAGCAGCTGCAGGACCACGGCTATCGCGTGATCCCGGTCAACCCGCAGATCACCGGCGAGCATGTCCACGGCGAATTCATCTTCCGCGACCTCAGTCAGATCGGCGATCCGATCGACATGGTCGACATCTTCCGCCGTTCCGAAGCCGCCGGCGACGCAGTCGACGAGGCGATCGCCGCCGGTGCCAAATCGGTGTGGATGCAGCTCGGCGTGATCAACGTCACCGCCGCCGCCCGCGCAGAAACCGCCGGCCTGAAAGTCGTCATGGACCGCTGCCCCGCGATCGACATTCCCCGGCTCGGCGTCGCGCCGATCGAAGCGTCGTAACCCCTCCCGTCATCCCGGCCTTGCGCCGGGATCCCGCTTCTTCTCCAACCGGCAAGAAGCCGCGGGACCCCGGCTCAAGGCCGGGGTGACAAACGGGATACGTCATGCCGGCCTCGTGCCGGCATCCACCCCTCCACGAACTCCACAGACCTAGGACACGCGGCACCGTGGATGCCCGGACAAGCCCGGCATGACGGATGAAACGCACCTCAACCCCTTCCCTTTCCCCGCCCGACCCGCAACAACGCGGCAAAACAACGGGAGAGGCCCCCATGAAATCACCGATCTGCGCGATGCTCGGCATCGATTTCCCGCTGCTCGCCTTCAGCCATTGCCGTGATGTCGTCGCCGCGGTCAGTCGCGCGGGCGGCTTCGGCGTGCTCGGCGCAACTGGTCACACGCTCGAAAGCCTCGAAACCGAACTCGCCTGGATCGACGCGCATGTCGACGGCAAGCCCTACGGCCTCGACGTCCTGATCCCGGAGAACCTCGCCACCGGCGGCGCCAAGGGCCTCACCCGCGCCTCGATCATGGACAAGGTGCCCGCCCAGCACCGCGCCTTCGTCGGCGAACTCGCCGAAAAGCATCATTTCACCATGCCCGAGGAACGCGCCGACTCCGCCGCCCCCGCGCCCTTCGACCCCAACCTGGCGCTCGCGATGCTCGACGTCGCCTTCCGCCATCCCATCAAATTAATTGCCAACGCGCTCGGCGTGCCCCCGCAAGCGATGATCGACCTCGGCCACAAGCACGGCGTCCCCGTCGCCGCGCTGGTCGGCGCGAAGGAACATGCCATCCGGCAGGTCGATGCCGGCGTCGACATCCTCGTCGTCCAGGGCGGCGAGGCCGGCGGCCATTGCGGCGAAGTCTCGACGATCGTCCTGATCCCCGAAGTCATCCGCGCGTTGGAGGCACACGGCAAGCGCGTCCCCGTCCTTGCCGCCGGCGGGATCATGACCGGCGGGCAGATGGCCGGCATGATGGCGATGGGCGCCGACGGCGCGTGGACCGGCTCGGTCTGGCTCGCGACCCCCGAAAGCGAATGCTCCGACGTGTTCCGCGAGAAGATGGTTGCCGCCACCTCGCGCGATACCGTCCGCTCGAAAAGCCGCACCGGCAAGCCTTCGCGCCAGCTCCGCTCCGCCTGGACCGACGCGTGGGAAGGCCCCACGTCGCCCGGCCCGCTGCCGATGCCGTACCAGAGCCTGATCAGCGAACCTGCGATCCGCGCCTGCGATCTCGCCGCGCAGAAGGGCGATCCCGCCGCGCGCGAGATGGTCACCTATTTCGTCGGCCAGGGCGTCGGCCTGGTCGATCAAGTCCGGCCGGCGGGCCAGGTCGTGCAGGATTTCAAGATGGAGTTCGCCGAGGCGATCGAGCGGATCACCACGCTTGTCGGCGACTAAGATGAACTCCGTTTGCGACGAATTGAGGCAGTATTACAGTCCTTTAATCTAGGCGCCCGCCCGGGTCGGAGCTAAGGCGCGCCGCATGATTGGTACACATGAATGGAACCACGCGCCCGCCAGTCGAGGGCCGCTCTCGACCCCGCTTCTAACCTGGACGCTGGCCTTCTGGGCCGCGACCTACTTGTTGTTCACGCTCCGCTCGGAACTCACGCCGGAGGAGGTGACGATCGTACTAAGCGACCGGCGGCTTATCAGCACCGCTGCCGGCGCCGTCTTGTTCGCGATGGTGATCATTGCCGCGCGTCACTGGATCGCGATGGGTCGCCGCGGGCTGCGCCTGCTGTGGACGGTCGTGCCGGCTTCCATAATCGTGCTGTGCGTCCGCGCCACGGTAAACGACCTTTGGGGCGCTGCCATCCCATTCGCCACCGACTTGCGCTGGATGCTCACCTGGGCGAGCTATTTCGCAATCGGGCTCGGCCTGTTCCTGCTGGCGCATCGCGAGGGCACCGCGGGCCGGCTGATGCGCCACGCCGCCGCCGCCGTCACGACCCGTCGCCCGACCGCGGCGGCTGCCACCTTGGCCGTGCTGCCAGCCACACCCGATTACGAGTGGATCGTCGATGCGCTCGCAGCCGACCTCGTCCAGACGCCCGCCGCTTCGCGCGACGCGCTCCTGGCGAAGCTGAAACAGCGCGCCGGCTACGAACTCGCCGACCCCGCCGATCCGTTCGCCCCGGCGCACAACGCCCGCATCATGCTGGTCGATCGCCTCGCCGCGCGCGCCCGCGCGACGGGCTGACCGGACGATCGATCAAGCCTTGGCGGCAACCACCGGCGGCACCGTCTGCTGGTGCTGCACCACACGCCACACGTCATGCTCCAGCCGGCGCATCGTGGTCGTGCAATAAGCGACATATTCGCCATCGTCGCCGCGCGTCGCGTCGGCCTTGTAGGCGATGGTGATCAGCCCATCCTGCGGCCGCATCACCTGCTGCTCGCTGAACGCCACCTCGCTCCAGCGCGGCGTGTCCGCCACCGCCGCGATCGCCTGCGCGCCGGTCATCACGAATGGCTGCTCGGGCAGCACCATCACGCATTCGTCGTCGATCAGGTCGCGATAATGATCGGCATCGCCGGTCCACAGGCTTTCCTCGAACGCCCAAACTCGCTGGTCTTCCATCACATTTCTCCGATCAGATGGCAGGCAAGCGCAGGGTCGATCGGATCGTTCCGCAGGAACGTTGCGTCGCGAAGGATCGTTGGTGGGGCAGGTCGGACGAAAGCGCGGATCGCCGCGCTCGCCGTACCCATCCCCGACAGGAGCATGAAGATGGCCGGAACGGCATTGGTGGTAGGCGCGAGCGGAATCGTCGGCAGCGCGACCGCGACCCTCCTCGCGAACGAAGGCTGGAGCGTCCACGGCCTCGCCCGCCGCCCCACCGCGCGCGCTGGCATACAGCCAGTCGCCGCCGATCTGCAGGACGCCGCCGGCACTGCCGCCGCGCTCGCCGATCTGCGCCCCGATGCGGTGTTCATCACCACCTGGTCGCGGCAGGGCAGCGAAGCGGAGAACATTCGCGTCAACGCTGCAATGGTCCGCAACCTGCTCGACGCGCTCCGCCCCGGCGGCAGCGTCCGCCACGTCGCGCTCGTCACCGGCCTGAAGCACTATCTCGGCCCATTCGAGGCCTATGGCAAAGGCACGCTGCCGCAGACCCCGTTCCGCGAGGAACAGTCCCGGCTCGACATCGAGAACTTCTATTACGCGCAGGAGGACGAGCTGTTCGCCGCCGCCGCCCGCGACGGGTTCGGTTGGAGCGTCCACCGCCCGCACACTGTGATCGGCCATGCCGTCGGCAATGCGATGAACATGGGCTCGACGCTCGCCGTCTACGCCTCGCTATGCCGCGAAACGGGCCAGCCGTTCCGCTTCCCGGGTTCGGCCGCGCAGTGGAACGGCCTCACCGACATGACCGACGCCGGCCAGCTCGCCAAACACCTTCTCTGGGCGACGACCACCCCGGAAGCACGCGATCAGGCGTTCAACGTCGTCAACGGCGATGTCTTCCGCTGGAGCTGGATGTGGAGCCGCATCGCCGATTGGTTCGGCCTCGAACCCGCACCGTTCGACGGCAGGGTCGACCCGCTTGAACATCAGATGCAAGACGCTGCCCCCGTCTGGCGCGCGCTCGCCGAACGCCACGGCCTCGCCGAACCCGATCTGACCCGAGTCTCCTCCGCGTGGCACACCGACGCCGATCTCGGCCGACCGATCGAGGTCGTCACCGACATGAGCAAAAGCCGCCGCCTCGGCTTCACCGCCTACCAACCCACCGACGACGCCTTCTTCGCACTATTCACCCGCCTCCGCGAAGACCGCCTGATCCCGTAGAGCAATCCTCCCCAAACCAATCCTCCCCAAGCTCCGCTTGGGGAGGGGGACCGCGCCCGCAGGGCGCGGTGGAGGGGCTGGCCAGGCGAACCCATGGCCACAAATCCCCCCAACTTCACCGCCCATCCGATACCGGCCCAAGCCCGACAGCCCCAATCCCCAACGCCGCCGCAAATCCCGCCGCAATCCACAACGCCTGCAGCCCCGCGACCGGATAGATCGCCGCGCCGATGGCCGCGCCAGCGACGAGCCCCAGCCACAACGTCAGATACGGCAGCCAGCCAAACCGAGACCCGCCCTGCAATGCCGCCATCAAATGCTGCCCGACCTTGACGAGCGTCCCCGTCATATACGTCACGCCCACGCTCACCTCACCGTCGCGCTGGAACACCGTGTTCGCCGCGCCCAGGGCAAACGCCATCAGCAAGGTGGGGTAGGTCGACTGACCGATCATCAGATCGACCACGCTCGCCACCACCAGCCCGGCGGTAACGAGCGCCAGAACCGCCGGCTTGCGCCATGCGCCGCCCCTGCCCCCGGCCGCTGACCCCGCCATCACTCCAACAACGAAAGACGCGATCAGCGCGCCGGCGAACAGGCTGCCGTGAACCGGCGTCGCTGCGCCGACCGCCAGCCGCGTCGAGTTGCCGCTCATGAATGATACGAACATGCCACGCAGGCTCAGGAAGCCGAGAGCGTCCACGAACCCGGCGAGCACCGCAAGGGCGACCGCCAGCAGTCGGTAGCGGCGATGATAGCGGCGCATCGCGCAACGCTTAGGAGCAAATCACCCGAATTGGCAGCTGCTTCGGCGCGTCGCGCCGCGTGAACCCACCCCGCGCTAGATGCCTTGCGCCACAACCCGATGTCCCGCGGCTTCCAGCGCCGCTGTCAAATCCGCGATGCACGCATCGACTGCCACCGCATCCGGTGACCGCACCACGAAATTCGCCCCGGTCCGCCCCTCGCGGAAGAACGGATAGCTCCCGATCGCCACTCCGGCGTGCGCCTTTTCCATCGCGCGCAGCAGATCGGCGACCTCGCTCTCCGCCACCCAACAGCCGATTTGCTTGCTCACCACCGGCCGCCCGCCCTCGAGCGTTCCGGTCAGCGCATCGAGCATGCCCGCGGTGATGTGCGGCACGCCCGCCATGATGAACACGTTCTCCACCCGGATCCCCGGCGCGCCTGACATGCGGTTCTCGATCAGCCCGGCGCCCTCGGGCACACGTGCCATCCGCAGCCGCGCCTCGGTCGCTCCGCCGCGCGTTGCGTAATAGCGCTCCAGCACCGCCACCGCCTTGGGATGATGCACCACGCCCACCCCTAGCGCCGCGGCGATCGCGTCGACCGTAATGTCGTCGTGCGTCGGCCCGATCCCGCCGGTGGTGAACAGGTAATCGTTGCGCGCGCGCAGCGTGTTGACCGCTTCGACGATCGCCTCCTCGCGATCCGCCACCACGCGCACCTCGGCCAGCCGGATGCCCTGGACGTTGAGCCATTGCGCGATCTGCGCGACATTCTTGTCCTGCGTGCGTCCTGAAAGGATCTCGTCGCCGATGACGACGAGCGCGGCGGTCCAGATGCGTTCGGCTTCCATGCGGCCTTTGGCATAGCCTCGCAAAACCGCCCGCGTCACGCTATATCGCGCGTCATGACCGATTACGTCACCGTCACCAGCGACGCCCCGCTCGCCCGAACCGGCGCCATCAAGCTCCACGGTGCGGAGGCCTTCGCCGGCATGCACGCCGCCGGGCGTATCGCCGCCGAAACGCTCGACATGGTCGCCGCGCATATGGTCCCCGGTGTCACCACCGGCGAGATCGATCGGCTGATCTACGATTTCGTGAAGGCCAAGGGCGGCGTTCCCGCGACGCTCGGCTATCGCGGTTACACCCACAGCAGCTGCATCTCGATCAATCACGTCGTCTGCCACGGCATCCCGAGCGAAAAGACGCTGAAGTCGGGCGACATCGTCAACGTCGACGTCACGCCGATCGTCGACGGCTGGCACGGCGATTCATCGCGCATGTACCTGATCGGAGACGTGCCCCTGAAGGCGCGCCGTCTCGTCGAAGTCACCTACGAATGCCTGATGATCGGCATCGCGCAGGCGAGGCCCGGCAACACGCTCGGCGACGTCGCGCACGCGATCCAGCGCCACGCCGAGTCGCACCGCTACGGCGTCGTGCGCGATTTCTGCGGCCACGGCCTCGGCCGCCTGTTCCACGACGCGCCCGAGGTGGTGCACGTCGGCCGCCCCGGCACCGGGCCCGAGCTCAAGCCCGGGATGATCTTCACGATCGAGCCGATGATCAACATCGGCCGCCCCGACGTGAAGCTGCTCGAAGATGGCTGGACGGCAGTGACGCGCGACCGCTCGCTCTCGGCGCAGTTCGAACATTCGATCGGCATCACTGACGACGGCTGCGAGATCTTCACCACCTCGCCAGCAGGCCTGCACAAGCCCCCCTACTTCTGACGCTATTCCGTTCGCCCTGAGGAGGTGCCGAGCGGAGCGAGGTGCCGTCTCGCAGTGCACGCCCCAATGCTTCGAGACGGTACTTCGCCTTCGGCTCAGCACCTCCTCAGCACGAACGAACTAGTGGATCGTCAAACTTTCCGGCGCTTCAGCACCCGCCGCCCCAGCGCGCCGAGCCCAATCGCAAACAGCCCGAGCGTCCCCGGCTCCGGCACGGGCGCGGGCGATCCGGGCGCAGTGCCGAACGCCACATTGTCGATCTCGAAATCGGTCCCGAAGCTCTCGAACGTCAGGCTGCGGATCCCGCCGAAGCCCTGCGCCGCATCGAGCGTATACGCGACATAACGGTTGCTCTCCGGCGACGTCTGGTCGCCATTCGCCGGCGGAAGGTCGCCGCCGGTAAAGCTCGCGATCAGCGCGCCGAAATTGTCGAACAGCGACACCTTGTTGAACGTGTCGATCGAACCCCACAGGAAACCGACCGACTGGTGTTCCTTGTCCGCCGTCAACCGCACGGGCTCGCGCTCGGTGATCAGATACTTCCCGGTGCCCCCCGCCGGCGCCGCATATTGCCCCGGAACGGTGCCCTGCACGATCTTGCCGCCATATAGCGAGAAGCCCGCCGGCAGTGGCGAGTCGAAGTCGACGACGGTCGCCCAGCTCGGCAGCTCGGGCTGATAGTCCCAGCTCTGCGTGGTCTGCGCGCTCGCAGCACCAGCCGTCGCGAGCAAAGCCGCGGTGCAAAGAAGAAGATGCCTCATGTCGGTCGAGCCCCCATCGCTGGTCGTGCTCCCTCCATGTCTGACGCCGCTGTCCTCGGCGCACATCTTTGATGGTTAATGCAGTGCCAAATCGGGCTGCAGTTGCGATCGTCGCTACCGGAAGCTCGCTCTGTCCCACGGCGATACAAAGGCAGCACTCGAAACGGCCCCTTAACCCGCATCAAGCTAACGTTGTCCCAGCAGGGGCCGGGCTGGAGCGAATCGCATGCCACGCAAGTGGATCGTCGGTGGATTGGTGGCGCTCGCCGCAACGGGTACGGTCGCCGCGATCGGGCTCACGCGCCCCGCCGCGACGCCCTCGACCACCGCGCAACAGCCACGCCGCGAGCTGCTGCTTCCCCCGCCCGCCCCGGCAACCGCCGATCTCGCGCAACTGCAGGCCGCGACGCGACGGTCGCCCGGTTCGGCCGACGCATGGATCGCGCTGGGCGATTATCAGCTCCGCGCCAAAGCTTTCGCCGATGCAATCGCCTCGTATGACAAAGGCCTCGCGATCGACCCCGCCCGCTCGGCGACTTGGTCCGCCCTCGGCGAGGCGCATATCCAGACGCAGCGCAGCGACACCGCGAAGATGCCCGCCGAGGCGCGCGCCGCCTTCGACAAGGCACTCGCGCTCGATCCAGACGACATGCGCGCCAATTTCTACGCCATCATGGAACGCGATTTCCTCGGCCAGCATGATCGCGCCATCGGCGAATGGCTCCAGATGCTGCGCCGCGCGCCGATGGGGTCGGACGCCGACGAGGCGATCCGCGCCGCCATGGCCGCCTCGATCAACCGCAACCTGGTGCAGATCAAGCGCGCGATGGCCGATGCGACCCGCGTCCAGCCGCAGTTCGAGGCCCCCCGCCCCGGGAACTAAGTCGAACGGCTCAACCCCTCTTTCCCTCGTCCGCGCTTTGCGCCACGGTCGCGCCAGCCCGGGCACATGGGTGGGGAGAGAGTTGAACATGCGGATCACAATCGCGTTGGCAGCCGCGCTGGCGCTCACATCGTGCAATGTCGCCACCAGCCAGGATCGCGATGCCGCGACCGGCGCGGGCAAGGTCGATGCCGCGCTGCTCACCAGCGGCGGCGACGGCCGCGACTGGGCGATGACCGGATTCAACTATCAGGAGCAGCGCTATTCGCCGCTCACCCAGATCAACGCCGGCAACGTCGGTCAGCTCGGCCTCGCCTGGTATGCGGACATGCCCGATGCGCGCGGCCAGGAAGCCACCCCGATCGTCATCGACGGCAAGCTCTTCGTCACCGGCCCGTGGTCGAAGGTATTCGCCTATGACGCCGGCACTGGCCAAAAGCTGTGGGAATTCGATCCCGGCATCGACAAGTCGAAAGGCGTCGAGGCCTGCTGCGACGTCGTCAACCGCGGCGTCGCCGCCTGGAAGGGCCGGCTGTACGTCGGCACGATCGACGGCCGGCTGATCGCGCTCAATGCCGTGACGGGGAAGCAGGACTGGTCGGTCCAGACCACCGACAATTCCAAGCCCTACACCATCACCGGCGCGCCGCGCGTGGTGAAGGGCATGGTGATGATCGGCAACGGCGGCGCCGAGTTCGGCGTGCGCGGCTATGTCACCGCCTATGACGCGACCACCGGCGCGAAGAAGTGGCGCTTCTACACCGTCCCCAATCCCACCGGCGCGAAGGACGGCGAGGCGAGCGACGCCGCGATGGCGAAGGTCTCCCCCACCTGGTCGAAGAACGGCCAGTGGAAACAATCCGGCGGCGGCGGCACCGTGTGGGACTCGATCGTCTACGACGCGGAACTCGACCAACTCTATCTCGGCGTCGGCAATGGCTCGCCCTGGAACCACGGCCTGCGCAGCGAGGGCGAAGGCGACAACCTCTTCCTGTCGTCGATCGTCGCACTGAAGCCCGATACCGGGGCGTACGTCTGGCACTATCAGGAAACCCCCGGCGAGACGTGGGATTTCACCGCGACGCAACCGATCAACCTCGCCACACTCGCGATCGGGGGGCAGCAGCGCAAGGTGCTGATGCAGGCGCCGAAGAACGGCTTCTTCTACGTCGTCGATCGCACCAACGGAAAGCTCATCAACGCCGGCCAGTTCATTCCCGGCGTCAACTGGGCGACCGGCTATGACATGAAGACCGGCCGCCCGATCGAGAACCCCGAGGCGCGCTACTACAAGACGGGCAAGCCCTTCCTCGCCACGCCGAGCGCGATCGCCGCGCACAACTGGCAGCCGATGAGCTTCAATCCGCAGGCCGGCCTGGCGTACATCCCCGCGCAGATCGTCGGCTCGGCGTATCTCAGCCCATCCTCCCCGCTCGACGCCGCCAAGCCGATCGGCTTCAACGTCGGCCAGGATCTCGGCAACGCGATGTACCCGCGCGACGCCGCCGCGGTGAAGGCCGCCACCGCCGGCGCGACCGGCCAGTTGGTCGCCTGGGATCCGGTCGCCAACAAGGCGCGCTGGACGGTCGATTATCCAACGCCATGGAACGGCGGGACGATGACGACCGCGGGCAACCTTGTCTTCCAGGGCACGGCGATGGGCGAGTTCCGCGCCTACACCGCCGATACCGGCAAGCAGGTGTTCAATTATCCCGTCGGCACCGGCATCATGGCCGGCGCCTCCACCTTCATGATCGGCAAGGATCAATACGTCGCGGTCCTCGCCGGCCGCGGCGGCGCGCTGCCGCTGTCGCTCGGCTACGCGATCGGCAAGGCGCGCGACGTGCCCAACGTCCCCCGCCTGCTCGTGTTCAAGCTCGGCGGCAAGGTCGCGCTCCCCGCCACGCAAACACAGGATTCCACCCCCGTCGCCCTCCCCGAGAACAAGGCCACGCCGCAGCAGGTTGCGCAGGGCCAGGCGCTCTACGGCCGCTATTGTCAGGTCTGCCACGGCGCCAGCGCCGGCGGCGGCGGCGTACTCCCCAACCTCCAGCGTTCGGCCACGCTGGCCGATGCCGACACCTGGAAATCGATCCTGATCGACGGCGCGCTCAAGGATCAGGGCATGGTCAGCTTCGCCAAGGTGATGACCCCCGAACAGGCCCAACTCGTCCGCCTCTACGTGATCGACGAAGCGACCTGGGCGCAGAAGAACCTCGGCGACGCGAAGGCGGCGGCGGCTTCACCGAAGGCATCGGGAGCAAACTGATCGATCAGCCGCGCGCGACGGCGGCCAGGAAAGCGTCCGGCGTCACCCCCGCCTGCCGGATGATGCCGCCGAGCGTGCCGCGTTTCACTTCGCGGTGCAACGGCACGACGCAGCCAATCGTGCCGTTGCGCAGCACGACATGGCTGCCGCGCTGCCGGACCTGCACGAACCCCAACCGTTCGAGCGCGCGAACGATCTCCCCACCCGACAGGATCGGATAGTCAGGCACCCGCGCCGACGGTGAAGCTGGTAACCACCGCAGGCCCGACGATGTCGAGCGGGAACTCCTCGAGATACAGCTCGACCGCCTCGCGCAGATTGGCGACCGCGTGCTCGACCGTCTCCCCCTCGCTGACACAACCCGTTTCGGGGTTCATTGCGGTGAAGCCGCCTTCCACGGCGGGGGTGAGAACGGCGGTGACTTGCATGGCATGCTCCTGTCCGCGCCAAGGTGGCAGCAGCGCGCGTGATCCGCAACCTGCCCCCCAAACCGGCACACCGCCCCCCGCTGCCCAATCGTTAGGCATCCGTTAACCCGCCCCTTGCGCGAGTCTCCACCTTGCCCTTGGCGCGGCGGGCTGGCACGTTCGATGCAAGCACCGACGATGGGGCGAGGGTTCTAACCAGGGGTGGGCGTTTCCGCGTGAAGAAGATCGAAGCGATCATCAAGCCGTTCAAGCTCGATGAGGTGAAGGAGGCGCTGCACGAAGTGGGCGTCTCGGGCATCACCGTCACCGAGGCGAAGGGCTTCGGCCGCCAGAAGGGCCACACCGAGCTGTATCGCGGCGCCGAATATGTCGTCGATTTCCTCCCCAAGGTGAAGCTCGAGGTCGTCGTCGAGGACGGCCTGGTCGATCGCGTGGTCGAGGCGATCGCCCAGGCCGCGCAGACCGGCCGCATCGGCGACGGCAAGATCTTCGTCATGCCCGTCGAAACCGCGCTCCGCATCCGCACCGGCGAACGAAACGAGGACGCGATTTAAGCATCTCCCCTCCCGCTTCGCGGGAGGGGTCGGGGGAGGGCATGTCAGCCCGACAACCCCACCGGACACAAGACATCCCCTCCCCTAACCCCTCCCGCAAGCGGGAGGGGAATTAGGTAAAAAGAAGGAAGACGCAAAATGGCAACCACCGCCTCCGACATCATCAAGAAGATCAAGGAAGAAGAGATCGAGTGGGTCGATCTGCGATTCACCGATCCCAAGGGCAAGTGGCAGCATCTCACGATGGTCGCGAGCCTCATCGGCGAAGACGAGCTGACCGACGGGCTGATGTTCGACGGCTCCTCGATCGAGGGCTGGAAGGCGATCAACGAATCCGACATGACGCTGAAGCTCGATCTGGATGCGGTCTATACCGATCCCTTCTCGGCCACGCCGATGCTGATCGTGTTCTGCGACATCGTCGAGCCCGCCACGGGCGAGGGCTACAGCCGCGATCCGCGCACCACCGCCAAGCGTGCCGAGGCGTATCTCAAGACCACCGGCATCGGTGACACGGTGTACGTCGGCCCCGAAGCCGAATTCTTCATGTTCGACGACGTGCGCTTCGACACGACGTACAACCAGTCGTATTTCAAGATCGACGATATCGAGCTGCCGACCAACACCGGCCGCGAATATGAAGGCGGCAACCTCGCGCACCGTCCGCGCGCCAAGGGCGGCTATTTCCCCGTCGCGCCGGTCGACAGCGCCGTCGACATCCGCGCCGAGATGGTCTCGACGATGATCGAGATGGGCCTGCCGTGCGACAAGCACCACCACGAGGTCGCCGCCGCGCAGCACGAGCTGGGCATGACCTTCGGCACGCTGACGACCACCGCGGATCGCATGCAGATCTACAAGTACGTCGTCCACCAGGTCGCGCAGGCCTATGGCAAGAGCGCGACGTTCATGCCCAAGCCGATCAAGGAAGATAACGGCTCGGGGATGCACACGCACTTCTCGATCTGGAACGAAAAGACCCCGCTGTTCGCCGGCGAGGGCTATGCCGGCCTGTCCGAGATGTGCCTGTTCTTCATCGGCGGCATCATCAAGCATGCCAAGGCCGTGAACGCCTTCACCAACCCGACCACCAACAGCTACAAGCGGCTGGTGCCGGGCTATGAAGCCCCAGTGCTGCTCGCCTATTCGGCGCGCAACCGCTCGGCCTCGTGCCGCATCCCTTACGGCACCGGCCCCAAGGCCAAGCGCGTCGAGATCCGCTTCCCCGACGCGATGGCCAACCCGTACCTGTGCTACGCCGCACTGATGATGGCCGGCCTCGACGGCATCCAGAACAAGATCCATCCGGGCGAAGCGATGGACAAGAACCTGTACGATTTGCCGCCGGCAGAGCTCGCCGAAGTGCCGACCGTCTGCGCATCGTTGCGCGAGGCACTCGACAGCCTGATGGCCGACCACGACTTCCTGCTGAAGGGAGACGTGTTCACCAAGGACCAGATCGAGGCGTACGTCGAACTGAAGTGGGGCGAAGTCGCGCGTTGGGAAATGACGCCGAGCCCGGTTGAGTACGATATGTACTACAGCGCCTGAGCGTGCCGCGCCGGCACGCGGTGCGGCGGGCAAAGCCCCGCCGCACAGGCGCTGTCGGCCGGCCTCGCTATAGCGAGGACCGACTTAGCCTGTCCTGAGCGCCTGCTTTGCAGGCAGTCGAAGGGCGGCTTTGCCGCGGCGGGGTTTGAGAGAGGGGCGTCCGGTTAGCCGGGCGCCCTTTGCGATTGCGGTCGGCGTCTGCGTTCTCCGAACCGTCGTTTCCCGACCGGTAAATCAAGACCGTCCGGCACGCTTGCGCACATCTCGCGGCTCCACTATCTCTATTGCTAAGGATTGGGCTTTCCCGGTCGACGTCAGGGCTTCGGGTGACCGGAGCCCTTTCGTTTGCAATCAGGGAAACACTTTGAAGTCCCAGATCCGATCGGCGACGATATCGAATGCCCGGTTTGGTTGGCCCGGCTTTATCGCGCGCAGTGCAAGTGGTCTGGCGATCAGGTCGGCGAGTTGATGTCCCGCTAAGTTCGCCGCCTTTGGGACAAATAGTGGTTCGAGCGGCGTTCGAGTGAAATCTACAGCCCGCCAGCCCCAGCGCTTGTCATTCGCCGCGACGCGCCGGAACTCTAATTCGAGTTGCCGATCCTCCTCGCGCCCGCGAGCTTCGAATAAGACATGCGTCAATCGCTTTGACTGCCCATCAACAACCAGCCTGTTGCTAAGCTTCTCCATACAAAACTGCATAGCAATTTCGTATGGATTCCATGGATCGGAATAGCGCGCCTTGTGCTTGAGCTTGTCGATAACCGCACAATAAGCGTGGAAACGTGCATTGATCATTATCTCGCTCACGTCGGCCATGAAGGCCTCGCGAAGCGCGGCGTCTTGTCGAAGGAAGGCGAATGGTGGGGCCTGCTTGCGAATTTCGCGTTCATGGAGGACCGCTGCATCATGTCCGAAATATTTGAATTTTAGCCGCCTAAACGCCGGTTCGATTTCATCGGTATATGATGCCTTATCAAACACGCAAAAGACGAGGCAAATACCGGAAATTGCGGATCAATCGACGTCAGGCCATGGTCACCGCTCTCGTCTGCAAAGACGATGAAGTCGCTGAAATCGGTCATGTCACATCATTGAAGTGGTGGTTGCCGGAAAACAATGTCGCTTCATACAATACGATAGTGTTGCATCGTCAACCTACCCGTCCCCCTGCCCCGCCAGCCGCGTCCGGAGCACTTCCCATAAGACGACCTCCGGCTTCGTCATCGCGCGCCGCAACCGCCTTGCCTTCACCACCGTTCTGCCCTCGACCAATCCCCTCCACCATCCGCTACGCGGACGGTCCCCCTCCCCATCTGCGATGGGGAGGATGGCGAAGGCGTCGCCCTCCAGCGGTAATGCCGAGCGGATCGACGCCGATCAGCACCCCCCTCAATCCTCCCCATGCACAGCATGGGGAGGGGGACCAGCCGCAGGCTGGTGGAGGGGCAGCGCGCAGCGCTGAACGACAAACACCACCACCGCCTCAAGATCGTCCAGCACATCCCGCGCCGCGATCCGCAGCACCTCCACCCCCTGCCCCGCCAGCCACCGATCGCGCCGCGCGTCGCGCGCCGAGTTGTCGCCCATCTCGTGCGCCATCCCGTCCACCTCGATCGCGAGGCGGGCGGAAGCGCAGTAGAAATCCAGCACGAACGGCCCGATCGGATGCTGGCGGCGGAACTTGATCCCCGCGGGCCGAGCGCGGAGCACGTCCCACAAGGCGATCTCCGGCAGCGTCATCGCGCGCCGTAGCCGCCGCGCTTTCACTACCGTTCTCCGCTCGACCATTCCCCTCCACCATCCGCTAGCGCGGATGGTCCCCCTCCCCATCTGCGATGGGGAGGATGGCGATCACCCAACGCCCCGGCAACACCCCTAGACTAGAACGTCACCGACACTCGCGCCGTCACCTTGTCCCCCGTATGCCGCGCGCCCGCGAACGGCGACGCCACCACGCGGTCGCGCGCGATGTCGGTCCCCGTGTACAGCACCCCAAGCGTGATCGGCCCGGTGATATGATCTACCCCCAGCGACCAATCGACATAAGTCCCGCCCGGCCGCAGCCGCGCCGCGCGGATCGGATCGTCGGTCGATCCCGACGAGCGCCCGACGCCCGCAGTCACCGTGAACGGCGTCGCCGGCAAGCCGACACGCGCGCGTGCGCCGATCCACAGATTGTCGCCGCCGATCGCCGATTGCGACGGTGCATAGCGCGCGTCGACGCCGATCTCGGCCGGCCCGAGCGCATAACTCGCCCCAGCGCCGCCCTCGACGTAATCCATCCGTCCGCCTGCGCCGACGAACAGATGCCCCGTGACGAACCCGTCGACGCGCAGCCCACCACCGATGTCGCTGCCGAAGCCACCGGTCACGTCCGCCACCGCATCGGCGCCGCCGTGGCGCGGATCACCGCGCGTGCCGGTCACGCGCGCGCCAAGGTCGAAGCCCGCCGGCAGCCCCGCGCGCACGCTCGCGGCCGGCGCGATCCGCCCGTCGCTCCAGCTGATCCCGCGCCGCCGCTCGTCGGTCGTCACCTCGACGCCGCCGCCCAAGGACTGCGCAAGCGCAGGCATCGCCGTTGCCGCGAGGACAACGACGATTCCCGTTCCGATCAGCCGCACCTCAGCCGCGCGCCGGCGAATGGGCCGCATCCAGCTCTAGCGCCAGTGCTTCGCGATCGCGCTCGGCGACCGCCAGCAGATGCGCGCGCACCTGATCGCTGCGCATCGCGACTTCCTGCTCGATCGCGGCGCTTTGCCCGGAGCACCAGCCCGGGCGGCTGCCCTCGATCGGCGTGTCGCTCGCGATCGTCCGCTTCAGCACATGGCCCGCCGCACTGCGCGCCTCGCGCTCGACGCTGACGTTCGCCTTCCACAGGCACCGCAGCGTGCTCGGGCGACCAGCCGGGCCGGCGCTGCCGACCTGGCGGTGCGTGACGGCCAGTTCGCTGTGATAGGTCACGGCGACGCGCTGGCCTTGATGATCGATCTCGACGCGGTGCGAGTCGACGATGGGGGCACCGAGCAATAGCCCGGCTGCGATAATGATGCTCATGTTCGGCCTCCTGCTGATTGCGGCGGACTTTATCACCCGCTCGCAACGCCGCGCAGACCAGCGCGGCACTTAAGGAACGAACGTGCCGCCTTTGCGTTCAGCGCGGCCGCGCGCTGCAATAATTCGATACATAGGCCGCACGGCTCTGCCGCGCCTGTCCTACGTCGCTCGGCGCGAGTATCCTCCCGCACATGATCACCCCGGTTCATCGCGCGAATGTTGAGGCCTGTTGGAGAAAAACGCTCCACCGCCTCAACTTCCTCAACATTCGCGGCGCTGCAGCACGATCCGATGGCACAAAACCCACCTGTTCGCCCCGCAAAACCCCCGCTACCCTCCCCGCCATGCTCCGTCTTTTCACCGCCGCCGCCCTCCTCGCCACCCCCGCTTTCGGCGCGACCACTCCGGCCGAAAACCAGATGAAGGCGGCGATCGCCACCGAGGCACCGCGCCACGAGGCCCTCCTCGAAAAGCTCGTCCGTCAGAATTCTGGCAGCCTCAACGTCGCCGGCGTGAAGGCGGTCGGTGAGATGATGCGCGCCGAGCTCGAACCGCTCGGCTTCACCGTCCAGTGGATCGACATGGCCGCCACCGGCCGCGCCGGGCACATCGTCGCAACGCACAAGGGCAATGGCCGCGGCAAGCGCGTGCTGCTGATCGGCCATCTCGATACGGTGTTCGAGCCCGACAGCCCCTTCACTGGCTGGTCGCGCGAGGGCAATCGAGTCACTGGCCCCGGCGTGGGTGACGACAAGGGCGGGCTCGTCGTGATCGTCGCCACGCTACGCGCGATGCAAGCCGCCGGCACACTCAAGGCCGCCGACATCCAGGTCGTCCTCACCGGCGACGAGGAGAAAACCGGCGCACCACTCGCCGACGCGCGCCGCGATCTGATCGAAGCGGGCAAATGGGCCGACATCGCGCTCGAATATGAGAATGTCGCGACCGAGAACGGCCAGGATTTCGCCACCACCGCGCGGCGCAGCTCGACCAACTGGGAACTCGTCACCACCGGCCGTACCGGGCACAGCAGCGGCATCTTCAACCAGTCGCTGGGCTATGGCGCGACGTTCGAGATGGCACGCATTCTCGATGAATTCCGCCGCACGCTGATCGAGCCCAACCTCACTTTCAACGCCAGCGTCCTCGTCGCCGGCACCCCCGCCGCGCTCGACGAACCCGGCGTGAAGGGCAATGCCGAGGGCAAGACCAACGTCATCCCCGCCCGTGCGGTCGCACGCGGCGATCTGCGCAGCCTCACGCCCGAGCAGGACGCACGCATCGTCGCCGCGATGGAGGCGATCGTCGCCAAGCATCTGCCGGGCACCACCGCCACGATCCGCTTCTTCGATGGCTACCCCTCGATGCCGCCGACCGCCGGCAACCGCGCGCTGATGGCACAGCTCAATCAGGTGAACCGTGACATCGGCTTGCCCGAGATGCTCGAAATGGACCCGTCCAAGCGCGGCGCCGCGGATTCGAGCTTCGTCGCGGCCGATGCTGTGACATTGGGCGGCATGGGCGCATCGGGCGGCGGCGCGCACGCGGTCGGCGAATGGGTCGACGTCACCAGCCTGCCACGCCAGGCGCTGCGCAGCGCGGTGCTGATCTCGCGGCTGACGCAGGAAAAGCGTAGCCGATAACTGATTGATTTACCTTGGGTGCAGCAACGAACGGGCGGGACGGCACGTTCTGATTGGATGCCGCCGCTCTCCGCGCCGGCACGCCATCAGCAATGCCCGGAGCCGAACCATGACCGACGCCAGCCGCCGCGATCTTCTGAAGGGCAGTGCCGTCGCCGGCGCCGGCCTTGCCGCCGCCCCTGCGCTGGGCCAAGCCGCGCGCCGCCCGACCCCCGATCCCAAGACCGCCTACACCAGGGAACCGTTCGCCGAGCAGCCGCAGAAATGGCCCGCCCTCCAGCGTGAGATGAAGCCCGTCCCCGACTGCGGCGAGCGCAGCTACCGCGGTTCCGGCCGTCTGCAGGGCCTCAAGGCACTCGTCACCGGCGGCGACAGCGGCATCGGCCGCGCCGCGGTGATCGCCTTCGCGCGCGAAGGCGCGGACGTGGCGATCAACTATTTCCCGACCGAGGAGCCTGACGCGCAGGATGTCGCCAAGCTGCTGCGCGCCGAAGGGCGAAAGGTTGTCCTGATCCCTGGCGATCTCACCAACGCCAAATTCTGCACCGATCTCGTCGCGCGCGCCAATCGCGAGCTCGGCGGGCTCGACATTGTCGTCAACAACGCCGCCTACCAACAGAGCAAGGCCTCGATCGACGAGATCACCGCCGAGCAGTTCGATCGCACGATGAAGACCAACGTCTATGCGATGTTCCACATCTGCAAGGCCGCGATCCCGTTGCTCAAGCCCGGTTCGACGGTCCTCAACACGCTGTCGGTGAATTCCTACGATCCCGGCGAGGAACTGCTCGACTACGCCACCACCAAGGGCGCGCAGCTGATCTTCACCAAGGGCCTCGCCAAGCAGCTCGCCACCAAGGGCATCCGCGTCAACGGCGTCGCCCCCGGCCCGGTCTGGACGCCGCTGCAGGTCGCCGGCGGCCAATTGCCCGGCAAACTCGGTGAATTCGGTCAGGATACACCGCTCGGCCGCGCCGGCCAGCCCGCCGAATTCAACGCGATCTGGGTAACGCTCGCCGATCCAACGACGAGCTTCACGAGCGGCAGCGTCTTCGGCGCGACCGGCGGGACGGGCGTAATTTAACGTTCCAACTATCCGTCACCCCGGCCTTGAGCCGGGGTCCCGCTTCTTCTGCAACCGTCCAAAGAAGAAGCGGGATCCCGGATCGGGTCCGGGATGACAGTAAGGCGCTCAATCCAAATTCGGCCGCAGCCACCGCTTCGCCGTGGCTAGGTCCACCCCGCGCCGCGTGGCATAATCCGCCACCTGATCCTCACCGATCCGCGCCACGCCGAAATATTCCGCCTGCGGATGCCCGAAGTAAAACCCGCTCACCGCCGCCGTCGGCAGCATCGCGAAGCTTTCGGTCAGCGTGATCCCGGTCTTCGTCTCGGCATCCAGCATCTCGAACAGCGTCGTCTTCAGGCTATGCTCGGGGCAAGCGGGATAACCCGGCGCTGGGCGAATGCCGCGATATTGCTCGCGGATCATCGCTTCGTTGGTCAGCTGTTCGTCGGGCGCATAGCCCCATAGCTCGGTCCGCACCTTGTGGTGCATCGCCTCCGCGAGCGCCTCCGCAAAACGATCCGCCAGCGCCTTGAGCAAAATGTCCGAATAATCGTCGATCGCCGCCTGAAAGCGCGCGAGGTGCGGCTCGATGCCGTGGATGCCGACCGCAAAGCCGCCGATCCAGTCGCCCTTGGTATCGATGAAGTCCGCCAGGGACATGTTCGGCCGGCCCTCGCGCTTCGCGATCTGCTGCCGCAGGAACGGCAGCCGCACGCTCTTCTCGTTACTGCGGTCGAGATCGGGCACCGCGACGCCTTCCGGCACGCTCGCGCCATCCGGGCTGCGATGATCGTCGCTGTGCGCGAGCGTCACGAATACATCGTCGTCATGCCGATGGCACGGCCACAGCCCGGCGACGCCGCGCGCGGTCAGCCACTTCTCGGCCACGATCTTGTTGAGCATCGCCTGCGCATCGGCATACAGCGACCGCGCACTCTCCCCGACCACCTTGTCGTCGAGGATCGCCGGGAAATTGCCTGCCAGTTCCCATGCGCGGAAGAACGGCGTCCAGTCGATATACTCGCGCAGCTCGGCAAGATCCCACTCATCGAATACATGCACGCCCGGCTTCAGCGGCGCGGCCGGCTTCAGCGCCATGTCCGCGACGAAGCCGTTGGCGCGCGCGCGATCGAGCGGCAGCAGATCATTCTGCCCCTTGCCCTCGCGCGCCGCACGCACCGCCGCATATTCGTCGGCGATCTTGATCACATAGGGGTCGCGCTGCGTCTCGGACACGAGCGCGGTCGCGACGCCCACCGCGCGGCTCGCATCGAGCACGTGCACCACCGGCCCCTTGTACGCCGGCGCGATGCGCAGCGCGGTATGCACCTTCGATGTCGTCGCGCCGCCGATCAGCAGCGGCATCGTCATGCCCGCGCGCTGCATCTCCTCGCCCACCGTCACCATCTCGTCGAGACTCGGTGTGATGAGGCCACTCAGCCCGATCATGTCGGCATCGTTCTCGTTCGCGGCCTGCAGGATCTTCGTCCACGGCACCATCACACCAAGGTCGACCACCTCGAAGCCATTGCACTGCAGCACGACGCTGACGATGTTCTTGCCGATATCGTGTACGTCGCCCTTCACGGTCGCCATGATCACGACGCCCTTCGCCTTGGACTCGACGCCGCCCGCCAGCTTCTCGGCCTCGATATAGGGCAGCAAATGCGCCACCGCCTTTTTCATCACGCGCGCCGATTTCACCACCTGCGGCAGGAACATCTTGCCCGATCCGAACAGGTCGCCGACGACGTTCATGCCGTCCATCAGCGGCCCTTCGATCACCTCGATCGGCCGGCCGCCGCGCGCGAAGATGTCCGCGCGTGCTTCCTCGGTATCATCGACGACATGCGCATCGATGCCCTTCACCAGCGCATGCTCGATCCGCTTCACCACGTCCCATGAACGCCACTCGGCGGCCTTCTTCTCTTCCACCGCATCGGTGCCGCGGAAGCGCTCGGCGAGCGCCACGAGCCGGTCGCCCGCTTCGGGATCGCGGTTGAGGATAACGTCCTCGCAGGCAATGCGCAGCTCGGGGTCGATCGTGTCGTACACGTCGAGCTGCCCGGCGTTGACGATCGCCATGTCCATCCCCGCGGGGATCGCATGGTACAGGAAGATCGAGTGCATCGCACGACGCACCGCCTCGTTGCCGCGGAAGCTGAACGACAGGTTCGATAGCCCGCCCGAGATGTGAACGTGCGGGCAGCGCGCCTTGATCTCACGCGTCGCCTCGATGAAGTCGACGCCGTAGTTATTATGCTCCTCGATCCCGGTCGCGACCGCGAACACGTTGGGATCGAAAATGATGTCCTCGGGCGGAAAGCCGATGCCGAGCAGCAACTTATAGGCGCGCTCGCAGATCTCGACCTTGCGCTCCTTGGTGTCCGCCTGACCCTTCTCGTCGAACGCCATGATCACCGCCGCGGCGCCATAGTTCATGCACTTGCGCGCACGCTCGAGGAACTCCTCCTCGCCTTCCTTCATGCTGATCGAATTGACGATCGGCTTGCCCGACACGCACTTCAGCCCCGCCTCGATCACGTCCCACTTCGAACTGTCGATCATCACCGGCACGCGCGCGATATCGGGCTCGGCGGTGATCAGCTTCAGGAACGTCGTCATGGCGTGGTGCGCGTCGAGCAGCCCCTCGTCCATGTTGACGTCGATGACCTGCGCGCCATTCTCCACCTGGCTGCGCGCAACCTCGACCGCGCGGGTATAATCCCCCGCCATGACCAGCTTCTTGAACGCCGCGGATCCCGTGACGTTGGTACGCTCGCCGACATTGACGAAAGTGGAGGAGGAATTGGTGGTCATTCTATTTCCTTGATCCTCCCCGCTTAGCGGGGAGGGGGGCGGAACTGCGATCAGTGATGTGCCGGGGGCACATCACCGCGGTGTAGCCGGCGCACAACGTGCGCCGTGGGCGAAGCACGGTGGAGGGGGGTTGCCACAGGCGGTGCGTTCGCGGCGCTCCCCCTCCACCCCGCCCTGCGGGCGCGGTCCCCCTCCCCGTTCCGGAGAGGATAATCAGGCCGCCGCCATTGAAAACGGCTCGAGCCCCGCCAGCCGCGTGCGCACCGGCGGCACCGGAACCTTGCGCGGCGTCACCCCCGCGACAGCCCGAGCGATCGCCGCGATATGCGCCGGCGTCGATCCGCAGCATCCGCCGAGCACATTCACCTGCCCCGCCGCCGCCCATTCATGCACCAGCCCCGCGGTCGTCTCCGGCGCCTCGTCATACGCGCCGAGCTCGTTAGGCAGCCCCGCATTGGGATACACCATGATCAGCGCGTCGCAGATCTCGCTCAGCGTCTTCACATGCGGCCGCAGCTGCTCCGCCCCGAAAGAACAATTCAGCCCGATCGTCAGCGGCTTGGCATGCCGGATCGCGTGCCAGAACGCCTCGACGGTATGCCCCGACAAATTCCGCCCCGACAGGTCGGTCAGCGTCATCGACAGCATGATCGGCAGGTCGCGCCCCAGCGCATCCCCCGCCTCGATCGCCGCCATCACGCCCGCCTTGGCATTCAGCGTATCGAACACCGTCTCGATCAGGATGAAGTCTGCTCCACCCTCGACCAAAGCGTCGATCTGCTCGCGATACACGTCCTTCAAATAATCGAAGTCGATCTCGCGATATCCCGGATCGTTGACGTCGGGCGATAGCGACAGCGTCTTGTTCGTCGGCCCCACAGCGCCCGCCACGAACCGCGGCCGACCGTCCTTCGCCTGAAACTCGTCCGCGATCGACCGCGCCAGCTTCGCGCTCTCAAGGTTGATCTCGCGCACCAGATGCTCGGCGCCATAATCCGCCTGGCTGATCCGGTTCGCCGAGAAGGTGTTGGTCTCGGCAATATCCGCCCCCGCCTCGAAATAGGCGCGGTGGATCGACGCCGGCACCTCGGGCTTGGTCAGCGCGAGGATGTCGTTGTTGCCCTTCGCGTCGTGCGTCAGCCCAAGCGTCCCGGCATAGTCCGCCTCGGAGAGCTTCCAGTTCTGGATCTCGGTGCCGAACGCGCCATCGGTGATGAGGATGCGCTTGGCCGCCTCGGCATGGAATGTTTCACGCGGTGTCATCATTCGCTCTCTCGATCCTCCCCGGGACGGGGAGGGGGACCGCTCGCGAAGCGAGTGGTGGAGGGGGCTCTCCACAAACGTGTCGCTGGTGGAGAGCCCCCTCCACCAGCCTTCGGCTGGTTCTCCTCCCCGTCCCGGGGAGGATCAAGCAGCTACCTTCACCTCACGCGCCTTCGCCCGAACCCCCAACAAGTGGCAAATCGCGTAGCTCAGCTCGGCCCGGTTCAACGTGTAGAAATGAAACTGCTTCACCCCGCCCGCATACAGCTTGCGGCACAGCTCGGCCGTCAGCGTCGCCGCGACCAGCTGCCGCGCCTCGGGCAGATCGTCGAGCCCCGCGAACAGCCGCTCCATCCACGTCGGCACTTCAGTGCCGCACATCTTCGACATGCGCACCACCGCCGCGAAATTGCTCACTGGCATGATCCCCGGCACGATCTCGGCATCGATCCCCGCCGCCGCCACCGCATCGCGATAGCGAAAGAACGTGTCGGGCGAGAAGAAGAACTGGCTGATCGCGCGCGTCGCGCCGGCATCCATCTTGCGCTTGAGATTATCGAGATCGGCGGTCGCATCCGCCGAATCCGGATGGCATTCGGGATAGCAGGCCACCGAAATGTCGAACGGATGCAGCCGCTTGAGCCCCGCGACCAGATCCGCCGCATTCTCATAACCACCGGGATGCGCCGCATAGGCCTGCCCCGCCTGCGGCGAATCGCCGCGCAGCGCGACGATGTGCCGCACGCCCGCTGCCCAATATTCATGCGCCACCGCGTCGATTTCGGCCTTCGTCGCCTCGACGCAGGTCAGATGCGCCGCCGCCGGGATCCCCGTCTCGCGCGCGATCCGCGCCACCGTCGCATGCGTCCGCTCGCGCGTCGATCCGCCCGCGCCATAGGTCACCGACACGAACCGCGGCCCGAGCGGCGCCAGCGTCGCGACCGAATCCCACAAGGTCGCGGCCATCTTCTCGTTTTTCGGCGGGAAGAATTCGAAGCTCACGTCGATGTCACCCGCGACATCGGCATACAGCGGCGCATCCAATGCGCGCCGGGCTTCCTCGAGCTGATTGACCGAAAGACTCATGCCGCCTTCACCTCATGCACTGCGGCCCCAGGCTTGCGCCCGAGCCAGATCTTCACCGTGAGTTCGCCGCCCTCCAGCGTTTCGTTGCGCTCCGCATCGAGCCCGGCGGTCGCGAACCACCCCTCGATCTGCGCGTCCGAAAAGCCGAGCCGGGTATGCGCATCGCGCGATCGCAATTCCTCGCGATCGTGCGGCGCGAAATCCGCGATCAGCAGCCGCCCGCGCGGGGCGAGCACACGTGCCGCCTCGACGATCGCGGCGCCCGGCTGCTGCGCATAATGCAACACGTGGTGGACGATCGCGACATCCGCCGCGCCGTCCCCCAGCGGCAACGAATAGAGGTCCGCCTGCCTGAGTTCAGCATTGCCAAGCCCCTGCTCGCCCAGCTTGGCGCGCGCCAGCCGCAGCATCTCCGAACTGCGATCGATCCCCAGCGCGGTGCGCGCACGCGGCGCGAACAGCTCGATCATCCGGCCCGTCCCCGTTCCGATATCGACCAGCCGGCCGAGCGGCGCCTCGCCCAGCACGTCGCGCATCGCCGCCTCGACATCGGTCTCTGCGATATGGAGCGATCGGATCGCATCCCACTCGGTCGCATGCGCTTCGAACCATTGCGACGCCGAAGACGCGCGATCGGCGCGCACCGCCGCCAGCCGCGCCGCATCGGTCGTGCCGTCATGATCGGGCACGCCGCCGTCCCACGCGTCGATCGCCGCGAGCACCGGATCGACCAGCTCAGCCTCGCCAAGCGCCACGAACACCCAGCTGCCTTCCTTGCGCCGCTCGGCAAGCCGGGCATCGCACAGGATCTTCACATGCCGGCTCACCCGCGGCTGGCTCTGTCCGAGCACTAGCGCCAACTCGCCGACCGACAGCTCCATCGTCCGCAACAGCCGCAGAATACGCAGCCGCGACGAATCGGCGAGAGCACGGAAGGTTTCGAGCGCTTTGGTCACGCGAATAGATATAAAGATATCTTTATATCTCGTCAAACAAAGGTTCGTGTCCGGCGCGCCCCATTGCGTAGCCGCCCGGGGGGAGCCAAAACGCGAAAGCGGCGTTACAGCCGCCGATGTCGGCTCGGCCGCATATGAAGTTTCACGGGAGAGTTTTGATGAAGCGTTTCGCCACCACCGTCGCAATTGCCACCGCAGCCGCGCTCGCCGCTTGCAGCCCGAGCGCGCAGAACGAAAGCGCCGAAGCCGCCAACGCCGTCGGCTCGGACGTCAGCGCGACCACCGACAACGCCGTCGAGGACGTTGATGCGGCGACCGATGAAGCACTCGGTTCGGCCGAAGCGACGATGGACAATGCCGGTTCCGATCTCGAGCGCAGCGCTGATCGCGCTGGTGCAGCGATCTCGAACACCGCCGACCGCGCTGCCGAAGCAACCGGCAACACCCTCATCGACGCTGGCAATGCGCTGAAGAACTGATGCATCATTTCTTGGGAGGGGCGCGGTGCGCGCTCCTCCCGCTCGTTCTGCCGCTCATACTGATCACTGGCGCTTGCTCATCGGAACAGCCCGAAAGCGGCGCCATCAGTGCCGATCAGGAGCGTCAACTCAACGAAGCGGCGATCATGCTCGATGCGAACAGCGTCAGCCTCGATACCATCGACGATAACGGAGCCACGCCATGATCGAACGCCAGTCATGATCAAGCGCCGCCTTGGCTCGTCCGATCTTCAGATCGCGCCCTTGGTGCTCGGCGGCAACGTGTTCGGCTGGACGGCTGATCGCGCTGCCAGCTTTGCGGTGCTCGATGCATTCGTCGATGGCGGCGGCACCATGATCGACACGGCCGACGGCTATTCGATCTGGGCGCCGGGGCACGAAGGCGGTGAATCCGAACGGATGATCGGCGAATGGCTTCGCGCTTCGGGCAAGCGCGATAGTGTGCTGATCGCTACCAAGGTCGGGACGCTGGCGGGGGAAGGCGGCGAGAAGTTGCAGCCCACGCGCATCGCAGCCGCGTGCGAAGCCTCGCTGAAGCGGCTCGGCACCGATCGCATCGATCTCTATTTCGCGCATCGCGACGATGAAGATACGCCGCAGGAAGCCGCGCTCGAGGCATTCGCGAAACTGGTCGACGCCGGCAAGGTGCGTGTGCTCGGCGCGTCGAACTTCCACGCCGCCCGGCTGAAGTCCGCCAACGAGAAGGCGCGCGCCGCCGGACTGCCGCGGTACGATGCGCTTCAGCCCGAATATAATCTCGTCAGCCGCCACCGCTTCGAAGGCGAGCTGCAGGACTATTGCATCGAATGGAATGTCGGCGTCGTGCCTTATTATGGGCTCGCCTCCGGTTTCCTCACCGGGAAATATCGCTCGCGCGACGATTTCGCAAAAAGCGTGCGCGGTGGGCGTATGGGCGATCTGCTCGACGGCAAGGGCAAGGCAGTGCTCGACGCGCTCGATGCGGTGGCCGCCGAGACCGATGCGACGCTGGCGCAGATCGCGCTCGCGTGGCTCATCGCCCAGCCCGGCGTAACCGCACCGATCGCCAGCGCGACCAGCGCCGCGCAGATCGAGGAGCTTACGCCCGCAATGACGCTGGAACTGACCACCGAGCAGCTCGATCGGCTCACCAACGCAGGCGCATAAGCCGGCGCTTGCGCGTTGAAAAACACGCTATCCCCCCGTTAACCCTATCGCGTCAGCGCCGGGCAACCTCGTTGCACTATCACGACAACATGCTCTCGCCGTTTCGACTCGTGCTACTCTCCTCCGCGATCGCGCTCGGTTCGGTCACCTTTGCGGCGACCAGGCCTCCGCCGGCGCCTCGCGTGCTCGCCAGCCAGATCGTCCCGCAGCCGCGCGCCCCGGCGGACAAGCCCGTGGCACCGACCGCCCCGGCGCCCAGCCAGCAGACCGCCGGCTACACCATCAAGTCGATCCTCCCGATCAATGGCCCGATGAAGATGGGCGAACATCACTGGGACGAAAGCGCCGCGCCGAAGACCGGCACGATCGTCATCACCGTCGATCTTGCCGCGCAAGTTCTCAGCGTCTTCCGCGACGGACACGAGATCGGCGCCGCCGCAGTGCTGTTCGGCGCCGATTCCAAGCCCACCCCGCTGGGCGTCTATCCGATCACGCAGAAAGACGCCGATCACGTCTCGAACATCTACCACGCGCCCATGCCGTACATGCTGCGCCTCACCAACGACGGCATCGCGGTCCACGCCAGCGAAGTCGCCGACGGCTTCATGACGCACGGCTGCATCGGCATTCCCAAGCCCTTCGCCAAGCAACTGTTCGCGACGGCGAAGCTCGGCGACAAGGTGATCATCACCCGCGGCGAGGCGCTCGAAGTCGGCCAAGCGGTGAAGGCAGCCTGAGCCCTAATCCCCCGCGAACGTCAGCGCCGTCACGCGCCGTTCCCGCTCGTTGATCGTCAGCGCGCGCCCGGCCGGCCCGGCGGCGCGTTGCGCGCAATCGGCGCGGAAGCACTGGCGACACCCCAGCCCGATCGGCATCGCCGTCCCCGTCAGGTCGAAGCCGCGCGCCGCTGCCAGCTGCCCGGCATGTTCCGCCGCGACGCCGATCCCGACCGCGAACTCCGCCGAAACGAGGCCGTACCGCTGCCCCTGCGGCGTCACCGTGCGCGCCATCGTCAGCCAGCGCTCGCCGCCCTCCAGCTCCACGAGCTGCACCAGCAAATGCCCCGGCCGGTCCAGCGCGCGATGCAAATTCCATAGCGGGCACCGCCCCTCCGCCTCGACCAGCGCCGCGCCGCTCGCACCGGCATAGCGTTTCGACGATTGCCCGGCCCGATCGACGCGGACCATGAAGAACGGCAGACCGCGCGCGCCCACCCGCTGCATCGTCGTCAGCCGATGCGCGACTTGCTCGAACCCCGCGCCAAACCGCCGCTGCAGCAACTCGATGTCATACCCCGTCGACTCGCAGGCCCGCAGGAAGCGCGCGTACGGCATCATCACCGCCGCGGCGAAATAACTCGCGAGATGTCGCCGAAACAGCCGATCCGCTGCCAGCTGGCCGAAGCTCGCGCCGACGCCCAACGCATCGATCTCCGCCCGCGCCTCGATCAGCGCGAGCTGGAACGCCGCCGCAAAGGTGCGGCTCGCCGGATCGAGCAGCTCGGACAGCTGAAGCTGCCGCGCGTGAAGGTCCAACCGCCGCAGCACGTCGGGCATCACCTCGACCGGAAGGATCCGAATCGTCAGACTGTGGCGCACGCGCAATCGCTCGGCGATCGCGCCATACAGATCGCCCGCACCGAGCCGCAGTTCGTCTGCCAGCGCTTCGGCCGCAGCATCCAGATCAGGGAAATGGTTGCGCCAGCGCTCGATCTCGCGCCGCACCAGCGACACCGGATCGTCGGCGGGCGCGGTCGGCGTCGCACCCCCCTGCCCCAGCCGGTCGAACGCGCGCGCGAACGCCTCCGCCCCGCCCGGCGCCGCGGCGAGCCATTCCTCCAGTTCGTTGCGATCGATCTCGAGGTCGGCGAACATCGGATCGGCCAGTCGCCGCCGCATCGCGTCGCGCCCGCCGCCCGGTTCTGCCGCGGCCAGTGCGCGCGGGTCGAAGTCGAACGTCTCGGCAAGCTTCACCAGCAGCGTCGCCGAAACGGGGCGCTGGTTGCGCTCGATGAGGTTCAGGTAGCTCGGGCTGATCGTCAGCATCTCGGCCATCGCCGCCTGGCTCAGCCCCAGCTGCCGCCGCAACCGCCGCACCACATGCCCCGCCATCAGCTTGCGCTCAGCCATACAGCCACCTTGTCACGTCTTTACAGCATGACCAACATCAAACCCGCACTTCCGACCTCATGACCGTGATGATCGTGAAGTTTGATTGCCTTGCACCGTCCAAACCTGTTCACACGATCTCAGTTGTAAGCATCCGCACAGGAATTCGCCATGAATGATACCCCGCAACGCAGCCGCGCCGTGTTCTCGACCGAGGACTTCGGCCTGATGAAGGAAGCGATCGGCGAGTACATCAAGAAGATCGCCGACGAGCCGCGCTCGGCCAAATTCTCGAACCTCTACCACCGCCTCGGCCGCCTCGGCTGATCGACACCGCACATTCAGCCTCATCCGCGACAGGAACTGCCATGAACTACCAGGAACACACCGCCCAGATCGGCCAACTCGTCGCCAGCTACAACGGCACCTGGGACGGCATTGATCCTGAGTCGGTCGCGCGGATGCGGCTGCAGAACCGGTTCCGCAGCGGGATCGACATCGCCCGCTACACCGCCGGCATCATGCGCCGCGACATGGCAGCGTATGATGCAAACCCGGCCGAATACACGCAATCGCTCGGTTGCTGGCACGGCTTCATCGGTCAGCAGAAGCTCATCTCGATCAAGAAGCATTTCGGCACCACGAAGGGTCGCTACCTCTATTTATCTGGCTGGATGGTAGCCGCATTGCGCAGCGAGTTCGGCCCGCTTCCCGACCAGTCGATGCACGAGAAGACGAGCGTCCCCGCACTGATCGAAGAGCTGTACACCTTCCTGAAGCAGGCAGACGCCCGCGAACTCGGCATGATGTTCCGCGATCTCGACAAGGCGCGCGACGCCGGCAACGAGATCGAAGCGCAGCGGTTGCTCCACGCGATCGACAATTACGAGACCCACGTCGTGCCGATCATCGCCGACATCGATGCGGGCTTCGGCAATGCCGAGGCGACGTACCTGCTCGCCAAGAAGATGATCGAGGCCGGTGCCTGCGCGCTGCAAATCGAGAATCAGGTGTCCGACGAAAAGCAGTGCGGCCATCAGGACGGCAAGGTCACCGTGCCGCACGAGGACTTTCTCGCCAAGGTCCGCGCCTGCCGGTATGCCTTCCTTGAGCTTGGCGTCGAAGACGGGATCATCGTGACGCGTACGGACTCGCTCGGTGCAGGCCTGACCAAGCAAATCGCGTTCTCGAAGGAAGCCGGCGACATTGGTGATCAGTACAACGCCTTCCTCGATTGCGAGGAGGTAACCGACCTCGCCACCCTGCGCGGCGACGTCGTAATCGAGCGTGACGGAAAGCTGATGCGTCCGAAGCGGCTGCCGTCCAACCTCTTCCAGTTCCGTGAAGGCACTGGCGCTGATCGCTGCGTGCTCGACTGCATTAACAGCCTTCAGAACGGCGCCGACCTATTGTGGATCGAGACCGAGAAGCCGCACATCGAGCAGATCGCCTCGATGGTCGATCGCATCCGCGAGGTGATCCCGAACGCCAAGCTGGTGTACAACAACTCGCCAAGCTTCAACTGGACGCTGAATTTCCGGCAGCAGGTTTTCGACGCTTGGGCGGAAGCCGGCAAGGATCTGTCGAGCTACGATCGCACGCGCCTAATGAGCGTCGATTATGACGACACTGAGCTCGCCGCGGAGGCGGACGAAAAGATCCGTACATTCCAAAAGGACGCCGCAGCGCGCGCAGGCATCTTCCATCATCTGATCACCTTGCCGACCTATCACACCGCGGCACTGTCCACCGACAATCTCGCCAAGGAGTATTTCGGCGAGGCTGGCATGCTTGGCTACGTCAAGGGCGTGCAGCGCAAGGAAATCCGCGAAGGTATCGCCTGCGTGAAGCACCAGAATATGTCGGGCAGCGACATCGGCGACGACCACAAGGAATATTTTGCCGGTGAGGCCGCACTGAAGGCCGGCGGCACGCACAACACAATGAATCAATTCGCGGCTTGACCGGGGCAACCTCAGCGGCGCTGCGGTTGTCCTCGGACACGCCAACCGGCGGCGGCGCTATCGCTGCGTCGTAGTCCGGCTAAAGTTCCTGGGGAGGAAAGGTGCCCGCCGGTGGTTCGTCGCCGGCGGGCATTTCCGTGAGCAGTTACAGGCGCTTCGCGACCGTGCGGGTCATGCAAAGGCTTGAGCGGCCCACCATGCAATGACACATGGGTCCGATGAAGCATTTCATTGCCCTGATCGCCGCATTCCTGCTGTCGCTGACAGCGCTTCCCGCTAACGCGGCGATCGTAATCACCTTCTGGAGCCACGAACTCGGCAACCACTTTCCGCATGCGTTCTTCACGCTCCGCGGCACGCCGGATGCGGGTGGCCCCCCAGTGGACCTCAACTACGGCTTCACGCCGAAAGCCATCTCGCCCGCCATTTTGTTTGGTCCAGTGCAAGGTCGGCTAGACATTGCCAAGCCAAGCTACATGGAGGGCAGCGATGCTCAATTCTCTGTCGTCCTGACGGATCGCCAATACGCCGACATTCTACGCCTGGTCGACGAATGGGACGAGACGAAGGGTAACGGCACTTACCGAATGAATACCCGAAACTGTGTCCATTTCACGCAAGAGGCGGCACGCCGTGCGGGGCTGGCCAAGATTGACTTTCCGGCGCTGATGAAAAAGCCGCGCTCGTATCTAAAGGCCGTCGCCGCAGCGAACACGGGGCGCGTCACGCTCATAGACAAGCACGGCAAAGAATATCTGGCGAGCCTCGCGCCCGTCGCACGGGCCATGGACGCCGCAGGCACTCCAACGCCAGTCAACTAGTTAATCGCGTTAGGTGATCCGACCGATTGCGGTACAGGTGCCGCTGCACTCGCGACGATCATCGCATGCCTCGCACCCGCGAACGCCCTGTCCGCAGCCGCTCAAGCCGCCGTCCAACCACCATCTGCGGTCAGGTTCGCACCAGTTATTGACGCCGCCTCATCGCGGCAGAGGAAGAGAGCGAAGGCGGCGACCTCCTCGGGTGTCACGAACTGCTTGGTCGGCTGTGCCGCCAGCAATACGTCGTTGATTACCTGTTCACGCGTCAGCCCGCGCGCCTTCATCGTGTCGGGGATCTGGTTCTCGACCAGTGGCGTCCAGACGTAACCTGGCGAGATGCAGTTCACCGTAATCCCGTCGGTCGCCGTCTCAAGCGCGACCGACTTGCTCAGACCGGCAAGCCCATGCTTTGCCGCGACGTAAGCCGCCTTGTTCGGGCTGGCGACGAGGCTGTGCGCCGAGGCGGTCGAGATGATCCGCCCCCATCGCTTCACGCGCATGTGCGGGATCGCGGCCTGCATGACGTGGAACGCGCTGGTCAGGTTGATCGCGATGATCGCATCCCACTTGTCCTTCGGGAATTCGGTGACAGGCGACACGAACTGAATGCCCGCATTGTTGACGACAATGTCGGGCCCGCCCAACTCTGCGTGGCACCGCGCGACCATGCGGGCGATCTCGCCAGGCTTGGTCATGTCGGCCGGATCGTAGAGCGCGCCCGCTCCACTCGTCTCGGTGAGCCCAGCGCGTTCCGCCTCAATCGCGTCTGCGTCACCAAAGCCATTGATCATCACCGCCGCGCCCTCGGCCGCAAACGCCTTGGCGTACGCAAGGCCGATCCCGGAGGTGGAGCCGGTGATAAGCGCCGTCTTGCCTTTGAGAAACATCGCGTCTTTCCTATCGTGCGAGGTCGAACGCCGCGGTACGCCCGGTAAGGATGTTTTCCGCGACGAGTTCGGCATTGTCCATCGTCGCGTCGACCGCGGCCCCGCCGGCGGCCCAATGCTCGCGCATCGTCCGCGTGGAGAATTCGTAATCACGCGCGCCGCCTTCCCACGCATTGGCGCGGTAGATCAGGTGGACGAGACTGACCGGTTGCTCAGCTGACATCTCAGCGAGCTGCGCGACATCGGCGTCGGCGCGCAGCTCGGCCGGCAGTTTCGCCAGCACCTTGCGGACGAGTTCGCGCTCCTTGCGCAGCTTCATCAGCTGGTCAGTCACCTGCCGCGTGCGGCTAGAAAAGGTGATCTCCTTCGCGCGCGCTGCCACGTCCATGATCGTGCGCGGGCGCTGATCGGCCGCGGAGAACAAATCGACCTGGAAAACGATCATGCCTTCGCGTTGATTGTCGAGCACGTGCTGAAGCGGCGTGTTCGACACCAGCCCGCCGTCCCAATACCAGCGGCCATCGATTTCCACAGGCGGCAGGCCCGGCGGCAGCGCGCCAGACGCCATCACGTGGCGCGCGTCTACCCATTCCTCGGTCGTATCGAAATAGCGGAAATTGCCGCTCTCGACATCGACTGCGCCGACCGACAGCCGCACCGGGCCGTGGTTGACGAGATCCCAGTCGATTAGTTCGTCGAGCGTGGCACGGAGCGGTGTCGCGTCATAGAAGCTCAGCGCCTCGATCGAACCTGGCGACGCGAAAACTGGTGGCACGAAGCGCGGCCCGAAAAAGCCCGGCACGCCGGCCAGCGCAACAAACCCCGCCGACCATTCATGGACGAACTCGCGAACCATATCGTCCGGCAGGATTGGGAAGCTCGGCAGCCAGCTCGTCGCCTGGTCCCAGAATGCCCTGAGCCGCTCGACGCGCCGCTCTGGTGGGTTGCCCGCGACGATCGCAGCGTTGACCGCGCCAATCGATATACCGGCCACCCAGTCTGGCTCGATTGCCACCGCGGAAAGCGCTTCGATCACGCCCCCCTGATAGCTGCCGAGCGCTCCGCCGCCCTGCAATACAAGTGCGACCTGATCAGGCAGCGGCAGGACTTTGGCTCGGCGCCGCGAGCGCCTTACCGGCGATGTGGGTTCGATATCGGCCATGAACCGTCCAATGCTCCGCACGTGCATCTCGATCAAGCCGTGCGACTTGCAACCGTGACACTCCCTCGCGCATTCATGCCGGGCGAGTAACGATGTCGCGACAACTACAGGGGGCGGGCAATGCGGCTCGACGATTTCGACCCGAACATTAATGTCGAGGATCAGCGCGGCCAGAGCTTCGGCGGCGGTGGTGGCGGTGGCGGTGGCGGGTTGTTACTCGGCCTGCTGCCGATGATCGGGAGCCGCTTTGGTTGCGGCGGGATCGTAGTCGTATTGATCATTTTCGCGGTGTTCGGGGGGCTCGGCAACCTCGGCGGGCTTATCCCCGGCGTAGGCACGACCACCGCGCCAACGCGGACGGAGCAGAGCGGCGGCGGAGGGTCGACAGCTCAGGCAGCGTGCTCGGCCGATGCTGCAACGCGTGCAACATGCAACGCCTTCTCTTCCGCCGAGAATACCTGGGAGCAACTATTTGCCCAGTCCGGCACACGGTTCGAGGCGCCCAAGCTCGTTTTCTACGGCGGTCGCGGGCAATCTGGATGCGGTGCCGCAATGTCTGCGATGGGTCCCTTCTACTGCCCGTCCGACCAAGGCATCTACATCGATACCAGCTTCTTTCAGGAGCTCGAGCAGAAGTACCGCGCCGCTGGCGACTTCGCGCAATACTATGTCGTGGCGCACGAGTTCGGTCATCACATCCAGACGCTGACTGGCGCTTCAGACCGGGTGCGGCAGGGGCAACGTGGCGCCAGCGAGGCTGAAGGTAACGCGCTGTCGGTGCGGCTCGAGCTTCAGGCGGATTGCTACGCCGGCGTTTGGGCGGCGCAAAATCGCAATCGGCTCGAGCCCGGCGACGTCGAGGAAGGCATGACCGCCGCCGCCGCAATCGGCGACGACAAGCTTCAGACTCAAGCTCAAGGTCGGGTGCAACCCGAAAGCTTTACCCACGGAACATCGGCGCAGCGCCAGACGTGGCTGCGTCGCGGGCTTGAGAGTGGTGATCCCGCCGTGTGTGATACGTTCAGCGGCGCAATCTGAGACAAAGGACGTCATGCCGGGCCGAAGCTCGGCATGACGCTCGATCACACCCGGACGAGCATCTTGCCCGTATTTCCACCGGTAAATAACCCAAGGAAAGCATCGGGCATCGCATCAAGACCGTCGTGGACCGTCTCCTCGCGCTGCAGCTTTCCTTCGGCGAGCCAGCCGCCCATGTCGCGATAGAATTCAGCCGCCCGCGCCATATAGTCGCTCACGATAAAGCCCTTGATCGCGATCCGCGCGCCGATCACCTTGGCAAGGTACTTCAGCGACTGCGGCTTGCCGTCATTATAGATGTCGATCATCCCGCAGATTGCAAAACGTGCATCCATTCTTGCGGCAAGAAGCGCGGCGTCGAGATGGTCGCCGCCGACGTTGTCGAAATAGACGTCGATGCCCTTCGGCGCCGCCTCGGCCAACGCTCGCACGACATCACCCGCCTTATAATCGACCACCGCGTCAGCACCCAGCGACTTGACCCAGGCGCACTTATCCGCGCCGCCGGCAGAGCCGATGACCGTCATGCCTTTCGCCTTTGCGATCTGCACCACCGTTGAGCCCACAGCCCCAGCTGCGGCCGAAACGAACACTATGTCCTCAGCCTTTGCATCGGCAACTTCCAATAGTCCGAAATACGCCGTCATACCTGGCATGCCGAACTGGCCAAGGAATGCCTCGTCCGGCACGCCGAGATCCGGCAGCTTCTGCACTTGGTCGCCCGGCACGACTGCCTCGTCACGCCAGCCGAGCATGTGCTGGACCTTGGTGCCGACCGGAACGGATGCGGCGCGACTCTCGACCACCTCGCCAATCGCGCCGCCCTGCATTGGCTCGCCGAGCGCAAAGGGAGGAACGTAGCTTTTCACATCGTTCATCCGGCCGCGCATGTACGGATCGACCGACAACCAACGGTTGGCGATGCGGACTTCACCCTCGCCAAGCGGCGCCGAATCAATCTCAACCAGTGCGAAATCGGAGCCGCGCGGCATCCCATGCGGACGTGATTTCAAGCTCCAGGCACGTGGCATTGCATCTCTCCTCAGTCTTGATTTTCGAGGATGAGGTCTGCCCCAGCTCTGGCGGAAACGCAAAGATCCTTGGGATCAACTGAACCCCGCACGATCGCATTTCTAAGATGAAGCCAGCCTCACCGGAGCACGTTGCATCACCTGTGAGAGCCCGCTACAGCCCATGCTCTCCGGTGGATCCGGGTTCGGGCGGGGCCGTAGCTCAGATGGGAGAGCGCTGCAATCGCACTGCAGAGGTCAAGGGTTCGATTCCCTTCGGCTCCACCACTCCCCGGACAATTATCCTGCCTCCAAGACGTGACTTTCTGTGCCGAGCATCGTTAAGTCGGTCATATGAGCGAAACGCTGCCCGATCCGATCCCCGCCGCCACCCTCATCATCCTTCGCGCTGCTGAATACGGCGCCCCCGAAGTGCTGATGGTGGAACGAGCGAAGGCGATGGTGTTTGCCGGTGGCGCGATGGTGTTTCCTGGTGGCCGGATCGATCCCGGCGATCATGTCTTGGCGGAACTGCTCGGCGGTGACGACGAGACCGCGGCGCGCATCGCAGCTATACGTGAGACGATCGAAGAGGCAGGACTACCAGTCGGGTTAGCTGAATTGCCGACCGCGGCAGCGCTTGCGACAATGCGCGCGGCTCTTCACGACGGTGAGCCATTTGCCGAAGCGCTCGCCACCGCCGGCGCTACGCTCGATATCGCGCAGCTCGCCCCTTGGGCACGCTGGCGGCCGGCGCATGCGCACATGCGGATCTTCGACACGCGCTTCTATCTCGCCGAGCTGCCGCAGAATGCACCGCGCGCGAGCGTCGATGAGACGGAGAATGTACGGCTGGTCTGGTCGACGGCGCAGCAAGTGCTGAACGACGCAGACGCCGGCAAGCTCGCGATCATTTACCCCACGCGCCGCAACCTCGAGCGACTGGCGCAGTTCGCCAGCTATTCGGAGGCGCTCGCACACGCGCGGGCCACGCCCGTTGTCATGGTCACGCCGTGGGCTGAGACCCGCGATGGGCACGAGCATCTCTGTATCCCGCAGGATGCAGGCTATCCGATCACGTCCGAAGCGATCTCGAGCGCAATGCGTGGCTGATGCGCCGACGTGACCGCGCCGCACGGCGCGTCCGACGAACGGTGCGCTGGGTCGTAGCGTTAGCGGTTGCCGCGCTGCTGGCGCTGGTGGGTTACGGCTGGGTTAGGCAGCACCCGCAGGATAATCCTTGGGCACCGTTGGACCTATCGCAGCCCGTCGGCATGTTTACCGGGCGGAAACTCGCCGCGCTCGGCAGTGATTTTCCAGGTTGCCGCGCATTGCTTGATCGGGCCGGAGTTAAATATACCGTGCTGCCCGAGCGCAGCGAAGGCGAGCGCTGCGGCTACGCCGACGGGCTCCGGTTCACCGCCGATGATCCGCGGATCACACCATTCAGCCCGGCCAATCTTGGCACTGCCTGCCCCGTTTCCGCTGCATTGGCGCTATGGCAATGGGAGGTCGTTCAGCCAGCCGCCGAACGGCATTTCCGTATGCGGGTCTCGCACATCGAGCATCTCGGTAGCTACAATTGTCGGCGACTGTATGGGCGAAGCAGCGGCGATTTCAGCCAACATGCGACCGCCGATGCGGTAGATATCTCAGGCTTTCGTCTGGCGGATGGCACTCGCGTGACGCTCGTGGCGGACTGGACAAAGGCCGGGCCGCGAGCGGCTTTCTTACGCGACGTGCGCGACGGAGCCTGCGGCGTCTTCGCAACGGTCCTTTCCCCCGACTACAACGCCGCCCATCGCGACCACCTGCACCTCGACCAAGCCGATCGCGGCGCGATGAGCTGGCGCGCCTGCCGATGAATTCAGCACCGCAGCCCCACTGATCAGTTCGGCAGCGCGCCTGGCTCCACCTTCTCAACCCAATACGGATAGAAAGCCGGTTGCCGTGACGACCAACCCGAAGCGGTCGCGGCCGCCTCGCTGATCGACTGAAGCAGCTTACGGCGCAGCTCGGGGTGCAGGTGCGGCAATGCAGCCGCCGCGCAGAACGCACCCGGCAACCACGGACGTACCGAGGCACCGATCAGTCGCTCGTAGAGGAAGCGATATGCGGAAAAAGTCGTGATCCGCCCCTGCCCCAGATCGAACGCGCTGACCGTAACAAGCGGCGCGAGGAACGGCTCCATCGCATCAAGCCCGCTGTCGTCCGGCACCACTGCCCGAATGTCGGACAGCCGTTCGTAGTGTCGGGCTTGAGCGCGGATACTAGCCGCCTCGACCACGTCGCGCGACCAACGCGTCATGGCATCGTCACGATCAAGACCGATGTCCAGACTGCGTCGAATGTAACGCTGGGTAGACGCAGCGAACCCGGCAAACTCCTTCATCTCAGCCAACGTCATCACACCTTCGGCCGGCTTCATCTTGGCACTCATGTCGACCACCCCCCGGAATATCCGAACCTGCGCATCTTGCGCCAAGATGGTTAACAGCCGCCTTAACGCCGCGATGCCCGGCGTTCAGATACGAACACGGCTGTTGCCGCACCGCAACAAGCGATGCGACGAACGGAGTGAAGTTGTCATAAATGCACGCCAAGTGCGGCATGCGCGCAACAATCAAGCGTCCCGTTGACGCTCTGCTTCCTCGTCGAAGCCCGAGGATGGTGCAGGATCGCTACGCCCAGGTTGCGTGTTCTGCGGTGGATCGGAAGCGTCCATCGACTCATCGAGCGCATTGTCGAGCTGCGCGTCCTTGCTGTCGGGATGCTTATCGAGCCGCTTGGCGATCGATTTGTCGCGTCCGGCATCCTGTGACGGGGTCTGGTCAGTCGGCATCGAGCCTCTCCTCTGGAATTGCGTGCTCAACAGCCGGCACTGGCGCCCTGTTCCTCCGACGCTGTCAGATCGTCAAGCCTGCGGACCGAGACAGTCTGCGCCCAGAGGTTCGCGGTACCAAAGATCGTCATGAACGCGATTTCGGTCGCATCCAGACCCACGGCAACACGTGCAAGATCGCAGCACGATGCCATGCCGGTTGCGTCGAGCAGATGCCAGCCGCCGCCGAGCCACACTTCGGCAACCGCGTGGAAATCCGGTGGATCGACCCCAGGCGCGTAAGCGGCGACGCACCGCGCCGGAATTTCGCCCGCGCGCGCGAGCGCCACCAGCAGGTGCGCATAATCACGACATACCCCGCGCCGTTCGGCAAAGGTGGTCAACGCGGTTGTGCGTCCGTCACTCGCCGCGTTGGAATATTCGATGGCACGACAAACCCACTCCGTCATCGCCACGGCGAGCGCGCCGCCGCTCAAACCAGCAAACTCTCGACGGACGAAATGTTCGAGGCGATCCGATTCGCAGTATCGACTGGGCAGCATGTAGCGGATCACCTCGGGCGGCAGCTCGCGGACTGGTCCGGATGAAAGGCTGGAGAGGTCGATCGCCGGCCGCTCGATCGTCACGACCGCGCGGTAATTGGCCACCAGCCGCTGGTCGCCCCGCGCCCAGCAGCGTTGCCCAATGCCTTCCTCGCCGCGGATCGCGCGGATCGGATGATCGGACTCGATAATCAGAGATTCCGTCTCGATCCGCTGGTCCGCCATGGCCGCGGCCTCGATCTGCAACAGCACATCCGCCGGCTCGGGAAAGCCATAATCGAGGTGAACGTCAATCGCGAGCCGCATGCCCTATCCACCATGAAAAGGCCCGGCGAGTTTCCCCGCCGGGCCAAGAAGTTAAAGCTCGAAGTGCGCGGTTAGTCGCGGCTGCCGAGGAACGAAAGAAGGAACTGGAACATGTTGACGAAGTCGAGATACAGCGACAGCGCGCCCATGATCACGGCCTTGCCCATCATCTCAGTGCCTGCAACCTGCGCATACATCTCCTTGATGCGCTGCGTGTCGTACGCGGTGAGGCCTGCAAACAGCAGCACGCCGATCGCGCTGATCGCGAGGCTGAACACTGACGACTGGAACCAGATGTTCAACAGCGAAGCAACGATCAGACCGACCACGCCCATGATCAGGAACGTGCCGAAGCCCGACAGGTTCTTCTTCGTCGTATAGCCCCAGATGCTAAGCGACAGGAACGCTACCGACGTCGCAAAGAACGTGATCGCGATCGACGCGCCAGTGTAGCGGAGGAAGATCGTCGACATCGACAGGCCCATGATGCCTGCAAACGCCCAAAACAACAGCTGCGCCGTACCGGTCGACAGGCGGTTGATGCCGAAGCTCAGCACCATCACGAATGCCAGCGGCGAGAACATGATGACGTACTTAAGGACACCGGGGGCCAGGAATACCTGCGCCGCCATGCTGTTGGCACCGCCGCTGGCAAAAATCAGCGCGACGATACCGGTCAGCAACACGCCCGATGCCATGTAATTATAGACAGACAGCATATACTTGCGGAGACCCGCATCGTACGTCGTCCCACGCGTGCCCGGCACGCTCGCGCCGAACGCGCTCGCCGTCGGGCGGGGGTCGGACCAATTAGCCATTGTCAGTTCGCTCCTTCGTCCGGCATGCGGCCGGTTACCCGACGAATATCGCGTTTAATGCACGTTTTTTCAAGCTGACGGTGTGCCGGCAATAGTTCGTAATGTAGCTTTTTGACAGGGGCGCTCCGATGCATCGCTTATTCGTTGCGCTACGTCCGCCCTCCATCATCCGCGACGCGCTCGTAGACACAATGGATGGTGTGACGGATGCGCGCTGGCAGGATGACGAGCAGTTGCACCTGACGCTGCGCTTCATCGGCGCAGTCGACCGCCCTGTGGGCGAAGATGTCGCCGCCTCGCTCACGTTCATCCACGCCGCTGCGCCAACGGTGTCGCTCGCCGGCGTCGGGCAGTTCGACCGTCGTGGCAAGACGGACACGCTATGGGCGGCATTGATGCCGCACGACGCGCTCACTGCGCTGCACCACAAGATCGACCAGGCACTCGTGCGCATCGGCTTGGAGCCGGAACGACGAGCGTTCTTGCCCCACATCACGCTGGCACGACTTGCGCGCGGCGCGAACGCCGAAGCCGAAGTGGAATGCTGGCTCGCCCGCCATGCCGGGGTTACCAGCGCACCCTTCGTCCTCCCGCATCTCATTCTATACGAAAGTCACCTCGGCCGCGCCGGCGCAGAATACGAGCCAATCGCCCGCTGGCCCCTTGCCTGAAGCTCTGTTAGTCGCCGAGCAGCGTGATGCGTAGGGAAAGGCGCGGAATGGCGGGCAGTGAAGTGGGCAATGCCGACGGCGAATACCGCGCCACCGGCTACGGTTGGTATGTGCTGTCGATCCTGTTCGTGGTCTACATTCTGAATTTTGTTGATCGGCAAGTGATCTCGATCCTGGCGGAGGACATCAAGCGCGATCTGAACCTGCGCGACGAGGATCTGGGCTTCCTGTATGGCACGGCGTTCGGCGTGTTCTACGCGCTGTTCGGTATCCCGCTCGGGCGGCTAGCCGACAATTGGCATCGCGTGCGGCTGATCAGCGTTGGGCTTACCTTGTGGTCGACGATGACCGTGTTGTCCGGCCTGTCGCGCACCGGTGGGCAACTCGCTCTGGCGCGTGTCGGCGTCGGGATCGGAGAGGCGACGGCAAGTCCGTCCGCTTACTCTTTGATCTCTGACTATTTCCCCAAGCGCCTCCGCGCCACCGCATTATCGATCTATTCGGCCGGGCTTTATGTTGGTGCCGGCACATCGCTGTTCATCGGCGGATTGATCGTGCAGGGCTGGAACGGCGCCTATCCCAACGGTGGCCCGTTCGGCCTGGTTGGCTGGCAAGCGGCCTTCATGGCGGTTGGCATCCCTGGCCTCGTGGTCGCGCTGCTGATCTCGACGCTGCGCGAGCCTGTTCGCGGTCAATCCGAAGGACTGGCGCAGCCGCCGCATCCGGCGCCTTTCGCGGCGTTCTTTCAGGAATTGCTGACAATCCTGCCCCCCTTGACGCTGATTGCGGCAGCGCGTTGCGGCAGGCGGGCATTGCTGTGGAACCTCGTTGCCGCGGCTGTCACGATTGCCGTCGTCCTGCTGCTTATCAGCTTCGGCGAGCCGCTGCCGCAATGGATCGCGGTCGGAATCGGCTGTTACGCGGTTTTCTCTTGGGCAAGCGCCTTGCGCTACCGCGACCCCCCGACCTTCGCGCTGATCGTCGGCACACCGGCCTTCCTCTGCACCGTGGTTGCATACGGCCTCAATGCGTTCCTGAGCTACGCGGCGGGCTTCTGGGCTGCCCCGTATGCGATGCGCGATCTGGGGGTTTCGCCGGCGGAAGCTGGGCTGATCCTGGGGGGCCAGGGGGCGCTGTCGGGGTTTCTTGGGGTGACTGTCGGCGGCATTCTAGGTGATCGGTTGCGCCGACGGCATCCGGGCGGGCGGCTGATCATGGTCGCGCTAGGCGCGGTGCTACCAGCCCCGTTCATGGCGATCGGCTTCACGACCGATACCCCCATGGTGCTTTACGTCTGCCTGTTCCTCGCGCAGTTCACCGCGAGTTGGGGCCTGGGATCATCAGCGGCGACGACGCAGGATCTCGTCCTGCCGCGGATGCGCGGTGCAGCGACCGCGACCTACTTTGTCGGCACGACACTGCTTGGGCTCGCGATGGGGCCTTATCTTGCCGGGCGCGTCTCGTCACTTACCGGCAGTCTCTCCACGGGCATGCTGTCGCTGCTGGTCACGGTGCCGATCACGTTCGTCGCGGCGATCGCTGCCTTCCGCTTGGTCCCTGCCGCAGAAGCGAGCCGCGAAGCGCGCGCACGGGCGGCGGGTGAACCGGGCCTCGACTGACGGCGATGTTGCGGATCGCGCTGCGGCTGACGGCCCTCCTCGCCGCCTTGCTGCTTATGGTGCCACTCCACCTCGGCTGGCGCCTTTTCCGACTGCCCTCCCCCTGGCCCAAGCTGTTCCTCGGCAGCATGGGCTGGATCGTCGGCGCGCGGCGTCGCACGATCGGCACGCCGCTCAAACGTGATGTCGTGTTCGTCTCCAATCACCTGAGCTGGATGGACATCCCGCTGCTCGCCGGCCGCAACGGCAGCGCATTCGTCGCCAAGGCGGAGTTGCGCCACGTGCCGCTCGTCGGATGGCTATGCACGCTTAACCGCACGATCTTCGTCCGGCGCGAGGATCGCATGGCGGTGGCCGACCAGATCAATACCTTGCGCAATGCGCTCGCCGAGACATGGGCGATCACCATCTTCCCCGAAGGCACGACTGGCGACGGCAAGACGCTGCTGCCGTTCAAGGCCGCATTGCTCGCGGTGCTCGATCCACCCCCACCGGGCGTGCTGGTCCAGCCGGTGCGGGTAGATTACGGTGACGCTACCGACGAACTCGCCTGGGTCGACGACGAACCCGGCCAAGTGCACGCCGCGCGCGTGCTGCGCCGCAGCGGAAGCTTTACCGCGACGCTGCACTTCTGCGCGCCATTCGACCCGCGCGACTATCCCGGCCGAAAGGCGATAGCCGCCGAGGCCCGCGCGCGGATCGCGGCGGCCGGTGGTGACGTCGGATCACCTCCGCTATAGACGCGGCATCATGAAGCCTGTTCCCAAGACCTTCGCCGTCAAATCCTTCGGCTGCCAAATGAACGTCTACGACGGCGAGCGCATGGCCGAGCTGATGACCCGCGAGGGCATGACCCCTGCCGATGCCAGCGACGCCGACCTCATAGTGCTCAACACCTGCCACATCCGAGAGCGGGCGACCGAAAAGGTGTTCTCGGACATTGGCCGTATTCGCAAGGATCGACGGGCCAAGGACGGCCGTGGGCCGATGATCGCGGTCGCAGGCTGCGTCGCGCAAGCCGAGGGCGAAGAGATCATCCGCCGCGCGAAAGTCGACGTGGTGGTCGGCCCGCAAGCCTATCACAACCTGCCCAAGCTCGTCGCGGAGGCCGCCGCGGGGACAACGGCACTCGACACGGACATGCCGGTCGGCTCCAAGTTCGCCGCGCTTCCCGCACGTCGCACGGTCGGCCCGACCGCATTCCTCACCGTGCAAGAAGGCTGCGACAAGTTCTGCACCTACTGCGTCGTCCCCTACACGCGCGGCGCCGAGGTAAGCCGGCCGTTCGCTGCGATCGTCGACGAAGCGAAGGCACTGGTTGATGCCGGCGCGCGTGAGATCACGCTACTCGGCCAGAACGTCAACGCGTGGGAAGACACCGACGGCCGTGGCCTCCACGATCTGATCCGCACGCTGGATCGCATCCCGAGCCTCGCGCGAATTCGCTACACCACCAGCCACCCCAACGACATGGCCCAGGGCTTGATCGACGCGCATCGCGACGTCGAAAGCTTGATGCCGTTCCTGCACTTGCCCGTACAGTCGGGCAGTGATCGCCTGCTCAAGGCGATGAACCGCAGCCACGATCGCACGTCATACCTCCAGCTGCTCGACCGCGTCCGCGCGGCGCGGCCGGACATCGCACTGTCGGGCGACTTTATCGTTGGCTTCCCCGGCGAGACCGACGCTGACTTCGAGGAAACGCTGCGACTGGTGGACGCGGTCGGCTACGCTCAGGCGTTTAGCTTCAAATACAGCCCGCGTCCCGGCACGCCAGCAGCCGATATGGCCGACCAGATTGCGCCCGACGTAATGGACGAACGGCTCCAGCGCCTGCAGGCCGCGCTGAACCGCGACCAGCTTGCCTTCAATGAGTCGGCCGTCGGGCGGATTTGCGACGTGCTGATCGAACGCCCAGGCAAGTTTGCCGGGCAAATGCTCGGCAAGTCGCCCTGGCTTCAGTCGGTGCTCGTGGATAGTGCGTTCGCGATCGGCGACATTGCGCGGGTCGAACTCACCGCGGCAGGTCCCAAGTCACTGACCGGGCGCCAACTGGTCGCCGCTGCAGCATAGGAAATGAACTAAATCGACGTGACGCTTTTGTCCGATTGACAAACCTGCAGGACCGTCCGAACCTCCGCCGATAACAACAAAAGAATGTTTAAAGACGGGAATCCGCAAGGTCAGCCGCTTTTAGATCCAGCAGTCGATTACCCGAACCGTCAGTCTCGGGTGAGACGCCATCCTGAATGTTGATCCGCGCGGAATACGACAGGTAAATCAGGGAGAAATTGATCTCTAACGTTGACGCCCCAACAACTGCGCTCTGCCAGTGTGCCGCGTGCACGAGCGGCACCGGCACGCATCCGAACAACACGCTCTGAAACGATGGCCGGTATATTGAATACGCATCGGTTGATCCGAACGTGGGCGGAACGCTGAATGGCAAACCGATCTGGGACGTTACGACCATTTTGGAAAATCTAAACCGCACGGAACAGGACTGGTATACCGACAACTATGGTGAATTGAACGACGGCGTCCTAAATTTTGGATTTTGGCGAAATATTTCCGAAATTACGAATAGCTATTACGTTAATGCGACGGGTAGCGATTACTTCAGCGAAGCAGTTAGGGCAAACTTTTCGGCGTTCAACGCTGGCCAGCGCACCATCGCACGCAACTTGATAAACTCGTGGGATGAGGTAGTCGGCATGTCGTTGCGCGAGACCAAGTCGGGTGATGCAGACATTACGTTTGGTAATACCGCCACTGGCGGCGCGCAGACCTATGCCTACCTGCCGTTCGGCAGCGGGCTATATCAGACGTATCAAGATCTTTACGACTTCTCCGAAGTGGGTCGCCTTGGTGGCGACGTGTGGATCAACGGGTTCGTTGGTTCGAACTTCAATCCACTCACCAATAGCTACTACGCTGTCAGGGCGTGATCCACGAGATCGGTCACGCGCTCGGTCTCAGCCACCCGGGCGACTATGACGCGCTCGACGATAATGACGGCGACGTGGTGCCTGATCGATCACATACGCCAGTGATGCTGCATTTGCACAGGATTCGCGCCGATATTCGATCATGAGCTATTTCGACGCCTATGAAACCGGCGCTCAGCACATCGATTGGACGCTGACCAACTTCGCCTCCGCGGCGACTCCGCTGGGGCACGATATCGCTGCCATCCAGGCGATCTACGGTGTCGATACTACCACGCGCACCGGCAACACCGTATACGGCTTCAACTCGACCGCCAGGGACGATGCGTACGACTTTAGCCTGAACACGCGCCCGATCGTCACGATCTGGGATGCAGGCGGCAAGGACACGCTCGACTTCTCGGGTGGGATTCTACGTCGATCATCGATGTCAACGAAGGCGCCTTCTCCTCGGGCGGCGGCGTCATCGAATTTCTGTCACTGGAGGAAGTCAACGCGAACCGTGCGGCGCTCGGCTTCGCCCCGCGCGGTCAGGCGACGTACGATTTCTACGTCAATCTGCGCGATGAGCTCGGCCTGACCAGCGGCCTGTTCACGGACAATATCTCAATTGCTTATGGCGCAGTGATCGAGGATGCGATCGGTGGAGGCGGCGATGATTTGATCATCGCCAATGGTGTGGCAAATCGCATCGACGGCGGGGCCGGCAGCGATACAGTCAGTTATGAAACGGCGACCTCGGGCGTCCAAATAGCGCTGACTCACGGCATCGGCTCACTCGGCGCGGTCGGCGACCGTATCTCCAACATCGAGAATCTCATCGGCTCGAAGTTTGGCGATCGCCTGATCGGAAATGCCAGCGAGAACGTCTTCGAAGGCGGCGCTGGCGATGATCGCTTCACTGGCAACGGCGGCGCGGACACATTCGTGTTCAAGGTTGCCAATGGGGGGACTGGGATTGATCGCGTCACCGATTTCGGGGTCGACGATTTTGTCGTGACCGACACGGCGTTGTCCGACACGGATGGGGTAATCGACGTTGCCGCCAATGGTACGCTGGTCATTGACCAGGCGACTGGATCGCGCGTGTTGTTGCAGGGCATCGACATGTCGGCGGGCCTACGCTTCAGCGGTGAGGAAGACGGGCTGTTCTACTACCGTTACAACGGGGCCAACACGGCGACGCTGCCGCTTGTGACTGATTCCTTTGCCGCGGGGCGTGTATACGACGCTGCACCGACGCTTGAGGAAAGCGGCGTCGCATCGCTCTACGCGCCGTACACCGGGGGCACGTCGTCCCCGCTCGGCGACAGCGCAGCCGATCAGATCGCGGACGCGCGACTGGCGATGGGTTCGGTTTCGGCAGGCGCCTTTGTAGGCGCCGGGGAGAGCGAGCCGTTGGTAGCTGCACCCTATGCGTCGGGATCCCACTTCGCTATTCTCGACATGTGGCACGTCGCGATCGCATAATTAGCATCTCTCAGGCCCCGGATCGTCAAAGCGATCCGGGGCTTTCTTTTTTAATGGAACGAACCGGCCTTACGCGACATCATCTGTCCAGTCATGATCGGCGCCGAATGTTGCGCCCGGGAGCAAGATGAGTCGCAAGCCCGTACCAGCCCAAGCGGGCGATCGCAGCCGTACCGAACTTACCTTCGATCGGCCCCAGTCACTGAGCATGTTGTTCGGCCAGTACGACCGAAACCTGGTCGCGCTGGAAAACCGCCTCGGCGTTTACATCACCGCGCGCGGCAACCGTGTCGGGCTGGAGGGCACCGCCGAACAGGTGGCGCTCGCGCGCGACGTGCTCAACGATCTGTACCAGCGGATCCAACGCGGCGAAGAGATCGACGGCGGCCTCGTCGATGCATCGATCGCGATGGCGGCAGAGCCGACGCTCGACGGGATCATCTCGGCCGAAGGCGGTGGCGCGCCGTCGATCATGATTCGGACGCGCAAGAAAACGATCGTGCCGCGCACGCCAGCGCAGGCACATTATATGCGCGAGTTGATCAGCCACGATATGATTTTCGCGCTCGGGCCGGCAGGCACCGGCAAGACCTATCTCGCCGTCGCGCAGGCAGTGGCGCAGCTCATCACCGGCAGCGTCCAGCGGCTGATCCTGTCGCGACCGGCGGTGGAGGCGGGCGAGCGGCTCGGCTTTCTCCCCGGCGACATGAAGGAAAAGGTCGATCCCTATCTCCGCCCGTTGTACGACGCGCTTTACGATTGCTTGCCCGCCGAGCAGGTAGAGCGCCGTATCGCCAGTGGCGAGATCGAGATCGCGCCGATCGCGTTCATGCGCGGCCGTACGCTCGGTGACGCCTTTGTGATCCTTGACGAGGCGCAAAACACGACGCCGGGCCAGATGAAGATGTTCCTCACGCGCTTCGGACAGAACAGCCGCATGGTGATCTGTGGTGATCCCAAGCAGACCGATTTGCCCGGCGGTGTTGCGGCGAGCGGCCTGGCCGACGCAACGATGCGGCTGGAAGGCGTGGAAGGCATTTCGCTCGTCCGCTTTACCGTGGCGGATGTCGTGCGGCATCCGATCGTCGGCCGGATCGTCGAGGCGTATGAGGGGCGAGAGGCTTGATCCATCTCGAGGTTTCGCATGAGCACCCCTGGCCCGATGCCGCCTGGGACTCACTTGCCGTCACCGCGGTGCGCGCGGCGATCGGCGGCACCCCCTATGGTACGATCCTCGCCACGCCGGCATCGGTCGAGGTAAGCGTGCGCCTGACCTCGGATGACGAGGTCCATGCGCTCAACCGCCAGTATCGCGGCAAGGACAAGCCGACCAATGTCCTGTCATTCCCGATGGTCCAGCCCGACCTGATCGACACCGTCAGCCAGAATTCGGACGATGGCGAAGTGCTGCTGGGTGACATCGTGATCGCGCACGGCGTCTGCACGCAGGAAGCGCAGGAACGCGGGATTTCGCTCGAAGACCATTTGTCGCATTTGATCGTGCACGGCACGCTGCATCTGCTAGGCTATGATCACATGACCGACGAAGACGGGGATGCAATGGAGGGGATCGAGCGCGATGCGCTCGCGACGCTCGGCATTGCTGATCCTTACGCCATACGAGAGGACTAAGTGTCCGACGACCGAAGTAGCGCCGGCAACGGCGACCCGCATGAATCCGGCATCTGGCGCGGCCTGCGCAACCTCATCTTTGGCGATGCCCAGGAGGAGCGGCTGCGCGACCAGCTGGAGGATGCGATTGATCGGCATGAGGATGATCCAGCGCCCGAGGCGAAGGGCGATCTCACCCAGCTAGAGCGGCAGATGGTCCGCAACCTCCTCCATTTCGGGGAGCGCGATGCTGGCGACGTTGGCGTGCCGCGCGCGGACATCATCGCGGTGGAGGAACAGACGAGCTTTGCCGAGACCGTCCAGGTCTTCGCCGATGCGGGTGTCAGCCGTCTCCCGGTGTTCCGTGAAAAGCTCGATACGATCATCGGCATGGTTCACATCAAGGACGTGTTCGCGATCCTCGCAACGGACGCGCCGCGCCCGACGACCATCGCAGCCCTGATTCGCCAGCCGCTGTTCGTGCCGATGAGCCGCGGCGCACTCGATCTGCTCGCCGACATGCGGCAAACGCGCGTCCATCTGGCGGTGGTGCTCGACGAATACTCCGGCACCGAGGGGCTCGTCACGATCGAGGATCTGATCGAGGAGATCGTCGGTCAGATTGAGGACGAGCATGACGAGGCGCCGGCCTTATTGCTCGTGCCGCTCGACGGCGGCGCTTGGGAGGCCGATGCGCGGGTGGAACTCGAGGAGGTCGGCGAAACGGTCGATTCGCGGCTCGCCGAGGCGGAAAGCGACGTGGACACGATCGGCGGGCTTACCGCGGTGCTTGCGGGTCGCGTTCCCGCGGTGGGCGACTGCGTCGATCATCCCAGCGGCTGGCGGATCGAAGTGGTCGCCGCCGACGAACGCCGCGTCGATCGCGTCCGCCTTCACCCCCCGGTGCCCGAGCCCGAGGGCGACTAACTACCGAAAATTGTCCGCGTAGCTTTGCAGCTTAAGCTGCTTCTCCGGGGCGGTGATCACGGTGTACGACAAGCCCTCGCGCTCGGCGTAGGCAGTCGCCGCCTCCAGCGTCGGGAAGCCGAGCCGAACCTGTTCGCGCGTCTCGGCGCCACCAGCCCAGCCCGTCAGCGGATCGGCGCGCTTGGCATCGTTGGAGGTGAATTCGAGCTGCCAGCGATCAGTGCGATACTTGCCTGATTGCGTGGCGTTCTTCGGGCGCTGAAAGATGCGGACAGTCGACATAACCGGGGCTCTACCGGAACCCGCGCGCTCTTGCATCGGCATTTTTCGTCCGGAGCGTTGCGGCAGCGGAGGCCGGATCGTCCGGCCACGGGTGGCGCGGATAGCGCCCGCGCATCTCCTTCGCCACCGCTGCCCAGCTTCCCGCCCAAAACCCCGGCAGATCGCGCGTCGTCTGGATCGGGCGCCCCGCCGGTGAGGTGAGCGACAGCACGAGCGGCACGCGTTCGGCACCAATCGTGGGATGCTCGGCGAGGCCATATAGCGCCTGCACCCGCAGCTCCACGCGCGGGCCGCCGTCCGCTGCGTAATCGATCGCATGGCTGCTGCCGGCGGGGCTCGTGAACTGCGCCGGCGCGCTTCGGTCAATCCGCTGCTGCTCGTCCCACGACAATAATCCGCGCAGCGCCTCACCGAGCGCGCCGGGCTGAATCGTGTCAAGGCGGCGTTTACCGACGAGGAGAGGCGGAAGCCATTCGTCGAGCCGGGCCAGCAAAGTCGCATCGTCTAGCGCCACCCCGGCATAAGCGGCTCGCTGGCGATAGGCGCTAGCGCCCTCCCTCCAAGGCAGCATGGCGAGTCCGTGAACGCGGACGCCCGCCAACAGCGCCGCCGCGATCACCGCCGGATCGGCGTCGCTATCCGGGCCGCTCGATAGGCGAATGGCGCCGAGCCGGCGCTCGCGCACCGGGCGCACGCCGCCGGTTGCGGGATCGAAGTCGGCGGTGCGCCGCGCCTCGATCCGGTCGCCGAACAGCGCCTCGACCGTTGCCTCGTCGATCGCGGCAGCGGACAGGATCCGCGCGCCCGCGGCCATGCCCTGCGTCTCGGCGACGGCAAGCCACTCCTCTCGCGCCAGCGATGCGGCGGGATCGAGCTTGAACCCACGTCCGCCGACCGACGCCCAGCGCTCGCCGGAAGCGTCTCGGCGGCGAGCGATACGATCAGGGAAGGCGAGCGCAATTGCGACTTCAACTCCCCTCCCGCTTGCGGGAGGGGCCGGGGGAGGGCTTGTCAACGAAGTGTCGTCCTTGCAGACAGCCCCTCCCCTGACACCTCCCGCTTGCGGGAGGGGGACTTGCCTCGCCCACTGCTCCGCCAACTTGCGCGCCGCCTTCGCTTTCGGCGACCGATCGCCCCGCCAGCGTCGGGCGCGTTGTTCCAGATCAACGTCGGTACCGCCCAGCCCCCGCTCGCCCAGCAGCACCGCCACTTCCGCTGCCACCGCGCCCAGCCCGATCTCGCCAGCACGGACAAGCATGTGCGCCAGCCGCGGCGGCATTGGCAGCGCCGCGATCGCGCGTCCGTGCGGCGTCGGGCGGCCGTCGCCGTCGATCGCATCGAGCGCCGTCAGCCGCGCGCGCGCCTCGGACACCGCGGCCTCGGGCGGCGGATCGATCCACACCAGATCGCGCGGGTCAGCGACGCCCCAGATCGCGCTTGCCAGCACCAATGCCGACAGATCCGCCTCAAGGATCTCGGGCGGGTCGAAGCGCGGCAGCCCGGCAGTCGCCGCTTCCTCCCACAGGCGATAGGCAATCCCCGGCCCTTGCCGCGCGGCGCGCCCCGCGCGCTGGGTCGCCGATGCCTGGCTGGCGCGTTCGGTTACCAGCCGTGTCATCCCCGCCGCGCGATCGTAACGCGCGCGCCGCGCCAGCCCCGAATCGACCACGATCCGGATGCCGTCGAGCGTCAGGCTTGTTTCTGCGATCGAGGTCGCCAGCACGAGCTTGCGCCGCCCGTCCGGCTCAGCCCGGATCGCGACGCGCTGCGCGGCGGGATCGAGGCTCCCATGTAGGCGGTGCAACGCAACACCCGGGATGTTCTCAAGCCGTTCGGCAGTGCGCTCGATCTCGGCCACGCCCGGCAGGAAGGCGAGCACGCCACCTTCCGCCTCGCCAAGGGCAAGCCGCACCGCAGCAGCGACCGCATCCTCGATCCGATCCTGCTGCCGGCCGATATGATGGACCGCGAGCGGCCAACTTCGCCCCTCGCTCTCAAGCACCGGTGCGCCATCCATCAGTGCTGCGAAGCGCGCGCCGTCGAGCGTCGCGGACATTGCCACCAGTCGCAGGTCGGGTCGCAGCCCAGCCTGCGCGTCGAGCGCGAGCGCCAGCCCAAAGTCACCGTCGAGGCTGCGTTCGTGGACTTCGTCGAACAAGACTGCGGACACACCGGCGAGCTCGGGATCGCGTTGGATGCGCGCGGTGAAGATGCCCTCGGTGATCACCGTCACGCGCGTCACGGCCGAGCGCTTAGTATCCAGCCGCGTCGCATAGCCGAACGTCCGCCCGACGGGCTCACCAGCGCTCGACGCCATCCGCTCCGCCGCCGCGCGCGCGGCTAACCGGCGCGGCGAGAGGAGCAGTATCTCGCCGCTGCACCATGGCTCGTCGAGCAGCGCGGGAGCAACCGCAGTAGTCTTGCCGGCGCCCGGCGGCGCAACGAGCACGGCGTTGCAGCGCGCGCGCAACATCGCGAGCAGCTTCGGAAGGACGGCATGGATCGGAAGGTCAGTCACGTCGCCCGCTCATCATGTCGGGCTCGTCGGACTTAAACCTCCGCCGCAAGTGCCTTCAAATCCGCGATCGGCCGGGCGCCGAAATGGCTGATCACTTCAGCCGCGCACACCGCACCCAGCGTTAGCGAGCGCTCCAAATCCCAGCCCCGCGCCTGGCCGTGTAGGAAGCCCGCGGCGAACAGATCGCCCGCACCGGTCGTGTCCACCACCTTGTCGACGTGCGCGGCGGGCACGCGCACGCGCTGGTCGCCGGCGATCGCGCAGGCGCCCTCCTCGCTCAGCGTCACGACGATCAGCGGCACCTTGCCGACAACAGCCGCCACTGCCGCCTCGGTATCGGCCGTCTGCGTCAGCGACATGATCTCCGCCTCGTTGGCGAACAGCACATCGATCAGCCCGGCATCGATCAACTGGTGGAAGGCGTCGCGGTGCCGGTCGATCACGAACTCAGCGGAAAGCGTGAAGGCGACCTTGCGGCCAGCCGAACGCGCCACGTCGATCGCAGCTCGCATTGCCGCGCGCGGCTCCTCGGGATCCCACAAATAGCCCTCGAGCAAGAGATACTGCGCGTCGGCAATCAGCGCCCGATCAAGCGCCGCCGCCGGCAGATAGTGCGAGGCGCCGAGGAACGTGTTCATCGTGCGCTGCCCGTCGGGCGTCACGAAAATCAGGCAACGCCCGGTCGTCGGATTGCCAGCGCGCGCCTCGACATCGAAGCGGATGCCGGCGGCGCGAATGTCGTGCGCGAAGACGCCACCGAGCTGATCGTCCGCCACCTGGCCGATGAACGCGCATTTGCCCCCGAGCGCCGCCATGCCGGCGATTGTGTTCGCCGCGGATCCCCCCGAAACTTCCTGCCCCGGCCCCATCTTGGCATAGAGCGCATCGGCTTCCTCAGGCGAGAAGACGAGCGCCATCGCTCCCTTGGTCATGCCATTCTCCGCGACGAAGGCATCGGTGGCGGGCGAGAGGATGTCGACGATCGCATTGCCGATCGCGACGACATCATAGGTGGGCTGGGTCAAACGAGATGCTCCGATCCGCAGCCAGTCGGGCCGGGGTTAGCGCGCGCCGTACCCCCCCCACGACGCTTGCGCAATCACGCGCGCACGCGCATCTCGCGCGCCATGTTCGGTGCCCTCGACCTCAGCCTCGGCCAGCTCGGTGACCGGCCCGTGCTGGCGGTACTCGGCAAAAGCCTGGCGCTGACACTTGCGCTGTTCGCGGTACTTGGCGCCGGCGTGTGGTGGGGCACCGATGCGCTTCTCGCTGCCTGGGCCGGAAAATGGCACGGCGCGCTCACCTCTGCGGCAGCGGTGATCGTCACGCTGCTCGCGATGTGGCTGCTTTTCCGCGCTATCGCAATCGCCGTGGTCGGGCTTTTCGCGGACGCCATCGTCGCCGCAGTCGAAGCGCGGCATTACCCTGCGGCTCTGGCGAGCGCGCGCGAGGTGCCGTTTGCCCGATCGCTGCGCATGGGTCTCGCCTCCGCCGCGCGCTCGGTTGCGATCAACGTACTGCTGCTGCCGGCCTATATCGTGCTGCTGGCGACAGGGATCGGAACCGCCGCCTTGTTCCTCGCCGTCAACGTTTGGCTGCTCGGGCGCGACCTCGGCGACATGGTCGCGGCGCGACAAATGCCCGCTGAGGCGTTGCCCGCATGGCGCCGCGCGACCGGCGCGCGCCGCTTCCTGTTGGGCTTGGCCGTCACCGCGCTTTTCCTCGTGCCGTTCGCTAATATCCTTGCCCCCGTGCTCGGCGCGGCGATGGCCACGCATCTGTTCCACCGGAGCCGTCGATGAAGATCCTTGCCCCCGCCGTACTGCTCCTCGTGTCCGCGTGCGCGACCGTACCCAGCGGCACCGCCGAGCGCGGCGATCGCGTGCCGATCCCGTTCACCGGCGCCGGGCTAGAGCGCGTGATCGGCCAGGATGCCGCGGCGCTGACCCGGCTGTTCGGCACTCCCAACGCCGACGTCCGCGAAGGCACCGCCCGAAAGCTCCAGTTCCAGAGCCGCATCTGCGTGCTCGACACGTACCTTTATCTCAAGGGCTCGGCCGAACCGCGCGTTACCTATGTCGATGCCCGGCAGGCCGATGGCAGCGCGATCGATCGCGCCAGCTGCGTCGCGGCGCTCACCCGCCGCGAAGGCGGGAAATAGCCCAGCTCGCGGCTTCCGCAACGACCGGGTCGGGATCGTTCGCCAGCCGTTCGACCACCGGCAGCAACGCGACATCATCGCTGTTGCCGGCGGCGATCAGGCAATTGCGCACCATCCGGTCGCGCCCGATACGCTTGATCGGGGATCCGGCGAACACTTGCCGAAAGTCCGCATCGTCCAGCGCGAGTAGATCGGCGAGCCGCGGCGCGGCCAGCTCCGCGCGCGCGGCAAAAGCCTGGTTCGCCCGCGCGGTGGCGGCAAATTTGTTCCACGGGCATACCGCCAGGCAATCGTCGCAGCCATAAATGCGGTTGCCGATCGCGGCGCGGAATTCTTGCGGGATCGGCCCGGCATGTTCGATCGTCAGATACGAGATACAGCGCCGCGCATCGAGCCGGTACGGCGCCGGAAAGGCATCCGTCGGGCAAGCGCGCTGGCAGGCGTCGCACGATCCGCAGCTATCCCGCCCCGAGGCGTCAGGTATCAGATCGAGCGTGGTGTAAATCGCGCCAAGGAACAGCCAGCTGCCATCGATGCGACTGACGAGGTTGGTGTGCTTGCCCTGCCAGCCCAGCCCGGCCGCTTCGGCCAGCGGCTTTTCCATCACCGGCGCGGTATCGACGAACACTTTCAAGTCGCACGGCGCTTCGCTCACCAGCCAGCGGGCGAGCGCCTTCAGCGCCTTCTTCACCACGTCGTGATAATCGGCGCCTTGCGCATAGGTCGAAATGCGCCCGATCGCCCCCTCCCCTGCCAGCCGCAGTGGATCCTCGGCCGGGGCGTAACTCATGCCGAGCGAGATCACGCTACGCACCTCGGGCCATAGCGCAGCCGGTGCTTCGCGATGATGCGCGCGTGCCTCCATCCAGATCATGTCGCCGTGGCATCCTTCGGCAAGCCACTTGCGCAGCCGCTCGCCCGCGCGCGGTGCGGCATCGGCGCGCGCGACCCCGCATGCTGCGAAGCCGAGCGCCGTCGCTTGCGCCTTCAGCTTCGCTTCGAGGTTGTCTTGCGCCATCGCGGCCCGCTACCACGAGCGAGCGTGCGAAGGCACGTTCTGCGTTCTCCGTCCGGGCGAACCGATGCAACAAGGATAATGTCGCTGTCCGAACCCGCCATCACCGCCACCGGCCTGGTGAAGCGCTTCGGCGACCGGCGCGTCGTCGACGGCGTCGACCTCGTCGTGCCGAGAGGCTCCGTATATGGCGTGCTCGGTCCTAACGGCGCGGGCAAGACGACGACGCTGCGGATGCTGCTCGGCATCATCGAGCCCGACAGCGGCAGCCGCACGTTGTTCGGCGCGAGCCACCCGCGTGAGGCGAGCGATCGCGTCGGCTATCTTCCCGAAGAACGCGGGCTCTATCCGGCGATGAAGGCACGTGAGGCAATCGCCTTCATGGGCGCGCTCCGGGGCCTGCCGTGGCGCGAGGGCCGCGCGCGGGCGGGCGAGCTGCTCGAAGCTGCCGGCATCGGCCATGCGACGGACCAGAAGATCCGCAAGCTCTCCAAGGGTATGGCCCAGCTCGTGCAGCTGCTCGGCTCGGTCGTCCATCAGCCTGATCTGCTGGTGCTCGACGAGCCGTTCTCTGGCCTAGATCCGGTCAATCAGGAACGGCTCGAAGCGCTGATCCTCGCCGAGCGTGATCGCGGCGCAACGATCTTGTTCTCCACCCACGTCATGGCGCACGCGCAGCGGCTGTGTGACCGGCTGGCGATCATCGCAGGCGGCAAGCGCCGCTTCGAGGGTACGGTGGACGAAGCGCGTGGCACACTCCCGCAGCAGGTCCATTACGTGCCGCACTTCCCCGACGCGGATCTGCGCGCGCAGTTGCCTGCGGACGCGCAGTCCGAAGGCGACGGTTGGCGGTTCGAACTGCCGCGCGACGGGATCGAGGAATTGCTCAAGCGGCTGATCGACGCCGGATACGGCATTTCCGGCCTTTCGATCGAACGACCGGGGCTCCACGAGGCATTCGTGCGCATCGTCGGCCAGGCCTCAGCGGAGAAGGCCGCATGAGCGCCAAACCTAGCGGCAACATCCGCCGCCGCCTGCGCCAGACGATGACGATCGCGCGGCGCGATTTCATCGCGACCGTCTTCACCCCGATATTTCTTCTATTCCTCTTTGCGCCCGTCATCATGGTATCGTTCGGTGCCGTCGGCGGGCTGGGCGCGGCGAGCGTCACGGCCGGATCGGCCGAGAAGGAACGGCTGGTGGTCATCGCCGCCGCACGCGAAGCATCGGCGCTGGTCACTGCTGATAAGGCACTACGCGGGCTGTTCGGGGCAGAAGCCCGTCCTCCCGAGCTCGAAATTCGCGCCCCGGCCGGCAACGTCGCAGTGCAGGCGCGCGCCGCGCTCGATTCGCGCGAGGTCGATGTCGAGGCAGTGATGAGCGGGCCGCTTGAGGCGCCGCAGATCCTCTACGGCAAGAGCAGCCGCCCCGCGCGCTATCTCGCGACGCTTGCGGAACAGGCGCTGCGTATCGATCGCACCGGTCCGGCCCCGCTCAGTACCGCGACGCTCACCCGTACCACCCGCAGCGCGCCGTCGCTCGGCGGGCGCAACGCCTCGGCCTTTCTGGCGGTGTTCGGCATCTTCTTTCTCACGCTGTTCCTGTCCGGCCAGGTGGTCGGAACGATGGCGGAGGAGCGCAACAACAAGGTGATCGAGGTGCTCGCCGCGGCCGTTCCTTTGGAAAGCGTGTTCCTCGGCAAGTTGCTCGGCATGTTCGGCGTCGCCGTGCTCTTCGTCGCCTTTTGGGGCACCATCGCCAGCCAGATCGGCGCGCTGATTCCGGTAGGAACGAACCTGTCGGAGCTGACACCTGCGATTGGCTTCGGCCCCTTCGCGCTCCTATTCGCGGCATACTTCACCACCGCGTATCTGCTGCTCGGCTCGGTATTCCTCGGCGTCGGCGCGCAGGCTTCGACGATGCGCGAGATTCAGATGCTGTCGCTACCGATCACCATCCTGCAGGTCGGCATGTTCGCGCTCGCCTCCGGCGCCGCATCGAACCCTGACAGCTGGGTGGCGACCATCGCAGAGCTGTTCCCGCTCTCCTCGCCGTTCGCGATGGCGGGCCATGCGGCGAATTCGCCCGAGCTTTGGCCCCACATCGCGGCGCTCGCGTGGCAGCTGCTGTGGGTCGCGATCTTCATCATCGTGGGCGCGCGGCTGTTCCGTCGCGGCGTGCTCCAGTCCGACAGTCCGTCCAGCGCATGGAAGAGGCTGTTCAGCCGCACGCCGCGTCCAGTTGAACCCGCGACCTATTGACAAGATTGTCAGTTAGGTTTTCTCTCGCAACCGAAAAGAAACGGGAGAGAGAAAATGGCGACGCTTGCGAAGGACGCGTTTGAGGCCCCGACGGTCGATCCGCTCGACGTCAGCCGGTCGGAGCTTTATCTCAACGATACATGGCGTGAGCCCTTCATGCGGCTGCGGGCCGAAGCGCCGGTCCATTACGTGCGCGATTCGGAGTTTGGCCCCTATTGGTCGGTCTCCACGTACAAGCCGATCGTCGAAGTGGAATCGCTCCCCGATCTCTTTTCGTCCGAAGCCGGTGGGATCACGCTCGCCAATTTCGAGATGGGCGATCCCAATGCGGTGAAGATGCCGATGTTCATCGCGCGCGATCGTCCGGTTCACACAGCACAGCGCCGCACCGTCGCGCCAGCCTTCACCCCATCCGAGATGACGCGCCTGTCCGCCGAAATCCGACACCGCACCGCGGAAGTACTCGACACCCTGCCATGGGGCGAGGAATTCGACTGGGTCGATACCGTTTCGATCGAGCTGACCACCGGCATGCTTGCGATCCTGTTCGACTTCCCGTGGGAAGATCGCCGCAAGCTGACCTTCTGGTCGGACTGGGCCGGCGACATCGAGATCATCAAGAACGAAGAATTGCGCCAGCAGCGACTGGTCCATTTGTTCGAATGCGGCACCTACTTCCGTCGGCTTTGGAACGAGCGGCTCGACAAACCGCGGCAGCCTGATCTCATCAGCATGATGGTCCATTCGGATGCGATGCGCGAAATGGACGATCACGAATTCCTCGGAAACCTGATCCTGCTGATCGTCGGCGGCAACGATACGACGCGCAACACCATGTCGGGCCTCGCTTACGGCCTCGACAAATATGCCGACCAGCGGACCAAGTTAGAGGCCGATCCGTCCCTGATCCCCAACGCCGTCAGCGAGATCATCCGCTGGCAGACCCCGCTCGCCCACATGCGCCGGACCGCGACCGCCGACACCGAACTGATGGGTCAGCAGATCAAGGCCGGTGACAAGCTTGCGATGTGGTACATCTCGGGCAATCGCGACGAGAGCGTGTTTGGCGAGGACGCCGACAAGCTGATCGTCGACCGCCCCAATGCCCGCCGCCACCTCGCGTTTGGCCACGGTATCCACCGCTGCGTCGGCGCTCGGCTTGCCGAATTGCAGATCGGTATTCTGCTCGAGGAAATGGCCAAGCGGCGGATGCGCGTGAACGTCACCGGAGAGCCCGAGCGCGTCGCGGCATGTTTTGTCCATGGTTATCGCAAGTTGCCGGTACAGCTCTCCAAGTATTGAACCGCCTCATATAGACGGCGGCGGGCCTTGCTCGCCGCCGTTTTGCGTTGTCGCCGGAACGCGCTATCTTGCTGTCGATCAAGCGGGGGCTTGCGATGGCGGACGGGATCGAAGCGGGCGCGGATGTGGTGAGCGGCGGGCTGTTCGCCCGCGCGGTCGAGCGGCCAGCCGGTGAGGCGCACGCCCAGCATGATCACCCCAGCGCCTGCCTCAATTGCGGGACTGCGCTGATCGGATCGCATTGCCATGCCTGCGGCCAGGCGGGCCATGTCCATCGTACCGCAGGCGCCATCTTCCACGATATAGCGCATGGCGTGTTCCACTTCGAAGGCAAGGCGTGGCACACGCTGCCGATGCTGATCCGCCGCCCTGGCGAGTTGACGCGGCGTTACATCGATGGCGAGCGGGCGCGCTTCGTATCTCCGCTCGCCTTGTTCCTGTTCACGGTCTTCCTGATGTTTGCGATCGTCGCGAACTTGCCGGGCTGGGACATCGTCGGTGGCGATTTCCTCAAATCCGGGGTCAGCGGTGGGCTCACCGAAGCGCGCGCTAAGGTTACCGAGGAACGCAAGCGCGCCGAGACGCAAGTGACGGACCTTACGACGGACCTGCGCGAAGAGCGTGCGGAAGCCGAGCCCGATGCAGAGCGCATTGCTAGCCTCGAACGACGCCTCAAGGTCGCGACCGAGGCCCGACGCGATCTAGGCGAGGCGGAGAAGCGGTTGCCGATCACCGATGCGCTCGACAAGAGGGAGGGGCCCGCCACCACCGACGAGCAATGGCTTGAGGACAAAGTCCGGACCGCCCGGGAGAATCCCAAGCTCCTGTTCTACAAGATGAAGACGTCGGCGTACAAATACAGCTGGGCGCTCATCCCACTCTCGATCCCGTTCCTGTGGCTGCTGTTCCCGTTCAACCGCAAGTTCGGGCTCTACGACCATGCGGTCTTCACCACTTATTCGCTGACCTTCATGTCGCTGCTGACGATCGTCCTGGCGATCCTCAGCACGATCGGCGTTCCCAGCCCGGCGCTGTTTTTCGCTGGCACACTCTTGCCCCCGATCCACATCTACAAGCAGATGCGCGGCATCTACAGTCTAGGGCGGCCAAGCGCGCTGATCCGCACGATCCTGCTGACATGGTTGATCATCACAATGATCATCCCGGCGTTCGTGCTGCTGCTGCTTTACCTCGGCCTCGCCTAGAGCCGGGCGGTTCGCGACGCGAATGTTGAGGAAGTTGAGGCGCTGGTGCGTTTCGATTCAACATACGCGACCCTCCTATCATGGCGGTGAACCATGCCATGGGTCGGGCGCTGTAGGACAGGATCGGTGGTGAATGGCTTACACGTTACCGCCATCCCCGCGGAGGCGGGAATGGCGGCAAACGGCGTCACAATCGATGTAGGAGCCTAGCTTAGACCTGCTCAGGCGCCTGCTGGCGATGGCGTCCCAAACGGTCCCTGGGGACGGCGCGTCTTGGGGATCGACGTGCCTGCGGTGGGAAGTGACACGGTCTTCGGCCCCTGATCGATCCGACCGATGCCGTCACCGGCGATCAGCTTCTTGATCTCGTCGCCGCTCAGCGTCTCATACTCGAGCAGCGCTTCGGCGAGCAGGTGCAGCTGATCGGCGTGATCGGTCAGCAGCGTCCGGGCGCGGTTCAGGCCGCCTTCGACGATCGACTTGATCTCGTGATCGATCAGTTGCGCCGTCTCGTTCGACATGTGCGTCGGCTGCGACGAGGAATAGCCGAGGAAGCTTTCACCTTCGGGCTGCGCATAATCGACCGGGCCGACCTTGTCGGACATGCCCCACTTGGTGACCATGTCGCGCGCGAGGCCAGTGGCGTACTGAATGTCGCTGCTCGCGCCCGACGAGACCTTGTCGTAGCCGAAGATGACTTCCTCGGCGACACGGCCGCCCATTGCCACCGACAGGTTCGCGTACATCTTGTCACGATGGTAGCTGTAGCTGTCCCGCTCCGGCAGGCGCATCACCATGCCCAGCGCACGGCCGCGCGGGATGATCGTCGCCTTGTGGATCGGATCAGACGCCGGCTCGTGCAGCGCGACCACCGCGTGGCCGGCCTCGTGATAGGCAGTCATGCGCTTTTCTTCGTCGGTCATAACCATCGAGCGCCGCTCGGCACCCATCATGACCTTGTCCTTCGCCTCTTCGAACTCGGCCATCGCGACAAGCCGCTTGCCCTTGCGAGCGGCGGTCAGCGCCGCCTCGTTGACGAGGTTCGCAAGATCGGCGCCCGAGAAGCCCGGCGTGCCGCGCGCGATCGTTCGCGCATCGACATCCGGCGCCAGTGGCGTCTTCTTCATATGCACTTCGAGGATCTTCACGCGGCCCTCGATATCCGGGCGCGGCACGACGACCTGGCGATCGAAACGGCCCGGACGCAGCAACGCGGGATCGAGAACGTCCGGGCGGTTGGTCGCCGCGATGATGATGATGCCTTCATTGGCCTCGAAGCCGTCCATCTCGACCAGCAACTGGTTGAGCGTCTGTTCACGCTCGTCATTGCCATTGCCGAGGCCCGCACCACGATGGCGACCGACCGCGTCAATCTCGTCGATGAAGACGATGCAGGGCGCGCTCTTCTTAGCCTGCTCGAACATGTCGCGCACACGGCTCGCGCCGACGCCGACGAACATCTCGACGAAATCAGAGCCCGAAATGGTGAAGAACGGCACGCCCGCCTCCCCAGCAATCGCGCGGGCAAGCAGCGTCTTGCCGGTACCGGGCGAGCCGACCAGCAATGCACCCTTGGGGATCTTGCCACCGAGGCGCGCGAACTTAGACGGATCCTTCAGGAACTCGACGATTTCCTCAAGCTCCTCGCGCGCTTCGTCGATGCCTGCGACGTCCTGGAAAGTAACCTTGCCTTCCTTCTGCGTCAGCATCTTCGCGCGGCTCTTGCCGAAGCCCATCGCGCCGCCAGCGCCGCCGCCCTTCTGCATCTGGCGTACAACGAAGAACGCGATGCCGAGGAACAGCAGGAACGGAAGCGCCTGGACCAGCATATACTGCCAGACCGACGGGCCTTCCTCGCGCTTGCCCGAAATCTCGACGCCGGCCTTGCGCAGGCGATCGGTGAGCTGCGGATCGGTGACCGGATCGGTGCGGAACTTCTCGCCGCTCGACAGCGTGCCGCTGATCTGGTCGCGCGAGATCACGACGTCCTTGACGGTGCCCTCGTCAACCTTGTCGAGGAACGCGGAATACGCGATCGAATTGCCGCTCGCGGCGGTCGATCGGCCATCGAACATGGTGACGACGATCGCCAGCGACAGCAAAATACCCACCCAGATGAGCAGGCTTTTCATCCAGGGATTGGGGCCGCCGGCTCCGTTATCACCGCCGGACTGCTTGTCGTTGTCGTTCATGCGCTACCTCTCAACACCTGCAATGTAAGCTGCGCGAGGTTAATGGCAATGGAACGGTGCAGCGAATTCGCCGGTCAGTGTGATCGACGCGGCGGGGCTCTCCGGAACGTCCAACCATGGTCCTGCTGGACGATCATCACGCCGCCGATCGTACTCGTGCGGCACGCTGCCAGCGCGTCGAGAACCGCCTCGACATTCGACCCGTCGCCGAACGGCGGCAGCACGATTCCCAGCGTCCGACGCGTGTCTGCTATCGCCATGCGCACGAGGCGCCGCTGCAACTCACGCCAAAGATCGTGGAGCACGAACGGGCGATCGGGGCCGTGCCAGCGATCTTCCCACAAGGTCGCCACTTGGCCGCTCAGCACTTCCTCCGCCTCGCCGAGATATAGCGCCGAGGCGGCGAGCGCGACCGGGTCGAGCGCGGGGGTAGCGGCGAGCATCGCGCGGATGCGCGTGCGATCGTGGCGCGTATCCTCGTTCGACGGATCGTCGACGAACGGCAGCCCGCTGGCCGACACGATCGCGCGCAGATCGCCGCGACGCCAGCCCAGCAATGGACGCAGCACCACGATCGCCCCCTCGTATCGCCAGGGACGGATCGCGGCGAGCCCGGCAATCCCCGATGCTCGGTTGAGCCGCATAAGCAACGTTTCGGCCTGATCGTCGGCGTGATGCGCCGTGAGCAAAGCGCTGGTGCCTTCCGACACCGCCCATGCGACCAGCCCGCCATAGCGCGAAACGCGTGCCCGCGCTTGAATGCTACTGCCCGTAATATCCTCCGCGGGGACGAGCGTTCGATGCGGTACGTCGATCGATGCGCATGCCGCGGCGACCATCTGTGCCTCGTCCGCCGAGCGATCGCGAAGCTGGTGATCGAACGTCGCCGCGATCACCCGGCCAGGGTAGGCCGCCGCGGCGAGCGCGAGCATCGCCATACTGTCCGGTCCGCCCGATACGGCAAGCGCTAGTCGAGTGTCTGGCGCGAGTTTGCCGCCGTCATAGGCACGATCGATCAGTCGCTCGACATCGCGCCGAAACCGCTCGACGTCGGCGGCGTCCGGCGCTGTGTCGGACACTTTATCTGCCGGAAGCCGAGGCCGGCGCCGTCACTTGCACTTGGCGGACGTGCGCGCACGACCGACATCGTCCTTCATGCCCTGCCCGATCTTGTCGCCATAGACGTCGATCAGCTCGCCATAGACCTTGCATGCGTCCGCCGGCTTGTTGAGCTTCAGCAATGCCTGGCCAAGATAATAAAGGCTCTCGGGCGCCCGCTCGCCATCGGGCATCTTCTTGTAATTGTCGTAGAAAGCGATCGACGCGAGGCTCGGCTTGCCATCGTCGAGATAGGTGCGGCCGAGCAGGTTCTGCGCATAGCTCGCGCGGCGCGAGCGCGGATAGGCGGCAGCCACCTTCTTCAGCTGCTCCGCCGCCGCGGCATAGCGCTTGGCCGCCCACAGCCGATAGCCGTAGATATATTCGTCCTCGTCGGGCTGCCCGGTTGAAGGCTTTTCGATTCCGCCGCCGGCCGGGCTCGCCGCAGGCGCGGTGTCGCCCAGTTGCGCCTCAAGGCTTCCCGACGGCCGCGTGACGGGCCGCGTCGTCGCCGGCACGCTCGAACGCGGCGGCGGCGGCACGACCGGACCGGCATCGTCGCCGCCGACGGGCGCGGCCGCGCCGCTGCCGATCCGTGCATCGGTCGATTTCTTGTACGCGTTGAACTGCTCTTCGAACTGGCGCAGGCGATATTGCGTTTGCTCGATCTGCCCGGTCATCGAGGCGATCTGCGCTTCAAGCGATGAAACTCGCTGAGTCAGATCGTCCACGGCGCTCGACGACGGCGCACCGATTTCCTGCCGCGGCGTTTCGGCCGGGCGTACCTGCGGCTCGAGATAAGCACCGGCGCCACCGGGGAACACCTTGCGCTGTACGGCACGCATCTCGCTTTCGAGCTTGCCGACACGGCCATCGAGCCCGGTTTGTGCGAATGCCGGCGTCGCCACGCCGGCCAACATGAAGGCGATCAGGAACCTACGCATCTACGACCCCCCGGCGCTACTAGCCAAAAGCTATAGCTAACTTTGCGTTGCTGTCGCCAGCCTTAAGGGCGAGCCGCATCGCGACGGTCGGCGGATGCGTCCGCGCCAGGCGCACCGGCGAACGCGGGCGGCACCGCAGTGTCTGTCCGCTGCGTGGCGGCAACCGGCGCGGCGGCGGGCGTGGGCTGACCGTTGACCTTCGCGGCGAGTGCCGCCGCGCCGACCGGCACGTCCTTGATCGCCCGTTCCCCAGTGCCAAGCGGCGGGAGCATCGATCCGTTCAGCGTCACCTGCAATTTGTCCGGCCGGCCGACGTTGATCATCGGGTTATTCGCGCCCGGCGGCACGTCGAACCGCTCGCCCGGCTTCATCGTGCCGAGATACAGCGTCTCGTTCGCAGCGTCATACACCCGGGCCCACACCTCGTCGGTTGCGGTCAGCGTAACCTGGCCGGTCGCCGACAGCGCCGGTGCGGCTGACGGCTGGGCGGCGGGGACAGCCACTGCGACCGATGGCGTCACGTCCGGCGCGCTACCCTCACTGCGGATCAATCCGGTCGCAAACCACAGGATCGCCAGTACGACGATCGCAAGCCCAAGCCCGGCCGCCGCGATCACCAGCCCGCGGCTGGGCACGCGCGTCGGATCGGCGATCTCGTACGGCTGATATTGCGGCTTTTCGCGCGGCGTCTTCAACGCCTCGACCCGCGCATCGCGAGCCATCACCACTTCGTCTTCGCCAACCGCACGCGCATAGGCCCGCACGAATCCGACCGCATAGGTCGGGGATGGCAACAGGCTGTAATTGGAGCCTTCGATCGCTTCCAGGTGGCGCAGTGGCACGCGGGTGCGCGCGCCGATCTCCGCAAGCGTCATGCCCTGCCGCTCACGTGCCGCACGCAGCCTGTCGCCAACGGGTTGTGGAAAGAGCGTCGCGTTGTCGCCGCGCTCGGCCTCAGTCATTCGGATCTCCGCGTCGGGCGGACCAAACCCTGTCCGCCCTTGCGCTTGCACGTCTCACAGACAGGGCAATTGGTGTCAATCGAACGACCGTGCTTTTGGTCGGCTGCTCAGCCCAGTTCGACGCCCTGCGCCTGCGCCCACGCCAGCAACGCGCCGCGCATGTCGCGCGGCGGCGCGGCGAGCAGATCGGTCATCACCTGCGTCACCGCGCCGCGATCGAGCGAACGGATCATCGCCTTGATCGGGCCGACTGCGGCGGGCGTGATAGACAGCCGGTCAATGCCGATCCCTATCAGCGCGAGCGCTTCGAGCGGCCGCCCGCCCATCTCACCGCACACCGCCAGCGGCACGCCCGCGGCGCGGCACGGCTCCACCACGCGGCGCAGGAACCGCAGGATTGAGGCGGACAGCCAATCGTAGCGTTCCGCCAGCTTCGGATTGGCGCGATCGGCGGCGAAGAGAAACTGCGTCAGATCATTGGTGCCGATCGAGACAAAATCGACCTGTGGCAGCAGCAGATCTAGCTGGAACGCGAGGCTCGGCACCTCGAGCATCGCGCCATAGCGGATTTCACTGGGCAAGCGGCGATTGCGCGAGGCGATCCAATCACGTTGCTGCTCGAACAAGGCGCGCGCCTCGTCGAACTCCCACGCCTCGCTGACCATCGGGAACATGACGTTGAGCGAGCGCCCCGCCGCCGCATCGAGCAGCGCACGCGCCTGCGCCTTCATCAGCCCGTCGCGCTCGAGCGACAGCCGCAGCGCGCGCCAGCCCATCGCTGGATTTTCCTCGCCCGCCGGATCCTGCACCAAATACGGCAGGGCTTTGTCGCCGCCGATATCGACCGTGCGGAAGATCACCGGGCGATCACCGGCGACCTCGAGCACTTCGCGATACAGCCGCTGCTGGCGCTCGCGCTGCGGCAAAGTCGCCGAGACGAGGAACTGGAACTCGGTACGGAACAGCCCGATTCCGTCCGCGCCGGTCACGTCGAGCGCGCCGACATCGTCGCGCAGGCCGGCATTGACCATCACGGTCACGCGGTGCCCGTCCTTGGTGATCGGCTTGACGTCGCGCAGCGCGGCATAGGCGGCCTTGCGCTTCTGCCGCAGCACCAGCTGCGCGTCGAACGCCTCCTCCATCGCAGTGGACGGGCGCACCAGCAACGATCCCTCCGCCCCGTCGAGCAGCAGCAGATCGCCCTCGTTGATCACGCGGCGTACATCGCGAACGCGGCCGAGCACCGGCACGCCCATCGCCCGCGCGACGATCGTGACGTGCGCGGTTAGCGAGCCTTCCTCGAGCACCACGCCCTTCAGCCGCCGGCGATCATATTCCAGCAGCTCGGCCGGGCCCAGGTTACGCGCGATCAGGATCGCGTCCTGCCGCAGCCCCAGCTGCGCCGCGGTGCCCATCTGCCCCGATACGATGCGCAGCAGCCGGTTCGACAGATCCTCCAGATCATGCATCCGTTCGGCCAGCAACGGATCGTCGATCTGCCGCATCCGCTGGCGCGTGCGCTGCTGCACGCGCTCGATCGCCGCCTCGGCGGTCAACCCGCTATCGATCGCCTCGTTGATGCGCCGCGCCCAACCTTCGTCGTAAGCGAACATCTTGTAGGTCTCGAGCACTTCCTCATGCTCGCCGCCGGTGCCGAACTCGGCCTCGCGGGTCATCTTCTCGATCTGCTCGCGCATCTTGTCGAACGCGGCGTAGACGCGGTGGCGTTCGGCCTCGGTGTCTTCTGCGACGGTATGTTCGATATGGATGCGCGGCTGGTGAAAGACGGCGCAGCCAGCCCCCATTCCGTCGACGAGCTTCTGGCCCATCAGCCGCACGGTTGCGGTCGATTGCTGCGGCCGGTCACTCGGCCCGCCCTGGTCGATCAGCCCGGCATTGGCGATCAACTCGCTCAGCACCATCGCGACGGTCTGCAGCGCCTCGATTTCGATATCGGCGTAGCGGCGCGGATCGGCATGCTGCACCGCCAGCACGCCAACCGACCGCTCGCGCCGGATGATCGGCACGCCGGCGAAACTGTGGAAGCGATCCTCGCCGGTCTCGGGCTTGTAGGCGAAATCGGGATGGCTCGCCGCCTCGTCGAGGTTGAGGATCTCGCCGCTGTCCGCAATCATGCCGACCAGCCCTTCGCGCATCGCCAATTTGGTGACGTGCACCGCAGCAGGATCGAGGCCGCGTGTCGCGAACAGTTCGAGTACGCCGTCGCGCAGCAGATAGATCGAGCACACCTCGCTATCCAGCGCCTCGCCGATGATCTCGACGACCTGGTTGAGCTTGGCCTGTGCATTCGATCGCGCAGCCATCACGTCATGCAGGTTGACGAGGATCTCGCGAGCAGAGGCGGCGGCGGAAAGCGTCATGCCTGCTGGCTAGCAGGCGGGGGCTTTGGGTGCCACGCAACATTTTCTGCGCGGCGGTCGCTGCTTGGAGCGCCCCCTCCCGCAAGCGGGAGGGGAACTGCGCTCAGCGCTTCTTCTTCGCCTTTGGCTTCGCCGGCGCCTCACGCGGAAAGAGCACCGCCGTCACCCCGATTACGATCGCGCCGACCCCGGCCGCCGCGCCGAGCATCCGGCCCAGCGACCAGCCCCGCTTCGCCGGCGCCACCGCCCAGCCATCGGCATCGTTCATCGCGGACGAAGGCGGATGCGGTGGTTCCTGGATCGGGAAGGGAGAAGTGTTCGCCGGCGGCACCGGTGGGGTATGCGTCATCACGATCCTCTTGCTTGGTTAATGGCACAACGCCGCCAATCCGCTTGCGGCTCCGTCACTGATCGAACAACCCGTCCTGGCTGCCGGCGGGCGGGTTGAGACCGAGGTGCTTCCAGCCACCGGCGTTGAGCATCCGCCCTCGCGCGGTTCGAGCGACCAGTCCGAGCTGGATCAGATACGGCTCGATCACTTCCTCGATCGTGTCGCGCGGCTCGGACAGCCCGGCAGCGAGCGTCTCCACGCCCACCGGCCCGCCACGATAAATATCAGCGATCATCGTGAGATAGCGCCGGTCCATCGCATCGAGCCCGAGGTTGTCGACCTCCAGCCGGTTGAGCGCATTGTCGGCGGCCGTCGCATCCACCTTGATCGTCCCAGCGACATTGGCGAAATCGCGCACCCGGCGCAGCAGCCGCCCGGCGATGCGGGGTGTGCCACGCGCACGCCGCGCGATCTCGGTCGCCCCATCTGCCGACACGTCGAGATCGAGCAGCCCCGCCGCGCGGGTCACGACCCGGGTCAGTTCCTCGACGGTATAGAATTGCAACCGAATCGGAATGCCGAACCGGTCGCGCAGCGGCGTCGTCAGCAAGCCCTGCCGCGTCGTCGCACCGACCAGCGTGAAGCGCGGCAAATCAATCCGCACGCTGCGCGCCGACGGCCCTTCGCCGATCATCAGATCGAGCGCACGATCCTCCATCGCCGGGTAGAGGACTTCCTCGACCGCCGGCTGCAGCCGATGGATCTCGTCGATGAACAGCACGTCGCCATCCTCGAGATTGGTCAGCAGCGCCGCAAGATCGCCCGACTTGGCGATCACCGGGCCGGACGTTGCGCGGAACCCCACACCCATCTCGCGCGCGACGATCTGCGCCAGCGTCGTCTTGCCCAGCCCGGGCGGGCCGAAGAACAGCACGTGATCGAGCGCATCCCCGCGTTGCCGTGCCGCCTCGATGAAGACACGCAAATTCTCGCGCGCCGCCGCCTGGCCGACGAACTCATCGAGACGCTTCGGGCGCAGCGCGGCATCGGCGTCTTCGGCCTTGCGTGCAGGGGTGATGAGGCGATCGGTGTCGGTCACTGGATCGACCGTGCCACGGTCGGCCCATCCTGCGCCGAATGAACGATGCGCAGGATCAGCACTTCATCTCCGTCGGTTCGATATACCACCCGATGCGGCCGATGTGAGAAGGTACGAACGTCAGGCCCCAATTCCGGTCGAAGCTGACCGATCATCGGCTGATCACGAAGCAAACCAAAGATCCTGTCGAAGCCGCCAAGGTGGCGTAACGAGGCATCCGGGCCGAACCTCGCCTCTCCTTCCAGCCGTATGTCATCAAGATCTGCCGATGCGAGATTGCTGATCCGCAGCCTAGCCACGTCCGACGCGCGCCATCACCTCGCGCAGCACTTCTTCGGGTTCGCGTTCATCGATCCCTGACGCGAGCCCATCCTCGATCATCGATCGAAGCATAGCCACGTCGTCCGAAGCATGAGCCCGATCGCGCCGCACCAGATCGCGCAGATAGTCAGCCGCATCAGTATATTTGCCTTCGGCAAGACGGGCATCGATCCAGCTCTGCAGCGCCGGTGGCATCGAGACGGTGAGACTGTTCATGTGTTCGACATAGCCCTTCCGCGCACGCACCGCCACCTACGCCTTCAACCCCGCGAGCGCGCTTTCCACCCGCCGCCACAGCGCCGCCACCGCTTCCACCCCGGTCGAACCGCGCGGTGCAAAGCTGCCGAGCGGGGCGCGGCGCTCGGTCATCGCCTCGAACGCGCTCGCCATCGGGATGATCGGCCAGTCGGGATGCTGCTCCAGCGCCTCGCGGTGGAGCGCACGGCGGCGATCGACCATCGAAAAGACCGGGGCCAGCGTCACCTTCGGCCCTTTCTTGCGCTGGATATGCGCCGTGATCGTATCGAGCGCGCGACGCGACAGCGCGGAGGGGATTACCGGCACGACGACGAGGTCCGCCGCGCGCATGATCTGGTCCGACGTGTCGGTCAGCCCCGGCGGGCAATCGATGACGATCCGGTCGTAATCGCCGGTAAGATCCTCGACGAGCCGCGCGAGGCGGTTCTTCTTGTCGAGCGCGTGGAACGCCACGTCGAGTTCGCGTAGCGACGCGTCGGCCGGCAGCAGATCGAGCCGCTCGACCGCGGTGGGACGGACCAACTGCCGCGGGTCGACCTCGCGCCGGATCGCGGCGCTTGCCTCACGGCCGATGGGTTCGTGACCGAGAATCCAGGTCGATGCAGCCTGGCCATCGAGATCCCACAGCAACGTGCGCCGCGACGACAAGGTGGCCGCAGCCCAGGCAAGATTGACCGCGAGCGTCGTCTTCCCGACCCCGCCCTTGAGGCTGTACACCGCGATCGTCCGCGCGCTCATTTCGCCGCCTTGCGCAATGCCAGCCGCACGAGCGCATCGAGCGTCGCGCTCGGCCCCAGATCGTCCTCCGCCGCCGCCACCGCCGACGAGGCCTCCGCCGGGCGGAAACCAAGGTTGAGCAGCGCCGAGACCGCATCCGCCGCCGCGCCGACGGGCATCGCCTGTGCGACCGCGCCCGGCCCCAACACGATCCCGCCGGCCTTGTCCTTCAGCTCGCGCACGATCCGCTCGGCAAGCTTCGGCCCGACGCCGTTCGCGCGCGCCACCATCGCCTTGTCCTGTGCCGCGACCGCGCGGTTGAGCTCTGCCGGGTCGAGCGCCGACAGGATCGCCAGCGCCACCCGGGCGCCGACCCCTTGGACCCCGGTGAGCAGCCGGAACCAGTCGCGCTCGGCGGCTCCGGAAAAGCCGACCAGCCGTTGGAAATCCTCGCCGACGAGCATCTCGGTATGCACCAGCACCGCCTCGCCGACCGGGCCGAGCGCGGCGAGCGTGCGCGACGATGCGCCGACGAAATAGCCGATGCCGCCCACCTCGATCACGGCATGATCCGCGCCGGTGCTGGCGAGGATGCCCTTGAGATATGCGATCACCGGTTATTGTCCGTCATGCTGGGGAGACACCTAGCGGGTCGCCGCCCGCTGGCCAACCGCCCGTAATCCACGTCAGGCTCCGGCCTGCACCCGCCGCATCATCCCCACCGCGCTTGCGACATGATGCGCGTGGCAGATCGCCACCGCGAGCGCGTCCGCCGCGTCCGGCCCCGCCACCTTTGCGCCGGGCAACAGCACGCCGATCATCGCCTGGATCTGGCGCTTCTCCGCCCCGCCGGTGCCGACCACCGCCTTCTTCACCGTCGAGGGATGATATTCGCCGATGTTGAGCCCCGCCCCTGCCGCGGCGAGCAGCACGACGCCGCGCGCTTGCCCAAGCTTCAGCGTCGATTGCGCATTGGTGTTGCCGAGCACCTCCTCGACCGCCGCATGGTCGGGCCGTTCGGTCCGGATCACGTCGAGGAGCGCGGCATAGAGGTTCGCGAGCCGCCGCGGCAGCGCTGCGGTCGTATCGGTGCGGATCTGCCCGTTGGCGACATGCCGCAGCCGGTTGCCCTCCGCCGCGATGACGCCCCAGCCGGTGGTGCCGAGACCAGGGTCTAGGCCGAGGATGATCAAATCTCCCCTCCAGTTTGCGGGAGGAGTTTGGGGAGGGGCTGTCGAACTAGATCGAAACGGAACATTTGGGGGACATGCCCTCCCCCAGCCCCTCCCGCAAGCGGGAGGGGAGTGGACTAGCCCAGTTTCTCCATCACTTCATCGGAGACCTCGTAATTGCCCCACACCTGCTGGACGTCGTCGTCGTCGTCCAGCGCGTCGATCAGCTTGAACAGCGTGGTCGCATCGCCTTCGTCCACCGCCACCATCGTCTGCGGGCGCCACGCGAGCTTCGCGCTCTCGGCCTCGCCGAGTACCGGCTCGAGCGCCTTGGCCACTTCGTGCAAATCGCCCTGCGCCGTCCAGATCTCGTGGCCGTCTTCGCTCGACGTGACGTCCTCCGCGCCCGCCTCGAGCGCCGCCTCGAACACCTTCTCGGCATCGCCAACGCTGGCAGGATAGGCGATCTGCCCGAGCCGATCGAAGGCGTGGCTCACCGATCCCGATGCGCCCAAGTTTCCGCCGTTCTTGCTGACCGCGGTGCGCACGTTGGTGGCGGTACGGTTGCGGTTGTCGGTCAGCGCCTCGATGATCAGGCTCACGCCGCCGGGGCCGAAGCCCTCGTAGCGGATTTCCTCGTAATTCTCGACGTCGCTGCGGCTCGCCTTGTCGATCGCGCGCTGGATATTGTCCTTGGGCACCGACTGCGCCTTGGCGGCGTTCACCGCGGCGCGCAGCCGCGGGTTCATGTCCGGATCGGGAAGCCCCATCTTCGCCGCGACGGTAATTTCGCGGCTCAGCTTCGAGAACATGCCCGAACGCTTCTTATCCTGCGCACCCTTGCGGTGCATGATGTTCTTGAATTTGGAATGACCTGCCATGCCGTGCGCCATAAGCTGGCGCGGGGCGCTTCATCAAGTCTTGCGCCGACTCATGCGCTTGCGCCATCTGCGCGGCTATGACGATTGCCGTGGACATGGGCGCCGACACCTCGGGCGCGCCGGTCCTGATCGACCTTGAGGAATTGCTGGCTACCCGATTGCTCGTGCAGGGCAATTCGGGCTCGGGAAAGTCGCACCTGCTGCGCCGGCTGCTGGAACGCTCGGCGGGCCAGGTGCAGCAGGTGGTGATCGATCCGGAGGGCGATTTCGTCACGCTCGGGCCGACCTACGGCCATGTCGTGATCGAGGCGGCGGACTATGCCGAGCGCGAGATCGCGCGAATCGCCGGACGGCTGCGCGAGCATCGCGCGTCGGTGGTGCTCAGTCTCGAGGGGCTCGAGGCGGAGGGCCAGATGCGCTGCGCCGCGACGTTTCTTTCGGCGCTGTTCGATGCCCCGCGCGAGCATTGGTACCCCGCGCTCGTGGTGGTCGACGAGGCGCAATTGTTCGCCCCCACGACGGGGGGCGAAGTGGCCGAGGAGGTACGCCGCGCCTCGCTGTCGGCGATGACCAACCTGATGTGCCGCGGGCGCAAGCGCGGCCTTGCCGGGGTGATCGCGACGCAGCGGCTCGCGAAGCTCGCCAAGAATGTCGCGGCGGAAGCGTCGAACTTCCTGATGGGGCGCACCTTCCTCGACATCGACATGGCGCGCGCCGCCGATCTGCTGGGGATGGAGCGGCGCCAGGCCGAAGCAATCCGCGATCTGCCGCGCGGCACCTTCCTCGCGCTCGGCCCGGCGGTGTGCCGCCGGCCGATGACGGTGAAGATCGGCGCGGTCGAGACGAGCGCGCGCAGCGGCAGCCCCAAACTGACGCCGCTGCCCTCCGCCACATCGCCGGCCGACCTGCAGGACCTGATCTTCGCCGCGCCCGAACCGGAAGCCGCGCCGCAGCTGCCGATGGCCTTCGACGCGCGTCCGCGCCGCGTCCCGGCGGACGAACTGATCGCCGACATGGCGCGCCCGGCACCGGTAAAGCCATCGTCGGAGCCCGAGCGCACATCCGAGGAAGTCGCCGCCGTCGTCGCCGAGGTGCTGCGTGCGATCGTCGACGATGCCGAGTCGAATGGCCGCCCAGCCTCGGTGCTGTTCCAGGATTTCCAAGTGCGCTGCCGCATGGCCGATCTGTCGCGCTCGGGCATCGATCTCGGCGAATTTTCGCGGCGGCTGTCGTGCGCACGCGCCGGGATTTTCGACATCGACGATCCAGACTGGGCCGAGGCGATCGCGCTTGCCGGGCCGCTGCCCGACGACATGGTCGGGCCGTTCCTGCTCGTCGCCAAGGCAGCGCGTGAAGGTGCCCCCTGCCCCACCGACGCAGCGCTGGCGGCGACGTACGGCACGTCGTCGCTCGGGCGCGTGCGGCGGCTGATGGGCTATATCGAAAGCCGCGACCTGATCGTCACGCGGACGGAGTTGTCGGGGAAGCGCTCGATCACCATCGCACGGCTGGGATGGACGACGGCGGCGGCGGAGGCGGCGTGACACCTCTATGACGACGACAGGCACTGATCCTAACAAGCCGTTTCTACGCACACTTGTAGAAGATGTGATCGTTGCGTTTGACGGCCTAAGCGAAACAGACACTCAAGCAGCGCGACGAAACGTTATTCGAACGTCATTTGCCGCGATTGAGGGTCTGGTCTGGCAAACACGCGAGCAGGTCCGTTCGATCTCCCTTGAAATGGGTTACCTTACTCCGCTTGCTGACATGGCCTTGCGAGAGCAAAACTATACAGTCTCGGAGCAAGGTGAAGTCATAGAGCAGGTACGATACGTTACCATAACGGCAAGTATTCGTCTCACAATCAAACAGGTTCAGGTCATAGCCCCGCAACTAATGGTAGATTTCAGCGGTACAGATTGGGAGGACCTGCGCAATGCGCTTCGGGCGCGGCACCGGATAACTCATCCTAAGTCGGTCGCCGACCTTCTCGTCAGTGAAGCAGATATCGCCCTAATGCGCGGGTCGTTCATGTGGTTGTTTGGAGTTTTAACTGATGCGCTTGCAGTTTCGATCGCGGCGCTGGCGAGCCATGTCACGGACGTGCGGGAGATCGTCGATCGCTTGAATGCCGGCGACCCAGTTGCCCTCCGAGTTTATCGGCATGCGCTTGAAAACCTGCGCGACGAATAATCGCGCAGGTGTCGTCTTTCACACCATTCCGAGTGCTTCGAGATAGGTCGTCAGGATCATTTCCTCCTCCTGATACTCCTCGCGCTTCTTCTTCCGGATCGACATGACCTTCTTCATCGTCTTCGGATCATAGCCACGGCTTTTCGCCTCGCCGAACACGTCCTTGATGTCGTCTGCGATTCCCTTCTTCTCTTCCTCGAGCCGCTCGGCGCGCTCGATCAGCAGGCGGAGTTCGTCTGCCGCCACATGGCCGCCGCCCATGCCTTCACCGCGTTCTTCAGCCATCGTCATACCCCTGTGATCATGAAGCGCCGCCCGTCCCGCGTCGCCGATGCGCGCGGGTGATGCGGTTAACCGTTTCGGTTGCGGCGGCGGCCTTATGGAAAGCCGCCGTCGCGATCAAACGCTATTCGCCCGATCGTTATTCGCCCAGCCGCTTCGCCACCGCACCGCGATGCATCACGAAGCGCACCCGCTCGAGCTCGCGCACGTCGCCCAACGGTGACGCGTCGACTGCGATGATGTCGGCGGTCTTGCCCGGCTCGATGCTGCCGATCGTATTGCCCTGCCCCAGCACCTCGGCGGCGGTCAGCGTCGCGCTGCGGATCGCCTCGGTCGGGCTCATGCCCACCTTGTCAACGAGCAAGGCGAACTCGGTGCCGTTCTCGCCATGCTTCGAGACGCCGCTGTCGGTGCCAAAGGCGAACTTCACGCCGGCCTTGTACGCGCGGCGGTGGCTTTCCTGCATCGCCGCCGCGGCAGCCTCCGCCTTGGGGATCACCGCCGGCGGGAGTGCGCCGGCGCGCGCCTGCGCCAGCGCGGCGACGGGCGCGATCTCGGTCGGCACCAGATAGGCGCCGGTCTTCTTGAACAAGGCGATCGTTTCGTCGTCGATAAAGCTGCCGTGCTCGATCGTATCGACTCCAGCGTTCAGCGCCGCCTTGGTCCCTTCCGCCGCGTGGCTGTGCGCCGCGACCTTGCGGCCGAGCCCGTGCGCCGTCTCGACGATCGCGCGCATTTCTTCGGGCGTAAAGGCGCGGCCGAGCCCGCCGGACACGTTGGAGAGCACGCCGCCGGTCGCGGTGATCTTCACCACCTGCGCGCCAAGCCCGATCTGCCGCCGCGTCGCGCGGACGCAATCGGACGGGCCGTCGCAGGTGTTCTCGACGGTTGCGGCGACGGCATGAGCGTAAGGCTCGGCAAGGCCATTGAGCGGATCGCCGTGGCCGCCCGTCACCGAGATCGCGGTGCCCGCATTGACGATCGTCGGCCCCTCGATATCACCGCGCTCCACTGCGTCGCGCAGCGCGCGGATGCTGCGCGGCTCACCACCGAGATCGCGCACGGTGGTGAACCCTGCCCGCAAAGTCGCGCGCGCATTGCCGGCGCCGTACATCACGTCGTCGGCCTGTTCGGTGTTGAGCGCGGTCAGCCGCGCACGCATCGGATCGCCGCCGATCCCCAGCAAATGGACGTGGAGGTCGATGAGCCCCGGCAGGACGAACTTGTCCTTGAGCTCGATCAGCTCGGCGCCAGCCTCTGGCGCGACGAAGCCATCGCGCACCTCAGCGACCTTGCCGTCGCGCACGATGATCGTGCTGTTGGCACGCGGCGGCTGGCCGGCGCGAGCAAGCAGCGCGCCGGCGTGGATGTACGTGGTCTTGACGGCCGGGGCGGCCGTCTGCGCCAAGGCGGGCGTGCCCGCCGTCATCATCAAAGCGATTGCGATCGTTCTTGTCATTGCTGCCCCGTTTCGTTCTTCGCGACGGGCGTAGGAGAAAACAGCGGCTTTCGACAAGCGTGATGCGCGCCAGACTTACGCCGCGTTCTTCGCGACGCTTTCCTCCATTCGCCGCAGCTGTTCTGGCGTCGCTTCCGCCTGATGCTCCGCCTTCCACTGCGCATAGGGCATGCCGTAGATCGCCTCGCGCGCGGCGTCCTTCGACAATCCGCCGGCCTCGCCGATCCAGTCCGACAGGCAATTGCGGCAGAACCCGCTCAACCCCATCAGATCGACGTTCTGCGCATCGCTGCGATGGCGCAGATGCCGCACCAGCCGGCGGAACGCCGCCGCGGCCGCCGTGTCGTCGATCGCATCCAGGGGGTCCATGATCATGCTCCAAGGTTGATCGCCACGAGATAGGCGTTAGGGGCAGCCGCGGCAAAGCCGAGGAACGATTTCGATGACCAGAGCGATCAGCCCCCGCAGCCGGAAGGTTCGCGTGCTCGCGACGCTAGGCCCGGCGAGCAATACTGCCGAGATGATTGCGACGCTGTACGAGGCCGGCGCGGATGCGTTTCGCGTCAACATGAGCCACGGCGATCAGGCGTCCAAGGTGGCGGTGATCCAGGCGATCCGCAGCCTTGAGAAGAAGTTCGGCCGCCCCAGCACAATCCTCGCCGATCTGCAGGGCCCCAAGTTGCGCGTCGGCCAGTTCGCCGAGGGCCGGGTCATGCTGGAACTTGGCGCGACCTTCGTGCTCGATCGCGATCCGACGCCGGGCGATGCCACGCGCGTCGAACTGCCGCACCGCGAGATCTTCGAAGCGATAGAGCCCGGTGCGCGACTGCTGCTCGACGACGGCAAGCTGGTGCTGCGCGTGACGAGCCACGCCGCTGATCGGATCGTGACGCGCGTCGAGGTCGGCGGGGCGCTCAGCAACAACAAGGGCCTCAACGTCCCCGACGTCGTCGTGCCGATGGCGGCGCTGACCGAAAAGGACCGCTCGGATCTTGCGTTCGCGATCGACCAGGGCGTCGATTGGATCGCGCTGTCATTCGTCCAGCGCCCCGAGGATCTGGCCGAGGCGCGCAAGCTGATCGGTGGCAAGGCAGCGCTGCTCGCCAAGATCGAGAAGCCCGCCGCAATTGAGAGGCTGGAAGAGATCGTCGAGGCGTGCGACGGCGTGATGGTCGCGCGTGGCGACCTCGGCGTCGAATTGCCGCCCGAATCCGTGCCGCCGCTGCAGAAGCGAATTGTCGAAACCTCGCGCCGGCTCGGCCGCCCGGTGATCGTGGCGACGCAGATGCTTGAGTCGATGATCACGTCGCCCTCGCCGACGCGCGCCGAGGTTTCAGACGTCGCGACCGCGATCTACGACGGGGCGGATGCGATCATGCTCTCGGCAGAAAGCGCGGCGGGCGCCTGGCCGGTCGAGTCGGTGACGATGATGAACGCCATCGGCGAAGCGGTCGAGCGCGATCCGATGCATGGCGATCGCATCCGCTTCACCGTAACGCGGCCCGATCCCACCACCGCCGACGCGCTGGCCGAAGCGGCGAAGAACATCGCTGCCACGGTATCGGCCAAGGCGATCATTTGCTTCACCACGTCCGGCTCGACTGCCCGGCGCATCGCGCGCGAGCGCCCGTCGGTGCCGCTGCTCGTCCTGACGCCGCGGCATGAAACCGCGCGCCGGCTCGGGCTCCTGTGGGGCACGCACGCGGTGCACACGCGCGACGTCGATTCCTTCGAGGACATGGTTGCCAAGGCCAAACGCATGGCGCTGCGCCACAAGATCGCCGGGGCTGGCGACAGCGTCGTCATCATGGCCGGCGTCCCGTTCCGCACGCCCGGCTCGACCAACGTGATCCACGTCGTGCGGATCGTCGGGGACGAGCTTAAGGGTTACGGGTGATAGGCGAGCGGGTGCGCTGCAAGCTTGCCATCCCGAGTTAGCAAACGCGCACCGACATTGCCGGCATGCACAAGCAGCATCTCATCGAACGGATCGCCATGCGCCAGGTCCGATAACGGCTCGGCGGCACAAGCTTCCGGCGGCAGCGAAACCAGCGCGACGCCGTTTGCTAAAGCGAAGTCGATCACAGATCGCGGCGACACGTGCCAAACCCGATTCGAGCGTCGCGCGGCCAACCACTTCGCGCGTACTTCCCACACCGACACTGCCGACACGATCAACTCGCTGTCGGCCGCTCCGATGGCCGCCCGTTCGGTGGCATTCAGGCGGGCGGGCTCCGAAATCAACCAGACGACAACATGCGTGTCGAGCAACAGCTTCATTGATCTTCGGGATCGATGATCGGATCCATCATGCCGTCGGTGGCACCCAGCGCATCGAAGTCGCTTAGCCACTGCGCGTCACTCGCTGGATCGATCGGAAGCTTGTCGAGTCCATTGGTGCGCCGCCAGCTTTCGAGGCGATCCCAGGAGAATGCGTTTACCGCTGCGGCAGGCGGGCCGATTTCAGCAACCGGCTTGCCGTTCTTGGTGATCGTCACCCGTTCGCCGCGCTCGGCCGCCGCCAAAGCGTGAGCGAATTGCGCGCGGGCTTCACGTACGGACATTTCCATGACGACGCTCCTCGTGTACGCCGTGTACACAATCGCCCCGTATTAAGCAAGCACCCCGAACCGCGCCAGATCCGCGCGCAACGTTGCGGCGTCACTGAACGTCACCGCGTGCATCCCAATCGCCGCCGCGCCGTCGACATTGTCCTGACGGTCGTCGACGAACAGCGCCTGTTCCGGCGCCAGTCCGAACCGCTCCAGCGCCAGCCGGTAGATTGGCGCATGCGGCTTCACCAGCCGCTCGGCGCCCGACACGACGATGTCGCGAAAGCGATCGAACAGTGCGGCTTCCTGCGCGCGGAACGGCGCGAAGAACTCGTCACTAAAATTCGTGATCGCGAACAACGCCACACCCGCTTCGTCGAGCTCAGCCACCAGCTCGGGCATCCCCGCCACTGGACCTGGGATCTGCTCCGAAAAGCGCGGGCCCCAAGCAGCAATCAGGTGGGCATGCTTGGGAAAGCGCGCCGACAACTCCGCCGACGTTTCTGCGAACGGCCGACCGGCATCGTGCTGGAAATGCCATTCGCGCGAACAAATGTCGCGCAGGAATACGTCAAGGGCCTCATCGTCGTCGATGAGGCGCCGGTAGAGGATCCGTGGATCCCAATCATACAGGACGTTGCCGATGTCGAAGACAACGGCAATCGGCCGCTTCAAGATCAGCCCTGGCGGGCCTTGAAACGACGGTTCGTCTTGTTGATGACATAGGTGCGCCCGCGACGACGGATGACGCGATTGTCGCGGTGACGGCCCTTGAGCGACTTGAGGCTATTGCGGATCTTCATGGCGGATTCGCTTCTTCAATTATGCGTGATCGGAAAGCGTGCGCGCCTAGGGGTAGCCCCCTTGCAAGTCAAGCCGGAGCCGGCGACGAAGCGGTGCGTTGTAACGGCGCAATGGTAAGGGGAGAACGGGTATGCGCAGCGTAATGATGGTCATCGGCATGGCAGCGGCACTGGCCGGCTGCGCAACTGGCCCGACGCGCTTCCCGGTGCAGACGACGCGCTTTCACTTCAACGCGATGACCAATCGCGGCACGATCGCGGTCGAGCCGCTGCCCGGCGCCGGGCCTGCGAGCATCGAGTACAAGACCTATGCCGCTGCGGTGCAAAGCGAATTGTTGCGGCTCGGCTATGCCAATCCCGCCCCTGGCGCGACGCCGCAGTTCCTCGCCACCGTCGCGTTTACACGCGCGCCGCGGCCGCTGCCGCCGCGCCGCTCGCCTGTCTCGATCGGCATCGGTGGCGGTGGAATCAGCGGCGGGCGTGGTGGCGGCGTCGGGCTGGGCGGCGGGGTGAGCTTCCCGGTCGGCGGCTCGGGCGGTCGTGAAGGGATCGTCACCGAACTGTCGGTGCGGATCCGCCAGGGGCCGGACGCGGTGTGGGAAGGCCAGGCGCAATCGCTGACCGACGCCGGCGCGCCCGACGCCGATGCGGCGGCGATCGCGGAGCGGCTCGCGCGTGCCTTGTTCGCCGGCTTCCCCGGCGAGAGCGGGCGCACTATCGAGGTGCCATGAACCTCAGCATCAACGCCGCCTTCGACAGCGGCAACATCCGCCTACTCGCGATCGACGGCGACCGCATCGACCTGGAGATCGTCAAGGACCACCAGTCCGACTTCTTCCAATGGTTCTACTTCCGCGTCGCCGGCGCTGCCGGCCGGCAATTGACCTTTCGGATCGTCAACTCTGGCGGCTCGGCGTATCCGTTCGGCTGGCCCGGCTATCGCACCCGCGCCTCGACCGACCGGCGGTCGTGGCGGATGATCGACACGCGCTACGCCGATGGCGTGCTCGAATTCGACTGGTCGGCCGAAGCCCCGATTGCATGGTTCGCCTATTTCGCACCCTATACGATGGAGCAGCACGCCGACCTAATCGCGCGCATCGCAGCGCGGCCGGGGGTGACGCATCGCGAACTCGGTACCACGCTCGATGGCCAGCCGATCGACTATTTCCGCATCGGCTCGGGCCCGAAGCAGGTGTGGCTCTACGCACGCCAACACCCCGGTGAATCGATGGCCGAATATTGGATGGACGGCGCGCTCGACTGGCTAACGAGCCCCGCCGCGGCGCCATTGCTCGAGGCGGCGACGGTGCATGTCGTGCCCAACATGAACCCGGACGGCACGCGCCGCGGGCACCTGCGCACGAACGCTGCCGGCGTGAACCTCAACCGCGAGTGGCACGCGCCCGCGTTGGACCGCAGCCCCGAAGTGCTTCACGTGCTCGCCGCGATGGATGAAAGCGGCGTCGACTTTGCGCTCGACGTTCACGGCGACGAGGCGATCGCAGCGAACTTCATCGCCGGCTTCGAAGGCATCCCCTCGCTCCGCCCCGAGCAGAGCGCCGCGTTCACCGAATTCGGCCGCCGGCTGGAGGCGCATACGCCCAATTTCCAGACCAAGCTCGGCTATGGCACCACTGCGCCGGGCCGCGCGAACCTCTCGATGTCGACCAACCAGCTTGCCGAACGGTTCGGCGCGGTCAGCGTGACGCTGGAAATGCCGTTCAAGGATCACGACGCGAACCCCGATCCGATCCACGGCTGGTCGCCCGAGCGCTCGGCAAAGCTCGGCGTGTCGTGCCTCGAAGTACTGACCGGGATGATCGGAGAGCTTTGATGGAGTTGCGCGAAGGTGGACTGGACGATCCCCGCGTGATCGCCCTGATCGCGCACCATCTCGCGGAGGCGCGCGGATCGACGCCGCAGGACAATGCACATGCGATGGGCACCGAGGCGCTTCGCCATCCCGACATCAGCTTCTGGGCAGCATGGGAAGGCGAGGCGCTGCTCGGCGTCGCCGCGCTGCGCCAGCTGTCGCTAAACCACGGCGAAATCAAATCGATGCGCACTGCCCCTGAGCATGTGCGTCGCGGCGTCGCCCGCGCGCTGCTTGCGCACCTCATCGCGCTCGCCCGCACCCGCGGCTATTCGCGCGTCAGCCTGGAAACGGGAACGGCGCTGATGTTCGACGCGGCGAACCGGATGTACGAGGCGGTCGGCTTCGTCGATGGTCCGGCGTTCGGCGGCTATCCCGAAAGCCCGCACAATCGCTTCATGACGCTGGCGTTGTAGGTTCATTTGGCTACCGGCGCGGCAATGCGCCTTCGCCTCGGCTGACTTGCAATTCGGCGCAACCGCGGCCAGTAGGCGCGGCATCCACAAGGACCCGGTGCAATTCCGGGTGGCTATCCCGGCCGCCGATCCGCCGGGCAACCTCCACATGTCATCAATGATGAAACCCGTTCGCGGGGGCGGCATGTGGTGTGTTCACGGCAGATCAATGACCAATATCCTAAACCGTTTCCGAACCGAGTGGTTCGCCGACGCCGCGGAGGCGCGGCGCGATGTTCTCGCCGGGATTGTTGTTTCGCTCGCGCTGATTCCCGAGGCGATCGGCTTTTCGATCATCTCGGGCGTCGATCCACGCGTCGGGCTTTACGCCTCGGTCGCAATCGCGATCGTGATCTCGCTGCTGGGCGGTCGACCGGCGATGATTTCCGCCGCGACTGCGGCCGTAGCGGTCGTCGTGACCCCGCTCGTGCGGGACCATGGCGTCCAATATCTGTTCGCGGCGACCATTCTGATGGGCATCATCCAGATCGCCGCCGGCTTCGTCCGACTCGATCTGCTGATGCAGTTCGTCTCACGATCGGTGATCACCGGCTTCGTCAACGCCTTGGCAATCCTAATCTTCATGGCGCAGCTCCCGCAACTCATCGGGGTCACCTGGCATACTTACGCGATGGTCGCGGCGGGCCTCGCGATCATCTACCTGCTACCGCGACTGACCAAGGCGGTGCCGTCGCCGCTGGTCGCGATCGTCCTCCTCGCGATCGTCAGCATCGCGCTTGGCCTGCCGATCCGCACGGTAGGCGACATGGGCGAGTTGCCCGACGGCCTGCCGAGCTTCGCGCTGCCCGATTTGCCGCTCTCGCTCGATACGCTGCGCATCATCCTGCCGTATTCGCTGACGATGGCCGCGGTCGGGCTGCTAGAATCGCTGCTGACGGCGCAGATCGTCGACGACATGACCGATACCGATAGTAACAAGCGGCGCGAGTGCCTCGGCCAAGGCGGCGCCAATATGGCGGCGGCGCTCGTCGGCGGCATGGGCGGCTGCGCAATGATCGGCCAGTCGGTGATCAACGTCACGTCGGGTGGTCGCAAGCGGCTATCGACGTTCGTCGCGGGCGCGTTCCTGCTCTTCCTGCTCGTGTTCCTCGGCCCGGTCGTTGGCCGCATCCCGATGCCCGCGCTGGTCGCGGTGATGGTGATGGTTTCGATTGGCACGTTCAGCTGGAACTCGATTCCCAATCTGCGCCGCCACCCCCCGACGTCATCGTTCGTCATGCTCGCAACCGTCGCGGTCGTGGTGGTCACGCACGACCTTGCGCAGGGCGTGCTCGCCGGCGTGCTGCTGTCGGGCATCTTCTTTGCCGGCAAGGTGCGCCGGATGTTCCAGGTGGAGCGGAGTGCCGACGACGCCGACGGGAAGGTCTTGTACAGTGTCACTGGCGAGATCTTCTTTGCTTCGGTTGACCGCTTCACACGGGCGTTCGCGCCGGAGCACGGTCGCACGGTCACGATCGACGTGTCGGCGGCGCATTTCTGGGACATTTCCGGCGTCGGGGCGCTCGACAAGATCGTCGCCCGGCTGCGCCGCGATGGATCGACCGTGGCGGTGATCGGCTACAATCGCGCGAGCGCCGACATCGTCGATCGTTTCGCGCTGCACGACAAGACGGGCGTCGAACTGGGCGTCGTGCCGCATTGATTGTAGCCGACGCGTCGCCGGCGAGCGCGCTTCCGCCCCCGCCGTTCACCCGCTAGCGTGCATGCCTGCCCGCCGAGGCAGATTCGGGAGAGTGACCCATGACCGATCCTTCGCTGCGCGACCGCGCCGTCCAGCTGTACGATGCCTTCACCCATGAGCATCGCGACCGGCGCACGCTGCTGCGCCAGATGACCGCGCTCGCCGGATCGGTGGTGGCAGCGGAGACGCTGATCGCCGGGATCGCGGCCTCGCCCGCCGCCGCCGCGATCATCGATCCGGCCGACAAGCGCCTTGACGCAGGCATGCGCACCGGCACCGAGGCGGGGAAGCCCGCCCGCGCCTATTTCGCCTCGCTCAAGGGCGGCAAGTCGAAGCGCGGCGTCGTGCTCGTGGTCCATGAGAACCGCGGGCTTACCCCGCATATCCAGGACGTCGCTCGCCGCATGGCGCTCGAAGGCTTCATCGCCATCGCCCCCGATCTGCTCGCGCCGCAGGGCGGCACGCCCGCCGATGAAGACGCCGCGCGCACGCTGATCGGCACCGTCGATTACGATCTCGCGCTCGCCCAGGCCCGATCATTCGCGGACAAGGCGCGGCGGCTGCCGCGGTCGAGCGGCAAGGTCGGGATCATCGGCTTCTGCTGGGGCGGCGCGTTCGTGAACCGCATGGCGGTCGCGGGCGGAGTCGATGCCGGGGTGTCCTATTATGGCCCCGCGCCAGCTCCGGCCGAGGCGACGAAGGTTACCGTGCCGCTGGTGCTGCAACTGGCCGGGAAGGACACGCGCGTCGCGCAGACCGCCGAGCCATGGGTTGCGGCGCTCAAGGCGGCCGGCAAGCCGGTCGAGGCGTTCATTTATCCCGGCGTCGATCACGCGTTCAACAACGACACCGCTGGCGTGCGCTACGACAAGGCCGCGGCCGATCTCGCCTGGGGCCGGACGACGGCGTTCCTGCACAAGCGGCTTGACGCCTGACGCTCGATCGTTCCTATTCTGTTCCAGACGAATCAGTCGGGAGAGATACCGTGAGCGACCTGATCTTCTACACCAATCCGATGTCACGCGGGCGCATCGCGCGCTGGATGCTCGAGGAGGTGGGCGAGCCGTACGACGTGCGGCTGGTCGATTGGGGCGCGAAGTCGGACGAGTTCCTCGCGGTCAATCCGATGGGCAAGGTGCCGACGATCGTCCACCAGGGCCGCGTCGTCACCGAATGTGCCGCGATCGTCGCCTATCTGGCGGATACTTTCCCCGATGCGGGTCTCGCACCGACGGCGGCGGAGCGGGCGGATTACTATCGCTGGATGTTCTTCGCCGCCGGCCCGATCGAGGCGGCGACCACCGATCGCGCGCTCGGCGTCACGGTGAGCGAGGAGCAGAAGGGGATGGTCGGCTATGGCGATCCCGAGCGGCTGGTGGCGACGCTGAAGCACGCGGTAACCGCGAACGATTTTATCGCCGGGGATCGGTTCACGGCGGCGGATGTCTATGTCGGCAGCCATATCGGCTGGGGGCTTCAGTTCGGCGGGCTGCCCAAGTGCGACGAGTTCGATGCCTATCTCGCCAAGATCATGGGCCGCCCGGCAGCGGTACGCGCGCGTGAGATCGACGACGCGCTGATCGCAGAGAAAGCCGAGTAGGCGGGGGATCTCGCCTCCCGCAAGCGGGAGGGGAATGGCTGGCCAGCAGCCGTTCAGCCGGATCATGCGTTGAGCGGTCCATGGCTGATGCTTTCCTCACTGCCCCACGTTGGAGCCGCGATCGCGTGTTCGCCGCGGCGGCGGCGATCGTGGTACAGCTGGTGCTCGGTTATGCGTTGCTCGCCGGCCTCGCGGTGAATTTCCCGCGCGCGGTCGAGGAAAGCCTGAAGCTGTTCACTGCCGAGGAGGCCCCACCCCCACCGCCCCCGCGCGTGATCCCCGCGCCGCAAGTAGCGGCGACCCGCCCGGAGGGCCGCGCGTCAGCGCCGAACCTGCGCAGCCGCGCGACGGCGGTCGCCGCGCCCGAACCGATTATCGTCGTGCCGCTCCCGCCCCCGCCGATCGTCACCGCACCCAAGCCGTACACCGCGAGCGACGCGACGTCCGGCTCGGCCGCAGTGCGTGGGCCGGGGACCGGCGCAGGCGGCGTGGGCGACGGGTTTGGCAGCGGCGGTGACGGAGATGGCAATGGCAGCGGCCGCGGAGGCGCCGAAACCCCGCCACGCCCGGTGCGTGGCCGGATGAGCACTTCGGATCTGCCCGAGGCGCTGTTCGTGTCCGGCTTCAACGGCACCGTTGGTGTGCGCTACCTCGTCGCGCGCGACGGCCGCGTACCCGAGTGCGAAGTCACGCGATCGAGCGGCAACGCCACCGTCGACGCGATCACATGTCGGCTGATCCGTGAACGCTTCCGCTTCCGCCCCTCCCGCGACGCCGCCGGCCGCCCGGTCGACGCGCAGGTCGTGGAGAACCACACCTGGGAAGTGGAACCCGACGCGATCGATACTACGGAGACGGTGAGGCGCCGACGCGCGTTCTGGTAGCGCCGCCCCTTAGTCGGCCCGTTGCTCCCGCCGCCGGTTCGCCGCCGCGGCGATCGCTTCGCGCTCCGCCGCATCCGCGCCGGACCAGCGCCCGATCTCCCCAAGCGTGCGATAGCACCCCAGGCACAGTGCCCCTGCCGCATCAAGCCGGCACACGCCGACGCATGGCGAGGCCGGCGCATCGCTCACCAATTGCCATGCCCCTGCTCGCCCGCCAGAAACTCCGTGATCCGTCGCCGAGTGGCAGGCGACGTCCCCTCCGGCAGTGCATCCGCTGCGAACCACCCCGCCTCGGCAATCTCGCGCGGATCGGCCGCGGTCAGCCGCTCGGGATCGGCGACGCCTACAGTGAACACGATCACGTGATCGTCCTTTGCCTCGGCGCGATTGTGATAGACGCCGAGCACCCCCGTGATCGCCACCGCGGCCAGCCCGACCTCCTCGATCAGTTCGCGCCGGATCGCGGCCTCGGCGCTCTCGCGCTTGTCGACGCCGCCGCCCGGCAGATACCATCCGCCGACATAATGGTGCCGCACCAGCGCGATCCTCCCAGCAGGATCGACTAGCAAAGCGCGCACGCCGAACGTCCGCGGGCGCCGCGCTCGCGCATACAATCGCATCGCGTGGCCGGCGATCCGATACCGCCACGCCACCATCGTCAGCTGCCGAACGGCACGCTCAGGAACGCGGGGACGGGGCCGTTCCAGCCGCCATCATCACCGGGGCCGTCATCGAACTGCTCGCGGCGACGGCGATCGTCGCGGGCGCGCGGTGGCGCCCGATCCTCACGCCGCGGGGCGCGTTCCTCATGGCGCGGCGCGCGGTCTTCGGTACGCGGTGCACGCTCCTCACGGCGTGGCGCCCGCTCCTCGCGCTGCGGCACCTCGGCCGCCGGAGCCGCAGCCGCCTCGCGCCGACGTGAGCCGCGACGCGGCGCCTCGGCCTCAGCTTCTACTGGCGCAGCAGCGGCAGGCGCCGCAGCGACTGGCGCCGCGATCCGCGCGATCGTCTGGCCGGTCAGCTTCTCGATATTGGCGATATTCTCGGCATCTTCCGGTCCCACCATCGTATAGGCGATGCCGGTCGCCCCGGCGCGCCCGGTGCGGCCGATGCGATGGACGTAATCGTCGGGATGCCACGGCGCGTCGAAGTTGAAGACGTGGCTGACACCCTTGATGTCGAGCCCGCGCGCCGCGACGTCCGAAGCGACGAGGATGGTGATCTCGCCCTTCTTGAACCGGTCGAGCTCGGCAATGCGCGCCGATTGCTCCATGTCGCCATGGATCTCACCCGATTTGAAACCGGACTTTTTCAGCGAGGTATTGAGCTCGCGCACGGTCGTCTTGCGGTTGCAGAAGACGATCGCGTTGGTCACTTCCTCGGCGTGCAGCAACTCACGCAGACGGTCGCGTTTATCGGCCGATGATCCCTTCACCGGCACGAGATATTGCGTGATGTTGACGTTGGTCGAAGCCGCGCGGGCGACCTCGATCGTCTTGGGATTGGACAGGAACTTGTCCGCCAGCTTCTTGATCGGCGGCGGCATCGTCGCCGAGAACAGCAAGGTCTGGCGCTGCTTGGGCAGCTTGGTGCAGATTTCCTCGATATCGGGGATGAACCCCATGTCGAGCATGCGATCCGCCTCGTCGATCACCAGCAGGCTGCAGCCGTTCAGCAGGATCTTGCCGCGTCCGAACAGGTCCATCAGCCGGCCCGGCGTCGCGATCAGCACGTCGACGCCGCGCTCAAGCGCCTTCACCTGGTCGCCCATCTGCACGCCGCCGATCAGCAGTGCCATCGAGAGCTTGTGATATCTGCCGTAGATCTCGAAATTCTCGGCGACCTGCGCGGCGAGTTCGCGCGTCGGCTCGAGGATCAGGCTGCGCGGCATCAGCGCACGCGCGCGGCCGTGCGCCAGGATATCGATCATCGGCAGCACGAACGAGGCAGTCTTGCCGGTGCCGGTCTGCGCAATGCCGATGATGTCGCGCATCATCAGCACGCTGGGAATCGCCGCTGCCTGGATCAACGTAGGCTCGGTATATCCCGTATCGCCGACGGCGCGGAGTAATTCGTCTGAAAGGCCGAGGTCGGCGAAGCTCATGGCGGTCCTGAAATATGGGCGGCCTTAGGAAACGGGCCAGCCGAAGCTATCCGGATAACTTGCGCGCGAGACGCGATTGCGCCTGAGTTGTCAAGAAAAACGGGTCGTTTGCCGCCGCAGCGATGCTATTTCCGCGCCGTAAGCGTCCGGAAGCGATCGATCTCGCAGCGCGCACCCGATCGCGAGCGCAGCGCATCGCGCCCCGCACACACCATGCCGTCAGCGCTGCGCTTCAGATAGAAGCCAGTGTAAAAGTTCAGCGTGGGACAATCATCGTCGAGTTTCGCGCGCAATCGCCGTCCATCGGTGACGATCAGGTCGACATCGCCCGATGCGGTGATCGCTGCACTCGCCAGGCTTGCCGCCGCGACACATTTGGGCGCCTTATGCTCGTCCCAATTTGTTATGGCCGGCGCCTGCCGACGCGGTGCGAGCGGCAAGCGCGGAATGCGAATCACGACCCGCTCGCGATACGTCATCTGCGCATAGCGCACGCCGTCCTCCGGCGTGCGCGCCGACACGACGAACGGGGCAGCCAAGGCGAGCGGCAGCACGAGGCGGGTGAAGTCGGGCATTCAATTGGTTAGCGGGTTGGCGCGAAAAGTTTGAACGTCGGATGAATTGCGGCGATCATGTGGCGATGACCCCCGATCAGGCCCGCCTCCTCGAATCGCTTGATACCGTGCTGCCCGCACGCGCGATCGTCACTGACCGGGACGCGATCGCGCCTTGGGAAACCGACTGGCGACAGCGGTGGCACGGGCACGCACCGATCCTGTTCGCACCGGAATCGGTACATGAGGTGCAGGCGATCGTCGCTGCGGCGGCCACCGCGGGCGTTCCGCTGGTGCCGCAGGGTGGCAACACCTCGATGGTCGGCGGCGCGACTCCGCCGGCGGACGGACGCGCGGCGATCCTGTCGCTGCGTAGGCTGAACCGCATCCGCTCGGTCGATTCGGCGTCGGGGCTCGCGATCGCCGAGGCCGGGGTGATCCTGGCCGACCTGCACGACGCCGCGGGCGAGGTGGGCCGGCGCTTCCCGCTCACGCTCGGCAGTCGCGGTTCGGCGACGATCGGCGGGCTCGTCTCGACCAACGCCGGCGGCACACAAGTGCTGCGCTGGGGTACGATGCGCGGGCTCGTCGCGGGGATCGAGGCGGTGCTGCCCGACGGTAGCCTGCACGAGGCGCTCGCCGCGCTGAAGAAGGACAATCGCGGCTACGACCTCACGCAATTACTGGTCGGCGCGGAGGGCACGCTGGGCATCGTCACCGCCGCCACGCTTCGGCTCGCCCCCGCCATCGCCGCGCGCGCGGTGGCCTGGGTCGGCCTTGCCTCTCCCGACGCCGCGCTCGCGCTGCTACGGCGCTTCGAGGCGGCAGGCGACGCGGTCGAAAGCTTCGAGCTGTTGCCGTCCGAATCGCTGGATGCGGTGCTGGCGTACATTCCCGGCGCCCGCGCGCCGCTCGCCGGCACGCATCCCTGGCACGTGCTGATCGAGGCGGTGGCCAGCGACGCAGATGCTCCCTCCCCCGCCAGCTTCATCGAACGCGTGCTCGAACCCGCGCTTGCCGATGGCGTCGCCGCCGACGCAACGATCGCCGCGAGCGAAGCGCAGGCCGAAGCCTTCTGGCGCCTCCGCGATTCGATCTCCGATGCGGAGCGTGCGACTGGCCCGGCGGCGCAGCACGACATTTCGGTGCCGGTCGAAGCGATGCCGCGCTTCATGATCGAGGCCGCAGCCGCCTGCGACGCGCACTTCCCCGGCACCCGCGCCAGCGGCTTCGGCCACCTCGGCGACGGCAACGTCCATTTCCACGTCCGGGCGCCCGCCGGCGCCGATCGCGCCCGCTGGCTCGCCGAGGAAGCGCCAAGCGTCACGCGCTTCGTCGACGATCTGGTCGTCGCCGCCGGTGGCTCGATTTCGGCTGAGCACGGCATCGGCCAGATGAAGCTCGCCGAGCTCGAACGGCTGTCCTCCCCAGCGCGGATGGCGGCGTTGCGTGCGATCAAACGCGCGTTCGATCCGCACGAGCTGCTCAATCCCGGGAAGCTAGTCACGCTTGCGCCGCGCGCGGGGGGCGAATAGGGCGCGCGGATTGGGGTGGCGGGGGCCGCCCGCGATAGTATCTGGAGAGACTCGATGGCCACCGCGCCGCAGCCGCCACTTCCACTGTTCTACAATGGTCTAGAGCCGCTTTCGAGCGAGCTCCACGCCGATTACCGCGTCCGCCCGGCCGCCGCTGCGCCGTTCCTCGCCACGCAGCACGCCGTGCCGGTAACGATCGACGAATTCGCGCTCGTCCAGCGCTACATGCCGATCGTCTTCTCCGCTGGCGACGATTCGATCCCGATCGCGCTGATGGGGCTCAACGAGAACGTCAACGTGTTCGTCGATGCCGAGGGCAAGCTGACCGAGGACAATTTCTACGTCCCCGCCTATGTCCGCCGTTATCCGTATCTGCTTGCCCGCCTGCGCCCCGACGCGCAGGAGCTGTCGCTCTGCTTTGATCCCACGTCCGACACGATCGGCCGGTTCGACGAGGGCGACAAGCTGTTCGAGAACGGCCAGCCGAGCGAGATCACGAAGAACATCCTGTCGTTCAACGAACAGTTCGAGCAGGCCGGCGCCCGCACCGCGGCGTTCATGAACGAATTGCGCGAATCCGATCTGCTGATGGATGGCGAAGTCTCGATCCAGCACGAAAGCAATGCGCAGCCGTTCGTTTATCGCGGCTTCCAGATGATCAACGAGGAAAAGCTGGCGGACCTGCGCGGGGATCAGCTGCGCAAGATGACCAAGAGCGGCATGCTGCCGCTGTTGTACGCGCATCTCTTCTCCTTGTCGCTGATGCGCGATATCTTTGCGCGCCAGATGCGCATGGGTAAGGTGCCGCAGCCGAACCTGGTCGTCTGATCGAAGGAACACCGCGATGCTACGATCCCCGATGGATGCACGCTATTCGGGGGTCGCGATCGCGTTCCACTGGGTCATCGCGGCCCTGGTGCTGATGAACCTTGCGATCGGGCTCCTGCCGCCGTTGCGCGGCTGGATGCCCGGCCACAAGTCGATCGGGATCACCGTTCTCGTCCTTACGCTCGCACGCGTCGCCTGGCGGCTTGCGCACCGCCCTCCCCCGCTGCCGGCCGGCACGCGCGCCTGGGAAAAGGGCCTTGCCCATGCGACGCACTGGTCGCTCTACGCGCTCCTGCTGGCGATGCCGCTATCGGGCTGGGTCATGGCATCGGGCAGCGCGAAGCGGCGACCGCTCGACTGGTTCGGGCTGTTCGACATCCCCTATCTGCCGGTATCGATCCAGGCCGGTGAGTTCGGCCATGAAGCGCACGAACTGCTCGGCTGGGGCATGCTGGCGCTGGTCGTGCTGCACATCGCCGCGGCGCTGCGCCATCATCTAATCCTGCGCGATAATGTGCTCGCGCGGATGGCGCCGGCACTCCGCCGCTAAGCCTCGGTGGCCTTTTCGCTGCAGCGCAAAAAGGCTTGAAACCAAATGCCGCCTTCCTAAGTTATTGCTGTACGGTTTCGTGTCCCCCCTTTCGCGGAACCGTATGGCACACCCTCGGGTGTGTCTCCTCCCTGAACCTTGGCCACCTCGGGCGTAAGCCCGGGGTGGTTTTTTTATTCGGCGGCCAGCGGCATTGGCTGCGCCAAAGCTTCGTCCGCAAGCGAATCGATGATCGCGCGGACGAGTTGCACCACCTGATCGAACCCAGGCCCTGGCTGATCGAGCGCCGCGTCGAGATACAGCGACCGGTCGATCTCGAGCTGCACCGCATGGATCTGCACCGAAGGGCGGCCGTGGCGCTCCAGTATGTGCCCGCCCGCATATGGCGCGTTGACCGCATGTTCGAGCCCTGCCGCCGCAACCTCGGCGTCGATTCGCTGGACGAATCGCCCCGCCGCGGCACGGCCGAAGCGGTCCCCGATCACGATCCGCGCGCGGCTGCCGACGATCGGCGGCATCGAATGGAGATCGAGCAGCACCGCCACGCCGAACCGCGCCCGCGCCGCCGCCAGCGCCGCCTCGAGCGCGGCATGGTACGGCCGATGCGTCGCCGCGATCCGCGCCTCGACCTCGGCATTGCTCAGCCGCCGCCGCCAAAGGTCACCTGCTGCAGCAGTACGCCGCGGCACCAGCCCCAGCCCGCTGCGCACCTTCGCGCTCAGATGCCCCGCCGCCGCGCCTTCGTCGAGCCGCGGATCGCGATCATGCTCGGCGCGATTGAGGTCGATCCAGGCGCGCGCCAGCTGCTGCACGATCGTCGTCTCGATCCCCCGCGCGGCGAGCGCGACCGCATCGATGTAGCGGTCTTCCAGCCCGGCGAGCGCCGTCACCGGCACGCGCGAACTGGCACGCAACGCCATTGGATAGTCGCGCCCGCCGTGCGGCACCGACAGCACAACCGGGCTTGCCGGCGGCATCTGGCCGATCAGGTCGAACGATGTCTCCATGCTGCAACAGCCTATGGAACAAGTCGTTCTGCCGCAATGCGGGACGATTGCATCGTGTTGCGCGGCTGGAAAATCTTAAAGGGTTCGCGCATATCTGGGCGTCTGAGTGCGGGGACCGACGAATGATCCGAATACTGCTGGCCGAGGACGACCAGGTGATGCGCGAATATCTTGCTCGCGCGCTGGAAAAGTCAGGCTATGCCGTCACTGCCGTCGACCGCGGCACCGCAGCGCTGCCGCTGATCGAGGAGGAGGAGTTCGACCTCCTGCTGACCGACATCGTCATGCCCGAAATGGACGGGATCGAACTGGCGCAGAAGGCCGGCGAGTTGCGCCCCAATCTGCGCGTCATGTTCATCACCGGCTTCGCCGCCGTCACGCTGAAGGCGGGCAAAGCGATGCCGCACGCCCGTGTCCTATCGAAGCCATTCCACCTCCGTGATCTGGTGCTCGAAGTGGACCGGATGTTCGAAGTCGGCGAATTTCTCGGATCGAATTGAGCGGGCTTGCGCCCCGCCGGATGCCCGGCTAATGGCCCCCCTCCCCGTGGGCGTGTAGCTCAGTGGTAGAGCACTGTGTTGACATCGCAGGGGTCGCAAGTTCAATCCTTGCCACGCCCACCATGAAAAGCCCCGGCGATCTGCGGATCTCCGGGGCTTTTCTGTTTCTGCGCAAGGCAATCGATCCGCTCGCATCGCTGGGTCATGCAGGGTCTGTGCTGCGGGCAAGGCGGAGCGGGTGAGCAGGCTACCGCCGGGCATCGCTTCTGAGGAGAAGTCCCGGCCCTACTGCCGCCGCCACTCCCTCCGCGTCATGCCGACAAACCGATCGCCCAGACCGTTGGTGTTGCGCACCAGAATGTCACGCAGGCGCTTGGTCTTGTCGATCACTTCCAGTCCCATATCCGTAAAGGCAAGCTTCCGGTTATTGGGATTTCCCCACACGTGCTCGCTCAGCAACGGGTTCGTCAGCGCTTGTGAAAAGGCGTCCATCGCTACCATCGCGGCGATCAGTTCGGGAAGCGGCCCATTCTTTTCCGTCCGCTCGGCGAACAGCCCGACGTAGAATTCCACATTGTCCGGCGTGCCGTAATGCACATGCAACCTGGCAGCGAGCGCAGAAAGCCGGCCCTGCTCGGTCAGATCATCGCTGCTGCCGACGATCGCGGCGAAGTTTCGCGCGGGCTCCATGCCCATGGCGACGCGATAATCGTTGTAGCTGGCGACATTGTTCGACCGCGCCTGGCCGATCGTCGACTGTTCGGCCTCGAGCAGGAAGGATGCGGAATTTTCCAGGCCAAGCCTTGCTGCACGATTGGCCGAGACGTTGACGAAACTCTGCGCCAGCCCGCTTTCGATCAGCAGCCTGTTGTTCAGGAGGATCGACTTGCCCGGCAGCGTCGTGTCACCCCAGGTAACGTTCTCGGTGACAAGGCCATGCCAGCGATAGAGCAGGCTGAACTCGACCGTCATCCAGTTGGGCTTGTTCCACTTCGCCTTCCACGCCGCCTTCGGATCGGCCTGCAAGGGGAACTCCGTCGTATTGATGTGATTGATATATTCCTCGACGACGATCTTGATGAACAGCACGATGATGATGTTGCGGGCGGTCTCGAAGACCCGCTCATCGTCCCACTCGCGATGTTGTTGCTCCAGCAAGCCGGCCAGTCGGTTGTGCTCGCGAAAGAACAATGTGTTCATCATCGCCGTTTGCGGCGTGGCGTTGACGCGATCCCCGCCGACCGCGAACAACGTCTGCCGGCCTTCCGGCGACACGTTCTTCAGCCCCAGCGGCATGTCGAGGATCGGCTCACCTGCTGCATCGACGAATTCCGGCGCAAGCTGTCCGTCGGCGCCAAACAGGAATTTCGGATAGTCCTCGCCACCGATCTTCTGCCCCTTCAACCGCCCGCGCGCACCCGGCATCTCGGACATCGTGCGCAGCGCCTGCGTCTGCGTCGGCGTGCGACCGTATAACGGGCTCATGTCGATCTCGTGGTTCGACGTCGTCCGTCGCCGATCGGTGCGCGCGGGATCATTGTGCAACTGCGTCCGGATGAACCCGTCAGTCAGATATTGCGCGAACGCCGGAAAGAGCCCGGTCGACTTCGGACAGAGCCGTTGGCTCTGCCCAGCACGAAGCCCGAACAGCGCCGCAACGTCGGCCAGCGGCGGTCTGCGGCTGCCGCGCTTTTCCTCGGCCGGATAGGGTTTTGCCGGCAGCAATCGTGCGTTGAACGTTCGATCGGTCAGCCCCGACCAGGAGATATAATCATGCTTGGTCGACCACGGATGCGGCCGGCTCCGAGCCACGTTGACCGCCCTATCGATCACCAGCCGATTGACGTCGTCGTCAAGGTCGAGCGCATCGAGCGCTTTAACAACGATAGATAGTAGAGACATCAATGACCTCCCCCACGAAGCAGACGGGAGTGTAGCATAGGATATGAATCATGTCTCATGTGACGATTATCTGTTTTCAGGCGATTTGTAGTATGACGAACAGCGTCTTCGAAGGCCGGTTCTTTATACCATGCAGACTAACCATGATCTGCTCCACCAGAAGCTGATTATCATGCTGAGAATCGACAATTAAGTTCAAACTCCTGTGGTAACGCCATTGCATGAGTGCCAGGCGTCCTGTTCAAGACACGGGAATGCTGCTTCCCCCTATAGACCATCGTGATTAGCCAGGCTGCCGTTCGACGCCCCCCATCGCACCTGCAGGATATTCACCGAAAGTTGCGGATGGGCTCTTCCCCTCAGCCAGCAATCCCCCGTACGCGCACAAGCCCCGCTGCGACCCGATCGATCAAGAACACCACCACCACCGAAAGCCCCAGCAGCGGAAACAGCAAACTCGCGCCAATCAAAATCGCGGCCGCCCCCGCGATCCGCGCCTGCGGCACGCGCGGCGGCGCGGCGACACGGCCGGTCGGGCGGCGACGCCACCACATCACCACGCCGCTCACCACCAGCAGCACGATCGCCACGCACGTGACGAGCATCACCAACTGGTTCGCCAGCCCAAAATAATTGCCCATGTGCAATTGCACGCCGAGCTCGATCGCCTTCGCCGCCGCGCCGTAATCGGCATAGCCGACCTGGCGGATCAGCCGCATGCTGTAGCGATCGAAGTAGAGCGTCCGCTGCCCCTGCGGCCGATCGGGATAGGTATAGGCGGTATAGACGCCGGTCGGGTCGGTCGGCGGGAACAGCCGATAGCCGCCAGCCAGGTCATGATCGCGCGCGAGCGTCGCGGCGATCGCATCGAGCCCGGCAATCGCAGCGCGGTCGGTCGAGCCGCCCGCCATGTCATGGCCGATATGATTGGGCGCGGCTTGGCTCGACGCCGGCATCGGCGCTTGCTCCATCGTCCACGCCGTCTCGCCGAGCGCCGCCTTCATCGTCGCGCTTTGCGGCACGCTGTCCGTGCGATGCGCCGCGGGATAGCCGATGCCGAGCGCCGCGGTGCCGCGCTGGAGCACGTCGCCCTGCACCTTGGCCCAGGGCAGCCCGGTCAGCAGCAGGAACGCGATCAGCACGACCGTCCACACGCCCGTAGTCGCGTGCAGATCGCGCCAGAACGGCCGCCCGCGCGCCGACAGCCGCGGATAGACGATCCCCGCCAGCCCGCGCCGCCCGCGCGGCCACCACAGATAGAGGCCCGTCGCGATCAGCACGAGCGCCCAGCACGCCGCCAGCTCGACGATTACCTCCCCCACAGCGCCCGCCATCAGCGTTCCGTGCGCGCCATCGGCGAACCCCACCAGCGTGCGCGCATAGACGAACGTGCCCAGCACGCGCCCCCTGCCGCGATCGACCGCCACCCGCACCGGATCGCCGGCGCGCGGCGTGACGAACACGATCGCCGAGCGGTCCTCCGCCGCCGGCAGGTCGATCCGCGTCACCGTGCCCGGCTGCACCCCCAAGGCCGCCTGCGCCAGCCGCGAGGGCGGCTGGCTCTCCGCATGCGGCGCCACACGGTACAGGTGCGGGCTCAGCGCCACGTTGAGCTCGTCGTTGAACAGATAGATCGCACCCGTCACCGCCAGGATCAGCAGGAATGGCGCGACGATCAGCCCGGCATAGAAATGCCAGCGCCAGATCGCGCGATACGCACGCGAGATCGCGACGGGATCGGCCATACCCACCCCCTCAGAACCGCGACGACAGCGTGAGGTCGACGCTGCGCGGCGCCCCGACATACACCTGCGTCGCGCCATAGCCCGACCAATAGCCGTAGAAGCGGTTCGCCAGATTGCGCCCGCGCACCGTCACGGTTCCCCACGGCAAGCGATACGCCAGCGCCGCATCGAGGATCGTATAGCCATCCACCCGGATCGTGTTGACGGTGCTGGTGTAAAGATCGCCGACATGACGAACCGCACCGCTCGCGGTCAACGGCACGCCCGGCACATCGTAGAACAAGGTCAGGTTCGCGAGCCGCTGCGGCGCGTTGACCGGCCGGTTGCCGCTGAGGTCGACGCCCCCTGCCCCCGTCAGCTCGTCGTAGCGCGCCCTCAGCAATGCGCCGTTCGCATCGATCGTCAGGTGCCGTGTCAGCGCGCCGCGCAGCGACACTTCCACCCCGCGCGACGATTGCGCGCCGCCCTGCACCTGCACGGTCGGGCGCGCCGGATCACGCGTGATGATCCCCTTCTGACGGATCCAGTATCCCGCCGCGGTCAGCGTCATGCGGTCACCGAACAGGTTCGTCTTGATCCCGCCTTCGACTGAATCGCCCGTGGTCAGATCGACGCTCGCGCGCAGCACGTTCGAAAGCAGCAGCGATCCGACCGGCGCGACCGCATGGCTGTATTGCGTATAGAGCTGAGTCGTCGGCGTCACGCTGTAGACGCTCCCGATCCGCCCCGAGAGCGCGCTGTAGCGGCGCCCGAACAGCTGCGACGATCCGGCGTTGAGATCATCGATGCGGCGATCGAGATCGATCCGGTCGAAGCGCAGGCCCCCAAGCACCAGCCACCGATCGGTCAGAGTCACCGCATCGTCCGCGAACACCGCCCAGCTCTTCACGCGCGAATCGAAGTTCGCGCGATTGCCGACACCGGGGAAGTTCGCCGCGACATCCGCCGGGAAGCGGCCGCGCGCCGGATCGAACGGATCGACCGAGGTCATCGTCCCGAAGCGGCGAACCGTGCCGAACCGCGTCTCATTGTATTCCGCGCCCACGTTGATCCGATTGCGCAGCCCCGCGATCGTGACGTCGCCGGTCAGCCAGCCGCGGTTCGACCAGAAATCATGGTCGTGGGTGATCTTGGTCGTGCCGCGATCGAGCAGGCCGGATGCGGGATTGAACGTGAAATCCTCCGAATTCTCCCACTCGCGCGCACCGCGATACAGGCTCGCCTCGTCGGTCAGCGTCCAGCCTCCGCCCAGCTCGTAGCCGACCCGCGCGCGGCCCCAGTAGGATTCCGAATCCATCCGCCCATCGGCGACATTGTAGTTCCGGTCGCGCATCGCCTGGTCGAGCACATAGCCGCCGGGCGCATCGACGATGTTCGAGGGATCGCGCGCGACACCCACCGGCACCAGCGGCGTGCCCTGATACGGCGTGCGATTGCGATCCTGATAGAAATCGAACGCGAGCAGCACCGAGAGCCGCTCGGTCGGTTGCAGCGCCAGGTTCGACGTCGACTGAATCGTCCGCGTGTCCGTATCGTCGACATAGCCGTCGCTCCGCGCGACGCTGAGATCGGAGCGCAGCGCGGCGGTCGCCGAAAGCGGCTGGTTGATTCCGACGCCGATCCGCGCGGTATCGAAGCTGCCGTAGCTCACGAGCATGTCGACGTGAGTCGCATCCACCGTCGGCTTCTTGGGGACGAGATTGATCGTACCCGCTAATGCGCCATCGCCATACAGGATCGACGCCGGCCCCTTGAGCACCTCGATCCGCTCGAAGTTGAAGCTGTCGTAATTGCGGTTGAGGATCGTCGAATCCGCAATCCGCATCCCGTCGAACAGGTACGAGACGGCGCCGGTCGAAAAACCGCGGATGCTCGCGCTCGCCGGCTCGCCCGGCAGCAGCCCCGCGACCACGCCCGGCACGCTGCCATATACTTCGACCGCGCTGCGCAGCCCCTTCGCCTGCATCACCTCCTGCGTGACGACATCGATCGTGGCGGGCGTCTCGCGAATGGTGAGCCCGAGCCGACCGCCGACCTGCGCCGGCATATCGAGCGGGCGCAGGTCGCGCTCGCCGGTGACCACGATGTCGCGATCCCCGGTATCATCGGGGTCGGCATGCGCCAGCGCGGGTGCGAGAAACAGGCACGGCGCGACGGCGCCGAGCAACGTCGGAAAGCGGAGCATTGAACAAAACCTTTGATCGCCCCGCGCAAGCGCGAGGCGTGACCATGTCGGCGCACCCGCGGGCGCGCATATTACTGGCGTCAGAGGGTTGCGGGCGGCCCGCGCAACGGTGGCCGCAGATGCGCGACGCGCGATAGCCGCAGCCGCGGTGTCGCCGCGGCGGCGGTCGCCATGATATAGCCGATCGCCGCCGCCAGCAGCACCGGATCGGCCGCGCCCAGTGCCTGATGCGAGAGGCCGGCAAAGACGCACGGCTGCTCGACCTGCCCATGCTGCTTTTGCTGTTCGTGATGGGCCGTGCCGCCGTGCATCGCCATGGCCATCGGTGCCGGGTCGGGCGCGGGCATGACACCCGGACAGACCATGATCGACAGCCGCCCGTGCTCGGCGGCAACCATGTAGCCGCCCGGGATCAGCAGCTTCATCGCCAGCGCCGCCACCAGGATCAGCACGGCGAGTTGGCGTTGCTGCAAAAGACGGCGAACGGCGATCACGCGCGGCCGCTAGTCGGCGCGGCCTGCGCTGTCACTAAGACAGATTGTCCCAACGCGACTCCGTTCAGGCGAGTGTCGCCTCAGCCTCCATGCACGCGCAGCCATCCTGATCGGTCGTCCACAGCGCCACTGGGCCCTCGCCCACCAAATTGAGCGCCGCCGGCCGACCGACGAACAGCGGCCGCGCACCGCGGAACGAGAAATGCGCCATCCGCCGCCCGGGCATCGCGCGCAGCAAGTGACCCGCCAGCAGCATCGCCTGATACGGGCCATGCACCACCAGATCGGGATAATGCTCCTGCGCGACGGCATAGTCGCGGTCGTAATGGATGCGATGCGCGTTGAAGGTCAGCGCGGAGAAGCGGAACAGCGCGGTCGCGTCCGGCGCGAACGGCTGGCGGATCGTCGCGACGCGCGGATCGGGCGGCGCGGCGGGCGGCGTGCCGCTGCCGTCGCCGCGGAACACCAGATCCTGCTCCTCGACGATCGCCGCTGCGCCATCGACTAGGATCTCGTGCCGCACCGTCACGAAGGTCAACCGCCCCGAGCGCCCATCCTTCACCCGCACGTCGGTGACGATGCTGCGCCGGGTCGCGCGCGCGCCGATTGGTAGCGGTGCATGAAAGGTCAGCCGCCCGCCCGCCCACATCCGCCGCGGCGCGTCGATCGGCGGCAGCATCGCGCCGCGCGCGGGGTGGCCGTCCGCGCCGATCGTCGACTGCGCCGCCTCGGGCAGGAAATACAGCCAGTGCGCAAGCGGCGGCAGTTCGCCCGCCGGCCAGTGCGCGCCATCATGGTCGAACAGCGCCGCGAGCCGCCGGAGCGGCGCCGCGACCAGATCGTCGTGCTGCTCGCTCGCCACCGGCGTCCAGCCGTCGAAACTCTCCATCGCCCCGCCCCCCGTGTCGGCGGACCCTTAGCGCAAGATCAAGCCAGCGCCACCGGCTCCCGCACCGCCCGCCGAATCACGTCGGCATAGCCGCGCGAAACGCACGAAAATCCGTCGTAATAGCCGCGCGCCACCAGCAGCCGGTGCATCTCGCCCAGCCGATACGGCGGCACCCCGGCGGCGAGGTGATGCTCGAGATGATAATGAACATGGTTCGGCGCGACGAACAGCCGCTCCCACCAATGCGCCACCGTCGTCGAGGTATTGCGCCGCGGATCGAGGTCGCCGCGCTCCTCGGCGACGCCATGTTCGCCGATCTGCCGCAGCCGCACGATCGCCGGGTACACGAACAGCAGCGCGACCCACCACAAGCCATAGGCCCACCAGCCCCCCGCCAGCGCCAGCACCGCGAACAGCCCGACATGGAACGCCACCCACGGCCATTGCGCGCGCAGATCGAAGTTGCGCAACTCGCGCATCAGATCGCGCACCCCAGTCCGCCCGGTCAGGTCGCGCGCGAATTTGCGGCGCAGCGACTCGCCCAGGATCGGATAGGCGCGCACGAAGCCGATGTCGGGATCCTGCGGCGTCCCAGCATAGCGATGATGCTTCAGATGATAGCTGCGATACTTTGCCAGCGACGTGTTCATCGGATGCCCCGCCAGCCACTGCCCGACGCGCTCGTTCGTCTGCCGCGAGGCGAACAGCGCGTGATGTGCGGTATCATGCACGATGATGCCCAGCCCCAGCTGCCGCCCGGCGATCAGCAGTACCGCCAGCACGATCGTCAGCGGATTGGGCCACGCGATCGCCAGCGCGAAGGCCGCCGCGATGATCACCCAGTTCACCGCGACGATCCACGCCCCGCGCAGGCTCGACGGCCGCATCAGCGCCGCCAGCTCTTCCTTGGACACATAGTCGGTAAGTGGTGCAGGCTTCATCGCGCAGATCCCGACGGCTGTTCTTGATCAGGATGTAACGTATAATGCCGGCATGAGTCAATTCGTGTTACAAGACTGGCGAGCCCCCGTATCGGCCCGCAGCCTCGCGCTCGGCTTCCTGTCGACCGCGCACAGCCCGATGCGCGTCGCGGATCTCGTCCGCCGCGCCGACGTCATGGCGATCGACGGCGCCGCCATGCGCGTCGCGCTCGGCCGGCTGTGCCGCGAAGGCGTCGTGCAGCAGGTGGAGCGCGGCCGCTACGCGATCGGCCCCGCCGGCGCAGCGCTCGACCGGCGCGCGCGCGGCTGGAGCGAGGCGCCGCGCCGCGTGCGCGCGTGGGACGGCCGCTGGACGATCATCCTCGCCGAACATCTCGGCCGCAGCGATCGGCGCCAACTCCGCCGCCGCGAGCGCGCGCTGCTGCTCCACGGCTTCGCGCCGACGACCGCCGCGGCCTGGGTGCGCCCCGACAATCTCGGGCAGCCGCTCCCCGATCTCGTCGCTGACATGCACGCGATCGGCCTAGATGCCGCCGCAGTGGCGCTCGGCAACACCGCCGCGCTGCCCGCCGAAGACGCGGCATGGCGCGCGCTCTGGCCGGCCGAACCGCTCGAAGCGAGCTACCGGCAGTGGATCGCCGAAATGGCCGTCAGCCTCGCCCGTCTGCCCACCCTGTCGCGCGACGCCGCGGCACGCGAGACGCTGCTGCTCGGCCAGTCGGTAATCCGCGCGATCAACCGCGATCCGCTGCTCCCCGCGGCGCTCGTCGACGTGTCGCTCCGCGACGAACTGGTCGCCGCGATGCGTCGCTACGATGCGGCTGGGAAAGCCTGTTGGGCGACGATCGACTGATCCCGCGCGCACAATAACGGTGGCCGAAGCGCCATGCTGTTCCTATCGCGAACGCCAGATGCGGGTGGAGGGTTTGGATGAGCAGCAACTGGCCGGATTATTCTGACATTCGCGGCGAAGTCGCCAAATTGTGCGCCGGCTTCCCCGGCCAATATTGGCGCGAAAAGGATCGCGAGCGCGTCTACCCCACCGAATTCGTCGACGCGCTCACCACCAGCGGCTTCCTCTCGGTGCTGATCCCCGAGGAATATGGCGGCGCCGGCCTCCCGCTCTCGGCCGCGGCCGCGATCCTCGAGGAGATCCAGCAGCAGGGCGCCAACGGCGGCGCGTGCCACGCGCAGATGTACGTCATGGGCACGATCCTGCGCCACGGCAGCGAGGAGCAGAAGCAGCGCTATTTGCCCGACGTCGCCAGCGGCAAGCTGCGCCTCCAGGCATTCGGCGTCACCGAGCCGACCAGCGGCACCGACACCGGTTCGCTCAAGACCTTCGCGCGCCGCGATGGTGATCGCTACATCGTCTCGGGCCAGAAGATCTGGACCAGCCGCGCGCTCCAGTCGGATCTCATGGTCCTCCTCGCGCGCACCACCCCGCAGGATCAGCTCACCAAGCGCACCGATGGTCTCTCGGTCTTCCTCGTCGACATGCGCGAAGCGCTGAAGGAGGGCATGACGATCCGACCGATCCAGACGATGATGAACCATTCGTCGACCGAGGTCTTCTTTGACGACGTCCCCGTCCCCGCCGCGAACCTGATCGGTGAGGAAGGCAAGGGCTTCAAGTACATCCTGTCGGGCATGAACGCCGAGCGCGCGCTGATCGCCGCCGAGTGCATCGGCGACGCCAAATGGTTCATCGAAAAGGCCACCGCCTACGCCAATGAACGCAAGGTGTTCGGCCGCCCGATCGGCCAGAACCAGGGCATCCAATTCCCGATCGCGCGCGCCTATGCCCAGATGCGCGCCGCCGAGCTGCTGACGCACGAGGCGATCCGGCTGTACGAGGCGGGCGAGAATTGCGGTGCCGAGGCGAACATGGCCAAGATGCTCGCCGCCGAGGCAAGCTGGGCCGCTGGCGAGGCGTGCATCCAGACGCATGGCGGCTTCGGATTCGCAGAAGAGTACGACGTCGAACGCAAGTTCCGCGAAACCCGCCTCTATCAGGTCGCACCGATCTCGACGAACCTGATCCTGTCATTCGTCTCGGAACACGTGCTGGGCCTGCCCCGCTCGTTCTGAGAACGATCGATGCCTGAACCACGCCACACGGACCGCGTTAAGCAATGATGCCGCAAGCCAATCTGCCCGCCCTCACCACCGTCCCAGCCCCCGCCCCGGTCTATCACCGCGGCAAGATCGCGCTGCGGATCGGCCGGCGGACGAAGCTCAGCGTCGGCGTGACGGTGACGAGCCAGGGCCTGCTCGCGATCGGCGCGCTCGTCTCGTCGATCCTGCTCTCCACCGCAGTGATCGTCAGCGTCGCGGTGCGCGCCGACAAAAGCTGACGGCACGCGTACCGGTTGCGCGCGGCCAGCCATCGCGATAATCGTCATCCGTCGGCACCGGTGGTGTCGGCACTCGCGCCGGTACCGGGAACGCAGTGCGAATCTGCGGCTGACCCTGCAACTGTAAGCGGCGAGCATGGCGTGCAAGCGGGCCGGCAACGGCGCGCGGCCACTGGGGCACCCCCCGGGAAGGCGCATGACATGCGGTGACCCGCGAGCCAGGAGACCGACCGACCGCGATGTCGCTCTTGTCGGGTCCATGGGATCGGCCCGGCGCGAACCCCAATTCGTCTGGGCGACGAACATGCGGCGGGGGCCGCACCGATGCGGGGCGAGGAGGACGCGGCGTCCGTCCACCGCCCGGTCGGCCGTTCGCGCGGACGCCCCTGCCTGGTCGCTCGGCGCCGCGGGACGATGATGATGACGACACAATTCAACACCACCCTCTGGACGGTCACGCTCGCCGCGGCCGCCGTGCTCGGCTCGCTCGCGACGGCCTGCATGATGCCATTCGTCGCGCTGGCCACGATCGCCGCGAAGACGCTGCCGCGTGGCCAGGCCGTGATCGCGGTGCTCGGCGCCTGGGCGGCAAACCAGTTCCTCGGCTTCGCGCTGCTCGGCTATCCGGTCGATGGCTATGCGATCGGCTGGGGCCTCGCGCTCGGCGCCGCAAGCCTCGCCGTCATCCCGCTGGTCCGCCGCCTCGGCGGCACTGGCCTCATACGCCTGGCGGTGGCGTTCGTCGCCGCATTCGCCGTCTGGGAGGGCCTGCTGTTCGCCTTCGCGCTCGCGTTCGGCGGCACCGACACCTTCACCCCAGCGATCGTCCTGCGGCTGTTCGCGAACGACGCGCTGTGGCTCGCCGTCCTCACCGGCCTGCATCTCGTCGCGACGCTCGGTGCGCCGCAGCTGTTCGGGAACTCGCGCTTTATCCGGCTGGGCTGATGGCCGCGCATCCGCGAGTCGTATCGCTGCTGCCGAGCGCGACCGAGATCGCCGTCGCGCTGGGGCTCGGCGAGCAATTGCTCGGCCGCTCGCATGAATGCGATTACCCGCCGTTCGTGAAGGCGCTGCCCGTCCTCACCTCGACGAAGCTCGAAAAGGGGCTGACCTCGATCGAAATCGACCGGCGCGTGCAGGAGATCGTGCGCCAGGGCCTGTCGGTCTATGCCGTCGACGCCGAGGCGTTGCGCGCGCTCAAGCCCGACGTGATCCTCACCCAGTCGCAATGCGCGGTCTGCGCGGTGACGCCCGCCGACCTTGAAGAGGCGCTGTCCGCCTGGGTCGGCACCGCGCCGCACTTGCTGTCGCTCGCCCCCGACGATCTCGGCGATGTCTGGGGTGACATCGGTCGCGTCGGCGCCGCGGTCGGCGCGGAGGATCGCGCCGTCGAGGTGGTCGCCGATCTGCGGCTGCGCATGGCCGCGCTGGAGGATCGCGCGCGCCAGCGCGGCACGCGGCCGACGATCGCCGCGATCGAGTGGATCGAACCGCTGATGGCCGCCGGCAACTGGGTGCCCGAACTGATCGAGATCGCCGGCGGCACGCCGCTGTTCGCCACCCCCGGCCAGCATTCGCCATGGCTCGAATGGCAAGCGCTGCTCGCCGCCGATCCCGACATCATCGTCATGATGCCGTGCGGCTATCGCGTGCCGCAGACGATGATCGACATGGCCCCGCTCGCGTACCGCCAGGATTGGCGCTCACTGCGCGCGGTGCGCGAGGGGCGCGTGTTCGTCACCGACGGCCAATATTTCTTCAACCGCCCCGGCCCGCGACTGGTCGAATCCGCCGAGATTATCGCCGCCTGCATCGAAGGCACCGACGACACCAGCGGCGAGCAACGCTGGATCCGCCTCCCTGCGCAATAGCGCAACGTCACCCCGGCCTCGAGCCGGGGTCCCGCTTCTTCCAGCGGCCGGCGATAGCGGGACCCTGGCTCATGGCCGGGGCGGCGAAACGAATTACGCACTAGGCGCCACTAATACGAACGGCTTATACTGGGTCAAAACATTGGAGAGACCCAGATGGCCACCGCGCCGGCAGCCCCAACGCCGCCTCCGTTCAAACGCTTCCCCCAAAAGGGCCCCGACGTCGCCGTCGAGCATCGCCCCGACGGGACGATCCTGGTCCGCTCGAACCATGCGATGGCGCAGGCGGCGCAATCCGTGCCGCACCTGCTCGCCGATCAGGCCGCCAGCACGCCCGATCGCCCGATGCTGATGCAGCGCGCGCCCGGCCACGGGGCGTGGCAGGGCGTCACCTATGCCGAGGCGAAGCGCGCGGCGGACGGAGTCGCGCAATGGCTGCTCGATCGCGGGCTGGGTGCAGACGACGCGGTGCTGTGCCTCAGCCCGAATTCGATCAGCCAGGCGCTGCTGATGCTCGGCTGCTACACCGCCGGCGTGCCGATCGCCCCGATCAGCCCCGCCTACAGCCTGATCTCGACCGACCACGCCAAGCTCAAGCATTGCTTCGCCACTGTCCGCCCGCGCGTGGTCTTCGCCGAAAATGCCACGCAATTCGCCCGCGCGTTCGACACGCTCCGCACCCTCGCGCCCGATCTTACCTTCGTCACCGTCGATGGCGGCGACGGCACGATCGCCTTCGCCGATCTCGCCGCGACCTTGCCCACCCCCGCGGTCGACGCCGCCCGCGGCGCGCTCACTCACGCCACCGTCGCCAAATATCTCTTCACCTCGGGCTCGACGGGAATGCCCAAGGGCGTGCCGCAGCACCAGGGCATGCTCGTCAACCTGCTCGCCGCGCAGGACGGCCTGCGCGATGATCCCGATCCCGTCGATCACCCGATCTCGCTCGATTGGATGCCATGGAGCCACATCTCGGCGGGCAACATCCACTTCAACGGCAACATCAAGGCCGGCGGCACACTGTACATGGACGAAGGCAAGCCCGTCGCTGGCTTGTTCGAAACGACGATCAAGAACCTCTACGAAATCTCCCCCAACACCTTCGGCTCGGCGCCTGTCGCCTTCGCGATGCTGGCCGACGCGATGGAGCGCGATCCCGTGCTGCGCCGCGCCTTCTTCAAGAACCTGCGCTACATGGGCTATGGCGGCGCCACGCTATCGGACGATCTGTATGAACGGATGCAGGCGCTCGCCATCGCCGAGACGGGCGAGCGCCTCCCCTTCGTCACCATGTATGGCGCGACCGAAACGCAGGGCGTGACAGTGGTACATTGGGCGTCCGAGCGCGTCGGGCTGATCGGCCTCCCGCTGCCCGGCACGACGCTGAAACTGGTGCCGAGCGGCGACAAGCTCGAAGTGCGCGTCAAGGGCCCGACCGTCACGACGGGCTACCACAATGATCCCGAAAAGACCGCCGCCGCCTTCGATGACGAAGGCTATTACAAGCTCGGCGACGCCGCGCGCTTCCTCGATCCCGACCGCCCCGAGGAAGGCCTCGTGTTCGACGGCCGCGTTACCGAGGATTTCAAGCTCTCGTCGGGCACCTGGGTTTCGGTCGGCACGCTGCGCCCCGACATCGTCGCGGCCTGCTCGCCCTATATCCACGATGCGGTCGTCGCGGGGCAAGACAAGCCGTTCGTCGCGATCCTCGCCTGGCCCTCGCAAGCCGCGCTCCAGACGCTCGCCGAAGCGGTGCCCGGCGCCGACCCGATCCCGACGCTCGAAGGCCTAGTCGCCGAGAAACTGGCAGCGTTCAACGCCGAAGCCGGCGGCGGCTCCCGCCGCGTCGGCCGCTTCACGATCCTGCGCTCGCCGCCCTCGATCGACGCCGGCGAGATCACCGACAAGGGCTACGTCAACCAGCGCGCCACCCTCACCGCCCGCGCCGATTTCGTGACCGCACTCTACGCCGACGAGGTGACAGAGGGTGTGATCGACCTGCGCGGCAGCTGATCCGGCCCCTCACCGTCACCCCAGCGAAAGCTGGGGTCGCACTGTTGCGGGGCATGCCGCTCGCCCAACTCCTCGTCATGCCGGCCTCGTGCCGGCATGACGAGGTAGTGCCGCATGCGATCCCAGCTTCCGCTGGGATGACGATCGCGGACGGATCAAAACAACCCCAGCGCCGCCACTTCTTCCGCCGACAGCGCGATTCCGAACATCAGCCCCAGCCGCATCCGATACACCCGCGGATCATCGATCGTCCCCGCGGCCTCCTCCGCCCCCGCACGCCGGCGATACGCCCGGTCAGTCAGGCTCGCGAAGCCATGCGGCAACACGATGCTCGCCAGCCGAAGCGTCGTGAACCGCCCGTCCGGCACGGTCGAGGTCCAGTGGTTCGCCACCGCCAGATCCGCCGGCCACACCTCGTTGGTGGTGAAGCTGAACTGCGGCTGGAACCCCTCGCCCCCGCCGCGCCCGTCGGTCGAGCCCGGCTCGCCATCACGCGCCAGCATCCAGCTGTGCGTATCATCACGCGTCAGCCGAAACCGCGCACCGTCCTTCGCTTCGGCTTCCGCACCATCGACCAGCGGCAGCGGCGGGGCATAGCTGCCGCCAAACCCGGCGTCGGCAATCCAGGCCTGCCCGTCGATCGTCACCAGGCTCAACGTGTGCGACAGCGGCGGCACGCCGTCGCCGTTCAGCCACACCCGCGCCAGCAACGGCCGCGCGTCGAACCCCAGCGCATGCAGCGCATCGAGGAACAGCCGGTTCTGCTCGAAACAATAGCCGCCACGCGCCGCCACTACGAGCTTGCCGAACACCGCGTCGGACGAGATGTCGATCCCCCGCCCCAGCGCCACGTCGAGGTTCTCGAACGGGATCGTCAGCCGATGCGCGCGCTGCATCGCCGCCAGCCCGAGATGATCCAGCGTCGGTCGCGCCGGCAGCCGGATACGGTCGAGATAGGTCGGCAAGTTGAACGCCGAACTCACGCCGCGAACGCCTCCGCCTCTAACGCATAGAGCGCCGCAGCCGGCGCATCGGCGGCCGCGCGCAAGCCGAGCGCCTCGGGCACGATCTGGTCGAGGTAAAAGGCCACCACCGCCCGCTTGGTGCGTCCGAACGCATCGTCGCCCGCCGCCGCGGCTTCGCGCTCGAGCAGCCAGCCGCACGTCGCGACCGACAACATCGTCAGGAACGGATAGCTCGCCGCGTTGCGATCGTCGCTGTCCGCAGTCTGCAACCGCCGCCCGACCGCCTCGCACGCCGCCACCAACTCGCCGAGCCGCTCATGCTTGGTCGCGCGCAGATCCTCGATCAGCGTCGCGAACGCCGCGCCGTTCGACAGCGACAGTTTGCGCCCGACCAGATCAGCCGCCTGAATGCCGTTCGTTCCCTCGTAGATCGGCGTGATCCGCGCATCCCGGAAGAACTGCGCCGCGCCCGTCTCCTCGACATAGCCCATGCCGCCATGGATCTGCACGCCAAGGCTAGCGACCTCGTTGCCGATATCGGTACCGTGCGCCTTGGCGAGCGGCGTCGCGATCTCCAGCCGGTCGCGCGCAGCGGCATCTCCCAGCGTCGCACGATCGACCTGCCCTGCGGCATAATAGACCAGCGCACGCGCCGCCTGAGTTTGCGCCTTCATCCGCATCAGCATCCGCCGCACGTCGGGATGCTCGATGATCGCGATCGGCCGCCCCTCGCGCGCGCCCTGGATCCGCTCGCGGGCATATTCCACCGCCTTCTGCGTCGCGCCCTCGGCCACCTGCACACCCTGCAGCCCGACGTTCAGCCGCGCATTGTTCATCATCGTGAACATCGCGCGCATCCCGCCGAACTCCGGCCCGATCAGCTCGCCGAGGCAATCGTCGTTGTCGCCGAACGCCAGCACGCAGGTCGGCGAGGCATGCAGCCCCATCTTGTGCTCGATCGAGACGACGCGGACGTCGTTGGGCGTGCCATCGGCGCGCACCTTAGGCACCAGGAACAGCGAGATGCCGCGCGTGCCCGCGGGCGCATCGGGCGTGCGCGCGAGCACGAGGTGGACGATGTTCTCGGCCAGATCATGGTCGCCGAACGAGATGTAGATCTTGGTGCCCTTGATCGCGAACGTGCCGTCACCGCGCGGGATTGCCATCGATCGCAGCGCGCCGACGTCGCTGCCCGCCTGCGGCTCGGTCAGGTTCATCGTGCCGGTCCATTCGCCAGTCGCGAGCTTCGGGAGCCAGGTTTCCTGCTGCTCGGGCGTGCCGTGATGCTGCAACGCCTCGATCGCGCCGACCGACAGGATCGGGCAAAGCGCGAAGCCCATGTTGGCACTGCCGAGCGTTTCGAGCACCGCCAGCTGCACCGCGAACGGCAGCCCCTGCCCGCCGAACGCTTCCGGAACGCCGATCGTCCCCCAGCCGCCCTCGACATAGGCGCGGTAGGCTTCCTTGAACCCCGCCGGCATCACGACGCCATCGGGCGTCCACTTCGCGCCCACCGTATCGCCAGCGCGCGCGAGCGGCGCCCATTCGCCCTCCGCCAGTTGCGCGATCCCTTCCAGAACCGCGTCGATCACGTCGGGGCTGGCGGCGGCGAAGCGTTCGGTGCCCGCGAGTTCGTCGATGCCGACGATCTGTTCGAGGACGAAGCGCTGCTCGGCGATGGGGGCGACGTAAGGCATGTTCTTCTCCAGTGTCGGGCCGCTATACCGTCCGGCGATGACGGCTCAACACCCCAGGATCGTGCAATACGACGACGCGGCGGTCGCCGAGGCGGCGGCGCTGATCCGCGCCGGCGGAATCGTCGCGGTGCCGACCGAGACCGTCTACGGCCTCGCCGCCGACGCCACCGATGCCGAGGCGGTCGCGCGGATTTACGCCGCCAAGGGTCGGCCGAGCTTCAACCCATTGATCGTCCACCTCCCCGATCTCGCCGCCGCCGAACGGATCGCGATATTCGACTCCCACGCCTGCGCGCTGGCGACCCGCTGGTGGCCCGGGCCACTCACGCTGGTCCTCCCCCTGCGCCCCGACTCGGGCATCGCCAGCCTCGTCACCGCCGGGCTGGACACGATCGCGATCCGCGTTCCCGCACATCGCGCGATGCAGGCGCTGCTCGCCGCGACCGGGCGCCCGCTCGCCGCCCCCTCCGCCAACGCCAGCAACGCGATCAGCCCCACCCGCGCCGCGCACGTGGCCGCGAGCCTGCGCGAACGCGTCCCGCTGATTCTCGACGACGGCCCCACCAGCGCCGGCCTCGAATCGACCATCGTCGGCAGTGCCATGATCCTGCGCCCCGGCCCGATCACCGCCGAACAGCTCGGCCTGCCGAACGCCCCCCCGAGCGAGCAGATCACCGCCCCCGGCCAGCTCGCGACGCACTACGCCCCCGCCAAACCGCTCCGCCTCGACGCAATCTCCCGCGCGCCCGACGAATGGCTGATCGGCTTCGGCGCCATCACCGGCGACGACACCCTCTCCCCCGCCGGAAACCCGATCGAAGCCGCCGCCCGCCTCTTCGACGCGCTCCACCGCGCCGACGCCGCGCCGCCCCCACGCATCGCCATCGCCCCGATCCCCGCCGCCGGTATCGGCGCCGCCATCAACGATCGCCTCCGCCGCGCCGCGCACCGCTAGGCCAGCCGATGCGGCGTGGGATCGCCCCGCTCGGCGATCAATTGCGCCCGCGCCTCTGCCGCACACTCCTGAAACTCTCTATTGAGCGCGCCGGCGTCACGTCCCGTCTGCTCCGACAGCGCGGCCAGGATCGCGGCATCCCCGCCGCGCACGATCTCCGCCACGAGCGCATCGGGATCGAGCCCCAGCCGCGCAGCCAGCAACCGCATCGTCCGCGCGCGCAGGCGGAAGTCGAAATCCACCAGCCGCGCCGTCTCGACTTCGGCTTTTCGCAGCAGCGCCGCGCGGAGGTCGAACACCATCGGCTCAGGTCTCCTTTGCCGCGACTGTACGAAGCCGCTAACGTCCGCGCAAAGGAGATTGGCGCATGGCACTCGATGGCAAGGTGATGGTGACGGGCGGGGCCGGCTATATCGGCAGCCACGCAGTGCTGGCGCTGCTCGACGCTGGCTATGACGTGCTGGTGATCGACAATCTCGTCACCGGGTTCGACTGGGCGGTCGATCCGCGCGCCACGCTCGTCACCATCGCCGTCGAGGATCCCGGTGTGCGCGACGTTATCCGCGAGCAGAACGTGCGCGCGATCATGCACTTCGCCGGATCGGTGGTCGTGCCCGAATCCGTCGTCGACCCGCTCAAATATTATCGCAACAACACCGCCGCCACGCGCAGCCTGATCGAAAGCGCGGTTGCCGAGGGCGTACCGCACTTCATCTTCTCGTCGACCGCGGCGACCTACGGCAATCCCACCAAGGTGCCGATCACCGAGAACGACCCGCAGGAGCCGATCAACCCCTACGGCATGTCGAAACTGATGACCGAAGCGATGCTGCGCGATGTCGCCGCGGCGCACCCGCTCAACTACGGCGCGCTGCGCTACTTCAACGTCGCCGGCGCCGATCCCGCGGGGCGCAGCGGGCAATCGACCGTGGGCGCGACTCACCTCATCAAGATCGCGGTCGAGGCGGCGACCGGCAAGCGCGCCGCCGTCGGCGTGTTCGGCACCGATTTCGCCACCCGCGACGGCACTGGTGTACGCGATTACATCCACGTCTCGGACCTTGCCGACGCGCATGTCGCCGCGCTCAAGCAGCTGATCGCAGCGCCTGGCGAGAGCTTCACCTTCAACTGCGGCTACGGCCGCGGCTTCTCGGTGCTCGAAGTGCTCGACGCGGTCGATCGCGTTACCAACATGACGATCGAGCGCCGCATCGAAGGCCGCCGCGCGGGCGACCCCGCCGAGCTCGTCGCCGACAATAGCGCGATCCTGGCTGCGCTCGATTGGCAGCCAAAGCGCGCCGAACTCGACGGCATCGTGCGCGACGCGCTCGGCTGGGAACGCAAGCTGGCGGAAATGGGCAAGTGAGGCTCCGCTCGCTGCTCTTCGTCCCCGGTGACCGCCCCGAACGCTTCCCCAAGGCCGTCGCCACCGGCGCCGACGCACTGATCCTCGATCTCGAGGATTCGGTCGTCCCGGCCAGCAAGGCCGCGGCGCGCGCGGCGGTGCGCGACTGGATCGGCGCCCCGTACGAGGATGATCGCCCCGCCGTATTCGTGCGGATCAATCCGATCGACAGCGACGACGTGGCCGCCGATCTGGAGGCACTCTCGGGTTTGGCGATCGACGGGATCGTACTTCCCAAGGCCGAAGGCGCGGACTCGGTCGCGATGCTGCTCGCGCGGCTGCCGGGCGATTATCTCGTGCTGCCGGTGGCGAGCGAGACGCCCGCCGCGGTATTCCGGCTCGGCACCTTCGCCGATGTCGCCGGGCGGCTCGCCGGCGTCACTTGGGGCGCGGAGGATCTCCCCGCCGCGATCGGCGCGATGACCGCGCGCGAGGACGACGGCAGCTACACCGATCCCTACCGTGTCGTCCGCGCGCTCACCCTGTTCGGCGCCCACGCCGCCGGCGTCCCCGCGATCGAAACCGTATTCCCCGATTTCCGCAATCTAGACGCGCTCGCCGCTTACGCCGCCCGCGGCCGCCGCGACGGCTTCACCGGCATGCTCGCGATTCACCCGACGCAAGTCGCGGTGATCAACCAGGCCTTCACCCCCAGCGAAGCCGAACTCACCCACGCCCGCGCCGTCATCGCCGCCTTCGACGCCAACCCCACCGCCGGCGCGCTCCAACTCAACGGCAAAATGATCGACGCCCCGCACCTGAAAAGCGCGCGGCGGTTGTTGGGTCTGGTCTGAGCCGCAGACCGTCCGCCGCCGCCTCCCATCCCCCGCCTTCTTCGCTCTCCCCCGTTCGTGCTGAGGAGGTGCTGAGCCGCAGGCGAAGTGCCGTCTCGAAGCACATGGCGCGCGTGCCCTTCGAGACGAGGCTTCGGCTTCGCCCAGCCTCTCCTCAGGGCGAACGGAGGTGGTAGCATGCTCGCCACCCCCCTTTCCACTGGCGACACGAAACGAAACACGACAAGAGCGCATCCATCGAACAATAATCGTGCGGGAGTGATGATGAACAGAGGCCAGCAGATCGCCGCCAGGGTCGAAACCTTCGTGCGCGAACGCATCGTCCCCTACGAGCGTGACCCGCGTTCCACCGCGCACGGCCCGACCGACGAACTCGTCCAGGAGATGCGCGGGCTTGCACGCGAGGCCGGCCTGCTCACCCCGCACATCCTCGCCGACGGCGGCCACCTCACGCATCGCGAGACCGCCGATGTGCTGCGCGCCTCGGGCCTTTCCCCGCTCGGCCCACTCGCGGTCAACGTCATGGCGCCCGACGAAGGCAATATGTACCTGCTCGGCAAGGCCGCCAGCCCCGAGCTGAAGGAGCGTTTCCTGAAACCCCTCGTCAGCGGCGAGGCGCGCTCGGCCTTCTTCATGACCGAGCCGGCCGACGACGGACCGAATGGTGCGGGGGGCGCCGGCTCCGACCCGTCGATGATGCTGACCACCGCCAAGCGCGACGGCAATCACTGGGTCGTCAACGGCCGCAAGACCTTCATCACTGGCGCGCACGGCGCGAAGGTCGGCATCGTCATGGCAATGGCCGAGGAAGGCGCGTCGATGTTCCTGGTCGATCTGCCCGATCCCGCGATCCGCATCGATCGCGTGCTTGAGACGATCGACAGCTCGATGCCCGGCGGGCACTCGGTCGTCACCATCGACAACCTCCGCATCCCCGCCGATCAGATGCTCGGCCAGCCCGGCGATGGCTTCAAGCTCGCCCAGGTCCGTCTCGCCCCCGCCCGCCTTACGCACTGCATGCGCTGGCACGGCGCGTGCGAGCGCGCGCACGAGATCGCCGCGGACTATGCCAACCGCCGCCACGCCTTCGGCAAGCCGCTCGTCGACCACGAAGGCGTCGGCTTCATGCTCGCCGAGAACCTCATCGACCTGAAACAGTCCGAGCTGATGATCGACTGGTGCGCCGATGTGCTCGACACCGGCGCGCTCGGCACGGTCGAAAGCTCGATGGCGAAGGTCGCGGTGTCCGAAGCGCTGATGCGCATCGCCGATCGCTGCGTCCAGGTGATGGGCGGCAAGGGCGTCAGCGGCGATACGATCGTCGAACAGGTGTTCCGCGAGATCCGCGCGTTCCGTATCTACGACGGCCCCACCGAAGTGCATAAGTGGAGCCTCGCCAAGAAGGTGAAGCGCGATTGGAAGGCGGCGCAGGGCTGATCCCTACCCCACCTCCGTCACCCCGGGCTTGACCCGGGGTCCCGCTTTTTTACACCCGAACCGACAAGGTAGCGGGACCCCGGGTCAAGCCCGGGGTGACGATAACATGGAGAGGCGAGAATGCTGGGTTTGATGCAGTCGGGGCAATTGACGGTCGACACCTTCCTCGATCACGCCGCGACGTGGCAGCCGACGCGCGAGGTCGTATCGCGCGACGCAAGCGGCGCCGTCACCCGCACCAATTATGCCGACATCCGTAATCTCGCGCGGCGCGTGTCGTCCGCGCTGGCGCGTGCCGGCATCAAGCAGGGCGATCGCGTCGCGACGATGGGCTGGAACACGCACCGCCATGTCGCCGCCTGGTATGGCGCGACGAACATGGGCGCGGTGCTCCACACGCTCAATCCGCGGCTGTTCCTCGAGCAGATCGCGTACATCGCCAATCACGCGGGTGACCGCATCCTCTTCGCCGATCCGAACTGCGCCGACACGATCGCGCAGCTCCTGCCGCAAGCCCCGACGATCGAGCGCGTGATCTTCCTGTGCGATGCCGCCAGCATGCCGCAGACCGCCTATGCCGCCACCGCGTTCGATGATTGGATCGCGGGCGAGCCGGCCGAATATGCCTGGGGCGGGTTCGACGAAAACCTCGCGTGCGGGCTCTGCTACACCAGCGGCACGACGGGCAATCCGAAGGGCGTGCTCTATTCGCATCGCTCGAATTATCTCCACACGATGATGACGCTGCAGGCCGATGCGCTCGCGCTCTCGGCGCGTGACACGGTGCTGCTGATCGTGCCGATGTATCACGCCAACGCCTGGGGCGTGGTCTATTCCGCCCCCGCGGTCGGCGCGAAGCTCGTGCTGCCGGGGCCGCAGATGGACGGCAAGTCGATCTGCGACCTGATCGAGCAGGAAGCCGTCACCTATTCCGCCGCCGTGCCCACCGTATGGCAGGGCCTGCTGCAATATCTCCGCAGCTCGGGCCGCAAGCTCGAAACGCTGCAGCGCGTCACGATCGGCGGCTCGGCCGTCCCCGAGATGCTTGTCCGCGCCTTCCGCGACGAGTTCAACGTCGAGGTCGTCCAGGGCTGGGGCATGACCGAAACGTCCCCACTCGCCACGCTCTCCTCGCCCACCGCCGAAGTGGCCGCGATGGACGACGACGCGCAGGTCGCGCACAAGATCAAGCAGGGCCGTCTGATGTGCGGGCTCGAACTCAAGCTGATCGACGACGCCGGCGCCCCGCTGCCCAACGACGGTGAGACGTTCGGCCGGCTGATGATCAAGGGCCCGACGATCGTCGCCTCCTATTTCGGCGGCGAGGGCGGCGAGATCCTCGACGACCAGGGCTTCTTCGATACCGGCGACGTCGCGACGATCGACAGCCGCGGCTATATGACGATCACCGATCGCGCGAAGGACGTGGTGAAGTCGGGCGGCGAGTGGATCAGCTCGATCGAGATCGAGAACATCGCCGCCGGCCACCCCGCGGTCGCACTGGCCGCCGTCATCGGCGTCGCACATCCCAAGTGGGACGAGCGCCCACTGCTGCTCTGCCAGCTCAAGCCCGGCGAGGCGGCGACCAAGCAAGACCTGATGGACTTCCTCGATGGCAAGATCGCCAAATGGTGGATGCCCGACGATGTCGTCTTCACCGACGAAATCCCGCTCGGCGCGACCGGCAAGATCGACAAGAAGCTGATCCGCCAGCGGATGACGGGCTACGCACTGCCGTTCGCAACATCCACGACGTGAGATCCGGGACGTCGCACAAGTTTGGCATTAGCGTATGTTAACTAACCGGACGGAACCAAGTGTCGCGACGTTGCTTCATGCGGAATGACTGAGACGCACCTGCCATCGACGTCGGCTGACTGCGCCAGGTTGCTGGAGTCGGTCCTGTCCTGCCTCGACGTTCTTGCCGAGCAAGAAGGCAACGGAACAAGGGAAAGCATCGCGTTGGCCGCGGTTCACGTCCAGCAGGCGATTGCGCTAATTCACCCGGCGAGCACGCTCGATTCCTAGCCCGTGGCCGACATCGGCCGCTCCGTCGAGCGTGCGCTCGATTTGCTGGACCGCCAGCTCGGTCAGCCTCGCATAGGTCTTTCGGCGGTCGAACGTGTCCGGCTCGCGCGAAACCAGGCCGCGCCGCTCGAGCAACGTCACCCAACGCAGCCCAGTGCTGGGTGGCAAGCCGCTGCCAGCGCACAAGGTCGTGAGCGCGACGGCGGTATCTCGACGATGATAGACGTATAGTTCGAGAAGGATGCTCCACGCCGGGTCGAAGAACAGATCCTCGCCCAGCACTCGATCGCGGATCTTGCGGGATTCGATCCAGGCGATCGCGGCAATCAGCCGTCCCTCGGCATCCGGCGTCTCGGCCGGCATGGCCGCCGGCGCCATCTCCTTGTCACGCCGCCGCGCCTTTGGTGCAGCGTCCGCCACATCTTCACTCATTCCGGCCGATCGCGACAGTTCGGTGATTCCCTGCTCGATCCGCTCCCCTAGGGGCTTATCGTCCGCTCCCACCACAGCCTCCCATGCGCGCACGGCCCGGATCTTTGTTCCCGTGACCATCCCCCAATACGTGCAAGACCCTGCTCCGTTCCCATCATACGCCCGCGTTACCGAATACCGTCAAGGGGAACAGGTAAAGCATTGATTTTCCCAGATCGCTTCCAACCAGGCCACGCGCGATGACTGGGCATCACCGCAACGCCTGCACCTCCGCCGAGTCCAGCGCCGCCGCAATCCGCCGCTCGTCCACCCGCCGCACCGGCGCCGTATAGGGTGGCACCTCGACCGGCACGCCCAGCCCGACCGGCGCGAACCGCGCCGGGTCGCCACCGGTTGCACGCATCAGCGCGGTCAACATCCTGGGCGGCGTCTCGCGCGCCTCGTAACTCAGCCGGAACGTGCCCCAGTGGATCGGGATCGCCGTTGCCGCGCCGAGTCGCTCGAACACACGCACCGCATTGCCCGGCCCGATATGGCTGCCGATCCCCATTTGCCCGGGCGCGAAGCGGAACGCGCCGATCGGGATCAGCGCCAGCCGGACCGGCCCGAGCGCCGCCGCCTCGGCCGGCCACTGGCCGTCGCCCATCCCGGTATCGCCGGCGAAGAACAGATTGCCCCCCGGCAGCCGCACCGTGAAGGCCGACCAGAGCGCGCGGTTGCGGTCGGTGAACCAGCGGCTGCCCCAATGATGGTTGCGTACCACCGCCACCTCCACGCCCGGCCGCACTGTCAATCGCTGCCCCCAGTCGAGCGCCACCGCCTGCGCCCCCGTCTGCCCGATCACGCTATCGTTGCCGAGGCTGGTGACGATCGTCGGCCGATCGCGCTCCCACAGCGCCTTCAGCGTCGTCTTGTCGAGATGATCGTAATGATTGTGGCTGACCAGCACGAGATCGATCTTGGGCAGATCCTCCAGCCGCACGCCCGGTGCCGTCACGCGTGCGGGGCCGAGTCCGAACGGCCCCGCCTTCTGTGACCAGACCGGATCGGTCAGGATGTTCAGCCCGCGCGTCTGCACCAGAACCGTCGCATGGCCGATCCATGTCGCGACCATCCGCTCGCCCTCGACTCGCGCCGCCGGTCGCCCCGGCGTCACAGCGACCGTATCGGGCCACGCCGGGCGCCCGTCGCTCCCGGTCAGATTGCGCCAGAGGAAGCCACCCCGGCTGCCACCGGTCGGCGGCGCCGCAGTGTCCGCGTCGCCATCGGGATTGAAGAAGCGCGCACCATCGAAATGGCCGCTTGCCGGCCCTTCATAATAGATCCGGTCGAGGAACCGCGGCACGATCGTGATCGCAAACCCCAGCGTGACAAGGACAAACAGCAACACCGTTCCGACGATCTTGAAGACCAGCGTCAATTCGTCGTTCCTTCCTGCCCTTTGATGGAAATCAGGGCAGCTTAACGCACGAGCGCGTCATTCAGCGCAGCAGCTCGGCGCGAACCACGATCGCGCGCAGCGAAATGCGCACCTCGACCATGAACGAAATCAGGCTGGCGATCAGCAGCAGCATCGCCAGGATGAAGGCGATCGCGACGAATTGCCCGATGTGCAGCTTCAACAGCACTGCAACGAACAGCAGCGCCACCACCGCGCACGTCATCACCGCCGAAGAGACCGCCAGGAACAGCGATCGGTTGACGATTGCCATGCGCCGATCGAGCAACCGCAATTCCCACACATGCCGCTCGTGCTCGGATCCACTGGCGCCCGAGTGCAGCGCCTCGAGCGCACGCGCGCGATCGACCACGCGCGCCAGCCGCCCGGCGAGCACGTTGAGCAACGCCCCGATCCCGGCGAGCATGAACACCGGGCTGAGCGAGAGCTGGATCGCGTTGGCGATCGTCATCACTTCGGGCGAATAGGGCATCGCCGCTCCTGTGCCGCTGTCGCCAAGCCGGAGCAAGCGGCAACGCCGCGGTAACGGACGGTGCGGTAAGAGAGCTGCGATGACCGTGCCGCTCCCCCTCGACAGCTTCGCCCGCCTCCCGCGGCTCCTGCGCGCGACGCTTGTCGAAGGGCTGTCGACCGGCATCGACCGGATCGCCGAGGCCGCCGCGCCGACGCATGCGTTCCTGCGCCAGCAATGGTTCGCGGCGGCGGTCGCGGCCTATGGCGGGCCGGCACGAACGCTTACCGTCCACGCCGAGGATCATCCGGTGCTGGCCTTGCCGATCGTCCCGGTCGGCCCAGCGATATTCGGGATGGCGACAGTGCCCGGCTGCTACTGGCCGTTCCGCAGCTTCCCGCTGGCGGGTGACGCCGGCAGCGAAGTGCTCGAGGCGGCGCTCGACACGCTCGCCCGCCATGTCCGCGCGTTGCGCGTCGGCCCGGTCTATGATGGAGACGCCGCCGTCGCGCCGCTGGTCGATGCCGCCCGCTCGCGCGGCTGGGCCGTGCTGAGCCGCCCCGTCGCCGCCAGCTTCCTGCTCGACATGGCCGCCGCGCAAGCCGAGGGAACATGGCCGCGCAATTCGACGCTGCGCAAGAACCGCTTCCACGAAAAGCATCTCGGCGAACATGGCGCGCTCGATTGGCGCTTCCTGTCGGGCGCCGACTGGCCCGCCGCGTTCGACGATCTCGCCGCGGTCGAACAGGCGAGCTGGGTCGCGAGCGACACCGACGGCAGCGACGCGAAGTTCACCACCGCCGGCCACGGCGCCTTCTGGCGCGCTGCAGCCGCCGATCCCGTCCTTGCCGCGATGTTCCGCGCCGCGCTCCTCACCGTCGATGGCAAGCCCGCCGCTTTCTCGTTCGACATGGACACCGGCACGCTGAAATACGCCATCGCCAACAGCTACGATCCCGCGTTCGGCAAGCATTCGCCGGGCAAATTGCTCTACTATCGCAATCTCGTCGATGCGCTCGGCCGCGGCATCACGCAGGTCGATTGGGGTGCCGGCGACAGTGGCTACAAGCGCACGATCGGTGCCGCCGAGGGCCCCGCGATCCGCGATTGGCTACTGCTGCGTCCCGGCTGGCCGGCCGCGCTCGCGCCGTTGGTCAGGCGCGTGTGGCAGGCCCGGTAAGGATCGCCTCGACCGCATCGATCATGCCCTCGGTCGCCACCGGCTCGCCCCAATAGGGATGATCGAGCCCGGCCCCCTCGTCGCGCGCCGCCTCGCGCCCCGCCAGCAACGTCCGCAACGAAAGCCCAGCGAACAGCACGCGCTGCTTTACCAGCGCGGGCGGCACATCCGCCAGCAGCCGGTGGAAATGCGCCACGCACCGCCCATAGCCTTCCGAATGCTCGCCCCCGGCCCATTCGTCGAACATTGGCCGCCGCTCGGTCTGCATGCTCGTCATGAAGCGGAAATAGGTCTCGCTCTCGCCCGTCTCGCCGCCCAGCTCGGCATTGGCCACCACCAGCGCGCGCACCACGTCGCGTAAGCGCACGTCGCCCGCCGCTTCCGCCTCGTCGAGCATCCGCCGCCGGATCGCATCGACCAGGTCGGCGCCCTCGACCACCAGCTCGCGCAGCAGATCGTCCTTGCTGCCGAAGTAATAATGCACCGCCGCCGCATTGCGCTGCCCCGCCGCCTCGACGATCTCGCGCATCCCCACCGCCGCGATGCCGCGTTCGGCGAACAACCGCCGCGCGGCGCGCTTCAATTCGTTGCGGGTGGTGCCGCCACGGCCGGCGGAAGGTTGGCGCGCAAGGTTCATGCGGCGGCAGCATCGACGAAGCGACGCTCGCGTTCAAGTCATCCGGCTTAGATTGACGCAACGAGCCACCGACGCCACTATGAAACGAACGACTTAGAGCACTTCAAACCGTTCGTGCTGAGGAGGCATTGAGCTTGTCGAAATGCCGTCTCGAAGCACTTGCCCCCTTCGGCGGAGCTCAGGACAGGCTTCGAGACGAGGCGCGAACGGAAGTGGGTCAGTCTCAAGGCGACGGATTTTAGGAGGAGGCATCATGGCGCTGGCACATGACCGTGAGGCATGGGCGGAACTGATCGACCTCGCTGCGCTCGCGCGCTGGATGGACGGTCAGTCGCTCGGCACCGGCGCCGCGATCGAGCACGCGCAAACGCTCGGCGGCGGCACGCAGAACATCCTGCTGCGCTTCGAGCGCGCCGGCCGCGCGTACGTCCTGCGCCGCCCCCCGCGCCGCCCACGCCCCGAAAGCGACGAAGTGATGCGCCGCGAGATGAAGGTGCTCGCGGCACTCGCCGGATCACCCGTCCCGCACCCCGGCTTCATCGCCGGCGAGGGCGACCCCGCCGTGCTCGGCACCGCCTTCTACCTCATGGAGCCGATCGACGGCTTCAACGCCACCGTCGGGCTCCCGCCGCTCCACGCCGGCAGCCCCGATATCCGCCGCCAGATGGGCGAGGCGATCGTCGACGGCGCGGTCGCACTGTCCCGCATCGATCCGCACGAGGCCGGGCTCGACGATCTCGGCAAGCTCGATGGCTGGCTCGAACGCCAAGTGCCGCGCTGGCGCGCGCAACTCGATGGCTATGCCAAGTTCGAAGGCTGGAGCGGCTTGGAAGCACTGCCGCAAGTCGACGCGATCTGCGCCTGGCTCGAGGCAAACCGCCCCGCGACGATGCAGCCCGGCCTGATCCACGGCGACTATCATCTCGCCAACGTCATGTACTTGCCCGACGCCCCCGGCCTCGCCGCCATCGTCGATTGGGAACTCGCCAGCCGCGGCGATCCGCTGCTCGACCTCGGCTGGCTCACCGCCACCTGGCGCGACCCCGACGAGGGCGGCCAGCGCCTGTCGGTCACGCCCTGGGAGGGCTTCCCCACGCTGCCCGAAATCGTCGATCGCTACCTCGCCGCCACCGGACGCACCGCCGCCGACGCGCGCTGGTACAGCGTCCTCGCCCCGTTCAAGCTCGGCGCGATCCTCGAAGGCAGCCACGCCCGCGCCTGCGCCGGCCTCACCCCCAAGCCGATCGGCGACCAGCTCCACGCCCACACGATATCGCTCTTCAACCGCGCCCTGAGCCGCATCGAAAAGCCGCTCCTCTAATTCAATCCTCCCCGAGCTAGCTCGGGGAGGGGGACCAGCGAAGCTGGTGGAGGGGAAATGCCCCACGGCCGCGCCTCTACCCCTCCACCGCACCCCGGCGAAGGCCGGGGCCCAGCAGCCATGTCGCCCGAAAAGACCCACCTAGCCAACAGAGGCCATCACAACTGGGCCCCGGCCTGCGCTGGGGAACGAGCCCTCACTTCCCCGCCGCCAACCGCTCCTCCGTCCGCGACAAGGCAGAACGCACCCCAGGCTCCCCCGGCACATCGGTCGCGAAATACGCCACACCCGTCCCGCGCCGTCGATCGACCCACAGTCCCGAACGCAAGCCATAAGCCTCCCCCGCATGGCCCACCCGCGGCCGCGCATCCCCGAACGGATCGTCGCGACACCCCGGCAGCGGCGTCGCGGTAAACGACACCGCCAGCCCATAACGGCAGTTGAATCCGCCCGGCGTCACGCCACTCTCGGCTTCTTCGTTCTGCACGCCGTTGCGACCGTCGAACGTCCATTCCGGCGTCGCGAGCGCCGCCATCGAGGCCGGCGTCAGCAACCGCACCCCATCCACCGCACCATCGCTCAGCAACAGTCGTCCAAGCTTCGCGAGCCCCCGCATCGAGATCCGCAAGCCCCCCTGCGGCGCGAACAACGCCCCGTTTCGCCCCGCCTGCCACGTCGCCAGATCGCACGATCCGTCGCGCGCCGGCGTCACCGGGCAACCCGCGACGAACGCTGGATCGTCGCGCACCGCCTTGCCGCCGTCGTACAGCACCACCGCGCGCGCCTTCGTCGCCGCATTGCACGTCGCCCAGTTGAAGCACGCGTCGAGCTTCAGCGGCGCCAGCACCAGCCGCTGCATCAACCGGTCGAACCGCTCCCCCGTCGCCCGCTCCATTACCGCCGCGATGACGGGAAAGTTGAAATTGGTGTAGCGGAAGAACGTCCCCGGCGCGTGCGCCTCGTCCCACGCTTTGGGATCGGCGACCTTCTTCTGCATCACGTCGTCGAGCGTCAGCACATATCCCGCGCCATCGGTCAGGCTCGACCGATGCGACAGCAGCAGCCGCAGCGTGATCGGCACATCGGGAAACGCCGGGTTGCGCAGCCGCCACCCCAGCCGCTCGGACACGTCGGCATCGAGATCGAGCTTACCCTGCTCCACCAGCCGCAGCACCCCGATCGCCGTCACCAGCTTGGAGATCGACGCGATCCGCACCGGATCGTCCGCCGTCACCAGCCGCTGCGCCGCCAGATCGGCATGGCCACGCACCGCCACCGAAGTCTCGCCGCGCCGGTCGAACGCCACGCGTACCGTGGCGACCGGCGTCGCGGCAGCGGCCAGAACGGCGAGCAGGATCAGAACTTCGTCTCCACGCTGAAGGTGAATGCCCGCCCGCGCGGATCGGCGACGCGCGGCTCCCACGAGCTGCCCGCACCAGTATTCCCGTCATAGGTGATCGCGAACGGCGGATCGGTGTCGAACAAATTCTTCACGCCCACCGTCATGCGGAAACCCTCGATCCCGGTGAACGCGACCGTCGCATTGTAGATGATGTAATTGTCGACCCGCGCGTTGAAATCCGGCCGCGTGATCGCGCCCGATGCGATCCCCGGCAGCGCCTGGTTCTTGTATCCGTTGCGGAAGATCTGCGTCACCGACAGCAGGAAATCGTCGTTCTGGTAGCTGACGAACGCATTGTGCTTCCAGCGCAGCGCCAGGTCACCCGCAAAGGTGAAGGTGCCGATCAGGCTCGGGCCATAGGCGGCGGTCGGCGTCAGCTTCTCGCGCCGCTTGAGCAGATACGTCCCGTCGAGCCCGGCCAGGAACTGCCCGCCCGCCGCATTCACGCCGCCGCGCAGCGCCACTTCCAGCCCCTGCGACCGGCGTGAGCCGGCATTGATCCAGCGATTGTCGATCACGTCGATCTCGCCCGTCGCGTCGCGGATGAAGCGATCCGGGAACAGCGCCGCATTCTCGATCAGCTGCCGCAGCGTCAGTGTCTGGATCGTATTGTCGACGTTGATCGTCCACCAGTCGATCGAAGCGCTGAACAGCGGCGCCGGCTGGAACACCAGCCCCAAGTTGAACTGCTTGGCCGTCTCCGGCCCCAGCTGCAGATTGCCGCCGGTGTTGATCGTCGGGCGGATGATCGCGCACGCCGGGTTCGTCGTGTTGGGCACCCCGCCCGGGCAGCGCACCGGATCGGCCAGGTCGCTGCCCGAATAAGGCGATTCGGTCACCCCGTTGAAGATCTGGTTGAACGCCGGCACGCGGAAGCTGGTATTGTACGATCCGCGGAACATGATCGCGTCGATCGGTTGGAAGCGGAACGCCATCTTCGGGTTCGTCGTCGTGCCGAAGCCGGTGTAATCGTCGATCCGCACCGCGCCGGTGATGTCGATCATCTCGCCCAGCGGCACCAGCACTTCGGCATAGGCAGCCTTCACGTCGCGGTTGACGCTGTCGAGCGCGTTCACATTGTCGAACGCCGCGTTGAAGATCGTCGGTGCGGTCGCGAGCGCCGCGTTCGAGCCGTTGAACGAATAGGTCTCGCGGCGATAACGCGCCCACCGCGAGCTGCACGTCGCGCCCCAAGAAGCCGAACAGCGCGCCCGAGACCGACGCGTCAAACTGCTTGATCTCGTATTTGCCGCCATACAGCGTCGTGCCGTCGGCCGAGACCGCGTCGAGTGCGGCCAGCCCCTCGGCGCTTTGGTTCAGCGTGAAGGGATTGATCAGCCCGCTATTCAGCACGCCGACGAGCCCCGGCGCGGTCGCCCCCGGCGCGATCGGCGCGTTGGTATCGGGCGTGCCGTTCCCCAGCGTGCCGCGGAAATGATAGCCGGTGCTCAGCACCGACGATGCCTCGCTCTTGGCGTAGGACGCACCCGCGCGATAATCCCAGCCGGTCCACAACGGGCCTTCCAGCGCCGCGGCGACGCGCAGCGTATCGACGTCGGTCTCGTATTCGCGCACGTCGCACGCGATGCAGCGGTAGCGATAGCCGATCGGCTTGCCGTAATTCGCCGCCACCGCCGGAAATTGCGCGACGATCGCGTTGTACACCTGATTGTACACCGCACGCGTGCGGTCGTTGAGCGGGAACGCCACCGGCAGCGCGCCGGTGGTGCTCGTCGTATTGCCGCTGATCTGGTTGTTCGAGAAGCTCTTGGCCGATTTCGCGCTCGATCCCGTCACCTCGACCGAGAATTCATGCGACTCGCCCAGCCGCACCGCGCCGCGCGCATAATAGGTCAGCGTCTCGATCGGCTGCTGGATCACCGCCGCACGGCCCGTATCCCACGAACAGGCGAAGCGCGCCGAGGGCACGTTCCACAATTGCTCGTCATACGCCATGCCGCCATCGACCGAGCCGCACCCCGCGCCGCCCGGCAGGTCGAGCACGTTGATCCCGCCCGTCGCCGCGATCGTCGTGCCCGGGATGAACAGCCCCGGCAGCACCGTCGCGCTCGTCGTCCCGCCCAGCAGCGTCCCGCTCGGGAAGAAGCTCGCGCTCGGGTTCAGCGGAAAGGCGGTCGCGATCGGCGTGCCGCGCGTATCGACCGAAAGCCCGCGATTGGGCTGGTTGCCATTGACGAAGCTGCGGTCGTTCCCGCGCAGGATCTGGTTCCACGAATAAGACGCCGACGCCATGACGTTGAAGCCTTGGTCGTCCATGTCACCGTAGCCGGCGATCCCCGACACGCGATAAATATTGCCGTCGCCTTGCTCGGTCACGTCGGTGAAGCCCTGCAGCCCCAGACCCTTATATTCCTTGTAGGTGATGAAGTTGATCACCCCGCCGACCGCATCGGTGCCGTAGATCGCCGACGCGCCGTCCTTCAGCACTTCGACGCGCTCGATCGCCGCGAACGGCACTTGGTTCACGTCGACCGCGCCGCCGGTCAGCCCGTGCGCGGCGAGCCGCCTTCCGTTCAGCAGCACCAGCGTCGATGCCGCGCCCTGCCCGCGCAAATTTGCCGCCGACAGCCCGTTGGTGCCGCGCTGCGCGCCCGACGTGACATCGCCGTTCGACGCCAGATTGTCCGCGCCGGTGCCATTCGTCGACAGGAAACTGATCAGCTGCTCGGGATTGCTGATCGAATTGCGCCCCAGCTCCTGCGTCGTAATGATCTGCAGCGGCAGCGCGCTGCGGTTCGGATCCTGCCGGATGCGCGATCCGGTGACCATGATGTCACCGCCCGCCTCGGGCTCGCCGGTCAGCGTCGCATCGCTGGTCGGCGTCGCCGCTCCGGTCGCCGTCGCCGCCTCGGGCGTGCTGCCGATCTTCGCCTGCCCCGCCGCAACCCCCGGCACCAACGCCGCCAGCGCAACACCCGACGCCAGAATCCCTCGCACAGCCCCACGCTTGATCATGTAACCCCCCGGTCCACCGCTCCCCCGCGGCGTGACGCGGATTAGCAACCAGAATGTCATCGAACGGCAAGAGACTATTCGCGCCGTTACAATATATTTCTGCCGACGTGGCGCGGAAGGTACACCCGAACCGCAAGCTCGCCACGGTGGCCGGAGACCATCCCTCGATACGGGCTCTCGCCGCGCCTGTCCTGAGCGCCTGCCTGGCAGGCAGTCGAAGGGCTCGATCCCTACTCGGGACGAACGGTGATTGGAGTTCCAAGCCAGTCGAACCCTCGCCCCATTGACGCCGCCCGCCCCGCCTCCAACAACCACCCGCCAATGCACGCCCCCGCTCCACCCACCACTCACCCCCCAAGCCGCACCGCGTCACTCGCGCTCTTCGGCCTCCTCGGCTTCGCCTCGGGGCTGCCGTTCTTCATGTTCACCACCGTCCTCGCGCTCCGGCTGCAGGCGCATGGCGTTGGCGTGGTGGTGATCGGCTTCTTCGCCTGGATCGCGCTGCTGCCGACGATGAAATTCCTGTGGGCGCCTTTGCTCGATCGCCTGTCGGTGCCCGGCTTCGCGCGCTTCTGGGGCCAGCGCCGCGGGTGGCTGATGCTGGCGCAGCTCGGGATCGCCGCCTCGCTCGCCGCGATGGCGTTCACCAGCGACGATCGCAGCCTGCCGCTCACCGCGCTGCTCGCCACTTCGCTCGCCTTCTGGACGACGACGCTCGAAGTCGCGGCGGATGCGTGGCGCATCATCCTCTATCCCGGCAAGGCCGCGCAGGGCCCGGTCGTCGCGGCGAGCGTGTGGGGTTATCGCACCGCGATGGTCGCCGCAGGCAGCGGCGCGCTGATCGTCGCCGATGGCCAGGGCTGGACCGCCGCGTACCTGCTGATCGCGCTCGCCGCGCTCGCGCCCTTTCCCTTGCTCGCCGCCATGGCACCCGAGCCGAATGCCCGCGGCGGGCGCACGACCGCGCTGATCACCGGGATCGCAACCAGCATCGCGATCCTGCTTGGCGTCGCGCTGGCAATCGCCGCGATCGGCTGGCTGCTGCTCGCCGCCGCCGGGGCGCTCGGCATCGGCGCGGGCAGCAACGTCACGCCGGTGGTGCTCGGTCTGTGCCTCATCCCCTTCGTCGCGCTCGCGATCGCGCTGCCGTATATCCGCCGCGCGCCCGCCGATGCGCCGATCCGCCGATCCGCCGTTACCGGGCCATACGTCGATATCTTCTGGCGCTACGGCACTGGCGTGCTGGCGCTGCTCGCCTTCGTGTCGCTGTACCGGATGGGTGACGTGCTCGCGCTCACGCTCGCCAAGCCGCTCGTCGCCTCGCTCGGCTATTCCCTGCGCGCGATCGGCATTGCCGATGGCGCGGTCGCGCTGGGCGCAAGCATGCTCGGCGTCGCCGCGGGCGGGCTGATGGCGGCGCGCGCGCCGCTCGGGCGCACGCTGGCGCTCGGCGCGATCCTCGCCGCGCTCGGCAATTGGGGCTTCGTGTGGCTCGCGCACCGCCCGCCAGCCAGCCTCGCGCTATACCTCGCCACCTTCGCCGACCAGTTCGGCAACGGCTTCGCGGGCGCGGCCTTCGTCGTGTACCTCTCGCTGCCGGTGAACCCGCGCCATCCCGGCGCGCAATATGCGCTGCTGTCGGGCTTCGCCTTTCTGCTGCCGCGGCTGCTCGGCGGCGCGTCGGGCTCGATCGTCGCGCAGCACGGCTATGATCGCTTCTTCCTCCTCTCGGGCGCGCTGAGCCTCGCCGCGCTCCCGCTGCTGCCGATCGTCGTGCGGCTGCGCCCGCGCCCAGAGGACGCATGATCGACGAACTCGCCACCCGCGCCTTCGCCCCCGCCGCCGCGGCGGTTGCCGACGGCCGCCTGCCCGGCGCCGCGCTCGGCGTGGTGACCCGCGATGGCGCGCGCGCCATGCGCCTCGCCGGTCACGCGACGCTGCTGCCAACCCCCGAGCCGCTCACCCGCGCGCACTGGTTCGACCTCGCCTCACTCACGAAAGTGATCGCGACGACCCCGATGATCCTGTCGCTGGCGGCACGCGGCCGCCTCGATCTCGATGCACCGCTGATCACCGCCATCCCGGATCTGCGCCAATACGACATCGACGGCGCCCCCGAACGCCGCCTAACCTTCCGCGATTGCCTCGCGCACCGCACGCATTTGCCCGCGGTCACGCCGATCTACACCTATGGCGACGATCCCGCCCGGCTCCGCGCGTTCGTCCTCCAGCGCGAATGGCGCGCCGGGCCGCCGGTCTATTCGGACATCAACTTCATCCTGCTCGGCATCGCGATCGAGCGGCTGACCGGCGCCGGGCTGGATAGCTGGCCGCTCGGCGCCGGCCTGTCCTACGGCCCGCCTTCAGGCCCCGCGGTCGCGACCGAAGCCTGCCCCTGGCGCGGCCGGTTGCTGAAGGGCGAAGTCCATGACGAGAACGCCGCCGCGCTCGGCGGCGCCACCGGCCACGCCGGCCTCTTCGGCACGATCGATGGCGTGCTCGATTTCGCCGCCGCCACACTCGCGAACCGACCGCGCGAGGTCCGCGAAGAAGTCGCCCGCAACCGCACCTGCGGCTGGGAGCTGCGCCACCCCGGCTGGTCGGGCGGCGACGCCTGCGCGCCCGGCACGATCGGCCACACCGGTTTCACCGGCACCGGGCTTTGGATCGACTTCACGCGCGACCTCGCCTGGACGTTGTTGACGAACCGCGTTCACCCGACCCGCCATCGCGAAAGCGGCATCTTCGCGGTGCGTCCCGCAACCGGCGACGCGCTGATCGCGGCATTCGACGCGGCAAACCCTATGGTGCGCCGTTAATGCCCCGCGGCAATGGACAAAATCGTGTCGCTCAATTGGAGGGTGACCCCGATATCCCCCGGCATATCCCCGGCATAGATCGCGAAAACCAGCGTCGCGCCGCTCTTCGCCGTCATATAGCCCGCCAGCGCATTCGCCCCGTTGAGCGTCCCCGTCTTGGCGAATAATTTCCCTTCCAATGCCGTCCCGCGAAACCGGTTCCGTAACGTCCCGTCCACACCCGCCACCGGCAGCGTAGCCCGAAACGCCTCGCCCCACGGCCGCCCGGCCGCCCATCGCAGCAAGGTCACCATCGCCCGCGGGCTCACCCGATTATAGGTCGACATCCCCGAACCGTCCGACACATCCCACGCCGCCCGCGCCACTCCGGCACGCGCCATGACGCGCTCCACGGTCGTGATACCACTTGCGATCGATCCGTTGCCGAGCCGTCTAAGCATCAGATCCGCATGCAGATTCTGGCTCGTCTTGTTGGTCACCGCGATGTCCGCGAGCAACGGCGGCGGTACAAGCCGGGTGAGCGTCGGCACCTCCGGCACCGCCGCCACCCGCGCCCACGGTAAATCCCCCGCGCCAAGCCGCCGATGCCGCACCCCCACGTCGCCCGTCACCCGCACCCCACGCGCGAGCAGCATCCCCGCAAACCGCCACGCCGCCCGATGCGCCGGATCGTCGATCGACGTCCGCAACCGTACCGTCGCCGCCCCGACAGCGACCGTCCCAGTCACCCGCACAACCCGAGCATTAGGCGCGCGATCGATCTCCAGCGCTGTCTTCCCACCCGCCACCGTCGTCGCGCGGTTCTCGATCGCGTAATATCCATCGCCAGTCATCACCGGCGCCGCCCCCAGCCGCCCCGGCGTCACCATCAATATTGTCTCATTATCATCGAGCGTTAGCGCCGACGCCGCGGTTCCCGATCGCGTCGCAATATTGTTCCAGCTCATCCCGGGGCTCCAGCGCTCGTCGGGGAACGCGCTGTCGTCGCCGATCACATCGCGCACCACACGCCGCCGCGCCGCGACCGCATCCGCAAGCGTCGCGAGGCAGTCATTGACGCAATCCGCCGCACTCGACAGCCGCGCATCGCCATGCCCCACCAGCACCACGTCGCGCCCCTCGAGCCGCACCGCCGCTCCGCCCGAGGCATCCGGCGCATCCACCGCCAGCGTCTCGAACGCCGCTATCGTGGTCAGCAGCTTGGTGTTCGACGCCGGCACGAACCGCTCGTCCGGCCGGATCGCGACGATCTCGCGCCCGTCGAGCGTCGCCACCACCAGCCCCACGCGCGTGCCCACCGGCACGTCGATCACGGGCTCGGAAGCAGCGGTAGCGAACACCAGCACTACCGCCGCGACGGTACGCTTCACGGGCAGCGCCCCGCCGGCGGCACATGCCGCACCGCCCGCCCCGCCGCGATCCCCGTTGGCTGCCCGTCATCCACCGCCAGCTCGCCGTTGACCACCACGGTGCGCACCCCCGTCGCCAGCAATTCCGGCGACGCATAGAAGGCACGCGCGGCATAATGCTGTGGGTCGAACACCACGATGTCGGCGATCTTGCCCGGCGCGATCCGCCCGCGATCGGCAAATCCCAGCGTGTCGGCGGTCAGCGCCGTGCTGCGCTCGATGAACGCGCGCACCCCGATCACGCGACGCTCCTTGGCGTAGACGGCGTATTTCCGCGCAAAACTGCCGTAGAACCGCGGATGACCCGCCGACGCGTCCGATCCCGTCATCACCCACGGCTGGCGCATGAAGGCATCGATGTCGCGCTCGTCCATGTTGAACGACACCACCGCCGGATCTCCCGTGCGGATCACCGCGATCGCCGCCGCGACTGGATCCCCCCCCACCGCGACCTGCGCCAGCGTGCGCCCCGCCCCCACCCCGCCAGTGATCAGCAACTTCTCCGCCCCGCCCCGCCGCTGCAGGTTCGCCCCCATCTCGCTCGTCAGCCGCTCGGCCAGCTTGGCGTCATCGAACCGCCGCAGCAACGCCGCCCGCCCGCCATCCTGCGCCCACCCCGGCACCAGCGAAGCGACAAGGCTCGTGCCCGAAGCATCATACGGATATTGATCGGCCGTAACGCGCTGCCCCCCCGCCCGCGCCGCCTCGATCATCGCAATCACCGCCGGCGCTTTGCCCCACACATCGCGCCCGAGCGCCTTGATATGGCTGATGTTAACCGGCACGCGCGCTGCCCGGCCGATCGCCAGCGCCTCCCCGATCGCCGCCTCCACCCCGATAGAATAGGAGGATTCATCACGCACATGGCTGTCGTAGATCCCGCCGCGCGTGCCCGCCTCCGCCGCAAGCGCGTTTACTTCCGCCGTCTTCGCGAATCGCTGCGGCGCATAGAACAGTCCGGTCGAAAGCCCGATCGCGCCCGCGCACATCCCGCGTGCGACCAGCCGCCGCATCGCTACGAGTTCGCGTGCAGTCGGTGCCCGATCCGCCGCCCCGATCACCCGCTGCCGCACCGCGCCGAACCCGACATGCGTCGCCACATTGACGCCAATCGCCTGCATCTGCCCCAGCGTGCGCCCGACATCAGGATCGCCGCCACCATCGTTGCCGATGACGACGCTCGTCACGCCCTGCATCAGAAACGGCAGCGCCAGCCGCGTGCGGGCATCGCTCGCAGCGAGCATCTCGCCGGCATGGGTATGCGGATCGATGAACCCCGGCGCGACGATCATCCCTCGCGCCTCGATCGTCCGCGTCGCGCGAACGGAGAGACCCGGCCCCACCGCGACGATCCGATCGCCATTGACTGCAATGTCGCCTGAAAACGGTGCCGCATCACCAGGATAGATCGTGCCACCGCGGATCAGCAGATCGACTGGCAAAGGGCGCGTCGCTCCCAACAGCACGCACGCAAGCACCGCAATCGTCAGCCGAGAAGTTCGAAGCCCCATCGAACCAAGGTACAGTAATCAAGCACGATGCAAAGCGGCCCCGCCGCCCTCAAGCCAATCGCTCGATTAAGCCTGAACCGCGCGCGCCTCGGCGACCCGACGCGCCCGCGCCTTAGCCGTCAGCACAATATGCCCGCGCTTTTCCTGCACCCAACCCTGCCGGGTCAGTGCCTCCATCGTGCGCGGACAATCGCTGCGCGAGATCATCAGATGCGGTCCGGCGCAGCGTGCAGAACCCAGAATAAGTTCGAGCGTCTCGGCCGAAAGCCAAGCGCCATCGTCTTGCTGACCCAATGCGACCCCCTACCGGGTAACGGCAATATATTTACTGCCGTAGAGTGAGCAGGACAGCACAGGGCGCGCACGTCAAGCGATTCTCTTGCGCCACATGACTAACCGAAGTGAATCTCCGCCGAACCGTTCCATTCCGCTGCCGAAACGAGATTTCGCCGATTATTTGGCCGTTTTGTGACTTAGGCCATCCGGATCAGACCATCGCGTCACCCTTCACTGGCGGCGTCAGTTCCAGCGCATTGATCGCTTCCCACACCCGCTGCTCCGCCTCGCGCCGCGGCAGGCCGGGCGGGATAATCGCCCCAAGCTTCACCGTGACCACCCCGGGGCGCTTGGCGCCGCGCTTGGGCATCACGCGCCCACTATCCACCGCCACCGGCACCACCGGGAGGCCGACCGCCTTGTACAGCCCGGCAAACCCCGATCGCAGCGGCGGCGTCTCGCCCGGCAGCACGCGGGTGCCCTCGGGATAGACGATCACCGAACGGCCCTGCGCGCGCAACGCCGCGCCTTCGGCCATCAGCTGTCGAAGCGCCTTCGCCGACGCCTCGCGATCGACCGACATCGATCCGTACAGCCGCGTCGCCCAGCCCCACATCGGGATGCGCGTCAGCTCGCGCTTCAGCACCATCGCCGGGCCGCCGAAGATCAGCTGCAGCTCGGTCGTCTCGAACATCGCCTGGTGCTTCGACACGATCAGGAACTGCCCCTCGGGCACCACTCCCTCGATCCGCGTCGTGATGCCCAGGATGTTGCGCGCCGCCCAGCGATTGAGCTTCGCCCACAGATGCGCGTGACGGATCACCGCACGCTGGCCGAACGGCGCAACAAACGCGACGCCGACGACGATCGGCACCGACCCAGTATAGAAGACGATTTGGTAGAGGATCGTCCGCAACCAGTCGCTCATCGACCCAACCCTAGCCATAACGCGACCCTTCGCAGGATCAGCTTGTTGTATTCATTCACCAATGGCCCGAGCCGCTGGTCGCCGCGCACCCCGTCGCGCATGATCGCCACGTCGCGATCAAGCGCCGCGCCAAGCTCCATCCGCGCGCGCGCCATATGCCAGTCGGACGTCACCAGCCGCACCGAGCGATAGCGCCGCTCGCGCACCCAGCGCGCGGTCTCCTCGGCGTTCGAGCGCGTGTCGACCGCCTCGCGGCCGAGATCGACGCAGCAGGTGATCGCCGCGGCATGGCCGTTCGCCGCGATCAGGTCCGCCTTGCGCAGCCCGGTCGCCACACCGCTCACCAGCATCCGCTTGGCGCGACCCTGCTCGATCAGCGTCAGTCCGCGGACAATCCGACCGGCCCCACCGGTCGGCACGACGATCGCATCGGTCGTGCGCGCGTTGTCCGCCGGCTGCGCGAGCGTGAGCATGAAGACGGCGAAGCCGAGCCCCCATGCGATCGCCAGCAACGACAGGAAGCGCATGATCACAGCACGCGTCCCAGCGCCCGCGTCACCGCGAAGCGTGCCGCGACGGCCGCAAGCACCACGAAGCCGATCGGCAACAGCGCTAGCGTCACCCACCCGCCCGTCCCGAGCCCCGCCCCGCCTAGCAGTTCCGAGCCGAGCGCCGCCGCGCGATTGCCGACCAGCGCCACCGTCGCCAGCGCCGCAAGCCCGCCGATCGCACCGCCGATCGCCGCATCGCGCGCGATCCGCCGCTGGAACAGTCGCGCGACCTGCACATCGGTCGAACCGAGCATATGCATTACCTCGATCGTCGGGCGGTGCGCCTCAAGCCCAGCTCGCGCCGCCAGCACCACCACCGCTGCCGTGGCCGTCGCCATCAGCAGCACGAGCACCACCGCGATAGCGACGACCAGATCGAGGAACCCCGCCACCGGCGTCATCCACGCCTCGTGCGCATCGACGCGCGCCGCCGGCGCCACTTGCCGCACCGCCGCGCGCACCCGCGCAACGGCCGCCGGATCGTCGCTCGTCAGATCGAGATCGATCATCGCCGGCACCGGCAGCTCGGGGTCAGCACCATCGTCGCCCAGCCACGGTCGCAACAGCGCAGCGAGCTGTTCGCGATCCACCGCCGCGGCCCGCCGCACGTCGGGCAACCTTTTCACCGTCGCGAGCACCCGCCCCGCCTCCGCCTCGCGCCGCGCCGGATCGCCGGCGACGATCTGCACCGTCGCGCGCCCGACCAGCTGGGTCTCCAGCGCGCTGGCAGCATTGCGCATCGCCAGGCCCAAGGCCGCACCCAGCACCGTCAGGAACAGCATGATCGCGATGACCCAGATCATCGCCCGCACCCCGCGCGCTTCGTCCAGGACGCGGTTGGTGCTGCCGTGACGTGGCGCGTCGCTCATGCCGGGCGTGCCGGCGGATGCCGCAGCGTGCCCGCCGGATCACTCAGCCGGCCCTTCGACAGCCGCATCATCTGCGCGCCGGGGATGCGGTTCATCAAGTGCAGGTCGTGCGTCGCGACCACCACCGTCGTGCCCAGCCGATTGAGCGAATCGAACAAAAGCAACAGCCGCTCCGCCATGTCGGGATCGACGTTACCGGTCGGCTCGTCCGCCACCAGCATCTCGGGCCGCGCGATCACCGCGCGCGCGATCGCCACGCGCTGCTGCTCGCCGCCCGACAGCGTCGCCGGCCGTGCATCGGCGCGATCGGCCAGCCCGACCCAGGCGAGCATCTCGCCCACCGGCCCGGCGATCTCGGCCTCGGTCATGCCAGCGATGCGCAGCGGGAGTGCAACGTTATCGGCCGCTGACAAATGCGGCACAAGCCGGAAATCCTGAAAGACCACGCCAATCCGCCGACGAAATCCCGGCAGCCGCCCTCGCGGCATCATCACCGCATCCTCGCCGAACAGCCGGATGATCCCGCGGCTCGGCCGCTGCGCGAGATACAGCAGGCGCAGCAGCGAGGTCTTGCCCGCGCCGCTCGCGCCGGTGAGGAAGTAGAACGAGCCCGGCGCCAGCGAGAAGCTGACGTCCGACAGCGTCTCGGGCCCGTTGCCGTAGCGCAGCCCCACATTCTCGAACTGCACGATATTCGCCATTGCCGGCGCTGTTCAACCTTACGCTGTTCCGCTCGTCCCAGCCATCGCACGAGCAATGCCGACGCTTCAACCTCCGCTTGCATGGAACGCAATGGCGGTGTTTAGATTCAAGATGCTTCCAGTTTTCCGCGGCGTTGCGCAATGATCCTTGAGTGCCCTGAATGCCGCACCCGCTATCTCGTGCCCGACAGTTCGATCGGAGCAGACGGGCGGACCGTGCGGTGCGCAAGCTGCCGCCACAGCTGGTTCCAGGCGCCGGACGCCCGCGCCGTCGAAGCAATCGCCGCCCAGCCCAAGCCGCCGGTCGCCGCGCCCCGACCTGTCACTCCGCCGTCCCCCGCTGCTGAGCCTGCGCCCGCCGCTCCCCCACCGCTCGCGAGCGCGCCCGTGCCACCGGTCGCCGCCGAGCCGGTCGATGCGCCACCGTCCGACACCGAATTCGATGCCTTCGCGCACCGCCCGCCGTTCCGCCCACGCATCAACCCCGCGCGCCGCTGGACGATCGCGGCGGTCGCTGCGGCAGTACTGATGCTCGTCGCCGTGGCGGCGATCCTCTGGACCAGCGCCCCCGGCCTCGCTGCGCAGCTTGGCCTCTCGTTCGGTCCGGCTGAATCGCCGCTGCGGCTCATCGACAACCCGATCGAACGGCGCGAGATCAACAACGGCAGCGAATTGTTCGCGGTCAGCGGCAAAGTGCTCAATCCCTCGAACGAGCGCCAGCGCGTGCCCGACATTCGCGCCGACCTGCGCGATGCGCAGGGCCGGATCGTCTACAGCTGGACGATCATTCCGCAGCAGCGCAGCCTGTCGCCCAAGAGCGCGATCGACTTCAACTCCGCCAAGCTCGACGTGCCCGCCAGCTCGAAACGGCTCGAGCTCAGCTTTGCCGGCGAAGACGGTGGCTGACGACGAGGAAGCGGCCTCCGTTCAGCGCAGCGGCGGCGACCATGCCCAAGCCTGACGCCCAGACGAGCCCCATCGGCCCATATCCCGACGCGATTAGCCACCAGCCGAGCCCGCCGGTGACGACGAAGAACGCGACGATCCCGTTCAGACCAGCCGCCACCTGATCGCCGAGCGAGCGCAGCGCGTAGACGAACACCACCTGCACCCCGTCGAACACGATGAACGGCAACCACGGCAACAGCATCGCCGCCGCCAGCAGCGTCACTGGCGGCTCAGCCGGGAACAGCGCCACGACCGACGCGCGGAACACGATCAGCGTCACCGCCACCAGCCCCAGCGCCGCGATTGTCGCGCCGATCGCTATGGCGACCCGCCCGCCCGCTTGCCGCGGCGCGCCCTCCCCCACCGCATTGCCCGCCCGCACGCCCGCCGCCGAGGCGAAGCCCATCGCGATGGCGAACGTCACATTGTGGATCGAGAAGACGATCTGGAAGGCATGCGCCGCCGCCTCGCCAATTTGCGTCGACAGCGCGATCAGGATCGAGAAGCCGGCCAGTTCCAGCCCCGCGGCAAGCGCCGGCACCACCCCGAACCACGCGATCCTCCCCGCGCCGCGCAGCGTGCCGCGCCACGCCGCGAACCCCCACTGCCGCAATCCACGCTCGCGCGCCCGCGGCACGGCGAGCGCGGCGCCAACCATCGCCACCCCGCCGACGCACGAGGCGCTCGCCGTCGCCAGCCCTGCTCCTACCGCGCCCATCGCCGGCAGCCCGGCCTGTCCGGTCGCCAGCATCCAGGCGAGCAGCGCGTTGAGCGGCATGATCGACAGGTTTACCGCCGCCACCATCCGCGGCCGGCTGATCCCCTCCAGAAAGAAGCTCGCCGCCACCAGCGCGAGTTGGAACGGATAACTCAGTGCGATCACCCGCACGACCGCGGCGCCCGGCACAACCAGCGGTTCGGCCACGCCGACGAAGCGCAGCAGCGGCACCGCGCCGAAGAACAGCACCGCCGCCATCGCCGCGCCCAGCGTCACGCCGAACACCAGCCCCTCGCGCAACACCGCGCCCGTCCGCGGCAGATCGCCCGCACCGTCCGCACGCGACGCAAAGACGAGGATGCCCGACAGCCACGACAGCGAAGCGACGATGCCGATGAAGGTGATCGCCCGGCTAGCGGACAGCGCCGCCACCTCGTGAACCCCGGTCAGCCCGACCACGATCACGTCGGTGACGTGGAGCACCGTCCAGTTGAGGCTCGTCAGCATCACCGGCCAGGCCAGCGCCAGGATGCGACGCGCTTCGCCACCGCGATCGATGCTGCTCCCCCCGCGCTCCATCTTTTCGCGCTAGCGGTGCGCGGCGGCCATTGCCAGCCTCGGAAACCCCTGTTAATGGCGCCCTCCTCCCAGCCACCGGGCCTGCCCGGCGGACATCACGTGCGGTCGTGGCGGAACTGGTAGACGCGCAACGTTGAGGTCGTTGTGGCCGAAAGGCCGTGGAAGTTCGAGTCTTCTCGACCGCACCACTTAGTCATTCGATGACTGAAGATTATCCAAAAGCTGATGAGTGAGCCGCCCGAACAGGGCGCAGAACCGCGCCTGCCTGCCGCGCATAGAGTCGCTGACTTCATCCGTTCGAGCGGTTATTCGACAAGGCATGCGTTTGTGCCACTATTCCCAGGTGCCTCATGTCCGATGATTATGACCGCGGCCGACGAGATGGGCTGCGCCTCGCCCTGACGGTGCTGACCGCGGAGGAGGCCAAATGGGCGGCATTGCTCGGCGAAAGCCGGTCGTGGCGCACCAATGCGACGCGCGAAGTCCGGCACAAGACGCTCCAGATCGCGCAGCAGCGGATCACGACCGTCCTGAACCGCCTTACGCCAAAGAACAGTGCCGAAATGGACCCCGAACTGGCGGCGGCCCTCGGACGGGTTGGCCTTTGACGCCGTCGGATCGCACCCCGCTCGCTACGCCAAGTCGCTCAAACCAATCCGATACGGCCCGCTGCGCACCGCGAGCGTCCGCCCCTTCCAGCTGAGCCGCACCCGCCGCTCGTCAACCAGGCGATCGACCGCCGCATGAACCAGCGGCATTATGCCGCGCCAGTCGGCCGCCGACCCAGCTGCAGTCGCCAAGCCCCGCGCTACCTCACTGGGGCAGACCGTTGCGCCGGGCGCGCGCTTGGCAAGAAGCGCCAGCGTGGCGCCCCGCGCATCATCGGCCTCGATCATCGCCCTTCGCTCCGATACCACCTGACACCCGGAATCGGGTTGTGAGAACCACCGTCAAGCTACTAGCGACGCTCTTGCGCGTTTGAAGCGTTCTTCACGAAGGGCCGCAAGATGACCACCCACGCCGTGCCGACCCGTCAATGTGAGCTCGGCGGTTGAGCCCGATGGGAAACGGATCAACGCCGCCATCATCGTCACTCCCGCGTCGCGCTCGGCTGCTGGGCTATGCCGGGTTGCTGCCACAAGCCGCGGTCGTTGCCCTGCTGGCATCTGGATCGACGTGGTGGCGCTTCGCCGCACTGTCGCTCGGCTATGCCTATGCGGCCATCATCCTCAGCTTCCTCGGCGGCATGTGGTGGGGCCTCGCCGCAAGTCGGCCCGACCGCTGCCCCGCCTGGGTATGGCCCGTCGCCGTCGCACCATCGCTGGTCGCCCTCGCCACCGCCATCCCATGGGCAGTCGGCGCCGCGTGGCCGGGGCCATCGCTGGCGCTCCTTGGCGTGTCGTTGCTCCTCAGCCCGTTGGTCGATCGGCGGCTCGTCGCGGCGGGGGTGGCACCCGGCTGGTGGATGTCGCTGCGTGTACCGCTGTCGATCGGACTGGGCCTGCTCACGCTGGCCGTTGCCGCGATGGGGTAAGTCGTCCGGCGCTGGTCGATGCGGCCGGAATAGCGTAGCGCATCGCTGAAGGGGAGCCGCAGTCATGGTCACGCAATTGATCTACATGTCGGAGCCATTCGGCTATGACAGCGCCATATTATCGGCGATCCTGTCGACCGCGCGCCGGAACAACGCGCGCAACGGGGTCACCGGCGCGCTGATCTGCCGCGACGACATCTATCTTCAGCTGATCGAAGGCGACGCGGCGGCGATCGACGCGCTGTACGCCCGCATCTTGCGCGATGACCGGCACCTCGACGTGGTCCTGCTCAATCGTGCGGAGGTGCCCGACCGCGTCTTCCCCGATTGGGCGATGCTGCATGATCCGGCGCACTCCTGGCTCTGGACGCCCGAGGAAGTTGCCCGCGGCGCGGTCCGGCGGGCCACGCCGGAGGCGCTGCAACAGATATTCACGCGCGCCGCTTCCGACGCCTCCGCAGCCTGACGCACGGACAACCGCGACACGTAGCGTATAGCGCGGATAGGATATGATGACGGGCAACGACACTGCCGGCTTTGATACCAATGCACTGGCGCCATCGCCTGCCCCCCTACACCCGAACTCACGCCGACGGATATGCCTGCTGGGCGCCACCGGCACGATCGGCCGTGCAACCGCCGCAGCGCTCGTCGGGCGCGGACATGACGTTGTATGTTTCGTCCGGCCACGCGCCGGCGTCGATGGCTCGCTGACCCCGGCTGCCGCCGCCCAACTTTTTCCCGAAGCCACCGTGAAGGTTGTGGATGTCACCGATCCTCAATCGCTGGCGCGCGATGGCTTCGCCGGCGAGCGCTTCGACGCCGTGGTGTCCTGCATGGCGTCGAGAACCGGAACGCCGACGGACGCCTGGGCGATCGATCACAGCGCGCATCTGAACGTGCTCGAAGCAGCGCAGCAGGCCGGCGTGCGCCATTTCGTCCTGCTCTCGGCGATCTGCGTCCAGAAGCCGCTGCTCGGTTTCCAGCGCGCCAAGCTGGCGTTCGAGGCGGCGCTGATCAAGTCGGGCCTGCGCTATTCGATCGTCCGCCCCACCGCCTTCTTCAAATCGCTGTCGGGTCAGATCGAGCGCGTCCGCAGAGGCCGCCCCTTCCTGATCTTCGGCGACGGAACGCTCACCGCCTGCAAGCCGATCAGCGACGGCGATCTGGCGGACTTCATCGCAGATTGCCTGACGGATGAAAGCCGCTGGAACCGCATCCTGCCAATTGCCGGGCCGGGCGATGCCATCACGCCACGCCAGCAAGGCGAATTGCTGTTCGCGATGCTCGGCCGCCCGCCCCGCTTCCGCTCGGTTCCCGTGGCCATGCTGGACGTCATCGCCGGCAGCCTGCGCTTGCTTGGCAGGATCGCCCCACCGCTGGCGGAAAAGGCCGAACTCGCCCGGATCGGTCGCTATTACGCCACCGAGTCGATGCTGGTGCTCGACCCGAAAACCGCCCGCTACGATGCGGCCGCGACGCCATCGACCGGATCGGAAACCCTGCCGGACTTCTACCGCGCCGTCCTCGCCGGGGCTGCCGCGCCCGAACGGGGTGATCATGCGGTCTTCTGATGCGGCACCCGCCCTTGATGCAAACCCAGCGGAGACGCGCTTGCCCCGACCAAAGAAGATGCGGACTGTCCTGAAGTGGGTGGCGGGCGCGGCCGTTCTCGGGCTCGGCGCAGTAACGCTCTGGCTCTACGCGCCGGACAAGCCCCGCCCTGCCCTCGAAGCGATGTACCCCGGCGAGTATCGTACGATCAGCGGCCTGCGCATGCGCCTGCGCAATACCGGCCCTCACGACAAACCCGCGGTGATCCTGCTGCATGGCTTCGGCGCGAGCCTCGACACGTGGGAACCATGGGCCCGCGCGCTTTCCGACCAGTTTCGCGTCATTCGGCTCGATCTGCCGGGCTTCGGCCTCACGGGCCCCGACCCCACCGGCGACTATTCCGACGCGCGGGCGCTGACACTGCTCGTCGCGCTGATGGATCAGCTCGGGGTGGAGCGCGCCAGCGTGATCGGCAACTCGCTAGGCGGGCGCATTGCCTGGAATTTCGCTGCCGCGCATCCCGACCGGGTCCGATCGCTGGTCCTGATCTCACCCGACGGCTTCGCGAGCCCGGGCTTCGAATATGGCAAGGCGCCGCAAGTGCCGATGATGATGCAGGCGCTGCCCTATGTCGCGCCGCGCGGCGCCTTGAAGGGCAACCTCGCCGCTGCTTATGCGGACCCGGCAGCGCTGCAGGAAACTACCCTCACCCGCTATCGCGACATGCTGCTGGCACCCGGCGTGCGACGCGCAATGCTGGCGCGGATGGAGCAGACCGTCTTGCGCAGTCCAGGTCCAATATTGGCCCGGATAAAGGCCCCCACGCTCCTGATCTGGGGCGAGAAGGATGGCATGATCCCAATCAGCAACGCAGCCGATTACTTGCGTCTTCTGCCAAACGCGCGGCTGGTACGCCTGCCGAACCTCGGGCATCTGCCGTTCGAAGAAAATCCGGGTACGTCGCTTCCCCCGGTACAACAATTCTTGTCCACCGAGACGAACTAACGCGAGCATGCTCCGCTAGATAACAACAAGCGGGTCGACCGCACGCCTGCGGTCAGGGGATCGATCTTCGCTATCGACATGTCCGGCGCAATATGGTGATCTGGTATCGGGAGACGTCGAACGGCGGCGGGCAAAGGAAAAACCGATGGGGCAGACGGCCAGTGCGATAACCCGTCCTGCGATCGACCGCTTCAGCTTGAACCGGCTCGAAACGCATTTCATCGCACCTGAGGTTTATCGCCGGAATGACGCGGCAGACCGCCAGGCCAAGCTCGCGCGAATCGTCTCCAGCGAGATCATTCCACGTCTGCTGCGCCTGCACACCGAAGTAGTGGAAGCCGCCCCGGTTGCGGCGGTGATCGCCGCCCTAGCGCCTAGCGCCGCCGATATCAGCGGGCTCGCCGACGTTGTCCTGGGCAGCGATCTCGAGGCGGCTGCGGCCTATGTCATGGTCCTGCGCGATCGCGGACTATCGATGGACGCACTGTTCATCGAGCTGCTCGAGCCGACGGCTCGGCACCTGGGAGAGATGTGGGATCGGGACGAATGTGACTTCATCGATGTCACGCTCGGCGTCGCCCGCCTCCAAAAGCTGCTCGCGATCTTCAACGATAGCCATGACCTTCCGGATCTCGCCACCCGCCGGCAAGTGTTCATGGCGATGACGCCAGGTGATCAGCATTATTTCGGCGTGGTCATGGTGGAGAAATTCCTGCTGGCCGCCGGCTGGCAGGTGAAGACGGAGCTGACGGGCAGCAGCGACGAGATTGCCATGACCGTGCGTGATCGCTGGTTCGCCGTGGCTGGCCTGACCGCCGGGTCCGATCGACAACTCGACAGTTTGAAGACCACGATTGCCCACATTCGAAAGAAATCGAAGAACCCAGCCATCGGCATCATGGTCGGCGGTCCGATGTTCACCGCCAATCCGGCACTGGCCGTAGAAGTCGGTGCGGATGCGACGGCGCCGAATGCGCCGACCGCGGTGCTCGTCGCGCAAAAGCTGTTCGACACTGGCGCTCGAGCCCACGGCCGGAGCGCCACAGCGTAGGCGGCTGACGGACCCAAATGTCCCGGCATCATCGTCACGAATTGCGGGTTGTTGCCGTGCTTGCCCGGTCGTTATGACAGCGCGTGCCAACCGACATTGAAATCTCGCGCGCCGCCGCGATCCAGCCAATCCAGCGCATCGCCGATCGCGCTGGCATCCCTGCCGCCGCGATCGAGCCTTACGGCCACCACAAGGCGAAGATCGATATCACCCTGCTCGGTGACGCCGACGCCGCCGGCAAGCTCGTCCTCGTCACCGCGGTCAATCCAACCCCGGCCGGCGAGGGGAAAACGACCACCTCGGTCGGTCTCGCCGATGCGCTGAACAGGATCGGCAAGCGGACGATGCTGTGCCTGCGCGAACCCTCGCTCGGGCCCTGTTTCGGCACGAAGGGCGGCGCGGCTGGCGGCGGCTATGCGCAGGTTATCCCGATGGAGGATATCAACCTCCACTTCACCGGCGATTTCCACGCGATCACCAGCGCGCACAATCTGCTCGCAGCGATGATCGACAATCACATCCACTGGGGCAACGCGCTCGATATCGATGTCCGCCGGATCGTCTGGCGGCGTGTGCTCGACATCAACGATCGTGCGCTGCGTGACATCGCCCAGTCGCTCGGCGGCCCCGCCAACGGCTTCCCGCGCGAATCCGGCTTCGACATCACCGTCGCGTCGGAGGTGATGGCGATCCTCTGCCTGGCCGACGGGCTCGACGATCTCGAAGCGAGGCTCGGCCGGATCGTCATCGGCTATAACCGAAAGAAGCAGGCAGTAACCGCTCGCGATCTCAAGGCGGATGGCGCCATGGCCGTGCTGCTGGCGCAAGCGATCAAACCCAACCTCGTCCAGACGCTCGAGGGCAATCCCGCGCTCATCCACGGCGGCCCCTTCGCCAACATCGCGCACGGCTGCAATTCGGTGATCGCGACGCGCACTGGGCTCAAGCTGGCCGACTATGTCGTCACCGAGGCCGGGTTCGGCGCCGATCTGGGCGCGGAGAAATTCTTCGACATCAAGTGCCGCCAGGCCGGGCTGCGACCCGCCGCGGTCGTGATCGTCGCCACCGTGCGCGCGCTCAAGATGAACGGCGGCGTGGCGAAGGGTGATCTGGCCACGCCGGACATGGATGCCGTCCAGCGTGGCGGCGTCAACTTGATCCGCCACATCGAGAACGTCCGCCAGTTCGGCGTGTCCGCAGTGGTCGCGATCAACCGCTTCCACACCGACAGCGACGAGGAGCTCGCGGCGATCGCAGCCATCGCCGACCTCCACGGATCGCGCGCAATCGTCTGTACGCACTGGGCCGATGGCGGCGCGGGCGCGGAGCAACTGGCGCAGCAGGTCGTCGCCATTGCCAGCGCGCCATCGCAGTTCGCGCCGCTCTACGACGATGATCTGCCGCTGTTCGACAAGATCAACACCGTCGCGACACGCCTTTACCGCGCCGAGGCAGCAGTCGCCGATCCTGGCGTGCATGCGCAACTCGCGCGCTGGGAAGCCGACGGGTATGGGCATCTGCCGGTGTGCATCGCCAAGACGCAATACAGCTTCTCGACCAACCCCGCCGCGCTCGGTGCACCGACCGGCCATATCGTCCCCGTCCGCGAGGTCCGGCTCGCTGCCGGCGCGGGCTTCGTCGTCGCGATCTGCGGCGAGATCATGACGATGCCCGGCCTGCCACGCACCCCCGCGGCAGAGACGATCCGGATCGACGCGGCGGGGCGGATCGAAGGCCTGTTCTAGATCCGCCCCGCCGGCTGCTACATTCCGGCAGTCGCCAGAATCATCGCGAGGCCGAGCCGCTTCACCTGAAGGTTGCCGGGCTTCTCCACCGAAATCCACTCGTCGAGCGAATGCCCGCGCCCGCTGGTCGCGACGCGCGAAATGGTGATCGCCGGAATGCCCAGGCTGATCGGGATGTTCGAATCCGTCGATCCCGCGCCGTAGCGGATCGGAATGCCCTCGGCGGCATAGGCTGCAGTCGCATATTGCACGATCTCCGCATCGCGCGGCGTCTGCCCGGCCGGACGATCGCCGATCAGCTTGGGTTCGGCGGTGATCGCGCCTTCCTTGGTCGATCGTGCCGCATTCTCGGTCGCAGCCGCCTTCTGCAGCGTCGCCAAGAACTGCTTCTCGACGTTCGCCAGCGATTCGGCGCTTTCCGATCGCATGTCGAATTCCATCGTCACTTCGCGCGGGATGGCATTCACGGATGTCCCGCCACTGACGACGCTGGCGCTGTACGTCGTCTTCGGATCGGCCGGCACCGCGATCTTGTAGAAATCGACCACGGCCTGCGACATCGCGGTCATCGGATTGACAAGGCCGAAGGCGCCATAGCTGTGGCCGCCCGGCCCCTTGAACATCACGCGATACCGCTTCGATCCGGCGCCGCCGACCGTCACGCCGTCGAGCCCGCCGCCATCGAGCGAGAAGAACGCCTTCGCCTTGTCCTTGTACTTGCCCTTGGTGAACAGATAGCGGACGCCGCGCAGGTCACCGAGCCCCTCCTCGCCCACCGTGCCGACGAACAGGATGTCGGCCTTGGTCTTGATCCCGGCGGCGTTCATCGCCTCGATGATCGCAAGTTGCGTCGCGAGCCCGGTCGTATCGTCGCCCACACCCGGCGCATACAATCTGTCGCCCTCGCGGCGCACCTTCACTGGCGTCCCTTCCGGAAACACCGTGTCCATATGCGCCGACACCACGATCAGCCCCTCGCCGCCGCCCTTGCGCAGCCCGAGCACATTGCCTTCCTCGTCGATCTCGACGTCGGTCAGCCTGGCGGCGGTAAACATGTCGCGATAGGCACGCGCGCGCACCGCTTCCTTGAACGGCGGCGCCGGAATCTCCGTCAGCGTGATGATGTTCTGCACCCAGCGATCGTGGCCGGCATCGAGCGCGGCGACCGCTTTGGCATAGCCCGGCGATGCAGTGATCCGCTTGATCGTGGCAGCAGCAGCCGGCGTCGCTGGAGTCACCGCCCCGGCGGCCGGTGCCGCTTGCGCGCTGACACTTGTGGGAACCAGGAACAGCGCCAGGCCGGCGGCACGGTGGACGAAACGGGTCATGATGTCCTTTCTTCAGATACGGTAACAGGTCGTGTCATCGGTCAGCCGGGATACGGATGATGCCGATGCCGTTCTCGATGGCGATCGTCGTGCCGAACGGCTGCGACAGCCGCTGCAAGCGCTCGAGGATGCGGCGGCCGACTATGGCATCCGCCATCATCGGCACGCCGCGCATCGCGCCTTGCGTGCCGACGCCCAGGTCGATCGGGTAAAGCCGGATCTCGCTTACCCGTCCGCCGACAAAGCGGCTGACGGCGATGACTGACTCGAACAGGTTCGCATCGCCGAACGACACCGCGTTGCGCGCCGCAAGCAACTCCGGCGTGGTCGCCGAGCCCGGTTCGACGCCATATTGGTCGTACATGTCCGCCGGCACAGCATCGAGCGAGTTGTTCATCATCGCAAAGTTGCCGAGCGAGTAGAATATCGGCCGCCCCTTGTAGATCTCGATCCCGCGCAACTGGTGCGGGCCATGCCCGACGAAGGCGTCGCCCCCCGCATCAATCACCTTGTGCGCGAACGCGACCGCGAACCCCGCCGGCGTCTGGCTCGCATTGCCGGGCTCGTGATTGTGCAGTGAAAAAAACGCGAAATTGCCGTTCTGCTTCGCCTGGCGGATCGACAGCAGATTGGCCGCCTCGTCGCGCGTATCGACGACATACTCGATCACGGGTGGGCTGCTCGCGTCCGCGGCGGCGCGATAGCCCACACCGTTCAGCTTCACCGCCGCGCCCTCACGCGTGCCAGCGACACGCGCCAGCACCGCCAGATCGGCGGGCGACACGATGCCGATCCGCTCGGTGCGCAGCGCATTGACGCCCGGCCGCCCCGGCACTTCGCCGATCGGATCGCCGGCGCGCGACATCGCCGGAAACGTGCTGCTCGCCGCCACCAGTCCGATCCGGCCGGCGACGCTGTCGTGATAGCGCGGCGCCCGCGCACCCGAGAGATTGCGTCCAGTGCCGGCATTGACCACGCCCGCCGCGTCCAGCCGATCGAGCGTCTCGATCAGCCCCTCCACGCCCCAGTCCGTCGCATGATTGTTGGCATGGCTGACGACGTCGATCCCCATGTCGACGATGTCGTCGATCACCCCCGGATCACCGAGCATCCAGGTGCCGCCCGACGTCGCCTGCGGATGCCCCTTGAAGGTCGGAAGGTGGAAAACGGTCTGCTCGAAATTGCCGAACGTCACATCGGCCGCGCGCATGATCTTCAGCATCTCGGGCGCGCGCGCTTCCAGCGTCGCGAGCATCGGGCGAAGATAGATGATGTCACCAACCGCGGCGAAGGTGAAGCCGTCGGCGATCGGCGTGCTCGGCACCGGCGCGATCCGCAGCGCGCTGCCGTCCTGCGCCTGAGCCGCGCCACTGGCGACGGCAAGGAGGCCCGCCGCCAGCCATCGGCCAATAGCGCTATGTGCGAACAAACCCATGCGTCGCTCCCCCGCTAGGGCGCCGCAGCGTCGCTCGTCGCCCAGATCCGCGCGCGTCGTTCGAAACGTCCCCCGCCCGCGATCGTCAGCGTGACAGGGACACTTCGGCCGTCAAGCGCTAGCGCCGGTGCGAACACCACCAATGCTTCGACCGGGCATAACGGTGAGTTATCCCTCGCCGCGAACGCCGTACCTAGCGGGCGTCGCCCGTCACGATCGCCCGATCTGCAGGAAGAAGCTCCGCCGCTCGGCGCGCAGTTCGTCCGGCGTCAACGACGAGAGTCCATCCAGTTCGGCCTTCAGCGCCAGCGAAAGCCGCTTGATCATCTCGCCATGGTCGCGATGCGCGCCGCCTTTCGGCTCGTAGACGATGCGATGAATCACGCCGAGCCGCAGCTGGTCCGCCGCGGTGATCTTCATCGCCTCCGCGGCGTCCGGCGCGCGATCGGCGTTGCGCCACAGGATCGAGGCGCATCCCTCCGGCGAGATGACCGAATATACCGCATGCTCCAGCATCAGCACGCGGTTCGCCGAGGCAAGCGCGACCGCACCGCCCGATCCGCCCTCGCCGACGATCACCGCGATCATCGGCACGCCGAGCGACAGGCACCGCTCGGTCGCGCGCGCGATCGCTTCGGCCTGGCCGCGCGCCTCCGCATCGATGCCGGGGAAGGCCCCCGGCGTGTCCACAAGCGTGATCACCGGCAATCCGAACCGGTCGGCAAGGTCCATCAGCCGGATCGCCTTGCGATACCCTTCGGGCCGCCCCATCCCGAAATTATGGTGCAGCCGCGACGCCGTATCCTCCCCCTTGGCATGGCCGATCACCACCACCCGCCGCCCTGCAAAATTCGCGAACCCGCCGATGATTGCCTTGTCGTCGCCGAACGCCCGATCGCCCGCCAACGGCACGAATTCGTCGCACAGCCCTGCCACCAGCTGGCTGAAGTGCGGGCGATCGGGATGCCGGGCGACTTGCGTCCGCTGCCATGGCGTCAACCGCGCGTAGAGGTCGACGAGCTGGCGATCCGCCCGCTCGGCCAGCATCGCCGCCTCGCCCTCGCCCGAAGCGCGCAAGGCGGCATCGCGCGCGCTTTGCAGCGCCTCGATCGGCTTCTCGAACGGAAGATACCGCATCACACCGTCATCGACATGCCGCGGTAGATCCGGGCGCGATACCGCGAATCCTCCGCATCGGGCAGCGGCGCGCCAAGCAACAGCACCGCGCGGGCAAAGCGCTTCACCTCTTCCAGATGCTCGTCCAGATCGCGCGGCTCCTCGGATTGCACGCGCCGCGTCAGGTTGATCTGGTTGACCGGCACGTCATGCACCAGCCGCTCATTCTCCACCGCCAGCGTCGCGGTGAAGGCGTGCAGCGTCGTCTTGATGAAATTGGCGAAGGCGAACGCCGGGCTCTTGTCGCCCATCGGCACGTCGGGCGAGGCCAGCACGAGCTGGCAATCGTCGTAGAGCGATGCCTTGCGCGAGACGCGGAAATGGTTCGTCAGATTGTTCGCGACCATGTTGCGGAACCCCGCGGGGTCGAGCGCATCGTCGAGCGCGAACAGCTTCTGCGGCAGCTCCTCGAACGGCGTCGACAGCACCGTCGTCGGGCGCCCCCATTGCGACAGCGCCTCGTCCATCGCAGCCTCGACCGCATCGCCGCAGACGATCGATTGCAGCGCGGTCTCGGGCATATCGTCCAGCGCCGCCTTGATCGCCGCGAACCCCTCCGCCGTCCGCGTGATCAGCACCACGCGCGCGACATGGCATTCGTCGAGGAACGCCCGCGCCGTCTCCGCGATATAATCGATCAGATGCTCGCCGATGATCCACACCGTCTTCCCGCGCATCTGGTCGAGCCGCTCCTGCTTGGGGCTGCCGAACAATTCGCGCTCGGTGGTCGATCGCTCGACCGATAGCCCGCCCGACGGCATGAACGTCTCGCCCGAGGCCGCACGGTCGGCGAGGAAGAACACCGTCGCCTGCGCCACATCGGTCTCGGTCGGCATCTTGCCGAGGTGGAGCTTGGAAATGACGCCGCCGCCGACCTTCTTGGCCTCAATCGCGATCTTCTCCGCCGGCAGGAACGGCGCATCCGCGGGCGGCGTGCGCAGCAGCCAGCCGCCATTCGCCTCGGGCGTGTCCGGCTTGTCGGCCCAGCCCGGCGCGTCGAGGAAATAGCCGCCCTGCCGCAAGCGCGAGACGAGCGCGGCAGCGATCGGCGCGGTCAGCAGATATTGATCCCACGTGCACACGCCATCGCCCTCGCGCGCGCAGGCCAGCGCCAGCTCGCGAATCTCGCGCGGGTTGTTGGTATCGTGCGACATCCGGACGGTGTCGTTGCGCGCGAGCCGCGTCAGCAGCGCCTCCACGCGCACCCCGCGGCGCAGCGCCTTGACGGCGGCGGCATGGACCGCGTTCAGCCGCTTGTTCTCGAGGATCAGCTTGCCGCGCCGATCGAACAGCCCGGGCTTGCCGCCCGTTCCCGCCAGCCGGTCACCATCCACCGGCCCCGGCGCGATCGCGTTGAACTGCACCTCCGGCCCGAGATAGCGCGCCATCGATTCCACCATCGCGCGCTGGCCCGATTTCGACACCGCATAATCGGCGCGGTTCGGATAAGCGACCGCCAGATACTTCTCACCACCGAAGTAGGACGAGACGTTGAGGATATAGCCCGATCCCTGCCGCTTCATCATCGGCACCACGTGGTGCATCAGGAAGTAGTTCGAGATCAGATTGGCATCGAGCGTGTAGTTCCAGGCGTCGACGCTCATGTCGACGACCATGTCCTCGGCGCCAGCAACACCGGCATTGTTGATCAGATAGTCGATCCGCCCGAACGCCTTGAGCGTCGCATCCACCGCGCCCTTGAGCGACTCAAAATTGCTAACGTCGACATTGGCGAGCGTCTGCACCCGCCGCTCGACGCCGGCAAAGCCGATGTCCTCCAGCTCGCTCACGATCCGCGCGCGCGCGACCGCGAGCTCGCTCTCGCGCCGCGCGACCATCATCACCTTGGCACCGGCGAGCGCGAGCAGCCGCGCCACCTGTCCGCCGATCCCCGCCGATCCCCCGGTAATCAGCGCCACCTTGCCCAGATGCAGCCCGGTGATGTTCTCGCTGAACCCCGGCATCGCCTTGCGCGATCCCGTCGCCTCGCCGATGCTGGCGGGAACGTACAGCGTCACTTCGCGGATCTTGCTTTCCTTCAGCAGGATGCGCGCCGCATGCCCGGCGGTAAAGCGGGTGTTCTCCGCCTCGGCATTGACGAAGCGGACGATCTGGTTGCCCCACTCCGCCTGCCGCCGCCGGCCATGCGCAACATCGATCTCGGATTCGTCGCGCCAGATGCGGATCAGCTGCTCGGTCGCCGCGCGCAGCACCTGCGCATAGACATCGCCCTTGCCGTCGCTCGGATTGGTCAGGAACACGAAGCGCGGTTCCTGCAGCAAATTGTCGTGGCGCTTCCAGTAGCGGCTCAGCGTGCGCGCGAGCGCGATGCTGCCCGCCAGCTCGACATCCATGAACGTCGCGACATCCTCGTCGTTCGCATCGACCAGGTCGCCGATCAGCTCGCCCGCCCCGCGCACCGGCATGAACATCGCGCCGGTGATCGCCGCCTGCTCCTGCGTGTATGCTTCGAGCGCCGCTTCCATCGCGGCCGGTTCGCTGCGGTTGAAGCGGATGATCGTCAGCCGGTCGTCCGCGCCTTCCGCCTTCGCCCGCGCCTGCGCGATCGCGACATCGGCCTGCCGGCTCAGGCCGAGCAGCACCCGCGCGCCGCACGCGATCTGGATGTTCGCGATCTCCAGCGCTTCCTGCCAGCCGTCCCCGGCCGCGATCAGCACCGCCAGCCCAGCGCCATCCATCGACCGCATCGTCGGCCGCGAGAGGTACGTCGAGCGCGCTTCCTTGCGCACCGTCATGCCGTGCGTCACTTCGAAATCATGCCCGTTGTAGGCGGCGGATTCGTCGCTGCCCAGGAACACGCAAGTGGTCGCGATATCGGTCGGCGTCGGGAAGGTCTTGGCCTTCGCGTTGCCGCCAGTCGCGCGCTCGAGCGACATCATATCGAAGAACTGGTTCGCCGTAGTGCCCGCCTCGTCGCCGCGCATCGTATCCATCGTCGCGAAGACCGATCGGATCCGCTCGCTCTCGATCGGGCCGGGGAACACGAGGTTCACGCGGATCCCGCGCGGGCCCAGTTCAAGCGACAGCTCGCGCGACCAAGCGTTCATCGCCGCCTTCGGCACGACATAAGCGGTGCGCGCATAATAGGGCGTGCGCGAGAAGATCGTCGAGATGTTGATGATCGATCCGCCCTCGCTCATCACCGGGGCCGCCGCGCGCGCGACGTTCCAGGCGACGCCGAAGATATTGCGCATCGCGTCGCCCACCGTCTCGGTATCGGTCGATCCGCGCTTTTGCAGCGCGGCGAGTTCGCCCGCATCGAGCGGCAATTGCTCGATCGGCTGCTTCGGGCCGGCCGACCCCGCATTGTTGACGAGAATGTCGATCCGCCCGAACCGCGCGATCACATCGGCGATGCCGTCGCGCACCGATTGCGGATCGCCACCGTCGAGCGCCACCGTCGCCAGCCGCGCCTCGTCGACGCCCGTCTCTTCGCGGATCGCCGCGGCCGCCGCGTCGGTGCGCGCGGGCGTGCGCCCCGTCATCACCACGGTCGCGCCTTCGCCCAGATAATGGCGGACGATATATCCGCCCAGATTGCCTGCCGCGCCTGTTACGACTGCGATCTTGCCGGCCAACCGGCCGCCGGTGGCTGGGGTTTGCACAGTCTTTGCCTTGGCCATGGTACTCTCCCATCGGTCGGTGCTGATCACCGCCACATTGACGCGTTCGAAGCCTGGGGAGGGCAATTCCGAGTTTAGCGTATAATCGTCAGCCGGCGCTGTATGTTTTGATACTAGGGCTCGGGTAATTTCGCTTCCGCCGCCGCCCACGCCTCAAGCAGCGCATCGCGGCTCCGCAGCCCCAGTTCAGGCAGCGCGTGGTTGACCACATAGGTCGCGCCGGAATGCCGGTTTTCCCACATCGCCTGATGCGCCTCGGGCAGCCCGTCCCACGGCACGACCTGCGGCTCGGTCACTTCAAGCAATCCCGCCGCGATCATGTCGTTCATGCGCGACACTTCGAACGCGTTGCACAGATGCGTGCCGAGGATCGACGCGGTCGGCATCAGGATCCGGCGCTGCCGCGTCCACACCTGCGGCGCGTAGAAAGTGAAGCGCTGTCCCGCGAGATCCTCGGCGAAGATCACCCGCCCGGTGAAGGGTTTCACCAGCGAGGTCGACACGCCCAGCGTATCCTGCATCGCGCGCTCGATGATCAGGTCGGGCGCACCGCGCGGATTGTCCGGCGAACGCAGGATCTTCCCGATCGCCGAGCCGAACGGCTTCATCACGCGATCCTGATAGTCGCGCACTGCCGCCTTGAAGACTTCGATATCGGCCTTGGCGTCGGGCAGCTGCGGCATCGTATCGGGCCACAGGAAATTGGCCCCCTCGCGCCGCCGGATCGCCTCCAGGCTGACGATGCCCTCGATCGCATCCTCGAGCCCCAGCGATTGCAGGAACTCGCGCTGTCCGTCGGTGGTCGTCGCGACGACGCTGCGCGCGTTGAACCGCCGCGCCGCCTCGATCATCTCGAGCCCCGTCTCGTCGAGCAGCGCCGTCGAGCGCGGCCCGTAATAGATTAGCACCGCCTCGCCACCGCGCAGCGCGGCCCGGCGCAGCATTTCCTCCGGCGTCGCGCTGCCGGGCTTGCCCATAAAGCTGAAATGATAACCCGACGATGCGCCGTAGAAGGCCAGCGTGCCATGTTCCGCCAACAGCTGGAAACTGCGCGGAAACGCCGTTTCGCCCGCATGGCTCACGACATAATCCGCCAGCTTGCCGCCGTTCAGCGCCTGATATTCCTCCAGCAACGGCGCACCCGCCGCTTCCCAGGCGCGCGCCGCCTCCGCCTCTTCGGGCACGATCGTGTACAGGCTTGCGAAGCGCGGATCCTTGCGATCGATCGCCCCGGTCGCGCCTTGCTGGCCGGTAATGAACGCCGCGCGCTCGGCCGACGAGACGAGGCCCGTCACCTGCAGCCCGGTCCGCACCGAAGTGCGCAGCGCATCGAGCCCGGTGCCCGTCGCCGCACCCTCGACGAACAGCGTCCGCCCCGGCGCGATCTGCAGCGTCGTGAACAGGCAGCGCGAGATCGTGCCGAGGTTCAGCACATAGCTGCCCGCCTGCTCCAGCGTCAGGTCGGGCGGGATCGCGTGCATCTGCGGCGCCTGCACCGTCAGGAACTGCGCATGGCTGCCCGTCTCGGTCTCATAGCCCTGGATCGAGAAGCCCGCATACATCGGATCGTTGCCGACCTGCGGGCTCAGCAGATCGTTGGTGCCCGAATAGACTGTTACGAGATCGCCGACCTTCACCCGCCCCTCGCCCCGCGTCTCGCTGCCGAGCGCCGCGACCAGCGCAATGCCACCCGATCCGGTGATCTGGACATCCTCTTCGTGCGAATCGAACGGCGACACCGGGATGCCGGTCAGCGCCCAGATGTCGTTGAAGTTCACTTCGCTGGTCAGCATGTACAGCAGCGCCTCGTTGGGCGCCGGCTCGGGCACTTTGACGATCAGCTCGCGCTCATGTGTCGCCGGCGGACCGAAGCGCGGCGCGCCCGTCTCGGCATCGCGCGCGATCCCGAACGCATATTGCCACTCGGGAATCCGCGTCACGCCGGGATAGAAAGCCGCGCCGACCGGCAACAACTCGCCCGCGGCTTCCAGCGCTTGCCCGCGCGGCACATGCTCGGCGTCGAGCCACACCCCGTCGCGGCGCACGGGGAGCGGCGGGCTCACCTTGTCCATGAACTGACGAATGCCGGTCTTGCCGCCGTCTGGATCGACGATAGCTTCCGCAAACAACTGCGCCTCGCGCGCCAGCCCCGCCGCCATGCCTTGCGCAAACCCGACGCGCACCGCCTCGATCGCGCGCGCACCAGCCGTCCCGCGCCCGGCCCAGTCGAGCTGACGCTGGATCCGCTGCAGGAAATCATCCTCGAGCACCGCATCGAGATCGACCGTCGACGGCTCTTCCCAGCGCGTCGCCGCCGCCTGCCGCGCGGCAAAGGCAGCGCCCAGCGGGCTGCTCACCCCATCCTTCACATAGGCCCGCACCGCAGCGTGCGCTTCCGCCAGTGCATCGCGCGATCCCGACACGAGCTGATCGACCAGGCCGATCTCACTCGCCGCCGCACCATCGATGCTGCGCCCGCCCAGGATCAGGTCAAGCGCGTCGCGCACGCTCGTCGCCCCGTTCTTGTCCGCCAGCAACCGCGGCAACCGCTGCGTGCCCCCATAGCCCGGCAGCAGCCGCAGCCGGATTTCGGGCTGCCCGAAGCGCGCAGTCGGCTCGGCGATGCGGTAGTGGCACGCCAGCGCGAACTCCATGCCTCCGCCCAGCGCCACGCCCTGCACCGCGGCGATGCACGGCTTGTCCATCGTCTCGATCTTGCGGAACGCGAGCTGCGCGTTGTTCGGCAGCACCATCGCCTCGTCGAGCGTATGGATTTCCTCCAGCATCTGCCGGATATCCGCGCCCGCCACGAACGATGCGGTTCCCTCGCCAGTGAACACCACCGCCACGACATCGTCCTTGCGCGACAGATGGTCGACCACCGTCACCAGCTCGTCAATCGCGCGTTCGTTCAGCGCGTTGACCGGCGGATTGGTGACCGTGACAGTCGCCACCCGCTTGCCCGGCGCGACAATGTTGTACTGCACCAGGAAATAGCGATTGCGCTCGAACAGCGATTGCTCTTCCGACAGCCGCTGCTTGCGCTGCCACGTGTCGATCGCAGTCTTCAGCTCGTCGAGCGCTTCGGGATTGCGCAGCGTCGTCACGTCGCCGACATCGCCGCCCTCGACCAGCGCGCGCACCATGCGCCGCATATATTTGCCGCTGCGCGTCTCGGGGAATTGCGACACCTCGATGAAGTCGGCCGGCACTGCGACCGCGCCTTTCTCGCTGCGCACCAGCTCGAACAGCCGGCGCTTGTCGTCCACCGTCAGCTTGCGCCCCGCCACCGGCACCACGAAGGCGAGCGGCGTCAGCCCCTTCTCGCGATGCGGCGCGCCAATCACCAGCACGTTGCCGACCGGCGAATCCGGATCGAGCGCCTTGTCGCGCAGCACCGCGCCTTCGATCTCCTCGGTGCCCATGCGATGCCCCGAGACGTTGATCACATCGTCGCTGCGCCCGTGCAGCGAGAACGAGCCATCGTCGTGCGCGATCGCGAAATCGCCCTGCGTATAGGCCCACGCGCCGCGCCACCGCTTCCAATATCCATCGATCCAGCGGGCCGCATCGCCGCGCCAATCACCCTGGACGCTCCCGTTCTCGACCCGGAAATTGCCCAGATCGCCCCAGATCGTCCGCGCGAGATACGGGTAGGGCGCGGCGATCACGATCTCGCCCTTCTCGCCCATCGCCGCGCGCCGCCACGGCACGCCCTCCTCGCCGTCGCGGACGAACAGCGTATCGCCTAGCGCGGCCTCGGCATCCTCTACCCAAACATCGCCGACGATCCACGGCAGCGGATAGGCATGCGCATCGGGCCGTAGCGGGAAATCCGCATTGCCGTAGAAATGCGTCCAGGCGATCCCGCCATGCTCGGTCGCCCAATAGCTGTTGATATACTGCGGCACGACATGCTGCATCCCGAAGGCCTGCACCGACGGCGAGGTCGGCTCGGCGCAGAAGGTCGCGACGCGCAGGCCCGCCATGTCGTAGCGCTGGAGATCGCCAAGGTTCGACGGGTCCGACATCACCGATTTCAGGAAGGTCACCCCCGCCTTGAAGATGGTCACCCCGTGCCGCTCAATCATCGACGCGAAGCGCCCCGCATGCGGGAACACCGGCGATCCTTCCGAGATCACGCTCGTCACGCGCGTCATCAGCGGCGCGCAGATCAGATAGCTTTGCCCGGTGATCCAGCCCGGATCGGCGACGACGAACAGCGTGTCTCCCGGTCGCGCGTCGAACGACACCTTCATCGTATGCGCGACGCCCGCCGTATAGCCGTGGGCGTGGACGATGCCCTTGGGCTTGCCCGTCGAACCCGAGGTATAGATGAAGAACATCGGATAATCGGCGTCGACCGGCAGCGGCTTCGACGATGCCCAGATCGCCCGCACAAATTCCTGATCCGGCAGCGCCAGCAAGTCGGCCTGGCTCGTCACCGCGAACCCCGCCGCCCGCGCCTTTTCCAGCATCGTCGCGAGCGCCGCATCCGTCAGCTCGTGGCTCCACCGGTCGCGCTCCTCGCGCCACACGATGTCGGGCTGCGCGGTATGCCGCACCACGACCACCGTCTCCACCCGCGGCGGCAGCGTCACGAGGCTCGATGCGATCGCGATCCGTACGCGCGCTGCGTCCGCGGTGCTGATCCGCCCCTCGTTCCCCAGCGTGATCAGCGCACGTCCCACGCCGCGCATCACGTCCGACCGCTCCACCGACACTTCGCCCGCCAGCGTCTGCTTCACCGTGTCGAGGATCGTCGCCGCGTCCGCTTCGGGCAATTCCAGGTCGGTTTCGGCCAGGATCGCCAGAGCCGTTGCGACCGGCACGTAATTGTCGAGCGCCGGATCGGTATAAGCGTTCTTGAACGCCGCCACCTGCGCATTGCGATAACTACCGTCGGACGTGAAGATCACCCGCGCGCCTGCATCGCAGATCCGGTCCGACAAGGTCTTGTCGCTGAACCCGCCGAACACCGCGGTGTACACGATCCCCAATCGCTTCGCCGCCTCGGTCCAATAGATCTGCGGCACGATGCTCGGCATGTTGAGCGCGATGCGGTCCCCCGCCTTCAGCCCGAGCGCCTCCAGTGCGATCGCGCATTTCGCGGTTTCGAGCAGCAATTGCTTGCGCGAGACCCCGAAGCAATCGACCGGCGCCCCCTGCCCGCCGCGCGCCGACATATCCCAGCGGTCGCCCTCGAAGATCAGCGCGGTCTCGTCGCCGTGCCCGCTCAGCACATGGCGATCGACTTCGCTGAAGCAGGCATTGGTCCGTCCGCCGACGAACCAGCGCCAGTGCGGCGGCTGCGACCCGTCGAACGCCTGCGTCCACGGCGCGAAATCCGCCGGCAGGTCCGGCGTTACCGCCTCGCCGGTCTGCGCATCCCAGCCCGACCATCGCCCATCGTCACCGCGACTGAGCCACGCACCTGCGTCGCCAAGGTCACCGACGAACCAGTGCATCGCGGCTGCGGCAATATTGCCATGAAAGGCACCCGGATCGGCAAGAACCGCCGATCGCATTGTTTCCCAGTCGTGCCGTGTATGAACAGGATTGAATTGAGGGATGATATCCGTTGCGGACAAATGCGCTTCCCGCATACCCGAATCATCCCCTTTTCTTGTTATCCTGTGCGCATGAAGCCTTACTCTCCGGCAATTGGCAACAACGTCGGCCAACGTATTGGTGGTAGCGCTATTCATGCAGAACACGGGGACATGCGAATGTCTGCTGACATCCTGTCCCAGATCCGATGCTGCATCGGCTGATCGAAGAGCTAGCCGCTACTGTGAGAAACGCCGGCAACTACAACGAAATGCTCGCAAACCTGCGAGAGTGAGCCGCCCCAGCCATAGCCCGTCTGTTCCGCGAACGGAATGATCGGTCCATCATGGTGTAAACGCAGTTGATCGCCTGCTCGCGGATCGACAGTTGGCCAGCCGCCGCCCGATCAGCCCCCGATATAATGCGGCACGAACCGCGCGGCGTTGCGCGTCACCAACGCATCGTCCTCGCGGATGCCGATGCCTGCCGCCTCATCGCCGACGATCCACGCACCCACGACGGCGTGGCGGCCGTCGAACAACGGCGCCGGGTGATACGCCTGCCGGATGAACCCCTCCGCGCCATAGCCTGCCTCGAGCACCGGCTCGGCAACGCCGTCACGCGTGATCGCGACATCGGCACCTTCACGCGAGAACAGCGGCTTGCGCACGAAGCTGTCGCCCAGCGTCGCGGCTTCGGGCTCCTCGTCGAAGAACGCCGGCAGCAGGTTCGGGTGCCCCGGATGGCGCGCCCAGAGCAACGGCAGCAGGCCCTTGTTCGACAGGATCGCCTTCCACGCCGGCTCGATCCACTGCACGCCCGCGGTGGCGAGGTTCGCCGCATAAGGCTCGCGGAACATGATTTCCCACGGATACAGCTTGAACGCCGCCTGCAGCTCGAAATTGTCGGCGTCGACGAAGCGGCCAGTAGCGTTCAGCCCGATCTCGCGCATTTCGACATATTTGGCCTCGATCCCGGCCTGCGTCGCAAGATCCTCGAAGAACCGCACTGTCTGGCGATCCTCGACCGCGCTCGCATCGCCCGCGAAATGCACGAAGCCGCCGTTGGGGAAGATCGTCGCGAAGCGTTCGCGAAGCTTGTCGAACAGGCTGTTGAACTGGTCGGTATCGGCCGGCAGCGCACCGCTCGCGATCAGCTCTTCCAGCCACAACCACTGAAAGGTCGCGCACTCGAACACCGATGTCGGCGTATCGGCGTTATATTCGTACAGCTTGGCCGGCGACTGCCCGTCATAAGCAAGATCGAACCGGCCGTAGAGCGACGGCTGCCGTGTCCGCCAGCTCTCCGCCACCAGATCATGCTGTGCCGCCGGGATCGCGAGCTGCGTCAGCAACGCAGCATCGCGCGCCGCCGCATCGACCAGATCGAGGCACATCGCGTGCAGCTCGGCAGCGACCGGCTCGATATCCTCATCGATCTCGCGCAGCGTAAAGGCATAGGCCGCGCTCTCGTCCCAATAGGCCGCCCCATCGGTGTCCGCATAGACGAAGCCGATGGCGTCGGCCTTGGCGCGCCAGTCGGCGCGGGGATCGATCGTGAGGCGGCGCACCGGTCAGTCGTCGCGCTTGGTATCGTCGCGCTGCTCGATCTGCAGCGTCGGCTTGGGCGCCGTCAGCCGCGCAAGCACGTCGTCAGCCGAGGATTGCCCCGGCAGGATGCCCGCCAGCCGCAGCTTCTCGTCGAGATCGGCGCCGGTGCGGCGATCTTCGAGCTCGCCCGCCGCGCGGATCGTCTCGCCGCGGATCGCCTGGCGCTCGCGGATGCGCGCAAGGCTCTGCGCCGCCGAGCCGATCGACGAACCGGCGGCGCTCGACGCGACGGTCGCCTGCGCGCGCTGCACCGATTCGTTCACCTTCACCACTTCCACCTCGCGGCGCAGCTGCTCGATCTTGCGATCGGTGCCCGCCACCGCCTTGTGGATATTCTCCTCCGCGGCGCGCATTTCTGCGATCTGCGGTGCCTTCATCGCAATGTCCTGCTCGAGATCGGCGACACGCTGCGCCACCTGGCGCGCGAGATCCATATCGCCCTTCTCCACCGCGATCCGCGCCGACGTCTCGTACTTCGCCGCCTGCGCGCGATAGCTCTCGACCTCGGTTTCGAGGATGCGGCGCCGCGCCACCAGCCCGGCGAGATCGTCGCGCGCCTTGCCCTGCGCCTTGTCCGCGTCACGGATTTCCTGGTCGAGGATGCGCAGTGCATTGGCATCCACCACCGCGGTCGCCGCTTCGTTCGCGCCGGCGCGGCCGAGCGTGAAGATCTTGCTCCAGATTGCCATGTCAAACGTCTCCGATAATGGGGGTCAGGCCGCGGGGGTGAAGCCGGCGCGCAGGTCAGTCGCGGCTTCGATCGCATTCTCGGCGAGCGCGCGCAGCTCGATCACGATCGTGTCGAGCGACGACGTCGTCGCCAGTTCGCCGAACAATTCGTAGAAATCGCGCCCGTCGACCGTCGCGATGCCGAAGTTCGACAGCGGCACCAGCTTCTGCGCCTTCAGCAGGAATTCGTTGAACGCCGCGCGGTCGGGCTGCTCGTCGCACGGCCACAGCAGCACGGATGCCGCGATCTGCTCCTCGCTGACGTTCACGAACGCTTCGAGATCGCCGTGCTGGTGCATCGTCACCAGCAGCACCGGTTCGGCGCCCTCGACGATGCGCAGCCCGAATTCGCCCGCGCGCACCGGTTCGCTATCATCGAGCGCGGCCTTCAAGGTGCGAACGGTCCAGGCGATTTCGGTCATGCGCGTCTCTCCCCGTGATGCGGTGCCTACATAGGGGTTCGCGCAACGCGCGCTAGCCGCCGTCGCCATGCTGTTCTAAGCGAGCGCCAGGAAACCAGCGAGGCTTTGCATGTTCGATCGCTTGTTCGGCCGCAGGTCCGGTTCGGCGGAGCCGGAATTGCCCGCCATCCGCAACATCACCATCGGGCGGACGGTCGTGCTCGATCCGCTGGCGTGGCGACGGTTCGGTGGCGCGCTGCTGTTCCCGTTCGATTCGGATACGTTGCAGATCGTCGCGCAGGGCGTCGTCCAGCTCGACGGCGGCGGCTTCATTCACCGCTTCTACACCGATGAAGACGTGATGTTTCAGGCCGTCACCAACGATCGCGCCGGGCAGGACGTGACTGACGTGACGATCTTCGCGCCGTGGGAAAGCAAATACCCCACCGGTCGGGGCGAGCGCCCGGCCTGGCGCGAGCGGCTCACCGCGCGCACCTTCACCGACGAGGGCCTGCCCGAATACAGCCGCGCCTGGTTCGGCGACGAGGCCGAGCGGCAGGATCCGGTGACCTTCTGGGAAGATCTCCACGACGATCGCGACGGGATCGTCGATCGCCGCATCTTCCAGACGTGCATGCTGTACGCCCGCACCGTCGAGGGCGACGGCCGCGAGTTGCTGCTTGCGATCGATCAGGAAACCGAAGCAGGCGAAGTTTCGTTCGAGATCATGCTAGGGATGGCGCTGGAGCTCGGCGAGTTCCGCGCATGAGGAAAGAACGATGAACGCAGGCTATAGTTTTCAGGACAGCGCGATCGCGTTCCTCGTCGCGTTCGTCGCTGCCGGGCTGTTCACGATCGCGTTCAAGGTGATTTACCAGGCCGCCACGCCGTATAATGAGCGCACGCTGATCCGCGACGGCAATGTGGCCGCAGCGATCACGCTGGGCGCGGCGCTGCTCGGCTACATCCTGCCGCTCGCCTCGGCGCTGGAACATACCGTCAGCCTCGTCGAATTCGCGGTGTGGGCGCTGCTGGCCGGCGTGATCCAGATCGTCACCTTCACCGTCGTGCAGCGGATCGTGATGCGCGACCTGGGCGAACGGATCGTCCGTGGCGAGCTGGCGGCGGCGATCTACATGGCGAGCATCTCGCTTGGCGTTGGCCTGCTCAACGCCGCGTGCATGAGCGTATGAGGACCATCTGATGAAGCGCTCGCAATCGATCGTCCTCACCACGCTGATGGCCGGCACTGGCCTGTCGCTCAGCGCCTGCGAAGGCCCGGCCGACACGCCCGTCGACGCGCGCAGCTACACCAGCGTTGCCGAATGCCGCACCGCCGGCGCGATCCCCGCCAGCCAGTGCGAGACGGCCTTTGCCGAGGCGCAAAAGGCCAACGAGCAGAACGCGCCGCGCTTCGACAACAAGCAGACGTGCGAGGAGCAATATGGCGCCGCGCAGTGCCAGCCACGCAACAACGGCAGCTTCTTCACCCCGCTGCTGACCGGCTTCATCGTCGGGCAGATGCTGAACGGCGGCGGCGGCTATCGCGGTGCGCCGATGTACCGCGACCGTGACGGCAATTTCTACGGCGGCGCCGGCAACCGCATCAGCCGCGACTATGTCAGCGGCCGCACGCAGGTCGGCTCGTCGGCATTCAACGCTTCGGCCCGCGCACCCACGCGCGTCCAGTCGCGCAGCTCGGTGATCTCGCGTGGTGGCTTTGGCGGCGGCTTCGGCGGTGGAAGCTTCGGCGGCTAGCAATCGGCGCACAGCCTCTTTCCGCAATGTTAACCCACTCGGATTAGCCCGAACTCGACGTCGCGTTGCGAGAGGATGGCCTGTGCGGATCGATCAACTTCATCCCAAACCGACCCATGCGGAGCCGCTGGAAATACCCACGGAACTGCTTGGCAGCGTTCAGCGCCACCAAGCCAATCTTATGGCGCTGATCGTCAGCCTGCAGGACGCGGGTCTGAACGAGACGATGATCGACGCGAGCGTCCGCACGCTGATCGACAGCTACGCCGCGGAACTCACGATCGCCATTCGGGAAATGGTTCGGAGCCCGATCCATGAATGACGCGCAATTGCATGACGATGATGGGCGGCTGGCGGCATTGCGGCGTCTCGCCGTGCTCGATACCGCCATCGAGGAGCCGTTCGAAAAGATCGTGACGCTCGTCCGCACCGTACTTGCGGTGCCGATGGCCACGGTGACGCTGGTCGATCGCGATCGCCAATGGTTCAAGGCCAAGCGCGGGCTGGAAGCAGACGAAACGCCGCGGTCGATCTCGTTCTGCACCCACACCATCAAGCAGCGCGAGCCGCTGATCGTCGAGAATGCGCAGCTCGACCCGCGCTTTGCCGGCACGCCGCTGGTCGCAGGGCCGCCGCACATCCGCAGCTACGCCGGCGTCCCGTTGCGCACACCGGAAGGCTATAACGTGGGATCGCTGTGCGCGATGGACACGCGCCCGCGGCAGTTCAGCCCGGCCGACATCGCTATCCTCAAGAATTTCGCGAACATCGTCTGCGACGAACTCGAGCTGCGATTGATCGCGCAGCTCGATCATCTCACCGGCGCGCTCACGCGGCGCGGGTTCGTCGAGCAGGCCGAACGCGAGATCGCCCGGTCGCGTCGCTACGACCGCCCGAGCGCGCTGATGATGCTCGATCTCGATCACTTCAAGTCGGTCAACGACACCTACGGCCACGCCGCCGGCGATCAGGTGCTGCTCCAGGTGACCGAGATCGCCAAGGTCGCGCTCCGTCCCAGCGACGTGTTCGGCCGGCTCGGCGGCGAGGAATTCGCCGTCCTGCTCCCCGAAACCAACGGCGACGAAGCGTTCATCGTCGCCGATCGGCTACGCGAGGCGATCGCCAACTACGCCGTCCGGCTGCCGAACGGCGAGCCGCTGACCGTCACCGCCAGCTTCGGCGTCGCGGCGCTCGGGCCAGCGCACACCTCGTTCCCCGCCTGGCTCGAAAGCGCCGACGCCATGCTGTACGCCGCAAAGTCGTCCGGGCGAAATTGCGCGCGGCTGGCGGCGGCGACCTGATCCTCGTTCAGCGCTCAGTCAGCGCCGAGACACGCACTGCGGTTGGCTGATATATCGGACACGGCAGCAAACGAAGGAGCGACGATGATCGGTGCGCGTACGACTGGATCGATGATGGCGCTGGCGCTCTGCGGCCTAGCCGCGCCCGCGCTGGCGCAGGACGCGAACGCCGGCGCGACGATCTTCCGCCAGCGCTGCTCGCTCTGCCACGGCGCGGCGCCCGGCGCCCGCGCTACCCTCGGCCCGAACCTGGCCGGCGTGGGCGGCCGCCCCGCCGCGAGCACCGACTTCAAATATTCCGCCGCGCTCAAGGCATCGAAGCTCACGTGGGACAAGGCGACGCTCGACAAGTTCCTCACCGCGCCAACCAAGCTCGTCCCCGGCACCCGCATGGTCATCGCCACGCCCGACGCTGCACAGCGCGCGCAGGTGATCGCCTACCTCCTGACGCTGAAGCCGTAAGCGCCGCCGTAGACCTCCCCCCGTCATTCCCGCGCAGGCGGGAATCCATATTCCAGTTCAGTGGTTATGGATCCCCGCCTCCGCGGGGATGACGAAAGAAGCGGCCACAGAACCCGCTAAAGAATCTTGTCCAACGTAATCGGCAGATCCCGCACGCGCTTGCCCGTCGCATTGAACACCGCATTGGCGACCGCCGCAGCGACCCCGGTGATGCCGATCTCGCCGATCCCGCGCGCGCCCAGTGGCGATCGCGGATCGGGGATATCGGTCCACATCACGTCGATTTCGGGCACGTCGAGGTGCGCCGGCACGTGATAATCGGCGAGCGACGGGTTCATGATCCGCCCGCTGCGCTCGTCGAACAGCGTCTCCTCGGTCAGCGCGAGCCCAAGCCCCATGATCATCCCGCCGCGGAACTGGCTTGCCGCCGTCCGGGGATTGAGGATCGCGCCGCAGTCGAACGATCCCAGCAGCCGGTCGATCCGCACCTCGCCCGTCACGTCACTCACGCGCAATTCGCAGAACATCGCCGCGGTGCTGTGCATCGCGAACTTCAGCATCTCGAGCGGCGCAGTGCCTGCCGCAGTGACGGTCACCACGTCGCGATTGGCGCGCGTCAGGATCGATCGGTAGCTTTCGTGCCGGCTCGCATCCGTAGCGCTGCCGATCCCCTCCTGCCCCAGCCGGATCTCGCCCGGCCTGAGGCCAGCAAGCGGACTGTCGTTGCCCGCGAGCCGCAGCAGCTCGGCCGGCAGCTTCTCCGCCGCCGCCAGGATCGCGCCGGCCAGCGACACCGTCTGCGCCGATCCGCCCGCCATCGGCGCCGCCGGCAGCGCCGAATCGCCCATCTCGACGCTCACCGCGTCGAGCGGCAGCCCGAGCCGATCCGCCGTCTGCTGCGCGAGCACCGTCGCGGTGCCCATGCCCATTTCCTGCGCCGAGCAAGCAATCACCGCCGTGCCGTCGCGCCGGATCGTTAGCCGCACGTTCGCGCCCGGCATCCGGATATAGGGGAAGCTGCCACTGCCGCAGCCCATGCCGATCCGCCATTCGCCGTCGCGCCGATCGCCTGGCGTCGGCGAGCGCCGCTCCCACCCGAACCGCCCCGCGCCGTCCTGCCACGCCTTCACCGGCGCATGCTGCGAGAAGGGCGCGCCCGACACCGGATGCTTGTCGGGCAAATTGCGCAGCCGCAGCGCGATCGGATCGAGCCCCATCGCATGTGCCAGCTCGTCGACCGCGCTTTCCAGCGCGAACGTGCCGATCGCCTCGCCCGGCGCGCGCATGAACGTGTTCGGCACCACCGCCAGGTCGATGTGCCGCTGGATCATCTCGAAGCTCTTCGAGCGATACGCCGCGCGCGATCCCAGCGTATATTGCTCGGGGCACGCGCCATAGGTCGGCATCACCGACCAGCCGTCGTGCAGCAGCGCGGTGAACCGCCCCTCGGCATCCGCGCCGATCGCGACATGCTGCTCGGTCGGCGTACGCCCGCCGATGATGCGGTACACGCCCTCGCGGCTCAGCTGCAGCCGCAGCGGGCGCTTGACCATCCGCGCCGCCGCCACTGCGACGATCTGATGGTCCCAAACCCCCTTGCCGCCGAATCCGCCACCGACGAACGGCGACAGCACGCGAACCTGCTCGCGCTTCACGCCGAAGACCTTGGCGAGCGTCGCCGCTTCGCCCGCGATCATCTGCGTCGTGTCGTGGACGGTCAGCTCATCCCCCGCCCACGCAACGGTCAGCGCATGCAGCTCGATCGCATTATGGTTGTGCCCCGGCGTCCGATAGATCGCGTCCACCTTGTGCGCGGCATTGGCCAGCTCGCGCTCGGCGCGACCGACGGACAGGTGATTGCGGTCGATCAGGATCGAAGGGATGATCCGCGCCCCGGGCTTCGCCGCCTCGAACCGCGTTTCGGCCGGCGTGGTCTCGTATCCGATTTCGAGCAGCGCGGCAGCGTGATCGGCCTGCTCCTGCGTCTCGGCCACCACCACCGCGACCACCTGGCCATTATAATGAACCTTGTCGTCCTGCAGGATCGGCAAGTCGCTGTTGCCGACCGCGCTGGTGTCGGTCATCGAAATCAGCGCCGGGCTGGTGATCCGCGGCATGTTGCGATGCGTCACCACCAGCACCACGCCCGGCGCCGCTTGCGCCGCCGCGGTATCGAGCCGCGTGATCCGCCCGCGCGTCACCGTGCTGTGCACCAGCGTCGCGTAGCAGAGCCCGGGCATCGCCACTTCGGCGGAGAAGCGCGCCTGCCCCTTCACCTTTGCCGCGCCGTCGAGCCGTGACGCTTGCCGCCCCACCTCGCCGCGCTTGCCGATCAGCGGATCGGGCGTGCCCCCGGGCAGCCACCCCGCCGGCACCCAGCCGAGCGCGGTACGGACCGAATCGACGATGACATTCTGTACCCGGCTCATGCGCGAACCCCGCTCAATTCGGTGAGAACGGCGACGAGCGTTCGCTGCGCCAGTGCGACCTTGAAGGCATTCCCCGGCAACGGCGCAGCATCCGCCAACTCGGCAGCGGCAGCCGCAGCGAACGCCTGGGGCGTCGCCAACTCGCCGCGCAACGCCGCCTCAGCCTTTACCGCGCGCCACGGCTTCGGCGCGACGCCACCCAAACCAAGCCGCACATCGACGATCCGATCGCCGTCCAGCACGATCCCCGCCGCGACGGAAACCAGCGCGAAGGCGTAGCTCGCCCGGTCGCGCACCTTGCGATACGCCGATCGCGCCGCAAGCTCGGACGGCGGCAGCTCGATCGCGACGATCATCTCGCCCGGTTCCAGCACCGTCTCCAGTTCCGGCGTATCCCCCGGCAAGCGGTAGAACTCGGTCAGCGGCACCACCCGCGTGCCGCCCGCGCTCGCCAGATGGACGCGCGCATCGAGCGCCACCAGCGCCACCGCCATGTCCGACGGATGCGCCGCGATGCACGCCGGCGACCCGCCGAGGATCGCATTGTACCGCACGAAGCCACCCCGCGCGTCGCAGCCGCTGCCAGGCGCGCGCTTGTTGCAGCGCGATCCCGCCGCATCGGCGAAATACAGGCAACGCGTCCGCTGCAGCAGATTGCCGCCCATCGTCGCCATGTTGCGGATCTGCGTCGATGCGCCCGCCAGGATCGCGCGCGCCAGCATCGGATAGCGCGTCCGGATCATCGGGTGCGCCGCAACCGCGCTGTTGCGCGCCGCCGCCCCGATCATCATGCCGCCGTCCGCCGCTTCCTCGATCGCATCCGGCAACCCCGAAACGTCGACGAGCACGCTCGGCGCCTCGACGCCCTTGCGCATCAGGTCGACCAGATTAGTCCCCCCGCCCAGCGCGCGATGGCCATCGCTGGCAAGCTTCGCGATCGCGTCGGCCGCGCTGCTCGCGCGCAGATACGATACCGGCGTCATGCCGCGCGCTCCGCGGCAACCGCCATGATCGCATCGACGATGCCGTTATGCGCGCCGCAGCGACACAGATTGCCGCTCATCCGCTCGCGCACTTCCTCGCGCGACAGCGTCGCGGGGGCGGCGAGATCGTGCGTGATATAGCTCGGCAGCCCTGCCTCAAGCTCCGCCAGCATCGCCGTCGCCGCGCAAATCTGCCCCGGCGTGCAATAGCCGCACTGGAAGCCGTCATGTTCGAGAAACGCCGCCTGCAACGGGTTCAGCCCGTCGCTTCCCAGCCCCTCGATCGTCGTCACCGAGCGCCCGTCCACCTGCACTGCCAGCGTCAGGCAAGACAGCGCCCGCTCCCCATCGATCAGCACCGTGCAGGCGCCGCACGCCCCCTGATTGCAGCCGACCTTGGTGCCGGTAAGGTGCCGCCGCTCGCGCACTAGATCGAGCAGCGAGACGCGCGCGTCCTCGGGCGGCTCGATGTCGGTGCCGTTGATCCTGATCGCCATGAGCCTCTCCCTCGGTGTCAGGAAGATATCACGAACTTCGTACTATTCAAGGATCGGCGGATGTAATCTTCGTCATCATCGCGATCATGTCGCGTCGCTCCTGCGCGGTCAGCGGCCCGAGCATCCGCCGATACAGATTACCATACATCGCCGCGAGCCGATCGACCCGCCCCTGCCCCGCCGGCGTCAGCTGCAGTGCCACCGCGCGCCGATCCGCCGCCGGCCGCTGCCGCGCGAGCAAGTCGCGCTTCACGAGACGATCGGTCGCCGAGGAAATCGTGGTATTCGCAACGCTCAGGAACCGCGCCACGTCGCTCGGCCCGCAGCCGGGGTGCCGCGCGACATAGAACAGCACTTGCTTGTCGAGTTCGTTGAGCGGCTTTTCCGGCCCCAGCGCCTCGGCCAGCTTGTAGCGCCGCGTGAACAGGTCGAACGCATCGCCCAGCGCAGCAAGTTCCTCGTCGGTCGGCGTCGTCATCCCACCGACATAAACGCAAGCCCCGCCCCCGTGCCAGCCGCTTCGTTATGCGGCACTTCCGCGATCCCGCACCCGCAGAAGCTTTGCATCATGCACGCGGTAGTAAGAAAACTCGTCACCCCGGCCTTGAGCCGGGGTCCCGCTTCTTGCCCCGCCATCGCAAAGGCAGCGGGATCCCGGGTCAAGCCCGGGATGACGTAAGCTTGAAAATCTAGCGCCGCCGGAAACGACGAACCAGAAACCCTACCCCAACGCCGCCATCTTCTCCTCGGCCAGTCGGTCCAGCTCCGCCCGGCTCTTCTTCTCCGCCGCGGTCTTCAACTGCCCACAAGCCGCATCGATATCGCGCCCGCGCGGCGTCCGCGTCGGCGCCGAGATGCCCGCCTCGAACACGATGTTCGAAAACGCCCGGATCCGCTCGGGCGTCGAACATTCGTACGTCGCACCCGGCCACGGATTGAACGGGATCAGATTGACCTTCGCCGGCAGCCGGTAATGCCGCAGCAGCCGCACCAGCTCGCGCGCATCGGCATCCGAATCGTTCTTGTCCTTCAGCATCACATATTCGAACGTGATCCGCCGCGCATTGTTGGCGCCCGGATAATCCGCGCATGCCTGCAGCAATTCCTCGATGCCGTACTTGCGATTGAGCGGCACGATCTCGTCGCGCACTTCCTTCGTCACCGCGTGCAGCGATACCGCCAGGTTCACCCCGATCTCCGCCCCCGCGCGCGCCATCATCGGCACCACGCCCGACGTAGAGAGCGTGATCCGCCGCTTCGACAGCGCGAGGCCGTCGCCGTCCATCACCACCGCCAGCGCGTCGCGCACGTTCTCGAAATTGTACAGCGGCTCGCCCATCCCCATCATCACGATGTTGGTCAGCATCCGCCCCTCGGGCTGGCTCGGCCATTCGCCCAGCGCGTCGCGTGCCAGCATCACCTGCCCGACGATCTCGCCCGCGGTCAGGTTGCGCACCAGCCGCATCGTGCCGGTGTGGCAGAACGTGCAATTGAGCGTGCAGCCGACCTGGCTCGACACGCACAACGTCCCCCGATCCGCGTCGGGGATGAACACCATCTCGTATTCCTGCGCGCCCTGCCCGTCGTTGACGTCGGATCGCAGCAGCCACTTGCGCGTGCCGTCGGTCGAAACCTGCGCCTCGACCACTTCCGGCCGCCCGATCACGAACCGCTCGGCCAGCCACGGCTGCTGCGTCTTGGCGATATCGGTCATCACCGAAAACTCGGTCGCGCCGCGATTGTAGATCCAGTGGAAGATCTGCTTGCCGCGCAGCTTCGCCTGCTTCGGCTCGAGCCCGCCGGCGGCCAGCGCCGCGCGCACGGCGTCACGCGACAGCCCGACCAGATCGACGCGACCGTCCGCGCGCGGCGTCACGACGCGCGCAACGGGCACGGGATCGATGTGCCCGGGAATGGGCATGGGCGCGGCCGACAGTGTTTGCATGCGCCCGATATAGCGCGAAACGGCCGCACTTTCCAGCGCCTGCTATGGCGTCACCTGGCACACCCCAGCACCGCTGCATCGATCGCCGTCGCCGCCCCGCCCAGCGCGTAGCTGTCCGCGAACGGCCGCCCGCGTGTGCTCACCCCAGACACGCTCATGCTCCGCCCCCCACGCATCGCCGCCACGATCGCGCGGTCGGTCGCGGCATCCGGCGCCCACGCGGCGCGCGCATTCCCCGCCAGCGCAAAGCGCCGCTCGCCGATCGCCAGCGTCACCGGCGCCGCCACGTCACGTGCCGTCGACAGCCGCACGAACAGCGCCGCGCGCCGGGTGCTCCCGAACCGCGCCGCGACGCTCGCAAACGGCTTCGGGCCCCCCGATCGCGCGCCCACCGCCGCGCTGATCGCGTAGCAGCGCGGCGGACGGGCATCGCGAAATGCCCCCCACGCATCGTACACGCCGATCGCCGTCCGATTGCCCGTGAGCAGCAGCGCGAACAGCAGGCTCAAGCCGGCGCATGCCCCGTGCCGAGATGCACCACCGTCTCGCGCCCGCGCTCAAGCATCGTCACCGTGCCTTGCGGATGCGACCCGCACACCGGCGCGCCGAAGCCGTCGACCGGCGCGCCCGTCATCACGCCGCGCATCACCCGGCTGGAAATGCCATGCATGATCACCAGCCGGTCGCCCGCATCGTCCGCCGTATCCGCCAGCCAGCTCGATACGCGCGCCGCAAGCGCCTCATACCGTTCGCCATCGGGCGCCACGCGCAACAGCCCGCGCTCGTCGATCACTGGCCCCACCTCGCCGATGACGTCGGCGTAATAGCGCCCGCCCCAGCTCCCCATGCCGATCTCCATCAGCCGGTCGTCGTGTCGCGCGTCGTGCCAGTCGAGCTCCAGATGCTCCGCGACGATCGCCAGCGTCTGCAGCGCGCGCCCGGCCGACGACGCCCACATCGTCAGCGTCGGTTTCGCGCCCAGCGCCGCGCGCAACGCTCGCCCCATTTCCTCGGCCTGCGCGAAGCCGGTGCGCGTGAGCGGCGTATGGTGCGCATCGCCCTGCAACCGCCGCGCGGCGTTGAAGACGGTCTCGCCATGCCGCGCGACGAAATCGCGCCCGCGGCGCTCGGTAGGGATGGTTGCCATGGCCCCGCTTCTTGGTCGCCGGCGGCACGAAAGCAACGGATTTCGCCCGCCACTCCGTTCGTCGTGGGTAAGCGCCACCCGCCCCGCTTCAAGCCCCTGTGGCGCAGAAGCCACGGAAATCGTTGTTTATCTGAGGTTCATGCAACGTCCGCCGCGATCACCCATTTGGGCTTTCCCTGCCGACGCAAACCGGCAGGTCAACGAATGGAGTTTCTTATGCGTAAGCTCATCTTGGCGACGCTTGCCGCCACCACTGCCGCCGTTGCGGTTCCTGCTGCCGCGCAAGACGCCGGCCCCTTCACCGGCCCGCGCGCCGGCGTGATCCTCGGCTATGACGCGCTGCGCCCCGGCGACACGCAGGATTCGCTCGTCCGCGGCGATCAGGGCAGCGACGGTTTCCTGTACGGTGGCGACATCGGCTATGACATCGGCTTCAACAATTTCGTCGTCGGTGTCGAAGGCGAAATCACCGGCTCGACCGGTCGTGTCGACAATGATCCGCGCGATCCCAGCGCGTTCGGCTACGGCCGCGTGAAGGCCGGGCGTGATCTGTACGCCGGCGCGCGCGTCGGCTTCATCGCCGCGCCGACCACGCTGGTCTACGCCAAGGTCGGCTACACCAACGCGCGCCTCGATCTCACGCGCAACGATACGGTCACCGAGACCGGCCAGAACTTCAATCTGGACGGCTATCGTGTCGGCGCCGGTGTCGAGCAGTCGCTGACACCGAACACCTACGCGAAGCTCGAGTATCGCTATTCCAACTATGGCGATGCACGGCTGAACTATCCGAACGGCGCCAGCACCGGCACCTTTGGCGTCGACACCGATCGCCATCAGGTCGCTGCCGGCGTGGGCTTCCGCTTCTGATCATTAACGAAACGGAACTATCCACGGAAAAAGAAGGGCCGGGGCGCTTGCTCCGGCCCTTCTCGTTTGTCTAGGAAACCGGGGAGTTGCCCTTGGTCGAATCCGCGGGCCGGGGGACGTGTATCATGAAGGCGACGATCGAACGCGCGACGCTCCTAAAGGGGCTGAGCCATGTCCAGTCGGTGGTGGAGCGCCGCAACACCATCCCGATCCTCTCGAACGTCCTGCTCGAAGCGACCGCCGAAGGCTCGCTCCGCCTGATGGCGACCGACCTCGATCTCCAGATCAACGAAAACGTCGCCGCCGCGGTCGATCAGCCCGGCGCCACCACCGTCTCCGCGCACACGCTGTTCGACATCGCGCGCAAGCTGCCCGAGGGCGCGCAGGTCGCGCTGTCCGCCGCCGACGGCCGCATGTCGATCGTCGCCGGCCGCGCACGCTTCTCGCTCGGCACGCTGCCGCGCGATGACTTCCCCGTGATCGCCGAGGGCGAACTACCGACCCAGTTCGAGATGCCCGCCGAGCTGCTCAAGCAGATCATCGACAAGACGCGCTTCGCCATCTCGACCGAAGAGACGCGCTACTACCTCAACGGCATCTTCCTCCACGTCGCCGATGGCGAAGGCTCGCAGCCGGTGCTCAAGGCCGCCGCGACCGACGGCCACCGCCTCGCCCGCGTCACGCTCCCCCGCCCCGTGGGCGCGGAGAATATGCCCGACGTGATCGTGCCCCGCAAATGCGTCGCCGAACTTCGCAAGCTGCTCGACGAGGTAGACGGCTCGGTCGGCGTGTCGCTCAGCGGCACCAAGATCCGTTTCGATCTCGGCAAGGCGGTGCTCACCTCGAAGCTGATCGACGGCACCTTCCCCGATTACAGCCGCGTCATCCCGACCGCGAACGACAAGATCCTGAAGCTCGATCCGTCCGCCTTCATGGAAGGTGTCGACCGCGTGTCGACGATCGCCACCGAAAAGACCCGCGCGGTGAAGATGGCGCTCGATCGCGACAAGATCACGCTCTCGGTCACCAGCCCCGAAAACGGCACCGCCGCCGAGGAAGTCCCCGGCGAATATGTCGCCGCGCCGTTCGAGATCGGCTTCAACAGCCGCTATCTGATGGACATTCTCGGCCAGATCGACGGCGACGTGGTGGAAGTCCACCTCGCCGACGCCGCCGCCCCCACGCTGATCCGCGAAAACGACAAGGCGACCGCGCTGTACGTCCTGATGCCGATGCGGGTGTAACCGTTCCACCGTCACCCCGGCCTTGAGCCGGGGTCCCGCTTCTTCCCCCCGTCGGATGTAGCGGGACCCCGGCTCGAGGACGGGGTGACGTGTATCCTAATCCCGCCCCTTCTCCCGCGACCGCCCCGGCAGTGCAAACCCGATCGGCTGGATCGACGCCGCATCCTGCTTCAGGTGCGACGCGATCTGCTCGTAATCCCGCTCCATCTCCGGCGTCACGCTCGCGCGCGATTCCGCCAGCGCCGCGATGAAGTGCGATTGCCGCACCTCCTTCGTCTCCAGCGATTCGCGCAGCGCGACCATGCCCGCCCGCCGCACCACGTCTTCCAGATCCGCGCCGGTGAAGCGGTCGGTCCGCTCCGCCACCACGTCGAGATCGACATCGTCCGCCAGCGGCACCTTCTGCGTCTGGATCGCCAGGATGCGCCGGCGCCCGGCAGCATTGGGCACCTTGACGTAAATTAGCTCGTCGAACCGCCCCGGCCGCAGCAGCGCCGGATCGATCAGGTTCGGGCGATTGGTCGCGCCGATCACCACCACCGACTGCAATTCCTCCAGCCCGTCCATCTCGGCCAGGATCGTATTAACCACGCGCTCGGTCACTTGCGGCTCGCCCTGCCCGCCGCCACGCGCCGGCACCAGGCTGTCGAGTTCGTCGATGAAGATCACCGTCGGCGCCACTTGCCGCGCCCGCGAGAAAAGCCGCGCGATCTGTTGCTCACTCTCGCCATACCATTTGCTCAGCAGATCGCTCGATTTGGTGGCGATGAAGTTCGCGCCCGATTCACGCGCCACCGCCTTCGCCAGCAGCGTCTTGCCCGTGCCCGGCGGACCATAGAGCAGGAAGCCCTTCGCCGGCCGGATGCCGAGCCGCCGGAACGCATCGGGGTCCTTCAGCGGTAGTTCGACGCCTTCCTTTAGTCGCATCTGCGCATCGTCGAGCCCGCCGACATCCTCCCAGCGGACGGTCGGCGCCTGCACCATCACTTCGCGCATCGCGCTCGGCTGGACGCGCTTCAACGCCTCCATGAAATCCTCACGCGTCACCGCCAACGTATCGAGCACTTCGGGCGGCACGGTCCGCTCCTCCAAGTTCAGCAGCGGCATGATCCGCCGTACCGCCTCGATCGCCGCTTCGCGCGTCAGCGCCGCCAGATCCGCCCCGACGAAGCCGAACGTCGTGCGCGCCAGCTCGTCGAGATCGACGCGGTCACCCAGCGGCATGCCGCGCGTGTGAATCCCCATGATCTCGCGCCGCCCGCGCTCGTCGGGCACGCCGACCACGATCTCGCGATCGAACCGCCCCGGCCGCCGCAGCGCCTCGTCGATCGCCTCAGGGCGATTGGTCGCTGCGATCACCACGAGGTTTGCGCGTGACTCCAGCCCGTCCATCAGCGTCAGCAACTGCGCGACGAGCCGCTTCTCCGCCTCCCCCGAAACCTGCCCGCGCTTGGGTGCGATCGAATCGATCTCGTCGATGAATACGATCGACGGCGCACTCTTCGCCGCTTCCTCGAACACCTGCCGCAGCCGGCCCTCGCTCTCGCCATAGGCCGAACCCATGATCTCGGGGCCGTTGATCAGGAAGAATTGCGCGTCGCTCTCGTTTGCCACCGCGCGCGCCAGCCGCGTCTTGCCGGTGCCGGGCGGCCCGTGCAGCAGCACGCCCTTCGGCGGATCGACCCCCAGTCGCTGGAACAATTCGGGATAGCGCAGCGGCAGCTCGACCATCTCGCGCAGCTGGTCGATCGTCCCCGCCATGCCGCCGATATCGTCATACGTCACGTCGGCGCGCCGCGCCTCGTTCGGCTCCTCATATTCGGCGCGCAGCTCGATCTCGGTCGTCTCGTCGATATGGACAATCCCCTTTGGCGCCGCCGACACGACGACCAGCCGGATCTCCTGCAGCGCATAGGCCGGTGCGTTGACGAACTGCGCCATCCCCGGCGGCATGTTGGCGACGCGCTGGTGCCCGGCGGTCGCGATCACATCGCCCTGGCACAGCGGACGCCCAAGGAAGATGCGCTTGAGCGCCATCGTCGAGCCCTGCAACCGCATGTTCTGCGTCGCCGGCGCGAACACGACGCGCGTCGCCGGCTTCGATTCCGCCTTGCGCACCTCGACGAAATCGCCCGAGCCCACGCCTGCATTGGCGCGCTGCAAGCCATCGATCCGCACCAGCGCGAGGCCCTCGTCCTCAGAATATGGGCCGACAGCGCGCGCCGGCGTTGCCTTCTTGCCGACGATCTCGATCACCGCCCCGTCGCTAATCCCCAGCGATGCCATGAACGCCCGCGGCAAATGCGCAATTCCCCGCCCGCTATCCTCAGGCCGCGCATTGGCGACCTGCAATTTGGTCACCGGAGCCTCGCCGTCTGCCATGTGTTTTTCCCACCAATTTACCGCTTCGAAGCGCGTCAGATGGGGGCGCGGTTCCGGATTGCGAGATCAGTGAAAGGCGATCTCGGCCAGCCCGACGCCGAGCCAGCGTGGGTCGGGGCTGGCAGTGTCGAAATCGCGCGGACAGATCAGCGCATCGTTCTTCACCGTGATCGACAGCGCATCGCCGGTGCGCGGCGTCGTGAACGGCACGTCGATCAGCAGTCCACTTTGTGTCGGCGGGATCACGAAGGAAACCGACGCGCCGCCTGCCAGCGTGATCGATCCGCTGGTATTAACATGGTGGCCCACCAGCCTCGGCGCCCGAAGCCGAAAGCGGATCACGCCCTGCCGTGCCGGCGCGACGAGTTTCAAGGTGGCGAACCGCTCGGCCGACCAACGCCCCCAGGCTTCGAGGATATGCCAGCCCGTCTCCTTCATCGTATCGGTATGCGACGCATCGAGCCCCGCCGCCGCCGCCATTTCGGGCCGAAGCAAGCCGCCGGTGCGCAGCGTGTCGACGATGCGCATGAACCCGTCCGCCTGCGCCGGCTCTTTGAACATCGAGAATTTGAACGGATGCGACGCGATGACCTTCCGGTCGCGGAACTCCTCCAGCCGCCGTGCGCGGTGAAAGCCTTCGAAGTTCAAGTCGAGCGTGGCGGCGGTATGCACGCGGTCGCACACCGCGTGCAGGATCGTGGGCGCGATGATCTCGACGAACAGCCCCGCCGCACCGGCGACGCCCATATAATGCGCGAACCGGTCGAAGCGGCTGCGCGGAACGACATAGCAATCGGTGAAGTAGGCCGATGCCGCCAGCGGGATCGGCAGCTTGATGGTGCGCGCCTCATCCGCAATGCCTTGCCGCGATGCGGCTTCGGCAAGCGCCGCCGTCAACTCCTCCAGCGTCGCAAGCGTATGCTCGTTGATCCGCCGTTGCGTAGGATCGGCATGGTCGAGCGCCGCCGCCAGGCCGTCGAGCACGACAACCGAGGGCGAACCAGCGGCAGGATGCGCACGTGGTCCCGCTTCCTCGACGGTCGGCAGCGAGATCGTCACGCGTTCGGTGAACGTCGCCCCCGATCGGACAAAACCCGCCCGGATCTCGTCCGCGGTGGGCAGATAGCGCAGCAGGTTGTTCGGCTCGATGCCTGATCCGAACAACAGCGATTTGGGATGGAGCAACCGCGGGAGCAGCGCGAAATACCAGATCCACTCCCCCAGCCGATCTGGCGTCTTATACACCCACGGGATGAAACCGTCGTCGCGCCCGAGCGGCAGGAGATCGGTGAAGCTGGATTCATCGAACTGGGGGTTCAGCAGCACATCGTCGTGGACGAAAAGGAAATAATCGCAGTCGATCGTCGACAGCCGCGCGCGCGCATCGCTGATGTAGGCAGCGTGCGCATAAGACCCGCGATAGACCGTGATGACGTCCGGATCGTCCACTTCGGCGAACGGGATCAGAAACAACAATTCCGAAAAGCGCCCGGCATACACCCGCCGCAACAACGGGAGGTTTGCCGGATACGGATGGTTCATCATCACGCAGACGCACACCCGTGGCGGAGATGATCCGTCCTTGCGCTTGTCCGCCCTGATCTCTTCGCGCATCACCCGTCCGTTCTGCGCGTACGCGCCGCCTACCGGAGAATTCATCAATGTCGTCGCCTCGTTACGCGCTTGTCGTCACCACGATCAATCCTCCGAACGAAGCGCTGACGATGCTGGCCGACGGGGCTTCACGGCTCGACGCGCGCTTCTGGGTGATCGGCGACACGAAGAGCCCGGCCGATTTCGCGCTGCCCGGCGCCGATTACCTCGACGTGCCGACGCAGCAGGCGAGCGGCTTCGGCTTCGCCCGCGCCTGCCCGACGAAACATTATGCCCGCAAAAACATCGGCTATCTGCTCGCGATGCGCGACGGCGCCGACGTGATCGTCGAGACGGATGACGATAATCTCCCGCGCGACGGATTCTGGGCGCCACGCGAGCGCCACGTCGCCGCTCCGATGCTCAGCGGGCAAGGCTGGTGCAACGTCTATCGCCATTTCAGCGAAGCGTTGATCTGGCCGCGCGGCCTGCCGCTCGATCGCGTCCACGATCCGCTCGGGCCGCTTTCGCTCGCCGCCGACCCGCTCGATTGCCCGATCCAGCAGGGCTTGGCGGACGACAACCCTGACGTCGACGCCGTCTATCGCCTGCTCCTGCCGCTGCCGCAGAGCTTCGGCCCCGGCACGGTGATCCTTGATCGCGGCACATGGTGCCCGTTCAACAGCCAAAACACGACGACCTTCCGCCCCGCCTTCCCGCTCCTGTATCTTCCGGCGCACTGCTCGTTCCGCATGACCGACATTTGGCGCAGCTTCGTCGCGCAGCGCATCGCGTGGGCGAACGGCTGGCGCGTGATGTTCCATGGCTCCACCGTCTGGCAGGAGCGCAACGCACATGATCTGATGCGCGATTTTGCCGACGAGGTGCCCGGTTATCTTCACAATGATCGGATTCGTGCGACACTCGAGGATCTCGATATCACCGGCGGCGAGGCTGCGATGCCAGACGATCTGATGCGCTGCTATCGTGCCCTGATCGCGCTCGGGGTGGTCGGCGCGGAGGAGGAGGCGCTCGTAGCGGCATGGAACGAAGATTTGGCGCGGCTCGCCTAGCATTCGAAGGACAAAAAAAGGGCCAGCCCGAAGGCCAGCCCATGAAAGTTTTTAGGAGAGGATGCCTGAAAGGCCTGCCCTATGTGCGTCGACTCGGCTTATTGTGCAAGTGCGAAGAAAAGCATTACGCATGCAAAAAACGCATCTGTAACGGGTGGGCTTGCTCGAACTGCATGCCGTCCGCATGATGCACTGCACCATCAACGGATCGAGTAGCCATGCGCCGCCTGCCGCCCCTCACCGCGATCGAGGCGTTCGTCGCCGTCGCGCGGCTTGGCTCGGTGAAGCTCGCCGCACAGGAACTCGCGCTGTCCGCCCCCGCACTCAGCCGTCGCGTGCAGACGCTCGAACGCTTCCTCGGCCGCCCGCTGTTCGATCGCCGCCACCAGGCGATGGTCCCCAACGGCGATGGCGAGCGGCTGCTGGCGCAGATCGCGCCGGTGCTCGATCAATTGTCCGACGCGGTCGAATTGATGACCAGTGCGGTCGAGGTGGTGCGGCTGCGGCTCGGCGTGCTGCCGCTGTTCGCCTCGCAGCGGCTGTTCCCGCGGCTGGCCGAGCTGCGCCAGCGCCACCCCGAGCTTCACCTCGACATCGACACCGCCGGCCATGGCGTCGCGCGGCTCGGTGAGGGGCTCGATGCGGTCATCGCGCTCGCGCGGGACATCGATCCGGCGCTTTATGCGCGCCGGCTCGATCGCAACATGGTCTATGTCATTGGCAGCCGCTCGCTGATAGAGCGCCCCGATCCGGTCGTCCGCCCGCAACAGCTCGCCGCGCTCACCGCGCTCGTCCACCGCGACATGACCGACACGTTCGTCGCCTGGCGCACCGCCGCCGGGCTCGACGATATCGAGCCGATGGCGGTCGACCATTTCGATTCGGGCGCACTGATGCTCGAAGCCGCCGCGCAAGGCCTCGGCGTCGCCTTCATGCACGAAAGCCACTTCGCCGACGCCGCCGATCCGCGGCTCGTGCGGCTGTTCGATATCGAGGTCGTCAGCCCCTACAGCTACTGGTTCGTCTGCCGCCCCCGCGCGCTGCAACTGAAACAGGTCCGCATCTTCCGCGACTGGCTGATCGAGACGCTGGGGTCGGAGGCGGGGTAGGCCCGCGCTCCCCCCACATCCGTTCGTGTCGAGTAGGGTTCGAGCGCAGTCGAGAACCCGTATCGAGACACAAGTCCCTCGATACGCCATCTCGACAAGCTCGACGGCTACTCGGGACGAACGGTGAAAGGGTCCCACCCAAACCTCGTCACCCCGGCCTTGAGCCGGGGTCCCGCTTCTTCTCCACGATGGCGCAAGAAAGCGGGACCCCGGCTCAAGTCCGGGGTGACGCAAATTGGTGGATCAGGAAACCCGCGCCGAAACGATCTTCCCCGGCTCGCGCGGCGGCTCGCCCTTGGGCAGTGCGTCGATCAACTCCATGCCCTCGGTCACTTCGCCCCAAACGGTATATTGCCCGTCAAGGAAGCGCGCGTCGTCGAAGCAGATGAAGAACTGCGAATTGGCGCTGTTGGGATCGTTCGTCCGCGCCATCGAGCACACGCCGCGCACATGCGGCTCCTTCGAGAACTCCTGCTTCAAATTCGGCTTGGTCGAGCCGCCAGTGCCGTCGCCGCGGCCGCCGTCGCCGCCCTGCGCCATGAAGCCGGGGATCACGCGGTGGAACGGCACGCCATTGTAGAAGCCCTCGTTCGCCAGCTCGGCGATCCGCGCGACATGGTCGGGCGCCAGGTCCGGGCGCAGCTTGATCGTCACGTCGCCGCTGTCCAGCGTCAGCACCAGCGTTGAATAAGTATCGGCCATCAAAGCCTCCTTCGGGGTAATCGGTAAAGCCGGCGCCCTACCCCCGCCCCTCCGCGAAGGCAAATCCCCGCGGTTGGCACGCGCCCCGCACCAAGCTAGGAGCCGGCCGATGCACTAGCCGGAGGAGGCGAGCGATGAGCGAGACCGAACTCCATCCCGGCGACCGCGCCAGCGAAGGCGACGACGATCGGCAGCTCGACGCCGACGATCGGCTCCGTCCCGAGTTCGTCGCCGCGGTGCTCGATGCGGTGCAGGACGGCGACACCGAGGAAGCACACCGCCTCGTCGAGCCGCTCCACCCGGCGGACATCGCCGATCTGTTCGAGCTGATCCCCGACGATTGCCGCGCGGCGCTCGCGTCCGCCGTCGCCGATCTGCTGGACGGCGACGTCTTCGCCGAGATGAACGATTTCGTCCGCGAACGGCTGATCGACGCGCTCGACGCGCGCCAGGTCGCCGACATCGCGTCCGAGATGGACACCGATGACGCGGTCGCGATCATCGAGGATCTCGACGCCGAGGATCAGCGCGAAGTGCTCCGCGCGATGGAGCCCGACGATCGCGCCGCGATCGAGGAAGCGCTCAGCTTCCCCGAGGAATCCGCCGGCCGCTTGATGCAGCGCGAGCTGATCGCGGTGCCCGAGCATTGGACGGTCGGCGACACGCTCGATTTCCTCCGCGCCGACGATGCGCTGACGACCGATTTCTGGGAAATCTTCGTCGTCGATCCCGCGCACAAGCCGGTCGGCACCTGCGCGCTCTCGTGGATCCTGCGCACCCCGCGGTCGATCGCGATCGCCGACGTGATGCAGCGCGAACAAACGCTGATCCCGGTCGATATGGACCAGGAGGAAGTCGCGCTGCGCTTCCAGAAATACGCGCTGATCTCCGCCGCGGTGGTCGATGCCTCCGGCCGGCTCGTCGGCATGATCACCGTCGACGATATCGTCCACATCATCCAGGAAGAGGCGGGCGAGGATGCGCTGCTGCTCTCGGGCGCGGGCGAAGGCGACATCAACGAGCCCGTGCTCGACAGCTATAAGGCGCGCGTCCGCTGGCTGATCGCGAACCTGTTCACCGCGCTGCTCGCCTCGTTCATCATCTCGCGCTTCGAAGATACGATCCAGCGCATGGTCGCGCTCGCCACGCTGATGCCGATCGTCGCCGGCGTCGGCGGCAATGCCGGCACGCAGACGCTCGCCGTCACCGTGCGCGCGATGGCGACCAACCAGCTGACGCAATCGAACACCGCGCGCGCGATCCTGCGCGAAATCCGCGTCGCCTTCCTCAACGGCGCGACGATCGCGGTGGTGATCGGCACTGGCGTCGCGGTGATCTTCGGCAATCCGATGCTGGGCGGCGTGATCGCGGCGGCGATGATGACCAACATCGTGCTCGCCGGGCTTGCCGGCGTGCTGGTGCCGGTGGTGCTGGAACGGCTGAATGCCGATCCCGCGGTCGCCTCGTCGGTATTCGTCACGATGATCACCGATTCGATCGGCTTCCTCGCCTTCCTCGGCCTCGCCACCGCCTCTGGCCTCACCGGCTGAGCGACCCCACATCCGGCATCCCCATGCCGCTCCACATCACCAAAGTCGCCTTCGGCCACACCGCCGTCGAACACCTCGCCGATCGCCTGCGCGAACGCGGGCAGGAAGGCCCGCTCTTCCTCACCACGCGCTACCTGCCCAAGCGCCACGAAGAGATCGCCGGCCAGGGCTCGCTGTTCTGGATCATCAAGCACCAGCTCGTCGCGCGCTCCCCGATCCTGTCGTTCGGCGAGGCCGAAGCCGGCCGCGTCGCGATCCACATCGATCCGGTGCTCCGCCTCGTCGCCGCTCGCCCGAAGCGCGCGCACCAGGGCTGGCGCTACCTCGAAGCCGCCGACGCGCCCGCCGATCTCGGCGGCGACGCCAGCGGCATAGGTGAGTTGCCCCCCGCGCTCATCGGCAAGCTCGCGGAACTGGGGCTGGTGTAGCTAGAACCGCCGGCTGTCGTCGCCGATCAGATCGCACGACCCGCGGAAACCATAGTTGGAGAAGCCCTGCACCGTGATCCGCCCGCTGCGCCGATCGATCACGACACGCGGCTTGTTCAGCCCATTGAGCCGGTAGCTCGCCGTAATCATGTCGCGGCCGCTGTTCACGTCGGTCAGATCCCACCACCCGCTGTTCCCACGCGAATTGATCGGCGGCACGAGCGACTTAGGCAGCCGGATGCGCCCGCCACCGGCCCACAGCTGCACCATCAGCGACGCATCGAAGCCCTCGCGGCGGTTCTCGGTGTACGTATCATAGTCATAGCGATCACGGTCCGAATCCCACCGCCAGCGCGTGCCGGTCCCGATCCCGTCGCGGCTGCCGTCGCCGAAGCAGATCAGCCCCAGCTCGACCGGCCGGCCGTCGATCACCGGCGGCCGGCTGGGCAGCGTCGTGGGCCGATCGCCGGGGCGATAGACCGGCCGGTTCTCGCCGGGATAGTTCGGCAGCGTCGTCGGCCGCTCGTCCGGGCGGTAGACCGGGCGGTTCTCCCCGGGACGGTTCGGCAGCGTCGTCGGCCGGCCCGCCGCCTGGCGACAGTCCGGCGCCGGTGACGGCGTGATCGAGGCATAGCGGCCGTCCATCGTCGCGATCGTCACGCACTGCCGCCGCGCATCGCTCCACCAGAAGGTATAGCTGCGGTCGTCGCTTGGCTGGCCACCGGTGTTGCGATAGCCGCGGCGTTGCAGCTCGCCCTCGGCCTGCCCGGCGCGCGCGCCGACCATATCCTCCAGACCGGTCGATTGCGCCTGCGCCTGAGCCGCCGCCGGTACGCCTGCTACGAAAAACGCGCCTACGGCGGCAATAGTCGACACTGCAAAGGACCGCACGGAACGTCTCCCGATGATCAGCAACGCCGAACAAACCAACCAAACATAGATTAGTGCCACAAGTTATTTCACAATGTTGGCGCACCAACCGCTTAGTTGACGATCAACACTCCCAGCACCGCCGCCACGCTCGCCGCCGCCAGGAACGCGCGCCCGGCATTTACCGCCCCGCGCGCCAGCCCCTGTTGCAGATTGCGCGCGAACCAGATCGTCTCGGCCCCCAGATACGCCGCCACCGCGCCCAGCGCCAAGGCTACCCCAATCAGCTGCGCCGGCACGTCGCGCAGATGCAGCAGCGACACGCCGATCCCCAGCGCCAGCGCGAAGGGCGCGCAGGCATAGCATTGCGCGTAGAAGGGCGCACGCAACCCATCACGCGTCACCTTGGCGCCGCTCGCACGCAGGAACCGCACCGCCATCATCAGCGGGAACAGCGAGAACAGCACCAGCCGCAGCACCAGAAGCGTCGTGTCGTCGGTCACGAACCCTGCCAGCCCGGTATTCTTCCGGATGATCGGATTCACCCCGCCGCCCAGCACCCGATCGAGCGCCTGCGTCAGTAGTAATGACAGGACAAGGAACGTCGGCGGATTGAGCGTGTCGGTGAATTGCTCGTCGGCCTGATCGCCCAGCTCTTGATCCGAATAGCGCATCATGTCGAGCGGCCGCACCACCGTGCGCCACAGCGTGATCGGATAGAAAACCAACCAGCTCATGATTTCATAAAGCAGCTCGCCCAGCGAGTTGAGCCACTTCATGAAGTCCATGCCGCACCATGCGATATCGGCGGTGGCAGTGCAACGGGCGGAAAACGCCGGCGTTTTGCTGCGCCGTACTAGGCAATAACTGTAAACGCGCGCCTACAGCGCCTTCGCCGATCCCAGATCGCTCACCGTCAGCACCTTCTCGAACTCCACGCCGGCCTGCCCGTCGAGCGACCAGCGGACCAGCCCGTGGCATTCCAGCTGCGGCGTCACGCGCACGTTGATCGTCATCCCGGCGCGCAGCCGGCCGTCGTGGACGATCTTGGCGCCGCGCTGCGAGATATCGCGCAGCCGCACGATCTGCATCCCCAGCTCGGTCGTGATCACCACCTTCTTGTCGATCGCCAGACGCAGCTGCCGCGCCCCCGGCGCGCGCTGTTCTTCCTTCAGCCGCGACAGCAGCGCCACGCTGTCGATCGGCGTGGTGAGCTTCAGCCCGCACTGGTCGAGCGTGCGCCACACGACCGTACCGGTCAGCGAGCAGGCCTCGGAAAGGTCCACCGTCACCTCGTCCCCGATCGACACCTCGAGCCCGGTCGACAGCATCAGGCCGTGGTCGGAGATGTTCACGACCCGCGCGAACCCCTGATCGCCGCGGGCATGCGCGCGCGCGACACGATAGACCATCCGCAGCCGCGCGCCGTTGCGCCGGTCTGGGTGATCATCCTCGATCTCGACGGCGGCCTCGAGCGCTTGCTCGAAGTTGAAGAATTCGTAGCCCAGGGCACCATCTCCGTTCCGCCGACCGCGCAATACGCAATTAGCGTATGTTAGCTTGATCTGCATCAACGGTAAATTGTTTTCCGATGGCAGCCGTCACGCCAGCGCGGAGATCTGCACCGAGGGAGCCTTCGCGCCGGGCGACTCGAATCCGAACAGCACCAGCTCGAACAGCGGCGTTCCGTCCGATCCCGTCACCTTCATCGTCCACCCCCCGGCACCCCAGAACGCGTCCGAATCCTCCTCGCAGATGATCCGCCCGGCCATCTCAAGCGCTTCGCATTTCGCAACGCGGATGTCCGGCAGGTCGAAACCGTCGGCGTCATGTTCGCCATTCACGTGGAAGTGATACATCGGCACGGGCGTTCTCGCTATCGGACGGAAGTGTCGGCTGGTGCTCGGTCGGATGACCTTCAAGAACAGCCGGCAACATCATCGCAATAGGCGATCGGGACAAAGCCTCGCATTAACCAATGTCACATTCCGCAATACAAAATTGTTACGCTTGTAATAACCATAATGACGAGTGACCCGCGCACGTCAGCCGCTATATTTGCATCGACTTCGGCAAGGCGTGCTCCGGCGACCGTCCTGATAGCGCCCCAGATCAGGCAGCGGTCGCCCGGTCGCGCGTCGCGCGCAGCTGCTTGACATAATCGATCACGGCTTGCGGCTCGTACGGCCTGGCAAGGTTCGGCCCGCTTTCGCACAGTTCCGCCGCAGTATCGGCAACCGCCTCGACCGTGCTGGCAAGCCGCACTTCAAGTTCCGGCCGGTTGGCCCGCACCCAGCTCGACAGTTCCTGCGCCGATTGTTCGCCGACCGCGGCGACATCGCACAAGATCACGTCGATCCCCAGCGATGGTTCGGGCAGCGCCTTCATCGCTTCGTCCGTGCTGGCGGCTTCCACCACGGCATAGCCGCAGTGCCGCAGATAATCGGCGATCGCGTGGCGCGTGATCACGTCGCCATCGACGATCAGGATCGAGGGCGCGATGCGGCGGTCGGGGGTTGGTGCGCTCATGATATCTTCTTCATTTCGGATTCGACCATCGCGAGCGCTTGTTCCACCCTGAACGGCTTGCCGAGAAACTGCGACGCCCCCGCATCCAGCGCAACCTGCGATTCCAGATGGCCCGATGAAATGATCACCGGCACCTCGGCATGATACTTCCGGACGAACGCGAGCAACGCCAGTCCATCGGTCGATCCCGGCATGCGAACGTCGCTCAGCACCAGATCGATCGCAACACCCGCTCTCAGCAGCTCAAGTGCTTCGTCGCCATTGGCGGCTTCCACCACGTCATAGCCAGCATCGCGCAACACTTCGCTCACGACCATGCGGATCAACATCTCGTCTTCCACGACGAGAAGTCGCAGCGGTCGCTCGACTACCGTGTCCACGACCGGCATCTCTTCGGCTTCCACTTCATGACACGCACGTCACAACGGAAAGGTATACCCCAAGCAGTCTTTCCATTGCCGGCTATTGAATCGATGTCACTGCCGCCGCACTAAAGCAAGTTAGTTCGCCCGCAAACGCGACGGGCCGTTCCGCACGCAGTCATGCCACGGGCTCAGCGCCCTTCCCCGGCACCGAAGCGCCCGGCTCGATCCCGAGCAGCACCCACCGCCGCGCCTCGTCGTACGTCGCGGTAAAGCGCGTGAACGGCTGGTCGAAGATCCGACGCACCTGCAGCCGCACGAGCATCGTGCCGGTGACGACCGCCAGGGCGCGGGCGTTCTTCATCCCGGCCAGATGCGCGCCCATCGTCGCGATCATGTCCTGCGCCTGCACCGGGCAACGCGATACGTCGATGATCAGGCCGTAGCTTGCCAGCCGCGCCTCGGTGATTTGGCGGATCAGATCCCCGACCAGCGCATCCGCCTCGGCGACGCTGAGCATCCCCTCCATTTCAATCTTCACCAGCGCATGGCTGCGGTCGACGATGATCTTGTACATGGCGCCCCCCTCGGCCCGGCGTTAGCGGCGGAGCCTTGCCAAGTCGTTGATCGCTGCCGGCGCCCGTCCCACTCGCATCCTCCCGCCCCAATTCCTACATCCCACGCTGGCCCTTCGACCGGAACGGAAGTAGAACTCCCGACATGCTGACTCACATTTCCGTCCGCGGCGCGCGCGAGCACAATCTCAAGGACGTGAGCATCGATATCCCGCGGGATACGCTCACCGTGATCACCGGGCTGTCGGGCTCGGGCAAGTCCAGCCTCGCGTTCGACACCATCTATGCCGAGGGCCAGCGGCGCTACGTCGAGTCGCTATCGGCCTATGCGCGCCAGTTCCTTGAGCTGATGCAGAAGCCCGATGTCGATCACATCGAGGGCCTCAGCCCCGCCATCTCGATCGAGCAGAAGACCACCAGCCGCAACCCGCGCTCGACCGTCGCGACCGTCACCGAGATCTACGATTACATGCGGCTGCTGTGGGCGCGCGTCGGCGTGCCCTATTCCCCCGCGACCGGCCTGCCGATCTCGGCGCAGACGGTGTCGCAGATGGTCGATCGCGTCATGGCGCTGCCCGAGGGGACGCGGCTGTACCTGCTCGCCCCCGTCGTGCGCGGCCGCAAGGGCGAATATCGCAAGGAGCTGGCGGAGTGGCAGAAGGCCGGCTTCACCCGCGTCCGCATTGATGGCGAGCTGCACGAGATCGACGAGGCCCCCGCGCTCGACAAGAAGTACAAGCACGACATCGAAGTGGTCGTCGATCGCCTCGCGGTGAACCCCGACATCGCCACGCGGCTGGCCGACAGTTTCGAAACGGCGCTGAAGCTCGCGGACGGGCTGGCGTATGTCGATCTGGCCGAGGGCGTCGTCCCCGGCCGCGAGGAGGAGGCGGCGTCGGGCGGCGCGATGAAGAACGCCGGCATCCCCGCCAACCGCATCGTCTTTTCCGAGAAGTTCGCCTGCCCCGTCAGCGGCTTCACCATCGCCGAGATCGAACCGCGCCTCTTCTCCTTCAACGCACCCCAAGGCGCCTGCCCCGCCTGCGACGGGCTCGGCGAAAAGCTGATCTTCGACGAAGACCTCGTCGTCCCCAACCACGCGCTCACGATCAAGAAGGGCGCCGTCGTCCCCTGGGCCAAGAGCAACCCGCCCTCGCCTTATTACATGCAGGTGCTCGGCTCCCTCGCGCGCGAGTTCGGGTTCAGCCTCGACACGCCCTGGGCCGATCTGCCCGGCGAGGTGCAGCTGGTCATCCTCCACGGCAGCGGCGGCAAGCCCGTCACGCTCACCTTCGTCGACGGCAAGAAGTCGTACGACGTGAAAAAGCCGTTCGAAGGCGTCATCGGCAACCTAAACCGCCGCATGCTCCAGACCGAATCCGCATGGATGAAGGAAGAACTCGGCAAATACCAAAGCTCGCAGCCCTGCGAAGTCTGCCACGGTGCCCGCCTCAAGCCCGAGGCGCTCGCGGTGAAGATCGCGATGCAGGACATCAGCCACGCGACGCATCTGTCGGTGGTCGACGCGCTCGCCTTCTTCACCGCGATGCCCGATCACCTCAACGATCAGCAGCGCGCCATCGCCGAGCGCATCCTCAAGGAAATCGTCGAGCGCCTCGGCTTCCTCAACAACGTCGGCCTGGATTACCTCAATCTCGATCGCACCAGCGGCACGCTATCGGGCGGCGAGAGCCAGCGCATCCGCCTCGCCAGCCAGATCGGCAGCGGCCTCTCGGGCGTCCTCTACGTCCTCGACGAGCCGTCGATCGGCCTCCACCAACGCGACAACGACATGCTGCTGAAAACGCTGCGCCGCCTGCGCGATCTCGGCAACACCGTGCTCGTCGTCGAGCATGACGAGGATGCCATCCGCACCGCCGATTACGTCATCGACATGGGGCCGGGCGCGGGCGTTCACGGCGGCCAGATCGTCGCGCACGGCACGCTCAAGCAAATCCTGAAAGCCAAGGGCTCGGTCACCGCGGATTATCTCAACGGCACGCGCGAAGTCCCCGTCCCCGCCAAACGCCGCAAGGGCTCGGGCAAGAAGCTCACCGTCCACAACGCCACCGCCAACAACCTGACGGGCGTCACCGCGAGCGTGCCCCTCGGCACCTTCACCTGCATCACCGGCGTCTCGGGCTCGGGCAAGTCGAGCTTCACGATCGACACGCTCTACGCCGCCGCCGCACGCGAGCTCAACGGCGCACGCATCCTCGCCGGCAAGCACGACAAGATCACCGGCCTCCAGCATCTCGACAAGGTGATCGACATCGATCAGTCGCCGATCGGCCGCACCCCGCGCTCGAACCCGGCGACGTACACCGGCGCCTTCACGCAGATCCGCGATTGGTTCGCCGGCCTCCCCGAAAGCCTCGCGCGCGGCTACAAGCCCGGCCGCTTCTCGTTCAACGTCAAGGGCGGCCGGTGCGAGGCGTGCCAGGGCGATGGCCTGCTCAAGATCGAGATGCACTTCCTCCCCGACGTCTACGTCATCTGCGACGTCTGCCACGGCGCGCGCTACAACCGAGAAACGCTCGAGGTGAAGTTCAAGGGCCTCAGCATCGCCGACGTGCTCGACATGACGGTCGAGGACGCCGCGGAATTCTTCAAGGCCGTGCCGCCGATCCGCGACAAGATGGCGATGCTGGTCGAGGTCGGGCTCGGCTACGTCAAGGTCGGCCAGCAAGCGACGACGCTGTCGGGCGGCGAGGCACAACGCGTGAAGCTCGCCAAGGAACTCGCCCGCCGCGCGACGGGCAGCACGCTCTACATCCTCGACGAGCCGACCACCGGGCTGCATTTCGAGGACGTGCGCAAATTGCTCGAAGTGCTCCACGCGCTGGTCGAGCAAGGCAACACCGTGGTGGTGATCGAGCACAACCTCGACGTGATCAAGACCGCCGACTGGGTGATCGACCTGGGGCCGGAGGGCGGCGTGAAGGGCGGCGAGATCGTCGCCGAGGGCGTGCCCGAAGTGGTGGCGCAGGAACCGCGGAGCTTCACCGGCAAGTATCTCGCGCCGCTGCTGGGCAAGCGCGAGGCGGTGGCGGCGGAGTAGATGTAGATTTACACCTCGCCAAAGACGTCATTAGCTCTTTAAAGAGTTGTGTATATTGCAATCGGATCAAGCATCGTTTCATTAGCAGAGGGAGCCGCAAATACTTGTTCCAAGGTCCGCAAATGAAGAGTTAGCGCACGCATCGCTTCCTTTATTCCGTCAGCGTCTTTTACGTCGGGTATTGCGCTCTCATTGTTTTCAGATCCGCTTTGCGTAACCACGCCGAGCATTGAAAACTCACGCTGAGTATATCGAGAGTACTTATGAAGTATCATTTCTTCGCTGTCCCTTAAAAATTCTCTTTTTAAAGGAGCGGAAAAGCTTTTGTCTTCAAAGTTTATATTGGCTTCGATCAATCCATTATATCCAAACCTGAGAAGCTTAGTTGCGTTGTCCATGAATTTCTTTTCGAATTGCATGCCAGCTTCACCAGCGCGCTTCTTTACTTCACTATCAGATAGATTTTTCAAGTTCGGACCTAATATTCCTCCTGGCATATTTGTGACACGCCAAAAGGCCTCGCCAATCTCATTAAAGTTCTCAAGAAGCTTTGTAGTTGAAGCAAAATCGTTGATCCGAAGCCTTCCCGTTACAAGAACAAAACTTTTACTTGCATCCTCTGCGTCGAAGCTACCGCCGTATATTTTAGCTAGTTTTTCATTGAGGACATGTTCTTCAAATAACGAGTAAGCATGATCCTCCAAAAATCTCAGCTCTGACGATGATTTTTCTTTCGCAAAGATATCGGCTATTAGTCGACCGCTTGCGAACTCGCCCTTCTGGCTATCCGAAGTCTCGGTGCGCTCTTCGTTCACAAGAAGAACTTGCTCCGGCACACCTTTAAATATTTGAGATGAGATTGATCTTAGTTTTTGCGAATCCAAGTACATAAAGTTTCTTATCAATCCTGCCTCCTATTCTCGATAAAGTCCTTATAGTACCTGGACCGCGTCCTCATCGCGGACCAAGCGGCTGAAATCACACCGAAGATCGCCAAGATGTTCGCGAACGTCGGCAGCCAATTTGCAATCTCTGATAGCCAAGATGAGGTCATGGAAGCGCCCTACGCCCCGCTGGGGTACCTATCACCGCAACCAAGCCCAATAGGAAAGATACGACGCATAAAAATCCTGTAGATCTCAGTAGCGCATCTTTGTTCAGGTTTTCCTGAACGGAAATAGTTGAAAACAGAAGAAGACCGTACATCACTATAAATAGTATTGATAGTCCATTGTGAACTGTCTTCCACGCTGTATCGCGACGCACTGAATTACTGATATCATTTATGCTTACGCAGTGTATCACTAAGCCAAATGAAACTAAGTCAGACACAGACCAAGGGTCTACGCCTTTATCCGCAATTTTCCACACGAACAACCGAGCAAAGACGGGTATTAGGCCCAACAAGCAGGTGTTTACGAGCCAACTTGCCACCCTCTCCATGATGTCTGCGATCCTTGTTAAGGTAGCTACAGGCCGGTGGATACGTAAAAGCGAAGCTTGGTATTCCGCAAACGGTGTTTCGTGTCGATCACAATCACCCCAACCCTACCGCCTTCCGCAGCGCCTCGTTCATCCGCGCCTGCCACCCCGGCCCGCCCTCGCGAAACTTCTCGATCACGTCGGGATCGAGCCGCAGCGTCACCTGGCGCTTCGCCGCGTCGCGCAGCGGCGGGCGGCCGCGCACCACGCCGTTCGGGCCGAGATAGCCCGTCGCCGGGCGCACGACCTTCCCGCCGACGCGCAACTCCGCGACTTCGGCCAGTTCCGCCGTCAGTTCCGGCGCGTCGTCGGGATCAATCCAGTCCGACATGCTCGATCTCCCATTGATGCATCCGCCGCATCGATATCACCCGCACACCTTCTTCGCGCTCGGTCCACACGACCGCCACCGCCTCGTCCGATAGCCAGCCGTAGGTGATGTACCGCGTCTCGCCATAGTCGATCCGGTCATCGACGGCGGTGACGCTGCGTCCTTCGAACACGGCCGCCGCGTCGGCGAAATCCAAGCCGAGCTCGCGCAACGTTTTGTCCCGCTTGTCCGGATCGAACGCAATGTGCATTCGGGCTTTATGTAACTACGGATTGTCGCGGATCAATGACCCCACACCATTTCGGCGCGATCTCTGCCCCTGCCTTCGTCATCCCCGCGCAGGCGGAGATCCATAGTCGCCGGATCTGCCATCACAGGCGACAGCGCCTCTGGATTCCCGCCTGCGCGGGAATGACGGGGGTTTGGTGAGACGAGTGCCGCTCACTACGCCCGCGCCGCGGCAAAGCCGCCCTTCGACTGCCTGCCAAGGCAGGCGCTCAGGACAAGCTATGTCGGACGGCGCTTGTAGCGCCGCCGGCCGAGCGTGCGCTGGATGCGCTCGTGCGTAGCTGCGCTACGCCCTCGCAGCGCACGCTGTCCTACAACCCCCGCCTTCGTATAAATAACCGTCCCGCCCAAACAGCGCAGGACGAAGCCGATGCCGCCCACGATCACCCACGGCCCCATCACCGACACGCAAGCCGAAGCCGTCCGCCACTGGCAATGGCTCCTCGACGCCCGCCTGATCGGCACCCGCCCCGACACCCCGCCCGACATCGCAACCAACCGCGCCGCCACCGACGCGCTGTTCCGAACGATCGCGCGCGATCGGCGGCGGCTGGAGCGGCAAGCCACCTGACCAGCCACCCCCTCCCCGTCACCCCGGCCTTGAGCCGGGGTCCCGCTTCTTCTTCGTCAACCGTGCAGGAAACAGCGGGACCCCGGATCAAGTCCGGGGTGACAGGATGACAGGAACCACCCCCAACCGTTCGTGTCGAGCGCAGTCGAGACACCCGGCGCACCATTCGAGCCAATGTCCCTCGACTGCGCTCGGGACGAACGGATCAGTCGAACAATCACAAGGGAGCCCAGGCCATGATCCCCCGAGAAACCCTCTTCGATCCCACCCCGGCGCTCCCCCCGCCCCCACCTCCATCGACGGCGCTCCCCCACGAAACCTTCCGCCCCGAGCCGTCCGAAGACGAAGAACCCTTCGTCTCGCGCCGCCAGGATGGCTGGTCCGCAACCAACCAGCGCGGCTTCCTCGAAGCGCTCGCCGAGGGGCACGGCGTCGAATTCGCCTGTCGCCGCGTCGGCCTGTCCACCGCCTCGGCCTATGCCTTCCGCCGCACCGCGAAGGGTTCCGCCTTCGCGCTCGGCTGGCGCGCCGCGTCGCTCATCGCGCGCGATTCGATCGCCGAAACGCTGCTCGTCCGCGCATTGGAAGGCCAGGTCGATACCTATATCCGCGCCGATGGCACGCAGGTCACCCGCCACCGGCACGACAATCGCCTCGCCATGTCGCTGCTCGCGCGGCTCGATCGCCAGGTCGAATCCGCGCCCGATCCCGATGTGAAGGCCGCGCGGCTCGTCGCGCAGGAATTCGACGCCTATCTCGATCTCGTCACGCGCGATGAAGGCCCCGCCCGCGCCGGGCTGTTCCTAGCGCGCCGCTCGACTGGCCTCACCGACGACACCGAGAACGCCGCCGATCTCGCCCCGATCTACGCGCTCGCCGCCGCCGATCGCCTCGTGCGAACCGGCGTCGCCACTGCCGGCGAGGTGCCGGTCGACGATCTCGATCCCACCCGGCGCGCCGAATGGACCGCCGAGCAATGGTCGCGCGCCGAGGCCGCCGGCCTGCTCCGCCTCGCGGTGCCCCAACCCGAACCCGATCCAGAGCCCGAAGCCGAAACCCAGCCAGAGCCTCAACTTCCTCAACATTCGCGCAGCTCGGGCTCGCCCTTCGGTGACGCGATCGCCGATCCCGAGGATCCCGATGCGCCGCCGCTCGTCTGGTGGGATGCCGCGGATGGCCAATGGCGCACCCGCTTTCCCCCGCCCGACGATTTTGAGTACGACGAGGATCGCGACGATGATGGCGAACCCGGCGAAGAAGGCTATTGGCGCACGCTGACGCAGGACGAGGAAGCCGCGATCGGCTTGCCGCCGCGCTGCGAAAGCCAGTCGTTCGACGCGCTTGAGGCACGGCGCGAGGGGTTTTTCGAGGATATCTACGCCCGCGGCGGCATCCCCGCGCGATCCGGCTCGCTTTTTTCGGAAGGCGCGCCTATATAGGCCTCGCTACGTCGCAAATCGAACGGTCTTTGGCGCTTTTGCGGCACCTTCTTCCTTCTTTCCCTGCTGCCGCGGCATAGGTGGTCCACGTTGGATCGCCTGCCCAACAAGAAGGAATATCCCATGGCCCAAGTAGGCACCGTAAAGTTCTTCAACGCCGACAAGGGTTTTGGCTTCATCGCGCCGGACAACGGCGGCACCGACGCCTTCGTGCACATCAGTGCCGTTGAGCGCGCCGGCTTTGCCACGCTGAACCAGAACCAGCGCGTCAGCTACGAGCTCGAGAACGACAAGCGCGGCCGCACGAGTGCGGTTTCGCTCGAAGCGGCAGAATAATGCCCTTGCGCGGGCCGGCGATGTCGCCGGCCCGCGTTTCTCTCGTAAAGGATTTTGCCCATGGCCGATGATGCAACCATGTACCGCGCCCGCGCCGCAGCCGAGACCGCCAATGCCAATGGCGCGACCTTGGATAATGTGCGCGAACGGTCCGAGCGTGCTGCCAAGGCCTGGGAAACGATGGCTGACCGCGCCGAGCGCGTCGCCACGCAGCGCCACGAGCGCGAAGCCGCCACCGCCGCGGTGCGCGATGCCGAGAACAACGCCTGAAGTTAGAGTGCGATGACGTCCGTACTGCCGCCGCTTTTCGCCGATTTCGCTCCCCCGATCCGACCTGCCACCCCGCTGCGCGCCGCAATCACCGCCGCCGCCCGCCGCCCCGAGCCCGAATGCCTCGCCCCGCTGCTCGATGAAGCGACGCTTCCCGATGCGATGAAGGCGCAGGCGCTGGCTACCGCGACGACGTTGATCACCGCGCTGCGGGCGAAGCACAAGGGCACCGGCGTCGAAGGCCTGGTGCAGGAATATGCCCTCTCCAGCCAGGAGGGCGTTGCGTTGATGTGCCTGGCCGAGGCCCTCCTCCGCATCCCCGACGCCGCCACCCGCGATGCGCTGATCCGCGACAAGATCGCCGGCGGCGACTGGCGCGCACACATGGGCGACGGCCGCTCCTTGTTCGTCAACGCCGCCACCTGGGGCCTCGTCGTCACCGGCAAGCTGACCAACAGCGTCAACGACCGCGGTCTGGGCGCCGCACTGACGCGATTGCTGGCCAGAGCCGGCGAACCGGTCATCCGCCGCGGTGTCGACATGGCGATGCGGATGATGGGCGAACAGTTCGTCACCGGCGAAACCATCGACGAAGCCCTGAAGCGCGCCAAACCCTTGGAAGCCCGCGGTTTCGGCTACAGCTACGACATGCTCGGCGAAGCAGCGACGACGGCAGCGGACGCCGATCGCTACTACCGCGACTACGAAAATGCGGTGCATGCGATCGGCAAGGCTTCGGCGGGCCGAGGGATCTACGCCGGCCCCGGCATCTCGATAAAATTGTCGGCCCTCCACCCCCGCTACAGCCGCCCGCAAGCCACCCGAGTGATGGCCGAATTGCTCCCGAAAGTCCGCCAACTTGCGCTGGTCGCAAAGGGCTACGACATCGGTTTCAACATCGACGCCGAGGAAGCCGACCGCCTAGAATTGTCGCTCGACCTCCTCGAAAGCCTGGCGCTCGATCCTGAACTGGCAAACTGGAACGGCCTAGGTTTCGTCGTCCAGGGCTACGGCAAACGCTGCCCAATGGTGATCGACTGGCTCGTCGACCTAGCCCGCCGAGCCAACCGCCGCATCATGGTTCGCCTGGTAAAAGGCGCCTATTGGGACGCCGAGATCAAGCGCGCCCAAGTCGACGGGCAATCCGATTTCCCCGTCTACACCCGAAAAATCCACACCGACGTCGCATATCTGGCCAGCGCCCGCCGCCTGCTAGCCCACCGCGACGCCGTTTTCCCCCAATTCGCCACCCATAATGCCCAGACGCTCGCCACGGTGCATGCGATGGCCGGCCCCGAATTCACCCTCGGCGACTACGAATTCCAATGCCTCCACGGCATGGGCGAACCACTTTACGACGAGGTCGTCGGCGCCGACAAACTGAACCGCCCCTGCCGCATCTACGCCCCCGTCGGCACACACGAGACATTGCTGGCGTACTTGGTGCGCCGCTTGCTCGAAAACGGCGCCAACTCCTCGTTCGTCAACCGCATCGCCGAACCCGAAGTATCGGTTGCCGATCTCGTCGCCGACCCAGTCGCGATCGTCCGCGCCGCCGACGTGCCCGGCCAGAAGCACGCCGCCATCGCCCTCCCCGCCGATCTGTACCAGGGCCGCCGCAACTCCGCCGGCCTCGATCTCGCCGACGAGCGCGTTCTTGCGTCGCTCGGCGAGACGATGCGTGCCGGCGCACACGCCCAATGGCTCGCCGCACCCGCCGGCGGCGCAGGCACCGGCCGCCTCGTCCTGAACCCCGCCGATCACCGCGACACCGTCGGCACCGTCGTTGAAGTCTCACCCGAGCAAGCCGCCGCCGCCGCCCGCACAGCCGCCGCCGCTGCTCCTTCTTGGGCCGCAGTCCCGCCCGCCGAACGCGCCGTGATCCTCGACCGCGCCGCCGGTGCGATGCAGGCCCGCCTGCCCGATCTGCTCGGCCTCATCGTCCGCGAAGCTGGTAAGTCGATCCCCAACGCAATCGGCGAAGTCCGCGAAGCGATCGACTTCCTGCGCTACTACGCCGATCAGGCTCGCCGCACCCTCGGTCCTGCGCACCGACCGCTCGGCGTGGTCACGTGCATCAGCCCGTGGAATTTCCCGCTTGCGATCTTCACCGGACAAGTCGCCGCCGCGCTCGTCGCCGGCAACGCGGTGCTCGCCAAGCCCGCCGAGGAAACTCCGCTGATCGCCGCGCAGGCAGTGGCAATCTTGCACGAAGCCGGCGTCCCAGCCGATGTGCTCCAGCTCATTCCCGGCGACGGCCCGATCGGCGCCGCGCTGGTCGCCGCGTCCGAAACCGCCGCGGTCATGTTCACTGGCTCGACTGACGTCGCCCGCCTCATCCAGCGCGAACTCGCCGCCCGCGTCTCCGCCACCGGCGGCCCTATCCCACTGATCGCCGAGACCGGTGGTCAGAATGCGATGATCGTCGATTCCTCCGCGCTCGCCGAGCAGGTGGTCGCCGACGTCATCGCTTCTGCCTTCGACAGCGCCGGCCAGCGCTGTTCGGCACTACGCATCCTGTGTCTGCAGGAAGAAGTCGCCGACCGCATCCTCGCGATGCTTCGCGGCGCGCTCCACGAACTCCGCCTAGGCCGCACCGATCGGCTTGCGGTCGATATCGGGCCGGTCATCTCCGCAGAAGCGCGCTGCAGCATTGGGCGCCACGTCGCCGCGATGCGCACCCGCGGCCACAAGGTTGAGACGCTGCCGCTACCGGAAGAGGCGTCTCACGGCACCTTCGTGGCGCCAACGATCATCGAACTCAACGATATCGCAGAACTTGAGCGCGAGGTGTTCGGCCCCGTCCTCCACGTCGTCCGCTTCAAGCGCAGCGGCCTCGACCAGTTGATCGATCACATCAACGCCACCGGCTACGGCCTCACCTTCGGCCTCCACACCCGCCTCGACGAAACGATCGCGCACGTCACCGCGCGCGTGAAGGCGGGGAACCTCTACATCAACCGCAACGTCATCGGCGCCGTCGTCGGCGTGCAGCCGTTCGGCGGACGCGGCCTCTCCGGCACGGGCCCCAAGGCAGGCGGCCCGCTGTATCTGGGCCGCTTGGTGCGAGGCGCGGTGGCAGCACCCGCGGTCACCTCCACGCTCGCCGATCCCGCCGCACGCGACCTCGCGCTGTGGCTCGACGCGCAAGGTGACGCAGCTGGTGCCACGCTCGTGCGCGACGTGGCGAGCGCCTCGCCGCTCGGCGCCGAAGCCGAGCTCGACGGGCCAGTCGGCGAACGCAATCTCTACGCGCTCCATCCGCGCGGCCGCATCCTGCTTCTGCCCGAGACACCCGCCGGCATGATCGCCCAACTCGCCGCTGGCCTCGCCTCCGGCAACGATCTCGTGGCAGACACCGCCGCGCGGATCGACCTTCCCCCCGCCGTTGCCGCCCGCGTTCAGTGGAGCAGCGACTGGACCACAACCGGTCCCTACGCCGGCGCGCTGATCGAAGGCGGAGACGACCGCGTGCGCGACCTGCACCACCGCATCGCCGCACTCGACGGCCCGATCGTGCTCGTCCAGACAAGCGGCGACGGCTACCGCCTCGAATGGCTGGTCGAGGAAGTATCCACCTCGATCAACACCACTGCAGCCGGCGGCAACGCTAGCCTGATGGCGATGACGTGACTTGCCCCACGTTCGCATGAGACGAACGGACAGGGACTAGCAATCCGCTCCCAACCCCGCTATGCGCGCGCCCTTCCAGAAACATCGCTGGAACGCTTGCGGGAGGGCGCCTCGTGCGTCCGCCAACACCGCTAAACTGAAGAGAGTGACATGGCGAAAAAGATTACCGGTTATATCAAGCTGCAGGTGCCAGCCGGCGCTGCCAACCCGTCGCCGCCGATCGGCCCGGCGCTGGGTCAGCGCGGCGTCAACATCATGGAATTCTGCAAGACCTTCAACGCGCAGACCGCGGACATGGAGAAGGGCTCGCCCCTCCCCACCGTGATCACCGTCTACGCCGACCGTTCGTTCAGCTTCGTGACGAAGACGCCGCCGGCGACCTTCCTCATCAAGAAGGCGCTTGGCCTCAAGGCTGGCTCGAAGGAGCCGGGCAAGGTCAGCGCGGGCAAGATCACGCGATCGCAGCTGAGCGAAGTCGCGCAGGCTAAGATGAAGGACTTGAACGCGAACGACATCGAAGCCGCGACGAAGATCATCGAAGGCAGCGCGCGGGCCATGGGCCTCGAAGTGGTGGAGGGCTGAACATGGCACACGTAAGCAAGAAGCAGAAGGCCATCACGATCGACCGTGAGAAGCTGCACGGCGTCGACGAGGCGATCAACCTCGCCAAGACCGGTGCGTCGTCCAAGTTCGACGAGACGATCGAAGTCGCGCTGAACCTCGGCGTCGATCCGCGTCACGCCGATCAGATGGTCCGTGGCGTCGTCACGCTGCCCAAGGGCACCGGCAAGACGGTGCGCGTGGGCGTGTTCGCCAAGGGCGCAAAGGCCGACGAGGCACGCGCTGCTGGCGCGGACGTCGTTGGCGCCGAGGATCTCATGGAGGCGATCCAGGGCGGCAAGATCGATTTCGACCGCTGCATCGCGACCCCGGACATGATGGGCATCGTCGGCCGCCTCGGTAAGGTTCTTGGTCCGAAGGGCCTGATGCCGAACCCGAAGCTCGGCACCGTGACGATGAACGTCGCCGCGGCGGTGGAAGCCGCCAAGGGCGGCCAAGTCGAGTACCGCGTCGAGAAGGCCGGCATCATCCACTCCGGCATCGGCAAGGCAAGCTTCCCGGCCGAAGACCTGCGCGCGAACTTCGACGCGCTGGTCGATGCCGTCGTGAAGGCCAAGCCGTCGGGCGCGAAGGGCAAGTACGTCCGCAAGGTCGCGATCTCGAGCACCATGGGTGCCGGGATCAAGGTCGACGTGGCGGAAGTCGCTGCCGCCTGATCGCGCTTCAGATTGCGTAACGGAAAAGGCCGGGGGCAACCCCGGCCTTTTTTTGTTCTCCTACCCTCCCGCCTGCGGGAGGGGCTGGGGGAGGGCATGTCCCCAACCGTACCCGTTGTAGGCATCAGACAGCCCCTCCCCTAACCCCTCCCGCAAGCGGGAGGGGAACCCGTGAACCCGTCCATTGTCGAAGCGTTACGATCATCATGAGCGAGCCCACCCTCTCCCCGCCCTGGTGGCAAAGCGGTGTCATCTACCAGATCTACCCGCGCTCATTCGCGGACAGCAACGGCGACGGCATCGGCGATCTCGCCGGCGTCGAAGCGCACCTCGATCACGTCGCATCGCTCGGCGTCGACGCGATCTGGCTATCTCCGATCTTCCCATCGCCGATGGCCGACTTCGGCTATGACGTCGCCGATTACACCGGCATCGATCCCATGTTCGGCGACCTCGCCGCCTTCGACCGCCTCCTCGCCGCCGTCCACGCCCGCGGCCTCAAGCTGCTGCTCGATTTCGTTCCCAACCACAGCTCGACCGCCCATCCCTGGTTCGTCGAAAGCCGCGCCAGCCGCGACAACTCCAAGCGCGATTGGTACATCTGGCGCGATCCCGCCCCCGGCGGCGGCCCACCCAACAACTGGATCAGCGACATGGGCGGCCCCGCCTGGGCGCTCGATCGCACGACCGGCCAGTATTATCTCCACACCTTCCTGACCGAACAAGCCGACCTCAACTGGCGCAACCCCGAGGTCGTGCAGGCGATGACCGACGTGCTGCGCTTCTGGCTCGACCGCGGCGTCGACGGCTTCCGCATCGACGTGCTCTGGCACATCGTCAAAGCCGAGGGCCTGCCCGACAACCCAAGCAACCCCGACTGGCGCGAGGGCATGGCCGACAAGCTGCGCGTCCTGCAGCACAACTCCACCGACCAGCCCGAAGCGCACGCCTTCGCCCGCACCTTCCGCGAACTCGCCGACAGCTATGGCGAGACGCTGCTCGTCGGCGAAATCTTCCTGCCGCGCGATCGCCTGATGCGCTGGTACGGCACGCCCGACGCGCCCGGTGTCCACCTGCCCTTCAACTTCGAGCTGATCGAAAACCCCTGGGATCGCGATACACTCGCCAGACTGATCACCGAATACGACGCCGCAATCCCCGCGCACGGCTGGCCCAACTGGGTCATCGGCAGCCACGACGCCCCGCGCATCGCCGCGCGCACCGGCGAAGCGCAGGCGCGCGTCGCCGCGATGCTGCTGCTGACGCTCCGCGGCACCCCGACGCTCTACCAGGGCGACGAACTCGGCATCGGCAAAGTCGACATTCCCCCCCACCGCATCCGCGACCCGCAGGATTTGCGCCAGCCGGGCATGGGCCTCGGCCGCGATCGATCGCGCACGCCGATACCGTGGGACGCCTCGCCCAACGCCGGCTTCTCCACCGCCGAGCCATGGCTGCCCATCAACCCCGACTGGCCCACCCGCAACGTCGCCGCGCAGGAAGCCGATCCGCAATCGATGCTCGCCCTCCACCGCCGCCTCCTCACCGCCCGACGCGCGAACCCGGCGCTCTCCCTCGGCAGCATGACGCTCCACCCCGCCCCCGACGACATCCTCGCCTACGAACGCCACCACGGCGACCAACGCGTCTTCATCGCGCTCAACATGGGCAGCGAACCGCGCGACATCACCCTGCCGCCGGGAAGCCACCCCGGCGCGATCCTTGTCGCCACGAGCGAGCGGCGCGCCTACGACGGCCGCATAAAGCCCGACGAAGGCTTCGTAGTCGAATTGGAGCACTGATGCGTATCGCGATGCTGTCGTCGATTTCGTGGCCGACGCCGCCCACCGGCTACGGCCCGTGGGAATTGGTGACGAGCCTGCTGACCGAGGCGCTCGTCGCGTGCGGCATCGATGTTACGCTGTTCGCCACGCAGAACTCGCATACCGCCGCCAAGCTAGAAGGCGTGGCGTCGCGCGGCTATTCGGAGAAGCCGCACCTCGACGCAAAGGTCTGGGAAGCGCTTCACATCGCGCATTGCATCGAGCAGGCGGGCGAGTTCGATCTGATCCACAATCAGGCCGATTTCATGCCGCTCACCTGGTCGCGCACGATCGATACGCCGATGCTGACGACGATCCACGGTTTTTCGTCCGAGCGGATCGTGCCGGTGTACCAGCGCTACGACGATCGCGTGCAGTACGTCTCGATCAGCGACGCCGACCGCCATCCCGCGCTCACCTATGCGGCGACGATCCACCACGGCATCCCGCTCGACGACTTCACTTTCGACGCGACGGGCAGCGACGACCTCCTGTTCTTCGGCCGCATTCACCCCGACAAAGGGCCCGCCGACGCCATCGCCGCCGCGCGCGCCGCCGATCGCCGGCTCGTCATGGCCGGGCTGGTGCAGGACCACGGCTATCACGAACGCGAAGTCGCCCCGCACATCGACGACGACCGCGTCATCTTCCACGGCGTCATCGGCGGCGCCGAGCGCGTCACAACGCTCGGCAACGCCCGCGCCTTGCTTCACCTCATCGGCTTCGACGAACCGTTCGGACTGTCGGTAGTCGAAGCGATGGCGTGCGGCACCCCGGTCATCGCCTTCAACCGCGGCTCGATGCCCGAACTGATCGACCACGGCGTAACCGGCTTCCTCGTCGACACGATCGACGAAGCGGTGGCCGCGATCGCCCGCATCGACGAGATCGACCGCACCGCCTGCCGCCGCGCCGTGGCGGAGCGCTTCAGCGTCGAGCGTATGGCGGACGACTATATTCGGCTTTACGAGCGGCTTCTCGCTTAACTTTCCCGCCTACCTGACCCCACCCCCGTTCGTGCCCAGCGAAGTCGAGGCAAATGCCCGAGGCGCAGCGCTCGTGGCTGGTCCCTCGACGGTGCTCGGGACGAACGGCGAAAAGCCGATGATCGAGTGGAGCGGTGGACATCCCCCGCCCACCCCGCGACAACACAAAAAACAGGAGAGAGCCCCATGCCGCATTACGGCGACCTGCAAACCCAGATCTACGGCGCCGGCCTATCTGGCGTCCTCCCCACCCTCCCCGTCGATTTCGCCACGCTCGAACGCCGAGCCCAGGCCGCGCTCCCCCCGCACATCCTCACCTACGTTCAGGGCGGCTGCGGCGACGAATATACGCAGGACCAGAACGCCAGCGCCTTCCGCCACTGGGGCATGGTGCCGCGCATGATGGTCGATGCGACGCACCGCGACCTGTCGATTGACCTGTTCGGGCTCAAGCTGCCGTCGCCCGTCTTCATGGCGCCGATCGGCGTCACCGGCATGATGTCGCAAGACCAGCACGGCGACATCCACGCCGCGCAGGCCTCCGCCACCACTGGCGTGCCACTCACCGCCTCTACGCTCTCCAACGATCCGCTCGAAAACGTGAAGGCCGCATGCCGCGACACCCCCGCCTTCTTCCAGCTCTACACCCCGCGCGACAAGGAACTCGCCGAAAGCCTCGTTGGGCGTGCCGAAGCCGCGGGCTACAAGGCGATCGTCGTCACGCTCGACACCTGGGTCACCGGCTGGCGCCCGCGCGATCTCAATACGTCGAACTTCCCGCAGCTCCGCGGCCACGTCCTGCAGAATTATTTCAGCGACCCGCGCTTCCGCGCGATGCTCGGCGGCAAGGCGCCCGAGGACGATCTGCGCGCCGCGATCGGCACGTGGGGCGCGACGTTCGGCAAGGTGCTGACGTGGAGCGACATGCCGTGGCTCAAATCGATCACCAAGCTGCCGATCGTCCTAAAGGGCATCTGCCACCCCGATGACGCACGCCGCGCGATCGATAGCGGCGCCGACGGGATCTACGTCTCGAACCACGGCGGGCGGCAAGCCAATGGCGGAATCGCCGCGATCGACATGCTCCCCGCGGTCGCCGCGGCGGTGAAGGGCGCGGTGCCGGTGCTATTCGACTCAGGCATCCGCTCGGGCAGCGACGTGGTGAAGGCGATCGCGCTCGGCGCCGACGCGGTCGGGATCGGACGGCCCTATTCGTACGGCCTCGCGCTTGGCGGCGCCGCTGGCTGCGCACACGTGCTGCGCTGCATCCTCGCCGAAGCCGACCTGCTGATGGCCGTCAACGGCTGGCCGACGCTCGATGCGGTGCGGTCGGCGGGAGCGAGCCGGACCGATCGATAGACCGACAGATCCCCACAAACACGAATATCCCCGCGAGGGCGGGGATGACGGTGCAAAGGCCCTCCCCCGAAGGAGAGGGCCAGTATCGATCAGAGGCCGACCAGCCCGCCGTCTTCGCGGGTGATCACGATCGTCGCCGAGCGCGGACGGCTCGGTGTGGCCGGGGTGCCGGTCTGCGAGGCAGGCCAGCTCGACGTGATGTTGGTCGGGCCACCATTCTCGCCCGGATGCTGGATGTTGACGAACACCGAGCGGCCGTCCGGCGTGGACGAGATACCCGTGATTTCGCACTCGCGCGGCCCGACGAGGATGCGCTTCAGCGTCGCGCCCGGCGCCTTGCCGACCCGCGTCGTCGCCGTGCTGGTCCCGGCCGACGTGGTGTTGGTGATCGTCTTGGCCCCGCCGTCGCCGACGCGGCCCGGAATGGCGACCAGCATCTGGTTGTTGGTCACGTCGGTAAAGGCGCCGTCGTCGGTCTGGATCCACATCAGCGGATTGGCGCCCTGCCCTGTCACGTTCGAAGGCAGGCTGAACCACAAGCCGTCAGGTGACGAGAAGTCGTTGCTCGCATCGAGGCCCGACAGGTTGATGTTGGCCGCGTCGGCATCGCTGTTCGCACCGAAGGCATAAATGTCCCAGGTGAAGGCGGTCGCCTCGGTCGTGCCGCCGGTCTCGGCCAGGCGGATGATGTGGCCGTTGACGTTACCCTGGCCGTTGGTGCGGCCATCGACGCGTGGATCGATGTACGAGCGCGGGTTGGCCGCATCGACGCGCGCGGGTGTGCGCGACGTGTTGTTTGTAAGCGTAAGGTACATCTCGCCGTTGGCCGGGTTCACCGCTGTCCATTCCGGGCGATCCATCGGGGTCGCACCGACGAAGTCGGCGGCGAGCCGGCTGTTGATCAGCACGTCGGCCTGATCGGCGAACGGATAATCAGCGTTGCTGCTCGTCAGCGGACCCGTACCGAAGGTCAGCGGCAACCACTGGCCCGATCCGTCGGCGTTGAGCTTGGCGACATAGAGCGTGCCGGCATCGAGATACTTGTCGCCGATCGCCAGGCGATCCGCAGCGTTCGCATCCGCGGCCGACCAAGCAACGTTCGATACGAACTTGTACAGATACTCGTTCTGCGCGTCGTCGCCCATGTAGAAGGCAGGCTTGACGCCAGCGACCATCCGGCCGGGCTCGATGCCTTCGTGATTCCGGCGACCGAGCGCGGTGCGCTTACGCGGCACCGAGTTGACGTTGTACGGATCGATCTCGACGATCCAGCCATACTGGAATGGCTCGTGGCGGTAGTCACCGGTGCCGTCCGCGGCCGTACCCGCCACCGCGGTGGCGTTCCACTTACGGAAGATCGTGCTCGACGCGTCGGCCGGCGTAACCGTCGTCCAGCCATAGTTGCCGGTACGACCCTCGGCGATGCCATACCGCGTCAGGCTGCGGTTTTCCTTCGCCTGGCCGGCGGCGGTACGAACCGCAGCATCACCGACATTGCGGCGGAAATAGCCAGCCCAGTTTTCTTCCGCCGTGCCATAGGTGCCCCAGGGCATATAGCCGTTGGCGCAATTGTTGATCGTGCCGCGGCCCTGCGTGCCGTCGGTCGAGAATGCGGTGCGCAGCAGCGGATGGCCGCGAGCTGGGCCGTTGAACGCCATCGGCGTGTTCGGCGTGATGCGGCGATTGAGCGCCGACGACTGGACGTAGGTCCAGCCCGAAGCACCGCGCGTCACTTCGATCACCGAAACGCCGTGCGCTTCGATTTCCTTGATCGCCTCGGCCTCGGGGCGAGCGCCGCCGACCGTCGTCACACCGTTCGGGTGGAGATACGCTTCCGAGATATTCTCGTGGTTGAGCACCAGCAGGCCACGCGTGTTGGACGAAACGTCGCGAGTCGCGCCCGTCGCGGCCAGGCCGAAGAAGGTCATGCCATCGTGATGGTCGCCAGAGCGTGCAGCGAAGTTCGTGTCGGTGCCGTCATTGGCATACGCAGGCGTCGTGCCGTTGATCGGGTCGCCGAGGCGATACAGCACCGATACGCGATAGCCGGCCGGTACAGTGACCAGATCGTTGCGGTTCTTGGCGACGGCGGTGAAGCCGAGCACTGCTGGCGAGACGGTGATCGTCGTGTCGGCGGTCGCGGTGTCGCCCACGCCGGTCGTGCCGGTGAAGCGGAAGACGAGCGGCGTCGCTGCGTTAACGGCGGGCGCGGTGAAAGTCGCGGTCGCCGTGTTGGCGCCGCTCAGTGTCACCGTCGGCCCGCTCACCTGCGTCCAGCCAACCGTCTGCGCGGTCGAGCTTGCGGTGCCCTGCAGCCGCACCAGGCTGCCGGCGGTGGTCGCAGCGTTCGCGCCGGCGGCCGCCGTGATCGAGTCGCGCGTCAGCGTCGAGTCGTCGCCGCCGCAGCCGGCGAGCAGCACGCCGCCGAACACGGCGGTCGTCATCGCGGTCAAACCGCCCATCAGCGTCTGGCGACGCGAATAGCGCTGTGCAACCAGATCATTGAGATGAATGCTGTTGGTACGGTTCGTATCGATGTCGCCGTCATCGTACGTGAAGATCGCGTTGCTCATTATTTCCCCCCGAGGGCCAGTACGTTGAACAGCCTCTGGAGCGGGTACGTGACGCCTGCGTGGCGTATCGAAGGCGGTTTGATTGCGGATGCGTGACGGTTTTGCGACGCGGCTTCCGCACCTTCCCCGCCATTGACGCAATCTCAGAAATCGGTATGGAGCGGCGCTTGCCGTGCGTGCCGTCAGGCGCGTGCGGTGCCGTCCGAGACAGTGGGTGCGCCGGGTTTGCCGGTGCTTAATTTCCCGCCGAGACGGGGACAGGATTTTACCGCAGCGCTTGCGCGCTCCGGTCTGCCGCGCGGCTAACCGCCCCGCGACTTCCCATTCCCCATCGCTGGACAACCGCAGGCGGAGGTTCCGTGTGCGGATCGTAACCGGGCGCGGCCTCACCGCTGCGTCCTAAGTGTGGAGAATGGCATGGATCGTGCTGAAAAGGCCGCAGCCGTCGCCGAACTCAAGCAGACCTTCTCCGAGGTCGGCGTGGTGGTCATCACCCGCAACCTCGGCCTCACCGTCGCGCAGTCGACCGTGCTGAGAACGAAGATGCGTGAGGCCGGCGCCGCCTACCGGGTCTCGAAGAACAAGCTTGCCAAGATCGCGCTCGACGGCACCGACTATGAATCGCTGGGCGATCTGCTCACCGGTCCGGTCGGTCTCGCCAGCTCGGTCGATCCCGTCGCGGCCGCCAAGGTGGTCGTCGAGTTCGCCAAGACGACCGACAAGTTCGAGATCGTCGGTGGCGGCATGGGTGCGACCAAGCTCGACGTGGAGGGCGTGAAGGCGCTCGCTACGCTGCCGTCGCTGGACGAGCTCCGGGCGAAGATCGTCGGTCTTATCGTGGCACCTGCCACGAAGCTGGCGACCATCACCCAGGCGCCCGCCGCGCAGCTTGCGCGCGTGCTTGCAGCTTATGCGGAAAAGGAAGCCGCCTGATCTTTCAGGCGGCATCGTTTCAATCGATTTAAAGGAAGACTATCATGGCAGACCTGAACGCGCTGGTTGACCAGCTATCCGAACTGACCGTCCTCGAGGCGGCTGAGCTCTCGAAGCTTCTCGAAGAGAAGTGGGGCGTTTCGGCCGCAGCAGCGGTCGCAGCGGCTCCGGCTGGTGGCGGCGGCGCCGCTGCTCCGGCAGAAGAAGAGAAGACCGAATTCGACGTCATCCTGACGGGCGACGGCGGCAAGAAGATCAACGTCATCAAGGAAGTCCGCGCCCTCACCGGTCTCGGCCTGACTGAAGCCAAGACGCTGGTTGAGTCGGCTCCTAAGGCCGTCAAGGAAGGCGTGTCGAAGGACGAGGCCGCCAAGGTCAAGGCGCAGCTGGAAGCAGCCGGCGCAACCGTCGAGGTCAAGTGAGCTGAGGCGGGGAAGACGGGCCATGCTGGCCCGCATCCCCGCAAAGCCGGCCGACGCGGCATAAGCCGCGTTCGACGTCACGGGATTAACTCCCGTGACGTCCGGCCCGAAACAAAAAGGCGGCGCTCGCAAGGGCGCCGCCTTTTTCGTTATCGCGAAGCGACCAACAATCGTCGCCAATCAGCGACACCCAGTCCCACAGCTGTCCTACACCCCACCCATCATGGCATGAACATCACATGCCAATGCGCTCGCACGCTCCCGCCGCCGCGATCACCACGGCCGGCCGCAACACCCCGCCAGCGCCTCAACTTCCTCAACATTCGCGACCTTGCGACGCCTCAAAGCGCCTCGTACCGACCAATGACGCACTCCGTCATCCGCCCCCCGATCCAAGCAGCGCCATCACCGCGGCGATGACCGACGAACCCGCGAACGGCCCCACCACCATCACCAGCACGAACCAGCCGATCATCCGCAGCAGGTGGTCTTCCTGCGCGCGTGTCAGCTTCGGCCGCGGGGGCGGTCCCCGCCCGTCGGGCGCCGGTGGCCAAGCGTTCGAGTCGAAGAACATGACCGGCCTCATAACAGTCAAGGGGTCGCGCGTAACGCCGGGTCGGCGAACAATCGCGCGACACCCTCAACTTCCTCAACATTCGCGATTCGACCCGCGCTTTAACGCCCCAAATGCGGCCGCACGCCGATCGCGTCGAACATGCGCGGCGGCTGATCGAGCCAGAACGGGCCGAGCTTCGCCTGCCCCGGCCGCTCGATGCCGATCGCGTGAACCGACGTCGTCTGCCCGCCCGCATGCACCGCGCGTATCGCCACCACCGGCACGAACATCGGGCGCTCGGCGGCGGTGAGCACAGTGATCGCGTCGCGCGGCATGGTCGCGAGCGTCCGCACCCGCTTCGTCTCGCCAGGCGCCAGATCGAACCTCGGTGTGGCGGGCCGATCAACCGGGCCGCCGAACAGCGTCGCAATCACAGCATCCTGCCCCGCCTGTGCGCTGAGCAGGCGAACTTCGAGCGCGATGCCCGTCGCGGCCACGTCCGAGACGTTGCGTACCGTCACCGTCACGTCCGCCGTCGCGGTGACGAGATTGACCCCCGCACGACTCACGACCGGCTCGTCGAGATCGATCCGCGCCGACGCGACCGGCGCCGGCTCGAGGAACCGCGGCGCCGGCACAACTGGCGGCGGTGGCACGATCACCGGCGGAGCATCAGGAACAACCGGCGCTTCGCCGATCACCGGCTCGGGCTCCACCGCGACTGGCCGACGACGGCGCCAGCCAAACAGTGCCCCCGCCGCCAGTACCAGCCCGATCAGCAACGCCGGGAACAACCAGCCCGGCCGCGCCGGCTGCTCCTCCACCGGCAACGGCGCCGCCGTGGGCAGCGGCGTGGGTGACGGCAGAGCAACCGGCGCTGGAAGCGGCACAGGCGTCGGCGTGGCGTTCGGCGTCGGCGACGGAGTGGGAAGTGGCGCCGCCGGCGTAGGCGTCGCTCGCGGAGTCGGAGTCGCCCGCGGAGTCGGTGTCGCCCGCGGCGTCGGCGTCACCACCGGGCGCGGGGTCGCGGTTGGCGTCGGGACCGGCGCGACAACGACGGGCGGCACTACCGGCGTCGAAGTAGGCGCCGACGTCGGCTGCCCGGCCGGCAGCGAAAAGTTGCCGATATCGGGCGCCGTCTCCGGCACCACTTGCGCCTGCGCCGCCCCGGCAGCCACGAGCAGTGCCACGGCCGCGAACGAGCGCGTCGTCTTCCCCATCACCATCGTCATCGCGCTAGACCGGTAAAGCTGAATGATCCGCAACCGCTCACGGCCGCGCCTGCGGCTGGTTGACCGCGACCACCGGCAGCCACACCGCGCTCGCCTGTGCCCCGCCACGCGCCAGCGTCACCGTCGCCTTCTGATAATCCCCCTGCTTCGCCAGGAAGATGTTGGGCACATACTTCTGAGGATTGCGATCGTAGAGCGGGAACAGCGTCGATTGCACCTGCACCATCATCCGATGCCCCGGCTGGAACACATGGTTCACCGTCGGCAGGCGGAAGCGATAGCGCTGCACCTGGTTCGCCGGGATCGCCGATGGCTTCTCGAAACTCTCGCGATAGCGCCCGCGGAAGATGTCGAGGCTGATCGCCAGCTGATAGCCGCCCTTCTTGGGATCGTTGGGATATTCGTCCGGATAGACGTCGATCACCTTCACGACGAAGTCGCCATCAGTCCCGCTCGTCTTGGCGAAGATGTCGGCGATCGGCGCGCCCGATACGCGCACCGCCTGCGTCAGCGGCGCCGTCTGGTACGTCATCACGTCGGTCCGTCCGTCGACCGAGCGCTGGTCCGACACCAGCCACGCCCCCCAGCGTCCGTCGCCGAAATTCACTGGTCGCGGCAGGTGCGGCACCGGCTTCGCAGGATCGGAGACGTAGCTGTCATCGCCCGCCGCCCCCTTCTCGAATCCGAGCCCGCCATCCGCCGCCAGATAGATCGGCTTCAGCGGCGCCGCGCACCCAGTGTCGCAAGCGAGCGGCCATTGCGCGAGTTCGTCCCAGCGATTGTCGCCGGTGTTGTAGATCAACGCCTGCGGCGGCGTGAACGCCGCCCGCCCGTCACGCAGATACTGGTCGAAGAACGGGAACAGATATTGTTCACGCCACTGCGTCGCGGTGTCGCCGTTCCACTTGAAGTCACCCAGCGACGATCCGTCGTAATTCGCCTGGCTGTGCCGCCACGGCCCCATGACGAGGAAGTTGTTGCCCGATTTCCCCTTTGCCTTCAGCGCCTCCCAGGCAGTGATCGCGCCGTACATGTCCTCCTGATCGAACAGCCCCTGTTCCCACATCGTCGGCACATTCGATGGGTTGGCGGCGAGCAGTTTGTCGAGCGCCTGGCCCTGCCAGAAGCCGTCATAGGCCGGGTGCGCGACCATGCGCTGCCAATAGGGCAGCTTCGCATAGCCGGACTTCTCGGCCCAGGCACCGGCCGATCCGATGCGGCGGAATTGTTCGTAATCGTCGTAGATCGTCGCGGCCGGCGTCGTGCCGGCGCCCTTGAAGCCGGTCTGCCCGCCCAGCCAGCCGATGTTGGCGAGGCGAAACGCGCCGTAGTGCAGCCAGTCGTCGCCCATCCAGCCGTCGATCATCGGGCTTTCCGGCGCGGCGACCTTCAGCGCCGGATGCGGGTTCAGCAACGCCATCGCGACGGTGAACCCTTCGTAGGACGATCCGAGCATCCCGACGCGACCGTTCGATTCGGGCAGGTTCGCCTTGTTCACCAGCCAGTCGATCGTATCGTATGCGTCGGTCGAATGATCGACCTTCGTCGGGTTGAGCGGGCCGACGACGGGGCGCGTGACGACATAGTCGCCTTCCGAGCCATATTTGCCGCGGACGTCCTGGAAGATGCGGATGTAGCCTGCCTTCACGAACGGTTCGTCCGCCTGCGGCAATAGCGACGCCATGGTCGGGCTGTTCGCGACGCGATTGGCGCGCCCCGCGGCATTGTAGGGCGTCCGGGTCAGCAGGATCGGCGCATTGGTCGCGCCCTTGGGGATGATGATGACGGTGAACAGCTTCGTCCCGTCGCGCATCGGCACCATCACTTCGCGGCGGATATAATCGCGCGCGTCGATCGGATAGGCGAAGCCGGCGGGAACGTCGCCGCCCGGTGCCGCCACCTGCTGCGCCGATACGGGGTTGAGCGCCAGCGCGGCACCGGCAAGCAACAGCAGTTTCTTCATCCACGCATCTCCAGCCCACCACGCCAGCCACCCCATGGGGTTGGAATGACGCCAAGACATCGGCACTAGTCGCGCTTCCGGCCCGCAATCAACCGTCATCGCGAGCCGTCGCTGCTCCCTGCTGGTTGACGCCTCCAACGCGGTCTCCTATATGGGCAGCCTCACCACAGCTTCGGGAAATGGCATGGCGTCGCGCACCGTGTCGAACGAATAGGGGCTGCCGGTTTCATAGACGCTTCGAGGCTGCCGTTTGTTCTGACCGGGACACGACGTGCGGCCTTTTATGCGTCTCGTCCTGCGCCCGGACATGTTTACCAAGGCAGATAGCGATCATGGCTTCAAAGGCGATCGAATACGGCACCGCAAAGCGCCGCATCCGCAAGGTTTTCGGCAACATCCACGAAGTCGTGCAGATGCCGAACCTCATCGAGGTGCAGCGCGAGAGCTACGAACAGTTCCTCCGCTCCGATCCGTCGATCGGCTACGTCTCGGGGCTCGAAAAGACGCTCCGCAGCGTTTTCCCGATCCGCGACTTCGCCGGCACGGCGGAACTCGATTTCGTGAACTACGAGCTGGAGCCGCCGAAGTTCGACGTCGAGGAATGCCGCCAGCGCGGGATCACCTATGCGGCGCCGATGCGCGTCACGCTGCGCCTGATCGTGTTCGAGGTGGATCCGGAGACGGAAACCCGCTCGGTGCTCGATATCAAGGAGCAGGACGTCTACATGGGCGACATGCCGCTGATGACGGGGAACGGCACGTTCTTCATCAATGGCACCGAGCGCGTGATCGTCAGCCAGATGCACCGTTCGCCGGGCGTGCTGTTCGATCACGATCGCGGCAAGACGCACGCGTCGGGCAAGTATCTCTTTGCAGCGCGCGTGATCCCTTATCGCGGTTCGTGGCTCGATTTCGAGTTCGACGCGAAAGACATCGTCAACGTCCGTATCGATCGCAAGCGCAAGCTGCCGGTTACGGCGCTGCTGTACGCGCTCGGCCTCACCGGCGAGGAAATCCTCAACCAGTTCTACAATCGCGTCACCTACGTGCGCGGCCAGGGTGGCTGGATCATCCCGTTCGCAGCCGAGAACTGGCGCGGCGTGAAGCCAACGTTCGATCTGATCGACGCCAGCTCGGGCGAAGTGGTGTTCCCAACGGGCACCAAGGTCACCCCGCGCGCCGCCAACAAGGCGGCCAAGGACGGCCTGACCGACCTGCTCATCCCGACCGAGGAAATCTACGGCCGCTATTCGGCTTATGATCTCATCAACGAGACGACGGGCCAGATCTATGTCGAGGCCGGCGACGAGATCGGCCCCGACAATCTCGAAAGCCTCGACAAGGCGGGCATCGACCGCATCGAGCTGCTCGACATCGATCACGTCACCACCGGTCCGTGGATCCGCAACACGCTCAAGGTCGACAAGGCCGAAGAGCGCGAGCAGGCGCTGTCCGACATCTATCGCGTGATGCGCCCCGGTGAGCCGCCGACGCTCGAAACGGCGGAGTCGCTGTTCTCCGGCCTGTTCTTCGATCCCGATCGCTACGATCTGTCGGCGGTCGGCCGCGTGAAGCTCAACATGCGCCTCGACCTCGACGCAGAGGATACGGTGACGACGCTCCGCACCGAGGACATCCTCGCGGTGGTCAAGACGCTCGTCGCGCTGAAGGACGGCAAGGGCGAGATCGACGACATCGACAATCTCGGCAACCGCCGCGTGCGTTCGGTCGGCGAGCTGCTCGAGAATCAGTATCGCGTCGGCCTGCTCCGCATGGAGCGTGCCGTGAAGGAGCGGATGAGCTCGGTCGACGTGTCGACCGTCATGCCGAACGACCTGATCAACGCAAAGCCCGCGGTCGCCGCGGTGCGCGAATTCTTCGGTTCGTCGCAGCTGTCGCAGTTCATGGATCAGACCAACCCGCTTTCCGAAGTGACGCACAAGCGTCGCGTCTCGGCGCTCGGGCCGGGCGGTCTCACGCGTGAGCGTGCGGGCTTCGAAGTCCGCGACGTTCACCCGACGCACTATGGCCGCATCTGCCCGATCGAGACGCCGGAAGGCCCGAACATTGGCCTGATCAACTCGCTGTCGACCTTCGCGCGCGTAAATAAGTACGGCTTCATCGAGACGCCGTACCGTCGCGTGGTCGATCGCAAGGTGACTGGTGACGTCGTGTATCTCTCCGCGATGGAGGAGCAGAAGCACACCGTCGCGCAGGCCAACGCCGAGCTCGACGCTGACGATCGGTTCACCGAGGAATTGATCTCGGCGCGTCAGGCCGGTGAATTCCTGATGGCGCTGCCCGAGACGATCACGCTGATGGACGTGAGCCCCAAGCAGCTCGTGTCGGTCGCCGCCTCGCTGATCCCGTTCCTCGAGAACGACGATGCGAACCGCGCGTTGATGGGCTCGAACATGCAGCGTCAGGCCGTCCCGCTGGTGAAGGCGGAAGCGCCGTTCGTCGGCACCGGCATGGAAGAGACGGTGGCGCGCGATTCGGGCGCCGCCATCGGCGCACGCCGCGCTGGCATCATCGACCAGGTCGATGCCAGCCGCATCGTGATCCGCGCCACGGGTGAGATCGACGCCGGCAAGTCGGGCGTCGACATCTACTCGCTGATGAAGTTCCAGCGCTCCAACCAGTCGACCTGCATCAACCAGCGCCCGCTGGTGAAGGTGGGCGACGTGGTCCGCGCCGGCGACATCATCGCCGACGGCCCGTCGACCGAGTTCGGCGAGCTCGCGCTCGGCCGCAACGCGCTCGTCGCGTTCATGCCATGGAACGGCTACAACTATGAGGATTCGATCCTCATCAGCGAGCGTATCGTCAAGGACGACGTCTTCACCTCGATCCACATCGAGGAGTTCGAAGTCATGGCGCGCGACACGAAGCTCGGGCCAGAGGATATCACGCGCGATATCCCCAACGTCGGTGAGGAAGCGCTCCGCAACCTCGACGAAGCCGGCATCGTGTACGTCGGCGCAGAGGTCGAGCCGGGCGACATCCTCGTCGGCAAGATCACGCCAAAGGGCGAAAGCCCGATGACGCCGGAGGAAAAGCTCCTCCGCGCCATCTTCGGTGAAAAGGCCAGCGACGTGCGCGACACGTCGCTTCGTCTGCCGCCGGGCGTTGCCGGTACGATCGTCGACGTTCGCGTCTTCAATCGCCACGGCATCGACAAGGACGAGCGCGCGATGGCGATCGAGCGCGAGGAGATCGAGCGCCTGAAGAAGGACTCGGACGACGAGCGCACGATCCTCAACCGCGCCACCTGGTCGCGCCTGCGCGAGATGCTGATCGGCCAGACCGCCACGGCGGTGCCGAAGGGCGGCCCTAAGAAGGGCGCCGTGATCGATCAGGACATGCTCGACAGCGTCGACCGCCACGAATGGTGGAAGTTCGCGGTCGCCGACGACAAGACGCAGTCGGATCTTGAAGCGGTGAAGGTGCAGTATGACGACGCTGCCAAGCTGATCCGCGAGAAGTTCGAGGATCGCCGCGAGAAGCTCGAGCGTGGCGACGAGCTGCCGCCGGGCGTCCTCAAGATGGTCAAGGTCTTCGTCGCGGTGAAGCGCAAGCTGCAGCCAGGCGACAAGATGGCCGGCCGTCACGGCAACAAGGGCGTCATCAGCCGCATCCTGCCGGTTGAGGACATGCCGTTCCTCGCCGACGGGACGCCGGTCGATCTCGTGCTCAACCCGTTGGGCGTGCCGTCGCGCATGAACGTCGGGCAGATCTTCGAGACGCATCTCGGCTGGGCCGCCCGTGGCCTCGGCCAGCAGGTCGCACAGCAGCTAGAGGACTGGCGTGAGGCCAATCCGGACGTCACCACGGGCACGATGCCCGAGGCGGTCAAGGAGCGTCTCAAGACGATCTACGGCCCGCACTATGCGGACGAGATCGATCAGCGCGACGCGGCGAGCATCATCGAGCTGGTCGGCCATCTGAAGCCGGGCATTCCGATGGGCACCCCGGTGTTCGACGGCGCGGTCGAGGCGGATGTCTCGGCGATGCTCGAGCTGGCGGGTCTCGATCCGTCGGGTCAGTCGGATCTGTACGACGGGCGCACCGGCGATCAGTTCGATCGCAAGGTGACGGTGGGCATCATCTACATGCTCAAGCTGCACCATCTCGTCGACGACAAGATCCACGCGCGGTCGATCGGGCCATACTCGCTCGTTACCCAGCAGCCGCTGGGCGGCAAGGCACAGTTCGGCGGTCAGCGCTTCGGCGAGATGGAGGTGTGGGCGCTCCAGGCGTACGGCGCCGCCTACACGCTGCAGGAAATGCTGACGGTGAAGTCCGACGACGTGGTCGGGCGCACCAAGGTCTACGAGGCGATCGTCAAGGGTGACGACACGTTCGAGGCGGGCATTCCGGAGAGCTTCAACGTGCTCGTCAAGGAAATGCGCTCGCTGGGCCTTAACGTCGAGCTCCAGAGCCACGAGGTCGACGCCGACGGCATCGCGATCGCGGCAGAGTAAACACACGCAATCTCCCTCTCTCCGCTTGCGGGGAGAGGGCCGGGGAGAGGGGCAGTCGCAAGCGCGACGCTCTGACTCCCCCTCTCCCCTACCCTCTCCCCGCAAGCGGAGAGAGGGAGAAAGAGGCTGAAAATGAACGAACTTACGAACTTCGCGAACCCCGTCGCCAAGACGGAATCCTTCGACCAGATCCAGATCGGCATCGCGTCTCCGGACCGCATCCGCTCCTGGTCGTTCGGCGAGATCAAGAAGCCCGAGACCATCAACTATCGCACGTTCAAGCCCGAGCGTGACGGCCTGTTCTGCGCGCGCATCTTCGGTCCGATCAAGGATTACGAGTGCCTGTGCGGCAAGTACAAGCGCATGAAGTACAAGGGCATCGTCTGCGAGAAGTGCGGCGTCGAGGTCACTGTCTCGAAGGTTCGCCGCGAGCGGATGGGCCATATCGAACTCGCCGCCCCGGTCGCGCACATCTGGTTCCTGAAGTCGCTGCCGTCGCGCATCGGCCTGCTGCTCGACATGCAGCTCAAGCAGCTCGAGCGTGTGCTGTACTTCGAGGCGTATATCGTCATCGAGCCGGGCCTCACCCCGCTCGAGAAGTTCCAGCTGCTCACCGAGGATGAACTCCTCGAGGCGCAGGACGAATATGGCGAAGACGCCTTCTCCGCCGGCATCGGCGCTGAAGCCGTTCGCATCATGCTCGAAAGCCTCGATCTCGAAGGCGAGAAGGCCGTCCTGCTCGAAGAGCTGGCGACCACCAAGTCCGAGCTGAAGCCCAAGAAGATCATCAAGCGCTTGAAGGTCGTCGAGAGCTTCCTCGAATCCGGCAACCGCCCGGAATGGATGATCCTCGAGGTCGTCCCGGTCATCCCGCCCGAGCTGCGCCCGCTGGTCCCGCTCGACGGCGGTCGCTTTGCGACGTCGGATCTCAACGATCTCTATCGCCGCGTGATCAACCGCAACAACCGCCTCAAGCGGCTGATGGAACTGCGCGCGCCGGACATCATCGTCCGCAACGAAAAACGCATGCTGCAGGAAGCCGTCGACGCACTGTTCGACAACGGTCGCCGCGGTCGCACGATCACTGGCGCCAACAAGCGTCCGCTCAAGTCGCTGTCCGACATGCTCAAGGGCAAGCAGGGCCGCTTCCGCCAGAACCTTCTCGGCAAGCGCGTCGACTATTCGGGCCGCTCGGTCATCGTGACCGGACCGGAGCTGAAGCTGCATCAGTGCGGCTTGCCGAAGAAGATGGCGCTCGAGCTGTTCAAGCCGTTCATCTACGCGCGCCTCGACGCCAAGGGCCTCAGCATGACGCTGAAGCAGGCGAAGAAGTGGGTCGAAAAGGAGCGCAAGGAAGTCTGGGATATCCTCGACGAGGTGATCCGCGAGCATCCCGTGCTGCTGAACCGCGCCCCCACGCTTCACCGCCTCGGCATCCAGGCGTTCGAGCCGGTGCTGATCGAAGGCAAGGCGATCCAGCTTCACCCGCTCGTCTGCTCGGCCTTCAACGCCGACTTCGACGGCGATCAGATGGCCGTCCACGTCCCGCTGTCGCTCGAGGCGCAGCTGGAAGCGCGCGTCCTGATGATGTCGACGAACAACATCCTGTCGCCGGCGAACGGCAAGCCGATCATCGTGCCGTCGCAGGATATGGTGCTCGGGCTCTACTATCTCTCGATGGAGAAGCAGAACGAGCCGGGCCAGGGCATGATGATCTCCGACATGTCGGAAGTGCATCAGGCGCTCAACGCCGGCGCTGTCACGCTGCACACCAAGATCATCAGCCGCGTGCCGCAGACCGACGAGAAGGGTAACCAGTACCTCAAACGCTACGAGACGACCCCGGGCCGCATGCTTCTCGGTGAGACGCTGCCCAAGTCGCACCGCGTCCCGTTCGAGACGGTCAACCGCCTGCTGACCAAGAAGGACGTCACTGACGTCATCGACGAAGTGTATCGTCACACCGGTCAGAAGGAGACCGTGCTGTTCGCCGACGCGATCATGTCGCTGGGCTTCAAGCACGCGTTCAAGGCCGGCATCTCGTTCGGCAAGGACGACATGATCATCGCGCCCGACAAGACCAAGCTGGTCGACGAGACGCGCGATCAGGTGAAGGACTTCGAGCAGCAGTATCAGGACGGCCTGATCACGCAGCAGGAGAAGTACAACAAGGTGATCGACGCCTGGAGCCGTTGCGGCGATCAGGTCGCGAACTCGATGATGAACGAGATCAAGGCGGTTCGTCACTATGACGAAAGCGACGGCGAAATGGCCGGCCGCGAGAAGCCGATCAACTCGATCTACATGATGGCGCACTCCGGTGCGCGTGGTTCGCAGGCGCAGATCAAGCAGCTTGCCGGCATGCGCGGCCTGATGGCCAAGCCATCGGGTGAGATCATCGAAACGCCGATCATTTCGAACTTCAAGGAAGGCCTGACCGTCCTTGAATACTTCAACTCCACCCACGGCGCCCGCAAGGGCCTCGCGGACACGGCGTTGAAGACCGCCAACTCGGGCTACCTCACCCGCCGTCTCGTCGACGTGTCGCAGGATTGCGTCATCGTCGAGGAGGATTGCGGCACCGAGCGCGCGCTGGAGATGAAGGCGATCGTGCAGGGCGGTTCGGTTATCGCGTCGCTTGGCGAGCGTATCCTGGGCCGCACCACGGCCGAGGATATCGTCGATGCGAAGAGCGGCGAGGTCATCATCCCGACGGGCACGTTGCTCGACGAGGCGATGATCACGCGGATCGAGGCGATCGGCCTGCAGGGCTGCAAGATCCGTTCGCCGCTGGTCTGCGAAAGCAAGATCGGCGTCTGCGGCAAGTGCTACGGGCGCGATCTCGCCCGCGGCACGCCGGTCAACATCGGCGAGGCGGTCGGCGTGATCGCGGCGCAGTCGATCGGTGAGCCGGGCACGCAGCTGACGATGCGCACCTTCCACATCGGCGGCGCGGCGCAGCTCAACGAGCAGTCGAACCTCGAAGCGCCGTATGATGGCACGATCGAATATCGCGATCTGCGCATCATCGTCGATCAGCGCAGCCGCCGCATCGTGCTCAGCCGTTCGGGCGAAATGGCGATCGTCGACATGGATGGTCGTGAGCTCGCGGTTCACAAGATCCCGTACGGTGCCACGGTGCTGTGCGACGACGGGCATATCGTCAGCGCCGGCGATCGCATGGCCGAATGGGATCCGTTCACCATGCCGCTCATCACCGAGACGGGCGGCACGGCGAAGTTCCTGGATCTGATCGAGGGCAAGACGCTGACCGAGCAGGTCGACGAGGCAACGGGCATCGCCCAGCGCGTCGTGATCGAATATCGTGCAGCCGCTCGTACGAAGGAGGATCTGCGTCCGCGCATCACCCTGCTCGACGAGGGTTCGGGCGAGGCGGCACGCTACATGCTGGCGCCCGGAGCAGTGCTGTCGGTGGACGATAACTCCACCGTCTACGCCGGCGACGTCGTCGCGCGTGTGGCCCGCGAATCCGCCAAGACGCGCGACATCACCGGTGGTCTGCCGCGCGTCGCCGAGCTGTTCGAGGCGCGCAAGCCGAAGGAGAATGCGATCATCGCAAAGGTCTCCGGCCGCGTGGTGTTCGGCAAGGATTACAAGGCGAAGCGCAAGATCGGCATCCAGCCCGAGGATGGCGGCGAGGTGGTCGAGTATCTCGTCCCCAAGTCGAAGGTGATCGACGTTCAGGAAGGCGACTACGTCAAGCGTGGCGACAACCTGATCGGCGGCAGCCCCGATCCGCACGACATCCTCGAGGTGATGGGGATCGAGCCGCTGGCCGAATATCTCGTCAGCGAGATCCAGGAAGTCTATCGACTGCAGGGCGTGAAGATCAACGACAAGCACATCGAGACGATCGTTCGTCAGATGCTGCAAAAGGTCGAGATCACCGCGGCCGGCGATACCACGCTGCTTCCGGGCGAGCAGGTCGATCGTGCCGAGATGGACGAGATCAACGCCAAGCTTGGCAAGAACGAGCAGCATGCCCAGGGCAAGCCGATCCTGCTCGGGATCACCAAGGCGAGTCTGCAGACCCGGTCGTTCATCTCGGCCGCGTCGTTCCAGGAAACCACCCGCGTCCTCACCGAGGCGGCAGTCCAGGGCAAGCAGGACACGCTGATGGGCCTCAAGGAGAACGTCATCGTCGGCCGGCTCATCCCGGCAGGCACTGGCGCCGGCATGAACCGCCTGCGGGTCGCGGCCACCTCGCGTGACGTGGCACTGCGCGCGCAGCAGAAGAAGCTGGCCGAAGCGATGATCGTCGCTCCGCCGAGCGCCGCCGAGCAGCGCAAGGCGGAAGCCGCGCGCAACGCGCGTGACAGCGCCGGCACCGGCGACGACCCCCTCGCCGCCGTCGTCGCCTCAGGCGACGGCAGCGACGCCGCCGCCGGCGAATATCTGAACGACTGATCTCGTTCGGACACCGCGACACGAAGAGCCCCGCCGGAGCGATCCGGCGGGGCTTTTTGTTTCACTTAGCTCCACGGTGGCGGAGCTAATTCAAAGTTTAGTAGCTATTTAGCCTACTTGCCGAAACGACCCAGCCGCGCCAATCTTCATCGAAAGAGGGGGGATGGCAGGTATGGACATCGCGACACGACTGGCTGAGCTGCAAAAGCGTACCGTTGAGCACCGCGAGGTACTCCTGACAGAAGAAGCTGCAAAAACTGCGCTGGTGATGCCGTTCCTGCAAACTCTTGGATATGACGTCTTTAACCCAAAGGAAGTCATTCCCGAATTTACGGCCGATGTCGGGATCAAGAAAGGTGAGAAGGTCGACTACGCCATCTGTAACGATGGCAAGGTAAACATCTTGATCGAGTGTAAACCATCAACGGCTGAGCTAAATGTCCATCATGCAGCTCAGCTGTTCCGGTACTTCAGTGTTACCGATGCCCGGCTCGCAATCCTAACGAACGGTGTCAATTATCAGTTCTTTTCAGATATTGAAAAGCCGAACAAGATGGATGATCGGCCATTTTTCACGTTCAGCATGGATGCGATCAAGCCCTCTGATATCCGTACGCTGGAGAAGTTCGCGAAACACGGTTTCGACATTGAGCAGATCCTCCAGGAGGCAGGTAACCTCAAGCTGCAATCCTTGCTCCGCAAGTCAATCGAGCAGGAGTTCGCGGAGCCGACTGATGAGTTCGTCCGTATATTCGCGGCAAGAGTAGTTGAGGGGCGCCTGACACCAGCGGCAAAAGAAACGATAGCGCGATTGGTGCCCGCAACGATCGCAGCGATCATCCGTGATCGAGTGAACGAACGCCTGTCTTCGGCACTGAACGCAACCGGACAGTCGTTGGCTGACCCGGAGGAGGCAAGCACGACGCCCGAAGAGGCGATAATCACCACTCAAGAAGAGCTAAGTGGTTTTCACATCGTGCAGGCGATCGCCTCCAAGCTGGTAAATCCCAAGCGGATCGTAATCCGCGACAGTAAGTCTTATTGCGCCATCTTGCTGGATGACAACAACCGCAAAACGATCGCACGGATGTGGTTCAACTCGCCGACGACCCGTTATTTTGGCACCTTTGCGGGCAAAGAAGAGACCCGTCACCTGATGCCCGAATTGACAGGTATCTATCAGCTCACACCAGAAATCGAAGCTCGCCTGAGAGAACTGGATGACGCGATCGGGGCGTGATTCACGCGAGTGCGCGTCCGCCCGATTGATATGGTGGACGCGCGCCTGCGCCCGAAAAACACACTGATACCAATCAGCTTGCCCCGCCAAACCTGTCCCAAAGCATAGGAAGTCGCCCAACCCCCGCTACCGTAGCGGCTCGCATGACCAAAAGCACCCTGACCCACCCCGCCCCGACGCCACCGGGGCTCACCTCGGTGCTCGATCGCAACATCACGCGCATGCAGGAGCGTCGCGCCGCCGATGAGCGCGACGCGACGCTGTCCGAGCGCGTGTCGGATGCGATCACGCGCTTTGCCGGCAGCATGACGTTCGTCATCATCCATGCGGTCGCTTACGGCACGTGGATCGCGATCAATGTCGGCATCGTCCCCGGCATTGAGCCATTCGATCCCAGCTTCGTGATGCTGGCGATGGAGGCAAGCGTCGAGGCGATTTTCCTGTCGACGTTCGTTTTGATCAGCCAGAACCGCATGATGGGCGCCGCCGCCCGCCAGTCCGATCTCGATCTCCAGATCAACCTGCTGGCCGAGCACGAACTGACCCATCTGGTCTCGATCGTCGATGCGATGGCGCGCAAGATGGGTGTAGACATCGTCGACGAGGCGCATCTGTCGGAGATCAAGCAGGATGTCTCGCCCGAAGCCGTGCTCGACGGCCTCGACGCCGCCGATCGGAAGTAGCCGTTAGACCTAGCCCCTACCGCGCACTCCACTCATCGCGCAGAAGCCCCCAAATCACGCTGTCGCGCACCCCGATATGCGTTTCCCACTCCGCGCGCAGCAGCCCCTCGCGCTGGAAGCCGAGCTCGGTCAGCAACGCGATCGAGCGCACGTTCTCCGGGTCGGTATCCGCAAACACCCGCCTGGCGCCCTCGGCGAACAGCAGGTCGATCAGCGCGGTCACCGCCTCGCGCCCATAGCCTTGTCCCGACGCCGCCGCCGACAGCAAATAGCCGATCTCGATCACGCCGCGGCGCCGCTCGCCCGCCGCCAGCGTGCCGATCGCGCGGCCACTTGCCTTCTCGATTATCGCCCACTGCCGCCACTGGTCGCCCGCCTGCGGCGTCACGTAATCGACCGTCTCGTCGATTGATCCATGCGGCGGGCTCGACCAGAAGCGCATCACGCGCGGGTCGCAATAGGCCTCGTGCAGCGCCGGCGCATCGGTCGGATCCGGTGCCCGCAGCGTCAGCCGCGCGCTCTCGAACGGCTCGGCCTTCATGCGCCAGTCAACCCGCCAGCGCTTCGACCAGCGCCTGCACCTTGCGCTGCCGCCATTGTGGCAGCGGCGCGACGAGCCAATAGCCAAGCCGCGACGGTCGCGGGTCACCGACCATCGCGACATGCCCCGCCGCGATATCGCGCGCCGCGAGCAGTTCGGGCACCGTCGCCCGCCCCAGCCCCTGCGCCGCGGCGTCGAGCGCCAGCCCCGCATCGCTGACGCGGATCAGCGCCGCGCCATCCTCCGGGCCACAGCCCGGCCATGCGATCACCGCCGCGGCGCTGCCGCCCGCCCGCTCGACCGTCACCATCCCGTCGCTCTCGATCGCCTCGCCTTCGAGCAGCCCTGGCCCCTCGCCCCACGTCACCGCCAGGTCGAGGTTCGCCTCGGTGAAGTCAGGCGGCGTATCGGCGGCGATCAGCACGAAGCGCAACTCGCCGTCGCCGCGCGCGATCTCGGCCAGCCGCGGCAGCAGCCACTTCTCGGTCAGGTCGCGCGGCGCCGCGATCGTCAGCGACTTGGACGATTGCCCCGCCTGCATCGCGCGCACCGCTTCTTCCATTTGCAGGAAACCGTCGCGCAACGGAGCCAGCCCCGCCTCGCCCTCGGGCGTCAGCTCCAGCCCCTTGGTCGTGCGCCGGAACAGCACGACGCCCAGCGTGTCCTCAAGCGCCCGGATCTGCTGCCCCACCGCCGCCGGCGTCACCGCCAGCTCGTCCGCCGCGCGCGTGAACGACAAATGCCGTGCCGCAGCGTCGAGCACGCGCAGACCGTTCAAGGGAAGATGCGTTCGCTTCATGCTACAATCAGCCCGTCACCGCCGGCGCGATCAGCGCGAACTTCGGGATCGCCACGTCGAACAGCGCGCCATCCTCGCCGATCATCCGATAGCTGCCCTGCATCGATCCTGCCGGCGTCGCCAGCGGACAGCCCGAGACATAATCGTAGCTCGCCCCCGGCGCGATCAGCGGCTGTTCGCCAACCACGCCCTCGCCTTCCACCGAATGCTTCGCGCCGCGCCCATCGGTGATCACCCAATGCCGCGTCAGCAGCTGCACCGCCTGCTCGCCCGCATTCTCCAGCCGAATGTGATACGCCCAGAACCAGCGCCCGCGCGCCGGCTCGGATTGCTCGGGCAGATAGCTCACCGAGACGCGCACGGTCACCCCCCGCGTCGTTTCCGACGAAGGGAACAGCGCCTTCACAGCCCGGCCCCCTTCACAGCCCGACCATGCCCAGCGCGCGATCGAGGTCGTCGATCACATCCGCCGGATCTTCGAGCCCGACGTTCAGCCGCAGCATCCCTTCGGAAATGCCCATCTCCTCGCGCTTCTCTGCCGAAACCGACGCATGCGTCGTCGAGGCCGGATGCGTCATCAGTGAGCGCGAATCGCCGATGTTGTTCGAAATATCGATCAGCTCCAGCGCGTCGAGCAAGCCATGCGCCTGCGTGCGACCGCCATCCACCTCGAACGCGAAGATCGGCCCCGTCGCGTCCATCTGGCTCATCGCAAGATTGTGCTGCGGATGGCTCGGCAACCCCGGATGCATCACGCGCGGCACGCGCCGCTCGAGGAAAGTGCCGACCTTGATCGCGTTTTCGGACTGGCGGTGAATGCGCAGGTCGAGCGTCTCCAGCCCCTTCAGCACTACCCAGGCGTTGAACGCCGACAGCGTCGGCCCGGTGTTGCGCGTGAACGGCAGCAGCGTGTTCTCGATGAAATCCTTGGTGCCGCAGACGGCGCCGGCGAGCACGCGGCCCTGCCCGTCCATCATCTTGGTCGCAGAATAGGCGGTCACATCGGCGCCGAACTCCATCGGCCGCTGCAACGCCGGGGTGGCGAAAGCATTGTCGACGACGCTAGTGATCCCGCGCTCGCGCGCGATCCCGCACACAGCGCTCAGGTCGACGATGTCCATCGTCGGATTGGCTGGCGTCTCGAAGAAGAACACCTTCGTCTCCGGGCGCACCGCATCGACGAACTGCTGCGGATCGCGCGCGTCGACGACGGTAGTGGCGATGCCGAACTTCGGCAGCAGCGTATCGACCAGCCAGCGGCACGATCCGAACGCCGCGCGCCCCGCCACGACATGATCGCCGGTCTGCAACTGGCTCAGCAGCACCGCCGTCATCGCCGCCATGCCCGTCGCCATCGACCGGCACGCCTCGGCACCCTCCAGCAGCGCGATGCGATGTTCGAGCATCTCGACCGTCGGGTTCTGCAGCCGCGAATAGGTCATCCCCTGCTGCTCGCCCGCGAACCGCGCCGCCGCATCGCCCGCGCAGTCGTAAGCGTAGCCCGAGGTCATGAAGATCGCCTCGGACGTCTCCCCGAACTCGGACCGCGCCGTCCCCCCCCGGATCGCGCGCGTCGCCGGGCGCCACGTGTCGGTGATCGAGCGGTCTTGTCCAGTACGGCGTTTCATGCGGAGCGCTTTCGGCCAAATGCGGAAGGCTTTCAAGGTAGCGCCAATCCTCCCCGAGCCAATCCTCCCTGAGCAAAGCTCGGGGAGGGGGACCATCCGCAAAGCGGATGGTGGAGGGGCTGGCCAGGCGAGACACTCGCCCCAGTCACCACCCGAACCCCACAACCCTGTCCTACACCACCCCCCCGATGGCATACCCACCACGCACCCAGGGACAGCCACGAATGTTGAATCACCTCCGCCACAGCCTCAACTTCCTCAACATTCGCGCGCAGGACAGCCGCGAATGTTGAATCGCACCGCGCCACAGCCTCAACTTCCTCAACATTCGCGGGTCCGCCCCCAGGCGCCCGCGATGCTCCGCCGCCCTCTTCCGCTCGCGATCCTGCTGTTCATCCTCGTCGAAACACTGTTCCTAATCCGCCTGTCGGTCCCCCACCAGCCGGTGTTCGACGAGACGCATTACGTCCCCGCCGCCCGCGCACTCGTCGCATTGTCCGGGCCGGCGAACGTCGAGCATCCGCTGCTCGCCAAATGGCTGATCGCGCTCGGCATGCGGCTGTTTGGCGACACGCCCTTCGGCTGGCGCATCATGTCCACGCTCGCCGGCAGCACGACGATCGTCGCGGTATTCGCCACCACTTGGCTGATGACCGGCCGCCGCCGCCCCAGCCTGCTGGCCGCCGCGCTGACGCTGCTGGGCTTCACCGTCTACATCCAGGCGCGGATCGCGATGCTCGACGGGTTCATGCTCGCCTTCCTGACCGCCGCGATCGCCATGGCCGGATGGACGCTGCGGCGCGGCGGCTGGTGGCGATGGGGAATAGTCGCGATGCTGCTCGGCTGCGCAGTGGCGTGCAAATGGCTCGCAGCCCCCTACGTCGCCTTCGCCGCCGCCGCCTTCGTCATCTTCAAGCGCGAGGATCCGCGCTGCTTCCCGGGCCTGACCATCATCCCGGCGCTTGCGATCCTGGGCATCGTCTCGGTAGCGACTTACTTCCTCACTTTCGCACCCGCGTTCTTCTACGCCAGCGAACCGATGACGCTCGCGCGAATGCTGCCGGTCCAGCTCGACATGTACGAACGCCAGACGCAGGTGTTGCCCCCGCACACCTACCAATCGAGCTGGTGGACATGGCCGCTGCTGATCCGCCCGATCTGGTATCTGTACGAGCCCGCCGATGGCGCGCAGCGCGGGATCCTGCTGCTCGGCAACCCGGCGATCATGTGGACCGGTCTGGTCGCGGTGGCGGCGTGCTGGTGGGGCTGGATCAAATCAGGCTCACCACGCCTGTTTGCCGCCGGGTCGCTGTGGATCGGTAGCCTCGCGATCTGGGCGGCAATCCCCAAATCGCTCGGCTTCTATTACTATTACTACCCGTCGAGCGTGTTCATCGTCATCGCCATCGTCGCTGCGCTCGATCACTGGCGCGCGCGAACCCGCGGTTGGGATGTCGCACTGCTCGCAATAGCAGCCGGGCTGGCGGTGTATTTCTATCCGGTCCTGTCGGCGCAGGCGCTGCCCGACGCTGGCGCATTCCGCCACTGGACGTGGTTCAGCACCTGGGTGTGATCAATACCGCCCCCAGGTGAACCGCGAAGACAGCGCATAATTCCACACCGCCCCGATCAGCACCCCCGCCAGCGCCGACGCAGCCCACGGTCCATAACGAAAGTCGTACAGAAACGCCGCGACGCCCACGTTCGCCACCGCCCCGACCGAACAGACCAGGCAGAACGACACCCACCCGTCGAACATCTGCCGCCACCCCTTCAATCGCCGATCGCGATAGGTGAGCGCATTGTTGAGGAAGAAGTTGAACGTCATCGCCGCCAGCGTCGCGACGATCTGCCCGAGCAGGAACGCCGCGCCCAGCCCGACATACAGCAAGGTCAGCACGCCCATATGGATGCCGACGCCGATCACCCCGATCGCCGAGAACATCGCAAAGCGGACCGGCACGACCCGCCCGAACTTGCGATCGTACAGCGCGATCAGATATTCCATCGCCACGACGTGATCGAGCTTCGACTCGCCTTCGCTGCGGCAGCGGAAGACATAGGGCAGCTCGACGAAACGCAGCGGCCGATCGCCCGCCGCCATGATGTCGAGCAGGATCTTGAAGCCGATCCCCGCCAGCCGCGGCGCCATCGCCCGCAACAGGCTGGTGCGTATCATGAAAAACCCGCTCATCGGATCTGTCAGCCCAACATCGAGCACCCGCTGCGACAGCCGCGTCGCCAGCGCGGACTTGGCGACTCGGTCGCGGTCCCACTCCCCGGTCCCACCACCTTCGACGAAACGCGATCCGATGACGATATCGAGCGCATCGTCGGCCTGCAGCGCGGCGAGCATGCCGGGCAGGATCGTCTCGTCGTGCTGGAGGTCACCGTCGATCACCGCCACCACCGGCGCTGCGGTCGCACACATCCCCTCGATACAGGCCGTCGCCAGCCCACGCCGCCCGATCCGCTGGATCACCCGCACCCGACGATCGATCCGCGCAATATTGCGGACCGCGTCGGCGGTGCCATCCGGGCTATCGTCATCGACGAAGATCGCTTCCCAATTAAGCCCCGCCAGCGCCTGGTCGAGCTTGGCGACCAGCACCGGCACATTGGCCTTCTCGTTGAACGTCGGGATGACGACCGCGAGGTCGAGCAGATCGCTCACAATGCAGCGAGCACCGCGTCGCCCATCGCTTGCGTCGAACAGCTGCCGCCGAGATCCGCGGTCCGGTGGCCCGCCCCCAGCGCCGCCGCGACCGCTGCCTCGATCCGATCCGCCGCCTCGGGCAGCCCGAGCGAATGCCGCAGCAGCATCGCCGCCGACAGGATTGCCGCACACGGATTTGCCTTGCCCTGCCCCGCGATGTCGGGCGCCGAGCCGTGAATCGGCTCGTACAACCCCTTGCCAGCCGCATCGAGCGAGGCCGAGGGCAGCAACCCGATCGATCCGACGCACATCGACGCCTGGTCCGACAGGATGTCGCCAAACAGATTGCCCGTGACGATCACGTCGAACTGGCCCGGATCGCGCACCAACTGCATCGCTGCATTGTCGACATAGAGATGCGTCAGCACGACATCAGGATAGTCGACCGCCGTCTCGATGACGACGTCACGCCACAGCTGCGACGTCTCGAGCACATTGGCCTTGTCGACCGAACACAGCCGTCCCTTCCGCCGCCGCGCTGCCTCGAACCCGGCGATCGCAATGCGACGCACTTCGCTTTCGTCGTAGCTCATCACGTCATAGCCTTGCCGCAGCCCGGCCGGCGTAATGCGCATCCCCTTCTCGCCGAAATACACATCGCCGTTCAGCTCGCGCACGATCAGCAGGTCGATCGCCCGCGCCACCTCCGGCCGCAGCGCCGATGCCTCCTCAAGCCCGGCGAACAGCTTGGCCGGACGCAGATTGGCGAACAGCGTCAGCTCCTTGCGTGCGGCCAGGATCGCCTGCTCCGGCCGCAAATGCCTATCGAGCGCATCGCACGTCGGATCGCCGACCGCTCCGAACAGGATCGCATCGGCGCGCTTCGCGAGGTCGAGCGTCGCAGCCGGCAGCGGATGACCGGTGGCATGATACGCCGCGCCCCCGACCAGCGCCTCCTCGAACACCAGATCGAGCCCCAGCGACTCGAGCACGCGCTGCGCCTCGGCGGTCACCTCCGGGCCGATGCCGTCACCGGGCAGGATCGCGATCAGGGCCATGCGTGTCTCCGAGAAAGGCGCGCGACCCTTGCCGCCGCGCCTGCCGTCACGCAACCGCTCTCTTCAGCCGATCGATCAGCCGCTCGCGCGCCGATAGCGTGTCCGCGCGACGATCGACGAGCACGTCGCGCGCCAGAAAGCGCCCCGTGATGGCAAGCGCCGCGAACACATCGGGCCAATCCGGCTCGCCGCCCGCGACCAGGAACGGCGGCAATGGCAGCAGCCGGTCCTCGTACCCAAACGCCGCACCGCGACTCACCGCACCACCACTCTTCGGGCTGACGAACGCAATGTCTTCCGTCGTCCCGGTTACGACGCAGCGGCCGAGATCGAGCCCGAACCCAAGCTCCGCCAACAACAACAATTCATACCGCGCCAACGCCCCCGCCCACCCGCGCGCAGCCGGCGCCGCCTCGATCGCGTCGAGTACGGCAGTGAGCGCTGCGTGCAGCCGAGGAAACGGCTGTGCCTCCGGAAGCGTCGCGGCGGTGAGCGCCGTCAGCCATTCAAGCGCAGCTGCTGGCAGCGGCTCGGCATGAAGCGCCGCGAGGCTGTGGACGAGTTCTACCGTCAGCGCAGGCAGCTGATCGTCGGTGCGCGCGCGCCAATCGCCCAAGATGGTGTTCGCCGGCTGCAGCACCGGCCGCAACCCGCGCGACCGCCCGCCGCGAACATAGCCGGGTCGCACGCCATCATCCGCCGTCAGCGCGCGCACGATCGCCCCATGCTCGCCATGCGGCCGGATCGCGAGGACGATGGCTGTAGTGGCGAGATGCATCGACGCTGCTGTAGCGCCTTCTCCACTCCCGAACGGAAGAATCTACGCCCGCCGCACCCGCCTCGCAACGCCGCGTAACGCCGGCATCTCCGCCGCCCGCTTCGCCACCCGCATGGCCGCATCGAACCCGCCTACGAGCGCCACCGCACCCCGGTTCGCCAGCGTCGGGCGCAGCAGCAGCAGGTCGCGGCACGCCACGCCTGCACTCGCCAAGCCCCGCTTGTGCTGCCCCTCGCCCTCGGTGAAGTCGAAGCGCGCAAAACGATCTGAGAACAGGTCGCCCAGCGCCGCCTCCATCAACACGCTGCCCGGGGACAACGCCGCAAAGGCAGGATCATGACCGACGTAGTCGTAGCGCAAGGTCGTGCCGTCCGCCCCGCACCACAGATAGGCAGCGGGCACATCTCCGATGAACAGCAACCATGCACGTACCTGGTCAGCGCCGGCCATCGCCATCATGCGCTGGACGAACCCCACATCCCCCGGCAGCCCCGCCGCCATTAACTTTTCCTGATAGGTCTTTTCCGCAAGCGCGCGCGCAATCGGATGAAAATCGACCAGCGCCGCGGGCGTGCGAAAGCGCCGCACATCCAGTCGTCGACCGCTCGCCGCGGCCAGCTTCTTCGCCTTGCGCTTCAGCGTCGAGCGCGTCTGCCCCGAGAGGCCCGCACGCCACGCCGCCTCGCCGGCCGCGAGATCGACATAATAGCGCGTGTACCGCTGCCGCTCGAACAGCACGCCGCGCCAATCAGGTACGATCGCTTCAGGCAACGATGTCACGAGATACCCATGATCGTGCCCCAGCGGCGGCAGCGGCGGCATTGCCCCACCGAGCGCTTGCTCGAGCGACAGGCCGACCCGCACCAGCCGCCGCGGGATCGATGCGATCGTCCTTGCGCCGATCTGCAGCCGAAGCGCGCTGTCACTCACGCCGCGCGCTCCGCCACGAGGTTCGACCACAGCTGTTCTGCCTGCCGCTTCCCGCGCCGCCAGCGGCTCGCCGGCAACGGCGCGTCGGTGCGGTCGAGCGGTAGCGTGGGGCGATCCGCAAAATGCACCGTAGGAGCCACGTCCTGGCGCTCCGCCAACAACGCACACAACTGTTCGAAGCGCCGCACATGCACGCGGTTCGGCGCAGTGCCGGCGCGATTGGCAAGCTCGAAGCTATGCCCGACGATCGTCGTCGCGACATGCTGCTCGGCGATCGCATGATCAAGCGCCGCCCGCATCTCACCCGCCGAAAGCGCGCAGATTTGAAAATTGCGCCAAGCCCCCGCTTGGTCCTCGATCACCGTCACCGGCACTTCCACCACCCCATGCCGCGCCACCGGCGCGATCCGTGAAGGCGCCAAACCGATCGCACTTGGCCAAGGATGATGCGCACCATTGTGGCTGCTGTCGTAAGCGATACCGAGCGCGGCAAGCGCCGCAAGCGTGTCGTCGTTCGCCGAATAGCTGCCGCTGCGAAACGCGACGGGCGGCGGTGCACCAGCCGCGACCAGCAACGCCGCCGCCTCCGTAATCAACTCACGCTGCGCGTGCGCGGAATAGTCGATCAACTCGAACGACGCATGCGCCGCACGATCGGCGATAGCAGCCTTGGTCCAATTGGGGTGAAGATGAAGCTGAACCTCTTGCCCCGCCGCCACCACCGCATCGACGATTCGCGCAAATGGCTCCAGACCGTAGATACGCGCCGGCATCGGATCGACGAAGAAGGTCGCCTTCAGCCCATGCCTCGCCAATAGCGCTAGCTGCCACGCCAGCCCAACGCCGCCCGGCTCGATCGACCGCGCCTCCACAAGGGACACGCCGAGACCAGCCGCATGGTGCCGCCACGCCAATTCAGTGTCGATCGTGAGGAAAACGTAAGTCATCGCCAGCCAGTTTACCCGCCGCAGCGTAAAGATTCGGCGAACTCTCGATGGTGAGGCGCCATGAAGAAGCGTCGAGGAAGATGGTCCCTGATTGTCAGGCCGGGCCCAAGAAACTGGCTCTCGCCTCCGCATTTGAAGGCTGTCTGCGACCCTGCTACCGGACCGCAACTGCCGCTCTTCGCCGGCTTGCGACGAACCGTTGCCGCCGCATGATCAAGGAAACTCCGCATGGTTCCCCGCTATTCTCGGCCTGAAATGACCGCGATCTGGACGCCGGAAGCGCGCTTCCGCATCTGGTTCGAAATCGAGGCACATGCCACCGAAGCGCTCGCCGATCTCGGCGTCGTCCCGCGCGAGGCGGCTGACGCGCTTTGGGCTTGGTGGCGCACCGATCCGGCGATCGACGTCGCCGCGATCGACGCAATCGAAGCCGTGACGAAGCATGACGTGATCGCGTTCCTCACCTGGGTCGCCGAGCAGGTCGGCGATCAAGCGCGCTTCATGCACCAGGGAATGACCAGCTCGGACGTGCTCGACACATGCCTGGCGGTGCAGCTCGCGCGCGCGTCCGATCTACTGATCGCCGACGTCGATGCACTGCTCGCCGTGCTTCGCCGCCGCGCGGAGGAGCATAAGTTCACCCCCACAATCGGCCGCAGCCACGGCATCCACGCCGAACCTGTCACATTCGGGCTCAAGCTCGCGCAAGCCTATGCCGAATTCGATCGCTGCCGCGCACGACTGGTCGCGGCCAAGGCGGAAATCGCAACCTGCGCCATCTCGGGCGCGGTAGGCACCTTCGCCAACGTTGATCCGCGCGTCGAGGCACACGTCGCCGCAAAGCTCGGCCTCGCGGTCGAGCCGGTGTCGACACAGGTCATCCCCCGCGATCGCCACGCGATGTTCTTCGCGACGCTCGGCGTCGTCGCCAGCTCGATCGAACGTCTGGCCACCGAGGTTCGCCACTTGCAGCGCACCGAAGTGCTTGAGGCTGAGGAGTATTTCTCCCCCGGCCAAAAGGGCTCGTCGGCAATGCCGCACAAGCGCAATCCGGTGCTGACCGAGAACCTCACCGGCCTCGCCCGCATGGTGCGCGGCTATGTCACGCCGGCGCTCGAGAACGTCGCGCTGTGGCACGAGCGCGACATCAGCCACTCGTCGGTCGAGCGCTACATCGCACCCGACGCCACGATCACGCTCGATTTCGCGCTCGCACGACTCACCGGCGTGATCGACAAGCTGCTCGTTTATCCCGAGCGGATGCAGAAGAACATGGATCGCATGGGCGGGCTGATCCACTCGCAGCGTGTGCTGCTGGCGCTCACCCAGGCGGGCGTCAGTCGCGAGGATTCGTACCGCCTCGTGCAGCGGAACGCGATGAAGGTGTGGGAATCGGACGGCGCGCTATCACTTCGCGATTTGCTGAAGGCAGATCCCGATGTCACGGTTGCCCTCGCACCCGAGGCGATCGATGCCGAATTCGATCTCGGCTATCACTTCAAGCAGATCGACACGATCTTCGCGCGAGTGTTCGGCTGACGATTGCACTGCGTGCATCTGCGATTGCATCGTAACATTATTGCGCGACAACGTAACGAAACTCATATGCGTCCGTGCCGGACCTAGCCGGCACGGAGACCAACCATGCGCATGTTCGAGGCCGTAATCAGCAATCTGCTGGTTCTCGCGGCACCGGCGCTGGTCTTGGGCGTAGTCACAACGCTCTGAAGCCCAGCAGCCCGCCCCATTCGCCGTTCAGGCGAGGGGGCGGCAGCCGCAAGTTAGTGTACGTTCAGCGGATTTGATCAATCTATGTCCGCGCGGTCGCGTAGCGCTTGACGCCTCAAGCCGGCATCTGTTGCGAAATGCAGTGGAAGCTGCCGCCGCCGGTCAGGATCGCATCCGCGCGCAAGCCGATCACCTCGCGCCCCGGGAACAGCGCGCGGAACTCGCTCACCGCCGCCTCGTCGTCAGGCGCGCCATAGATCGGCACCACGACGCTCGCATTGCCGATGTAGAAGTTCATGTAGCTCGCTGGCACGACGTCCTCATCCCGCAGCACGCGCCCAGGTGAAGGCACCGGCACCACCGTCACGCCGGCGCCACGCGCGCGCTGCGCCGCCTGCTGATAGACATGCCAATTCGGATCATTGTCGCCCGCCACCGGGATCGCCAGCCGACCCTCGCCGACAAACCGCGCCAGATTGTCGACATGTCCATCGGTATGATCGTTCTGTAGCCCCTCGCCGAGCCAGATCACGCGCTCGAAGCCCAGGTCAGCGTGAAGCCGCTCCTCGATTTCGGTGCGCGACAGGCCGGGATTGCGGTTCGGGTTAAGCAGGCACTGCTCGGTCGTCACGACCAGGCCAGTGCCGTCGCCGTCGATCGCCCCGCCCTCAAGCACCCAATTGTGGCGCTCGACGCGCTTGCCGCGCTCGGCTGCCAGGCGACGCCCAATGTCTTCGTCGCCAGGCAGATCGTATTTCCCACCCCAACCGTTGAACAGGAAGTCATGCGCCACGCGGTCGCCCGAAACGATGGGTCCGGTATCGCGCAGCCAGATGTCGCCGAACGGTTCGACCACTACCTGTGCAAACGGTGCGAGCCGCGCCGCAGAAACTGCCGCCTCTCCGTCAGCCGCCACGAGCAGCACCGTCTCGCCCTTGCCGCCAGCGTGAACAGCAGCGGCAAACGCAGCCACTTCCTCGCGCGCCTGGTCGAGATCCTCCTGCCACAACTCCGGGTGGCTGGGAAAACCGATCCAGACTGCCTTGTGCGGCGCCCATTCGGCCTTTGGCGCGCGGGTCACTTCGGCACCGCGCGCGAACGGTCGCGGATCGCCTTGAACTCGGCGGTTGGATACCAGTTTGGCCAAGCGGTCCCATCGGCCAATTGGCGCCCGAGCTGGTAGTAGATCGTCAGGTCCTGCATCGCCCCTGCCCAGTTCCACATGGGATCATATTCGTCCTTCGGCCCATGATAGCGGTTCTTGTTGTAATCTTCAGCCGCCTTCTTGCCCGCTGCCACGCCGCCCTCGACCAGATCCTCGCCGCTTGCCGCTGACAGCATCGGCACGCCGAGCTTGGCAAAGCTGAAATGGTCCGAACGATAGTAATGGCCCTTCTCCGGCGTCGCTTCAGGCGAGATCCGCCGCCCCTGCGCGGCGACAAGCGGCTTCACCATGTCCTCGAGTTCGGACTTGCCAGCGCCAGTGATCTCGAAATCTTTCGTCGCGCCGACCACGTTCAGCCCGTCCATGTTGACCCCGCCGACCGTCTTGCCGAGCGGAAACACCGGATGCTCGGCATAATAGCGCGAGCCTAGGAGGCCGCTTTCCTCCGCCGTCACGGCGACAAACCCGATCGACCGCAGCGTCGGCCCCGCCTTGCGATAGGCCTCGGCCATCGCGACCAGCGCGGCGACGCCAGTCGCATTGTCGACCGCGCCGTTGCAGATGTCGTCCCCATCCACCGCGTCGCAGCGGCCTAGGTGATCCCAATGCGCCGAATACAACACGACCTCATCTGGCGCTACCGTTCCAGGCAGCACGCCCACGACGTTCTTCGACATGCTGCGCTTGATCTGGTTCGAAAAGCCGCCCGACAGCTTCAGCCCCAGCGGTACGGCGCGGAAGCCCTTGCGCGTCGCCGCTGCCGCGAGCTGGTCGAAATCCTTGCCCGACGCGGCGAACAGCTCCTTCGCCTTGGCGAGCTGGATCCAACCGATCACCTCGCTCTGGTCCATATGGTTGCCCGGCTCGTCGAGCCCATATTGCGGACCGGTCCACGACGATTGCACGACGGACCAGCCATAAGCGGCAGGCTCGGTATCGTGCACGATGATCGCGCCCGTAGCTCCCTGCCGTGCGGCTTCCTCGAACTTGTAGGTCCAGCGGCCGTAATAGGTCATCGCCCGCCCCTCGAACGGGCCGGCATCCAGCCCCGCGGCGGCCGTTTGCCAATCGGGATCGTTCACCAGAATGACGACCGTCTTCCCCTTCACGTCCAGCCCGGCATAGTCGTTCCAGCCCTTCTCCGGCGCGTTGATGCCGTAGCCGACGAACACCAGTTCGCTATCCTTCAAGGCAATCTTCGGCGTCACGCGATAGGTGCCAGGGACTATATCGCTGCGATAGTTGAAGGTGACATGCGCCTTGCCCCCCGTCGCAGTAAACGGCGTCACGTCGCTAGCGGTGATTTCCACCATCGGCACGTCCTGCGTCCACTGGCCCTTGTTCCCCGGCTTCACCCCAGCCGCGGCGAGCCGCTTCACAATTGTGTCGACCGTCTTGGCCTCGCCCGCCGTCGTCGGTGCACGCCCCTCGAACGCGTCCGACGAAAGCTCCTGCGTCACGGACTTGAGCGTCTCGACTGAGATTGCGGGCTGCGTCTGCGCAAGCGCCGGCATGGCGATGGCCAACAGCAGGAGGTAAGCAAGGCGACGCATGGTTTTCCCTTGAGTGACGGCTTCCGCGCGGACCTTACAGCTTCGCCTTCGTCTCGCAACGACAGCTTGCCCGCTGCCTCGAGTTGCGGAACATTGCGAGCAATTATTGAGGGATCACAATGAGAAGAGGTTTGCGCCGCGCGGCGTTGATGATCGGCGCGGCAGTGCCGGCAATGCTGTCGGCACAGACGATGCCGCCGGAAGTGGCGTTCGGCGCGCGGGAGGCTGTCACCTCAGCCTCGCTGTCGCCGCAGGGCACGCGGCTTGCATTTCTTGCGCCGACCAAGGGCCAGGGCAATGCGCTCTATACCGTGCCGGTCGACGGCAGCACGCCGCCCCTACGCGTGATGGTCGCAAGCGGCGATCCGGAGCGGCTGGGCGGCTGCGGCTGGGTCTCCGAAGCGCGATTGTTATGCCGTTTGGTGTTCCTCAAGAACTCCCGAATCAAGAGTTTCGGAGGGATCAGCGCCTCGCGCCTGATCGCCGCAGATCATGATGGCCGAAACCTGCAGGTACTGACCCGACCCGGCGCGACCAGCCGTTACGGCGGCAGCGTTATCGACTGGCTGCCCGGCCAGAACGGGCAGATCATGGTACACAACTCAACTGCCGGCATCGAGCGAGTCGACACGGTAACCGGTGATCGCAAGATCCTTGCGAAGCCATTCCCTTCCGCCGGTGAATTCATCAGTGACGGAAATGGCACCGTTCGGGTCGCCGCCAGCTTCGAAACCATGGGCGACGGATATTCGACCGGCAAGGCAATCTATCGCTACCTTCCGAGCGGCGCGAAGGACTGGCTACCACTCAGCACGTTCAACTACATCTCGCGGGATGGTTTCGACCCACACGCCGTCGATACCGGCAAGAACGTCATTTACGGTTTCCAGAAGGTGAACGGTCGGCAAGCGCTCTTCGCCCGCAGCCTCGATCGTAGCATGACGGAGAAGCTGGTCTTCTCTCGACCCGACGTGGACGTCGATGGGCTGCTGCGGCTCGGTCGGCGCAATCGCGTAATCGGGGTTACCTACGTCACGGACAAGCGAGTGGCGGCTTACTTCGATCCGGATTTCGTCGATCTGCGCACGCGCCTTGCCAGAGCGATGCCGGGAGTGGGCATGATTAACTTCGAGGGGGCGAGCGACGACGAGAACATCCTGCTGCTATGGACCGGCGGTGACATCGATCCGGGCCGCTATTGGCTGTTCGACCGTCAGACAAAGCAACTTCGCCCGCTGATCCTCTCGCGACCCGAACTCGACGGCATAAAGCTGGCATCGGTGAAGCCGATCACCTTCAAGGGCGCAGACGGCACCTCGATCCCAGGCTATCTCACGCTGCCACCAGGTGGCGCCAGCCGGGGCCTGCCTGCGTTGGTCATGCCACACGGTGGGCCTGGCGCGCGCGACGAATGGGGCTTCGACTGGCAAGCGCAGTATTTTGCGCATCAAGGCTACGCCGTGCTCCAGCCCAACTTTCGTGGCTCCACCGGCTATGGTGATTCATGGTTTCAGCGGAACGGTTTCCAATCTTGGCGAATAGCGATCGGCGACATCATCGATAGCGGCCGCTGGATGGTGGCGGAAGGGATCGCGGATCCTACCAAGCTCGCCATCGTCGGCTGGTCATACGGGGGTTATGCTGCGTTGCAGGCAGGAGCGGTCGAGCCCGAATTATTCAAGGCAATCATTGCCATTGCGCCGGTAACCGATCTTAACGAACTGCGCGAATTCTATCGCGGCACCACGGCTCAACAGACAATGCGCGACTTCATCGGCACGGGGAAGCACCTCGTGGAAGGCTCGCCAACGCGAAATGCGGCGAAGATCACCGCACCAGTGCTGATGTTCCACGGCGCGCTCGACATGAATGTGCGCTATCGTCACGCGCAGGCGATGGAGGATGCGCTAAAGGATGCCGGCAAGAAGTTCGAGCTGATCACCTATCCCAAACTCGAGCATCAGCTCGAAGACAGTGCGGCGCGCGCGAACATGCTCAAACGCAGCGACACGTTCCTGAAGGCAGCATTCGCGAAGTAGACAACGAAAAGGGCGGCCCCGATTGGGACCGTCCTTCTTGTCTCGTGGAGCTGATCCGTCGGATCAGCGGCTGTAGAACTCGACCACCAGGTTCGGCTCCATCTTCACCGGATAAGGAACCTCGTCCAGCGTCGGCACGCGAATGAAGGTCACCTTGGCGGTGCCGTCCTGCGCGACATATTCCGGCACGTCGCGCTCGGCGAGCGTCTGCGCTTCGAGCACCAGCGCCATCTGCTGCGCCTTCGTGCCGATCGTGATCTCGTCGTTCACCGCGCAGCGGCGCGAGGCGACGTTGCACTTCACGCCATTGACGTAAACGTGGCCATGGCTGACGAGCTGGCGGGCCGAGAAGATCGTCGGCGTGAACTTCGCGCGGTAGACGATCATGTCGAGGCGGCGCTCGAGCAGGCCAATCAGGTTCTGCGAGGTATCGCCCTTCATCCGAGCCGCCTCGTCATAGCACTGGCGGAACTGCTTCTCGGTCACATCGCCGTAATAGCCCTTCAGCTTCTGCTTCGCGCGCAGCTGGATGCCGAAGTCGGAGACCTTGCCCTTACGGCGCTGGCCGTGCTGGCCGGGGCCATATTCACGCTTGTTGACCGGGCTCTTCGGCCGGCCCCAGATATTCTCGCCAAGACGGCGGTCGAGCTTGTGCTTGGCGCTATGGCGCTTCGACATTCAATATTCCTTCGATATGCTATCGACGTTCAGGTCCGCCATCCCGGTCCGAAGACCAGTTCCTACGATGCGTAGGAGGCGGGGCGTTCCCGGTCTCGCACCGGCCGCGAAAATGCGGTCGGGCCACCTGCTTCACCGGGGTGCAGGGGCAATCGCGAAGCGGCGCGCCTAGGCGGCCGGGCACGCCAAGTCAAGCTGGACAGCCGCACGATGCATCGCCAAGGCCCGGCGCATGACGATCCTTCCCGGACCACAATGCACAACCATGGCCGAGGTGCGCGCCGGGGTCGACAACGTCGATCGCGAACTGATCGCGCTGCTCCGCCGCCGCTTCGATTACATGGATGCCGCAGCGCGCATCAAGCCCGAACGCGGCCACGTCCGCGACGAAGCGCGCAAGGCACAGGTGATCGCCAACGCCCGCACCCACGCCGCGGCGGCCGGCCTGCCGGAAGCCGCGATTGGGCAGCTCTGGGATGCGCTGGTCGAGGCCTCGATCGCCTATGAACTCGTCGAATATGACAGGCGAGTAACCGGATCTTAGCCTAGATCGCCCCAAAGCGGCGGCCGAAAGGACCGTCCGCCAGATGAAGCGCCTGCCGCTCATAGCCCCGCACCCGCCACGCCTGACGACGATCGTCGAGGCGCTCGCGCGCGTCGAAGCGTCGGGCATCTTCAGCAACAACGGCCCGGAACTCCGCGCGTTCGAGGCGGATGCGACTCGGCGCCTGTTCGGCGGGCGCGGCGCTTGCCTAGCGGTCGCCAATGCTACCCTCGGGCTAATGATCGCGCTGCGCGATGCGGTGAGCGACGGTCCCGCCGGCCGCTTCGCCCTGATGCCAGCAATGACCTTCGCCGCGACCGCGCAGGCAGCGTGGTGGGCCGGCCTGACGCCGCTCGTCTGCGATATCGATCCCGAAGACTGGGCCGCCGCGGCGGACGAAGAAGAGACGCTGCTCACGCGCTACGGCGCGCAGATCGCCGCCGTCGTGCCGTACGCCACGTTCGGCTACGGCATCGATCTCGATCGCTATCGCTGGCTATCGCGCCGCCACGGCGTTGCGGTGGTGATCGACGCTGCCGCCTCACTCGGCACGACCGACGCGGCCGGGGTCGGCTTTGGCGCGGGCGCGCCCTTCCCCGTCGTGTTCTCGATGCAAGCAACCAAGCCGTTCGCAACGGCCGAAGGTGGCCTCATCCACTGCGCCGACGCCGATCGAATCGAGCGGCTACGTGCGATGGCGAATTTTGGCTTCACCGCACCCCGCACCGCGACGCTGCCCGGCCTGAACGCCAAGCTTCCCGAAGCGATGGCGGTCGTCGCGCAGGCGCGACTGGACGATTTCGCCCGCGTCGCGCGGCACCGCGACCAGCTAGCGACGGCCTATCGGCAGGCACTCGGCGGGCGCTACGCGATCCAGCCGCAGCGTGCCGGCCGCCAGGCACTCGGCTTCTTCCCGCTGCTGCTGCCGTCCGAACGGACCCACGAGCGGGACGCGATCATCGCGCGGCTGGAGCGCGAAGGGATCGGCGCCGGCAAATATTTCAGCCCGCATCTCGGCGAACAGCCGTGGGTCCGTGGCGTCGCGCAGATCGAGCCGACCCCGGTCGCGGACATGGTCGGCGGTCGGCTCCTGTCGCTGCCGCTGTCCGATACGATGACGGTCGAGGATGTCGTGCGCGTCGTCGAAACGCTCGATCGCGCGGTCGCCCGCCCAACGCGGAGCGCGACGTATGCCGCACCGCCCGCGGCGGAAACGCTCATCGTCGGCGGCGGACCTGCCGGCACCGCGATGCTCACCGCCGCCAGTCGCCACGGGCTGCTGCCCGATCTGGCGCGCGGACTCGTGATCGTCGAGCGCGACGCAGCGATCGGCGGCGGGCAGCTTGGCCGCTATTCGATCACCTCGGATTCCACCGCGCAGACCTTCCTCACCGCGATCGAAGGCAATGCCGACCCGGCAATCGCCGCGCTCGCCGATCATCCCGCGGCGCTGGCGGTGGCGCGGCACCGCGCCTCGCTCGGCGTGCCGCTCGCCGAAGTTGGTCCGTTGCTGCGCGCGATCGGCGATCGACTGCACATGACGATCACCGCCAACGGCGGCGCGGTGCTCACCGGGCAGGAAGCGGTCTCCGCTCGCCAGCACGAAGGCCTTTGGCGCGTCCGCCTGCGCGACGTCGCGACGCACCGCGAAACCGAGCGCACCGCGCGCAACCTCGTCATCGCCACCGGCGGCCACCAGCCGCTCGACCGGCTAGTGGCACAACGCGTCGCAGGTGCGCCACTCGTCGATCTCGCGGCGGATCGCCTGGTTCAATCGGATTCGGTGCTCTCGCGCGGCGGCTTTGAAATGGTCGCGGACCTGCTGGCCGGCAAACGCGCACCACGAGTCGCAGTAATCGGCGGCTCCACGAGCGCGCTGACGACCGTCGCCCTGCTGCTGCGGGGCCGTCCCGCGCTGCCCTTCGGTGCCCGCGCAATCACGCTTCTCCACCGCCGCTCACTCCGCCCTTTCTATCACTCGGTCGCGGCCGCCCACGCCGAGGGCTTCACCGATTTCGGCCCGGACGACATCTGTCCGGTGTCCGGCTTCGTCTACCGTCTCGCCGGCTTCCGGCTGGAGGCGCGTGACCTCGTGCTCCGAATGCTCGCGATCGACGGCCGCGAGCCAGACCCCCGCGTCGCGCTGCACCGCGTCACCGGGGATGACGACGTCGATGCCCGCGCGATCCTCGAACGCGCCGATCTCGTCATCGCCGCGCTCGGCTATCGCCCCCGCGTGCTGCCGCTCGAACAGGCGGACGGCGCGACGCTGCCGCTCGCCGCGCATCACGGCGCCCCGATGGTGGACGACGCATGCCGCGTCCGCGACGCGGCCGGTGCGCCGATCCCCGGCCTCTTCGGCATCGGCCTCGCGGCCGGCTTTGTGCCACACGGCAAGCTTGGCGGCGAGGCGAGCTTCGTCGGCCAGGCGAACGGGCTGTGGCTATGGCAGAACGACGTTGGCATGATGATCGTCGATCAGCTTCTGGCGCAGCGGAACCGGGCGGCGGCGTGACCGGCACGCCCGCGATCAGCGTCATCATGGCGGCGTACAATGGCGCCGATCTTCTTCCGGCGACGCTCGCATCCCTTCAACGCCAGACGTTCACCGACTTCGAAATAATCGTCGTCGACGATTGTTCTACCGACAATACGCGAGAGGTGCTCGCGGCCTGGCCGGACCAGCGGCTGCGCACGATCGCGCTCGAATCCAACGGCGGCCCGGTCCGCGCGCGCAACCGTGCCTTCGCCAAAGCGCGCGGGCGTTACATCGCCGCGCTCGACCAGGACGATCTATGCCTGCCCGAACGGTTCGCGCGCCAGGTCGCCTATCTCGATGCGAACCCCGAAACGGTGCTCGTCGCCAGCGCGACCGAAGTGCTCGAAGGCGCGCGTCTCCTGCCCTCGCCGCACGTCGCGCATACGACGCCCGCGCTGCTGCGCTGGCTGATCCGCATCGAGAATCCCTTCGTCTGGTCGTCGGTGATGCTGCGTGCGGACGCCGCCCGGCGGCTGGATCCGTTCACCCGCCCCGACATCCTCTACGCCGAGGATTTCGACCTTTATCATCGGCTGTCCGCCCATGGTGCGATCGCGCGGCTCGACGAGCCGTTGCTAGCCTATCGCCGCCACGCCGGCGGCGCGTCGCAGCGCTACGAGGCCATTATGCTCGGCAACGCCCGCCGCGTGCTCGCCGCGGCGTACGAGCCCATCCTCCAGGACGACGCCGAGCGGGCGGCGACGCTTGTTGTCGAGCATCTGATGCACCGCCAGCCAGTGCCCGATCGCGACACGCTTGCTCGCCTCGGCGATGTCCTCTGCCGTCTCCAAGCCGCTTTCCTCGCCGAACAGCCATGGAACGAAGCCGATCTGCGGCTGGTGCGCTGGGCCACCGCGCGGCGCTGGGCGGACGTGTCGCGTGCCTCGCTACGTGCGGGCACGATCTCCTTACGCGACGCGATCCGCGTGCGGCCGCCGCACCTCGGCCTTGGTCACGCAGGGATCGAGCAACTGATATGGGCGCGGCTGATCGGTCGCGCGCGCGCCGTTCGCCGTCGTCAGACCTTGGCGGCGTAGATCATCCGGCCCTGACCGAGCCGGTCGAACACCTCGGCCAGCTCGCGCTCGCCGACCGCGAAACATCCTTGGCTGCGGCCGAGCCGGCCGTGCGTACGCAGCATCTCCGGGTTGGAATACCACGCACCGTGAACCACGATCGCGCGCGACAACGCATTGTTGTTCGTCGGATCGAGCCCGATCAGCCGCTGCGACCGGCCATGCTTGCCGACATAGTATTCTGATGCGAGGAAGGCCCCCTCGGACGACGCGTTCGACCCATCTTGGTTCGAGAAGCGCTGGACATAACCGCTGTGTGCGGGATCGGAGCCGCTGCCGTGCGCGACCAGCTTGGACACGCTCTTGCCGCTGACCAGATCGATGAAGTGGAACCGCGGCTGTGCCGACGGCGCCGAAAAGTCAGCGATCACCATCCGGTCGCGGTGCGCGACGCGGTTGCCGTGACGTTCGATCGCAGCAAGCGCCTTGCGCATCAATTGCGGTGAAACGACTCGCGGCGAGCTCGGCACGACACGCGGCGTCGGACGGACGGGAGCCAGTGCCGATGCTGACAGGGGCGTTTGCTTGCGCTCGGTCGCACGCATCGCTGCAGAAACCGCCTCAGGGAGAGCCATCGCGCCTGCCAGCGCACCCGCCGTCTTCAACAAACCACGCCGGGTCGGCGCCGCATCACTCACCATTACCATCGATCCCGCTGTCCCCGTGTTCGCTGAGCATCGTGTACCAGCTAAGCCGTGAACAATCCTCGCTCTTTATGCCTGATTGGCGCAGGCCTTGCTTAGCCGGCCGTGGAAACAGCGCACTTCATCGCAGATGGCACCAAATCCAGGTTAGTACGTTGTGCCTCCTAACCGCCTGACAACGCGGCTGGAACATCGATCAAGGGGTTTCACTATGCGCATGATTCGCGCCTTGCTTCCGGCTGTTTTCGGAATAGTCGCTTTCACTTCCACACCTGCTTTGGCGGAGAGCGTCACCAGCAGCGTCGCACTCGTCGAAGCCGCTGCCAGCCTCGCCCCGGGCAAATACCTATGGGAAGAAGATGCCGCGGCGGGCCCAGTCAGCATTCTGATCAGCATTCCCGATCAGAAGGCGTATGTTTACCGCGGCGAGCGGCTGGTGGCCGTGTCGACGGTTTCGACCGGCAAGGAAGGCAACGACACTCCCGTCGGCATCTTCACGATCCTGCAGAAGAAGGAAATGCATCGTTCAAATCTTTACGACGACGCGCCGATGCCGTTCATGCAGCGCCTGACGTGGGACGGCGTGGCGATCCACGCTGGCCGCAACCCCGGCTTCCCCGCGTCGCACGGCTGCATCCGTGTGCCCGCGAGCTTCGCCAAGAAACTGTTCGCCGCCACGGAGATGGGTGCGACGGTTGAGATAACCGACATCGCCTATTCGGGCGATACCCCGGCACCGCGCAGCGACGCGCAACTCACCGCCGCCGCGAACGCCGCCACGACGAAGGATCTGAGTAGGTTCCTCGCGAGCCGTAAACTCAGCTTTTGATCAGCCCGATCTCCACTAGCCGCTCGTGGAGATAATCATGCGCCGTGATCGGCGTATGATAGCGGTTGGGATTGTCCGACGTGATCGTCTGCGGCAGCGTCTCGATCAGAAAATCGGGCGCTGGGTGCAAGAAGAACGGCATTGAATAGCGTGAATGCCCGCGCCGCTCGGGCGGCGGGTTGACGACACGATGCGTGGTCGACGGCAGCACGTGATTGGTCAGCCGCTGCAGCATATCACCGACGTTGACGACCATCGCCCCCTCCGGCGGCTTGATCGCGAGCCACTTGCCGGAATCGCGGTCGAGCAGCTCCAGCCCAGCCTCCTCCGCGCCCAGCAGCAGCGTGATTAGATTGATGTCCTCATGCGCGTCGGCACGCACCCCTTCCGCATCAGCTGGGATCGGCGGATAATGCAGCAGCCGCAGCACTGAGTTGCCGTCCTTCACCGCCGGATCGAACCAGTCCGGTGCGAGCCCCAGATGCCGCGCAATCGCTGACAGCAGACGGTCGCCCGCCGTGTCAAACGCTGAAAATAGCTCGGTGAACACGTCCTTGAAGGCCGCTGGGCGCGTCGGCCAGATGTTCGGCGCCATCATTGCCGAATAGCGATGACCCGCAGGCAATTCGCGCCCGACGTGCCAGAATTCCTTCAGATCAACGTGCTTAGCGTCCTTCGCGATCTCGGTCTTGAACGGCGTGTAGCCGCGGGCACCGCCCGCACCCTCGACGAAATAGTCGCGCTTCTCGGCATCGGGCAGAGCAAACAGCGCTTCCGTCGCCGCCCAGGCGCGCGCGATCAGATCGGACGGAATGCCGTGATCGGCCACTACCGCAAAACCGAAGCGGCGGAACGAGCCGCCAAGGTCTGCTGCGAACCGCGCAGGATCGTGGCCCTCATCGGCCAGGCTGAACGTCGGCACTTGCGCCAATGGAGAATCAAGCATCCTGAACGCCTTCGTCGATGAATCCGAAGGCAGTCACATAGGCGCGCACAGCAAGTGCCGCCACCCTCGGTCGCAGCTCAGCCGATCGTGACGGTCCCCTTCGCACGTTCCCCTGCGGGCTTCAGGTCGATCAGGAAATTCTCGCCATCGCTCGTGCCACGAAGCGTATCGCCCTGAACCTCGACCTTCGTCCCTTGCTTCTCGAATTCGCCACGCAGCCAGTCGCGCACCGTCGCGGCGGTCGCCGGGCTGTCGAACGCCACCCGCACCACGCCCTCGCCTTCACCGCGCGCATTGACGTTCATTGTGTTGATTTTGGTGCCGGGAAACAGATGGACGCCGCCGATCTCGAAATTGTCCGCGGTCAGATTGAACTTCGGCAGCTTCAGCGAGCCCTTGATCAGCGGCGTATCCAGCGTCACCTCCCCGGTCCCGCCGTCGACCCGCGCCGCGCCATTGCCGGCGTCGATCGAAACCGACGTGCCGTCGCCGTCTGTGCTGCCGCAACCAGTCAGTGCGAGCAAAGCCGCCACGAGCGGGAAAACCATCGATCGCATCTTCGCCTCCGTGTTATGATGCTAACACACTAATCCTGATCATCGATCGTGGCAAGCGGGCTGACTTGCGCCGGCTTGCTCTCTACGGGGGCGGCAATGTCGCTTCCCCATTCCCCAGCAGTCGATCGCGGCGCCCCGATCCACCGACGCGAATTCATCGCGCTCGTCGCTTCGCTGATGGCGATGGCCGCGCTTGGCATCGATACGATGCTGCCCGCCTTGCCGGACATCGGCCGCACGCTCGCCGTCGAGAACGCCAACGATCGGCAATATGTCATCACCGTCTTCGGCGTCGGCTTCGGCGTTGCGCAGCTCATCCATGGGCCGATCACCGACCGGTTCGGGCGTCGTCGCCCGCTGCTCGTCGTACTCCTGCTATATGCCGCCGCGAACGTGCTCGCCGCGGTAGCGCAGAGCTTCCCGCTGCTGCTCGCCGCCCGCTTCCTCGGCGGCGCGTGCGTCGCCGGATCGCGCGTCGCGACGGTCGCGATGGTGCGCGATTGTTATTCCGGCCGGTCGATGGCGCGGATCATGTCGCTCGCCTTCATGGTGTTCATGGCGGTGCCCGTCGCCGCGCCAGCGCTCGGCGCGGGCATCCTGTTGGTCGGCGACTGGCGGACGATCTTCTGGGTCATCGGCGGTGCCGCGATCCTACTCGCCATCTGGATCGCGCTCCGCCTGCCCGAAACGCAGCACCCCGAGGATCGCCGCCCGATCCGCCCCGGTCCGATCATCGCCGGCTGGCGCGAGGCGCTCGGCGACCGGCTCTCGCTCGGCTATACGATCGCCGCCGCCGGGCTGACTGGTGCGCTCTACGGTTATCTCGGATCGATCGAGCAGGTCATGTCCGACACGTTCGGGCAACCGAGGCTGCTGATCGTCGTCTTCGCGACGACAGCCGCGACGATGGCGGTAGCAAATCTCGTCAACTCGCGCGTCGTGATGCGATTGGGCACGCGACGGATGGGGCATGGCGCCGTCGCAGCGCTGCTGGTGCTCAGCACGGCCCATCTCGTGCTGGTCCTCTCGGGACACGAGACGCTGTGGACCTTTGGCATCGTGCAGGCGCTGACGCTTGCCTGCTTCGCGCTCTCCACCTCCAACTTCTCGTCGCTCGCGATGGAGCGGATGGGCCATATCGCCGGCACTGCGTCGAGCGTCCAGGGGTTCCTGTCGCTTACGGTCGGCTCCACGCTCGGCATGGTCATCGGCCAGTCGTTCGACGGCACCACGGCGCCTTTGACGATCGGCTTCCTTGCGGCCGGGATTGTGGCACTCGTCGCTGCGGCAGTCACCGAGCGTGGCCGGCTCTTCAGCACGGCCGGATAGCGCGCTGATCCCGGAACCGCGTGCGTGCAGGTCCGTTCATTCCTTCGCCAAAAGGAGAAACGATCATGGGCGGTCATCAGGTAACGAGCCACGGTTCAGGCGACGACGGGTTCGACGAGGACGGCTATGACGAGAGCCAGCGCGCGGAGATCCTCGAAGCGACGCGAGATGGCCCGAGTGACGGCACGATCATCACCGATCTCGAGCCCGACATCGATGTCGACGACTCCGAGGAGGAAGAAGACGATCTGCAGATGATCGACGGTGAAGTTGCCGCGGCGGATGATGACGCCCTGCAAGATGAGGACGATACCGACGAGGACGTCGTTCAGGACGAGTTCGACGACGGCACGATCAGCGACGATGATAACCTCGGCGATACCGACGAGGTCGCTCTTAATCCGTGATCCACGAGTAGCCATGCCGATCGGCATGGCGCTCGCTCTTCAAGTCTGAGCCTCGCAATTACCGTCAATCGAGGATGTGCATCCAAAGCGGTTCGCCCGCGAGGCTCTGCGACCCACGCAACCGCTCCAACGCGGCCGCAACATTCGCCTCCGGCGCTTCGTGCGTAACGATCGCCACCAGTGCGGTGCCATCGGCCGCAGCGCCGCGCTGGATCAGGCTTTCGATCGAGACATTAGCGTCGCGCATCGCCGCGGCGATCTCTGCCAGCACGCCGACACGATCGGCAACAGTGAATCGCAAATATGCCCGTCCACGTCGCTCGCCGGCAGTTGCGGCTGGCGCGTCAGACAGCGCAGCGGCCGGCATTGCATATGGCGGCCCGAATTCACCGCGCGCAATGTCAATCAGGTCGGCGACGACAGCGCTAGCGGTCGGGCCGTCCCCAGCGCCCGCACCCTGAAACAACAGTCGACCAACGAAATTGCCTTCCGCGACAACTGCATTGGTCGATCCGGTGACATGAGCCAGCGGATGATCTTGCGGCACCAGATGGGCATGGACGCGCTGGAACAGCCCGCTCGCGCCAGCCTCCGCAATCCCGACAAGCCGCACGCGATAGCCAAGCGCCGCCGCCTCCGCGATGTCTGCGGCAATCACGTGGCGGATGCCGCTCGCCGCCACCGAACCGAACGCCGGCTTCGTCCCGAACGCGATCGACGACAGGATCGACAATTTATGCGCCGCGTCGATCCCATCGATGTCGAACGAGGGATCGCTTTCGGCAAATCCAAGCGCCTGCGCCTCGGCCAGAACGTCAGCGAAGTCGCGCCCCTCCGCCTCCATCTTGCTCAGGATGAAATTGCACGTCCCATTCAGGATGCCGTAGACGCGCGCGATCACATTCGCGGCGGCGCCCTCGCGCAGCCCCTTGATCACCGGAATGCCGCCAGCGACCGCCGCTTCAAACTTCAGCGGCGCACGCGCGGCCTCAGCCGCGGTCGCAAGCTCGAACCCGTGGTGCGCCAACATCGCCTTGTTTGCCGTCACCAGTCCCTTGCCCGCTGCCAGCGTCGCCCGCGCGAGCGCCAGCGCCGGCCCATCGGCGCCGCCAACCAGCTCGACCACTACATCAGCATCGCAGCGCGCGAGCGCACTCGTGTCGTCGACCCATTCGAACCGATTGATATCGACACCGCGATCCTTGCTGCGATCGCGCGCGGAGACGGCGACGAGCTCGATTGGCCGGCCGGCGCGCCGCGTGATCAGCTCGCGATTAGTGTCCAGAACGCGGATCACCCCCCCGCCGACCGTCCCCAGCCCCGCCAGTGCCACCCGCAATGCGTCCGCCATCACCGTCCCCAAATCATCGCGCCGCTCGCGACTAAGGGCTTGATCGACACGTGTCGACCGCGGCGATCAAGCCGTTTCGGAGGAATAACGACGAATCTCACCCTTTCGGGGGATGCGGGCCCGTCCTGTTGCGATCATCAGGTCACCGCGACCCAAGCCCGTGATCTTCACGGGTGACTGCCCGGCGACTTCTTAAAAAGGGTCGCCGGGCGTTTTTTATGCGGCCTTCGCGTAGATCATGCCGTCGTCCTGCTCCACGGCCGCCTGCGATGCCGGCAGAGCGATCACCGGCTCTTCATGCTTGCGTGCCCGGGCGTTCGGAAAAGCGAGCCGCGACACGAGAACGACGAGCCCAAGCGCCAGATAGCCGATCACGACGCCTACCGGCTGAATCACAAACGCCGTGCCGAGCACAAGCCGCAGCCAAAGCGGATTGAACCCGAAGTCCTCGCCCAGCGCATTGCAGATGCCGAGCAAATTGTCCTTGGGGGCGGCAAGCGGCTTGGTTGCGGTCGTCATCGTCTTGGCTCCGGCTATGCAGCAGATAATGCTGCCTGATGCAGCTACCTGTGCAGTATCTATGCCAAGCCTCTTTACCTCTATTTTTCAGTAGTTTGACGAAGGATACCGTCAGGACGCCTCCCCGGCACACCGAATAGTCGGCTACATTATGGTGGATTGCGCCAACTGGATCCCCGCTTGCGCGCCGGCAATATTCTGCAACACCTAGGGATCATGACCGCCACGACGAAGCCGATCGCCGAACTCACGCTGCGCGGCGTGCTGCTCGGCGGGATCATCACGCTGCTGTTCACCGCCGCGAACGTATACCTCGGCCTCAAGGTCGGGCTGACCTTCGCGACGTCGATCCCAGCCGCGGTGATCTCGATGGCGATCCTGCGGAATTTCAGTGACTCGACGATCCTCGAAAACAACATCGTCCAGACCATCGCGAGTGCAGCCGGCACGCTGGCCGCGATCATCTTCGTGCTCCCTGGGTTGGTGATCATCGGCTGGTGGCAGGGCTTCCCGTTCCTCCTCACCGCCGGAATAACCGGGCTCGGCGGCGTGCTCGGCGTCATGTTTTCGGTGCCGCTGCGCCGTGCGTTGGTGGTCGACAGCGACCTTCCGTATCCCGAAGGCCGCGCCGCCGCCGAAGTGCTCCAGGTCGGCTCCGGCTCGCGCGAGGGCGCCGCCGAGAGCGCGGCGGGGCTGCGCCTACTCGTCGCGGGCAGCCTCGCCTCCGCGGGCTTTGCGATCCTCACGCAGATGAGGCTCGCCGCAGCCGAGGCCTCGACCTGGTTTCGCGTCGGCAGCGGCGCGACCGGCCTTTCCGGCGGGCTGTCGTTCGCGCTGTTCGGTGTCGGCCATCTGGTCGGTCTGTCGGTCGGTCTGGCGCAGCTTGTCGGGCTGATCACCGCCTGGTTCATCCTGCTGCCGATCCTCACCGCGGCGCAGCCGATGCCGGGTGAGGTCGAGACGTGGGCGAGCACGATCTTCCGACAGGACGTGCGCTTCTTCGGCGCCGGTGTGATCGGCGTCGCCGCGGTTTGGACGCTCCTGCGGATCGCGCGCCCGGTGATCGGCGGCGTTACCTCCGCGCTCGCATCGAGCCGCGCCCGCCATGCCGGTGAGGCGCTCGCGCTCGAGGAACAGGATCTGCCGATCGGCGTCGTTGCCGGCATTTCGGCCGCGCTGCTGGTGCCGATCGGATGGCTGATGTGGAGTATCGCCAGCGTCGGACCGATCGCCGGTTCGGCCGCGATCCTCGTCGCCGGTGCGCTCGTGTTCGTCGTCGTGATCGGGCTAATGATCGCGACTGTCACCGGCTATATGGCCGGCCTGATCGGTGCGTCCAACTCGCCCGTCTCGGGTATCGGCATCCTGGCGGTCATCGCCGCGTCGCTCCTACTGGTCGGCCTGTTCGGGCGCGATCTGCCGCCGGACACCACCGCCGCACTTGTTGCATACGCGCTGATCGTAACCGGTCTCGTCTTCGGCATCGCGACGATTGCCAACGACAATCTGCAGGATCTCAAGACCGGTCAGCTCGTGGGCGCGACCCCGTGGAAGCAGCAGGTCGCGCTGGTGATCGGCGTGATCTTCGGTTCGATCGTGGTGCCTCCAGTACTCGATCTGCTCAACACCGCCTTCGGCTTCGCCGGTACGCCCGGCGCCGGGCCGAACGCACTAGCTGCGCCGCAAGCGGGGCTTATATCGTCGTTAGCGAAGGGCGTGCTCGGCGGCGACCTCAACTGGACGATGCTGCGCTGGAGCGCGCTCGCCGGGGTGATCTTCATCGCGCTCGACGAAGTGCTCGGCCGCGCTGGGCGGATGCGCTTGCCACCACTCGCAATCGGCATCGCCATCTATCTGCCGATGGCCGTGATCCTGCCCGTCGTGCTCGGCGCGCTCGTCGGTGCAGCCTATGATCGCTGGTCGGATCGAACCTCCGACCCCGAGCTGGCGCGCCGCATGGGCACGCTGACTGCTACCGGCATGATCGTCGGCGAGAGCCTGTGGGGTGTCGCCTTCGCCGGCATCGTCGCCGCGTCAGGCACCAATGCGCCGCTGGCGGTCGTCGGCGACGGCTTCGCACCGGTAGCCCTGATCGGCGGGACGATCCTGTTCCTCGGGCTGATTGGCTGGCTCTACCGCGGCACCCGCGCCGCCGCGCTCACATCCGCTCGAGCAACTTCTTGATCTCGACAAAAGCGAACCCGACCGAGCTGTCCGCGATGCCATACGGCATGAACAATTTGTCGCCGTGCCGCATCGCGCCGCAGGTGTAGACCACGTTGGGCACATAGCCCTCGCGGTCCTGATCGGCGGCGGCAAGGATCGGCTCCTTCGTTCGGCCCAGCACCTTCGAGGGATCGTTCTTGTCGAGCAGCGCCGCGCCAATCGAATATTTCCGCATTGCACCAACGCCATGCGTCAGCAGCAGCCAGCCTTCGTCGATCTCGATCGGCGGCCCGCAATTGCCGATCTGCACCAGCTCCCACGGATGCACCGGAGTCAGGATCAGCTCGCCGTCGTCCCAATGATCGAGCCGATCTGACCGCAGCAGATAAAGGTTCTCACCATCCTGCCGCCCGATCGACAGATAGTCGCCGCCCACCTTGCGCGGGAATAGGGCGATGCCCTTGTTGCGTGCCGCCGTGCCCGTCATCGGCACCAGATCGAACGCACGGAAATCGCGCGTACGCAGCAATTCGGATTGAATCTTCGCGCCGTTATACGCGGTATAGGTGCCGAGCCATTCGACCGCGCAGTCATCGTGCGTGAAATGCACCAGGCGCAGATCCTCAAGCCCCTTCGACTGCGCTTCGGTGATCGGAAAAATCACTGTGCCAGACAGCGTCGAATCGCGGTGGCGATGCACCGTGATCGGGCCGCTCGGCGTTTCGTCACCGTCTATCGCCGGCGCGTCGGCAGCGGTCGCGAACGGTGGCTCTGGCGCAAGCTTCAGCTGATTCTCATTCGTTATGATGCCCTCGCGAAACGCGACGGACGAGATATGCCCCTCCCCCACCGCGCGTAGGCTCATCAGGATACGCTGCGAGCCCTCCGGCATCCCTGACTGGTCATGGTGCGGCACTACGCTCGGGTTCATCAGCGCGGCGGCGGCATAGCTGTATTCGTGGCAGAAATAGGCGCCGATCAGCTGCCGCTTCTCATCGCCGATATCCACGTCGTCCAGCCCGTGCTGCCCGGCGATCTCTTCGTACCGCGTCATGAACACGCGCCGCGTCTGCCAATGCCGCGCCTCGAAGTCCTTGAGCACTGCGGCTAATTGCTCGCTCGCCTGCACCGGCGACATGGCGAGCACTTCCTCGACCATTCGTGCCGCTCGGCGCTGCCCCTGGCCATTCATGGCCGACCAGGCGATATGAAAAGGCCGCACCACCACGCGCGAAGGGTCGGCGTACAGCCGAAGCTGGTGATTGAACAAGTCCAAGGAAAGCTGCCTCGCGTTGGCGTCCACACGTCACACGCCGAGGCAAGCGGGGCTTACGCGACGGCGCGCCCAGTTCCTGCCACGCCTTTGGAGGTTTTTGAAAGCCCCGAAATCGCGCAGCTCGACAATTGCAGTGCCAAAATCGACTCCGCACCCTGGTTGCGATTGAGCCCCGTCGGCATCAACCCGTCGAAACAGCCGCCGTCCTGCGCCGTCGCCAGCGGCAGGTCGAGCTCGTTGTGCCCAAGATACCAACCATAGGCACGCATCGCTTCCTCGCGCCAAACATCGTCGCCCGTCGCAGCGTAAGCGGCGCAACAGGCGTCAATCGTCGCTTGCGCTTCGAGCGGTTGCTGATCGAACGGCAGCGGCTCGGAATAGATTCTACTGAAGCTCTCCGAACCAATCGCGCGAAAACGCCCGTCCGGGCTCTTCTGCTTGCTCAACACCCAGGCCAGCGTTTCGAGGCCGCACTCGATCACATCCTGCCGACCAATCGCCATACCGGCGCGGATCAGCGCCTCGGGCAAGCGGGCGTTGTCGTACGCCAGCACCACCTCGAACCATGTCCAGTCCGGCCGCCGTGCGGCGCACAGCAAGGCTAAATGCTGGTCCGGGAAACGCTCAAGGATCGATCGCGCCAATTGATGCCCGGGCGTAACCTCGAGCATCGCCGCGGCGCCCATCATCGCAAACGACTGCGCGCGAGGGCTGCCCAACTCAAATGCCAGGCTCGCCGTCATGTCGAACATCATCGTCGCCCAGTCGCGATGCTTGCGCGATCGTGCGTCGCGAGCCGTAACGCCAAGCGCCCACAGCGTCCGCCCGTTCGAATCTTCCGAACCAACGTCCTCGCACCACGTGCGATCGAAGTTCATGAAGTTGCGGAAGCGGCGCTGGTCCGGATTCCAAGCATATTGCACGAACGATGCGTAGATCGTCGTCCACTTGTCGCGAACCACCTCGTCAAGATCGTCGATCGCCGACATCAGGATCAGCGCGCGGGCATTGTCGTCGATACAATAGCCATGGCGACGATCGGGCACCGAATAGATCGAATGCTGCAACATGCCCGTCGCGTCGCTCATCCGCTCGACCGCCGCGATGTCGGGCGCCATCGGCTTGATCACCGAGGCAGCGGCGATCCGTTTGGGTTTTGCGCTGACGATAAGTTCGATTTCGGCCATGGCTCGCTCCGCAACCCGTGACCAAGTCATCGTGCGACCCCGAGCGTAGGCACGCGACGACAGCCGTGAGCGATTGCGCTCACTGCCAAGCAAATCATTGATCTCGCGCGTGAACGCGGCTGAGTCGCGGAAATCGACCAACACACCATGGCCGTCGGCGAGGATCTCGGTCGCATGGACATACGGCGTCGAAATAACCGCCTTCCCGACCCCTACCGCATACGACAGCGTCCCGCTCGTGATCTGCGCCGGATTGAGATACGGCGTGACGTAGATGTCAGCGGCCTGAAGATAGTCGATCAGATCGTCTTGCTCGACGAAGGCATCGATGAAGGACAGGTTGCCCGCGACACCCTTCTCGCGCGCCAATGCCTTCAGGCTGTCGCGATACTTCTCGCCCTCATGCGCCACTAGATTAGGATGAGTCGCACCTAGTACGACATACATCGCGTCGGGATGCTGAGCTACGACCCCCGGCAATGCCTCGATCACGGTCTCGATGCCCTTGCCAGGCGCGAGCAAACCGAAGGTCAGGATTACCTTGCGTCCCTCCCAGCCGAAGCGGGGCTTGAACACTTGGGGGTCCGCAAAAACACGGTCCGGCACGCCATGCGGAATGTTGACGATCGAGCGCGGATTGGCGCCGTAAATTCGGGTCAGGATCTCGCGACCACGCTCGGCCATCACCACGACTTTCGCAGCGCGGCGAAGCAAACCTTCCATAACCGCACGCTCGTCCGCGCTGGGTTTTTCCAGGATCGTATGAAGCGTCACGATCAGCGGCAAGGTTGTCCGATCGAGCAGCGCGAGAATATGCTCGCCTGCCGCGCCGCCATAGATGCCATATTCGTGCTGCACCCAGATCGCCTGCGCGCCCGAGGTTTCAATTTTCCGCGCCGTATCGAGATAAGCCAAGCGATCGTCTTGGGGAATTGTGCCCGTCACAGCGGCTGGGTAATCATACCGGCCGGGATGATCGTCCATCGCATATACATCGACCTTCAGGTCGGGGTAGCGATCGGTCAGAGCATTGAACGTGTCGGTCGTGAACGTCGCGAGCCCACATTTGCGCGGCAGAAAATTGCCGATCAGGGCAATACGCGTAACGTTATTCAGTGCGATCGACTGTTCCATCCTCTGATGCCTTCACTGCTACAAATGCCTTGTTCACAAGACATTCAGCAACATAACGAGCAAAACCCAAGTTAGTTGCGTCTCCAACACCACGCAGGAATGCGCATCAACAATCCCGATCAACCACGCCCGCGGTAGGACGGCACACCCTGATCGGGCACCCAAACACCTACTGGTGCTGCACCCGTCTGCCAGAAAACATCGATTGGGATGCCGCCGCGCGGGTACCAATAGCCGCCGATCCGCAGCCACACCGGCGCCATCTCCGCGACCAGTCGCACGCCGATGCCAACGGTGCAATCCTCGTGAAACGCCGCATGGTTGCGGAAGCTACCCAGGAATAGCTTGAGCGATTTCGACTCAACGATGGTCGCGCCGGGCACATAATCGATGACGATATGCGCGAAATCCGGCTGTCCCGTCACCGGGCATAGCGACGTGAATTCCGGCGCGACGAAGCGCACCAGATAGTCGCGGCCCGGCCGTGGATTGGGCACATAATCGAGCACCGCCTCGTCGGGCGTGGCTGGCAGCGAAGAATGTTGGCCGAGGTGAAGCGTCATTCTCGCCAGATAGGGTCGTGCTGGCGATCACGCTAGCCGCACCCGGCCGCAACGCCGGCTTCGACAAGCCGGCCGCACCCGCTATGAGAGCGAAATGGACGCACTGGTCACAACGCAATGGCTCGCCGACGAGCTCGACGCACGCGATCTGCGGATCGCAGATTGCAGCTGGTTCCTGCCGAACGAGCAGCGCGACGCCGCTGCCGAACACGCGCTGGCGCACATTCCCGGCGCAGTGTTCCTCGATCTAGCCGAGATCGCCGACACCGCATCCGACGTCCCCATGATGCTGCCCCCGCCCGAGAAGTTCGCCAGCCGCATGGCCCGCCTTGGCCTCGGCGACGGGACGCGGATCATCCTCTACGATGATTCACCACTTCGCACGGCAGCGCGCGCCTGGGCGATGCTGCGCAGCTTCGGGGTGACCGACGTAGCGCTGCTCGACGGCGGGCTCGCCAAATGGCGCGCCGAAGGCCGCCCACTCGCAAGCGAACCGAGGACGCCAAAGCCGCGGCACATCACGGCGCGTACGCAAGGTGCTGGGATCCGCGATCTCGCGTACATGAAAGCGAACCTCACCACCGCGACCGATCAGATCGTCGATGCTCGATCGCCCAGCCGCTTCGCGGGTACCGAGCCCGAGCCGCGCCCGGATATCGTGCCCGGCCACATCCCGGGCGCCTCGAACCTGCCGTATGCCCGCTTCTTCCACCCCGACGGCACGTGGAAGCGCGACGCGGACCTGAGCGCGGTATTCACCGATGCGGGCATCGATCTCGATCGACCGATCGTCGCTACTTGCGGGTCCGGTGTCACGGCCTCCGTGATCGCCTTTGCCGCGCACCTCCTTGGCCGTGAAGTCCCGGTCTACGACGGCAGCTGGTCCGAATGGGGCGCTGACCCGACCACCCCCAAGGAAACCGGCGCTTGAGCTCTGATCAGGACGGGCCTGCCCGCCCGATCGCTGATGCCACCCGCGTGGTGTCGGCTGGTCGTCGGCCCGAATGGACACAGGGGATCGTCAATCCGCCGGTGTGGCGCGCCTCGACCCATCTTTACAATTCGGTCGCGGAGCTGCGCACTGCTGGCGGGCGAGATACGCATCACCGGCTGTTCTACGGTCGACGCGGCGGCCCAACGCAATGGAGCCTCGCCGAGGCGCTGACCGAGCTCGAGCCCGGCGCCGAAGCGACCTTCCTCTATCCCTCGGGCGTCGCCGCCATCGCCGCCGCGCTGCTGTCGGTGCTGTCGCCCGGCGACGAACTGCTGCTCGTCGACTCCGCCTATGATCCCACCCGATCGATGGCGACCGGGCTGCTCAAACGCTTCGGGATCACCACCCGCTTCTACGACCCACTGGTCGGCGCCGGCATTGCCGAACTGATCGGCGACAAGACCCGTGCGATCCTGATGGAAAGCCCCGGCAGCCTGACGTTCGAGGTGCAGGACGTGCCCGCGATCGTGGCCGCGGCAAAGGCCCGCGGCGTCACGGCCTTGCTCGACAATACCTGGGCCACACCGCTGCACTTCCGCGCGATCGAACATGGGGTCGACCTGTCGATCCTCGCCTGCACCAAATATATCGTTGGCCATTCGGACGTGATGCTCGGCAGCGTCACCGCGGCGCCGTCGCATTGGCGCGCACTGCGCGAGATGAGCCTGCAACTCGGCCAGGTCGCCAGCCCCGACGATGCCTGGCTCGGCGCGCGCGGGCTTCGCACGATGGCGGTGCGGCTGGCACAGCATCAGGCGAGCGCGCTTAAAATCGCTCGCTGGCTCGAAACCCGCCCTGAGGTCGCCCGCGTGCTCCACCCCGCACTCCCGACATGCCCGGGCCACGACCTGTTCGCACGCGACTTCATCGGCGCCAGCGGGCTGTTCTCGTTCGTGCTAGCCGGTGGCGACGACGCGGCGCGCATTGCGCTGATCGATGGCCTCGATCACTTCGGCATCGGCTTTTCGTGGGGCGGCTTCGAGAGCTTGGCACTGCCGGTCGATCCGCAGCGCTATCGCACCGCGACGACGCCGCGGTTCGACGGTCCGCTGGTCCGGCTGCAGATTGGTCTCGAAGATCCCGATGACCTGATCGCCGATCTTGCGCGCGGTCTCGATCGCTTCGCTGCCGCACGCGACCTGTCTTCGCGACCCTAAGCCGGGAGACCTTGGCTCACTGCGGAGCGGTCGCCCTTGCGTCCTGCCCGTCGCCTTCCGGCGCAGCGATGATGTCGCGCGTCGTCTGGCCCTTGTCGACGACGTTGGTTTCGGGATCTCCCGCCGACGTCCGGATGCCGGGATCAGAAGAATCGCCACCAGCCGCCTGGATCACCGCGGTCTCACCAGCACTGCGCTGGGCGCTGCCGAACAATGCCGTCAGCGTCTGCGCCTGCGCGCCGCTCGCAGACTGAACGCGCGCCGCGCCGGGAGTCGGCGGCACCAGCGCGAAATCGGGCGGGATGATCAGCGATGGCTGACGCGCCACCGCGAACTCGTCGGGCCGGTCGCGATCGAATCCGCTGCTCGCGCATCCGGCCAGCAGCATTGTTGCTGCGCTCAGCACCACCAACTTACGCATTCACATTCTCCGAAACCGTCACCGGTTGTTGCGCGGGCTTATCGCGGATCAGCAGCGCGCGCACCAGTAGAATGAGCACGCCGATCGTGATCGCCGCATCCGCGACGTTGAAGACGAGGAACGGCCGCCACTCGCCAAAATGCAGATCGGCAAAGTCGATCACGTAACCGAGCCGCGCGCGATCGAGAATATTGCCCAGCGCGCCGCCGAGCACCAGCCCGAGCGCAGCCTTGTCAGCCGGCCGTTCCTCGCGCCACATCCACCACGTCACCGCCGCAGCGATCGCACCCGTCATCGCAACGAGCGCCCACCGAGCGGTGTCACTTTCGGCCCGCAGCAGCCCCAGGCTCACCCCGACGTTCTGGACAAACCGCAGATCGAAGAACGACACGATCTCGCGCGACGCGCCGAGGAAATTGATCCCGAGCGGCCCGGTGACGAGCCACTTGGTCAGCTGGTCGAGCACGAACACCGTCACGGCGATGATAAATCCGGTGACGGGAACCGCGCGCTTCATGCGACCACCGCGGCGCAGCGGTCGCACAAGGCGGTGTCCTCCACCACCTCGGGCAGCAGCCGCCAGCAGCGCCCGCACTTGTGATAATCCGTCCGGCCCACCGACACTTCATCGCCCAGCGACACCTTCGCCACGATGAACGCCTCGGCCAAGTCATCCACCGGCAGCGGCGTTTCGGTCACCGTCACCTCGGCCTCTAGGCTCGACCGCACGATCTTCTCGCGCCGCAACGGCTCGATCGCCTCGGTCACGCGCTCGCGAAGGCGGCGGACTTCCAGCCAACGCACGCTGACGTCCTCGCCCGCCTCGGCCGGCAGCTCGGGCCAGTCGAGGAAATGCACCGAGCTATCCTCGCTCGGGAACCGCGCCTGCCACACCTCTTCCGCCGTGAAGACCAGCACCGGCGCCGCCCAGCGCACCAGCGCATGGAACAACACGTCGAGCATCGTGCGATACGCCCGCCGCTTCACGTCCGTCGGCGCATCGCAATACAGCGAGTCCTTGCGCACATCGAAGAAGAACGCCGACAGATCCTCGTTCGCGAAGTCGCTCAGCAGTCGGACGTAGCCGTTGAAGTCGAAGTCGGCGATCGCGCGCTTGAGCTGCTGGTCGAGCGTATGGACGAGATAGAGCATATAGCGCTCCAGCTCGGGCCATTCGGCCACCGGCAGCTTTTCGGCCTCGTCGAACCCGTCGAGCGCGCCGAGCAGATAGCGGAAGGTGTTACGTAGCTTGCGATACTGGTCCGCGACGCCGGCAAGGATCTCCTTGCCGATGCGGTGATCCTCGGTGAAGTCGACCGACAGCGCCCACAGCCGCAGGATATCCGCGCCGTAATCGCGCATCAGATCGAGCGGATTGATCGTGTTGCCGAGCGACTTGGACATTTTCATGCCCTTGGAGTCCATCGTGAAGCCGTGGGTCAGCACCGTATCGTACGGCGCCCGCCCGCGCGTCCCGCAGCTTTCCAGCAGCGACGACTGGAACCAGCCACGATGCTGATCCGATCCTTCGAGATACAGGTCCGCCGGCCAGCTCAGCTCGGGCCAGCGCCCACTTTCGAGCACAAAGGCATGCGTACAGCCCGAATCGAACCACACGTCGAGAATGTCGGTAACGCGCTCGTAATCGGCCGGATCGCGCTCCTCCCCGAGCAGCGTCGCCGCCGCCTCGTCGCTCCACGCATCGACGCCTTGCTCGCGAAACGCCGCGACGATGCGAGCGTTCACCTCGGCATCGACAAGCGGCTGACCGCTCCGCCGATCAACGAACAATGCGATCGGCACCCCCCACGCGCGCTGCCGCGAGATCACCCAGTCCGGCCGCCCATCGACCATCGCCCCGATGCGATTGCGCCCCTTTTCTGGCACAAACCGCGTCGCCGCAATCGCCGCAATCGCTCGATTGCGCAGCGTGTCGGGCTCAGAAAGCCCCTCCCCTTCAGGGGAGGGGTTGGGGTGGGGGCTGTCCGCGAGCACGCCGCCCGCGATCGGCTTATCCACCGCAATGAACCACTGCGGCGTACACCGGAAAATCACCTTCGCCTTGGACCGCCACGAATGCGGATACGAATGCTTGAAGTCGTCGCTCGCGCCGACCAGCGCCCCCGCCTCGCGCAGATCCGAACAGATCGGCCCATCGGCAGCAACGAACTTCTTGTTGATGACGCTGCCCTGCCCGCCGAGCCAAGCCCAATCATCGCGATACATCCCCGCCGCATCCACTGCGAACACCGGCTCGATCCCGTTCGCCTTGCACAGCTCGAAATCGTCCTCGCCATGATCCGGCGCCATATGGACGAGGCCGGTGCCGGCATCAGTGGTAACGAATTCGCCCGGCAGGAACGGCCGCGGCTTGGCGAAGAACCCGCCCAACTCATGCATCGGATGCCGCGCCACGGCGCCCGCAAGCTTGTCACCGGTCAGCATCGCCAGCGCTGTCACCGTGCCCGGCGCATCGCCGATCTTCATCACCACCGGATGCCCGATCCGCGCGCCAAAGCTCTCGATCAGATCGCGCGCCACCAGCAACGTCCGCGGCTCGGCAACCATGTCGTCGAAGCGCGCGAGGATATATTCAACCTCCGGCCCATAAGCCAAAGCCTGGTTCACCGGGATCGTCCACGGTGTCGTGGTCCAGATCACCGCATGCGCGCCGACCAGCTCGGGCGCGAGCGGCGCCTCGACGATCTCGAACGCAACGTCGATCTGCGTCGACACAACGTCCTCATACTCCACCTCGGCCTCGGCCAACGCGGTCTTCTCGACCGGCGACCACATCACTGGCTTCGCACCGCGATACAGCTGGCCGCTCTCGGCAAACTTCATCAGCTCGGCGACGATCGTCGCCTCGGCCGCGAAGTCCATCGTCAGATACGGCTTGTCCCAATCTCCGTTGATGCCCAGCCGCTTCAATTGCTCGCGCTGCGTGTCGACCCAACCCTGCGCGTACGCACGGCATTCGGCGCGAAACTCCGCCGCCGGCACCTCGTCCTTGTTCAGCTTCTTCTTGCGATATTCTTCCTCGACCTTCCACTCGATCGGCAGGCCGTGGCAATCCCAACCGGGCACGTACGGCGCATTCTTGCCCAGCAGCGTCTGCGTGCGCACCACCATATCCTTCAGGATATGGTTCAGCGCGTGGCCGATATGCATGTCGCCATTGGCGTATGGCGGGCCATCGTGGAGGATGAACTTTCCGCGATCCGCCCGCTGCTCGCGCAGCCGCTGATACAGCCCCAGCCGCTGCCAGCGCTCGAGAATGGCGGGCTCCTTCTGCGGCAGCCCCGCCTTCATCGGAAAGTCAGTCTTCGGCAGGAAGACGGTATCGCGCCAATCTTTGTGATCGGCGGCGCGCGCGGTGGGTGTTTCGTCGGCCATAAGAACGCGCGCCTTTAGCCGAGCGTCACTCCGCCAGCAATGACCGTGCCCTGTCGCAATCCGCCGCCATCTGCACCTTCAGCGCATCGAGGCTGTCGAACTTCGCCTCCGGTCGCAGGAACTCGATCAGCGCCACTTCGATCACCTGACCGTAAAGGTCGCCCGAGAAATCGAACAGGTACGGCTCGAGCAATTCCTTCGGCGGGTCGAAGCTCGGTCGAATGCCAAGGTTCGCCGCGCCGTTCACCACCCGTCCGTCCGCCAGCCGCACGCGCACCGCATAGATGCCATAGGCCGGCCGCAGGTAATTGCCGAGATCGACATTGGCGGTCGGGTAACCGATTTCGCGGCCTACCTTATCGCCGTGCTGCACCGGTCCCACGATCGCGAACGGCCGCGTCAGCAACCGCGCCGCATCGCGTGGCCGACCCTCGCGCAACGCGGCGCGAATCCGCGTCGACGAGACCACCTCGCCATCGAGCATCACCGCACTAACCGTCTCCGCCACGAAGCCGTTCGCCTGCCCCAAGGCCGCCAGCGCCGCGACATCGCCCGATCGCCCCTTGCCGAAGGTGAAATCCTCCCCCGTCACCACCCCCGCCGCACCGAGTTGGCGCACGAGCTGCTCGGCAACGAAATCCTCCGCCGACAAGGCAGCCAGATCCGCATCGAACGTAAAGACGAGCAGCGCATCGACGCCCGCCGCGCGCATCTGCTCGGCACGCTGTTCCAACGTGGTCAGCTGGAACCACGGCGTCTCGGGCTTGAAGAACCGCATCGGGTGCGGATCGAACGTCGCGACCAATGCCGGCAGCCCCTCGGCGCGTGCGCGCTCGACTGCGCGACCGACCACCGCCTGATGCCCGAAATGGAACCCATCGAAGTTGCCGAGCGCAACCACGCCGCCACGCAAGGCGGCCGGCAGCACCGCCCCCGCATCCAGCCGTATCAACCCCTGCCACTCCATCGCAGCGGCGCATAGCCGCGGCTTCGTCAGCGCACCAGTGTTACGAAGCTATAGGCCGGCCGATCGCCCTCCGACGCGTGATCCTCGCGAAACGTCTCGCGCCAGCCGGTAAACGGCGGGACGATCGTGTCTCCTTCCGCCGCGAGATGCACTTCGGTCAGCTCGATACGATCGGCAGCGTCGAGGAACAGCGCGAACACGTCCGCCCCGCCGATCACCGCCGCATCGTCGCCGGCAAGTGACAGCGCGGCCTCCGGCGAATGCGCGACCTCGGCGCCCGCTGCGCGCCAACCACGATCGCGCGTCAGCACGATGTGCCGCCGACCGGGCAGCAGCGCCGGGAAGCTCTCGAACGTCTTGCGGCCCATGATCATCGGCCGCCCAATCGTCTGCGCCTTGAAGCGCTTGAGGTCCGCCGGCAGGTGCCACGGCAGCGTTCCGTCGCGTCCGATCACGCCATTTGTCGCCCGCGCGAGGTGCAGCGAAATCACGGTTAAGTGCGACAGTCGGCGGCGGGCGGCGGCACCGGTGCTGCACACGCCGGCGGCGCGCCATATTGCAACAGCCAGGCCGCCAACGTAGCGGTCGTGATCGTGATCAGATAGTCCCGCATGCCCAGCCTCCTATTGACTACGCTTGTAGTCGTCAAGGCTGAACGCTGGGTGAACTGGCGCATCAGACCGCTACTGGCGCCTTGATGTGCGCTTGCGCTTCATAGCCGTGCAGCACGAAATCCTCATATTCATATTCGTCGATTCCCGCCGGCTTGCGCACGATCTCCAGCCGCGGAAGCTCACCCGGCGCACGTTCCAGTTGTAGCCGCGCCTGGTCGAGATGATTCGAATACAGGTGGCAATCCCCGCCCGTCCAGATGAACTCGCCCGGCTCCAGCCCGCATTGCTGCGCCAGCATGTGCGTCAGCAGCGCATAGCTCGCGATGTTGAACGGCACCCCAAGGAAGATATCCGCCGATCGCTGGTACAGTTGCAGCGACAGCCGCCCGTTCGCAACATAGGTCTGGAACAGGCAGTGGCACGGCGCCAGCGCCATCGCGTGCAGATCGCCCGGGTTCCACGCCGTCACGATCTGCCGGCGCGAGGCGGGATTGGTGCGGATGTCGCCGATCAGCCCCTTGATCTGATCGATGTGGCGACCATCCGACGCCACCCAGTCGCGCCACTGCTTGCCATAGACCGGCCCTAGATCGCCTGTCTCGTCCGCCCACTCATCCCAGATGCTCACCTTGCGATCCTGCAACCAGCGCACGTTGGTATTGCCGCGCAGGAACCACAGCAGCTCGACGATGATCGATCGCAGGTGCAGCTTCTTGGTGGTCAACACCGGAAAGCCGTCCGCGAGGTCGAAGCGCATCTGGTGCCCGAACACGCTCAGCGTGCCGGTGCCGGTGCGGTCCATCTGCTGCGCACCCGAATCGAGCACGCGAGCCATGAGGTCGAGATATTGACGCATCCGGGCAAGCTATCGACGCAGGCTGCTCCAGCCAAGTCGAAGTGTCTAATCCGTTACTGCCGCAATGCCTTGCGCGCCTAGCCCGAGGCTACGACCGATATGCCATGCATGGCCTTGATCCGGCGGTACTTCCCTATCTGCTCACGATTGCCGGAGCGGCGACAGAGTCAATTGCAATCGTTCTGCTCGATGCCGGGGGGCGCGCCCTTGCCGTACACCATATTCCGTCGCCAAGAATTTCGTCAGTAAGCGTGCCGCTACGCACCGTTGTTGCGCTGGCCCTCGCGCACGATTCGCACGACATCGTGATGGTGCATAATCATCCCTCGGGCGATCCCGAGCCATCGCGGGATGACGTCAGAACAACGCGCCGCGTCGCCAGCGCGCTCGATGCTTTAGGGATTCGGCTGGTCGACCATCTCGTGCTTGCCGCTGACGCGAGCGTCAGCTTTCGTGCGCGCGGTTTGCTGTGAGGGGTCGCGGCACGGCCGGATCGCTTCGGGTGCCGGGCGTTCGCCGGCAAGCTTGAACGTCGCGAAATAGCCACCGGCCGAAGGCATCGGCGTCAGCGTGACCTGGCGGTAGCCGATCGCCGCGAACTCGCACCGTAGCAGCGCGGGCGGCGTTCCATGATTGGCGGTACGCCGGTCGGCATCCACCACCACGACCAGGCCGTCCGGTCGCAGCGACGGCCGCATCCGCCAGAGGAATTCATAAGGCTGCTCGATCTCATGATACATGTGAACCATGAAGATCCGGTCGAAGCTCGCCTCGGGCAGCTTCGGATCTTCGGGCGCGCCTAGCTTCACACTGACATTGTCGAGCCGCTCGCGCGCCACGCGCTCGGCCAGCGCATCGCGCGTGGCCGGCACGATATCCTGCGCAAGCACGCGCCCTTCCTTGCCCACGGCCTGCGCCAGCCGGATCGTATAATAGCCCTCGCCCGCGCCGATATCCGCAACCGTCATGCCGGGCTTGATCGCCGCACGCGCCATCACCGTGCCCGATTCGTTGACCCGATCGCGCGCCTCCTCGTTCGACCAGCGCGACGAGACGATGTCGGCCACCGGGCGATCAGCGGCGGGGAACGGCCCGGGATCTTTCGGCTCGCGCTTGATCAGCGGCTCGCCGCCATCGCACGCGGCAAGAAGAAGGCTCGCCAGCAGAACAATGCTGGTCCCCCGTGCCCGCCCGCCGCGCGGGGCAGCGGAGAAGGGCTGGTCAGGACGACCGCTCTCGGTCAATCGACGTCCTCCACCTCTACCGCCTCACCCGTCACGCGCTGCGCCAGCGCGGCCGCCATGAACTCGTCGAGATCGCCATCGAGAACGTCGCTCGGCGACGTCGAGGTCGCGCCCGTGCGCAGGTCCTTCACCAGCTGATACGGCTGCAGCACATATGAGCGGATCTGGTGCCCCCAGCCGATATCGGTTTTGGTGGCGTTGACTGCATTCGCCTCTTCCTCGCGCTTGCGCAGCTCATGCTCGTACAGCCGCGCGCGCAGCTGATTGTACGCCTCGGCCTTGTTCTTGTGCTGCGAGCGCTGGTTCTGGCACGCGACAACGATCCCGGTCGGGATATGCGTGATGCGCACCGCCGAATCGGTCGTGTTGATGTGCTGCCCGCCCGCGCCCGACGCGCGATAGGTATCGATACGAATCTCGCTGTCGTTGATCTCGATGTCGATCGAATCGTCGATCACCGGATAGACCCAGACGCTCGAGAAGCTCGTGTGGCGCCGCGCCGCACTGTCATACGGGCTGATCCGCACCAGCCGATGCACCCCGCTCTCCACCTTGGCATAGCCGTAGGCGTTCTCGCCCTTGATCAGCAGCGTCGCGGACTTGATCCCCGCCTGCTCGCCGCCGTGATAGTCGATCAGCTCCACCTTCATGCCGCGCCGTTCGGCCCAGCGGGTGTACATCCGCTGCAGCATTTCGGCCCAGTCCTGGCTTTCGGTGCCGCCCGCGCCGGCGTTGATCTCGATATAGGTGTCATTCGCGTCCGCCTCACCGGCGAGCAGTGCCTTGATCTTGTCCTGCGTTGCCTGGCGCGCGAGCTGCGCCAGCGCCTGCACGCCCTCCTCCGCCATGCCCGTGTCGCCCTCGGCGTCGGCCATCTCGATCAGTTCGGCGGTCTCGGAAACTTCACGCTGGATCGTGCGCGTGGCAGTGATCGCCTCGTCGAGCCGGCGACGCTCGCGCATCACATCCTGCGCCGCCTTGGGATTCTCCCACAGCGTCGGATCCTCGACCCGCGCGTTCAACTCGTCGAGCCGGCGGACGGCACGATCCCAATCGAGAAAGCGCCGGACAAGCGCCAGCGCCTCGTTGATCGTGTCGATATGGGCCTGCGCTTCGGCGCGCATCTGCATTCTCCAAACCATCCGTCAGTCCCGCAACGGCGGGAATCCATACTCGCGGACGTCGGAGCTTATGGATCCCCAGGCTACGGGGATGACAATCTAATATACGTCGGCGCGGCTTAGTAGATGCCGCCCTGCCGCTGCAAGAAGTCGCTATCGCGCGCCTGGTTCTTCGGTGCGGCAGTGGAGGTGGCGGCGGGCGCCGGCCCCTGGCGCCGCGGCGCGCGACGCGCTTCCGCCTGCGGCTTGAAGGCTTCCCAGATCACGCCGGCCTTCGGGTCGGCGTCAGTCGGGAAAGTGCCGTACACTGGCCGCCCGCTGCCGCGATCGATGCGCACCATGCGGATGCCCGCCGGCGCGCGGAACGGCAGCACTTCCATGCCCTCATACGCCTTTTGCGCCCACTGCTTGAAGATCGGCGCCGCGATCGTGCCGCCCTGCGCATAGCCGCCAAGGTTCACCGGCGTGTCGTACCCAATGTAGACACCAGCCACCATCTGTGGCGTGCCGCCAATGAACCACACGTCCTTCGGCCCGGAGTTGGTTCCCGTCTTGCCGAAGATCGGTCGGTTAAGATCGCGCAGCACCGTCGCGGTGCCACGCTGGATCACGCCCTCGGCGATATGAACCATCTGATAGGCCGACATCGCATCCAGCACTTGCTTGCCGCGCGCGATCGGCCGCGGCATCGCCTTGCCATCCCACTCGGGCATGTTGCAGCGATCGCACGCGCGCCAATTCTCCGGCCAGATCACTTGCCCGCGCCGGTTCTGCACGAAATCGATCAGCGACGGCGCATGCCAGCGGCCCTGGTTGGCGAGTACGCCATAAGCGTTGACCATCTTCATGACCGTCGTCTCACCCGCGCCCAGTGCATAGGAAAGATACGGCTGGTAATCGCCGACATCCATCGCCTTCATCAGCTTGACGACGTTGCTCATCCCCGTCGTCGCCGCCGCGCGCACCGTCATCAGGTTGCGCGATTGCTCGACGCCCCAGCGCATCGTGTGCGGCCCGGCGCCGCGCATGTTGCCGAAGTTGCGGAAGCATTTCTGCCCCAGCCGCGCGCCCTGATAGACGCAGAATGGCCCATCGACGATGATCGACGCTGGGGTCATGCCGTGTTCCAGCGCGGCGGCATAGACGATCGGCTTGATCGTCGATCCCGGCTGCCGCATCGCCTGCGTCGCGCGGTTGAACGATTGCAGCGACGCGTCGAACCCGCCCTGCATCGCCAGGATGCGCCCGGTCTGCGGCTCCTGCACGACGAACCCGCCCGAGATTTTCGGCACCGATCGGAGTGCGAATTGCGTGCCTGATGGCGCCACCGCGATGATGTCGCCCGCCTTGAGTGTCCCGAACGCCGGCGTGCTCGATCCGCGCAACGGCAGCTGTGCGCCCGAGCGCGGCAACGTGCCCTCCTCGCCGTCAGCAAAGCCGATCCGCGCTTCGTCGCTGTCGCGGGCGATCACGATCGCCGCGCGCCAGTCCTCATGGTCGAGCGCGATATTCGTATCCAGCAGCGCGCCGACCCAGCGATCCTCGGCGATGTCGACGTGCTTCAGCGGCCCCGAAAACCCGCGCCCGCGATCGTAACGCAGCAGCCCGCTCCGCAGCGCCGCCGCCGCCGCATCCTGCACCTTGCGATCGAGCGAGGTGCGCACCCAAAGCCCGCCCGAGTAGACGCTGTACGGGCCGTCGCGCGCCGTCTCGCCGAACTTGTCGATCAGCTCGCGGCGCACCTCCTCGACGAAATAGCCGCCGACGCGCTCGAACTTGGGCGTGCGACGCGAGATTGCGCCGATCGGCTCGGCCTGCGCCGCCACGCGCTGCTGCGCGGTGATGAAGCCGTTGCTCTCCATCTCGCCCAGCGCCCAATTGCGCCGTTCAAGCGCGCGCGCGGTGTTGCGGAACGGATCGTAATTCGCCGGCCCCTTCGGCAGGATCGCGAGGTAAGCCATCTGCGCAAGGCCGAGCTCGTCCAGTTCCTTGTCGAAATAGGCATGCGCCGCCGCCTCGATCCCATAGGCATTCCGGCCGAGGAAGATCTGGTTGAGGTACAGTTCGAGGATCTGCGGCTTGGTCAGCGTATCCTCGATGCGCCACGCCAGAATCGCTTCGCGGATCTTGCGTGTCGGGGAATAAGCGTTACCGATCAGGAGGTTCTTGGCCACCTGTTGCGTGATCGTCGATCCGCCGCGCGCACGCTGCCCGCTACCGATCTTCGACACATAGTCGAACACTGCGCCCGCAAGGCCGGGGTAATCGACACCATGATGCTCGAAGAACGTCTTGTCTTCTGCCGCCAGGAACGCGCGCACCAGCAACGGCGGATATTCCGCGAACGACAGCTCGACGCGTCGCTCGCGCGCGTAGGAGTAGATAGGCCCGCCATCGATCGCGCGGACGTTGGTGGGCAGCGGCGGTTCGTACGTGCGCAGCTGCTCGACCGACGGCAAATCGCGCGTCACGAAGAACCATCCGCCGCCGAGCGCCAGCAGCCCGATCGCGGCGAGGATCGCCAGCGCCTTGATCCAGCGGCTGGCCCAAAGGCGGGACAAGCGTTCGCCAAAGCCGCCGCCCATGCGGCGCAACCTCAGCTTCATCGTTTCGGGGGAATTGGACGCCATACGCGGCGTTGACGTTTAGGGACGGGGCTAGCGACTGGCAACCGTGCTCCCCTCCCGCTCGCGGGAAGGAAGCGGAAGATCATCGCGCCGCGGTCTGCGTCATCCGCCGCGCGAAATACACTTCGACAGCGCGCCGCACGCTCTCCGCAATCCGCTCCCGCCCTTCGCGACTGTCGAGGAACGCCGCGTCCTGCGGGTTTGAAATATACCCGGTCTCGAACAGGATCGAGGGCATGTCCGGCGCCTTGAGCACGAGCAGCGAAGCCATGCGGTGGAAGTTCGCCTTGGTCGGCATCAGTGGCTTCGCCTCGCGCCCCAGCAGTCGAGCAAATCCCGCCGACGCGTTCATCGTCTCGCGCTGTGTCAGGTCGATCAGGATCGACGACACGTCGGTGCTCTCGTTCAGATCGACGCCCGAGATGATGTCGGACTTGTTCTCGCGCGTTGCCAGCCGCGCCGCCTCTTTGTCGGAAGCGACGTCCGACAGCGTATACGCGGTCGCACCCGACGCGTCCCCGGAGCCGACGCTGTCGCAATGGATCGAGATGAACAGGTCGGCCCGCAACCGCCGCGCGACGCCGAACCGCTCGCGATGCAGGATGTAGCGGTCATCATCACGCGTCAGCGCCACGCGCACGCGCCCCGAAGCGAGCAGGTCGTCACGGATCGCCTTGGCGATCTTCAGCGTCACATCCTTCTCGCGCAGCCCAGTTTCTGGATTGATCGCACCGGGGTCGTTACCGCCATGCCCTGCGTCGATCACCACCAGCGGCCGGCTGTCGTCGCCCTGGACGCGCGGCAGCACGCTCTTCTTCGCCGGCGGCACCGGGATCGAAACCTTGTATTTCGGGCGCGCCTCGCCCCAGCCGAACGGCAGGAAGCTCAGCGGCGACACTGCGCTCGCCGCGGTGAAGCGCCGATCGTCCACCGCACGCAGCGACAGCTCCAGCGTGCGGCCGTCATCCTCGAATTCGCCCTTCGAGACGACCATCGGCTGCGCCAGATCGAGCACCACGCGCGCGCCATCGCGCCCACGCCAGCCCTGCCGCACCGCGGTCACCACCCCCTCGGCGCCGCTGGCGCGGCCCGGCCCGGCACCGTCGATGTCGACCGCGATCCGCTGCGGCCCATCGAGGACGAAACTCGAAGCACCGCGCACCGCGGCGTCGAAATGGATGCGGATGCGCTTGTCGGTGATCACCACGCGCTCCACCGTCGCCGCCCAGGTCGGCGAACCGAACAGCAAGCCTGCTAAAAAGGTGAAGACGATCGACACGCGTACTGCATGCCGCGCCGGCAACGTGCCGGTCCAGCGAAAAGCCATGAACGCTAACCCTTTGACCCAGTGTCGGCAGAATTAGCGGGCGGGAGTCAAATCGCGGTTTCACGTTGCGGTTAACGCGCCGTTCGGCTTGTTTTTGCCGGCGGTCCGGCAAGGACGTGCCGGTTGCTCAATGACGATCGAGTTGCTAGTCAGCACCTTGATCGGACTGCGCGCCCTCGCGGCGCGTTCCCGACCCACCGCCCAACCGGCCTCTCGCGCCGGCGCGGGCCATCAGGTTGACGTTCGCATGTCGTATATCCCCTCTCCGCAGTTCCGACCGGCCCACGCCGGCGGCGCGGACGCGGGGCAGTCCCAGGGCGTGCTGCCCGGACGTACGCGGCGAACGAAGGCATATTTCACCACCATTCGCACCGCCGGCCATACTGGGCCGTCAGCGCATCATCATCGCGCGACCCCGCTTTTCAGCGGCGAGTATCGCGCCCGGAGACCATATAATGACCATGCGTATGCTGATCGACGCACGCCACCGGGAAGAAACCCGCGTGGCCGTCGTCAAAGGAAATCGGATCGAAGAGTTTGATTTCGAAAGTGCCGAGCGCAAGCAGCTCAAGGGGAATATCTACCTTGCCAAGGTGACGCGGGTCGAGCCGTCGCTCCAGGCGGCCTTCATCGATTACGGCGGCAACCGCCACGGCTTCCTCGCCTTTTCCGAAATCCACCCGGATTATTATCAGATCCCCAAGGAGGATCGCGAGGCGCTGCTGCGCGAGGAGGCCGAGCACGCCGCCGAGGAAGCCAAGCTGCGCGCCGAGCAGGAAGCCGCTGACGACGATGATGGCGAGCCTGGCGACTATGACGCCGACGAGCACGCCGAGGACGACGGCGGGTTCGAGGACGATGCGGCCGACGACGGCGAGCATGACAGCGAGCAGGAAGGCGAAGAGCGCCCGGTGCCGCCTGCCGCGGGCATCAACGACGATCAGGTCGAGGCATTGCGCCAGCGCCGCATGAACCTGCGCCGCCGCTACAAGATTCAGGACGTGATCCGCCGCCGTCAGGTGCTGCTGGTCCAGGTCGTGAAGGAAGAGCGCGGCAACAAGGGCGCGGCACTGACGACCTATCTGTCGCTCGCCGGCCGCTATTGCGTGCTGATGCCCAACACGTCGCACGGCGGCGGGATTAGCCGCAAGATCAGCAATTCGTCCGATCGCAAGCGCCTGAAGTCGATCATGGCCGAACTGGCGCTGCCGCCATCGATGGGCTGCATCGTGCGCACCGCCGGCCTCAGCCGCACCCGCACCGAGATCAAGCGCGACTTCGACTATCTCGCCCGCCTGTGGGACGGGATCCGCGAGAACACGCTGACCAGCGCAGCGCCGGCGTTGATCTACGGCGATTCGGATCTCATCAAGCGTGCGATCCGCGACATCTACAACAAGGACATCGACGAGGTGATCGTCGAGGGCGACGAAGGCTATCGTCAGGCCAAGGAATTCATGCGGCTGCTGATGCCCAGCCACGCCAAGAAGGTGCAGCATTACAGCGATCCGATCCCGCTGTTCCAGCGCTGCCACGTCGAGGATCAGCTCGCCGCGATGTACCATCCGGTGGTGCAGCTGAAGTCGGGCGGCTATCTGGTCATTAACCCGACCGAGGCGCTCGTCTCGATCGACATCAACTCCGGCCGCTCGACGCGCGAGCACAATATCGAGCAGACCGCCACCGCGACCAACCTCGAAGCCGCGCATGAAATCGCCCGCCAGTTGCGCCTGCGCGACATGGCTGGCCTCGTCGTCATCGACTTCATCGACATGGACAACAGCTCCAATGTCCGGAAGGTCGAGAAGGCGATGAAGGAGGCGCTCAAGAATGATCGCGCCCGTATACAGGTTGGCCGCATCTCGTCGTTCGGCCTCATGGAAATGAGCCGCCAGCGCTTGCGCACCGGCGTGCTTGAGGCATCGACCCGTGCCTGCCCGCATTGCGAAGGAACCGGGCTCGTCCGTACCGCATCGTCGGCTGGCCTTAGCGCATTGCGGCTGATCGAGGACGAAGCGGCCCGCGGCCGTGGCTCGCTGCTCACATTGCGCGCCAGCGTCGAGGCAGCGGTGTACGTGCTCAACCGCAAGCGCGCCGACATTGCCGAGATCGAGGATCGCTACGGCGTGACGGTCGAGATCCTGCCCGATGGCGAGCAGGAAGGCGCTCGCATGTCGGTCGAGGCGTCCGGCCCGCCGCCGGCCTATGCGCCCAAGTTCGATCCGCCCGTCGAGGAGATAGAGGACGACATTCCCGACGAGATCGAGGAGGAAGAGGAAGAGGAAGTCTTCGCCGAAGACGAGGCACCGCGCGCGCAGGAAGCACGCAGCGAGGAACCGCGTGAAGGCGGCCGCAAGCGTCGCCGCCGCCGCGGTCGGCGTGGCCGCACCAATGCCGAGGGCGAGGAACTGCCGGCATCGAACGCCGATCTGGCCGACGGTGACGAGGAAGCGGACGAAGCTGGCGAGCCAGGTGACGTCGAAGCCAGCGATGACGGCGCCGCCACGAGCGAGGAAGGCGAAGGCCCCCGCCGCCGTCGCAACCGTCGCGGCCGTCGCAATCGCCGTCGTGATGGCACGGTAGAGGGTGAAGCACAGGCAGGCGAAGTCGCCGGTGAAGCTGGTGACGAGTCGGCGTCGGACGATGTCGTCGCCGATGCTGAACCCGAAGCGCCCGTCGAGGCTGAGCCTGCGGTCGTACCCGTAGCCGAAGCTGAGCCTGCGCCGCCGAAAACGCGCCGTCGTCCCCGCGCCAAGGCAGCGGTCGCGCAAGCGGCTGCCGCCGACGCCCCCGTGGTCGAGACGCCAGCGGCGATCGATATCCCGGGCATCGAAGCGATCGCGCCGGCCACCGAGGAGGCACCACCCGCCGCCCCCAAGCGCACCCGTCGCAAGAAGGCGGCACCCGAAGCCGAAGCTGTAGCCGAGGCTCCGGCAGCGGCAGAACCCGCTGCGGAGGCGACTGCCAAGCCGAAGCGCACGCGCCGCAAGAAGGCCGACGTGCCCGTAGTCGACGTGCCATCGGCCGATCTGCCGGCGCCCGAGGCAACTGAAACGGCGACGCTCGCCGCGAACGATGCCGATGGCGCCACACCGGCCGATGATGCCGCCGAAGGCCCGGCCGATAGTGCCGATGCCGGCGACACGATCGACGGCGGCGATGGCTCGCCACGCCGCGGCTGGTGGCAGCGCACCTTCGGGGCTTGATGGTATGCGTGTGCGCCGGGCTTCAGCAGCAGTTCAGCCGACTGCGTGCTGGGTCCGGCGCATGCCAGCCCCGTTACATGTCAGGTACTTGCCGATCAGCCGTCAGGATTTAGCCGGATGACGTTCCGCCGCTCCTCCGTGCGAATCGTTGCCGCCATCGCTGTCACTTGCCTCGCCATCGCACAGCCGGCGCAGGCGCAGTCGATCCTGCGCGATGCCGAGACCGAGGCGTTGCTCGCCGACATGACCGCACCGATCGTCACCGCGGCTGGGCTGGCGCCGCGTGACATGAAGGTCGTGCTGATCAACGACGATTCGATCAACGCCTTCGTCGCCGGCGGTCAGGTCGTCTATGTTCATTCGGGCACGCTGCAGGCGGCGAAGACCGCCAACGAAGTGCAGGGCGTGATCGCGCACGAGATCGGCCACATTACTGGCGGGCACGTGTCGCTCTCCGGCCGCGGGTTCAAGGAAGCGACTGGCATCACGATGCTTTCGGTCGTGCTGGGGCTGGCCGCGATGGCCGCCGGCGCGGGCGAAGCCGGCGCTGGGCTCCTCGCCGCTGGCCAGCAGGCGGCGATGGGCAAGTACCTCGCCTTCTCGCGCCAGCAGGAAGCCTCGACCGACGCGGCCGGCGCCAAATATCTCAATGCCGCCGGCATTTCCGGCAAGGGATACGTCAACTTCTTCAAGACGCTGCAGCAGATGGAATATCGCTACGGCATCAATCGCAAGATGGAGTTTATGCTCGATCACCCCGTCTCGTCGGAGCGGATCGCGGCGATCTCCGAAACGCTGCAAGCATCTCCCGCCTGGGGCAGGCCGCTCAACCAGGACTGGGAGGATCGCTTCAAGCGCATCCAGGCGAAGCTTGACGGCTATCTCCTGCCGCCTTCCCAGGCGCTGCAGAAATACCCCGAGAGCAACAAGACGATCTACGGGCATTATGCCCGCGCCTATGCCTATCACCGCGGCGGCTACCCCGAGAAGGCCGATGCCGAGGCGAGCGCGCTCATCAAGGCCAAGCCCGACGATCCCTATTTCCGCGAGATCGAGGGCCAGATCCTGCTCGAAGCGGGCAAGCCGAACGAAGCGATTGGACCGCTGCGCGAAGCGACAACGGGCTCGCGCAACAACCCGCTGATCGCCACCACCTTCGGCCACGCGCTGCTCGCAACCGAGGACAAGGCGAATTACGAAGAGGCCAAGCGCGTCCTGCGTACTGCCGTGGCGCGCGACGATCAGAACCCGTTCGCCTGGCAGCAGCTCGGCACAGTGTACGAACTGACTGGTGACACGCCGCGCGCCGCGCTCGCCACCGCGGAACGAGCAAGCATGATGGGTGACGCGCGCACCGCCACGATGAGCGCGCGCTACGCAATGGCGGGTATTCCGCAAAACACGTCGGATTGGATCCGCGCACAAGATATCGCGATGACCTCGCAGGACGCGCTCGAAAAAGACAAGCGCAAGCGCTGATGGGCCGGGTTTCGTTGCTGCTCCTCGTGCTGCTCGGCGCGGCGTTCGGCGCCGGCGGCATGTGGCTGGCCGAGCGCGTCGCGCCAAGCGATGTGTCCACCGCGAACAAGACGCAGATAGAGCGCGTCGTGCGCGATTACGTCCTCGCCAATCCCGAGCTCATCCCGCAGGCAATGCAGAAGCTGCAGGAGCGCGAGAGCGCCCGCGCGATCGGCGGCGATCGCGGACAGATCGAAACGGCATACAAGGGCGCCGTCCTCGGCAATCCGCAGGGTGACGTCACGCTGGTCGAGTTCTTCGACTATAATTGCGGTTATTGCCGCGCGAGCCTGCCGGTCATTCGCCAATTGGTCGCCGCCGATCCAAACTTGCGCGTCGTCTTCCGCGAGCTGCCGATCCTCAGCGACGAAAGCCGCGACGCCGCCCGCGCCTCGCTAGCCGCCGCAGCGCAGGGCAAGTTCTCCACCTTCCACGAAGCGCTCTACGCAGCCGGCCCGGTCAGCGCCACGACGATCGCCGCTACCGCCAAGACAAGCGGCGTCGACCTTACAAACCTGCCCGACGACGCCGACACCGAAATCGCCAGCAACCTGGCGCTAGCCGGCAAGATCGGCATCACCGGCACGCCCACTTGGGTAATCGGCGACAAGGTTCTGGCCGGCGCCCAACCGCTCGACAAGTTGCAGGAAGCCATCGCCACCGCCGGCGCGAAATAGCCCGACGAAGGTACGCTCTAAGGCGCTACATCCCCCGCCTTCGCCGCGATCGGACGAGCCTGCGTCACCAACGTCATCAGCAGCTTGCCCGGTTCCTCGCTCGTCGCGTGGTGGCCTGATCGCTCGAACCACACCAGCTGCTTCGACGGTGCCTTCACCCGCGCGAACCATTCCGCCGCGACCTCGCTCGACACGGTGATGTCGTGCCGCCCAAGCAGCAACAGCAGCGGCGTCTTCAACGTCCGGATCGCCGCCAGATCGGCGGACAGGATCTCGGGCAGCAACGCCTTCGTCACCGGCGGCTGCCCCTTGAACGCGTTGCGCACGTCGTCATCGCTATATTCGGGCGAAAGCTTAATGGCCGCCAACTCGAACGCCGCGCCGGTCGGCCGTCGCCAGGCAGCACCGCCAAAGATAGTGAGCCATTTGCGCTGGATCAGGATCGCCTCCACCGGCACCGGGGCTTTCGCCGCATAGGGCGCGATCGACTCCAGTTCGCGCACCGCTTCGGCATTTCCGGCCGCCCGCGCACGCGCCATCGTCCACGCCCAGCCGCGCCGCTCGCCCTCCAGCCCGTCGGTCAGCTGCCCCATGCCGATATAGGCGTGCAGCCATTCGGGATGCGCCGCGGCGAGTTTTAGCCCCAGCATGCTTCCCCAGCTATGCCCGAGCACGAACAGCTTGCGCTTGCCGAACCGCTTCAACGCCCATTGCACCACCTCCTCGGCGTCGCGCTGGTAGCGTTCGGCAGTCAGCAGCGCCGGATCGTTTGCGCCGCTGGCAGTGAAGGTCTTGCCGGCATTGCGCTGGTCCCAATGCACGACGGTGAAATACTCGTCCCAGCCACGCCCCCACCACCAGTCGAGCGGCGTCTCGACAAAGCCCGGCCCGCCGTGAAAATAGATCAGCACCGGGTTGCGCAGATCCTGGCTGCGGATCGACACCACTTGCTTGATGCCGCCGATCGGGATCGTCTCGCTCGCCTGTAGCCCATCGGGGCTGACGATCTCGCGCAGCCCGGCGATGATCTTCACCGCCTCGGTGCGACTGTTCGGCCCGACCGGCGTCTGTGCAGCGACCGGCGTCGCAAGCAGCGCCAACACAGCAGCGAAAATCCTCATGCCTTATCCCCCCATCAACGGCAGAAATTCGCCTTGTCATCCTCGAGATGCAAATGATTGCGGTGCGCTGCATTATAGTTCGGGCCGAGCGTCGTGCCGAACCGCTTGCATGCCGAGGCGCTGATCGTCTGCAGGAACCGCCGCACGTCGGGATCGGGCGAGTTCCAGTCCTTGAGGATCGTGATCCGCCGCCCGTCCTTCAGCTGGAAGCCGCCGATGTCGATCGCATTGGCGATCGCATGCCCCGATCGTCGCCCGGTCCCCGCAACGTTGCGGCAATTGTAGCTACCCATGCTCTCTATCTTGGCGAGCTCGCTGCCCAGCATCTGATAAGCCGCTGGCGCCACAGCGTTGCGCGCCCATTGTGCATAGGTCCGCGCCTGCCCGCAGCGTACCGCCCCCAGGTTCGTCGTTGGCACGCCGATGTCGAGCAGCTTCACCGTGCCGACGATCCCGCACCCCGGCCCGAACTGGCGATCGGGCAGCACCTCGAAATCGACGCCAAGCTCGCGCAAGTCGCGCTGGCACATCGCCGTCTCGCGCGCCGAAGGCCCCTCGACCTTCTTGTTCGCGTTGCGCGAATCGGGGCGGGACGGTCGGTCCGATCGTCCGCACGCCGCAAGCGTCGTCACGATCAGCGCCAGCATGATGACGGTACGCACACATCCCCCATTCGCGCCAAAGCCGTTGCCACGCCGCCCCTTCTTCCCGCTTCATCTTAGCAAAGGGAAGCAGCCTTATGCCAAGCCCGGCCCAACGGTGCGCCCGCGCGGCTGAACCGAGTCTGATCCGCGTTAAGTCGATTGCCACCCCGGTTCCACGCGTCTAGGGCGGTGTCGGGCCACGCGGTCCCAACGCCGCGCGTGCTCTCTGTAAGGAGAGAGACATGACTGATACGACGCTCGCCGACGCCACATTTGCGCCTGCGAAACCCGCCACCACTCCGGCGCGACCCTATTTTTCCTCCGGCCCCTGCGCCAAGCCTCCCGGCTGGGACGCCGCGAAGCTCGCCGACGCATCGCTCGGCCGCTCGCACCGCTCGAAGATCGGCAAGCAGCGTCTGCAATATTGCATCGATCTGATGCGCGAATTGCTCAAGCTCCCCGACACGCACCACATCGGCATCGTCCCCGGCTCGGACACCGGCGCGTTCGAAATGGCGATGTGGACGATGCTTGGGCAGCGCCCCGTCACGGCGCTCGCGTGGGAAAGCTTCGGCGAAGGCTGGGTCACGGATGCGGTCAAGCAGCTCAAGATCGACCCGACGGTGATCCGCGCCGATTACGGCCAGCTGCCCGATCTCGCGCAGGTCGATTGGTCCAACGACGTGCTGTTCACCTGGAACGGCACGACCAGCGGCGTGCGCGTGCCCAACGGCGACTGGATCGCCGACGATCGCGAAGGCCTGAGCTTTGCCGACGCCACCAGCGGCGTGTTCGCCTACGATCTGCCGTGGGACAAGATCGATGTCGCCACCTTCTCGTGGCAGAAGGTGTTGGGCGGCGAGGGCGCGCACGGTGTCCTGATCCTCGGCCCGCGCGCCGTGGAACGCCTCGAAAGCTACACCCCCACCTGGCCGCTGCCCAAGGTGTTCCGCCTCGTCTCGAAGGGCAAGCTCACCGAGGGCGTGTTCAAGGGCGAGACGATCAACACCCCCTCGATGCTCGCGGTCGAAGATGCGATCTTCAGCCTCGAATGGGCGAAGGGCCTCGGAGAAGGCGGCCTGATCGCCCGCTCGGACGCCAACGCCGCCGCGCTCAACGAGATCGTCGAAGCCCGCGAGTGGCTCGGCCACCTCGCGGTCGATGAAGCCTCGCGCTCGAAGACCAGCGTGTGTCTCACGGTCGACGCCGACGAAGCGGTGATCAAGAAGATGGTCTCATTGCTCGACGCCGAGGGCGCCGCCTACGACATCGGCGGCTACCGCGACGCGCCACCGGGCCTGCGGATCTGGTGCGGCGCCACGGTCGACACCGCGGATATCGTCGCGCTCGGCCCCTGGCTCGACTGGGCCTACGCCACCGCCAAGCAGGGCTGACCGAAAGCCCTCTCCCCTTCAGGGGAGAGGGTTGGGAGAGGGGCAGTCACGAGCTGCCCGCTCTCCGCACACAGCCCCTCTCCCGACTTCGCATCCGCTCGTCTGCCCTCTCCCCTGAAGGAGAGAGGGCCATGGAGATATGAAATGCCAAAAGTTCTAATCAGCGACCAAATGGACCCCAAAGCCGCGCAGATTTTCCGCGAGCGCGGCGTCGAAGTCGACGAAATCACCGGCAAGACGCCCGCCGAGCTCAAGGCGATCATCGGCGAATACGATGGCCTCGCGATCCGCAGCTCGACGAAGGTGACGAAGGAAATCCTCGACGCCGCGACGAACCTAAAGGTCGTCGGCCGCGCCGGCATCGGCGTCGACAATGTCGATATCCCCGCGGCGTCCGCGAAGGGCGTCGTCGTCATGAACACGCCGTTCGGCAATTCGATCACCACCGCCGAACACGCCATCGCACTCATGTTCGCGCTCGCGCGTCAGCTGCCCGAGGCCGACGCCTCCACCCAGGCCGGCAAGTGGGAAAAGAACCGCTTCATGGGCGTCGAGCTGACGTCGAAGACGCTCGGCCTGATCGGTGCCGGCAACATCGGCTCGATCGTCGCTGACCGCGCGCGCGGCCTCAAGATGAAGGTCATCGCCTACGATCCCTTCCTCACCGAGGATCGCGCGATCGAGCTCGGCGTGGAGAAGGCAACGCTCGACGACGTGCTCGCGCGCGCCGACTTCATCACGCTCCACACCCCGCTCACCGATCAGACGCGCAACATCCTGTCGGCCGAGAATCTCGCCAAGACCAAGAAGGGCGTCCGGATCATCAATTGCGCGCGCGGTGGCCTGATCGACGAGGTTGCGCTCAAGGAGGGCCTCGACAGCGGCCATATCGGCGGCGCCGCGCTCGACGTGTTCGTCTCCGAACCGGCCAAGGAAAGCCCGCTGTTCGGCACGCCGAACTTCGTCTCTACCCCGCATCTCGGCGCCTCGACCACCGAGGCGCAGGTGAACGTCGCCATCCAGGTCGCCGAGCAGATGGCCGATTATCTGGTGTCGGGCGGCGTCACGAACGCACTCAATATGCCCAGCCTCACCGCGGAAGAAGCGCCCAAGCTCAAGCCCTACATGGGCCTGGCCGAAAAGCTCGGCAGCCTCGTCGGCCAGCTGGCGCACGGCGCGATCGATCGTATCTCGATCCACTCCGAAGGCGCCGCAGCGGAGCTCAACCCCAAGCCGATGACCAGCGCGGTGCTCAAGGGCTTCCTCGGCACGCAGACCGACACGGTCAACATGGTCAACGCCCCCGTGCTGGCGCGCGAGCGTGGCATGGAAGTGCGCGAGATCCGTACCGAGCGCGAGGGTGATTACCACACGCTGCTGCGCGTTTCGGTACGCACCGCCGATGGCGAGCGCTCGGTCGTCGGCACGCTGTTCGGCGATTCGGCCCCGCGGCTCGTCGAGCTGTTCGGGATCAAGGTCGAGGCCGATCTGGCCGGCGCGATGCTCTATGTCGTCAACGAGGATGCACCGGGCTTCATTGGCCGGCTCGGCACCACCTTGGGCGAGGCCGGCGTCAACATCGGCACGTTCCACCTCGGCCGCCGTCAGGCCGGCGGCGAGGCTGTGCTGCTGCTATCGGTCGACGAACCGGTCACGCGCGAGTTGCTGGCCACGGTGAAGGCGCTCCCGGGCGTCAAGACCGCGATGGGGCTGAAGTTCTAAGCGCGCTTGCTCATATCCCTCACCCCGGCTTTACGCCGGGGTGAGGCGCTGTCGGCGGGAAGGCAGCCGCGAATAGGATGCCCGCCGTCACCAGACTTAGCTGTTGTCATCAGCGGCATAACGGATGACAGTTCCGTTACGTCCCCGGGGGACGACGGGGAGAAGTCTTGAGTGCGTTGATCTTTGCCGGGGCGCTGCTGTTCTCGCCCCCGCCGATTGCAGCGACAGATGCCGTGATGCCGATGGCGGCACCGCCGCTTGTCGCAACGACGGTCGAAGCCTTCACCCCTGGCGACGCCGCGCCGACCGTGGCACCAGCCGGCGTCATTGCCCCGCAGACCGCGCCAGCGCCCGAAACGCCAGAGTCCGCGCAACGCGACATCGTTGTCACCGGCCGGAGCGCCTGGGAAGCACCCGATCCGTTCGCCGACATCAACACCAAGGCGTTCGAAGCGACGATGGCAGTCGACTCGGCGATCATCGGCCCGATCGCAATGGTCTACAAGGATGTGATCCCCAAGCCGATCCGCGATGGCGCGCACAACTTCCTGTACAATTTGCGCGAGCCCGTCGTCTTCCTGAACTTCGTCCTGCAGCTCAAGATCGGCCGCGCACTCGAAACCGTCGGGCGGTTCGCGATCAACACCACCGTTGGCGTCGCCGGCCTGTTCGACATGGCCAAGCGCAAGCCGTTCAAGTGGAGGCGCCGCAGCAACGGCTTTGCCAACACCCTCGGCTTCTACGGCATCAAGACCGGCCCGTTCATGTTCCTGCCGATCGTCGGCCCGACCACGCCGCGCGACCTGATCGGCGGCGCACTCGACCGCTTGCTGTTCCCGTTCGTCTACGGCTCGCGCATCACCAAGCCTGAGTTTGCGATCCCGTTCGGCGTGATCGGCATGCTCGATCACCGCGCCGAGTTCGATGATACGCAACGCCAGTTGCACGATGGCCAGGCCGATCCCTACGCCCGCTCGCGCGATTTCTACCTGCAACGCCGCCAGAACGAGATCGACGAGCTGAAAGGCAAGGCGCCGAAGAATTCGAGCGGCATGTCCGAAGCTCCCACCGCGCCGATCACCGTGCGCGAACGCTCCGGCACGACGCTGGAGGATCCCGCGCCAATCCCCACGCCCCCAGTCGCTACAGTGCCGCAGCAATAGCCCTCCGTCATGCCGGGCTCGTCCCGGCATCCACGGCGCAGCAAGCGCATAAGCCGTAGAACGCGTCGCACGGTGGACACCGGGACAAGCCCGGTGTGACGCAGGAGCCGAAACCCCGTTCATCCCGAGCGAAGTCGAAGGACATGCAACTCCAGCAACTGCCCCACCATCGTCCGCCTTCCCCCGGCGCACCCGCGCCGTTATGCGCCCCGCACATGATACGCCCCAGCCTGCTCCCCGAAGGTTTCCGCGACCGCCTCCCCCCACATGCCGATGCCGCGGCCACCGTCGAAGCGCATGTCCTCGGCGTCGCGCATGGCTACGGCTACGAGCGCGTCGATCCGCCGCTCGCCGAGTTCGCCGAAGGCCTCGGTTCGCGGCTCAAGGACGGTGGGCTCGCCGATGCCGTGCGCTTCGTCGATCCGGTCAGCCAGCGCACCATGGCGATCCGCCCCGACATCACCGCGCAGGTCGCGCGCATCGCCGCGACGCGCATGGCGCATCACCCGCGCCCCGTCCGCCTCAGCTATGCCGGCTCGGTGCTCAAGCTACGCGGCGGCGCGCTTCAGCCGGCACGCGAAGCCCGCCAGATCGGCTGCGAACTCATCGGCCTCGATTCGGTCGCCGCCGCACGCGAGATCGTGACCGTCGCGGTGGAGGCGCTCACCGCCGCCGGCGCGCAAGGCGTGTCGGTCGATTTCACCCTGCCCGATCTCGTCGCCACGCTCGCGGCCGGGCCGCTGCCGATCGACGACGTCGAGCAGTTGCGCGAGCGGCTCGATGCGAAAGACGCCGGCGCCGTCGCCACGCTTGCCCCGGCCTATCTGCCGCTGATCGAAGCCGCCGGCCCGTTCACCACCGCGATCGATCGCTTGCGCGCGTTCGACACCAGCGGTGCGCTCGCCACGCGCCTCGATGGGCTCGAAGCGATCGCCGCCGCGCTCGGCGACACCGCAACGCTCACGCTCGACCCGACCGAGCGTCACGGCTTCGAATATCAGACCTGGCTCGGTTTCTCGTTGTTCGCCGCCGGCGCGACGCGCGAAGTCGGCCGTGGCGGCACCTACATGCTGATGCACGAGGGCGGGGCCGAGGAAGCGGCCACAGGCTTCTCGCTGTTCGCCGGGTCGATCGCCGGTGATGCGGTAAGCGAACGCCGCCGCCTGTTCCTGCCGATCGGCGCACCAACCGAGGCCGGCAGCGCGATGCGCGCCGCCGGCTGGGTAACGGTCGCCGCCCTCACCGCGAGCGATACGCCCGAAGCGCAATTATGCACGCATCTGTGGGCGGATGGCGAGCCGCGCCCGCTCGGCAATTGACATCGACATAGCCATCCCGCTACCCGCGCGGCGCAATTCGAAACCCTTCTGATCGCCGAGTCCTGTCGAAGGGCGGTCAGGATCACCCCGGCAGGGGGACAATCGTATCCATGGCGAACGTAGCAGTAATCGGCGCTCAATGGGGCGACGAGGGCAAGGGCAAGATCGTCGACTGGCTCGCCGAGCGCGCCGACATGGTCGTGCGCTTCCAGGGCGGCCACAACGCCGGCCATACGCTGGTCGTCGGCGAGCAGGTCTACAAACTCTCGCTCCTCCCCTCGGGCATCGTCCGCGGCACGCCTTCGGTAATCGGCAATGGCGTCGTCCTCGACCCCTGGGCCCTGCGTGACGAGATCGCGCGGCTTGAAGCGCAGGGCGTATCGGTCAGCCCCGAAACGCTGCGTATTGCCGATACCTGCGCGCTGATCCTTCCCTTCCACCGCGATCTCGATGGGCTGCGCGAGGATGCGAGCGGCGCGGGCAAGATCGGCACCACGCGCCGCGGCATCGGCCCAGCGTATGAAGACAAGGTCGGCCGCCGCGCGATCCGCGTCTGCGATCTCGCGCATCTCGGCGATCTCGGCCCGCAGCTCGATCGCCTCACCGCACACCACGATGCGCTGCGCGCCGGCTTCGGCGAACCGCCGATCGATCGCGCCCGGCTGATCGCCGACCTCACCGAGATCGCCGATTTCGTCCTTTCCTTCGCCAAGCCGGTCTGGCGCGATCTCGCCGAAGCCCGCGCGCGCGGCCGCCGCATCCTGTTCGAAGGCGCACAGGGCGTGCTGCTAGACATCGATCACGGCACCTACCCGTTCGTCACCTCGTCGAACACGATCGCCGGCGCCGCCGCGGGCGGCTCGGGCCTCGGACCAAGCGCGGTTGGCTTCGTGCTCGGTATCGCCAAGGCATACACCACGCGCGTCGGCTCGGGCCCGTTCCCGACCGAGCTCGAGAACGAGACCGGCGAACGACTCGGCGTGCGCGGCCGCGAATTCGGCACCGTCACTGGCCGCAAGCGTCGCTGCGGCTGGTTCGATGCGGTGCTCGTGCGCAAGTCCGCCGCGGTCAGCGGCATCACCGGCATCGCGCTGACCAAGCTCGACGTGCTCGACGGCTTCCAGACGATCGCGATCTGCACCGGCTATCGCTTGCGCGGCGAGACGATCGACTACTTCCCTTCGCACGCCGCCGATCAGGCCGCGGTCGAGCCGATCTACGAAACGATGGATGGCTGGTCGGAATCAACTGCCGGTGCGCGCAGCTGGGCCGATCTGCCGGCACAGGCGATCAAATACATCCGCCGCGTCGAGGAACTGATCAACTGCCCCGTCGCGCTGGTCTCCACCAGCCCCGAGCGCGAAGACACGATCCTGGTGCGCGACCCCTTCGCCGATTGAGCAACAAAGAAGCCCCTCCCCTTCAGGGGAGGGGAGAAGATTGCGCATCTTCCCAAATCCTCTACCCCTCCCCCAAAATACGGGAGAGGCACATGAGCAAAGTCATCCGCATCGGCGGCGCAGGCGGATTCCTCGGCGACAGCTCGGTCGCCGCGCCGCAGCTTCTGGCCGGCGGCAATCTCGATTACATGATCCTCGATTATCTTGCCGAGGCGACGATGGCCCCGCTCGGCCAGCTCAAGCAGGTGCGCCCAGACCAGGGCTATGCGCGCGATTTCACCGAATGGGTGTGGAAGGACAACCTGCGCGAGCTCAAGGAACAAGGCGTTCGCGTCGTCACCAACGCCGGCGGCGTGAACCCCGAAGCTTGCCGCGAGCGGATGGAAAGGCACGCCGCTGACGCCGGCCTTAGCTTCAAGATCGCGATCGTCACCGGCGACGACCTGCTCGATCGCGTCCCCGATTTCGCAACCGCCGATACCGCCGAGATGTTCTCGGGCGCACCTTTCCCGTCCCCCGAAAAGATCTGGACCACCAACGCTTATCTCGGCGGCGGCCCAATCGCCGCGGCACTAGCCGCTGGCGCGGACGTCGTGATCACCGGCCGCGTCGTCGACAGCGCGCTCACGCTCGGCCCGCTGATGCACGAATTCGGCTGGGGCGCCGACGATCACGATCGCCTCTCCGCCGGCTCTCTCGCCGGCCACGTCATCGAATGCGGCGCACAGGCCACCGGCGGCCTGTTCACCGATTGGGAAAAGGTGCCCGACTGGGCGCACATCGGTTACCCGATCATCGAATGCCACGCCGATGGCGACTTCGTCGTCACCAAGCCCGAAGGCACCGGCGGCCTGATCTCACCCGCCGCCGTCTCCGAACAAATCCTCTACGAGGTCGGCGATCCGCAAGCCTATGCCTTGCCCGACGTCGTGTGCGATTTCTCACAACTGAGCGTCACCGCCGACGGCGACGAGCGCGTGCGCGTCTCGAACGCCAAGGGCTATCCCCCCACCGGCAAGCTCAAGACCTGCGTCACTTACGAAAACGGCTATCGCTTCATCGGCATTATGCCCGTCGTCGGCCGCGATGCTGCGAAGAAGGCGCAGCGTCAGGCCGAAGCGGTCATCACCCGCGTCAACGAGATGCTCCGCAACCGCAATCTCCCCCCGCTGCGCGATACCCGCGTCGAACTGCTCGGCACCGAATCGAGCTACGGCGCACAGGCCAATCCGGCACTCGCCGCAACGCGCGAAGTGATCGCCCGAATCGGCGCCGAGCATGACGACGAAGCCGCGCTCGCCATCATGATGCGCGAATTCGATTCGCCCACCACGTCGATGAGCGTCGGCTCGACCGGCTGGTTCGGCGCCCGCCCGACGATCAGCCCGGTCGCGCAGGTCTTCTCGTTCCTCGTCGACGGCGGCTCGGTAACGGGCGAGGTCTCACTCCGTGGCGACACGGTCACCGTCGCCAATCCCGCCCCCGCAACGCCATTCGACCCGGCAATGATCGAGCGCCCGGTCGTAGACGACACCGCCGAGGGCGATGATCTGGTCGAAGTGCAACTGATCGACATCGCCTGGGCGCGCTCGGGCGATAAGGGCGATGCCTTCAACGTCGCCGTCATCGCCCGCCGCCCCGAATTCCTCCCGTGGATCCGCGCCGCCCTGACCGAGGAAGCGGTAAAGGCCTTCTTCGCGCACGAATTCGAAGGCGCGGCGCACCCCGAAGTCCGCCGCTACGACCTGCCCGGGATGAACGCGATCAACCTCCACTGTATCCAGTCGCTCGGCGGCGGCCAGTTCGCCAGCCTCCGGCTCGACCCGCTCGCAAAGGGCAAGGGCCAGCAACTCCTCGACATGAGGGTAAAGGTGCCGCGCCACTTGCTGAACTGATCCTCCCCGAGCAAAGCTCGGGGACGATCAGGCGCCCTCCAGCGCCTTCTGCCGCCGCCGCTGCACCGAGCTGCCCAGCCCCATCGCCTCACGATATTTCGCCACCGTCCGGCGCGCGATGTCGAAGCCCTTCGCGTTCAGCAGCTCGACGATCGTATCGTCGCTCAGCACCTTGGCGCCCTCGTTCGCGATCAGCCCACGAATGGCGTTCTTTACCGCCTCCGCCGACACCGCATCACCACCATCTGCCGACTGAATCGCCGAGGTGAAGAAGTATTTCATTTCGTACAGCCCACGCGCGCAGCTGAGATATTTGTTCGAGGTGACCCGGCTCACCGTCGATTCGTGCATCTCGATCGCATCTGCGATCTGCCGCAGCGTCAGCGGCTTGAGGTGTGCGACACCCTTCAGGAAAAACGCCTCCTGCTGGCGCACGATCTCGGTCGCGACGCGGATGATCGTCTTCTGCCGCTGGTCGAGCGCCTTCACCAGCCAGTTTGCGCTCGCCAGCATGTCGCCGAGCCACGCCTTCGCCGCCTTGTCCTGCGGCCCGGACGAAAGCTCCGCGTGATAGCGCCGGTTGACGAGCACGCGCGGCAGCGTCGCCGCATCGAGCTCGACCACCCAGCCGGTGCGCGTGCGCCGCACGTGAACATCGGGCGACACCGCCAGCGTAGGCTCCCCGCCATAACGGCAGCCGGGCTTGGGATCATAGCTGCGCAGCTCGCGGATCATGTCCGCCATGTCCTCATCGTCGACCTGGCACAGCCGCTTCAGCCGCGCGAGGTCCCCGCGCGCCACCAGATCGAGATTGTCGATCAGCCGTGCCATGCACGGATCGTAGCGGTCGGCCTCCTTCGCCTGCAGCGCGATACATTCGGCGAGATCGCGCGCGCCCACACCGGTCGGATCGAACGTCTGGATCACCCCCAGCACCTGCTCGACCTGCGCCAGCGGCACGCCGAGCCGCGTCGCGACATCGAGCAGGCTCGCGCTCAGGTATCCCGCCTCGTCGATCAAATCGATCAGATGCTGCGCGACGAACAGATCGCCCCCCGCCAGCACCTCTCCCGCCTGCCGACCCAGATGATCCGCGAGCGACAGGTCGGCGCTGGCGAACGAATCGAAATCCGGTCCATCCTCCCCCATCCCGCCGCTCGCCCCGGACAGGCCAAGCCCGTCGCCCGATACCCGATCACCCGGGCCGTCATCGAACCGCTCCGCCGAAATATCGACATCAAGCGACTCGCCCGCTGCCTCGCCGTTCATCACGAGTTCGTCCGCCGGCGCCGGCTCGTCGCGCACCGCCTCGATCTCACGCTCGGCGACCGGCCCGTCATCGGCAGGCGCAGCCGCCTCGAGCAGCGGGTTCTTCTCGATCTCCTCGGCGATCACCCCCTCAATTTCGAGGTTCGACAGCGCGAGCAGCTTGATCGCCTGCTGCAACTGCGGCGTCATCACCAGCGATTGCGATTGCCGCAGGTCGAGGCGCGGGGCGAGGCTCATCGCACAGGTACCAACTCTTCATCCGTCACCCCGGCCTTGAGCCGGGGTCCCGCTTCTTCTTCGATGGTCGAGAAGGCAGCGGGACCCCGGATCAAGCCCGGGATGACGAGAAGAAAAGCTAACCTTCGCATAGGGTCAAAGCGAAAAGCTCTCGCCCAGATACAGCCGCCGCACGTTCGGATCGGCCACCAGGTCGTTCGGCGCGCCGCTGAACAGCACCCGCCCATCATAGATGATGTACCCGCGATCGACGATCTCCAGCGTCTCGCGCACATTGTGGTCGGTGATCAGCACGCCGATCCCGCGCCGCTTCAGATCCTTCACCAGATCGCGGATGTCGGCGATCGACAGCGGGTCGATCCCCGCGAACGGCTCGTCGAGCAGGATGATCGACGGGTCCGCCGCCAGCGCACGCGCGATCTCCGCTCGCCGCCGCTCGCCGCCCGACAGCGCCATCGCCGGCGCATCGCGCAGCCGCGTCAGCCCGAATTCGTCCAGCAGCGTATCCAGCTTCTTCGCGCGCGCCGCCGCATCTGGCTCGGACAGTTCGAGCACCGTCAGAATATTCTTCTCGATCGTCAGCCCGCGGAAGATCGATGTTTCCTGCGGCAGATAGCCGAGCCCCAGGATCGCCCGGCGATACATCGGCAACCCGGTGATATCCTCGCCATCGAGCATGATTCGCCCGGCATCGGGCTTCACCAGCCCCATCACCGAATAGAAGCACGTCGTTTTGCCAGCGCCGTTCGGCCCCAGCAGCCCGACCACTTCGCCGCGACCGACCGACACCGACACGTCGCTCAGCACCACCCGCTTCTCGTACGACTTGGCGATCGACACGACCTGCAGGCCGTTCGTCATCGGCGCCTCGTGGATCGGGTCCACCTGGTTCAGGGTCGTGACGTCATCCATCGCTCGCTGTCGCCTCGCAGATCGTCGTTACCGCACCGTGAAGACGATCCGGGTTGGCAAGATTCATGCATGGCTTAATGACAAACACGCGTCTCAGGGGGAAGCCCCGATGCGATCAGTTGCGCTTGGGGACCGAGAAAGTGCCCGTCACGCGCCCCGATGGTGTCGTCGTGGTCGTGCCACCCGGTGCCGCTGCACCGCCGCGCACCGATGATCCGTCGATCACCGCACGCCCGGTATCGAGGTTGATCGTCAGCCGCCCGCCGTTCACGGTGTTCCCGGATTGCGTCAGCGTAACCGCACCGATCATCGTGATCACGCGCTTGTTGAGATCATAGACGGCATATTGGCTGCGCGCGGTCTGTGCCGGGCGGTTGACGGTCACGCCGCCCGCCGCATCGAGCCGCGACACCTGCGGGCTGCCGCCGACCACCTGACCGGTGTAATTCACCGTCATACGGCCTGCGTTCAGCGTCATCTCCGCCTGCCGCACCGCGACATTGCCCGAGAGCACGGCGCGATTCGCGCGGTCCTGCAGCTCGATCTGGTCGGCACCGAAATCGATCGGGGCGTTAGAATTGTGGCGGGTCTGCGCATCGGCGCCAGCGGCGATCAGCAGGCTCAGGAGTACGGCGCGTTTCATGGCGCGCTATCTCGTCCCTCGCGGGTTCACGCGCAAGCGGGCATTGCCACGCAATGTCACGGTACGCGCCTCAAGATCGGCGTCGAGCCGGTTGGCGCTGAACGTGCCTTGCGCCACGGTGCCGGTGACGGCGCCGCCCGATTGCAGCCGCCGCGTCTTCAGGTCGACCGTCGCGTTGTTGGTGTCGAGCGTGTAACCGTTCGGCCCGCGGAACGCGATCGCGCCATCCACTGCCACCTGCTCGGTTTCCATGTCGTACCGCCCCTTGGGCGCGGTGATCGAAGCCGGGCCGTCCTGCAGCCGGATCTGCGCCGCAAGTTGATCGAGCTGTACGATCGGCTCGGCGGAACTCTTCTGCAGCGCCGAGCCCGCGTTGAGCGTGAACGGCTGGCCCTTGGCATCGCTGCCGCGATATTGCGCGCGCTGAATCTTCAGCCGTTCCTTCGCCACCTCGACCTTGTTCTTGTCGAGCACGAACGAAACGTCACCACCAGTCGTCAGCGGCGCCATCACCAGAAACGCCGCGAGCACGCCGATCAGCACCGGCAGCAGCCAGTGCGTGATGCCGACGATGCGATCGTGCCGGCTGCCTGGCGCGGCCCAGCGCTGCCGCGCGGTACGCTCGCGGATGGCGAAGTCAGACATGCGCGAAGATATCGATCTCGGGCCATCCTGCTAGATCGAGCTCCGCGCGATGCGGCAGGAAATCAAAACACGCCTGCGCCAGCGCCGTGCGCCCCTCGCGCGCCAGCCGCCGGTCGAGCTCCTCCCGCAACCGGTGGAGGAAGCGCACGTCGGACGCGGCATATTCGCGCTGCGGCTCGCTCAGCTCGGGCCCGCCCCAGTCGGACGACTGTTGCTGCTTCGAGATATCCTGCCCGAGCATCTCGCGCACCAGCTCCTTCAGGCCGTGCCGATCGGTGTAGGTACGCACCAACCGCGAGGCGATCTTGGTGCAATAGGCCGGCGCCGCCACGACGCCTATGTAATGCTTGATCGCGGCGATATCGAACCGCCCGAAATGATAGAGCTTCATGCGCGCCGGATCGGCCAGCGCGGCGCGTAGATAGGGCGCGGCATAGTCGGACTCGGGGCCGAAGCGCACGAGATGCTCGTCGCCCAGCCCGTCCGAGATCTGCACCAGACACAGCCGGTCACGCGGCGTGATCAGCCCCATCGTTTCGGTATCAACCGCAAGCGCGGCGCCGGGCGCGAACACATCGCCCGGCAAATCTTCTTCATGAAAATATACAGCCATGGCGCGCCGTAGCGCGGCGCGGCGTGCGGCTCAACAAGCGTCGATGATCAGCGGTCACTGAAGTCCTACCTGCGATGGATTGTGCTTTGGACGCGACAATAATGCATGGAATGATACGCAATACTTGCTTTTGGAGACGATTCCATTCGCGGTTGCGCAGACGATGCGCTATGGCGATTCTCGTGGCGCCTTGAATTTCGCGTCTCGAGGTTCCGCGCAGACCGTCCATCGCGCGGGACTTGAACGATCGGCGGGACGGAGCGGGAAGACGAACAGGGTTTATGGGTTACGACAAAGGTGGCCGCGGCAATCGTGGCGGGCGTGGACGCGACAAGCGCGATGACTTCGGTGGCGGCGGCGGTGATTTCGGCGGCGGCGGCGGTGATTTCGGCGGCGGCGGCTTCGGCGGTGGTGGTTTCGGCGGTGGCGGCGGCTTCCGTAGCGGTGGCGGCGGCTTCAGCGGCGGCGGCGGTGGCTTCAGCGGCGGCGGCGGCGGCGGTGGTTTCCGCGGCGGCGGCGGTGGTAGCAGTGGTGGCGGCGGCTTCGGCGGCGGCAACCGGATGCCCCCGCAGGTCGTGGGCGAAGGCACTGGCGTCGTAAAGTTCTTCAACGCCCAGAAGGGTTTCGGCTTCGTCGTTCGCGATGACGGCGGCGAGGACGTTTTCGTTCACATCTCCGCGGTCGAGCAGGCCGGCATGACGGCGCTCGCCGAGGGTCAGCCGCTCGGCTTCACGCTCGTCGATCGCGGCGGCCGTATCTCGGCGACCGACCTCAAGATCGAGGGCGAGCCCCTCCCCGTCACCGATCGCGGTCCGCCGCGCGATGGCGGCTTCGGCGGCGCACCGGGTGGTGATCGCGGTCCGCGTGGCGCGGGTGCTGGTGGCGCCGGTGGCGCCCCGCAGCGTCAGCTGACCGGCGAGAAGGCGACCGGGACGGTCAAGTTCTTCAACGCCATGAAGGGCTTCGGCTTCATCCAGCGCGATGATGGTCAGCCCGATGCATTCGTCCACATCTCGGCCGTCGAGCGCGCCGGCATGTCGAGCTTGAACGAGGGCGATCGCCTGCAGTTCGAGATCGAGGTCGATCGTCGCGGCAAGTATGCGGCGGTGAACCTGTCGTCGTCCAGCTAAGCCGGCCCACGCCGGTATAGGAGAGGATCGGGCCGTCCGGGCGAACCGGGCGGCCCGTTTCGTTTGGCCGCCTTCTCTCCTCCGCTTTGGCGGCGGCTCGGGGGTGGGCCAGTCAACCTCGGCCCCCAACCTAAGCAACATTAGGCAAAAACCCGTCGATCCGCCCGGCGTTCTGCTCTAATGCCCCCCGAAATGACCGAAACCAAAGTTCCGAGCCGCGTCTTTGCCGGCGCGCGAGAGGATGCCGCGTCCGCCAAGGCGGGCATCTCCACCCCACAAACCGAAAATCCCGCCTACCGCCTCGCCTTCCAGGACATGGATTTCCTGCTGCGCGAGGATCTGCGCCCGGTCCGCTTCCAACTAGAATTGCTGAAGCCCGAGCTGCTGCTCGACGAAGCGCACATCGGCTCCACCTTCGTCTTCTACGGCTCGGCGCGCATCCCCGAACCCGCCAAGGCGCAGGCAATGCTCGACATGGCCGATGAGGAACATCGCCCGGTGGCGGAGCGGCTCGTCGCCAAGTCGCGATATTACGAGATGGCGCGCGAGCTTGCCCGGCTCGCCAGCAATTTCCCGCGCGACGAAACCGGCAAGCGGCATTTCGTCGTCTGCTCGGGCGGCGGCCCGTCGATCATGGAAGCGGCGAACCGCGGCGCGGCGGACGTCCACGCCGAATCGATCGGGCTCAACATCGTCCTGCCACACGAGCAGGCGCCCAATCCCTATGTCACGCCGTCGCTCAGCATGCAGTTCCACTATTTCGCGCTGCGCAAGATGCACTTCCTGCTGCGCGCCCGTGCGCTCGCCGCCTTCCCCGGCGGGTTCGGCACGTTCGACGAACTGTTCGAGCTGCTGACGCTGATCCAGACCGGCAAGGTCGCGCCGATCCCGGTGCTGCTGTTCGGCCGTGACTTTTGGGAACGCGCAATCAACTTCGACGTGCTGGTCGAGGAAGGCGTAATCTCGCAGCGCGATCTCGACATCTTCACCTATGTCGAAACCGCCGCGGAAGGCTGGGCTGTCGTGCAGCGCTTCTACCAGGAACGCGGGCAGAAGAACCCGACCCCACCCGAATAACCCCGCGTCATGCCGGGCTCGTCCCGGCATCCACGGTTCGTCAGGTGCTTACCGTATCAAGCGCGTTACTTCGTCATGCCGGGCTCGTCCCGGCATCCACCTGTCAGCGCGCGCCGCGCTAGTAGGATTGGCGGAACCGTGGATGCCGGGACAAGCCCGGCATGACGGAAGTACCGTCGAATCCTAAACCCTAAATCAGCGCCCCGTCTGCTTCGCCGCCGCCGGATCGACCGATGGCGCGCCGCTCGCGGGCGTAGCGGTATTGCCGAGCGTGCTGCTGTCCTGCACCGCCGCGCCGACCGTCTCGCCGCCTTCGGCCGGTGCCGGCACCGTGCCCGCCGGTACCGTGTCCGTCCCCGGTGCCGTACCAGCTGCCGGTGCCGCACCAGCCGCCGGCGCTGCCGGCAACGGCAGGTTCGAACCCTGCTGGTTCAGATACAGGATAACGTTCGCGCGATCCTCGGGGTTGGAAAGGCCGGCAAAGGTCATCTTGGTGCCGGGCGCGAACTTGCGCGGGCTGGTGAGCCACGCGTTCATCTTCTCCCAGTCCCAATTGCCGCCGACCGTCTTCAGCGCATCGGTGTAAGCGAAACCGCCCTTGCCGGCGACAGCCCCGCCCATCGTCCCGTGCAGGTTCGGGCCGATGCCATTCGGCCCTCCCGACCCGATCGAGTGACACGCCGCGCACTTCTTGAACACTTCGGCGCCCTTGGCCGGATCGGCGGTCGGCAGCAGCGATGCGATCGGCACCGCAGCGGCGGCGCCACCGCCGCCGGCCTCTTCGGCGGCCTCGATCGGATAGCCGAACTTCTCGACCTCGCCGGAATGGAACACCATGCCGCCCACGATCGACAGCCCAAGCGCGGCCCCGCATGCTGCCAGCACCCAGCCTGCAACCGTGTTGTTCCGATCGTCCATAGTCCGCAGTCGTCCCTGAAATCTGTGCGCGTCCCATAGAAAAGGGTTTGCGCAACGGCAAGCACGCTTGAGGGTGCGAACGCCCTCGCCTAACGCCGCGGCCACGTTATGGAAAATTTCGCCGCCCCCGCCCGCCCGATCGTCGCCCGCATGGCCGCCGCCGCCGCTTCCGCCCCACACCGCGCGGTCGCGTTCCAGGGCGCGCCCGGCGCCAACAGTCATGTCGCCGTCAGCGAAGCGTTTCCCGATGCCCTGCCGCTCCCCTGCTTCTCGTTCGATGATGCGATCGATGCGGTGAAGCAAGGCGTCGCTGACTGCGCGATCATCCCGATCGAAAATTCGCTCCACGGCCGCGTCGCCGACATTCACTTCCTGCTGCCCGAATCCGGCCTCGTCATCACTGGCGAGCATTTCCTGCCGATCCGCCACGCGCTGATGGGCACTGGCCGGCGCGAGGACGTGCGCGAGGCGATGAGCCACCCGCAGGCGATCGGCCAATGCCGCCATTGGCTCAAAGCGCACGGCATCCAGCCCGCGGCCTATCCCGACACCGCCGGCGCCGCCGCCGTCGTGGCGGAGCGCGGCGATCCCACGATCGCGGCGCTCGCCCCGCCCGCTGCAGCCGAAATCTACGGCCTCAACCTGCTCGCGACCGACATCGCCGATGCCGATCACAACACCACGCGCTTCGTCACGCTCGCGCGCGGCGCGCAGCCGCCGGTCGGCGAGGGCCCGTGGATGACGACCTTCATCTTCGAGGTGAAGAACGTCCCCGCCGCGCTCTACAAGGCACTCGGCGGCTTTGCGACCAACGGCGTCAATATGACTAAGCTCGAAAGCTACCAGCGCGGCGGCACCTTCGCCGCGACCGACTTTTACGCGGATGTCGTGGGCAAGCCGGGCGACGAGAATTTCGATCGCGCGCTCGAGGAGCTCGGCTTCCACTCGAAATGGCTCCGCGTGCTCGGCACGTACCGCCAGGCGCGCAAGCGGGGCTGACGCTCCTGTTCTCCTTCGGCCGCAAGTAAACCCATAGTTACGCTTGCGTCGTCCCAATCGTGTCGTATCACTTCCACAACGAAATGACCCTGGGGGGATGACCATGCGGAAGATGTTGCTGGCCGGCGCTGCGCTGGCCTTCTCGGCCGGCGCGCTCGCGCAAGGCACACCCACGCCGCCGCGCGCGACAAAGAAGCCATTTCAGGTCACCTCGCCCAACGGCGCGCGCAGCGACGACTATTATTGGCTGCGCGACGATACCCGCAAAAATCCCGAGATGCTCGCCTATCTCAAGGCCGAGAACGCCTATGCCGACACCAGCCTCGCGTCACTCAAGCCGCTGGAAGACAAGCTTTACCAGGAGACGGTGAGCCACATCAAACAGGACGACAGCTCGGTCCCGTATCGCAAGAACGGCTATTGGTATCAGACGCGCTTCGACACAGGCGCCGATTATCCGGTGGTCGAGCGTCGCAAGGGCGACAAGACGGCCCCCGCCGAAGTCATGTTCGACCAGCCGGCAATGGCAAAGGGCAAGGCGTTCTTCGCATTGTCCGATTGGGAAGTAAGCCCCGACAACCGCCTCGCCGCTTATGCCGAGGATACCGTCGGTCGCCGGCAATATGCGCTCAAGATCAAGGATCTGACGACCGGCCAGCTTCTCCCCGATACGCTCATCAACGTCGAGCCGAACTTCGTCTGGGCCGATGACAATCGCACGATCCTGTACATCGCCAAGGAGCCGACCACGCTGCGCGGCTATAAGGTCATGGCGCACGTCCTCGGCACCCCCGTGGCGCAAGACATATTGCTCTACGAGGAGAAGGACGACACCTTCCAAATGGGCATCCGCCGGACGAGCGACGACAAGTTCATCTGCGTCGTCGTCCAGTCGACCGTCAGCGACGAAGAACGCTGCGCCCCCGCCGCCCGCAGCCCGATCGCCTTCGAAGTGCTCGCGCTGCGCAAGCGCGACTTGCGCTACGAGGCCGATCACATGGACGGCCACTGGATCGTCCGCACGAACCTCAAGGCCAAGAACTATACGCTGATGACGGTCGACGACGGTCTGACCGGTACCGGCACCGAGGCCTGGAAGGATCTGACTCCGCCGAGCGACACCGTCTTCATCCAGGATTTCAAACCGTTCGCCGGATTCGTCGCGATCGATCAGCGCGAGGGCGGCAACCGCATGATCCGGCTGCTCGACGCGGCCGGCAAGTCGGTGCCCGTCAAGGCCGACGAGCCCGCCTACCAGATGGCGCTGTCGATCAACGAGGAGCCGACGACCGATTGGGTGCGCTACACGTACGGCTCGCTCGTCACCCCGACGACGACGTTCGAGGTGAACGCGAAATCGGGCGAGCGCCGCGTGCTGAAGGTCGCGCCGGTCCCCGGATACGATCCCAAGAACTACGTCACCGAGCGCGTCTGGGCGCCCGCGCGCGATGGCGTGAAGGTTCCGGTCAGCGTGGTCTATCGTAAGGGCACGAAGCGCGACGGCACCGCCCCGCTCTTCCAATATGCCTATGGCAGCTACGGCTATTCGTCCGATCCCGCGGTCGATCCGGGCCGCATCGGGTTGCTGGATCGCGGCTTCGTCTATGCCATCGCGCACATTCGCGGCGGTCAGGAAATGGGCCGCCAATGGTATGACGACGGCCATTTGCTCAACAAGAAGAACAGCTTCACCGACTTCATCGATGTCACGCGCCATCTCGTCGCGCAGAAATATGCCGCGAAGGATCGTGTCGCCGCGCTCGGCGGCTCGGCCGGCGGGCTGCTGATGGGCGCGGTCGCGAACATGGCGCCACAGGATTACAAGGTGATCGTCGCGCAAGTGCCGTTCGTCGATGTCGTCACGACGATGCTCGACGCAACGATCCCGCTCACCACCTTCGAATATGACGAATGGGGCAATCCGGCGCAAAAGCCGTTCTACGATTACATGCTGAGCTACTCGCCCTACGATCAGGTCGCGGCCAAGGCCTATCCGGCGATGTACGTCGGCACCGGCCTGTGGGACAGCCAGGTGCAATATTACGAGCCCGCCAAATGGGTCGCCAAGCTGCGCGAGAAGAAGACCGACACGAACCCGCTGCTGTTCCGCGTCAACATGGAAGCCGGCCACGGCGGCAAATCCGGCCGCTTCGAACGCTACCGCCAGAACGCCGAATGGCAGGCCTTCGTCCTGCAGCAGCTCAACGTCGAGTAAAACAAAGCCCTCTCCCCTTCAGGGGAGAGGGTGGCCGAGCCAAAGGCGAGGTCGGGAGAGGGGCAGTACGAAGCCGGGTCCACTGCCCCTCTCCCCGACCCTCTCCCCTGAAGGGGAGAGGGAGAATTCCAATTGCTACCCCTCCACCCACAACGACAGCAGCGTATGCGCGATCGCATACGGCGGCGGCGCCAGGAACGGCCCGTCGCCCGCCAGCGCCGCACGCACCTCGTCACGCGTGAACCAGTCCGCGCTCTCCAGCTCGTGCTCGTCGATCGTAATCTTGTCGTCCTCGGCCATGCCGACGCACGCGATCATCAGCTGCGACGGAAACGGCCACGGCTGGCTGGAAAGATACCGCACGTCGCGCACGCGCACCCCGGCCTCCTCCTCGATCTCGCGCGCCACCGCCTCCTCGATCGATTCGCCCGGCTCCAGGAACCCGGCGAGCGCCGAATAGCGCCCCGCCGGCCACGCCGGCTGCCGCCCGAGCAGCGCGCGCCCGTCATGCTCGGCGATCATGATCACCACCGGGTCGACGCGCGGGAAATGCTCGGCGCGGCAGTTGCCGCATTTGCGCCCCCAGCCGGCGCGGAACAGCGTCGTCGCCGTCCCGCAATTGGCGCAAAAACCATGCCGCGCGTGCCAGTCGATCACGCTGCGCGCCGCCGCGAACGTCGCCGCCTCGCCCGGCCGCAACTGGTCGAGCATCGCGAACAGGTTCGGCGCGCGGAACGCCGGCGGCGCCGCCTCGCCCGGTGTGAAGGCGGCGAAGCGCGGCTTCCCGTCGTCCAGCCCGAGCAGGATGAACTCCGCTTCGTCGGGCGCCTCGGTCAGCATCGTCCAGCCGAGCCGGCCGTCCTCGGTCACTTCGGGCTCGAAATTGTGCAGCTTCAGCAGCCGCGCCTGCCAATTGCCCATCGCCGTCGCCAGCGCGTCGCTGTCATGCCGCAAGCGATCCGCGCGATCGAGCAAGCCACCGGTGAACCCCGGAACCAGGCTCATCGTGCGCGCATCCGGATCGCATCGCGCGCCAGCGCCGCCGGCACACTTTGCCGCAGCCCCCATTTTTCCGCCGGGAAATATTGCACCATCACCGTGCCACGCGTCTTTTTCACCGGATCGACCCACGCAATCGTCCCCGCCGCGCCGCCCCAGCCATAGGTGCCTTTCGACGGCCCACCGTTCGGCGCATCCTCGAGATACACCGATCCGCCGGCGCCGAACCCCATCTTCGCCGACATCGCCCCGCCGGTGCCCCCACCGATCCCGCCGAACGTCACGCCCGCCGGCAGCAGGTTCGACATCGCTAGCGCCACCGTCGCCGGCTTCATCACTTGCCGCCCCTCCAGCGTGCCGCCGTTCGCCAGCATGTGGAGGAAGCGGTCATAGTCGCGCGCGCTCGAAACCAGCCCCGCGCCGCCATACGGAAAGCTCGGCCGCTGCAGATACACCGAGCCCGTCCCCGGATCGATCGGCGATCGATTGTCGCCCACGAAGATGTAGTTGGTCGATAGCCGCGAAGCATCACTCGCCGGCACGCTCCAATAGGTCGATCGCATGCCCAGCGGATCGAGCAGCCGAGTCTGCACGAAGCGATCGAACGGCATCCCGCTCGCCTGCTCGATCACCGCACCCATCACGTCGAGCCCGATCGAATAGCTCCACTTGGTGCCCGGCTCCGCGATCAGCGGCACCGTCGCGACGCGCTTGGCGAACTCGCGAAGGTTCGTCGGCCGCACCTTGCGCGCCTGCGCCTCGACCTGCACGTTGACCTGCGCCGGCAGGATGCCGAGCCGCTCATATTCCTTCAGCAACGGCCCCTTGGCGGAAATGTTGTAAGCGAGCCCCGCAGTGTGCGTCAGCAGATGCCGGATCAGCATCGGGCGGGTCGCCGGCACGCTGTCGAGCGACGTATCGGGGCTCGTCAGCACGCGCATCTTGGCAAAGCCGGGGAAATATTTGCTCACCGGATCGTCGAGGCTGATCTTGCCATCCTCCACCAGCAGCATCGCCGCGATTCCGGTGATCGGCTTGGTCATCGAATAGATCCGCCACAGGCTGTCCGGCCCTGCGGCGGGCGCGCTGGCGCCATCGGCGATTCGACCGGCGTTCACGAACTGCGTCGGAAAATCGCCCACGCCGAATGCGCCGACGATCCCAGGCATCTTGTCCGACGTGACGAAGCCGTCGAACAGCGCTTGCGTCTCGGGCAGGATCGGATTGCCACGCGCCGGAGCGGTCGCGGGTGCCGCGGGTTGTGGGCTCGGCTGCGGCGCGGGTTGCGCTTGCCGCGCCGCGCTGCCGCTGGCCACCAACACCATTGCCGCTGCCGTACCGGCGAGCCACCTCAGCTTCATCCCACTCTCCCTATCGCTGCTGCCGCCTTGGCGAACACCGTCGGCAGCCCGGCGGCCGCGAGTTTCTCGACCGGCCACCATTCGCCTTCGGCCGGCGCTGAATGCGCGTCCCAACGCGCCACCGCAAGCGCCGCGTCGAGCGTGAAGTGCGTGAACCCATGCACCACGCCATGCTTGAGCAGCCGCCACTCGGCCGCCACCGGCGCCCCCGCAAGCCCCGGCGGCGAAGCCTCCCACGGCCCGGTCGGCAGCGCCCGCATCCCACCGAGCAAGCCCCTCGGCGGCCGGCGAACGAGAAACACCTCGCGCGCGCCTGGCAAGCCACGCTCAAGCCAGAACATCGTCCCGAACCGCGTCGGACGCGCCGCCTTCGCCGGCTTGACCGGAAATGCCTCCTCCTCCCCGGCCGCATGTGCCGCGCAAGCATCCGCCAGCGGACACAACAGGCACTTGGGCCGCCTCGGCGAACAGATCGCCGAGCCCAGATCCATCATCCCCTGCGCGAAATCCCCCGCCCGCGCCTCGGGCGTGATGGCTTCCGCCGCCGCCCGCACCGCCGGCTTCCCCGCCGCGCGAAACAGCCGCGACACCACCCGCTCTACATTCGCGTCGACCACCACCGCGCGCCGCCCGAACGCGATCGCCGCCACCGCCGCCGCTGTATAGTCGCCCAGCCCCGGCAACCCTCGCAGCGCCGCCTCGGTATCCGGCAGCGCCCCGCCATGCTCCGCCACGATCGCCCGCGCCGCGCGCACCAGGTTCCGCGCCCGCGCATAATAGCCAAGCCCCGCCCAGGCCGCCATCACCTCGGCCTCGTCCGCCGCCGCAAGGCTCTCAACGCCGGGCCAGCGCGCGACCCACGCCTCGAAGCGCGGCCGTACGGTCGCGACCGTCGTCTGCTGCAGCATCACTTCGGATAGCCACACGCGATACGGGTCCGCCGCCACCCCCGGCAGCGCGCGCCACGGCAGTGTGCGGCGGTGCCGATCGTACCAGTCGAGCAGCAGGTCGGCGATCGAGCGCTTGGCGTCCACGCCCCGGCTATGGCATGGGTGGCGCCATGAGCAAGCGCGTCGGCGTCCCCCCCAAGCTGGAAGCCGTGCGGTCGAACCGATCGCGTCAGGTATCCGAGCTGCTGCCGTCGGTCGGCGGCGCGGCGTTCCGGCGCTTCGGCTTCGTGCAATCGTCGATCGTCACGCGCTGGTCCGAGATCGTCGGTGAAAAGCTCGCCTCGGCCAGCATGCCCGAATCGATCAAGTTTCCCTATGGCAAGAAGCAGGATGGCACGCTGACGCTCGTCGCGCGCGGTGCGCATGCTGTGATGATCCAGCACGTCGTCCCGGAGATCGTCGAGCGGGTGAATCGCTTCTTCGGCTATCCCGCCGTCGCCAAGGTCACGATCCGCCAGGGCGACGTCGCGCCGCGCGCCAAGCCGCGCCCGGCACCGACGTTGCGCGCCGTCCCGGCCGAATTCGGCCAGAGCCTCAAGACGATCGCCGATCCCGAACTCAAGGCCGTGCTGGAGGCGCTCGCCGCCGGCATCGGCGCCACCAGCGGACTGCCCACGATCAAATGAAGAAGCTGCTGATTTTCGCCGCGCTCGCCTTCGCGGCGCCGCTCACCGCCGCCACGCAAAAGCCATGGGGCTCGGTCGCCGCGATCGCTCCGTCGGGCAGCTATGTCATCGGCAATCCCAAGGCGAAGGTGAAGCTGGTCGAATATGTCAGCTACACATGCCCGCACTGCGGCCATTTCACGCGCGATTCCGCCGCGACCCTGAAAGGCAAGATGATCGCCTCGGGTTCCACCAGCCTCGAAGTGCGCAGCTCGATCCACGATCGCTACGATCTGGTCGCCGCCACGCTCGCGCGCTGCTCGGGCCCGGCGCTGTTCCCCAAGATGCACGATCTGCTCTTCGCGCAGCAGGACGCATGGCTGAACCAGGCGATGGCGTTCGACGCCGCCGGTGGCCAGAACCCGGCGGGCAACACGCAGGGTGAAAAGATGCGCACGCTCGCCAACGGCGCCGGCCTCACCGCCATCGCAAAGTCGGCCGGCATGAGCGAGCCCGCGATCGCCGCCTGCTTCGCGACCGAGACGAGCCTCACCAAGACGCTCGCGGTGGCGCAGGCGATGCAGGGCAAGATCAAGGGCACCCCGGCGTTCGAGCTGAACGGCAAGCTGATCGAGGGCGTCGACTGGGCGAAGCTCGAACCGATGCTGCGCGCCGCCGGCGCCCGATAATCGGCCCCAATGACCGGCCAAGTGATTCCAACGGAGTAAGCACATGAACTTGCGTATCGCCGCTTCTGCTCTTGCACTCGCGATGCTCGCCGCCTGCGGTGAAAGCGGCAACACGATCTCGGCACCCGCCAATTCGGTCGCCGCTGCCCCCGCGCCCGCCGGTCAGGATTGGACGCAGACGGTCACCAAGACGGCCGATGGCGGCTTCGTGATGGGCAATCCCAATGCGCCGCTGAAGCTCGTCGAATATGGCTCGCGCACGTGCCCGACCTGCGGCAACTTCGGCCGCACCAGCGCGGAGCCGCTGCAGAATACCTACATCAAGTCGGGCAAGGTCTCGTTCGAATTCCGTGACTTCCTGGTCCACGCGCCCGATCTCGGCGTTGCGATCCTCGGCCAGTGCGCTGGCGAAACGCCATTCTTCCCGATCCTTGATCAGATGTTCGCCGAACAGAACGGCTTCCTTGAGAAGCTCGAGACCATCCCCGCCGATTTCCAGCAACGCCTCCAGGCGATGAGCCCGGCGCAGCAGGCCACAGCCTGGGTCGAATATCTCGGCTACCTCGATTTCGTGAAGCAGCGCGGCCTAACCGAAACCCAGGCGCGCCAGTGCCTCGCCGATCCGGGGCGGATCGAGGCCGTCGCCAAGGTTTCCGAAACCGCGATGAAGGACAAGGAAGTCACCGGCACGCCGACCTTCTTCCTGAACGGCGAAAAGATCGAAGCCGCCAGCTGGCCCCAGGTCGAAACCGCGCTGAAGGGCGCGGGGGCCTAACACCCTCCCCTCGTCACCCCGGGCTTGACCCGGGGTCCCGCTTCTTTACCACCGTCGCTCGATCAGCGGGACCCCGCATCAAGTCCGGGGTGACGGAGTAACGGAGGGGCCTTGCGTCCCTCTGCAGGCCGCGCTCAACTCCATCCAACGTGCAGATCAAGCGCCTCCGCCTGTCCGGCTTCAAAAGCTTCGTCGACCCCGCCGATCTGCGCATCGAGCCGGGGCTGACCGGGGTCGTCGGCCCCAACGGCTGCGGCAAGTCCAACCTGCTCGAAGCGCTGCGCTGGACGATGGGCGAAAACAGCGCGAAATCGATGCGCGGCGCCGGCATGGAAGACGTGATCTTCGCCGGCACCGCGACACGGCCTGCGCGCGATTTTGCAGAAGTCTCGCTGCTTGCCGAGATCGCGGGACAGGAAACCGAAGTCGTCCGCCGGATCGAGCGCGGTGCCGGCAGCGCCTACCGCATCGACGGCCGCGACGTGCGCGCCAAGGACGTGTCGCTCCTGTTCGCCGACGCCGCGACCGGCGCGCATTCGCCCGCGCTCGTCAGCCAGGGCCGGATCAGCGCCGTCATCGCCGCCAAGCCCACCGATCGCCGCGCGATGCTCGAAGAAGCCGCCGGCATCGCCGGCCTCCACGTCCGCCGCCGCGACGCCGAGCAGAAGTTGCGCGCGACCGAGGCGAACCTCGAACGACTCGACGAAGTCATCGCCGATCAGGAGGCGCGCGCCAACGCGCTCCGCCGCCAGGCCCGTCAGGCCGAGCGATACCGCACCCTCTCGCGCCAGATCCGCGTCGCCGAAGCGCGCATGATCTTCGCCCGCTGGCGCGAAGCCGCCGTCGCCGCCGATGCCGCCAAGGCTGAAGCCGCCGCCGCCGACACGCGCGTCGCGCAGGCAACCGAAGCCCAGCACGCCGCCGCCGCCTATCAGGCGCAAGCCACCGAAACGCTCGCTCAAGCCCGCACCGCCGCGCTCGCCGCGCGCGACCGCAGCGGCGAGATCGCGCACCACCTCGCGGGGCTCCGCAGCGAGGAACAGGCCGTCACCCGCCGCCTCGCCGAGCTCACCCAGTCCGCCGCCCGCATCACTGCCGATCGCACCCGCGAAGGCGCACTCGCCAACGACGCCGCCGACGCGCTCGCCCGGCTCGACACCGAACGCAAGGCGCTCGAAGCCACCATAACCCGCGCCGCGGCCGACCTGCCGACACACGAGGCCACACTCGCCGACGCCGAACGCCACGCCCGCGACGCCGAGGTCGCGCTCGCCCAGGCACTATCGCGTCAGGCGAGCGAAGCCGCCGACGCCCGCGTCGCGCACGCCGCCGCCGCCGCCGCGTGCGCGCGCCTGGACCGCGCCGATCGCGACGCCGCACAGGTCACCGCCCAACGCGCCGCGCTTGGCGACGCGGCCCCGCTGGAAGCAGAACGGATCGCCGCCGCCGAGAAGCTGAAGACGGCGCTGCACGACGCCGAAGAAGCGCGCGCGGCACAGGCCACCGCCGAAGCCGACGAACGCCACGCAATCAGCGCGCGCGACGCCGCCCAGGCCGCCCGCGCCACCGCCCGCGCCGATCTCGCGACGCTCGACAGCGAAGCCACCGCGCTTCGCCGCGCGACCGAGCGCAAAGGGCGCGATCGCCTGCTCGATCACGTCCGCGCCGCGCCGGGTTACGAACGCGCGCTGGCCGCCGCGCTCGGCGATGATCTTGAGGTCGGGTTAGACCCCGCCGCGGACAGTTTTTGGTTTCAGAACCGAGTCGCTTCCGAAGGTTTGACCCCGCCATCCCCCGCAGATTGCCTGCTTCCGCACGTCACCGCACCGCCTTTTCTCTCGCTCCGGCTTGCACACATCATCGTTCTCGACAGCGACGATGGCCACACGCTCGCTCCCGGCGAACGCCTCGTCACGCGCGCCGGCGCCCTGCGCCGCTGGGACGGATTCACCGCAAAGCACAGCGGCGTCGTCGCCGCCGAACGCCTCGAACGCCTCAACCGCCTCACCGAAATTGACGCCGCCTTGCCCGCCGCACGGACCGCGGTCGAGCTCGCCGACCACGCCTTAAGTGACCAAGATCAAAGAATTATCACCGCCCGCACCGCCGCGAGGGCGGCCCGCGATCAACTCGCCCGCGCCGACACGATCGCCCGCGACGCCCGTACGCGTCAGGACCGCGCCACCGCCCAACTCGAACGCCTCGCGGGCCTGCGCACCGACCTCGACGCCCGCGCCGCCCGCACCACAGCCGAGCGCGACGAAGCCGCCCGCGACCACGAAGGCGCCACCGCCGCGCTCGCCGCCCTCCCAGATACCTCCGCCACCGCCGAAAAAGTCGTCTCATTTCAACACGAAGCAGAGCTACGCCGCACCGCCGTCGCCGACGCCCGCGCCGCCCGCACCGCCGCGACGCGGGCCAGCGAGGATGCCCGCACCCGCCTCGCCGCCGCGCAGTCCGACATGAAAAGCTGGCGCGCCCGTGCCGGCGACGCCGCCCGCCGAATCGCCGACATGGCGAAGCGCGAAGCCGAGATCGCCGCCGAAACCGACACGCTCGCCGGCAAACCTGCGGCGCTCGCCGCCACGATCCTTAACGCCGCGGCCGATCACGATGCCGCCCGCACCTCAGCCGACAAGCTCGCCGCCGTCGAGCGCGCCGCCGAGACAGCCCGGCGCAACACCGAGAATACCGCCCGCCTCGCCGGCGAAACGCTCGCGCAGGCCCGCGAAGCCCGCGCCGGCGCCGTCGCGCGCGCCGAAAATCAGGAATTGCGCCGCGTCGAAATGGGCCGCGTCTCGGGCGAACGCTTCGAATGCCCCGCCCCCGTTCTTCCCGAAAAGATCGGCTTCGCCAGCGCCGACGTTCGCGCCCCGCAGGAAGAATCCGCCGCGCACGATAAGCTGACGCTGGATCGCGAGCGGATCGGCCCCGTCAACCTCGTCGCCGAACAGGAGCTTGCCGCGCTCGAAGCCGGCGCCAGCGGCAACGCCGCCGAACGTGAGGAACTGGGGCTCGCGGTCAACCGCCTGCGCGGCTCGATCGGCACGCTCAACCGCGAGGGCCGCCAACGCCTCCTCGCCGCGTTCGAGGCGGTAAACGGCCACTTCCGCCGCCTGTTCACCACGCTGTTCGATGGCGGCCAGGCACACCTCGAACTGATCGACTCGGATGATCCGCTGGAGGCCGGGCTCGAGATCATGGCGCAGCCCCCCGGCAAGCGCCTCCAGTCGCTCACATTATTGTCCGGCGGCGAACAGGCGCTGACCGCAGTGGCGCTCATCTTCGGCCTGTTCCTCACCAACCCCGCGCCGATCTGCGTCCTCGACGAAGTCGACGCCCCGCTCGACGACGCCAACATCGAACGCTTCTGCGACCTCCTAGATCGCATGACCCGCGAAACCCAGACGCGCTACCTGATCGTCACCCACAACGCCGTCACCATGAGCCGCATGCACCGCCTCTTCGGCGTCACGATGATCGAACGCGGAGTGAGCCGCTTGGTCTCGGTCGACCTTCAAGCCGCCGAAACGCTGCTGGCGGCAGAATAATCCTCCCCATCGAAGATGGGGAGGGGGACCGCCGCCGAAGGCGGTGGTGGAGGGGACGCGCCAAAAGCGGCACGCTCGCGTCTTCCCCTCACCAGCCTACGGCTGTTCCCCTTCCCCACTGCGTGGGGAGGACAATATCCACACCGGCCCCTCACTCCGCACCCCATCCACGATCGCCCACACCATCGCCACCGCCCGAAACCCCGCCGCCACGGCGATATGCCCCTGCGTCACCCCCATCCCCGCTCCACCCGGCGACGCGAAATACCAGAACTCCGCCCAATACGCCGCCAGATCCCCCATCACGAACCACGCCACCGGCCACAGCCGCCGCGAGGTCAGCAGCAGAAACGGATACAGCCACAGATCGAACTGCGGCGAATACACCTTGTTGGTCAGCAGGAACCACGCGAGCACCGGCGTGAACAACACCCACAGTCGATCCCCATGCCGCCGCCAGCCAAGCCCGACGATCGCCGCAGCTCCCCCGGCGAACACCAGAAACGACCATAGATTGCGAGCCGCGATTTCGGTCACCCACCAGCCCTGGACCGCCATGATCTCCCACACCGACGCCGCCGTCCCGCTTCGCGCGCTGCTGAAAGTGTAGAACTCCGCCCAATTGTCGAACGCCCGCAACGCGAACGGCAGGTTCAGCGCGCCCCAGAAGACGATTGCCGTCACCGTCAGCACCGCCGCGCTCGCGATCCGCGCCCGCCACGTCGCCCCCCGCCCGAAAAGCGCACCGAGCCCGAGCAGCGGTAGCAACAACACCGGAAACAGCTTCGCCGCCGTCCCGATCGCCGCCAGCGCAGCACCCGTCAACGCCTCGCCGCGCCGCGCCGCCAGCATTGCTGCCATTGCCAGAGCCACCGCCAGCATGTCCCAATTGTGCCCCAGGTACAGCACCAGCGGCGGCGCCCCCGCCCACCACCAGCGCCGCGACAGCGGCACGCCCGCCTGCTCCATCATCCGCAGCACCGCGAACGCGAGCGCAGCGTTGACGATCGACACCACCAACAGGAAATCGAACGCATCCCCGCGCGCGCCGCCGATCGTGCGCACGACCAGCCCCTCAAGCCAGATCAGCGCCCCCGCCAGCACCGGATATTCGATCCGCGACTCGACATACGGCAATTGCCCCGCCGCCACGCCGCGCAGGCCCCAGAAGGGCACCGCATCCGAGTAGCAACCGGTCAGATACTGCTCGTCGCCGGTCCACACCGCCCCGCAATGCGCCTTGAACAGCCACCCCGCGACGCACGTCAGCGCCAGCAGCAGATAGGGGCCAGGATGGTCAACACGAGGCAATCGCATCGATTGCGGTTAGCCGCGAATTGTGACGAGGTCGACACGTCCAGCAGGAGAACCTATGTAGAACGGATGGCGCAGCTCGATGTCCGACAGAAACTCGAAATACTTGCAGACGCGGCGAAATATGACGCATCGTGTGCCTCGTCGGGCACTGCCAAGCGCAACTCGCGCGATGGCAAGGGGCTTGGTTCGACCGAAGGCTCGGGCATCTGTCATGCGTACGCCCCAGACGGCCGCTGCATTAGCCTGCTCAAGATCCTGCTGACCAATAGCTGCATCTTCGACTGCCATTATTGCATCAACCGCAAGAGCTCGAACGTTCGCCGCGCGCGCTTCACCGCGCAGGAAGTCGTGAACCTCACGCTGTCCTTCTACCGCCGCAACTATATCGAAGGGCTGTTCCTTTCCTCGGGCATCATCAGCTCGTCGAACTACACGATGGAGCAGATGGTCGAGGTCGCGCGAAGCTTGCGCGAGGATCATCATTTCCGCGGATACATCCACCTCAAGACGATCCCCGACGCCGATCCCGAACTGATCCATCAGGCCGGGCTGTACGCCGATCGCATGTCGATCAACGTCGAGCTGCCGACCGTCAGCGGCCTGAAGCGGCTCGCCCCCGAAAAGGACAATGGCCGCATCGAAGGCGCGATGAGCGGGCTGCGCACCTCGATCCTCGACACGCGCGACGCCAAGAAGAAGTACAAGTCCGCCCCAACCTTCGCGCCCGCAGGCCAATCCACTCAGATGATCGTCGGCGCCGATGCTGCGACCGACGGCGACATCGTCACCAAGGCCGCGACGCTCTACGATCGCTTCGAGCTGCGCCGCGTCTACTACTCGGCGTTTAGCCCGATCCCCGACGCGTCGGCCGTGCTGCCGCTTCAGCGCCCCCCGCTGATGCGCGAACATCGCCTGTACCAATCCGACTGGCTGATGCGCTTCTACGGTTTCCAGCCGGCCGAGGTCATCGCCGCGGCGGACGAGGCGACCGGCATGCTGCCGCTCGACATCGATCCCAAGCTCGCTTGGGCACTCAAATTCCGTGGCAGTTTCCCGGTCGACGTGAACCGCGCTCCACGCGAACTGCTGCTTCGCGTGCCGGGTCTCGGCACGAAGGCCGTCGCCAACATCCTCACGAGCCGCCGTTGGCGCAAGCTGCGGCTGGAGGATGTCGCGCGGCTGACCGTCTCAATCGCCAAGATCCGGCCGTTCATCGTCGCCGCCGATTGGCGCCCGATCACGCTGACCGACAAGGCAGAGCTCAAGCCACTGGTCGCGCCGAAGCAGAAACAGCTCGAACTCTTCGCCGCCTAAGGCTCCCGTGCCGCGCGCACGCTGTCCCACGCGAACACCGCGCATCCGGCCCAGATCAGCGCGAACACCAGCAGATGCAGCGGCAGCAGCGGCTCGCCGAACACCGCAACTGCGACGATGAACTGCAGCGTCGGCGCAACATATTGCAGCAGCGCCATCGACGAATAGGGCAAGCGCCGTGCCGCTGCGGCGAACATCAGCAGCGGCGCCGCCGTCACCACGCCGAGCAGCACCAGCAGCACATCGGTGCCACTCGACTGCCCGAACGCCCCCGTCCCGGTCCCCGCCAGCACCAGCGCATAGCCCAGCGACACCGGCGCCAGCATCATCGTCTCGAGCGTCAACCCGCCCAGCGAGTCGATCGCCACCACCTTGCGCACCAGCCCGTAGACACCGAACGTCACCGCCAGCGACAGCGAGATCCACAAGGTATCGAGCGCAACCAGCGCCATAGCGACCACGCCCACCGCCGCGATGCCGATCGCCACCCCCTGCAACCGCCGCAGCCGCTCGCCCAGCACCACCACGCCAAGCGCCACGTTGATGAGCGGATTGATGAAATATCCGAGGCTCCCCGCCAGCGCATGCTGGTTGTTCACCGCCCAGATGAAGATCAGCCAGTTGATCGCGATCAGCGTCGCGCTCGCCGCCAGCATTGCCAGCGTCCGCGCGGTCATCGCGTCGCGGATCGACGGCCAGCGCCGCAGCACGGTCACGACGATGATCAGCAGCACGACCGACCAGATCACGCGATGCGCCAGCACCTCGAGCGGGGGCACCGCCGCAAGCAGCCGGAAGTAGAGCGGCAGCACGCCCCACATCGCATAGGCGCCGAGTGCGAGCAGCAGCCCGCCGCGCGCCGAACGATGGGTCATGCCGCGATCAACGCTCGCTCAGATAATAGCGATCGGTCGCGACCAGCGTGTCGTCCAACTCGTACACGATCGGCTGGCCGGTCGGGATCTCCAGGCTCGTGATCTCGTCGTCGGGGATGTTCGACAGATGCTTGACCAGCGCGCGCAACGAATTGCCATGCGCCGAGATCAGCACCCGCTGTCCGGCGCGCAGCTCGGGCGCGATCCGCTCCTCCCAATATGGCAGGACGCGTGCGATCGTGTCCTTCAGGCTCTCGGTGCGCGGGATGTCGATCCCAGCGTAGCGGCGGTCGCCGGTCATGTCGTAAGGCCCGCCCGCCTCTTCCACCGGGGGCGGGATGTCGAAGCTGCGGCGCCAGACATGCACCTGCTCGTTGCCGTGCTTGGCCGCCGTCTCGGCCTTGTCGAGCCCGGTCAGCCCGCCATAATGCCGCTCGTTCAGCCGCCAGTGCTTCTCGGTCGGCAGCCACAGCCGCCCCATCGCCTCCAGCGCGATGTTCAGCGTCTTGATCGCGCGCGTCTGTAGGGAAGTGAAGGTCAGGTCGAAATCGAGGCCCCTCGCCGCCATCAGCTCGCCCGCCGCCTTCGCTTCCGCGACGCCCTTTTCGGTTACGTCGACGTCCCACCAGCCGGTGAAGCGGTTCTCGAGGTTCCAGGCAGATTGCCCGTGGCGAATCAGGACGAGGGTGGGCATCGCTGGCAGGTCTCCGGTTGGGGCGGGCCGTGGTCGGTCGCCGCGCTGATAGAGACAAGCGCCGCCATCCGACAAGCGCTGCCGGCCCGAGTGGCGTTACTCCGCCGCTTCGCGCTCTTCGCCGTACGAGACATCGCTCGGCAGCGCCCAGTGCAGGTCGCCCATGCCGAGCACCCGCCCGTCATGACTCATCACCGCGACCTGCTGGATCGGGCGATTGTCACGCTTGTCGACCAGGATAGGGAATGCCGGGCAGCCGGTCTCCCAGCGCTCGCCCCATTGCCGCAGCGCCACCATCGTCGGCAGCAACGCATAGCCCTTATCGGTCAGATGATAGGCGATCTTGCGCCGGTCTTCCGGCAGCGACTTGCGCTCCATCATCCCATGATCGACGAACCGGGCGAGCCGGTTTGCGAGGATGTTGCGCGCGATCCCGAGCTCGGACTGGAACTCCTCAAAATGATGCAGGCCGTTGAACGCCGCCCGCAGGATCAGGAACGCCCAGCGCTCCCCCATCGCCTCCAGCGCCGCCGGCAGGCTGCATTCCTGTAGCGGCTCGCGCAGCTCTCCCATCCGAACTCCTCGCTTTCACATCACCGTAACGCATTTGCGCAGGCGAACCGCATAGAAAATAAGGGTTGTCGAATGCAACTCGCAAGTGCGAGTTTCTTGTTGCAACTCGCAATTGCAGCATCTAAGTAGCGTTCAGCAACCTACATCCCCCAGGAGGCACCGATGATTCGCTCGCTCACCAAGTCCGTTCTCGTTTCCGCCGCGCTGCTCGCGGCCGCTGGTGTCTCCGCTCAGCCATCCGACAGCGCCTATGTCGCAACCCCGGTCACCGCCCCGGCGAAGTCGGTCCTGATGACGCGCGACACCGCGTGGAACGTGCGCGACGGCGCCTTCGTCACCGTCGACGCGCCGATGCGCGAGATGGTCGCTTGCCAGCTCGTCGCGCGCAGCGCCGGCCAGCTCTCGGGCTTCACCGCTCGCGGCAAGGCTTTCGACGCGACGCAGCTCGACGCCTGCAACGCGAAGGCGAAGGGCGCCAAGACCGTGATGGCCAAGGCTGATACGACCCCCGCCACGGCGAACTGATCGGCATCCGCGCCGATGAACAAAAGGGCTCGTGCCGTGTGGCGCGGGCCCTTTTTTGTTGCAATGCGTGTCTCGCACGCCCCAAGTCACTGTCGTGCTGCGCCAATATGAACTCGTAGACCGGGTCCTCGATTATGACCCCGATGCCGACGAAGCGCTGCTGAACCGCGCCTATGTCTTTTCGGTCAACGCGCATGGCACGCAGAAGCGCGCGAGCGGCGATCCTTACTTCAGCCACCCGATCGAAGTCGCCGGCATCCTGACCGAGCTTCACCTCGACGACGAGACGATCGCGACGGCGATCCTCCACGACACGGTCGAGGATACCGTCGCCACCACCGAACAGATCCGGCAATTGTTCGGCGAGAATGTCGCGCGGCTGGTCGACGGCGTCACCAAGCTCAGCAAGATCGAGGCGCAGACCGAAAGCGAGCGCGCCGCCGAAAACCTGCGCAAGTTCCTGCTCGCGATGTCCGGCGATATCCGCGTGCTGTTGGTGAAGCTCGCCGATCGCCTGCACAACATGCGCACGCTCCACTTCATCAAATCCGATGAAAAGCGCCGCCGCATCGCGCGCGAGACGATGGAGATCTACGCCCCGCTCGCCGAGCGGATCGGCATGTACGAGTTCATGAAGGAGATGCAGACGCTCGCCTTCGCGCAACTCGAACCCGAAGCCTATGAATCGATCACCCGCCGGCTCGAACAGCTGAAGGCCGGCGGTGGCGACAAGATCGCGAAGATCGGGTCGGGCCTGAAGATGCTGCTGTCGCGCCACGGCATCGATGTCGAAATCTCAGGGCGCGAGAAGCATCCATACAGCATCTGGCGCAAGATGCAGGAACGCCACATCAGCTTCGAGCAATTGTCGGATATCATGGCGTTCCGGGCAATCGTCCCCAGCGAGGACGATTGCTACATCGCCCTCGGCCATATCCATCGCCGCTGGCCGATGGTGCCCGGCCGGTTCAAGGATTACATCTCCACTCCGCGGCGCAACGGCTATCGCTCGCTCCACACGTCGGTGATCCACGCCGAGAACCAGCGCGTCGAGATCCAGATCCGCACCGGCGAGATGCACGCTGAGGCCGAATTCGGCCTCGCCGCGCACTGGGCGTATAAACAGGGCACGCGCGTCAGCCCGCAATCGCAGCACAGCTGGATCGCCGACCTCGTCGAGATCCTCGACACGGCGGGAAGCCCGGAAGAGCTGCTCGAACACACGCGCATGGCGATGTATCAGGATCGCATCTTCGCCTTCACCCCCAAGGGCGAACTGATTCAGTTGCCCAAAGGCGCAACGCCGATCGACTTCGCCTACGCCGTCCACACCGATCTCGGCGACCAGGCGGTCGGCGCGAAGATCAATGGCCGCGTCGTGCCGCTGCGCACCGTGATCGAGAATGGCGACCAAGTGCAGGTGCTGCGCTCCAAGGCCCAGACGCCCCAACCCAACTGGCTTGGGTTCGCGATCACCGGCAAGGCGTTGGCCGCGATCCGCCGCCACTTGCGCCATGTCGAACGCGAACAAACCGTCGCGCTCGGCCAAAAGCTGTACGACCATATCGTCGCGCGGCTCCCCGCCCCGCTTGGGCAGGACGCCAAGAAGCAAGCGATCAAGCGCCTGAAGCTCTCCGACGAAACCGCGCTGATGCAAGCAATCGCCCGCCGCACGCTCACCGACGCGCAGGTGATGGAGGCGCTGATGCCCGGCTCGGCCGGTGCCGACGTGGCGCTGGCGGCGCCGCTATCCTCCGCAATCTCGATCGAGGGACTGGCGCCAGGCGTCGCCTATGAGCTGGGCGGCTGCTGTTACCCGGTGCCAGGTGACCGGATCGTCGGCCTGCGCCGTCCCGACGCCTCGATCGAAGTCCATGCGATCGACTGTTCGACGCTTGCCGATCTCGCCGAGCGCTCGGAAGAGGAGACCGACTGGATCGACGTGCAATGGGGCACCGAAACCGAAGGCGCCACCGCCCGCATCGCGGTCGAGGTGAAGAACGAGCCCGGTGCGCTCGGCGTGCTCGCGACGATCATTGGTCAGCACAAGGCAAACATCATCAACCTGCGGCTCGACACGCGCGATACGCAATTCCACAGCAATATCATCGATGTCGAGGTCCACGACGCGCACCAGTTGATGCGCCTCCTGGCTGCTCTGCGCGCTGCCGACGCGGTGAACGCTGCGGAACGGGTTTAGCTTATCCATCGTCATGCCGGGCTCGTCCCGGCATCCACCGCGCCGCACATCCTGCAACCGGAAGCGGCACAAATGCCAGCGCCGCTGTCCTACACCCTGCCGCTTGCGGTACGCTCCATCCCTTCCCGTTAATCGCGCGCACGACCTCCCCGTTCGTCCCGAGCGAAGTCGAGGGACCGCCCCGAGCGCAACCCAACACAAGCCCGCCGCGAACCCCCTTGCGGCACCATTACTGCCATGCCTAGAACCACCGTCTCCCCACAAGAAAGGCTCAACCCCTTGGATCGCCGCAGCTTCCTCGCCTCCGCCAGCGCCGCCTCCGCCGTCGCGCTCATCCCCGAAGCGCTCCGCGCGCAAGCCGCCGCGCCGACCAACCCCGCCGACGCCAAGCTCAACGCCATCTTCGACCGTACCTTCGCGCAGACGCTGCAACGCTCGCCCGAACTCGCCACGTCGCTCGGCATGGACAAGGGCGCGAACGCCCAGCTGAAGCACCGGCTGTCGGATACCTCACCCGCCGCCAAGGCAAGCGCGCATGCCGATCTGAAGCAGGCGATTGCCACGATCCGCGCCGTCGATCCCGCTCCGCTGTCGCCGCGGTCGAAGCTCGATCGGGAAGTCATCCTCTATTCGCTCGACAGTCGCGCGCTGCCGCGTGATCGCTTCAACCTCGATGGCGTGCAGCGCCCGTTCACGATCTTCCAACAGGGCGGCAGCTACTTCTCGACCCCCGATTTCCTCAACTCGGCGCACACGATCAATACCGCCGACGATTGCGAGGCGTATCTCGATCGCCTCACGGCCTTCGCCACGCGGCTCGATCAGGACAGCGCGGATCAGAAGGAAGAGGCCGCACGCGGCTATCTCGCACCCGATTTCTCGCTCGATCTGACGATCGGCCAGATGGCCAAGCTGCGCGGCGCACCAGCAGCGGAGAGTGGCCTCGCACAGTCGGTCGCCCGCCGCGCCGCGGCGAAGACCATTGCCGGCGACTGGCAGGCGCGCGCTGCGAAGATCGTCGAGGGGCAGGTCTATCCCGCACTCGATCGTCAGATGGCACTCATCAAGTCGCTGCGCACCAAGGCACGCAGCTCGGCCGGCGTATGGGACGTGCCGCAGGGCGACGCGATCTATGCCGCCGCGCTCGAACAGGCGACCACCACCAAGTTCACGCCCGACGAGGTTCACAAGATGGGGCTCGATCAGGTCGCCGAGATCACCGCGCAGCTCGACGCGATCCTCAGGAAGCAGGGTCTGACCACTGGAACAGTGGCCGATCGCCTCAACATTCTCAACATTCGCGCTGATCAGGTCTATCCCGACACCGCCGAAGGCCGTGCCGCGCTGATCAAGGGGCTGAACGAAGGCAATGCCGCGCTGACCGCGAAACTCGGCCAGGTCTTCCTCGCGCCGCCGAACGAGCCGCTCGATATCCGCGCGGTGCCGACCGACATTCAGGACGGCGCGTCGAACGGGTATTACAACCGCGCCGCGCTCGATGGCTCGCGCCCGGCGATCTACTGGATCAACCTCAAGAGCGTCGGCGATTGGCCGAAATATTCGCTGCCCAGCCTCACCTATCACGAAGGCGTGCCGGGGCATCACTTGCAGATCTCGATCGCGCAGAAGGCGCCGCAGCCGCTACTGCGCAACCTCACCTTTTTCTCGGCCTATTCCGAAGGCTGGGCGCTTTATGCGGAAAGCGTCGCGGACGAGCTCGGCGGCTATGCCAACGATCTCGAACGTGCAGGCTTCCTGCAAAGCTATCTGTTCCGCGCCGCCCGCCTCGTGATCGATACCGGCCTCCACACCAAGCGCTGGACCCGCGAGCAAGCGACCGACTACATGGTCAAGACGGTCGGCTTCGCCCGCCCGCGCTCGCAGCGCGAGATCGAGCGCTATTGCACCCAGCCCGGCCAGGCCTGCAGCTACAAGGTCGGCCACGCCGCCTGGCAGCGCGCCCGTGCGACCGCAGAGAAGATCCGTGGCGACAAGTTCGATCTGAAGCGCTTCCACGAAGTGCTGCAATCGGGCGCGGTGCCGCTGACGATCATGGAGCGGCTGGTCGAGGAGCAGGCCCGGATGGCGTGATCGTCTGACCGGGATTCGACACCCCTCCCGTTCGTGCCGAGCGTAGTCGAGGCATGGCCGCGGGCGACGTCGCTCGTTGCCAGTCCCTCAACTTCGCTCGGGACGAACGGGGGGGGAGTGGCGAACAACTTCCACGTGCGTTCACCAGCCCCGGCCGTTAGACCGCCTCGCAACATGAAGCGTCCCGCCCTATCGATCGTCATCCCCTGCTACAACGAGGCCGCAACGCTGCCGCTACTCCACCAGCGCGTCGCGGCGGCGGCGCATGCCGCGGTTGGCGACGATCACGAGATCGTGCTGGTCAACGACGGCTCGCGCGACGATAGCTGGTCGATCATGCAATATCTCGCCACCACCGATCCGCGGCTGGTGGCGATCAACCTTTCGCGAAACCACGGCCACCAGCTTGCGCTGACGGCAGGGCTCGACCTCTGCTCGGGCGAGCAGATCCTAGTGATCGACGCCGATCTGCAGGATCCACCCGAGCTGCTCGCCGACATGCGCGCGACGATGGCGCGCGACGGCGCCGACGTCGTCTACGCCGTCCGCCGCAAGCGAGCCGGCGAAACGCTGTTCAAGAAGGCCACTGCGGCCGCATTCTACCGCTTACTCGATCGCCTCACCGATACCGAGATCCCACTCGACACCGGCGATTTCCGCCTGATGTCGCGCCGCGCGCTCGATGCATTGCTGTCGCTGCCCGAGCAGGCGCGCTTCATCCGCGGCATGGTCGCCTGGGTCGGTTTCCGCCAAGTGCCCTTCGTCTATGACCGCGCCGAGCGGCACGCGGGCGAAACCAATTACCCAATCTCGAAGATGCTGCGCCTCGCCTTCGACGCCGTGACGGGCTTCTCCACTGCCCCGCTGCGCTTCGCCAGCCATGCGTCGGTCGCGCTGGCGGGCCTGTCGCTACTGCTTTTGGTCTATATCGCCTGGGGCTATTTCGAAGGCGATCCGGTGCAGGGCTGGACCTCGACGATGCTCGTCGTGACAGTGCTCAGCGCCGTCCAGATGTTCGTCCTCGGCATGATCGGCGAATATATCGGCCGGCTCTACATCGAATCGAAGCGTCGCCCGCTGTATCTGGTCGCGGACATCGCCGGCACCGTCCACCGCCGCGCGACGCTCGGCTTCCAGGCCGAACGCACCATCATCCCCGAAAGCGAGATCGCCGGCAAAGGGCGCGGCTAGAGCGTCATTGCTCATACTGAACCGTTCGTGCCGAGGAGGCATTGAGCTTGTCGAAATGCCGTCTCGAAGCATCGAGGCACGCCCTTCGAGACGGCATTTCGCTATCGCTCAGCACCTCCTCAGGGCGAACGGACGTGGGTCAAGCTCAAGGCTTCAGCCGCTAAGCCGGCTCCGCCAGCGTCACGATCGACACACCCGGCGGCATCGGCACACGTCCCACCATGTGCCGCTCCCACCGGAAGATCGTTTCGAACAGCGCGTTCACCGGCCGCGGCGGCGGCGAATCGTCGCTGTCGTCGCGCCCGGTCAACCGCCCCGCCAGCCGCGCCGCGGCGGCGAGTGGGAACAACAACGAGTTGAAGTAAGCCAGCTTGCGCGGCCGCAGCCCCGCCGCCGCGATCGCCTGCTGCAACGTCGCCTTGGAATAGCGCCGGTGGTGATGGTTCACCACGTCGTGCGCGCTCCACATCCACTGATGCGCCGGCACCGTGATCAGGATCTTGCCCCCCGGCGCCAGCCGCTCGCGCATCGCCTTCAGCGCCGCTACATCGTCGGCGATATGCTCCACCACATCGAGCACCGCGATCAGGTCGTAATGCCCCGCCGGAACCCCGGGCAGCGTCGGCAGCGGCGCATCGCCAACCTCGCGACCCAGCCGCTGCCCGGCAATGGCACGTGCCGCGGGATCGATCTCGATCGCGTCGACCGTGCCGAAATCCGCCAGCATCGGCAGATTGTGCCCCGTGCCGCACCCGATCTCCAGGATGCGCGCATGCGCGGGCAGCCGCCCCTCGCGCGTCAGATAATCGGCCAGGATGTCGCGCCGCGCGCGATACCACCAATGGGTGGAATCATGCTCGGCCATGCGGTCGTAGACGCGGCGATCCATATCAGGCGAACACCCACAGTCGGTTAAGGGCAAAGGTGACGAGCGGCGTCACGAACACGATCGGCACCAGCGGCCACCACCACGGCCCGGCCATCATCGCATCGTCGGTCAGCAGGAATACCCACAAGGTATTCACGGCATAGCTGACGAGCGAAACGGCGAAGAACTTCGGCGCCGACGCCGTCGCCGACGTGCCGTGCCCGCGAAAGCTCCACTTGCTGTGCAGCACATATCCACTGAGCATCGCCACGAGATAGCCGCAGATATTCGCCACCTGCTCCGACGTGATCTTCAGCGCGGCAAGCGGCGAATAGACCGCCGCATAGCAGACCGTCGCCAGTCCGCCGGCGATCCCGAAGCGGACAAGCTGCCAGAATGTCTCGCGCCGTGCGTCGGTGATGAACTTGTTGCGAACCGCGTCCACGCCTTGCCCTTTGTGGTCCTCGGATTAGAGGCCGCTTCGATCTCGACCCGTCCGGGCTTCGGGACGAACGGTCGCAGCGCGTCTAGAGTGGCCGGCGGATCGAGGGAAGAGTTTTGAACGATACACGCAATGCCCTCGCTACCGAACTCGACCGGTACTGGATCCGGCTGACGCTGATCGCCTGGGTGGTGATCGCGATCTTCTTCGTCGCGCAGCGGTGGAGCGCGATCCACTGGCTGTCGCTTGGTGACACCGACGACAACATGCGGCTGGCGCAAGTCCGCGCGCTGCTCGACGGGCAGGGCTGGTACGATCTGCGCAATTACCGTCTGAACCCGCCGCAGGGCTTCGACATCCACTGGTCGCGGATCGTCGACCTGCCGATCGCCGGCCTGATCCTGCTGCTGCGCCCGTTCGTCGGCGTGGCGGAGGCAGAGAAGCTCGCTTGCGGCATCGCGCCGCTGATCCCGCTCAGCATCACCCTGCTCGGCATCGGTGCGACCGTCCGCCGACTGGTCGCGCCGCTCGCTTGGCCGCTCGCGCTCGTGTTCCTGATGGGCTCAACCGTCGCGATACTGATGTTCATGCCGGATCGGATCGATCATCATGGCTGGCAGCTCGCGATGCTCAGCCTAACCGTGGCCGGCCTGTGCGATCCCAAGGATGCGCGCGGCGGCATGACGGTGGGGCTGGGAAGCGCGCTGTCGCTCACCATCGGGCTAGAGATGCTGCCCTATTGCGCCATGGCCGGCGCGATCATCGCCTTGCGCTGGGTGTGGGACGCGGACGAGCGTCGCAGGCTGCTCACCTACGCGCTGTCGCTCGGCGGCGGGTGCGCCGCCGGCTTTGCGCTGTTCGCATCTGAAGCCAACCGCGTCCTGCGCTGCGATGCGCTGACGCCAGTATGGCTCAGCGTGTTCGTCGCGGCCGGTGCGCTGCTCGCGGTGCTGGCGCTGGTCTCTCCGCAAAGCCGCACCGTCCGGCTTGGCCTCGCGGTGCTGGCCGGCGGAGTCATCGTCGCCGGGTTCGGGCTGCTTTTCCCGCAATGCCTCGGGCGACCCGAGCAGGTCTCGGACGAACTCTACGCCAACTGGCTGGGCAACGTCCGCGAGGCGAAGCCGATCTACCGCCACCCGCTCCGCGTCGCCTTCCCGCTCGCCGCACTGCCCGTGATGGGGCTGATCGGCGCGGGCGTCGCAACATGGCGCGCGCGCGGCACCCCGGCGCTGCTCGGCTGGGCCTGCGTCGCGCTATTCGCCGTGTTCGCGATGCTGATGCTGCTGTGGCAGGTTCGCGCCGGCCCGGCCGCCCAAGTGATGGCGATCCCCGGCGTAACAGCACTCGGCTGGATCATCCTGCCGTGGCTGCTCGGCCACCAGTCACTGTTCGTGCGCGTGTTCGGCACAGTGACAGTCTTCGTGATCATCTCCGGGCTGTTCGCCGGCCTCGCGCTCAAGTGGTTCCCGATCGATCGGCCCAAGCCCTATGTCCAGCGCGTCAACCGCGCCTCCGGCCGCTGCGTGACGATGCCGGCGATGACCCCGCTGAACCGCATTCCGCGCCAGACGATCTTCACCTTCGTCGATCTCGGCCCGCGGCTGATCACGCTGACCCACCACGATGCGATCGCCGGGCCCTATCATCGCAACGGCGATGCGATCCTCGACGTGCAGCACGCTTTCAAACGCTCGCCCGAGGAAGCGCGCGCAATCATGAAGCGGCACGGCGCCACGCTGATGCTGGTATGCCCGAACATGGCGGAATCGACCGTCTATCGCGATCGTGCGCCGAACGGCTTCTACGGCCGCCTCGCGCATGGCGAGAAGTTCCCGTGGCTAGTCCCCGTCCCGCTCCCCAAGGGCTCACCGCTGCGGCTGTTCCGGATACGATAGAGCGTCATTTCCGCACCTCCACCCGTTCGTGCTGAGGAGGCATTGAGCTTGTCGAAATGCCGTCTCGAAGCACCGACGATACCCTTCGAGACGATACTTCGCCTTCGCCTCAGCCTCTCCTCAGGGCGAACGGAGCGCTAAGGTCACCCCATTCTCGCCTACCGAGCCGGCAGGCTCAGCACGAACCGCGCGCCTTCGCCCGGCGCGCTGTCGACGGTCAGGTCGCCCCCCATCGCCCGCGCAAGCCGCCGCGCGATGTACAGCCCCAGCCCGCTGCCGCCGGGCTCGCCCGTATCGACCCGCTCGAACTTGCCGAAGATGCGCTCTTGGTCCTCCGCCGCGACCCCCTTGCCCTGATCGGCAACGATCGCGATCGCACGATCGCCGTCGTTCTGCAGCCGCAGCCAGATCGTCGACCCGCGCGGCGAATAGCGAACCGCATTGCCGATCAGATTGACCATGATCTGCAGCGAGCGGCGGAATTCACCATGCGCCGGCACGGGTCGATCGAGATCGCCGCGGTCGATCGCCACGCCAGCATCGGCAGCGCGCACCGCGAGCAGCCCCGCCGCGCGACGCGTCACGTCGGCAAGGTCGATGCCTTCATCCTCGACGGTGAAGTCGTCGCGTTCGATCGCCTGGATGTCGGCCAGATCGTCGATCAGCCCCATCAGATGTCGCCCGGCACTGGCGATATCCGCGGCATAGTCGGCGTAGTGCGGGTCGATCGGCCCGTCGACGCCCGCATTGATACTGTCTGCCGTCGCGACGATCCGCCCCAATGGCCCGCGCAGGATGGTATCCAGCCGTCGGTTGAACGCGCTGCCCAGCGCCACCGCTTCCTGCGCCGGAACGACCATTTGGTGGAACGTCGCACCGACGAACCCGGCGAACGCGCCGCCGGTATCACGCTTGACGTGCCCCGCCAGCATCACCCGCGCGCCGCCCTCGCGCAAGCTAGCCGGCTGGTTTTCGAAATCGTCGAGCGCCGCCACCGCCTCGAGCAGCGGCAGCACGCCATGCTCGTCGCTGTCGAGCGCGAACAACTTGGTCAACGGCTGGCCGAGCGCGGCCGCGGCATCGAAGCCGTGGCGCGCGCCCGCTTCGACCAGCAGCCGCTGCACGCGCAGCCCGGCGTCGGTCTCCCACGTCCAGTCCGCGCCGGCCGGCGGCGGCACGCTGCCCGTCGCCGACGAAGGCCGCCACGCCGGCCGCTCGCGCACTGGCGATACGGCAAGCGCAACGCCGTTTTCACCCGGCGTCGCGCGGACCCAGCAATCGAGATCGACATCGCTGTCGGCGATCGTCACCGCGCGCGAGACGAGAATCTGCAGCCGCCGCGCCAGTCGCACGATCGTCGCCAATTGCGGCGTCGCCAGCCGTTCGCCGATCGCGCCGCCAGCGCGTTCGTTGAGCGCCATGAACGCGGCATCGGCCTCGACCAGCCGGTCGTCGCCATCGACACGCGCCGTAAGGATTGCGCCTTCGATCATCGCCCGCGTCCTCGCCCCAGCGCGAGCAGCGCGGCGCGGAACTCGGGATGCAGCGCGAGCGGCGCGAGCGCGTCACGCGCGGCGTCGATCGGGATCGCGGCGATCGTATCGAGTTCGTCGGCGAACGCCTCGATGTCGCGGCGCGGATCGGCATCGGCGAGCGCGAGCCCGATCCGCGCGATCGTTGCGCGGTCCAGCCCATGCGCGCGCAGCGCCAGCCACAACCGGTCTCCGTCGGGATCCAGCGTCAGCGCGCGCGCCTCGGCGAAGTCGATCGCGAGCGCATGCGCGACCACCGCCACGAACAGCGCTGCACGCCCTTCCTCAATCGCTTCGACCAGTAGCTCGGCGAGTTCCGCCGGCCGCGCGTCGATCGCCGCGGCCAGCCGCATCGCGACCGCGTCGAGGCGTTCGCCTTCGTCGTGCGCGGAAAGGCTGCGCTGCGCTGCCGCGACCAGCGCTTGATCGACCGCCGGTTGCTGCGCCGGCTCCACCGTTCGCGCGTCGCGAAGTGCCGCCGCCACCCACCAGACAAGCCGCCGGTGCAGCGCCGGGGGGAGATCGCCGCGGCGCGCCGTGCCGGGCGCCCGGCGGCGGCTGTCCGCCATCAGGTAAGCCGAAGCCGCAGCGGCGACGACACCGTCCCCACAGCCGGTCAGTCGCGCCAGCTGCGCGGCATTCGCCCCCGGCGCACGATTGGCGAGCAGCGCCTCGCCGAGCAGATCCTGCCGCACCTGGCCGATCAGCTCGCTCATCAGGTCGCGATCGCGCAGCAGACCCGAATCGATCAACCGCCCGAGCAATGGCGCCTTCCGCCCGTCGAACGCCATCCCCGGCGCAATTACGCTCAACCCGGCAAGCTGGCGCGCGGCATGGCCGGCTATCTCGCGTTCGATCGCCTGCACCGCCGTCGTCAGCACCGTGCCGACTGCGGCGCGCGTGCGATCGTCAAGCCGATCGTCCTCGGCAAGGAAGAAGTCGTCGATCGCCGTCGCCAGGCGCGCCTCCGCCCGCCGGTCCGCCGCCGCCACGCGCGCGAACAAGGGAGCGGCGTTCGGGGCTGGCGCCCGCGAAGCGTCGTTGGAATCGGCCGACATGGCGGCACTCTTACCGCGCTAGTCGTTAAAGTGCTGCTAAGGTTGGCGGCGAAGAACTTCGATCGCGAAACCAAGCGTTACCGCCGCGTAGAGCGTCGCCGCCACAAGGCCGAGCATCGGAAAGCCAAGCAGGGTAAAGGCACCGAGCACGACGAGATAGGCGGACGGATCGCCCCAGGCGGCTGGCCGATCTCGGGTCGCCGCGCGCTCGCCCAACCCTCCCGCAGTGACAAGCGCAAGCGCCAGAACCAGCCCGGTCAGCTCGCCCGTTTCGGCATCGATCGCATGACCCAGCAGCACGGCAGCGCCTGCCGGCACGACCGCGACCAATATCGTCATCGCCAGCGTCATCGCCGCCTCGTCGCGCAGCCAGGCAAAGCTCGCCGCCAGCTTGGCAATTGCCACGCTAAAAAGCGCCGCGATCAACCCGATCGTGAGCTGCCCGCCCCCCAGGGCAAGCAACCCGCCTGCCCCAAGCACCGCGGCCCCGCCCCCGATCGCCCCACTCGGCACATGGCGACGCATCAGCGCCGGCAACGTCAGCCGCGCGAGTGGGCGAACGATCCAGCGATCGAACCACCCCGTGCGCGCCGCAAGCGAGGCACTCACGACCGCACGGCTGCGCGCCTCCAGCATGTCGCCACGCCGCTCGATCCCATGCCCGGCGCGGCGGTCGTCGTCAGGCAGCGTCAGCCGCGCCGCACCCGCCTGCGCTGCCGCGTGGAGCAACGCCGACTGCACGTCATAATCGCGCGGCATCGCAGCCACTTCCGCCAGCCGCCCCCCATCGAGGCGCGCGATGCCCGCCCACGCATCGCCACCGCCGATCAGTTCATAATGAGCCGCCGCCTCGCGCTCGGGAACGACAAGCAGCGCGTCGCCCTCCTCGCGCGCCAGCGGCGTAAGCACCGCCTCGGTCGTGACGAGCCCGTCGCCCAGTACCAGCAGGTGCGACAGGGGGTGCAGCCGCGCCGCCGCCTCCGCCGCGCTGCGCACATTGTCCACCGTCACGCCGCGCCGCCCGATCCGCGCGATCGCGCCGAGCAGCTCAGGCGTCAGCCGCGCGACGACGATCACGATCTGCGATACCCCGGCGCCGATAAGCAGTCGCGCCTGATATTCGATCACCGTCATGCCCGCGAACGGCAGCGTCGCCGCGAGCGCACCGGGACGGTCGTCGGCATCCTGTACGGCAAAGATCAGCCCGGCGAGCATCGCGCGCTGTTAAGGAAAGTCCCCCGCCTCGGCAACGGCTTGCCGCTCGAGGCTCGCACCGCTCTCGCGAGCGGAGCAAGATTACAGCTGCGCCACTGCTCGCCGCAACCGCTTCAGCAACACGACATCGCCAGCAGATGCCTCGGTCGCTCGCGTCGCAATCGTCATCAATCGCACCGCGCCGAAGCTCGCTGCCAGCCCCTTCAGCCGCCACGCCGCCGATCGCCACGCCTCATCGTCGTTCGCCTGCTCGATCGCCGCCAGTCCACGCTGCGCACTTTCGAGGAACGCCGCGCGCAGCTCCGCGATCAGCGCGGGATCGTCTCCCACGGCGGCCGCAAGCGTCGCGTCGATCGCACCGGGATCATAGGCCATTGATGCGACGCTATCCTGCAACGCTTAACCGCAGGTTGCCGCTATTCGCTTTGTGGCCCGCAAATCCGTGTTAGACCCTGTAACATGACCGGGGGGCCATCGATCATCGACATCCGCACGCGCGAGACCGGCGAGGCGATCAGCATGCCAGAGCCCGAGCCGACTCCAGATATCTTCGAGCATTACGCTCTTGCCGATGACAGTGACGCCGCAGGCGGAGGCTATGTCGCGCCGTCACTCTGGCGATCGGGCGCACCCATCGTGCTCGCGACGGTCGCAGCCGCTTGGGTAGTCGCACTGTTGTGGATGGCTCGAAACACGTTCGGATCGATGTCAGCACTCGATCTCGCCCAATTCGGCGCGGCGCTCGCCACGGTGCCAGCCCTGGCCGGAATCGCCTGGCTGATCGCGCTGCGCACAAGCCGGGCGGAAGCGACCCGCTTCGGCGCTTCGGCACGGGCGATGCGCGCCGAAGCAGCCGCACTCGAACAGACCGTCGCAACGCTCGCCGGTGCGCTCGAAGACAATCGTCATCGCCTTGCCGATCAGGTGCGCCAGTTCAGTGCGATCGGCGATGGCGCGACGGCGCGGCTCGCGGCAATCGGCCGCGGCCTCTCCGAGGAAATCGACCAGGCCGACGTCCACGCCCGCTCGCTCGCCGAAGCTGCCGGCACGGCCCAAAATAACCTCGCTGTGCTGCTCGCCACGATGCCCCGCGCGCAAGCCGAGGTCGATGCCATGGCGGGCAAGATCGACCTCGCCGGGCTCTCCGCGGGCGAACACACCGCCGCCCTCGACGCTCAGGTGGTGGCGCTCGGCGAGCGCGGACGCGAGGCGGAAACGATCGCTGGCGGCGCAGCACAGAAGCTGGCGGCGCACATCGCGCGGATGGAAGCGACCAGCGAAACTGCGGGCGTGCGGCTCGAAGGCGTGACCGGGGAGATGTCGGTGGCGGTCGATGCTCTGCTCGCGCGAATTGCCGACGCGGTCGATGAGTCGCGCAAGGGGATCGCGGCGCAGGGCGAAGCGATGCTCGCGATGGTCGGCGCCAATCAGGCCGCGCTCGATGCCGCCGCGCGCGAGACCGCCGAGTCGCTCGCCGAACGCATCGGCGTGATCGAGATCGTGATCGACCGCATCGCCGCGCGGCTCGACGTGCAGCGCGCGGCCGGTGACGGCCTCGTCGGCACGCTCGAAGGCGGGATCGCGCGCGTCGAGACTCAGCTCGACCGCCTCCACCACCAAGGCGTCGAACGCTCGCAGCATCTCGCCGCGTCGATCAGCGCGCTGGGCGGTTCCGCCGATGCCATGACGCAAGCGCTCGCCGCGGGCGACGCCATGGCCACTAAGGCCATCGCGACGACCGACAATCTGCTGGTCGCGCTCGATGCCGCGACGCGCGAGATCGACGAGACGCTGCCCGCCGCCGTCGATCGGCTCGATGCGCGCGTTATCGCGGCCAAGGCAGTCGTCGTCGCCGCCAAGCCCGAGTTGCTCGCACTCGTCACTGCGGCGGAAAGCACGCACGATGCAATCGAAGCAATTGCGCAAGTGATCGCCGATCAGCGCCGCAACGTCGATACGCTCACCGGCACCTTGCTCGATTCGCTCGCCACCGGCCGCGCGAAGGCTGATGCGATGGGCCAAATGGTGGACGAGGCAAGCGACCGCGCGAACCGTTTCGCGGAAGAGGCCGCACCACGCCTGCTCGAAGCGCTGCTTCGCGTCCGCGATACCGCGACGCAGGCGGCAGAACATGCGCGCGAGGTGCTGGCAAAAGTCATCCCGGAAGCGGCCGAAGCGCTGGAGAAGTCAGGGGCGGCGGCGCTCCGGCGCGCGGTGGATGCCGGGCTGGACAGGCAGATCGCGCAGATCGCGGTCACCGCCGAGACCGCGGTCAATGCAGCGAACCGCGCGGCGGAACGGCTCGACCGGCAGATCCACGCGATCGACACCGCAACCGCGCTAGTCGACACGCGGCTCGAAGTCGCGCGGGCCGAGCACGACGAGGCGAACCAGGAGAGCTTCGCGCGCCGTGCGTCGCTGCTGATCGAGGCGCTGAACTCGGCCGCGATCGACATCACGCGGACTTTTGCGCCCGAAGTCGCGGACAGCGCCTGGGCAGCATACCTCAAGGGCGATCGCGGCGTCTTCACGCGGCGGGCCGTGCGGCTGCTCGACGGCGTTGGCCAACGCGACATCGCGCGGCTCTACGATGATGACTATGCCTTCCGCGATCAGGTCAACCGCTACATCCACGATTTCGAATCGATGCTGCGCACGATCCTCACCCAGCGCGACGGCTCACCGCTGGGCGTGACGTTGCTGTCATCGGACATGGGCAAGCTTTACGTCGCCCTGGCGCAAGCGATCGAACGGCTGCGCTAAGTCCCCCGCCGCCGCCCACACGGCGACGTCAGTACTTCGTCATGTCCACCATATCGGGCGTTACCCAGCCGTACACGTAATTGGCGTAATACAATCCGAACAGCGTCGTCGCGACGATCGTCACCCGCAACAAGACGCGGCCGAGCGCAAACTCGTGCGGCGCGCTTTCCGCCTGGCCGGGGATGTGCGCCACCCCCGCCTCCTCGCTGGTCCGCACGCCGAACGGCAGGACCAGAAACACCGAGAAGGACCAGAACAGGATGTAGATCGCGAGTGCCGACGTCCACCGCATGGTGCGTCAGACCTCGACGACGAGTACGTCGACCACCGGCTTCTTGCCCGTCCAGCGCGTGGCGCAGCGACGCACGGCAAGGCGGATGTCCTCGCGCAGCCGATCGCGATCGCGCGACTTGCCGCGCGCGGCCTCCTCCACTGCATCCTCGGCCTCGGCGATGAACGCGCTGCGCTCCTCCTCGACCGGCACGCCTTGGAAGCGCACCTGCGGGCGACCCGCCAGCCGCCCCTCGCGCGACACCGCGACCGCAACCGAGATCTGGCCATTCACGCCAAGCCGCCGCCGTTCGTTGATCGTCGCACCATCGGCCGGCAGGATCACGTCACCGTCGAGCACCAACCGGCCGACCGGCACGTTGCCGATCTTCTGCGGCTTGCCCGGCGCGAGCCGGATCATGTCGCCATCGGTCTGGACGATCGCTTGTGGAATGCCTTCGGACAGGCCGTAGCGCGCCTGCTCCATCAGATGCCGCATCTCGCCATGAACCGGGATCAGCAGCTCGGGGCGCAGCCAGCTGTACATCTTGGCCAATTCCGGCCGGCCTGGATGGCCAGAAACGTGAACGTGCGCCTGCTTCTCGGTGACCATCAGGACACCGCGGCCGGCGAGGATATTCTGAATGCGGCCGATCGCCACTTCGTTGCCGGGAATCTCCTTCGACGAGAAGATCACCGTGTCGCCCTCGTCGAGCCGGATCTGGTGGCTGCCCTCGGCAACCCGCGCGAGCGCCGCGCGCGGCTCGCCTTGGCCGCCGGTGGCGATGATCAGCACCTTGTCGCGCGGCATCCGCATCGCGGCGTCGGCGGTGACCAATTCGGGCAAGTCACGCAGATAGCCGCATGCCCGCGCCACCTTGATGATGCGATCGAGCGAGCGTCCGGCCACGCACAGCGCGCGCCCGGTTTCCTTCGCCACTTCGCCTAGCGTCTGAATGCGCGAGGCGTTCGACGCGAATGTCGTCACCATCACGCGGCCACGTGCCTTGGCGATCGCTTCACCGAGCCCGGTGCGCACGTCGCTTTCCGATCCCGATGCCTCGACGTTGAACACGTTCGTCGAATCGCACACGAGCACGTCGATGCCGCGATCGCCGATCGCCGTCATCTGCGCCGCGCTCACCGGCTTGCCGATCACCGGCGCATCGTCGAGCTTCCAGTCGCCGGTGTGGAATATGCGGCCCGCCGCCGTCTCGATGATCAGCGCGTTCGATTCGGGGATCGAATGCATCAGCGGCACGAATTCGAACCCGAATGGCCCTACCTTGAACGGCGCGCCCGGCTGGATCACGCGCAGGTCGATGCGATCGGCGATCCGCTCCTCGTCCAGCTTGTGGCGGATCAGCCCGGCGGTGAATGGCGTGGCGTATATCGGCACCCCGAGATCATCGGCGAGATACGGCAGCGCGCCGATATGATCCTCATGCCCGTGCGTGATGACGATGCCTTCGAGCTGCTCGAGCCGATCCTCGATGAACGACAGGTCGGGCAGCACCAGGTCGATGCCGGGATAGGCATGATCGGCAAAGGTCACGCCGCAATCGACCATCACCCAGCGGCCACGCGTGCCATATAGGTTGACGTTCATGCCGATCTCGCCGGAGCCGCCGAGGGCGCAGAAGAGAAGTTCGTCGTTCTTGGAAATCGTTCTAATCCTTAGTCGTCATCCCGGCATACGCCAGGATTGCGGGCGGCCTGCGCACGCCACGCGATGTCTGGCCTCGTGTCTGGGCGAGGCCGTTCCCCAATTCTTGTCGCCATTCCGGATGCAATCCAAATCCGCTCGCCCGCATGCGCGCCCGTTTAACGGGTGCGTTGAAACATCGGGCGGGCATGGACGCCGGGGCTGGCCCGGCATGACGATCGTCTGAAAGCTATGTCACCCGGCGATATGGGCACGTTCCCACATGATCGCCAGCCCCTGGATCGTGAGATCCGGTTCGATCGCGTCGAACACGTCGGTATGCTGTTCGAACAACGTCGCCAGCCCACCCGTCGCAATCACCTTGGCCGGGCGCCCGATCTCGGCCTTCATCCGCCCGACCAGCCCCTCGATCATCGCAATATAGCCCCAGTAGATGCCGATGTTCATCTGATCGACCGTGTTGCGGCCGATCACGCTGAGATTATCCTTCGGCGCTTCGATCGCGATCCGCGGCAGCTTCGCGGCGGCGTTGACCAGCGCGTCGAGCGACAGGTTGATCCCCGGTGCGATTATCCCGCCCTTGTAGGCGCCGTTGAAGTCCGACACGTCGAGCGTCGTCGCTGTGCCAAAATCGATGACGATCAGGTCGCCCGGGTGCAGCGCATGCGCCGCGATCGTGTTGACGGCGCGGTCTGCGCCAAGGCTCTGCGGCTCGTCCACATCGAGCGGAACGCCCCATTCCACCGGCGGGCGGCCCGCAATCAGCGCCTGCGTGCCGAAATACTTCTGCGACAGCACTTCAAGGTTGTGCAGCGCGCGCGGGACGACGGTGGATACGATCACGGCGTCCACCTGCTTGCGCTCATATCCCTCCAGCGCCAGCAACTGGCTAAGCCACACGGCATATTCATCCGCGGTGCGGCGTGGGTCGGTCGCAATGCGCCAGCGCGCCTTGATCTCGCGCCCGTCCACCAGGGCGAAGACGATGTTGGTATTCCCCGCGTCGACAGCGAGCAGCATGGTTCTCCCCTCCCCTAGACCAGGAATACGTCGGCGGCATGGATGACATGCATGGTGCCATCCGCCAAGCGCAGCCGCAGCGCGCCGTCCGCCGCCAGCCCGCCAAACGCGCCGGTCAGCGACGTGCCATCCGCCAGATTGGCGGTCAGCGGGGTGCCGGGCGGATGCGCCTGTGCCTCCCACCGCGCGACGACAGGAGCCAAGCCCTGCTGCCGCCAGATTGCGTGCCATCGCGCGAACTCGGCCGCGAGATGCTCGCACAACTCGCCCGCGGAGTGGATCCACAGCCGCCCGGCAAGGCTCGCCGTCACCCGACCTTCAATCGAGGGATGGCTCGCGAGATTGACCCCGAACCCCGCCACGATCGCATCGCCGCTACGCTCGAGCAGGATGCCGGCCAGCTTCGCGCCGTCGAGCAACAGGTCGTTGGGCCATTTGATCGTCACCGCCGGGCAGCCGAGCGTGCCGATCGTGTCGGCCAGCGCTACGGCGCAGACGAGCGCCAGCGACGCAGGCGACGGATCATTCGCGCGGACACGCACCAAGGTACTCGCGTAGAGGTTGCCGACTGGCGAACTCCACGATCGTCCCTGCCGCCCGCGCCCAGCCGTCTGCCGCTCGGCGCGAAGCCAGACACCTTCCTCAGCCCCGTCCGCGGCCAGCGCAAGCAAGTCTGCGTTGGTCGATCCAGTCTCCGCGACGGTCAGGATGCGTGTCAGAACAGCGCTCTTGCCGCAGCCATCGACCAGCCACCGAGCAGCGGGATCGCAAGATAGCCGAGCGGCGACACGGCCACCGCGGCGACGGCGATCATGCCGCCTTCGAGCCGGTCACCCGCGCCGAGCGGCTCACCGGGCTCGTCGAAGTACATCGTCTTGATGACGCGCAGATAGTAATAAGCGCCGATCACGCTCGCCGCGATGCCGACCACCGCCAGCGGGAACAGTCCCGCGCGCACCGCCGCATCGAACACCGCGAACTTCGCCCAGAAACCGAACAGCGGCGGGATTCCCGCCAGGCTGAACATAAAGATCGCCAACGCCGCCGCGAGCGCCGGACGCGTCCGCGACAGGCCGGAAAGCGCGGAAACGGATTCGAGAGGCTGGCCGGTCGCATCGCGCATCTGCAGCACGACGAGGAAGCTGCCGAGCGTCATCGCGACGTAAATCGCCATATACGTCAGCACCGCCGCGACGCCCTCGGGCGTCCCGGCCGCAAGGCCGATCAGCGCGAAACCGACGTTGTTGATTGACGAATACGCAAGCAGGCGCTTGATGTTGCTCTGGCCGATCGCGGCGACCGCGCCGAAGATGATCGACGCCAGCGCGGCGAAGATCACGATCTGCCGCCACTGCCCCTCTGCCGGCCCCATCGCCTCGATCGCGACACGCGCCGCCAGCCCCATCGCCGCGACCTTCGGCGCCGAGGCGAAGAACGCCGTCACAGGCGTTGGCGCGCCTTCGTACACATCCGGCGTCCACATGTGGAACGGCACCGCGCTGATCTTGAACGCGAGACCCGCGAACACGAAGACGAGGCCGAACAGTAGCCCGATCGACTTGGCATCACCCGTCAGCGTCGCCCCGGCATAAGCCCCCGCCACCTCGTCGAACAAGGTCGATCCAGTGAAGCCATAGACCAAGCTGATGCCATAAAGCAGGATGCCGCTCGCGAGCGCGCCGAGCACGAAATACTTCAGCCCCGCCTCTGCCGACCGCGCATCCTGTCGCATGAAGCTCGCGAGCACGTACGCCGCGAGGCTCTGCAGCTCGAGCCCGATGTACAGCGTCAGCAAGTCGCCCGCCGATACCATGATGCCCATGCCGATCGCCGACAGCAGGATCAGCACCGGATACTCCGGCCGAAGATCGTCACCCGAGGTGCGCTCGAAGAAGCTCGGCGCCAGCAGGATCGACACCGCCGCCGCAACGTAGATCAGCACCTTGGTAAAGCCGGCAAAAGCATCGGCACGATACATGCCGTCGAACGCGGCGCCGCCCGTCGTCGCCGGCCCGATCAGCGCCAGGCACGCCCCGCCCAGCACGGCAACCGCCGTCCACGACGCGAGCCGCGTCGCCGATGGGGCCCAGGCGGAAACGATCATCAGCGCCAGCGCACCGAGCGCCAGCACGACCTCGGGCAAGGTCATCGCGATCTGCGATGCATAGTCCATCAGTGCGCCTTTCCGGGGGCGGTTACATGTGCCGCGCTTTCGGCATGCGCGGCCGGGATGATCCCGGTGCCGGGCGTCGGCAGCGAGTCACCGACAGGCCGCGCTCGCTCGATCCGCGCGAGCAGCCGCGCCGTATCGGCGCGCATCGGCGCGAGGAAGCTTTCGGGATAAATGCCCATCCACAGCACCACCGCCGCGATCGGCGCGAGCAGCCACAGCTCGCGGCTCGACAGATCCGACATCGCGCGCACCTCTTCCGACTTGATCTCGCCGAACACGACGCGACGATACAGGTACAGCATATACGCCGCACCCAGGATGATCCCCGTGGTACAAAGCAGCGCGATCGTGGTCGACACCTGATACGCGCCCATCAGCGCCAGCAATTCGCCAACGAAATTGCTCGTGCCGGGCAGGCCGACCGAGGCCATCGTAAACAACAGGAACAGGATCGCATAACGCGGCATGTTGATCGCAAGGCCACCGTAACGCGCGATCTCGCGCGTGTGCAGCCGATCGTAGATCACGCCGACGCACAGGAACAACGCGCCCGAGACGAGCCCGTGGCCGAGCATCACCATCATCGCGCCCTCGATGCCCTGAGCATTGAACGCGAACAGCCCGATCGTCACGATCGCCATATGCGCGACCGACGAATAGGCGATCAGCTTCTTCATGTCGGACTGCACCAGGGCGACGAGGCTAGTGTAGATCACCGCCACCGCGCTGAGCCCGAACACCAGCCACACTAGCGACGCGGACGCCTCGGGGAACATCGGCAGGCTGAAGCGCAGGAAGCCGTAGCCGCCGAGCTTCAGCAGCACGCCGGCGAGGATCACCGAACCCGCAGTCGGCGCCTGCACGTGCGCGTCGGGGAGCCATGTATGGACCGGCCACATCGGCATCTTCACCGCGAACGAGGCGAAGAAGGCCAGCCACAACCACGTCTGCACATCCGCCGGGAAGTCGTACGCCATCAGCACCGGGATCGACGTCGTGTCCGCCGCGATGCTCATGTAGAGCATGGCAATGAACATCAGCAGCGAGCCGAGCAGCGTGTACAGGAAGAACTTGTACGACGCGTAGATCCGGTTCGCGCCACCCCAGATGCCGATGATCAGATACATCGGGATCAGGCCGGCTTCGAAAAATATGTAGAACAGGAAGATATCCTGCGCCGCGAAGGTGCCGATCATCAGCACTTCGGTCAGCAGGAACGCCGACATATATTCCGGCACGCGCTTCTCGATCGCCTGCCAAGATGCGCCGATGCAGATCGGCATCAGGAACACGCTGAGCGCAATCAGCAGCAGCGCATAGCCGTCGATGCCGAGCGCCCAGGCGAACCGCCCGAACACCGGGGCATATTCCACGAACTGCCACTGCGCGCCGCCGATGTCGAAGCTGAGCCACAGGATCACGCCAAGCGCGAGATCGGCCAGCGTCGCACCTAGCGCGAGCCAGCGCGCACCCTGCGGCGACAGGAACAGGCACACGACGGCTGCAATCGCCGGAATCGCGAGCATGAGCGAAAGAATGGGAAAGGAAGTCACAAGCTCAGCCCGAACGGTGTGAAGGTGGACCGGATCATCCTGCGATCACCCAGGTGGCCGCGGCGGTGAGGCCGATCAGCATCACGAAGGCATAGGTATAGACATAGCCCGTCTGCACACGACCCGCGAGCCGGCTCGACTGCGCCACGACCCAGGCCGATCCGTTCGGCCCCAGCCGATCGATCGTCCCCTCGTCACCGGTGTGCCACAGCAACCGGCCGAGCGCGAAGGCGGGGCGGACGAACAGCAAGTGATACAGTTCGTCGAAATACCATTTGTGGGCGACGAAATTGTAGATGACGTCGAACGTTGCGGTGAAGCGCGCCGGAATGTCGGTCCGCCAAATGTACGCCATCCACGCGACCGCAAGGCCGATCAGCATCACGATCGTCGCGGCGAGCTTCACCAGCAATGGCACCTCGTGCATTTCGTGCATCAGATGCTCGTCGAACGCGATCGACCCGCGCCAGAACGCCTCGCCCGCCTCGGGCTCGATGAACCAGTGGTTGAACACGAAGCCCGCGAACACCGCACCGACCGACAGCACGATCAGCGGGATCAGCATCGGCAACGGGCTTTCGTGCGGATGGTACCCCGCCGTGCCCGTCGGCACCTGGTCGGCACCGGCCGCATGCGCGTGCGGCGAATGGCCTGCGTCCTCGGTGGCCGGATCATCATGCGCGTGCGCGTCATGGCCGTGGCCGTGCGCATCATGGACCGCGTGCTGGATGTGCTCTGATCCGGCCCAGCGCGGCTTGCCCCAGAAGGTCAGGAACATCAGCCGCCACGAATAGAAGCTCGTCAGCAGCGCCGCGATCGTGCCGACCCAGAAGGCGCCCTGCCCACGGCCCGAAGCCCAGGCCACTTCGAGGATCGCATCCTTCGAATGATAGCCCGCGAATCCGCCGAGGCCGTAGATGCCGACGCCAGTGATCGCGAGCGTGCCCAGCAGCATCGCCCAGAATGTGATCGGGATATGCTTACGCAGCCCACCGTAGAAGCGCATATCCTGCTCGTGGTGCATCGCATGGATCACCGATCCGGCACCCAGGAACAGCAGCGCCTTGAAGAAGGCGTGCGTGAACAGGTGGAACATCGCCGCGCCATAGGCGCCGACGCCCGCGGCGAAGAACATGTAGCCGAGCTGCGAACAGGTCGAATAGGCGATCACGCGTTTGATATCGGTCTGCGTCGTACCGATCGTCGCCGCGAAGATGCAGGTCGCAGCGCCGACACCCGTCACAACCGCCAGCGCGGTCGGCGAGGTTTCGAACATTGGCGACAGGCGGCAGACCATGAACACGCCAGCGGTGACCATAGTCGCGGCATGGATTAGCGCCGACACCGGGGTCGGGCCCTCCATCGCGTCGGGCAGCCAGGTGTGCAGGCCGAGCTGCGCGGACTTGCCCATCGCGCCGACGAACAGCAACAGACACAGCACCGTCATCGTATCGAAGCGTGCACCGAGGAAGCCGATCGTCGATCCGGCCATCTCCGGCGCCATACGCAGGATCTCGGGGATCGAGACGGTATCGAATACCAGATAGGTGCCGAAGATGCCGAGCATGAAGCCAAGGTCGCCGACGCGGTTGACGACGAACGCCTTGATTGCCGCGGCATTCGCGCTCGGCTTCTTGAACCAGAAGCCGATCAGCAGATAGCTCGCGAGCCCGACGCCTTCCCAACCGAAAAACATCTGAATCAGATTGTCCGCCGTCACCAGCATCAGCATCGCGAAGGTGAACAGCGAGAGATACGCGAAGAACCGCGGCTGATCCGGATCCTCGTCCATATAGCCCCAGCTATACAAATGGACGAGCGCCGAAACGCTGGTGATCACCACGAGCATGACGCTGGTCAACGCATCGACGCGCAGCGCCCAGGATACGTCAAAGCTGCCGGAGGTCATGAAGTGCAGCACCGGTGTCACCGATGCCGAGAGGCCGCCGGTCATGAAACCGATGAAGATCGGCCACGACAGCGCGCACGCGATGAACAGCGCGCCAGTGGTGATGCCCTTGGCGGCGACATTGCCCAGCGAACGATTGCCGAGCCCGGCGACGATCGCGGCGAGCAGCGGCAGGAAGACGATGAAGGATATCGAAGTCACAGGTCGGTCAGCCCTTCATCCGGCTGGGATCATCGACCGAGATCGAGCCCCGGCCGCGGAAGAAGATGACGAGGATCGCGAGCCCGATCGCTGCCTCGCCCGCGGCGACGGTCAGCACGAACATCGCGAACACCTGGCCGACGAGGTCGTTCAGCGCCGCGCTGAACGCGACGAGATTGATGTTCACTGCCAGAAGGATCAATTCAATCGCCATCAAGATGACGATGATGTTCTTGCGGTTCAGGAAGATGCCCAGCACGCCCATCGTGAACAGCAGTGCCGCCACGACGAGATAGTGGATGAGCCCGATCTGCGCGTTCACAGCTGCACTCCCTGGCCTATCTCGGGCCGCATGTTGCGCGTGGCATCCTGCGGCCGGCGCGCGACCTGGCTCGCGACGTTCTGCGGGCGGACACCCTGGCGCTGGCGATGCGTCAGGACGATCGCGCCGATCATCGCGACGAGCAGCACAAGCCCCGCCCCTTCGAACACGAACAAATAGCGCGTGTAGAGCAGCTGCCCGATCGCCTCGATGTTCGGCACCGTCGGATCGACTGGCGCGCCGCGGCGTGCAAGGTCGACCCCGCCCGCGCTCCATGCGCCGACCGCGATCAGAATCTCGCACACCAGCGCTACGGCGAGCACCAGCCCGATGCCGAAGTAACGCACCACGCCTGCACGCATCTCGGCAAAGTCGATATCGAGCATCATCACGACGAACAGGAACAGCACCGCGACCGCGCCGACATAGACGATCACGAGCAGCATCGCGATGAACTCGGCGCCGACGAGCACCATCAGCCCGGCGGCGTTGAAGAACGCGAGGATCAGCCACAGCACGCTGTGCACAGGGTTGCGCGACGCGATCGTCATCGCGCCCGACACGAGCACGACGACCGCAAAGATGTAGAAGGCGATGGCTTGGATCATGCGGTCCTCCCCGGAACGGGGAGGGGGACCATGCGCAGCATGGTGGAGGGGGCGTGCGGCAGGCGGTGCGCTCGCGGCGCGCCCCCTCCACCACGAGCTACGCTCGCGGTCCCCCTCCCCGTACCGGGGAGGATCGAAATGTTGTGAATCATCGCGCGCCGCCTATCGATATGCGGCATCGGCGGCAATGTTCGCCGCGATCGCGCGCTCCCATCGGTCGCCATTGTCCAGCAGCTTGGCCTTGTCGTAGATCAGCTCTTCGCGCGTCTCGGTCGAATATTCGAGGTTCGGCCCTTCGACGATCGCGTCCACCGGGCAGGCCTCCTGGCACAGCCCACAGAAGATGCACTTCGTCATGTCGATGTCGTAGCGCGTCGTGCGGCGGCTGCCGTCGTCGCGCGGCTCGGCCTCGATCGTGATCGCGAGCGCCGGGCAGACGGCCTCGCACAATTTGCACGCGATGCAGCGCTCCTCGCCGTTCGGGTAGCGGCGCAGCGCATGTTCACCACGGAACCGCGGGCTGAGCGGGTTGCGCTCGAACGGATAGTTGATCGTCGCCTTGGGCTTGAAGAAGTACCGCAAGGTCAGCGCGTGCGCCTTCAGAAACTCCCAGAGCGTGAAAGCCTTGATCGTCGAAGCGATGGACATCGTCAGATTCCTACCCGGTCGAGCATCAGGACGCCGGACACGAGGAACACCCAGAACAGCGAGAGCGGCAGGAAGATCTTCCAGCCGAGCCGCATCAGCTGATCATAACGATACCGCGGCACGGTCGCCTTGACCCAGCTGAACAGGAAAAAGAAAAACAGGATCTTGGCGAACAGCCAGATGATCCCGGGAACGGCGTACAGCGGCGCCCAATCGAGCGGCGGCAGATAGCCGCCAAAGAACAGCGTCGCGTTCAGCGTGCACATCAGCAGCACGTTGGCATATTCGCCGAGCCAGTAGAGCGCGAAGCTCATCGACGAATATTCGGTCTGGTAACCGGCGACGAGCTCGCTCTCCGCCTCGGTCATGTCGAACGGCGCGCGCTGCGTTTCCGCCAGCGACGAGATGAAGAACACTACTGCCATCGGGAAGAGCAACGGGTTCAGGAAGAAGCCGTTGATCGGCGTGTTCAGCACGCCGCGCTGCGCCTCGACGATCGCGGTGAGGTTGAACGATCCCGCCCACATCACGATCGAAACCAACACGAAGCCGATCGCAACTTCATAACTCACCATCTGCGCCGCAGCGCGAATGGCGGAGAAGAACGGATATTTCGAGTTCGATGCCCAGCCCGCGAGGATGATGCCGTACACACCCAGCGACGAGGCCGCGAGGATGTAGAGCAGCCCGACGTTGATGTCGGCCAGCACCACGCCGAGATCGAACGGCACGACCGCCCAAACGATCAGCGCGACGGTAAAAGTGATAATCGGCGCGAGCAGGAACAGGCCGCGGTTCGCCGCGCTCGGGATGATGGTCTCCTGCAGGAACACCTTCAGCCCGTCGGCGAACGACTGCAGCAGCCCGAACGGCCCGACGACGTTCGGCCCACGCCGCAGCGCCATTGCCGCCCAGATCTTGCGATCGGCATAAATGATCATCGCCACCGCCAGCATCAGCGGAAACGCGATGACGAGGATGCCGATCAGCGTGGCAAGGAACCACGCCCAGCCATAATCCATGCCGTAGGAGGTGAAGAACTGCGTCATATTACTCCGTCGCCTCCGCGAGCGTCTCGCCATGCACCAACTCCGCAGAGCAGCGCTGCATCGTCGGTGAGGCGCGGCAGATCGCGTTGGTGAGGTAGAAATCCTTGATCGGATAGCCCTGCATCACGCCCTGCGCCGTCCTATCGAGCGACGGCGGGTTCCAGGCGAACGTCACGAGGCCCTCGTTGGCGAGCTCAGGGCAATCGAGCGCCATCGCCGCGCGCAGTTCGCCGAGCGTGTCGAACGGCAGCACCGCACCAAGCACGGCGGAAAGCGCGCGGAAGATCGTCCAATCTTCGCGCGCATCCCCCGGCGGAAAAACCGCGCGATTGCCGCGCTGGACGCGTCCCTCGAGGTTCACCCACGTGCCCGATTTCTCGGCATAGCTCGCGCCCGGCAGCACGACATCCGCCGCAGCAGCGCCCTTGTCGCCATGATGCCCGACGTAGACCTTGAAGCCAGTGAAGGCGGAGAAGTCGCACTCGTCGGCGCCCAGGAAGAAGGCGAGCTTGGCGTCATGCAACGCAGCGATGCCGGCGGGCTGCGCATAGCCGAGCATCAGCCCGCCCATCCGGCTCGCCGCCATGTGGACGACGTTGAAGCCGTTCCAGCCATCCTTGATCAGCCCGAGCGTCTCGACCAGGCCAAGCGCAGCGCCGTGCGCGCCCTTCAGCGCGCCACCGCCAACGATCACCGCCGGGCGCTCGGCCGCACCAAACGCTTCGGTCAGCGCCTCGGGCAAGTCGCCGAGCACCGCCAGGTCGCTGCCGAGCCACGTCGCCTTATACGTCAGCTCGGTCTCCGGGCCGATCGCCCAAACCTTTGCGCCACGTTTGATCGCCTTGCGGATCCGCGTGTTGACGAGGCTCGCCTCCCAGCGGAGGTTCGTCCCGATCAGCAGGATCGCTTCGGCGCGCTCGATGCCGGCAATGGTGCTGTTGAAATTGACCGCGCCGAGGCTCGACGTGTCATAATCCATCCCCGTCTGCCGCCCTTCGAGCAGCGATGAGCCGAGCGACGCGAGCAGCGCCTTGGCGGCGAACATCGTCTCGCAATCGACGAGGTCGCCGGCCACCGCCGCAACGCTGCCGCCGGCACTCTTCGCCACGTCAGCGATCGTCGCAAAGGCTTCGTCCCACGTCGCGGGCACGAGCTTGCCGGCGCGGCGGATGAACGGACGGTCGAGCCGCCGCCGCACCAGCCCATCGACCGCGTGGCGCGTCTTGTCCGTCGCCCACTCCTCGTTGACGTCGTCGTTCGTCCGCGGCAGCGCGCGCAGCACCTGGCGACCGCGGCTGTCGAGCCGGATATTGGTGCCGACCGCGTCCATCACGTCGATCGACAGCGTCTTGGTGAGTTCCCACGGCCGCGCTTCGAACGAATAGGGCTTCGACGTCAGCGCGCCGACCGGGCACAGATCGACCACATTGCCGCTGAGTTCGCTCGTCACCGCCTCTTCGAGGTAGGACGTGATCTGCATGTTTTCGCCGCGATAGATCGCGCCGATCTCCTCGACGCCAGCGACTTCCTCGGCAAAACGGATGCAGCGCGTGCACTGGATGCACCGCGTCATTACCGTCTTGACGATCGGCCCCATATATTTCTCGGTGACGGCGCGCTTGTTCTCGGCGTAGCGCGAATGGCCGCGGCCATAAGCGATCGACTGATCCTGCAAGTCGCACTCGCCGCCCTGGTCGCAGATCGGGCAATCGAGCGGATGGTTGATCAGCAGGAATTCCATGATGCCCTCGCGGGCATTCTTCACCATCGGCGTGTTGGTGAAGATCTCCTGGTTTTCCGCCGCCGGCAGCGCGCACGACGCCTGCGGCTTGGGCGGGCCGGGCTTCACCTCGACCAGGCACATGCGGCAATTGCCCGCAATGCTCAGCCGCTCGTGATAGCAGAAGCGCGGGATCTCCTTGCCGGCAAGCTCGCACGCCTGCAGCACGGTGGCACCCTGCGGCACCTCGATCTCGACGCCGTCGACCTTAAGCTTGGGCATTGTCACGTCCATCGGATAGGCGGCCAGCCACGCCAGCGTCGGTCGTCACACGCCGGTACAGCGCTCCTGCGACCAGCGAGCGAACGTGAAATGGCTTCAACGAAATCTTTCCCGTCAACGGCACGCAGCCCTGAAGCGCCGGGGCTAGCTCGCGAAAATGGCCGGCCTCTTCCACGGTTTCCGGCTTCGATCGAAGCATGCGCGCCGCCACATCCGGCCGTGCGCGAACCGCACATTCGACGACGCCATATTGCGCCGACGACCCTTGCGTCGGCACGATCCGCACGGGGTCAACAGCCGGCAAGCCAGCGGCTTTCGTCAGCAGCGCCCCATCATTTTCCTGCATCAGCGCTTCTGCGAACGCGCCTTCGACCGAAATCGGGTCGAGCGTCGCCGATCGGGCACCGCTCAGGCACGTGACCATCGTGGCGTGAAATGATTTGACCGACTTGCGCTTCTCCGCATCGTCACCCTGCGCGAGGATGAAGCGACGCGACGCATCCCGATTGAGACGCAGCGCGCACAGTGCCATCTGCCGGCTCAGGTCCGACTGAGTCACCACATTCGATGACCGTCCGAATGATCCCGGCGGCGTTTGCGCAACAGCCGGGCCGACGGCCAGCACCGTTGCCATTGCGGCAGGCAAACAGGCGCGCGTCACTCCGCCGCCTCCTGCATCGGCGCCAGGCCACCACCCTGTCGTTCCGTGATGCGCCGCTCGATCTCGGGGCGGAAATGCTTGATCAGGCCCTGGATCGGCCACGCCGCGGCATCGCCCAGCGCGCAGATCGAATGGCCCTCGACCTGTTTGGTCACTTGCTGGAGCATGTCGATCTCGGAAATATCCGCGTCTCCGGTGCGCAGCCGCTCCATCACGCGCCACATCCAGCCAGTGCCCTCGCGGCACGGCGTACACTGGCCGCAACTCTCATGCTTGTAGAAATACGACAAGCGGGCGATCGCACGGACGACGTCGGTCGACTTGTCCATGACGATGACGGCCGCGGTCCCGAGCCCCGAACCAACTGCCTTCAACCCGTCGAAGTCCATCGGCGCATCGATGATCTGCGCGGCCGGCACCAGCGGCACCGACGAGCCGCCGGGGATCACCGCGAGCAGATTGTCCCACCCGCCGCGAATGCCGCCGCAATGCTTCTCGATCAGCTCGCGGAACGGGATGCTCATCGCTTCCTCGACCACGCAAGGCTTGTTCACATGCCCGCTGATCTGGAAGAGCTTCGTGCCGCGGTTGTTCTCCGCGCCAAAGCTCGAGAACCATTCCGCACCGCGCCGCAGGATCGTCGGCCCGACGGCAATGCTCTCGACGTTGTTCACCGTCGTCGGGCAGCCATACAGCCCCGCGCCGGCAGGGAACGGCGGCTTGAGCCGCGGCTGGCCCTTCTTGCCCTCGAGGCTTTCGAGCATCGCGGTCTCTTCGCCGCAGATGTACGCGCCAGCGCCACGGTGAACGAATACGTCGAAGTCATAGCCCGAGCCGCAGGCGTTCTTGCCCACCAGCCCTGCGTCATACGCCTCGGCCACTGCCGCAAACAGCACCTCGGCCTCGCGGATATATTCGCCGCGGATGTAGATATACGCCGCCCGCGCGCGCATCGCGAAGCCCGCGACCAGCGCGCCTTCGATCAGCTTGTGCGGATCGTGGCGGATGATCTCGCGGTCCTTGCACGAGCCGGGCTCGGATTCGTCGGCGTTGATGACCAGGAAGTTCGGCCGGTCGGGCTTGGGTTCCTTGGGCATGAACGACCATTTGGTGCCGGTCGGAAAGCCAGCGCCACCGCGGCCGCGCAGCCCCGATGCCTTCATCACGTCGATGATCGCATCCTGCCCGCGCGCGAGCAAATCCTTGGTATTGTCCCAATCACCGCGCGCACGCGCCGCCGCTAGGTTCCATGGCTGGAACCCGTAGACGTTGGTGAAGATGCGGTCCTTATCAGCGAGCATCAGCGTGCGTCCGTCAAATCGAGCCGTCGCTCGATACGATCGAGCCGGCCATCGAACCGATCCATCCGATTGTTGATACCGGTCGTGGAGATGAAGAGCCCGGAAAGATGCTCGTCCGTGGCGGTCGCGCGAATCTTTAGTTCACCGATGTCGGCCTTGATGTCGGCGACGTCGATTTGGATCTTCTTGAGAACCTCGTAGATCAGCGCGGGGTCGACCTCAGCCATTGGCCCACTCCCCGCGATAATCGTGGTTGGCGTCGACCATTTCCTTCAACGTCGTCGGGCCGCCCTCGGGGCAGCTCGCGCGACGGCCGATCGTCGATCCCGGCACCGGCATCTCGCCGCGGGCGAGCGCGTCGAGCACCGCGGCGGTGCGGTCGTAATCGAGGTCCTCGAAGTTATCGTCGTTGATCTGCACCATCGGCGCATTCGCACATACGCCGAGGCATTCCACCTCGGTCAGCGTGAACAGCCCGTCGGGCGTCGTCGCGCCCTTCGTCAGCCCGCGGTTCTTGCAAGCGGCGAACACATCGTCGCTGCCGGCGAGCATGCACGGCGTCGTGCCGCAAACCTGCACATGATAGCGGCCGACCGGCGCCAAATTGAACATCGTGTAGAAGGTCGCGACTTCATAGACGCGCATGTACGGCACGCCGATTTCGCGCGCGACAAACTCGATTACCGGAACGGGTAACCAGCCCTGCGTCTGCGTTTCAGCGCCAACCTGCCGCTGCGCGAGATCGAGCAGCGGGATCGAGGCGGATTGCTCGCGCCCGGCCGGATAGCGCGCGAGGATCGCATTGCGTTTCTCGCGGTTTTCGTCGTTCCACGCGAACGCGCCCCAGCGCGCGCGGGTCTCGGCTTCGTCAGGGATCTTGGGCGCGTCAGCCATCAGCGGTCACATTCACCAAAAACAATATCCATCGCGCCCAGGATCGCGGTCGTGTCCGCCAGCATGTGCCCGCGACTCATGAAGTCCATCGCCTGCAAATGGCTGAACGCGGTCGGGCGGATCTTGCAGCGGTACGGCTTGTTGCTGCCATCCGACACCAGATAGACGCCGAACTCGCCCTTCGGGCTCTCGGTGGCGACATATACTTCGCCCGCGGGCACGTGGAAGCCCTCGGTGAATAGCTTGAAGTGGTGGATCAGCGCTTCCATCGATTGCTTCATCTCGCCGCGTGACGGCGGCACGACCTTGCGATCGAGGCTGGCAATCGGCCCCTCGGGCATCTCGGCCAGGCACTGCTTCATGATCCGCGCCGACTGGCGAACCTCCTCGACGCGCACCATGAAGCGATCGTAGCAATCGCCCTTGGTGCCGACGGGAACGTCGAAATCCATTTTGGCGTACACGTCGTACGGCTGCGACTTGCGCAAATCCCACGGGATGCCGGCTGCGCGGATCATCGGGCCGGAAAAGCCCCAGCGGATCGCATCGTCGCGGCTCACCACCGCGATATCGACGTTACGCTGCTTGAAGATGCGATTGTCGGCGACGAGACTGATGGCGTCCTCGAACAGCCGCGGCAGCCGCGTATCGAGCCAGTCGGCAATATCGGTCAGCAACTTGAGCGGCACGTCCTGCCGCACGCCGCCGGGGCGGAAGTAATTGGCGTGCATCCGCGCGCCCGACGCACGCTCGTAGAAGCCGTAGGTGTCCTCGCGCAGCTCGAACAGCCACAGGTTCGGCGTCATTGCGCCGACGTCCATCACATGGCTGCCGAGATTGAGCAGATGGTTCTGGATGCGCGTCAGCTCGGCGAAGAACACGCGCAGATATTGCGCACGGATCGGCACTTCGAGATCGAGCAATTTCTCGATCGCGAGCACGAACGTGTGCTCCATGCACATCGGCGAGCAATAATCGAGTCGGTCGAAATACGGGATCGCCTGCAGATAGGTCTTGTACTCGATCAGCTTCTCGGTGCCGCGATGAAGCAGCCCAACATGCGGATCGATCCGTTCGACGATCTCACCATCGAGCTCCATGACCAGCCGGAGCACGCCGTGCGCCGCGGGATGCTGCGGGCCGAAATTGATCGTATAGTTCTGGATCGCGACATCGCCATCGGTCGGGTGCGCGCCGTCGGTCGCATGCACCGTCTTTGCGACTGCGGGATCGATGTTCGGATCAACCATGGTGTCGGTCATTGATTCTGACCTCCCTTGCCGGGATTCACGTCGCTATCCTTCGGCTTTTCGCCGATCCCGGGATGCGATTTGCCCGCGCCGGTATCGGCCGAGCTTTCCGCGGTCTTCTTGGCGTACGGTTCGCTCGACGCGGCGGGTGACTGCGTCTTGCTCTGCGCTGCGTCGGCCTTCTGGATCTGGTCTGCCGTCGCCGGCGTCGGCGCGCCCTTGGCCTGCGGCATCATGCCCTTCTCGTCACCGGGAAGAACGTACTCGGCGCCTTCCCACGGGCTCATGAAATCGAATGTGCGGAAATCTTGCGCCAGTTTGACCGGCTCATAAACGACGCGCTTCGCCTCTTCCGAATACCGCACCTCGACATAGCCGGTGAGCGGGAAATCCTTGCGGAACGGATGCCCGCGGAAGCCGTAATCGGTGAGGATCCGGCGCAGATCGCGGTTGCCCTCGAACAGCACGCCGTACATGTCGTACACCTCGCGCTCGAGCCAGCCGGCGACCGGCCACATGTCCGTGACCGACGGCACCGGCGTGTCCTCGGTGGCGGTGACATGCACGTGCAGGCGATGATTGCGCGTCAGCGACAGCAGGCAATAGACCACCTCGAACCGCTCTTCCCGCTCGGGATAGTCGACGCCGGCGATCTCCATCAGCTGCTGATATTCCAGCCCCGGCGTGTCGCGCAGCGCCGTCAGCGCCGCGATCAGATGATCGCGGTGGACGTGCAGCTGCACCTCGCCGACGTGCGCATACGCATCGACCAGCCCGTGCGGAATCGCCGCCCGCGCCGCATCGAGCGTCGCCTCGTTGAGGTCGGCGGCATAGGCCGGCGCCGGCGCCCTCACCGTTCGATGCTCCCCGAACGGCGGATCTTCCGCTGCAGCTGCATGATGCCATACAGCAGCGCCTCGGCGGTCGGCGGGCAACCCGGCACGTAGATGTCGACCGGCACCACGCGGTCGCACCCGCGCACGACACTATAGCTGTAATGATAATAGCCGCCGCCATTGGCGCACGAGCCCATCGAGATGACGTATTTGGGCTCGGACATCTGATCGTACACACGGCGCAATGCCGGGGCCATCTTGTTGCAGAGCGTACCTGCGACGATCATCACATCCGACTGGCGCGGGCTGGCGCGGGGCGCCGCGCCGAAGCGTTCGAGATCATAGCGCGGCATGTTGACGTGGATCATCTCGACCGCGCAGCACGCGAGCCCGAACGTCATCCACCACAGCGAGCCCGTGCGCGCCCATTGGAACAGATCCTCGGTCGAGGTGACCAGGAAGCCCTTGTCGGTCAGTTCGCCGTTGAGATCGTTGAAGAAACCTTGGTCGGGCGCCAGCACGCCAGTTGGGCTGGAGATCGCGCTCGCATCGCGCGGCAGTTCGACGGGGCCGGAGTTCATGGTCATTCCCAATCCAACGCGCCCTTCTTCCAGGCGTAGACCAGCCCGAGCGCGAGTTCACCGATGAAGATCATCATGCTGATCCAAGCGGTCCAGCCGAGATCGAACACGCTTACTGCCCAGGGATATAGGAACGCCGCTTCGAGATCGAAGATGATGAAAAGGATCGCAACCAGATAAAAACGCACGTCAAATTGCGATCGGCTGTCCTCGAACGCGGGGAAGCCGCACTCGTATTCGCTGAGCTTCTCGACCGTCGGCTTGTGCGCCCCGGTGAGCCGCGAAATGCCCATCGGCAGGAACACGAACGCCGACGACAGGACGAGCGCAACGCCCAGGAACATCAGGATCGGCAGATATTGCGACAGGTCAACCATTAACGCTCTTTCGGGGTTATCTCGCACCTGCGAGAAGAACGCGGTCGCCATAGGCCCGGCGGCGGCATCGGGCAAGGCGCAGATACCCCGGGGGTGGCCGCCTTTGCGCGCTTGCGCTAGCAGATGGCGATGGCGGGGACGAACGGGATCGAGCGGCAAGCGATCGAGCAGGCGAGCGCATCGCCGATGCTCGCGCGGACGCGCGCCTGGGCGGCGGTGAACAGCGGAACGGGCAATCTCGGGGGGTTAGCGGAGGTAGCGTCGCAGCTGGCTGATGCGTTTTCGGCGCTGCCCGGCGACCTTCGCTTCATCGATCCAGCGCCGGCTGAGCGCGTCGGCGTCGATGGCCATGTCGCGCCGATCGCGCACGGCCAGCACCTGCGGCTGAGCGTCCGCCACGAAGCCCCGGCGAGGCTGCTGCTGACAGGGCATATGGATACCGTTTATCCGGCGGATCATGCGTTCCAGGCGCTAGTCGATCGCCCGGACGGCACGATCAACGGCCCCGGAGTCGCCGACATGAAGGGCGGCCTAGCAGTCATGCTCGCCGCGCTCGAAGCGATCGAGGCGGTCGGATGCCCGATCGGCTATGACGTGGTCATCAACTCGGACGAGGAAACCGGCTCCTTCTCCTCCGCCGCGTTGATCGCCGAGGCGGCGCGCGGCAAACTCGCCGCGCTCACCTACGAGCCCGCCCTGCCCGATGGCACGCTCGCCGGCGCGCGCGGCGGCACGGGGAACTTCTCGATCGTGGTGCGTGGGCGATCGGCGCACGCCGGGCGCAACCCCGAGGACGGCCGCAACGCGATCGTCGCCGCGGCCGCGCTTGCGCTCCAGCTCAGCGAGGCACGCGGCCCCCGGCTGGCGGTCAATCCCGCGCGGATCGACGGCGGCGGGCCGAACAACGTGGTGCCCGATCTCGCCGTTCTGCGGATCAACTTCCGCCCCGCCAACCTCGACGAGATCGCCCGCGCGCGCGCCGCGATCGATGCGGCGGTCACCGACATCGCCGCCGCGCACGACGTGCGGATCGAGGTTCACGGCAGCTTCAACCGCCCCCCCAAACCGATCGATCCCGGCGCAGCGCGGCTGTTCGCGCTCGTCAAGGCGACGGGGGCAGATCTCGGCCTCGACATCGCCTGGCGCGACACCGGCGGCGTGTGCGACGGCAACAACATCGCCGCCGCCGGCACGCCAGTGATTGACACGATGGGCGTGCGCGGCGGCGCGATCCATTCTCCGGAGGAATTTCTGATCGTCGACAGCCTAGCCGAGCGCGCGGCGCTCTCCGCAGTCACCCTCCTGCGACTGGCGGAGGCGGGGCTGTGAGCGCCGTCGCAACCTTCGTCGTCCGCGCCGCGCGCGACGCCGATCTGCCGCACCTCTACGAAATGGCGAAGCTCACCGGCGGCGGCTTCACGAACCTGCCGCCCGATCGACAGGCGCTCAAGGCCAAGCTCGATCGCAGCCACGCCGCCTTCGCCCGCACCGACGATGGCATCGCTGACGAACTGTTCGTCCTGATCCTCGAAAACACGGCGACCGGCGAGATCCGCGGCACGTGCCAGATCTTCACCCAAGTCGGCGAGCGCCACCCCTTCTACAGCTACCGCATCAGCACGCTGACTCAGCACAGCCGCGAGCTGCAGCGCACCTTCCGCGCCGAAATGCTCGCGCTGACCACCGATCTCGAAGGATCGAGCGAGGTCGGCGGGCTGTTCCTCCACCCCGGTGAGCGCGCCGGCGGGCTCGGCCTGCTGCTCGCGCGCAGCCGTTACCTCTTCATCAAGGCGCATCGCGCGCGCTTCGGCGATCGTATCCTTGCCGAGCTGCGCGGCGTGATCGACGAAGCCGGCGGCTCGCCCTTCTGGGACGGGCTTGCGGGGCGCTTCTTCGGCATGAACTTCCAGGATGCCGACGCCTTCAACGGGGTCAACGGCCACCAATTCATCGCCGATCTGATGCCCAAGCATCCGATCTATATCGCCATGCTTTCGGAAACCGCGCGCGCCGCAATCGGCCTGCCGCATCCCTCGGGCCGTGCGGCGATGCGGATGCTCGAAAACGAAGGATTCGCGTATGAGAAATACGTCGACATCTTCGACGGCGGCCCGACGATGACCGCACGGATCGACTCGATTCGATCGATCCGCGAAGCCCGCGCGGCGCCAGTGATGGCGGTCGATCGCGACGGCGGCGCGCAGTCGCTCGTGGCGCACGGGCAGCTGTCCGAGTTCCGCTGCGCCTACGGCAATCTGCGCGAGATCGGCGACGCGGTGGTGATCGATCCCGATTGCGCGCGGGTGATCGGCGCGCAGGAAGATGCGCGCGTGCTGCACGTGGCGCGGATTTGATGGCCTCGTCATGAAGCAAAGAGCCCTCTCCTCCCCGTTCGTGTCGAGCGCAGTCGAGACACCGTTGCGGCACGGTCCCTCGACGATGCTCGGGACGAACGGATGCGGCGATCAGCCATGATCCAGGAAATCAACTTCGACGGCATCATCGGTCCGAGCCACAATTACGCCGGCCTAAGCCCCGGCAACCTCGCCGCCACCCGCAACGCGGGCGCGACCGCGCAACCACGCGCCGCCGCGCTGCAAGGCATCGCCAAGATGCGCGCCAACCTCGCACTCGGGCTGACACAGGGCATCCTGCTTCCCCATCCGCGCCCCGATCATCGCTGGCTCGCAGCACTCCACACCAACTATGAAAGCGCCGCCGCTCACCTTCAGGCCCGCGCGCTGTCCGCCTCCCCGATGTGGGCCGCCAACGCCGCCACCGTCTCGCCGGCGCCCGACACGGAGGACGGCCGCTGCCATCTGACCGTCGCCAATCTGGTGACGATGCCGCACCGCAGCCACGAATGGCCAGCGACGCTCGCGCAGCTGCGGCTTGCGTTCGCCGATCCCGGCTTCGTCGTCCACGATCCGATCCCGGCGCCGTTCGGCGACGAGGGCGCGGCGAATCATATGCGGCTGACATCGACGCACGGCGACGCCGGCATCGAGATCTTCGTCTATGGCGAGGCGGGTGGACCGTTCCCGGCCCGCCAGCATCGCGAGGCCTCCGAAGCAGTCGCGCGCGCGCATCGTCTCGATCCCGCACGGACCTTGCTGGTCGAGCAATCCCCCGAGGCAATCGCCGCGGGCGCGTTCCACAACGATGTGGTCGCGGTGGCCAACGAACGCACCTTGTTCGCGCACGAACAGGCATTCGCGGACCGCGACGGCTTCTACGCCGATCTTCGGCGGCTGATGCCCGAGGTCGAGATCGTCGAGGTACCCGCGGCGCGCGTGAGCCTCGCCGACGCGATCCAGTCCTATCTGTTCAACGCGCAACTCGTGACCGCGGGCACCGGGGCGCAGACGCTGGTCGTGCCCGCCGAAGCGCGCGAAAATGCCGCGGTCTGGGGCTGGCTGCAGGAGCATCTCGCCGGCAATGGCCCGATCCGCGCGGTCGAGGTGGTCGATGTGCGCGAATCGATGGCCAATGGCGGCGGGCCGGCGTGCCTGCGGTTGCGCGTCGCCTGCGATCCAGCGCTCGTCGATCCGCGCTTCCTGGTCGATGCGCAGAAGCTCGATCGGCTCGCGGCGGTGATCGCGGCGCACTGGCCCGAGGCGATCGCGTTCGACGCAATCGGCGATCCCGCGCTGATCGAGCAGATCACGCAGGCGCGCCGCGCGCTGGTCGAGGCGCTCGATCTTGTCGGGTTAATTGACAGGTAACCATCCTCGTTAACGCGTGAATGGCGGAAAACCTCGCTTGGCGCGGGCTTTGCTTAACTCATTGCATGTTCACGCGCATCGCCAGACTGTTCACGATCAAGACCAAGTTCGAGGCCTTCATGGTGATCTATGGCCTGGGCCTCGGCGCGACCGAACGCGGCGTGCATTACGTCCACGAATATCCCGGGGTCGGCGGCTGGCTGCTGTTCGCGGTCTGCCCGCTCACGGTCTTCATGGCGGGCACGCGCATCCTCGACTCGGTCGAACGCGGAAGCGAGTGATCCAACCCGTAACTCACTCGTGCGGACCCAACCCGTTCGTGCTGAGGAGACCCTGAGCTTGTCGAATGGTCGTCTCGAAGCATTGGGCACACCGCTAGTAACAAGAGGCGAAGGGGATCGAACTTCCCCTTGTCGATCCTCCCCTGCAAGGGGAGGTGGCGCGGCACGCGACGGAGGGGTGTCCCGCTATCGAGAGGGCGACACCCCTCCGTCAGCCCTTCGGGCTGCCACCTCCCCTTTCAGGGGAGGAATGAATCGACGGCTCTAGAGGCCCCACGCTACCGATGCAGCAACGGGATGATCGACGCATAATCGTCGCTCCAGCCCGCATACCCCGGATAATGCGGCAGCCCGATCCATCCCTTGCCCAGCCCCTTCAGCCGATCGATCGCTTGCGGATCCCGCGACAGCGCAACCCAGTGCGAGATCGACCCGCCATCGGTCAGCGCCGCGGGGCGATCGACCAGCGCGATCGCGCGCCAGCCGCCCGCTTCCGCCGCCGCCGCGACGACCGGGGTGAGATCGAGGAAGCGGTTCGAGATATGGACCAGCAGCAGTCCCTTGGGCTGAAGCGCCCGCGCGTAATCGGCGAAGGCTTCGCGCGTCAGCAGATGGATCGGCACCGAATCCGACGAGAAGGCGTCGAGCGCGAGCAGGTCGAGCGCTCCCGGCGCCGCCTGCGCGATCGAAAGGCGCGCATCGCCCAATACGATCTTTGCGTCAGGCGCGCACGTCCGCAGGAATGAGAAGCGCTCGCGCGCCAACTTCGCGACGACCGGATCGATCTCGAAGAACTGCCAATCCTGCCCCGGCCAGGCATAACAAGCGAGCGTCCCCGTCCCGAGCCCGACGACGCCGATCCGGCTGTCCATGCCGTATAGCGCCGGCGCCAGCGTCATCGCGCGGCCGACGCCCGACGAGGGGACATAATAGGTCGTCGGCATCTGTTCGCGCTCGGGCGTACCGAGCAATTGCGTGCCGTGCAGCGTCGTGCCGTGCGCCAGCGTGCGTTCGTCAGGCGTTTCGGCGATCCGATAAACGCCGAAATAGCTGCGTGTCCGAATGTCGCCCGCGAGCGTGTCGCGCAGCGCGCTGATCCCGCCGAACAGCGCCAGCGATACCGCAAGCACCGTCACATAAGCATGCCGCGCACCGATCGACGCGAGCCCGACGATCGTGATCACGCCAAAGGCGAGGCCGGTACGCTGTTCGCCAAAATATTCCGGCGACGCCCATTGCCGCAGCGCCAGCAGCAGCGCCAGCGTAGCAGCGACTGCCGCGAGCGCCGGCACGCCGCCGGCCCGCGACCACAGGGTGCGGATCACCGGCGCCAGGAACATCTGCGGCACCAGCGCACCCGCCGCCAGGATCAGCAGCGGATATTCCCACGTCCAGTCGAACAGCGCTGGCGCGAGCAGCCCGGCGAACAATCCGCCCAGCGCACCGCCGATCGACATGGCGAGATAAAACCCCGTCAGCCGCTCGGGCGCCGGCCGCAGGCGGTACATCGCGGTGTGCAGCGCGACCGACGCCATGAACAGCAGCATGAGCGCGAGGCCCACGCCGTAGAGCGGCGCGATCTGGAAACCGCCGATCATGATGCCGCCAAACAGCAGGATGGTCACTGGCGCGACACGGACGATGAAATCGGCCGGCGCACGATTGTCCGCAAAGGCGACGGTGAAGCTGAGCAGGTACAGCCCCAGCGGGATCACCCACAGCAGTGGCATCGCGACGATATCGGTCGTGATATAGGTCGACGTCGCCAGCATCAGCCCAGACGGCACCAGCGCGAGCGCGATCCAGTGCGCGATCCGCCGCGCTGTCGGCGGTGCGGTATCCGCGGCCACCGCCATCTCGCTATGGCCGCGCGGCAGGCGGGTCGCGATCAGCGCGACCAGCACGATCAGCGCGACATAGCCCGCGCTCCACAGCCAGCGCTGCCCATCGACCGGCATCAGCGGCTCGACCAGCAGCGGATATGCGATCAGCCCGGCGAAGCTGCCGAGGTTGGAGGCGGCGTACAGCCGGTACGGATCCTCGCCGGGCCGTGCTGCGGCGAACCAGCGCTGCATCAGCGGCGCCTGCGCCGACACCGCGACGAACAGCGGCCCGATCGAGGCGGCGAACAACCACGGCACCCACAACTCGGGCGATGTCTGCTCGGGCAATGGCCAGGCGAGCACGCCGATCGGCAGCCACAGCATCGCCACCGCCAGCAGCGCGAGGTGAATGATCGCCTGTCGCCGGATCGAGACGCGGCCCAGCGCATGCGCATAGCCATAGCCCGCGAGCAGCAGCGCCTGGTACACCAGCATCGCCGAGTTCCACACCGCCGGCGCCCCCCCAAGCCGCGGCAACGCGATCCGCGCGACCATCGGCTGGACGAGGAACAGCAGGAACGATCCCGCGAGGATCGTCGCGACGAACAGCACGCGCGGCGCCCGGGTGGTGTCAGTCATTCTGGGGTCGCTCGATAAGATAATGGACGTGGCGCCGAAGGGGATCGGCCGGGTCGAGCGCGGGGTGATCGAAGTCGCCGCCATCGACGCGCGTCATGCCCAGCCGGATCATCAATCCCCAGCTGCGCTCGTTGGCCGGCACCGTGATCGCATGCACCCGATCGGTGCCGCGCCGCCACGCGCGCTCGAGGCAGGCCGCGGCCGCTTCGCGCGCGAGGCCCTGGCCCCACGAAGGACGCGAAAAACGCCAGCCAATTTCCGGAAGGCCCGCAATCGGAGTGTCGCTCGGCCCGGGTTTGATCCCGCAAAACCCCAAAAATGCGCCGTCAGCGCGCCGCTCGATCGCCCAGAAACAATCGCCCGTCGCGTCCGCCATCGCGTTCATCCGCTCGGCAATCGCCGCGCACGCGGCAATGTCCATCGGTGGCCCGAGGTATCGCATCACCTCCGCATCCTGCCCCATCGCGTGAAACGGTGCGACATCCGCATCCCTCCAACGACGCAAAATCAACCGCTTTGTGTCGATCACGGACGCTCGATTCGGTACGTGACCGTGTCGCGCCGGGGATCGTCGGCGGCAAATTGCGGATGCTCAAAGTCGAGCGCCGGATCATGCTGCATGCCCAGCCGCGCCATCAAACCCCGGCTCCGCGCATTCTGCCGCGCCGTAATCGCAACAATCGCCGGCTCGACGCGATTGGCCCAGGCCCAGGAGATACTGGCGATTACAGCCTCATAGGCATAGCCACTACCCCAAAATGGCGTCGCCAGCATCCATCCCGTTTCGAGCATCCCGGCGATCGGCGTATCGGGCGCGCCTGGCTTCAGGCCGCAAAAGCCGATCGTCGCGCCATCCGCACGCCGCACCACCGCGCGAAAGCCGAGCGGCGCGTAGGACGCATGGCGCGCGAGCGCGGCATCACTGTCCGCTTCGGTCTTCACCGGGCCAAGATCGGCCATCACCGCCGGGTCCGCCCACATCGCATGCAGCGGCGCGCGGTCGATTGGCTCCGGCCGGCGCAGAAACAATCGCTCAGTCTCGATCATGCACCCAGCAGCCGCGCGGCATGCGCCGCGTGATAGGTAAGCACCCCCGAACAACCAGCCCGCTTGAACGCCGTCAGCGTCTCGACCACCATCGCGTCGCGATCCGCGGCTCCTGCCGCGACGGCCGCCTCGATCATCGCATATTCGCCCGACACTTGGTACGCGAACACCGGCACTTCGAAGCGCTCCTTCACGCGCCGCGCGATGTCGAGATACGGCAGGCCGGGCTTCACCATCACGCTGTCCGCGCCCTCGGCGAGATCGAGCGCGACCTCGCGCAGTGCCTCCTCGGCATTGCCGTAATCCATCTGATACGTCTTCTTGTCGCCCTTCAGCAGCCCACGGCTACCGACCGCATCGCGGAACGGGCCGTAGAAGGCACTCGCATATTTGGCGGCATAGGCCATGATTTGGACGTTGGCGTGCCCCGCCCCCTCCAGCGCTGCACGGATCGTGCCGATGCGGCCATCCATCATGTCCGACGGCGCAATGATATCCGCGCCCGCCGCGGCCTGGTTGAGCGACTGGCCGACCAGCACATCCACGGTGGCGTCGTTGAGGACATAGCCAGCGTCATCGACGAGCCCGTCGTGGCCGTGCGCAGTGTACGGATCGAGCGCGACATCGGTGAGGATGCCGATGTCGGGCACCGCATCCTTAACCGCGCGGATCGCACGGCACATCAGGTTGTCGGGGTTGAGCGCCTCGCCGCCGTCGGGGGTGCGCAAGGCGGGCGGGGTGTTGGGGAAGAGCGCCACACACGGGATGCCCAGCGCATGGGCTTCCTTCGCGCGCGCGACGATGCCGTCAACGGACCAGCGCGACACGCCGGGCAGGCTCGCGATCGGCTCCTCGACCCCCTCCCCATCAGCAATGAACATCGGCCAGATCAGATCGGCCGGGGCGAGCGCAGTCTCGCGGTGAAGACGGCGGCTCCAGTCGGCAGAGCGGGTGCGGCGCAGGCGCAGCGCGGGGAAGGAAGCATGCATGCCCGGTGTTTGCGCCGGGCCGTTCGTGCCTGCAAGCGTTACGGGGGCGAAACGCGGTTTCGCGCGTTAGGGCGGCCATGAGCGAGATCAAATCGGCGGCGCTGATCGTCAACGCCAAATCCCGCAAGGGTCAGAAGCTGTTCAAGCATGCGTGCGAGCGGCTGGCGGCGCTGCCGTTCCCAGTCGACGCGCATGCCGTCGAAAAGCCCGACCAGCTCGAAGCGACGGTTAAGCGCGCGCTAGCCAAGAAGCCCGATCTCGTCATCTTCGGCGGCGGCGACGGGACGGTGAGCGGACTCGTCGACCTGCTGGTTGGGCAGGACGTGATCCTCGGCGTGCTGCCGCTGGGCACGGCCAACAGCTTCGCGCGCACGCTCGGCCTGCCGCTCGACATCGACGGCGCGATCGAAGTGCTCGCGACCGGCGTGCCCAAGCAGATCGACCTCGGCATGATCGACGGCGATTACTTCGCCAATTGCGCCGCGATGGGCCTCTCGCCACAGATCGCCGAGACAGTGCCGCACGGGCTCAAGAAGCTGCTCGGCCGGGTCGGGTATCTCGGCTGGGCAGCGGTGCAGTATCTCAAGTTCCGGCCCTTTATCCTCACCATAGACGACGGAATCGAGGAAAAGCGACTGCGGGTGGTCGAGGTGCGGATCTCGAACGGGCCTTATCATGGTGGCACCTGGCTGGTGGACGAGGCGAAAATCGATTCGGGGCAGATCGTGGTGCAGGCGGTGACCGGGCGGTACCGGCGCACGCTGATCAAGAACTGGTTCTCGAGCTTCTTCGGCATGGAAGCGCGACACCAGGATACGGTGAACTTCACCGGCTGCGACCTGAAGGTAGATACGCGACCGAGCCTGCCGATCTCGATCGACGGCGAGGTGCTGGCGCGCACGCCGGTGCGCGCGAAGATCGCCGCCGGGGTAATCCGGGTGATGGCGCCAGCGCCCGAACCCGCGGGCGAAGAGGCTACGTCGCCGGCTTGAGCCCGCCGCCGGGCTCGATATCGGCGCGGCTGCGCTCCTCGCAATGCTCCTCAGGCACCAGCAGCTTGCCCGCCCGCCATGGTCCGTACCGATAGTAGAGCGCGGCGAGCGCGACGTTCACTGCCGACCCGGCCGGGAAGCTCCACCACAAGGCGTCGGGCCCCAACAGCGGCGTCAGCGCGACGGCGACGCCGAACCGCACCGGGAACATCGAGATCGTCAGAATCGCGAGCGGGCCCCAGACTGCACCGTTCGCGCGCACCACGCCGAACAGCACCATCGTGCCGCCGAACATGATGAAGCCCCAGGTGGCGATCAGGCTGATGTCCTGCGCGATCGGCAGCGCGGGGCTGGTAATCGGAATGAACAGCCCGATGATCGCGGTATCGAAGGTCAGCACCAGCGCCACCGCAACGCCAGTGATCGCGACATTGTAGAGCAACCCCGACCGCGTGATCCGCGTGACGCGATCCCACCGGCCGGCACCGATATTCTGCGCCGCCATCGCCGAAACCGCCGCGCCGATCGCCATCGCGGGCATCTGCACATAGCCCCAGAGCTGCTGGACGATGCCGTACGCCGCCACGGTATCGATGCCGTTGCGGTTGACCAGCCCGACCATCGCTAGTGCGGAGGTGGATAGCACCAGCATCTGCGCACCGATCGGAAGCCCCTTGCCGAGGATCATGCGCACCAGCGCCGACGACGGCAGGATGTAGCGCAATTCCGCGCCCTTCAGCCGCAGCGGCAGATCGCGCCACCTGATCCACGCCACCAGCGCCGCCAGCGCGACGATGTTGGCGATGAGCGTCGCAGTCGCTGACCCAGCGATCCCCATCCGCGGGAACGGGCCATAGCCGGCGATCAGCAGCGGGTTCATCCCGGCATCGATCACCACGCATAGCGCCATGAACCAGAGCGGCGTCACCGAATCGCCGGTGCCACGCAGCCCCATGAACATCAGCACCAGCAGCATCGAGGCGGGTAGCGCGAGGAAGATCACGCGCAGATAATCGAGTGCCGGTTGAAACGCCTCCGCTGGCGTTGCGAGTGCGGCGAGGATCTCGGGCGCGAACGTCCAGCCGAGTGCGGCAACGACGATCGAGGCCGCCAGCACTAGCCCGATCGCCGATCCGAACGCACGCCGCGCCGCATCCACATCGCGCCGGCCCCAGCTCTGCCCGACGATGATCGTCGCCGCCATGCCGAAGCCGAAGACCGCGCTGAACATCAGAAACATGATGATATTGGCGTTCGACGTCGCCGCGAGCGCACGCTCGCCGAGGAAACGCCCGACCCAGATCGCGTTGATCGAGCCGTTCAGCGACTGCAGCACGTTCGACGCCAGCGTCGGCAGCGCGAACATCAGCAGCGCCGAACCGATCGGCCCGGTGGTGAGATCGCGCTGGCCGGGGCGGCCGTGATGGGGGGCGGCAGGTTCTTCCATCTCGCTCCCCCTATCGCGTGGTGCCGGGATTATTCCGGTCTTCGTATGTCCTTGCGGCAGGTGAGGTCGCGGGACAAGCGTGGTGTGCGGCGATGCGCGAATGTTGAGGAAGTTGAGGCTGTGGCGCGGTTGGTCTCAACATTCGTGCGGCTTCGATGGTGAGCGGATGCTTTGCCATGGGAGGGGCGGTGTAGGACAGGCTGGTCGCGCCGAACTCACCCCGTCACTCCGGGCTTGATCCGGGGTGACGGAGGGTGGGTGGATCAGCCGAGCCGCGCCAGTGCCGCCGACAGGCGCTCGGCTTCGGCAGCTTTCTCAGCGTGATCGGCGCGCGCCTTTTCCACCGCCTCGGGCTTGGCGCGTTCGACGAAGCTCGGGTTGCCCAAGCGGCCGGCGAGCCCGTCGCGCTCCTTTTCGGCCGCCGTGATCGCCTTGGCGAGGCGGGTGCGTTCGGCGGCAAGGTCGATCACGTCGCCGAGGCCGAGGCGGAAGGTCGCCTCGTCGAGCACCACCTGCGCGGTACCGCCACTGACCTCACCCGGCGCGATCCGCGCAAGGCGGGCAATCGTTGCCTCGTTGCGTGCGATGCGCGCCTGCGTGTCGGCGCCCGCATCGTCCACCGCATATGGCAGCCGCGCACCGGGGGGCACGTTGAGTTCGGTGCGGCTGGAGCGCACTTCGCTCACCAGCCGGATCAGCCAGTCGATCTCCTGCGCCGCGGCGGGATCGATCGATCGCGCGTCGGCCATCGGCCAGTGCGCGACGATCAGGTCATGCTCGCGCGGCGCGAGCGCGTGCCACAGTTCCTCGGTGATGAACGGCATGAACGGGTGGAGCACGACGAGGATCTGATCGAGCACCCAGCCTGCAACGGCCTTCGTCTCCTCGTCGATGCTCCCCTTGATCAGCTCGAGATACCAGTCGCAGAACTGGCTCCAGACGAACTGGTAGATCGCGTTCGCGGCGGCGTCGAAGCGGTATTCGGCGAGCGACAGGTCGACCGACTGGATCGCCTTGATGCATTCGCCGACGATCCATTTGTTCACCGCCGAGGTCGCCACGGGCGCTTCGAGCGTGGCTGAGCCGCCGATGCCGTTCGCCTGGCAGAAGCGGCTGGCGTTCCACAGCTTCGTCGCGAAGTTGCGATACCCCTCGACGCGCTTTTCATCCATCTTGATGTCACGGCCCTGGCTTTCCATCGCCGCCATGAAGAAGCGCAGCGCGTCGGCGCCGTATTTGTCGATCAGGCCGAGCGGATCGACGGTGTTGCCCTTGGACTTAGACATCTTCGCGCCATCCGCCGCGCGGACGAGCCCGTGGAGGTAGAGCGTGCGGAACGGCACGTCCTTCATGAAGTGAATGCCCTGCATCATCATGCGGGCGTCCCAGAAGAACAGGATGTCGAAGCCCGAGATGAGGACGTCGTTGGGGTAACGCCCGGCGAGCGCAGGGTCGGCGTTGTCCGGCCAGCCCATAGTCGCGAACGGCCAGAGTGCGGAAGAGAACCACGTGTCGAGCACGTCGGAATCGCGCCAAATGCCGACGTAAGCGGGATCGTACTCAGACGACCCCATCCAATTCACTACGGCTTTTAGTTCGGAGAAGAGGCGTGGCTGGCGACCGTGCTCCCGATAGAAATCAGTGGCAGCCGCAATAGCCTCATCTTGAGATTCGGTGACGAACGGGACAGGTGCAATCGCACTGCCACTCAGATCATAGGTTATCACCCCGTCTTTTAACCCAGGACCATACCAAGCCGGGATCTGGTGCCCCCACCACAATTGGCGCGAGACACACCAAGGCTGGATGTTTTCCATCCAGTTGAAGAACGTCTTCTCCCACGTCTTCGGCACGATACGGATCGCGCCAGACTTCACCGCCTCGATCGCAGGCGCGGCGAGCGTCTTGGCGTCGACATACCATTGATCGGTCAGCCACGGCTCGATCACCACGCCCGAGCGGTCGCCGAACGGCGTCTGGATCGTGCGCGGCTCGCTGTCGTGTTCCTCGCCGTCCTTGTCGACGTGCGGCACGAGGAAGCCGTCAGCCTTCAGCCGCGCGACGACGGCCTTGCGCGCCTCGGCGGTCGAGAGCCCGATCAGGTCGGCGGGGATCAGCCCGTCGGCGACCTGCACGATATTCGCCTTTGCATCGAGCATGTTGAGCATCGCGCCAGCCGCGAAGCCCGCGCGCTTGCCGACCTCGAAATCGTTAAAGTCATGGCCGGGCGTGATCTTCACCGCGCCCGAGCCGAGCTCGGGATCGGCATGTTCGTCGGCAACGATCGGGATCAGCCGCCCCGTGATCGGCAAGCGCACGTTCTTGCCGATGAGCGCGGCATAACGCTCGTCGGTCGGGTGGACCGCGACCGCCATGTCGGCGAGCATCGTCTCGGGCCGCGTCGTCGCGACTTCGATGAACCCCGATCCATCCTCGAGCGGGTAACGCAGGCGCCAGAACTGGCCCTTGATCTCGCGCGTCTCGACCTCGAGATCGCTGATCGCGGTGCCGAGGCCCGGATCCCAGTTCACGAGGCGCTTGTCGCGGTAGAGCAAGCCCTCGCGGTGAAGGTCGACGAACACCTTCAGCACGGCCTTGCTAAAGCCCTCGTCCATCGTGAACCGCTCGTTCGCCCAGTCCATCGAGCAGCCCAGCCGGCGCAGCTGGCCGGTGATTTCGCCGCCGCTCTCGGCCTTCCACGCCCAGACCTTCTCGACGAACTCGTCGCGCGTGAAATCGGTGCGCTTCTGCGGCGGGTTCATCTGGCCCATCTGCCGCTCGACCACCATCTGCGTGGCGATGCCGGCGTGATCGGTGCCGACCACCCACAGCGCGTCCTTGCCCTTCAGCCGCGCGTGTCGCGTGAGGATGTCCTGCAGCGTATTGTCGAGCGCATGGCCGATGTGAAGCGAGCCCGTGACGTTGGGCGGCGGGTTGACGATCGTCCACGGCTCCGCGCCGGGGCGATCGGGGCGGAACAGGCCGTTGCTTTCCCAATGGCTGTACCAGCGGGATTCGATCGTGGCGGGGTCGAAGGTTTTGGGCAGCTCGCTCATGCGCGTGCCTTAGCTGGGCGGTGGGGGGAACCCAAGTCCCCTGCCGCACCCACCACGTCACCCCGGACTTGATCCGCGGTCCCGCTGCTATGTGACAGCTGACAAGAAGAAGCGGGATCCCGGCTCAAGGCCGGGATGACGAGAGATTACTGGTTGGCCGGCGTCTTCCCCGTCCACTTGTCCATCCAGCCGAGTACCTCGCGATACCATTGCCGCGAATTCTTCGGCTTCAGCACCCAATGGTTTTCGTTCGGGAACACCAGCAGGCGCGAGGGGATGTCGCGGCGCTGGAGCGCGGTGAACGCGGCAAGGCCCTGCGTGTAGGGGATGCGGAAGTCCTTCTCGCCGGTGATGACGAGCTGCGGCGTCTTCCACTTGGCAACGTGATTGACCGGGTTCCACTTCTCGAACGCGGCGGGATCCTCGTAATAGGTCTTCCCGCCATGCTCCCATTCGTCGAACCAGAGTTCCTCGGTTTCGTACGCCATCGCGCGTGCGTCGAAGACGCCGTCATGCTGGACGATGCACTTGAAGCGATCGGGCCACTGGCCCTCGAACCAGTTCATCATATAGCCGCCGTAGGACGCGCCGAGCGCGCAGGCATTGTCGCCGTCGAGCCAGGTGAACTTGGCGGTGGCGGCGGCGAGGCCCTTCTTGAGATCCTCAAGCGGCCAGCCGCCCCAATTGTTGCGGATCGCGTCGGTGAAGCCCTGACCGTAGCCGGTCGACCCGTGGAAATCGACCGCGACGAGACCGTAGCCGGCACCCGCGAACACCGCCGGGTTCCAGCGGTACGACCAGCTGTTGTTGCTCGACCCCTGCGGGCCGCCGTGGACCATGTACGCGACCGGCACCTTGCCGGTGCTGCCGGCGGGCTTCACGGCATAGCCCCAGACCTGATCGTTGTTCGCGCCGGTGAAGCTGAACCGCTCGACGACGGGCATGTCGATCCCGGCGAGTTTCGTGGCGTTGACGCTGGTCAGGCGCTGCGGGGCGGTGCTGGCGACGCGGTAGAAGTCGGCCGGCGCGGTGAGCGAATCGAGCGCCACGATCGGACCGGCCGGGGTGACGGCGACGGCGCCGACATGCCCCAGCTGCGTCAGCCGCTTCACCTCGCCGGTCGTGGCGTCGACGCGGAACAGCGGCGTTTCCTGCGTGTCGTCGGCAGTGACGTACAACGCGCGCGAGTCAGGCGCCCAAGCAATCGAGGCGACCGAACGATCCCAGCGCTCGGTCAGCGACACCGTCTGGCCGCTCGCGAGGTCACGCACGGTCAGCACCTGGCGGTCGGCCTCGTAACCTGGGCGTCGCATCGCGAAATACGCCAGCTTGCGGCCATCGGGCGAAACGGTGGGAAGATTGTCGGTCGCGTCGTTGGCGTCGGTGAGGTTCAGCGGTGCGGTGCTGCCGTCTGCGGGCACCGCGAAGATATCGAGGTTGGTCGAGGTCGCCTCGATCCGCCCGGCCTCGCGCATCGCGAAGTAGATCGTCTTGCCATCGGGGCTCCACGAGACTTCTTCGCCACCGCCGAACGGCTTGGAGGGCGTGTCGCCGACCAGCGCGCCGACGATCGCCTTGCCGTTGCCGGCCGCGCCCGACACGCCGAGCGGGAGGACGAACAGCTGCTGGCGCTTGCCCTCGCTCCACGTATCCCAATGCCGCACGAAGAGCTGATCGTAAGTGCGGCCCGAGCCAGCATCGGCAAGCTTGCGGATCATCGGCTCCTCGAGGCTGGGCGCGCCGGGCAGGCGATCGGCCCAGACGACGAGCTTGTCGCCGGTCGGCGCGACCTTGAAGCCGTTGAACCCGCCCGTGAAGTTGGTGAGCTTGCGCGGGGTGCCGCCCGTGACGGGGACCGACCAGATCGCGTCGTCCATACTGAAATAGACGGTGCTGCCGACGATCTGCGGCTCGTTTTCGTCTTTCTGAGGGTCGGCGAGCAGCTTCTGCGGCGTGGCGCCGCGGCGCGACAGATCGAGCCGCCAGAGATCGAAGCGGCCCCTGTCGGCGTCAAGATCAGTCTCGCGTTGTGCCCAGACCATCCATCGGCCGTCCGCCGAGACGGCCGGCGTGCCGACCCGGCTGAGCATCGTCACGTCCTCGATGGTCAATTGGCGGGCAGCGGCTGGTGTCGCGGCGACGGCGAGCGCGATCAGGCTCGCGGACAGGGGCATCCTCATGGATGCGGGGTAAAGCAGATCGTTACCGATGCGACAACTCGCGTTCGCGGCGGAGCGCTACGCCCCGCTGCGCGTGATTTTCGCGATTTCGCGCGCCACCAGGTTTTCTACCATCGCCGGCAGGTTCGCATCGAGCCAGTCGCGCAGCATCGGGCGGAGCATGTCGCGCACCAGGCCTTCGAGCGTGCCGTCGCTCGATGGATCAGGCTTCACAAGCAACCGAGACAAGGTATCGAGCGCGCCGCGGGTCGCCTGGGCAGTTTCTTCCGACATGATCGGCGGCGTCGGATCAGCGGCTGCAGCGGACGATACGGGACGGGGCGGCGTTGGCGGCATCGGATCACTCAGTTCGAGCACTTCCTCCGCGTCGTCTTCGTCGAACGCGGGATCAATCCCGGTCGAAGGAACAGCGCGGATCGGCGTGCGTCGTGGACGGACCGGACGGTCGTCGCCCTCTTCCGCGATGATGCGTTTGATGGAGGACAGTATGTCCTCCATCGACGGCTCGGCGCTAACATCCCCCATGCGCGCAATCCACCCCCGTGGCGACGCCGCTGACAGTCAGCGGTTTGGTGCGTTTTCACCTGTCGTCAACGCCGGGCTCCTGTCAACCTTGCTGTCGAGCAGCGGATCGAGCGGACGGGTGACGGCAGCGTCTTGCGGCGGCACATTGGCGGTCGATGGCGCGATCGGAACCGGCGCCGGGCCGTCGCCGAAATCGGAGAAGCGCCCGCGCACGTCACGATAATTGTCCGCCGGATTGTATAGCGGCCCGGCATCTAGCCCAAGATCCTGTGCCTCTGCCTGCCCCATCGCGGCAAGCAGTGCAAAGCCGGCGACATAAGCGTCGCGCCGCGCCGTCACGAGCGTGACCTGGCTGTTGAGCAGTTCCTGCTCGGCATTGAGGATGTCGAGAATCGTGCGGTTACCGACGCTGTTCTCGGCGCGCACGCCCTCCAGGCTCAGGCGATTGGCGGCCACTGCCTGTTCGGACGAATTGATCACCTGCAGCGACGATTGCCACACCGCATAGGCCGAGCGCGACGAGGAGATCACCTGACGCTCGGCCGCGGTGACGTTCTCAAGCGCGAGCGCGCGATTGGCCTGCGCCTGTCGCACCTGCGCCGCGGGCCGCCCGCCTTGGAACAGCGGCAACGTGACGTTGAGGCCGACGCCGAGCGTCGTGCCGGTCTGCCCGACCCCGAGCCCAGTGTCGCCGCCCAGTGAGCCGAGATAATTGACGTATCCACCGGTCAGCCCGGCGCCGAGCGTCGGCAGCCGGCCAGCCTTCGCGACACGAATGTCGAACGCGGTTGCGTCGCGCTGCTTCAGCGCCGCGAGCAGGTTGGGATTGTCGCGCAGCGCCACCTCGACCGCGCCATCGGCGGATTGCGGCAAATTGGGGAGCGGCGGCGGCGTTTCGAGCAGCCCTGGCGCGCTGCCGACCAGCCGGACGTAGTTTTCGCGGCTGCCGATCAGTGTCGCCTGCACGCGTTGCAACTGCGCGCGCGCCAGACTGAGCCGAGCTTCGGACTGGGCCACGTCAGTGCGCGTCAAGTCGCCGACCTGGAATCGGTCGCGGCTTGCCTGAAGGTTCGTTTCGAGCACGCGGACATTCTGCGTGTTGAGCCCGACGATCGCCTCGTCGCGGATCACATCGTTATAAGCGGCGACCACTTCGGTGAACAGCGACGCCTCGGTGCCGCGCAGGCCCAGCTGCCCCGCCTCGACGCGCGTCTCGGCCGCGCGGACGGAGTTTCGCACCGCACCGCCCGAGTAAAAGGGCACGTTGAGCGACAGCTGTGCTCGCGCAAGCTTTTCGGGGGTGGTGAAGGAATTGCCGCTGCGCACGAAATTCTCGGTCGCACTGCCATTGGTCGAGAGCGATGGCCGGCCTGCAGAGCGCGCGATCGGCACGTTTTCGTCGACCGCGCGCTGCTGTGCCCGGCTGCCGGTGATCGTCGGGTTTTCCTGATAGGCGCGCGCCAGCGCCTCGCGCAGCGTTTCCGCCTCCGCAGGTGCGGCGGTGACCGCAAGCGTCAAGGCAAGCGCCAGGGTAGTGGGAATGACGCGCGTCATCGGGAGCCTCTTAGAAGGTGAATTTCGGCGGCGTCGCGAAGCCCGGCAGCACGCAGCACTCGATATCGGCGAAGTCCATCATCGCGAACCCGCCCGCGCTGCGTCGCCCGGCCGACAGCCGCGTGACGCCCTGATCGACCAGCCCCCCGACGACACGCCCGCCGACACCAACCTGTGCCACCAGCGCCTCGGGGATACGCTCGACCGCACCATCGATCATCAGCACGTCATACGGGCCACCCTCGAGATGCCCGACTTCGAGCGGCGCCTCTACGATCGTGACACGATCCTCGCCGGCGAGCGCGGCGCGCGCGCGCGCCACCAGTGCCGGATCGACTTCGACCGCCACGACGGCCGCCACGATCCGTGCAAGCACCGCGGCGGTATAACCCGTCGCAGCGCCGATCAGCAGAACGCGATCGGTTGCGAGCAGCCGCGCCTCGGTCAGCAAGCGTCCGGTGGCGATCGGCAGGTTGGCAAAGCGCCCCCCGCCCAGCGACAGCAGCGCGTCGCGATAGGCGAATGCCGCGCGATCGGCCGACACGAAACGCTCACGCGGCACGCTGGCCATTGCGGAGATTACGCGCGCGTCCGACACCGCATTGGTCCGCAGCTGGCTCGCGACCATCGCCGTGCGCATCGCGACATAATCCTGGGCTACATCGTCCAGAGCCGGAAAAGCCGCAGCGGCACCATCGGGTTGGCGGTCGATCGTCATCGTCATGGCCCTATTCTGTCGCACAGCTGTTTTAGCGTTGCAATACACGTCGTCGCGGCCTGCGCTTTATCTCGCGCAGGCCGCTACGCCAATTGCGAAACTTGACACGCCCGCCGCGCCGCCGCATCTGCCCGCGCTCGCTGGCATCGGGGCCCGATGGCGGAGTGGTGACGCAGAGGACTGCAAATCCTTGCACCCGGGTTCGATTCCCGGTCGGGCCTCCAGCTTTACCGGCTATTCCACCGCTCGCGGACGTGTGACTGCTTTTCGCGGCTGACCCACAGCTATGCTGACCGTACGGCCCGGCGTTATCTTCGTGGGCGTCGGCGCGCGCCAAGAGAACGAGACAGGCGGCGAGTCTAGATCATAATCACACAAAATTAATGACTTAAGTAGCGATACGTTAGTGCGTGATCATCGTCCTGCGAATAATCATAAGGGATTACAGCAGGAAGAGTTTGATGATTAAATCTGTTTCCGTCGCGGCGACTGCCGCCTGTCTATTAGTGGCATTTCCCGTTTTCGCCCAGGACAACAGCTACGGTCCAGCTGATGATGGCAATACAGCTGAGCGTTCTTTATCCGATGATCGAGCAATTTACGTTGCAGTCGGCGGCGGACTTGTCCTGAACCAGCGTCTTCGTACCGATGCCGGTATCTCGGCTGAGCTTGACGACGGATATATGGTTTTGGCTGCGGTCGGCGGTCGCGTCGGCCCGCTCCGTGGAGAAGTCGAGGGCAGTTATCGTCGCGCATCGGTTGATAGCGCGACGGGGTTCGGGTTGCGTGTCGCTGGGACCGGCAACGTGTCGGCGCTCAGCGCAATGGCCAATCTGTATCTCGAGCCATCGTTCGGTCTGGGCTCGGTACGCCCCTACTTTGGCGGCGGCGCGGGCGTATCGCGCTTTCGCGCGCGCGATGTCGGCGCGGTCGGCCTTCCCGCAGGCGCCCTGCCAGCGAGCATCGGCACGGTTTCGGGCACCAAGGCCGTATTCGCCTATCAGGGGATGGCCGGACTGAGCGGCCCGGTAAACGATCGGCTAACCGCCTCCTTCGGCTATCGCTATTTCGCGACACCGGGCACTGACCTGAATGTCCCGCTTGCTGGATCTGTTCGCGTTCGGGGGTTGAAGACCCACGGTCTCGAGGCCGGCCTGCGATTCAACTTCTGACGATCCGAACGATGCATCGCGCGAGCCGCGGTGCATCGTGACTCGACCGCCGAACTTGCCCATTGCGCCGTTTTAAGTCGGCAAGTTCGCCAGCCTCGATTTGTCGAGCAACCGGATGCTGCCATAGCCTCGCCGGATCATACCCTCAGCCTCGAGCGCGGCGAGGTGCGCATTGGTGGACTTTCGCGACAGGCCGCATAGTTCCGCGAGGTCGTTCTGGGAGAGCGGAGCCTCGCCCCGCTCGGCGAATAGCAGCAAGCGGGCGGCAATTCGGCCACGCGGTGGAAGCGCGAGCATCTGCGCCAAGCCATGGACGCTCGCATCGAGCTGACCATAGACCAGCTCGCTGACGGCGCGCCAAAGCACCGGCAGGTCAGCACCGATCCGTTCCAGCGCCGCATCGCCGATCGTCACCACCTGGCTGGCCGGGCCGGCACGCGCCGTGACGATCCGAGGACCACCACCGCGTCGCTGCGACTGACCAAAGGCACCGCCCGCAATCGCCACGCCGACCAGGATAGTGCGGTCGCCGACCGCAGCCTCGAGACGCAGCATGCCACTGGTTACGACAACGAGGCCGGTGGTTTCGTCGCCTTCGCCATAGACCCACTGCCCCGCCGACAGTGTGACGCTGCGCCCCGCGGTGGCCAGCGCCTCCTGCACCTGCCTCGGCTGGCGTGCGAACCATCGGCTGCAGAGGAGTTGATCAAACATCGTCACGCCCGAAGTGTAACGATGGTGACATTGCACGTACAGCTAAGGCTGTATGATCGGTGCACCAGAACAGAGGAGAGGATGATGTCGGTACAGATGCAGCCGCTATCCGAGCACGTCGGCGTGGAGGCGAGCGGGGTAGACCTCAACACCCTAGGCGACGACGCCTTCGAGTTGCTGCGCGATGCGGTGGCGACACGGGGCGTCCTGTTCATCCGGGACCAGTCGTTGACGCCCGAACAGCATATCGCTTTCGCAAGGCGTTGGGGCGACATCGACGTCAACAAATACTTCCCCGCAAACGGGGGCCATCCCGAAATCGCCGAAGTACGCAAAGCCGAAACGCAGACGACCAACATCGGCGGCGGTTGGCACACCGATCACAGCTACGATCAGGCGCCGGCGATGGGATCGATCCTCCTGGCGCGAGAGACTCCGCCCACCGGCGGCGACACGTTGTTCGCCAGTCTTGGTGCTGTATTCGATTCGCTTTCAGACGGACTGAAGGCAACGCTTCGAGGACTGCGTGCGGTGCATTCGGCGGACCATATCTACAGCGCCGACGGGATCTACGCGAAGACCGATCTGGCGAGCGATCTCAAGGGGCATGATGAACGCACCCGCGCCGTGCATCCGGTGGTGATCCGACATCCGCGCACCGGGCGCGAGATCCTGTACGTCAATCCAGCCTTCACGCTGCACTTCGAAGGCTGGACCCGTGAGGAAAGCATGCCGCTGCTGAGCTACCTCTATCAGGTGGCCATGCAAGACCGATTCCACTGCCGCGTGAACTGGGCGCCCGGCTCGATCGCGATCTGGGACAATCGCTCCACCTGGCATCACGCGATGAACGATTATCACGGGCATCGTCGACTGATGCATCGGATCACCATTTCGGGTGAGCCGCTGAACTGACGCGGGGCTGACACCCGCAAAAGCTGGAGCAGCGGCCAGCCGATCCTTCGATCAAGCCAGCGGCTGCCGGATCGCAGACCGGGCGTTTAACGCAGATGCCGGGTCAGGCGATCGGCACGCCACCGGTGACAGCAACCACCGCCCCGGACATGTAGCTGCCCTCGCGGGATGCGAGCAGGACATAGGCCGGGGCGAGTTCCGCCGGTTGACCGGCGCGGCCGATCGGCGTGTCCTGCCCGAGCGTCTCCAGCGCATCGGGAGATTTCGCGATCGGCTGGATCGGCGTCCAGATAGGCCCGGGTGCAACCGCGTTCACGCGAATGCCTTGCGGCGCGAGCAGATTGGACAGGCCGATCGTCAAGGTCGAGATCGCACCCTTGGTGGCGGCGTAGACGATCATGTTCTTCGCGGAGACCTTGGCCTGCTCGCTAGTGGTGTTCACGATCGCCGATCCCGGTGCCATGTGCGGCGCTGCAGCCTTGGCCAAGCGGATCATGGCAAATACGTTGGTCGCGAACGCGGCTTGCATCTCATCATCGTCGACCGTGTCGAGCCCTTCGTTGATCGTCTGCGCGGCGGCGTTGTTGACGAGCACGTCGATGCCGCCAAGCTCTTCGACGGTGCGTGCGATCAGTGCCGTGCAATGATCGCGATCGCGAAGGTCGCCGGGCAGTTGAAGACAGCGCTGGCCCGCTTTCTCAACCCACGCCTTGGTCTCGTCCGCGTCGACCTGCTCCTCATCGAGGTAAGAGATCGCCACGTCCGCCCCTTCGCGCGCGTAAGCGATCGCGACCGCCCGACCGATCCCGGAATCACCGCCGGTGATGAGCGCGACACGCCCCTTCAGCAGCCCCTTGCCGACGTAACTGTCCTCGCCGTGATCGGGCTTGGTTCGCATCTCGGCGACGAGGCCTGATCCTGACTGCTGCGGCTCGTCGGGAAAGCTCGTCGGCTGACTGGTGCGAGGATCGTTGGTCACGGGAACTCCTTGTCGTGCGCGTGCCGCGTCAACGGCCAACGTGCGACTAAGGGCCCAGGGGAAGCGCGTTGCGCTCTCCCGGTACTGATTCAGCTAAACTCAAGGTGCCAGATCAAGATCGCCGGCTATCGTGGGCAAAAACTCCGATACCGTAGGATGGATGTGCATCGTTCGCGCGAGCAGGTCGATCGAGCCGCCTGCGCTCATCAGGTCGAGGACCGCGTGAATCGCCTCGTCGCCGCCGGTGCCTAGGATCACTGCGCCGAGGATCGCTCGGCTGTCGGCGTCGGCCAGGATCGACATGAAGCCGAGCGTCTCATCCTTCTCGACCGCGCGGCCGACCTGAGCCATCGCCCGCTTGCCGACGAGCACGCGGTGGCCCTTGGCCTGTGCCTCCGCCAGCGTCATGCCCACACGCCCGAGCGGCGGATCGATATAAAGTGCGTAAGCCGTAATGCGATCGCTCACCTTGCGATCCGCGCCATCGAGCAGGTTCGCCGCGAGGATCTCGAAATCGTTGTAGGCGGTATGGGTGAAGGCTCCGCGGCCGTTGCAGTCGCCCATTGCCCAGATGCCGGGCACACTGGTCTCGAGCTGCTCGTCCACCACGATGTACCCGCGCCCATCGGTCGCGATCCCAGCCGCGTCGAGCCCGAGATCATCGGTGTTGGGACGCCTGCCGACCGCGAGCAGGACGTGGCTGCCGACGACGCTCGGCGCGCCTTCCTCGCACTCGACATTCACCGCGACGCCGTCGGCATGCGCCGCAAAGGAAATGCACTCGGCGCCGGTGCGCACCGCAATCCCCTCCCGCTCCAGTATGTCGCGCACTGCGTCCGATACGTTGCCATCCTCGCGACCGATCAGCCGCGGCCCTTTCTCGACCACCGTGACCTCCGCCCCGAACCGGCGGTACATCTGCGCAAATTCGAGGCCGATATAACTGCCACCGATGACCACCAGATGCTCGGGCAGCGTATCGGTCGCGAGCAGCGAGCTGTTGGTGAAGAACGGTACGTCGGTAACGCCGGGCATGTCGGGGACCGCCGCCCGCCCGCCAACATTGAGGAAGATGCGATCGGCCTCCAGCGTGTCGTCACCGACGCGCAAACGATGCGGCGCCTCGAAGCGGGCATGACCGGTCAGCACGGTGCAGCCCTTCATGTCGCGCAGCCAGCTTTCCACGCCAGCGCGCCCTTCCGCCGAGATACGCTGCGAGCGGGCATGAACGCGCGCCATGTCGATCGCGACCGGGCCGGTCACCACACCATAATCGCCAGCGCGGCGGGCAAGGTGCGCGGCATAGGCGCTGGCGACGAGCGTCTTGGTGGGTTTGCACCCGGTGTTGACGCAGGTGCCGCCGAACAAATGCCGCTCGATGATCGCCACGGTCATCCCCGCCGCGGTCATCCGGCTCGCCAACGCTGGCCCGGCCTGGCCCGCGCCGACGATGATCGCGTCGAAACGACGGTTCATACGGCGCGAACGATGAGAACCGCCGCGACGACCGCCACCGCGTCTTCGATCAGCGCGGCAGGGCAGTCGCGACCGAACATGGTGGCGAGCCGCGTACGCGCGGCAGCGCCGCCCAGCGTACCGATTACGGCGCCAGCCGCGCCGAGCAACGCGCCGATCATCCAGCTCGCGACCGGTAGCGCGAGTGCCGCGCCGCAGATCGCGCCGATCAGGATACGGGTGCCGAACTGGACGGGCACCTTGCGGCTCGGCGTATTCGGCAGCTGATCGGTGACGAACTCTCCGAGTGCGACAAGCGTGAGCACCCATGGTGTCCAGCGATAGCCCAGAAAGGCGAGCAGCGAGCCGTCGAGCGGAAGCACGCGCGCCCAGGCCGCCCAGCTCACCGCAGCGAGCGGCGTCATGGCGCGCAGCCCCGCGACGATCCCGATCAACAGCGTCAGTACGTAGATCATGCCCGCCCCCCGCAACTTGAATGTGCCGTCCGCCAGTGTCGCCCGCGACGCCTCAGCTTCGGATGAAGGCGAGCAGATCCGCGTTGATGACGTCGGGATGCGTGGTGCACATGCCGTGCGGGAAGCCGGGATAGGTTTTGAGTATGCCGTGCTTGAGCAGCGCGACCGACAATGGCGCTGAATTGGCATAGGGCACGATCTGATCGTCATCGCCGTGCATGACGAGCGTCGGCACATCGATCGCTCGCAGATCGTCCGTGAAGTCGGTTTCGCTGAACGCCTTGATGCAGTCGTAATGCGCCTTGGCACCACCCATCATGCCTTGCCGCCACCAATTGCGGATCACCCCCTCGGAAACCGTAGCGCCGGCCGGTTGTAACCGTAGAACGGCCCCGTCGGCACATCGAGGAAGAGTTGCGCACGATTGGCGTTCTGCGCGGCGCGGAAGCGGTCAAAGACGGCAATCGGCAGTCCGCCAGGGTTCGTGTCGGACTGAACCATGATCGGCGGCACTGCGCCGATCAACACCGCCTTTGACACGCGACCGGACCGGGCACGCGCGACATAGCGCGCAACTTCGCCGCCGCCCGTCGAGTGGCCGATATGGACGGCGCCCTGAAGATCGAGCGCGTCGGTCAGTGCTGCGACATCGGCGGCATAGGTGTCCATGTCGTTGCCCTGCCACGTCTGGCTGGAGCGGCCGTGCCCACGCCGATCGTGCGCGATCACGCGATAGCCTTCCGCCAGAAAGAACATCATCTGCGCGTCCCAATCGTCCGCGCTTAACGGCCAGCCGTGATGGAAGACGATTGCTTGCGCATCAGCCGGCCCCCAGTCCTTGAACCAAATGCTCGTCCCGTCCTGCGTGGTGATGCTGTTCATCGGCGACCCCCCGTCAACGTCGAATGATAATATTCGCACTCGGGTACGCGACGTGGAGCCGGGCAAAAGCGACCGGCGCCGTCGGCGAGAATATAGCGCCATTGTCGCCTTGCAGCAAAGTTCGATTATTTCGGCGTATAGCCTTATCAGGAGCGCCGAAATGGGTCGCCAAATAGACTGGGGCGGCGAGATGGCTCGACGGTGACTTTCGCCAACAGGCTCAAGCTTCGATGCGAACCGGCACGGCCTTGCTCGCCGGAGTCTTGGAAGCCTGATCGTGATGATGCAGCGCGATCAGCGGATTGAGTTCGGGGTAATAACCGACAATCGTCCCGTCGGGCAGATCGAACGGGATGATCTCCAAACCGCCGATCCGACGGACATGATCGTCGCCGGCATCCCCGACCAGTGTCACGCGCTGCCCGGCCGACAGCCCGGCCCGTTTGATGTCTTGCGGGTTCATCAGCACAACGTCGCGCGTGCCCTCGATCCCGCGCAGCCGGTCGCTGTAGCCGTAGATCGTGGTGTTGAACTGGTCGTTTGATCGCACCGTAACCAGCCGGTAGCGTCCGTCGGCATCGGCCACGTTCGTCGCCGCCAGCATCTCCGGCGCGGTGAACTGCGCCTTGCCGGTCTTGGTTTTCCATACCCGCTCGCGCGCACTGTTGCCACGATAGAAGCCGCCCGGCTCGAACATACGGGCGTTCATGTCGTGGAACTGCTCGTGATACGTCTCGGCGATCAGGTCACGCACCAGGCTGTAATCGCCCGTCCATTTCTTCCAATGCACCTTGGGATTGGGCGGCAGCGTCGCCATCGCCATTCCGGCGACAATTGCTAGTTCCGACTTCAGATGCTCGCTGGCCGGGGTACGGTGGCCCAGTGAGCCGTGGATGTGACTAAAACTGTCCTCGATCGTCACCGTCTGCGGCCCACCGGCCTGCATGTCCTCCTCGCTGCGGCCGAGACAGGGCAGCAGGTACGCGGTCTTGCCGTTGAACAGGTGGTTGCGGTTTAGCTTCGTTGCGATCTGCACCGTCAGGCGCATCCGCTCCCAGGCCGGCTCGATCCGCCCCTGATCGGGGACCGCACGCAGGAAATTGCCGCCGAGGCCGATGAACGCCTGCACCGTGTTGTCCAGGATGCCTTCGCACACGTCGACGGTGGTCGTCCCGGTGTCGCGCGGCGGCTCGAAGCCGAACTGCTCGGCAAGCTTGTCGAGCGGCACGAGTTCCGGCTTTTCGGAAATCCCGACCGTGCGCTGACCCTGGACATTGGAGTGACCGCGCACCGGGCAGATCCCCGCTCCCTCGCGACCGATATGACCGCCCATCAGCAGCAGGTTAATCAGCATCGCGATGTTCTCGAAGCCATGGACGTGCTGCGTCAGGCCCATGCCATACACGCCGATGACGCGCTCCGCCGCGACGTAGACGCGGCCGGCTTCCTCGATGTCGGCGCGGCTCAGGCCGGATTCCTGTTCGATCCGATCCCACGTCGTCGCATCGGCCTTCGCGCGAAATTCCTCATAGCCGACGCAATGGTCGGCGATGAACGCGCGGTCGATCAGCGTGCCGCCGCGGCGCTCGTCCTCGGCGAACACGAACTTGCATAGGCCCATGATCGCGGCGATGTCGCCGCCAGCGCGCACCTGCAGATACTGGCAGCTGATCTCCGTTCCCTTGCCGGTGATCATCTGGGCCGGATTCTGCGGGCTGATAAATTCGATCAGGCCCTTTTCGCGGATCGGATTGAAGGTGACCACCTTGCAGCCCCGCTCGACCGCCTTCTGAAGCGGATGCAGGAAGCGCGGGCTGTTGGTGCCGGTATTCTGGCCGAAGAAGAAGATCGCATCGCAATGTTCGAAATCGCCGAGCACGCATGTGCCAACCGATGAGCCGATCAACTCGGTCAGCGCGACCGAGGTGGTTTCGTGGCACATGTTCGAGCTGTCGGGCAGATTATTGTGCCCGTACAGCCGAGCAAACAGCGCATAAAGATACGAGGTTTCCAGGCTTGCCCGGCCCGATGCGTAGAAGATCGCCGACTTGGGATCGATCGCCTTCAGCTCCGTTCCGATCGCTGCGAACGCCTCTTCCCATTCACAGGGCAGATAATGGTCGGTGGCCGCGTCATAGCGCATCGGATGAGTAAGGCGCCCCTCATGTTCGAGATCATGGTCGCTCCATCCGCGCAATTCGGTGACGCTATGCTTGGCGAAGAATTCGGGCGTGCAGCGATACCTGGTCAATTCCCACAAGGTCGCCTTTGCCCCGTTCTCGCAGAACTCGAACGCATGCGGATGCTTCGGCTTGCCCCAGGCGCAGCTGGTGCACATGAACCCGCCGGCCTTGTTCTGGCGGCGCAACGTCTCGAACGCACCGGCCGATGGCCGTTCGCGCAGCGCCGTCTGCACCATGCCGCGCAACGAACCCCAACCGCCGGTCGGGCTGTCATATTCAACAGTTTCTCGTTCGTCCGTCATGTGCTGTTCCGATGCATTGGATCAAAAGGCCAAATGCCTGACGCCGTATATGTTCCGCGACGATGTGTGCCTCGTCGGTGAAACAATGCCGATAGCTCGCGGCTATCCGTCAGGTCACGGGCTCGCTCCCGCGACTACCCCGTAATCGCTGATCGCGCGCCGAGCCTTGACGCGCGCCGACACAAGCTCGACCTCCAAGTGCAACTCAGGAGATGCATGATGATCGAAGCACGGTGGAATGGAACGCTCATCGCGAGCAGTGACGATACCGTCATCGTCGAAGGCAACCATTACTTCCCCGCCGATGCCGTCGATCCCGCGCTGCTGCGGCCAAGCAGCACGACGACCGTCTGCCCGTGGAAGGGAACGGCGCACTATCACCACCTTCACGTCGACGGCGCCGACAACCGCGATGCCGCCTGGTACTATCCCGATCCGAAAGCCAAGGCGGAGAGCATCCGCGGTCGGATCGCCTTCTGGAAAGGCGTGAAGGTCGGCTGAAGAGCGTCTAGCCGATTATCTCACCGGCCAGTCGCGATATTCGAAGCCGTCGGTTCCGGCGGGGAGGGAAAAGACCATGCCGTCCTCGCCGACGGTTATCGTGCCGCCGAAGCGGCGCCGGGCGTCGCCGAGGAACGCGGCATACATCAGCCGCGAGGGCAGTTGCGGGATGACGTGACTGAACACGAGATGGCGCACGCCGGCCGCTTGCGCCTCGTCCGCCACCTGTTCGGGTGTGGCGTGGTACGTGAGGATATCGCGCGTGATCTTGGCAAGCCCCGGCTGATCGCGGCGATCGAGCGTCCTGGTCATCGCGGCGGTGAGGCGTGGTTGCAGCGCCTCGTGCACCAGCAGATCGGCGCCACGGGCGTTGCGCACGATCGCGGGCGTTGCGCTGGTATCGCCGCTGAACACGATCGAGCGGCCCTTGTAGGTGAAACGATAGCCGATCGCCGGCTCGACTGGGCCGTGGTCGACGCGGAAAGCACTTACAGTGATCCCGTCGCCGGAGAAGACGGTGACGGGGGACCAATCGCCTGGTGGCGCAAGTGCGATGTCGTGCCCGATACCCCCCGCCCCTGACGGCGGCGCGATTGCCGGGCCGTGATGCGCGGTGCGAAAGCCCTGGTCGATGGCATAGGCACGGTTGAAGCCATCGACGACGCGCCGCGTTCCCGCCGGGCCGTATACCGGCAGCGGGCGCGTCGCGTTCGCGCCGGTCCACCGCAGCAGCATCGCTGGCGGCAATCCATCGATATGGTCCGAATGCAGATGCGTCAGGAAGACCGCTTCGACGCGCGCATTGGGGATCCGCATCAGCACCATGTTGCGTGCGCCGCCTTCGCCGGCATCGACCATGAACAGGTGACGACCGGCGATCACGACGCTGCACGGCCCGGCGCGCGTGGGATCGGGCAGCGGGGATCCCGATCCACATAGCGCGACGTGGAGACCATCCGGCAGACCCGCCGTGGCGTCGACCCCCGCGCGCATGTCCACCACGGTGGCACCGATCTGCCGGCCGACCGCGCCAGGCAACGCTGCGAGCACAACGACCAGGACGACGGCGACCGCACCGCCGATCCAGCGCAATCGATGCCGCATCATCCTCTCCTCGCCCCTGTCGGCGCAAGAATACCGAAATTATTGGCACGATCAATGCCATTACCTTGCATATCGGTGCACGTGGCGATAGTCAGGTGCCAACAACCGGAGGGGACGGCATGACGACGGTTTGGCGAGGAGCCGTGGGGGTGGTCGCACTGCTCCTGATCGGGCTGGGGCTCGGTTTCCTGCTCGACCCCGCGGGATCGGCGCTGCGATTCTTCCTGTCTCCTCTGGGAACGCAGGGCATGGCTTCGCTGCGCGCGGACTTTACTGCCTTCTTCGTCGTCGGCGGGGCCTTCGCGCTCTATGGCGTGGCACGCGGGAACCGGCGTGCGCTGCTCGTCCCGATTGCGCTGGTCGGGGTGGCGCTGACCGGGCGGGCGGTCAGCCTGATCGCGGATGGCGCGCCGGCGACCGCCTTTCCGCCGATGGTGGTCGAGGCGCTGATGGTCACCCTGATGGCGCTCGCCTATCGCGGCATGCGCGCATGAAACGCTGGCTCAAAATCACGCTGGGCGGGGCCGCCGTGCTGGCCATCACCGGCATCGCGGCAAAGGATTATGTGCTGCTGCACCTGCCCGGCTGGCTGGCGCCGCGGGTGCATCCGTTCCGCGAGATCGCGTGGCAGCCAGGCCCCGCACGCGCGCCGCAGCCGGCGGATTGGGGGCCACCCAATATCGTTCTGATCGTCGCGGATGACCTTGGCTTCAACGACATAAGCTTCAACGGCGGTGGCGTGGCCAATGGCCTGCTGAAGACGCCCAACATCGATGCGCTGGGCGCCGAGGGCGCCACGTTCGCAAACGGATATGCCGGCAACGCCACCTGCGCACCCTCGCGCGCGGCGCTGATGACCGGGCGATATCCGACGCGTTTCGGGTTCGAGTTCACACCGACCGATACTCGCTTCGCGCAGACCGTGTCGGGGTTCAGCACCGATTGGCAGTATAAGACGATCCTCGACCAGCACGCGGTCGATGCCGATCCGCCGTCGGACAGCAAGGGCGTGCCAGCGTCCGAGCGCACCATTGCCGAACTGCTGCGCACGGGCGGGTATCACACGATGCACCTCGGCAAATGGCATCTGGGCGGATCGCCCGGGATGCGGCCCGAGGACCAGGGCTTCGACGAGAGCCTGGGGTTCATCATCGGCGGCCAGATGTTCCTGCCCGAAAACGACGCCAATGTCGTCAACGCGAAGCAGGATTTCGACCCGATCGACAAATACATCTGGGCGAACCTGCCGTTCAGCGTCCAATATAATGGCGGCGAGCGGTTCCATCCCGATCGCTACATGACCGATTATCTGACGCACCAGGCGGTGCGCGCGATCGATGCGAACCGGAACCGGCCGTTCTTCCTCTATCTCGCCTATAATGCGCCGCATACGCCGCTGCAGGCGCTGAAAAGCGATTACGACGCGCTTGCCGCGATCACCGATCACCGCACGCGCACCTATGCCGCGATGATCCGCGCGCTGGATCGTGGCGTCGGGCAAGTGATGGCAGCGCTGAAGGCGCGCGGGCTGGACGAGAACACGCTGGTGATCTTCACCAGCGACAATGGCGGCGCGCATTACATCGGGCTACCGGACATCAACCAGCCGTATCGCGGCTGGAAGGCGAGCTTCTTCGAAGGCGGGATCAAGGTGCCGTTCTTCCTGCGTTGGCCCGCGAAGATCGCGCCCGCGACGCGGGTTGCCGGAACGGTAAGCCACTTCGACATATTCGCCACCGCCGCCGGTGCAGCCGGAATCGCGGTGCCGGGCGACCGGCCGATCGATGGCATCGACCTTTCGCCAATCGTCGTCGCGCAAGGTGCGAGCGTGCCCCAGCGGCCGTTGTTCTGGCGCAGCGGCGCCTATCGCGTCGTGCGCGACGGCGACGCCAAGCTCCAGATGCTCGACATTCCGCGCCAGTCGCTGCTGTACGACATGAACGAAGATCCGACCGAACAGCGCGATCTTTCGGCCGTGCGGCCCGACGAGGTACGCCGCCTGGCGGCTCTGATCGCGCAGCACGATGCCGCGCAGGCAAAGCCGGCCTGGCCGTCGCTGATCCGCTCCCCGATCGCGATCGATCGGCCGCTCGGCACCAAGCCGCGTGCCGGCGAAACCTATGCTTATTGGTCGAACTGATGGTCGAGCGCCCCGATGGACGCCGCAAGCGATCCGAGGTCAGCCGCGAAAAGCTGATCGCGGCAATGATCGACCTGGTCGGTGAGGGGCACGTGACGCCGAGCGCAGACCTGGTGGCGGACCGTGCCGGCGTAGGCTTGCGCACGGTGTTCCGCCACTTCGCCGACATGGAGGCGCTGTACGTTGGCATGTCGGCGCAGCTCGCCGGACAATATGCCGGCTGGCTCGATCCCTTCACGGCATCGGACTGGCGCGGGCAGCTCAGCGAAATGATGATCCGGCGGGTCGACACCTACGAGCGGCTGATGCCGTACAAGCGCGCCGCCGACGCGCATCGCCACGCCTCCGCGACGATCCAGCGCAATCACGCTGAGATACTGGCGACGATGCGCGAGCGGCTGCTTGCCCTGCTCCCCAGCGCCATCGCGCAAGATGTCGTACGCCGCGAGACGATCGACCTGATGCTGAGTTTCGAGACGTGGCAGCGGCTGCGCGTCGACCAGCAGCTTCCGGCAGCGACGGCACGCGCGGTGGTGGCGGCGGCCATCGCGGGGCTCACGGCGTGAGGGGGCTGGTCGTGGCATTGCTGCTCACCGGCTGCAGCACCGCGGCGGCGCCGGTCGCGCCGGTGTGCGCGGTAGTCCGCGAAGGCGACATGGTGTGGATCCCGGCGGGAGACACGGTGATGGGGGCGGACGCCCGCTATTCGGAGGAAGGCCCGCCAAAGCGTGTGTCGGTCGCCGGCTTCTGGCTGTCAACGCACGAGGTGACGACGGGCGAGTTCGCGCGCTTCGTCGCGGCGACCGGCTATCGCACCATCGCCGAACGTGCGCCGCCGGTGACGCCGCAGACTCCGCCCGAGATGCGCGTGCCCGGCTCCGCGGTGTTCGCGACGCCCGATGAACACGATTCGCGCTGGTGGCGCTGGCAGCCGGGCGCGCAATGGCGTCGACCGGAGGCGTCCACCACCGCCAGTGCCGCTGAACCGGTGGTGCAAATCGCCTATCAGGACGCGCTTGCCTATGCGCGTTGGCGCGCCGTGGCGCTGCCGAGCGAGGCGCAATGGGAGCGGGCGGCGCGGCTGGGCGGCAGCGATCCCGAACATGCGCCGGCCGACAAGCCCGCGGTCGCCAACACGTGGCAGGGGCCGTTCCCGGCACGTGACCTGGCGGGTGACGGCTATGCCGGGCGCGCGCCGGTCGGCTGCTTCCCGCGCGATGCCGCGGGGCTGTTCGACATGATCGGCAATGTCTGGGAATGGACGAGCGACACGCCCGACGCCGCCGGAACGCACGGCATCATCAAGGGCGGGTCGTACCTGTGCGCGGCGAATTACTGCGCGCGTTATCGCCCCGCCGCGCGGCAGTTCCAGGAACGCGGGCTGGGCACCGACCATATCGGCTTTCGCGTGATCGACCCGCATCGCCCGCCCCCATCGCAAGGATCAGCCCTATGACGCTCGCCTTCGACTGTTTCTGGTCGTTCCGCTCGCCATACAGCTACCTGCTGGTGCCGCGGCTGGCGGCGCTGGAGCGCGATTTCGACGTGCGGTGCGACATCCGCATCGTGCGCCCGATCGCGGTCCGCCAGCCCGAGTTCTTCTCGACCGGCGATCCGCTGTGGATCAGCTACCTGATGCGCGACACGGCACGCACCGCCGAGTATCTCGGCATGCCATATCGCTGGCCGCGCCCCGACCCGGTGGTGATGGATATGGCGACGCGCACGTATCCGGCCGAGCAGCCCTACATCCACCGGCTGAGCCGGCTGGGGCAACTCGCCAGCGAGCGCGGGCACGGTCTGGCGTTCATCGCGGCGGTCAGCAGCCTGATCTGGAACGGCCGGACCGACCAATGGCATCAGAGCGAGCATCTGGCGCAGGCTACGGCGACGGCCGGGCTCGATCTGGCTGATATGGACGAAGTGGTAACTCACGAGGGCGAGCGGCTCGCCGCAGCGATCGAGGCGAACGAAGCCGATCAGCGCGCGGCGGGTCATTATGGCGTGCCGCTGATGGCATTCGGCGGGGAGCCGTTCTTCGGGCAGGACCGGTTCGACCAGCTGGTCTGGCGGCTCGAGCAAGCCGGCCTTGCCGCGCGGCAGCACGGTTGATGGAGTTCCTGCGCACCCCGGACGATCGCTTCGTCGGCCTGCCGGACTATGACTTCGCGCCGCATTACGCCAACGTCGCCGATCCCGACGAGGGGACGCGGCTGCGGCTCCACTATCTCGACGAGGGGCCACGCGATGGCCCGCCGGTGCTGCTGATGCACGGCGAGCCGACGTGGTGTTATCTCTACCGCCACTTCGTGCCGCGGCTTGTGGACTGCGGCTACCGCGTGCTCGCGCCGGACCTGATCGGGTTCGGCCGGTCGGACAAGCCGACACGCGCAGACGATTACTCCTACGCGCGCCATGTCGCGTGGATCCGTGACTGGATCGAACAGCTCGATCTCAGCGGCGTTACGCTGGCGTGCCAGGACTGGGGATCGCTCGTCGGCCTGCGGCTGGTCGCCGCTATGGAGCAGCGGTTTGCCGGCGTCGTGCTGTCCAACGGCGGCTTGCCCGAGGGAGGCCCGGCGCCGCGCGCCTTTGCCATCTGGCGCGCCTTTTCGCGTTTCAGTCCGGCCTTTCCGATCGGACGGATCGTCGCGGCGGGCACGCGGCGGCCGCTGACCGACGAAGAGCGTGCTGCCTATGACGCGCCATTTCCCGATCGACGCTTCAAAGCCGGCGCGCGGATCTTCCCGCAGCTCGTGCCGTTCGCGGGCAATCCGGCGATCCCCGATCAGATCGCCGCATGGCGCGTGCTCGATCGCTGGGACAAGCCGTTCCTGTGCTGCTTCGGCGACGCCGACCCGGTGACGCGCGGTGGCGAATCGCGATTCATCGGCCGCGTGCCGGGGACGCGCGGACGATCGCATCGATCGCTGCGCGGCGGCCACTTCATCCAGGAGGATGATCCCCAGGGGTTCGTGGACGCGATCCTGGAGATTGCGCAAACCGCAGCCGCCCACCCCATGAAAACAGCCTGTTAAGAAGCGCGTGCGTACACTCGCGAGATGTCGATGCTAAACCAGCTGACCTTTGCTCCCTCCCCCGCATGCGGCGGGTTTCCGCCGGTCTGGCCGGCTCTACCCCTGCCGAACAGGATCGATCCACTGGTCGACCGGGCAATGGCGTTGGCGAAGGCCGGTGCATGGTCCTGCAACCTTACCGACAGCCGTTTGAGCTGGACCTCGGGCGTCTACGACCTCTTCGGGCTACCGATCGAAACTGCGCTCGATCGGCGACAAGCGGTCGAGATGTACACCGAGGAATCGCGCGAAGCTCTGGAGAGGGTTCGCTCCCAGGCAATCACGGCCGGCGGCCCGTTCACACTCGATGCGGAGATCGTCCGTCCGGCCGGCGACAAGCGGTGGATGCGTGTCACCGGCGAGATGACCCGCGCCTATGGAGCGCCCGTCCTGCACGGCCTGAAGCAGGACGTAACCGAGGAGAAGCTGCGCTTGGAGACGCTGCGACGTCTCGCGGAGAATGACGCCCTCACCGGGCTGGCGAACCGCGCCGTGTTCGAAAGCCGCTTTCTCAACAGGCGGCGCACCGCCCCGAATCTCGTGCCGCTCGGTGCCCTCATCATTTTCGACATGGACGGCTTTAAGGGGATCAACGACCGGCTGGGCCATCTGGCTGGTGACGCTTCCCTGCGCGTGTTCGCAGAGCGGCTATCCGCAAGCTTCCCGGACGCGCTGCTGACCGCGAGAATAGGCGGCGACGAATTTGCCGTGATCGTCAGCAGCGATGAGCCGACCGCCGCTATCGAGGTGCGGGTCGCGCGCTTCAAAGCCCGGCTTCGCGCACCGATCTTGTGGCGAGATCTCTTGTTTACCGTCGCGGCGACGAGCGGCATCGCCGTTCCGATCGATCCGTTTCACTACGACCCCGAAGAGTTGTTCACTAGGGCCGACGCTGCGCTCTACACCGCGAAAAGGACGTGCCGGCGCGGCCGGGCATCCGATCACCGCTGATCAGTATAGGCCGTAGCGGAACACCAGCAGCGCCGACAGCGTGGTGATCATGATCGCGACCAGTGGCAGCCCGGTGCGAGTATAATCACTGAAATTATAGTCACCGGCTGACATGATCAGCATGTTCGTCTGGTAGGCGACCGGGGTCGCGTAACAGAGATTGCACCCGAACAGCACTGCCAGGACCAGCGGCTCGACCGGTATGCCGAGCTTATGCGCAAGGCTGAAGGCGATCGGCGTTCCCACCGCTGCGGCGGTCGTGTTCGATGCGAAATTGGTGAGGATGGTGACGAACAGCATCACCGCCGCCAGCACGGCCGAGGCGGGGAGGTACTGCAATCCGATCGCCAGCAGGCCGCTCAGCCATTCAGCCGCACCGCTGTCGAGAACGATACGGCCAATCGCGATACTCGCGGCGACCAGCACCACGACCTTCGCCGACAATGCGCGACCGATCCGATCGAAGCGAACGCAGCCGGTGACGAACATCGCAATTGCGGCTGCCAGTGAGGAGATGGCGATCGGCACCAGCCCCAGGCTTGCGGGAATGACGGCCGCGGCCATGATCGCGAGCGCGAGCGGCGCCTTGGCGGTACGGGGCTGTTCCTTGGCACCCTCGAGGACCAAGAGCCCTTCGACACGCGACAACTCGTTCAGGTCCGGCATGGCGCCGGTCGCCAGAATGATGTCGCCTTCACCGAAAACGGTGTCTGCCGGTCGCTGGTGCGAGATCAGGCGCTGGTGGACTGACCTGCTCGCGTCGTGGATGCCGAGCAGTGCGACATTGTAACGTTCGGCGAGGTTGGCGCTGGCGACGCCCTTGCCGATCAGCCCGGAATCTTTGCCGATCGCCAGTTCGACGACTGTCAGATCCTCCCCGGTCTTGCTGTAGCCATTCTTAAGCCGCTCCATCAGCAACGCAGGAGCGGCTGTCGCGCCCAATACGCGCATTGCTTCCTCCAGCGCGACATGCGTCCCGCTGACCCGCAGGCGACCGTCCGCGATAGGCGACCGTATCTCGATGTTGCTTGGCAGCAGCCCCTTGAGGCGATCCATATCGAGGCCATGCGCTGCCGACGTTTGGCCGAGCCTGAGCGTTGCGGTGAAACGCCGCGGTTCATGCCCGCCGGCGACCGAATTGTCGGGCAGCAGCCGTGGCATGACCAGCCAAATGAAGGGCATAGCGACCAGCGAGGCGACCAAAACGATCGGCGTGAAATGGAACACGCTCATCGGGGGAAGGCCCAGATCACTGGCGATCGAGACGACGAGCAGATTGGTCGATGTGCCGATCGTGGTGGCCATCCCACCGATCAGCACCGCACTGTTGATCGGGATCAGCGTCTTTGAGGCCGGCAACCCGCCGTTCGCCGCGATCGCAGCCATCACCGGCAGCAACAGGACAAGCACCGGCGTGTCGTTGACCAGCATGCTCATCGCCATCGCGAGCAGCAACGTAACCAGCATGCCGACCTGATGATTGAACCGCCACACGCGCGTCAGCAGCCGCGATGCCGGTTCAAGCGCGCCTGTGGTGACGAGACCACGGCCCAGAATCATCAGCGCGCAGATCGTGATCAGCGCGTAATGGCCGAAGCCTTCGAACGCGAGCTTTAGGCCGTCGGTCGGGGCCTGCCCGGGCAGTGGAAACAGGTAGAGCCCCAGCGCGATCGCGCTGATCGTCAGCAGCGAGATGATCTCGACGCGCGCCCGTCCGGAGACGAAGCCGTAGAACATCGCGACGGTGAGCAGCATCGCGGCGAACGCATGTGGAGAAGGATACGTCACGACAATGCCGTCAGTTTAACGCGCAACGCCCGTTCTGAAAGCCAAGAAATCGCGCGGTAATTCTCGGTCAAGTCAGTCCGGCAACTCAGCGATGATCTTGTCCAGCGTCAGCGGGAAATCGCGCACGCGGACGCCGCAGGCGTTGTAGACCGCGTTGGCGATTGCCGCGCCCGCGCCAGAGATGCCGAGTTCGCCGATCCCCTTGGCGTGGAGCGGGTTGGCGTGGATGTCGCGTTCGTCGAGGAAATGGACATCGATCTGCGGCACATCGGCATTCACCGGTACATGATATTCGGCGAGATCGTGGTTCACCGTCTTGCCGTTGCGAGTATCGTGAACGAGTTCTTCGGTCAGCGCAGCACCGATCCCGAACGTCATGCCGCCAAGGCATTGCGACCGCGCGGTCTTGGCATTGAGGATGCGGCCGGCGGCGAACACGCCGAGCATGCGGCGCATCCGCACTTCGCCGGTAACGGCATTGACCGCGACTTCGGCGAAGTGCGCGCCGAACGAGGCTTGCGTCGTTGCCTTCTCTTGCTTGCCGGGGCTGATCTCCCCGGTCGCGACGATCCCGTCGCCCGCGAGGTCGCCGAGCGGCGAGGCGCGATTGGCGGCGATCACCATGCCGTCCTTGAACGTCACATCGGCGGCCTCGACGCCAAGCTTCTTGGCAACATCCTCGCGAATTCGCTCGCACGCCAAGTACACTGCCGAGCCCGAGCCGCAGGCGCCCCACGATCCGCCCGAACCGGACGACGGTGGCGCATCGCTATCACCCAGCTTCACGGTAATCGCGTCGGGCGTCAGCCCGAGCAGTTCGCCGGCGATCTGCGCCAGGATCGTGTACGTGCCGGTGCCGATATCGGTCATCGCGGTTTCGATCGTCGCGTGGCCCGACGAATTTACCGTCACCTTCGCGGAGTCGCTTTGCAGCAGGTTGCTTCGCGTCGCGCTCGCCACCCCCATACCGAGCAGCCATTCGCCGTCGCGCCGCGCGCCGGGCGCCTGCCGTGCGTCCCACCCGAACAGTTTCGCACCGGTATCAAGGCATTCGATCAGGCTGCGCGAGGAGAAAGGAACATCCTTCTCGGGATCCTGCGCCGGCTCGTTGCGCCTGCGCAATTCGATCGGATCGAGCCCGACCTTTTCGGCGAGCATGTCCATTGCTGACTCCAGCGCGAGCATGCCGACCGCTTCGCCCGGCGCGCGCATCGAGCCCGACAGGGTTAGGTTCATCCGCACCAGATCGTGCGTGATCCGGCGATGTTCGCCGGCGTAGAGGAAATGCGTGCCAATTCCCGTCGGCTCGAAGAAGTCCTCGCCGGGCAGGTTGGCGCAGAGCGTCTCGTGGCCGATGCCGGTCAGGCGACCATCGGCATCGGCGGCAAGGAGGATACGTTGTTCGGTATTTGAACGGCGCACGGTGGCATCGAATACCTGCTGGCGCAGCATCACGGCCTTGACCGGCCGGCCGAGCTGCTTGGCGGCGATCGCCGCGGCAGCGCTTTCGGGCGAAATGCCGAGCTTCGACCCGAAGCCACCGCCAATATATTCGGAGACGATCCGCACCTTCTTCGCCGACAGGCCGAGCGCATCGGCGAGCTGCTGCGCGTCCTGGCTCGGGATCTGATACGCACCGTAGATCAGGAGCTTGCCGTTGTCCCACGTCGCGACCGAAGCGTGCGGCTCCATCGCGGCCGAATTCTGGCTGGGTGTCGTGAAGGTTTCGTCGATCGTCACCGCGGCGTCGGCCATCGCGGCGTCGAGATCGCCTTGCGACGAATAGGCGGGGATGTTGTTCGGCGGTGGCACGTCGGTCTCGCCGCGGTGTCCGTCGAAATCGTACCGACCCTCCGCATCATCGATCGTTAACGGCAACCGGATCGCGGCATCGCGGGCGGCCTCATAGGTTTCGCCGATCACGATGGCGATCACCTGGCCGAAATACGCCACCTCTTCGACGCCCATGGTCGGCGCCTTCTTCTCACCGCCTTGTTGCGCGTTACGGATGAATTTCTTGAAGTCCGTGACGACGTCGATCACGCCGGGGAGACCGCGCACGGCATCGGCATCGATCGAGCTGACCTTGCCAGCGCCGCGGCGGGCGCCGACGAGCACGCCATAAGCCATGTTCGGGAGCATATATTCGGCGGAATAAAGCGCCGTGCCGGACACCTTCTTGGGCCCCTCGTACCGATTCACCGGCTTGCCGACGAGGTGCTGTGCGCCGCGGTCGATCAGGCTGTCGGGGACGGGCTTGTCCATCGTCAGGCTGTTGGTGTGGCTGAATCCGAACATCACTTTGCTCCGGTCAGATCGCGCAGGGTGGCGATCAACGTCCGCCGTGCGAGAGGAATCTTGAAATCGTTCGAGCCATGCCCGCGCGCATCGGCGAGCAGCGCGTCCGCCGCCGCAGCAAACACCGCGTCCGACGGCGCCTGGCCGACAAGCGCAGCCTCGACCGCCGGATCGCGCCACGGCTTGTGCGCAAGCCCGCCGAAGGCCAGCGCCGCGCTGGCAATGCGGCCGTCCTGCATGTCGACCACGCCAGCGACCGAAACGAGCGCGAAAGCGTAGGAGGCGCGATCGCGCACCTTGCGGTACGTTTGGCGACCTGGCGGCGGCGGGGGCAATTCGATGTTGGTGATCAGTTCGCCCGGCGTCAGCACATTCTCGATGTGCGGCGTGTCGCCCGGCAAGCGATAGAAGTCGGCAATCGGAATGCGGCGCCGGTCGCCGTCCGGCGCTAGCGTGACGATCGTGGCATCGAGCGCCATCATCGCGACGGCCATGTCACTAGGGTGAGTCGCGATGCAGTGCTCGGACGTGCCGAGCACGGCGAGGATGCGATTAAACCCGCCGATCGCCGAACAGCCGCTGCCGGGCTCGCGTTTGTTGCACGGCGTCGCGATGTCGTAGAAATAATAGCAGCGCGTCCGCTGGAGCAGATTGCCGCCGGTCGAGGCCTTGTTGCGTAACTGGCCGGTCGCGCCGGCGAGCAGCGCGCGGGAGAGCACTTCATAGCCGACGATGATACGCTCGTCGGCAGCAAGATCGCTGTTCGGCACGAGCGCACCGATCGTCAGGCCACCGTCGGGCCGCTGCTCGATCTGATTTAGCGGAAGGCGGGTGATATCGATCAGACGGTCCGGCGTCTCAACCTGAAGCTTCATCAGATCGAGCAAGTTGGTGCCGCCCGCTATAAAGCGGGTGCCGGCGCCGCCAGCGTTTGCGCTGGCCGCTTCCACAGTAGTGGCGCGTTCGTACTGGAACGTCCTCATGCCGCAACCTCGCGCGCGACGGCTGCGTTCGGATCGCGCTCACCAAGCCCGGCGACCTCGCGGATCGCATCGACGATATTCGGATAAGCTGCGCAGCGACAGATATTACCACTCATCCGCTCGGAGATTTCCGCATCGTCGAGCGAGACGTCGGCAAGGTCGCTCGACACGTGGCTAGCCCAGCCCTTCCCCACCTCGTCGAGCATGCCGACGGCCGAGCAGATCTGGCCCGGCGTGCAGTAACCGCATTGATAGCCGTCGTGGCGCACGAAGGCGTCTTGCAGCGCATGGAGGTTCCCGACCTGACCCAGCCCCTCGATCGTCGTGATCTCGTCGCCTTCGTGCATGATCGCGAGCGACAGGCAGCTGTTGATCCGCCGGCCGTTCACTAGCATCGTGCAGGCGCCGCACTGGCCGTGATCGCAGCCCTTCTTCGATCCAGGCAGCCCGAGATGCTCGCGACATAGATCGAGCAGGGAAGTGCGAACGTCGACATCGACATCGCACGTTTGGCCGTTGATGGTGAGTTGCATGTTGCCCCCTTTGGGTTGGCGCGGAGCGGAGCAGGCGGGATCCGTTAGCCGGACTTCGCTTGATGAACGCGACCACACCGCATCGGCTCCGCCTGCGAACCACTCTCATCATGAGTCCGCGCATTTTCTCGCGCGAAATGAGCAAGCTGTTACGGGCACGCGGTCGCTTTCGTCGACAACTCGTCGCGATTGACATGCGTCTGCAATGGTTGGGGAGCACAGCGACTGCCGTTCAGGGGGAACAGACATGCATCGCACCAACGGCGATTCGGAATGGCTCGTGCGCTCGCACTTGTGGCTGGTCCTTGCCTTCGTGATCGGCAGCATGAGCGCTTGCCTAACGGCCTGAGCGGATTGCCGGATCACGTCGACCCGGCATGAATACCGCGCCGAAGTGGAAGCTCCGTTCCCGGCCGTCAGCGTTCAGGTGGTTTTCGCGGGCTGACCGACTACCGCATCGGCTTCGCTGAAGCCGTGCGCGAGAATTTCGACGAACGGGGCATCGGCCGGCGGCATCGGCAGCATGCGCAGCTCGGTGATGGTCACCCATCGCAGCTCGGTCGCCTCGATGGCGCGCGGCTCTCCTTTCCAGCGCATGACGCGGTAGAGCAGCAGGACGAGATGTCGCTCGCCGAGCGCCTCGCTGGCGAACATGAGTGGCACGAAATCGACCGGATCGACGTCGATGCCGAGTTCTTCGGCCAGCTCGCGCACAAGCGCCGCCTCCGGATGTTCGCCGGGTTCGATCTTGCCGCCTGGGAATTCCCAGAGGCCCGCGTGCTGCTTGCCGGGCGGGCGCTGCTGCACCAGGATACGGCCATCGCCGCGCACCAGAGCCGCCGCAACGACGAGCATCAGCCGGGGATTTGTCTCGGCGGAGTCGCGCATCTCGACCTTTCGTTAAGCCTGTCGTGCGATCAGTAGCCGATGCGCCGACGTCCGTCCCGGTCGAACCTTTCGCTCGCCCTGTTGCTGCGGCGGCTGGCGCGCGACCAGCGCGGCGCGACGGCGATCGAATATGGCCTCATCATCGCGGTGATCGTGATTGCCATGATGGTGAGCTTCATGGCCGTGGCCGACACCACCAAGACGATGTGGCAAAATGTCAGCACTAAGGTGACGCAGGCGCGCTGACCCGCAAAGATAAAGACGCGTCGCGAACATCGCCGGCTGCGCCTTAAGTTTTTTTCAACTCACCGCGATTATCGAGTCGATTACCGGAAAGGGCAATCTTCCGATCCGGTCGGGTGACTGAAGCTTTAGACAACCACTGGAGATCGAACATGCAGAAGATCCGCACCTTTCTGAAGAATTCGCGTGGCGCCACGGCGATCGAGTACGGCCTGATTGCCGCCCTGATCGCAGTCGCCGCGATTGCCGCAATGGGCACGCTGGGCAACCAGCTGAAGACCACCTTCGGCAACGTCTCGACGAACATGAAGGCTTCGTAAGCCTCTTTTCGACGGTGAGAACGGGGGCGGCGAACCTTAGGTTCGCCGCCCCTTTTTCATTGCGGTCAGAATGAAGGTCACCTGAGCCCTATCAGCTCAGCACACGGCCCATGGCGAGGAACTTCTCACGCCGATCGCGTCGCAAGGCCTCCGCGGTAAGCTGCGTGAGATCGTCCAGCGCCCGCTCGATCGCATCGCCAAGCGCGCTGATCGCCGCGGCGGGATTGCGATGCGCGCCGCCGAGCGGCTCAGTGACGATCGTGTCGATCACCCCCAGAGCCTTCAGATCCTGCGCGGTGATCTTCATCGCCTCGGCTGCCTCGGGCGCCTTGTCCGATGTTCGCCAAAGGATTGAGGCACATCCCTCGGGCGAAATGACCGAATAGACCGCGTGTTCGAACATCAGCACGCGATTGCCACTGGCAAGCGCGATTGCGCCGCCCGATCCGCCCTCACCCACCACCGCCGACACCAGCGGCACGCCAGCCGCGAGGCACGCCTCGGTCGAGCGGGCAATTGCCTCGGCCTGTCCGCGCTCCTCCGCCTGCAGCCCCGGGAACGCGCCCGACGTATCAACCAGCGTCACGATCGGCAGCGCGAAGCGGTCCGCGAGTGCCATCAGCCGCACTGCCTTGCGATAGCCCTCGGGCTTTCCCATCCCGAAATTGTGGCGCAGCCGCGAGGTCGTGTCGTCGCCCTTCTCGTGGCCCATCACGAGTACGCGCCGCCCGCGAAACATCGCGAAGCCACCGAGGATCGCCTGGTCGTCGCCAAAGGCGCGGTCACCCGCGAGCGGCAGGAATTCGGTGAACAATCCGGCGACATAGTCCTTGAAGTGCGGCCGTTCGGGGTGGCGCGCGACTTGTGTCTTCTGCCACGGCGTCAGCTTCGCGAACGTGTCCTTGAGCAGCTTGTCCGATTTCGCCTGGAGCTTGGTGACTTCCGAAAGGATGTCGACGCCGCCCTCGGCGCCGGTTTCGCGCAACTCGTCAATGCGGCCCTGAAGCTCCGCGATGGGCTTTTCGAAGTCGAGGAATGTCGGCATCGCGCGGGGCTAGGGCCGCGGTTTGGTTACGTCAACGAGCGGGTGGCGTTCGTTGACGAGCGCCACCAGCCGAGCGCGATCGACATGGGTATAGATCTCCGTCGTCGCGATATCGGCGTGCCCGAGCATCGATTGCAGCGCGCGCAGATCCGCCCCGCCCTCCAGCAGATGCGTTGCGAAGGCGTGGCGTAGCACGTGCGGGCTGATGCGGTCGGGCGGGATGCCCGCCTCGGCGCCGAGCGCGCGGATGATCTGGAACAGCCGTACGCGCGAGATATGCCCCTTGCCCGAGGGAAACAGATGCGCGCGGTCCACCGCGACATGCCCGCGCCACACCGCCACCGCCGCGCGTGCGCGATCCGAGATCGGCACGAGCCGCTCCTTCCCGCCCTTGCCGGCAAGGATCAGGAACGGGCGATCGGGATGGATTGCGTTTCGCGGCAGCGAGACCAGTTCGCTCGCGCGCAACCCCGAGCCGTAAAGCAGTTCGAGCAGCGCCGCGTTGCGCAGATCGGCCGGCAGCGTCGCTTCGCGTCCAACACGTTCGGCGGTCACCGCAAACAGGCGGTCGATGTCTGCGTGCGTGAGCGTCTTCGGGAGCGCGCGGCGCGTGCCGGGTTTAGGCAACGCCTTGCCGGGATCATCGGGCCGCAGGCCTTCTTCGGCGAGAAAGGCGTAGAACCGCCGCAGCGCTGCCGCCTTGCGCGCAACGGTGGCGCGCGAAAGGCTCGCCCAGCCATCGCCGAGCCTAGCCAGCGCTCCAGCATCTGCCGTTGCCAGCGCGCCGCCGAGCACTTCCGACGCGAGCATGAGGTCACTGCGATAGGCCGCAATCGTATTGCGCGCGGCGCCTGCCTGCGCGCTGAGCATTTCGAGAAAGCGGTCGATCGGGGCGTCGTCGGCGCCCATGGTCAGAGGCGCGTGAGCGCCTCGGCCGCGATCATCCGCGCCTCGCCGCCGAGCCCGACCGCGCGCAAGCCGGCGACGATGCGATAGAGCGCCGCCGGCGGCACACCACGCCAGTCGCCGGTCTGCACCGCAATCGCCGACAGCAGGATCACCGTCGCTGGCTGCTGATCGCGCACCGCGCGATCGAGCGCGCGCGTCCAGGGATTCGCCGCACCGATCCGCACGTCGAGGCTTTCCGCCCCACTTTCGATATCCTGCGCCGACAGCCGGCCGAGCCCCGCCAACCCAGCGAAGAACATCCGCCGCTTGAGCGTGGCGTCGGCCTTGCCCGCATAATTTCCCACGCCACCGATGGTAAGCCGCGTGCGCGCATCGGGATCGGCGAGTTCAAGCATCGCCCAGGCGTCACCGCCCTCCTCGACCTGCCCACGCCAGCGCTGCGCCGTGCGATCGAGCCCGGCCGACAGCATCGCCGCGACGATCCGATCGGCCTCCTCGCGGCCGTTGGCGGGACGGACGCGGGCAGCGGCGCGTGCAGTGAGGATCAGCCGGGCATAGCGTGCCTGCGGTGTTTCCGCGCCGTTCCACAACTGGCGCAGCGCACTTAGCCGTGTCGCAACGTCCGCGCCGACATAGGCCGCGCGCAGATCCGATGCGACCGCACCAAGCGCCGCCGGGGTCTCGTCGCCGGCGTCGAGCGCGGCATAGAGATCGACCAGCGCAGCGCTAGAAACGACGCCCATCGCGGCAGCGGCCTCGGCCGCCGGCGCACGGTCGGCGATCGGAATCGCTGGGGCGAGCGCGCGCCAGCCGGTAACTTGCGGACCGACCGTCTCATATAACGTCGCCGGGATCGCGACGCCGGTGGCGGTGGCGAGGCCAAAGCGCCAGGCGGTGAGCTGGACCACAGGGTCCCATTCGATCGTGATCGCCTGGCGGCTGTCACGCCCGGCGCCGACCACTTTCTCCGCAAGCTGAAGATCGATCCCGCTCGCCACGCGGCGACGACGCGCTACCGCGAGCAGCGGCCGCGCGCCGCCTTCGGCGTTGCCAAGTGAGGCGCACATCGCGCGCGCCATGATCCAGCCACGCTCGCTATTGCCGGCGGCGTCGGCGAGTGGGCAAAGCCCGGCAGGATCGGCATTCGCGAGCATCGCCTGCATCGCCACTTGACGGTATTTGGGCGTCGCATTGTTGGTATCGACGCTCTGGATCACGCTTCGCGCCGCCACCGACTCGCCCATGCGGAGCAGCAGCCAAGCGCGCTCGGCGGCGAAATCCGCGCCGTTCAGCCCCGCCGGCGTATCGACCCGCGAGACGAGCGCACGGCGCAGCGCGATCGACAACCAGCGCGACGGCAGCGGCGCCGACAGTCGCCGCATCAAGCCTTGAAGATAGCCGCCGTCAGCTGCGCCGAACGCATCCACGCGCAGTCCGCCCTCAGCCGTGCCGATCGCGCCGACTAACGAGAGCGAGCGCCGCGCGAACAGCGGCATCTCATATTGCGCCATTTCCGCCGCGCTTGGCGGCGTCGGCGTGGGTGTAGGGGTGGGCGGAGTCTCGGGCGCGGGCAGTTCAAGTGGACCGGGCGGCAACGGCTGCACCGTCGCCCCGTCCGGTGCCTGCGCAGCCGGAGGGGGCGCGACGGGCTCGCCGAAGCCTGGCGGCAGCAGTGATTCGGGGGCTTGCTGGTTCTGCGCGACCGCGGTGGCGGCTAGAAAGGCAGCGGCGGCAATCGCCGCCAGCGCCCTAGCTCGCGAGGTTGCCAAGCTCGACCGCCTTTTCGACCTGCGTCGTCGGCCGTTCGGTCGCGCTTCCTGCGAGGAAGAACAGCCCACCGACCACCACGACCAACAATACAATAAGCGAGACGATCAACCGCGACATGTTTCAACCTTGTACGACGCGAGCGAACCCGCCGACCCACGAAGCTTGTGCCGGGGGCGCCGACGCGCTGTATAGCTCGCCAGTCCATGTTGCAAAGCCCCGACCATCCCGATCGCGACCGTCAGCGCCGCTGGCAGCGCGAGCCGATCGTGCTCGTCGGCATGATGGGGGTCGGTAAGTCGACCGTCGGGCGGCGGCTCGCGCATCGCTTGGCCCTGCCGTTCGTCGATGCCGACAACGAGATCGAAGATGCCGCCGGCATGCCGATCGCGGAGATCTTCGCGCAGTTCGGCGAGCCATATTTCCGCGATGGCGAACGGCGGGTGATCCAGCGGCTGATCGACGGGCGCCCCAAGGTGATCGCCACTGGCGGCGGCGCGTTCATCAACGATGCGACCCGCGCGCTGATCCTGTCCGACGCGCTCGCGATCTGGCTAGATGCTGACATCGACGTGCTGGTCGAGCGCGTGCGGCGTCGCGACACCCGGCCGCTGCTGCGCGACAAGGATCCCACGACCGTGCTGCGTGAGCTCGCCGCGGTGCGCACCCCGCTTTACGCGCAGGCGCACTTTCGCGTTGCCAGCAACAATGCGCCGCACGAAGCGACGGTGCGTGCGATCCTCGAGGCGATCGGTTACGGGGCGGCATGACGATTGTTCGAGTGGCGCTGGGCGCGCGCAGTTACGATGTTGTGATCGAGGCCGGGCTGCTGGGGCAAGCGGGCGAGCGGATCGCGCCGCTTGCGCGCGGGCGGCGCGTGCCGATCGTGGCCGATGCCAACGTCGCGCCGTATCTCGAAACGCTGCGGGCGTCGCTCGACGCGGCAGGCGTGCCAAGCGAGGCGATCGTGATCCCGGCGGGCGAGAAGTCGAAGAGCTGGGCGACGCTCGAGATGCTCACCGACCGGCTGCTCGATCTAGGCGTCGAGCGCGGCGATCATGTGATCGCGCTGGGTGGCGGCGTGATCGGCGACCTCGTGGGTTTCGCCACTGCCATCCTGAAGCGCGGGTGCGGCTTCGTCCAAATCCCAACGACCTTGCTGGCGCAAGTCGATTCGTCGGTCGGCGGCAAGACCGGGATCAACGCGCGGGCGGGCAAGAATCTGATCGGCGCCTTCCACCAGCCCAAGCTCGTGCTGATCGACCCGACGGTGCTCGACACGCTGCCGCCGCGCGAGCTGCGCGCGGGCTATGCCGAGGTGGTCAAATACGGCCTGATCGACGACGCAGAATTCTTCGCGTGGTGCGAGACACACGGGTCGGCGTTGCTGGCGGGCGATGTGGCGCGGCGCGAGTTTGCGATCGCGCACTCGGTCGCGGCCAAGGCGCGGATCGTTGGCGAGGACGAGTTCGAGACGCTCGGCCGGCGCGCGCTGCTGAACCTGGGGCACACGTTCGGCCATGCGCTGGAGGCGGAAGCGGGGTTCTCGGACAGGCTGCTGCACGGCGAGGCGGTGGCGGCGGGGTGCGCGCTGGCGTTCGGCTATTCGGCGGCGCACGGGTTTTGCTCGGTGGAAGATGCGGTGCGCGTGTCGTCGCACTGGCAAGCGACCGGGCTGCCCGACGGGCTGGCTGCGGCCGGGATAGCAGCACCCGCCGAGACGCTGGTCGAGCATATGCGACACGACAAGAAGGCAAGCGGCGGGCAAATCCCATTCCTGCTCGCGCGCGGCATCGGCCGGACGTATCTCGACAAGCAAGTGTCGCTGGAGGATGTGCGCGACTATCTTGCGATGCAGCCGCGCTGATGCCCAACGGCGTCGCCAAGCGCGACTTGCCGACGAAAATGTGCCCGGCGTGCGAGCGACCGTTTACGTGGCGCAAGAAATGGGCGCGGGACTGGGATAGCGTGATCTATTGCTCGGATGCGTGCCGGAAGAAGCGTTAGAACCGGATCAGCCCCGCATCCCGACCCAAGCCAGCCACAGCCAGCCGGCGATCAGCAATGCCCCACCGATCGGCGTGATCCCGCCGAACCAGCGCGGCGCGCCTAACGCCATCAGGTACAGCGTACCCGCGAACAGTGCGCCGCCGGCGATGAACAACCAGCCCGGCCCGCGTGCCTCAAGCCGCAGCGCAACCAGCGCCGCGACCGCGTGGATCAGTTGATACTGCCCGCCGGTACGCAGCCACTCCGCCGCCTGCCCGCTCGCGCCGTGCGCCCCAAACGCCCCAGCCCCGACGGCCAGCGCGCCCGATAGCCCCGCGAGGATCATCAGCCAGTTCATTTGTCATTTCCCCACGGCTGCTCGGCCGCGACCATCGAGCGCGCTGCGCGGATGTCGCCAGCTTCGATCTGGATGCGCAGCCGTTCCTTGTCGCGTGCGCGGTACATGTCCTCCGCGCGATCAATGTCGGCGCGGTCGATGCCAAGCCCTTCCATTGCGAGCCGCGCCATCTTCACCGCCGATTCGAGCACTTCGCGCACCACCAACGTCGCCGGGCCTGCCTTCAGCTTTATCAGCGAGCGGCGGTCATAAGCGCGCACGTAGATGGCCGCGTTCGGGAACGCTTCATGCACCCCCTCGACGATCTCGGGCGTCATCTGGTCACCGTCGATGCAGAACAGGATCAGCTCGGCCTCCGCCGCACCGGCCTGACGCAGCAAATCGAGCCGCGTGCCGTCGCCGTAATAGACTTTCGCGCCGAACTCGCCCGCGATGTCGATCATTTCGATATCGGTGTCGATCAGTGTGACGGGAATGTCCTGTGCTAGCAGCATCTGCCCGACCGTCTGCCCGAACCGGCCGTAGCCGACGATCAGCGCATTGGCGCCGTCCGCCTTCGGCCCCTCACGTTCCTCGGCGACGATCGGCTCCTCACGAAAGCGGCGCGTGGCAGACATCAAAAACGGCGTAGTCGCCATCGACAAGGTGATGATCGCGCCGAACAGCGAGGCGGCGTCGGGCGCGATTAGGTACGCATTGGTCGCCTGCGCGAACAGCACGAAACCGAACTCGCCGCCTTGGCTGAGCAGCAGCCCAAGCGCGAGCGCCGAGCGCCATGTCATCTTGAACAGCATACCGATGCCGAAGATCACCAGCGTCTTGGTCGCGATCAGCGCGAGCGCCATCGCCAGCACGAAGAACGGGCGTTCGGCGATTGCGCTGAGGTTCAGCATCATGCCGATGGTTAGGAAGAACAGCCCGAGCAGGATCGAGCGGAACGGATCGACATCCGCCTCCAGCTCGTGGCGATACGGGCTGTCCGCCAGCATGACGCCCGCGACGAACGCACCAAGCGCGGTCGAGAGCCCCAGCGACTCCATCAGCGCGGCGCTGGCAATCACGGTGAACAGCGCCGCGAAGACGAACATCTCGCGCTCGCCCATGTTGCCGATCCAGCGGAACAACGGGCGCAGCAGGAAGCGGCCCGCCGCGATCAGCCCGGCGACCGCGCCGACGGTGTAAAGGATCAGCAGCCACCCCGGCGGCCCCCCGACATCGGCCGGGTTGCGGCTCATCGCGGCGATGATCGTGATCAGCGGGATGATCGACAGATCCTGGAACAACAGGATCGAGAAGGCACGCTCGCCGAACGGCGTGCGCAGCCGCCCCGACGACTGCAGCATCGGCAAGACCTGCGCGGTCGACGAAAGCGCCAGCGGCAGGCCGAGCGCGAACGCGGCGGGAATCGAGAATTGCACGAATACCACGATGATCGCGGTGATCGCCGCGCCGCAAATAACGACCTGCAGCAGGCCGAGGCCGAAGATATCCTCCTTCAGCTTCCATAGTCGCGTCGGATTGAGTTCGAGACCGACGACGAACAGCAGCAAAGTGATGCCGAGTTCGGCGACGCCGAGCTTCGATTCGGCATCGCCGACGAGGCCCAGAACCTGCGGCCCGACGACCGCGCCCGCGACGAGATAGCCGAGCGTCGCGCCCAGCCCGAGCCGCCGGAACAGCAGCACGAACCCGAGCCCCGCGCCGAGCAGGATGAACCCGTCGCGCAGCAACGATCCGGTCGCCCCGTGCTCCATTCAGCCCCCTTTGGCTTGCCTCGCCGCATCCGCGGCGGCCTCGAACGCCAGCCGAATCGAGGCGTGTCGCGCATGATAATCGAGCGCCGGGGCCAGCGCGTCCAGCCCCGGCCAATCGGGCAGTTCGCCTTCACGCGCGAGCCAGCCAGTCAGCGCGTCGCGTGCGGCGGCCAGTTCCTCGGGGGTGCGGCCAATGACGTTGCCGGCAAGCAGCGACGACGAGGCCTGGCCAAGCGCGCAGGCACGCACCAACATGCCCGCCTCGCTCACGCGGCCGTCCGGGCCGAGATTGACATCCACCGTCACGCGGCTGCCGCAGATTGGGGAGCGTTTCTCGCTTGACCCTTGCGGATCGGGCAACCGCTCGTCGATCGGATTGTCGGTCGCGAGCTTTAAGATCGCATCGTTGTAGAGCGTCGCACTCATGATGGGCTACTCGAATTGCCGAAGGCGGGTGGGGTGCGCGGGCCGAACACCGGCTGGCCGCGGCGGCGGCGATCGACGAAATCGGCGATCGCGGCGCTCGTCGCGTTCAGCAGCGGATAGGTCCGCGCTTCCTTGATCCACAACGGCCGACGCGTCGGCCCGCCGCCGATCGTGTCGAGCACCAGCACGATTAGCAGAAAGCCGAGGCTGGCGAGGATCAAGCCTTTCAACGCACCGAAGCCGAAGCCGAGCGCGCGATCGACCGGCCCGAGCACCGACTTGCGCACCCGCCCGCCGATCGCGTTGGCAACCATCCGGCCGAGGAAATAGGTGACGCCGCCGAGCAATACGAACGCCAGCGCTGCTGCGCCCGAGGTAGTGCCGACCATACCGGTCAGCACCTGCGAGAACGGCAAGTGGAAGATCTTCACCGCGAAGATCACCGCGACCCAGGCGAACAGCGCCAGCACCTCGGTGACGAACCCACGCTTCAGCCCGAGCAGCGCGCTGCCACCGACGGCGGTGAGCACCGCGATATCGAGTCCGTTTAGGTTCATGGCCTGCATCTAGGGGGTGGAGGCGGGATTGAGAACCGGTCGGTTGTCAGGGGGCGCTCTCACCCCCGCCCCAGCAGATGATCCACCAGCCGCCCGAGCGTCGGGAACCCCGCCAACCGCAGCGCGCTCTTGTCCGCCGCCATCGCCGCGGGCACCAGCGCCTGCGCGAACCCCAGCTTCGCCGCTTCCTTCAGCCGCAGCGCGCCATGCGCGACGCTGCGCACCTCGCCCGACAGCGCCACCTCGCCAAACGCCACGGCATCTGCCGGCACCGGGCGTTCGGACAGCGCCGACACCAACGCCGCCGCCACCGCCATGTCCGCCGCCGGATCCTGCACGCGATAGCCGCCGGCGACATTGAGATAGACTTCGGCCGAGGAAAAACTCAGCCCGCAGCGCGCCTCGAGCACCGCAAGGATCATCGCCAGCCGCCCGCTGTCCCAGCCCACCACCGCCCGCCGCGGAGTCGCGCCGCTCGCCAGCCGCACGACGAGCGCCTGGATCTCGACCAGCACCGGGCGGGTGCCCTCAAGCGCAGGGAAGACGATCGCGCCGGTGACGCTCTCGTCGCGCTGCGTCAGGAACAGCGACGACGGGTTTGCCACTTCGGTCAGCCCCTCGGTCTCCATCGCGAAGACGCCGATCTCGTCAGTGCCGCCGAAGCGATTCTTGATCGCGCGCAGGATGCGATATTGATGGCTGCGCTCGCCCTCGAAGCTCAGCACGGTATCGACCATATGCTCAAGCACGCGCGGGCCGGCGATGCTACCGTCCTTGGTGACATGACCGACGAGCACCACCGCGGTGCCGCGCTCCTTGGCGAAGCGGATCAACTCCTGCGCCGAGGCGCGCACCTGGCTGACGGTGCCCGGCGCGCCTTCGATCAGATCCGAATGCATCGTCTGGATCGAATCGATCACCAGCAGTGCCGGCGGCTTTCCGGCACTGAGCGTCGTCAGGATATCGCGCACCGACGTGGCGGAGGCGAGCCGTACCGGCGCTTGGCCGAAGCCCAGCCGCCGCGCGCGTAATCGAACCTGATCGGCGGCTTCCTCGCCCGAGACATAGGCCACGTCCGCGCCCGCAAGCGCCATCTTCGCCGCCGCTTGGAGCAACAGCGTCGACTTGCCGATACCGGGATCACCGCCGATCAGCGTCGCGCTGCCCTCGACGAACCCGCCGCCGAGCGCGCGATCGAGCTCGGCGATGCCGCTCGCGAGCCGCGCGGGCAGCGGCACTTCGGTATCGAGCGCGACCATCGTGACCGCGCGGCCGCCGCCTTGGAGATTATGTTTCGCCTGAAACGGCGTGACGATCGCCGGCGCTTCCTCGACGATCTTGTTCCATTCGGAGCAATCGACGCACTGCCCCTGCCACCGCGAATGCACCGATCCGCAGGCCTGGCAGACGAAGCGCTTCTGGAGTTTCGCCATGGTTCGACTTGGTCCCTTCGCGGCAGATGTAGCCAGAAAACAAATAGGGAACAAGCGCGTGTGCTGCTATCCATGCAGCCATCATGCTCGCCTCCGAGTCGCCCCCCGCTCCGCGACCCGATCTGCCGCCGCGGCCGTTGCGATGGCTGTTCCTCGATCTCAATTCCTATTTCGCCAGCGTCGAGCAGCAACTCCAGCCGGCCCTGCGCGGCCGTCCCGTGATCGTCGCACCTGTCGGCAGCGATACGACGGTCGCGATTGCCGCCTCGATCGAAGCCAAGCGCTTCGGGATCAAGACGGGCACGCCCGTGTGGGAGGCGAAGCAATTGTGTCGCGAGGTGGTGGTCACGCCGGCGCGGCACCGCCGCTATGTCGAGTTTCACGATGCGATCGTCGCAGAGATCTGGCGGCACATCCCGGTCACGCGCGTGTGCTCGATCGACGAGGTCGCGTGCCGCCTGCTCGACAATGAGAATGACCGCGCCTCCGCGATGGCGCTGGCGCACCGGATCAAGGCGGGGATCCGCACGCACGTCGGCGCGTGCCTCACTTCGTCGGTCGGGATCGCGCCCAATCGGCTGCTGGCGAAGCTCGCGTCCGATCTGCAGAAGCCCGACGGATTGGTGGTGTTCGAGGATCGCGACCTGCCGCATGCGCTCTTCGGCCTGAAGCTCACCGAAATCGCCGGGATCGGCGCGAAGATGGAGCGGCGGCTGGCGCGCGACGGGGTCAACGACATCGCGCAATATTGCGCGCGCCGCCCGCGTGACGCCGGCCACGCCTGGGGCGGCACCGATGGCGATCGGCTGTGGTATCTGCTCCACGGCGTCGATCTGCCCGAAAAGGCAACGCAAAGCCGCACCGTCGGGCACAGCCACGTCCTCTCGCCGAGCAAGCGCGGCTACGAGCCGGCGCGGCTCACCGCGCGGCGGCTGGCGCTCAAGGCAGCCAGCCGATTGCGGCGCAAGGGCTATCGCGCGCGCCTGCTGGTGCTCCACGTGAAGTTCGAGGACGACAAGAGCGGGTGGCGTACCTCGATCAAGCTTCCCGAAACGCAGGACAGTTTCGTCGTGCTCGACCGGCTCGACGCGCTTTTCCCGCGGCTGCGCGAGGCCGGGCACGAGCGTCCGGGAGGCTTCCGGCTGCGCATGATCGGCGTGACGCTAGCGGAGATCGCGCCGGTCGCGGGCGAGCAGGCGAGCCTGTTCGCGCATCTCGATCCGACCGATCCGCTAGCGCGCGAGACGCGCGGACTGGCGCTGAGCCGCGCGATGGACCGGATCAACCAGCGGTTCGGGCGCAATGCGGTATCGGTCGGGCCGCTGGGTGGCGGCCGGGTTGATCGGGTGGGCAGCAAGATCGCGTTCGGCCGCATTCCGGAGCTGGACGAGTTTCACGAGTAGGCAATACGCAAGAAAATCTGACCTGGATTAGCCGCCGACTTGACGCCTTATGCTGCATGCGCGAAATCGCCGCGGCATGAAGAACATCCTCCCCTTCGCCGCTGCCGCCCTTCTCGCGCTTGCAGCATGCAGTTCCGAGCCACAGGCGCCTGAGATCGTCGATACCAACCCCGATCCGATGGCGAAGGAACTTGCCAACGCGGGCGCTGTTGAGCTGCCGCCGGCGATCAAAGCGGACAAGACGATGCGCTGCAAGGACAATAGCCTCGTTTACGTCAGCTTCTTCGAAGGCGATAAGCAGGCGATAGTGCGCACCGAAAAGACCGGCACGCCCACCACGCTGACCGCGCCCACCGCGGGCGAGCCGCTGGTGGCAGAAGGCGGCTGGAAGCTGACCGGCACGCCGGAGAACATCACGATCGAACAGCCGGGCAAGCCCTCGCTCACCTGCCGCTCGTAACTACATCGTGCCGTCATCCCGGCTCGATCCGGGGTGACGGAAGAGCCGACGCACGAAATCGTAGCATCGCCGCGCTTATTTGGTAGCGTGCGGCAGATGTCCCGCCACCGCCCCTCCTTCGAACAGCTCGACGCCGCGACCGTGCTCGGCGCCTACGCAGTCGGCGTGTTCCCCATGGCCGATGCGCGCGATGCACCCGGCGTCTATTGGGTCGAACCGCGGCATCGCGCGATCCTGCCGCTCGATCATTTTCATCTCTCGCGCTCGCTGCGCCGCGCGCTCCGCTCCGAACGCTTCCGTTTGACAGCCGATACGGCGTTCGGCGACGTGATTACCCTATGCGCCGAGGCTGCCACCGACCGCCCGGAGACGTGGATCAACCGCTCGATCGAGCGCGTCTTTCGCGAACTCCACGCCGCCGGCTTCGCGCATTCGATCGAATGCTGGGAAGGCGATGTGCTGGTCGGCGGGCTCTACGGCCTGGCGCTGGGCCGCGCGTTCTTCGGCGAAAGCATGGTCAGCCGCACCACCGATGCGTCGAAGGCGGCGCTTGCCGCGCTCGTCGCGCGGCTCCGTTTCGGGGGGTTCACGCTGCTCGATTGCCAATTCATGACCGATCACCTCGCCTCACTGGGCGCGATCGAGATCGAGCGCTCGGATTATGTCGCGTTGCTCGGCGCGGCGCTTTCCGACGTGCTCGGCTCGGCGGCGTCGGGCACCTCCTGGGATGTCGGCGCGGCAGACTTCCGCGCAGTGGACGGCGCACCGAGCACCTCGGTCGCCGGGCCCTTGTCCGGGAACGACATCGTGCAGCTCTTGGCCCAGACATCGTAGATCGGGTGCTGGACGACGTTGAGCGCCGGGCGTTCCTTGTAGAGCCAGCCCGAAAAGGCGCGGCGCCACTTCTGGTCGGCGCCCTGCACGTCGAGCTGCACGAACGCGCCGGTCAACTGTTCCTGCTCCCACGGCGCCGTGCGCTCACAGGCGCGCAGCCGGACGATAGTGTCGCCGACGCGGAGCGCCTGGCCGGGCTTGATCGTGAGATCGCGGCTGACGCCATTACGCTTGTTGAGCAGCCCGACGACGGCAACGCGCTGCGCCATCGGCGTTGCGCCCGCATCGACCGGCGCTGCCTCGCTCTCGATCGTCACCACGTCCGAGGGGGTATCGGCTTCGGCTGCGACAGGCACTTGCTGGCTGGTCACGGGCGCCGCCTCAGGCGCGTCCGCACCGAACCAGCGGGCGCCCTGCCATGCGCCGACGCCAAGCAGAGCGGCCAGAGCGAGCGCGCCGGCCGCGACCGCTGGCTTCACGCGTCGGGGCTCCACGCCTCGTAATCGCCCGACGATCTCGCACGCACGCCGCCCTTCTCGAGCGCACCCGAAGGGCGATACGCCTCGGGCGTGCCGGTCATGTTCGCCAGCGCCGGCTTCTGCCACGCGCGCGGCAGCGGCAGCGCGTCGTCGGGTGCGCCATCGACCTGATGGTGCAGCCAGCTGAACCATTCGGGCGAGACGCGGCTGGCATCGTTCGCGCCATTGTAGATCACCCAGCGGCGCGGATTGCCCGCAGTGTCCTTGCGCCCTTCGTAATAGACGTGGCCGAGCGCATCCTCGCCGATCCGCGCCATGCCGCGCAGCCCGAACCAGGTGCCGATGGTGGCGCCGTTCCACCAAGTGAAGGGATTGAGGTTGATACCCATGTCGCGGCGGGGCTTAGCGGCTGGCGCGCGGGGCTTCAATGGCGTGGGTGGGCATTGTAGCGCAGCATGACGGCGCTGCCCCTTACTTCCAGCTGACCTTGTCGCCCTCTGCAATTCCCAATTCCGCCGATCGCCCCCCATTGAGCTCCAACACCGCGCTGATCGGCTCGCCCGACGGCACCTGCGCTTCGGAGAAAGGCACGGTATTCTCGGCGATGCGCGCGATCGTGCCGTCGGCGCGAATGAAGATGATGTCGAGCGGCGAAGGCGTGTTCTTCATCCAGAAACTCGCCTCACGCGGTCCGCTGCCGTCGGTCGGATACGGCGCGAACAGCATGCCGCCATCCTTGGGGATGTCGGTGCGATACATCAGGCCGCGCTGCTGCTGCGGCTCGGTGCTCGCCAGTTCCACGCGGAACACGTGCCGCCCGGTCGCGCTGGTCACCGTTACCGTGGTCAGCGCCGCGCGAGCAGCCTCATTGCCCGCGGCAGCGGCGGCGTCGCGGCCAGTGCATGCGGACACAGCCATCAGCAGCGCGATAGCTGCCAACCCGTGGAACTTCATCCTAAATCTCCTGCGCGACGCTGACCGCCATTGGGCCCTTGCGCCCGTCCACGACGCGCGCGCGCAGCCGTTGCTCGGGCTCGACCTCGACGATCTCGCCGCGCCGCAGCGTTTCCATGTGTACGAAGATATCCCCTGGCGTGCCGTCGCGCACGAGAAAACCGTAGCCCTTCAGCCGGTTGAACCATTTCACGGTCACCGGCTCCCACTCGCCTGCCTCGTCGATCAGCGCAACGGGGTCGATCCGGTTAGTCGCGCGTGGCGCCGGCTCGATCGCAGTCGACGTGTCGAGCGCGACGATCTTGCGCGCCTGGAAGCCGCGGTCGCGCCGCACCGCGATCGCATCGATCCGCGCGCCTTCGGGCAGGCTGCGGCGACCGAGCGGCTGCAGCACGGAAAAGTGGATCAGCACGTCGCCGATCCCCGGCTCGTCGGGAACGAGGAAGCCGAAGCCGCGCGTGACATCGAACCATTTGAGCGTGCCTGACACAGCCACGCCTTCTTCGCCCGTCGCGTCGGCGCCGGTCTCGTCATCATCGCGGTCGTCAGCGGCGTCAGGCAATTGGCTGCGCATGTCCATCAAAAATCCCCGGCCACGAACGCTAGCACGGTTGACGCATCGCACAAAACCCACGCGCTATCACAAATCATGTATCTGGATCGGGAATGTCCCCGGGCGCGGCGGAAACGATGCGCCGGGCGAGCGCGAAACCGTGGCCGGCGCGGATCATCGCCGCCATCTGGCGCTCGCGCAGCCGCTCGTCGGCTACCGCCGCCGCATAAGGGCCGAAGCGCCGCCGCCTCGCAAAGGCGAGCGCGCTATCGAATGCCTGGTCGGCGCTCCCCGCCAGCACCGGCTCGGCATCCGCGGCGTCGACATGCGCTGCACGCAACGCTTGCGACACGCGCCGCGTGCCATAGCCGCGACGCCCCAGCGCCCGCGACTTCGCCTCGGCGAACGCGCGATCATCGACGTAGCCCAGTCCCGCCATCCGCTCGGCGACCGCTTGCGGATCGGCCGAAGCGTCGCCGCTCCACCCCCGTTCGCGCACCTTCCGCGCAAGATACGCCGCCAGTTTGCCGCGCGTAGTAGCGAAACGCTCGACGTAGCGCAGCGCCAGGGCGTCGAGGCCGCGCGCGTCGAGCGGGGGTATGGGGCGGCGTTCATTCGGCATGCGCCTTGTTGTTGCCACACTGGCAGACGATTTTGAACGTGGCGACGGATCACTGCTGGGGCCAATCGTCGGTGCATTCATGTGCCGCATACGAGACTTGAGCGGATACAATGACGAGCGCGATGCCACTTCCAACCCCGAGCACGGATGCGCAGCCGCGCATTTTTGCCGATTTCGCCACGCTGGGGGAGGCGCTCGACTATGCCGCCGGGGGCGAGCGCGGCCTCAACTTCCACGATGCGCGCGGCACGCTGGTGCGGCCTTACCCGTTCCGCGAATTGCAGGCCGATGCGAAGGCTGCCGCCTATCGCCTGATCGCTGCCGGTATCGTGCCGGGTGATCGCGTCGCGCTGGTTGCCGAAACGAGCGCCGAATTCGCCGCCTTGTTCTTCGGCACCGTCTACGCCGGTGCCTGGCCCGTCCCGCTGCCGCTGCCGACGTCATTCGGGGGCAAGGACTCGTACATCGACCAGCTGCGCGTCCAGCTGACCAGTTGCGATCCGGCGATGCTGATCTACCCGCCCGAGCTGGCCGAGATGGCCGGCGCTGCCGCGACCGCGGTCGGCGCGCACGGGCTGGACTGGGCCGAACTGCTCGCGCGCAACGCCGATCCCGTCGCGCTGCCGCAAGCGTCCAGCGACGACATCGCGTATTTGCAATATTCCAGCGGTTCGACACGCTTCCCGCACGGCGTCGCGATCACGCATCACGCCTTGCTCAACAATCTCGCGGCGCATTCGCACGGCATGGAGCTGATCGAGGGCGACCGCTGCATTTCGTGGCTGCCTTGGTATCACGACATGGGGCTGGTCGGCTGCTTCCTGTCGCCGATCGCCAATCAGGTATCGACCGATTACCTCAAGACCGAGGATTTCGCGCGCCGGCCGCTCGCGTGGCTCGACCTGATCAGCCGCAATCCGGGGACGTCGATCAGTTACTCGCCAACCTTCGGCTACGACATTTGCTCGCGCCGCATGTCGAGCCAGACCAAGGCCGCCGACCGCTTCGATCTGTCGCGATGGCGGCTGGCGGGCAATGGCGCGGACATGATCCGGCCCGACGTGATGCAGGACTTCGTCGACGCCTTCGCCGACGCCGGCTTCGAAGCGACCGCATTCCTGCCTTCCTACGGCCTCGCCGAAGCGACACTGGCGGTGTCGATCATGCCGCCGGGCGAAGGCATTCGCGTCGAGCTGGTCGAAGAAACTCAGCTATCGGGCGTCCCCGCGGGGCAGGATCGCCCGCAGCGCTATCGCGCGATCGTCAATTGCGGGAAGCCCGTGCGCGACATGACGATCGAGATCCGCGAGGAAGACGGCACGCCGCTGCCCGAGCGCGCGATCGGCAAGATCTGGTGCACAGGCCCGTCGGTGATGGTCGGCTATTTCCGTGACGAGGCGGCGACCGCGGCGTGCATGCAGGATGGCTGGCTCGACACCGGCGACATGGGCTATTTGTCGGATGACTACATCTACATCGTCGGCCGCGCCAAGGACATGATCATCGTCAATGGCCGCAATCACTGGCCGCAGGACATCGAATGGGCCGTCGAGCAGCTCCCCGGCTTCAAGCAAGGCGATATCGCCGCGTTTGCGATCACCACGCCGGGCGGCGAGGAGACACCGGCGGTATTGGTGCAATGCCGCACCTCCGACGTCGAGGAACGCAGCCGCTTGCGTGATGAAATCCGCGATCGCGTGCGCGCCGTGACGGGCATGAATTGCGTGATCGAACTGATCCCGCCGCGCACGCTGCCGCGGACGAGTTCGGGCAAGCTCAGCCGGGCGAAGGCGCGCAACCTGTATCTCTCGGGCGAGATCAAGCCGTACGCCGTGGCGGCCTGATCGTATCAAATTCTCGCTAAAGCCCGAGAAGCCGCGAATAGTCAGCTAACGCCATGACGGGGATTGCTAGGAGGCGGTTGCGTGTCGCTCCATCATGGCGGCGGCTGCTACTCCGGCGCCTGCAAACTAGCTGGCAGGGTCGTACATGAACTCGCGAAGCTCCTGCGCGCAGCGGCAAGCGACGGCGATCCGCCGCGCCCACTCCTCGGCATCCCGCCTGGTCGGCAATTCCAGGACGGTAAACCCGCCATCCAAGTCGCTGCCCGGATAGATTTCAGGCTTTAGCGTGCCATCGGCAGCGACCAGCACTGCCTCAACGCTTTCATTGATGCCGCCGCCGAAGACGTAGACACCCGCCGCCTTCGCCTCCTCGATCACCGCACGCGAATCCTAGCCGGCGCGCGCAAGCTCCTCTTCACTGAGATCCATGGCTGCACTTGGAAATGAGATGAGGTACTTAGTCATGTTCCAGCAGCCCCGACCGACTCGATAGTCGATCATGTCCTTGGCTAACTACCGCGTCCAGACGTGAACGAATGGCAAGCAGCAACCAAACCTGCAGCTCGCAGACCACCGCGTTCAGGCGTTCACAAAAACCCCACAAAAGAAAACGGTCGACTTAGTCGCGCCGCGCGCTACCCACATCGCACAACGCTGCCGCCACGAGCAGCCATCGGAGGGGACAGGCGATGACGATCCTGCTGCACCAATACGATACCTCGCCCTTCTCCGAGAAAGTGCGCGTCTGCCTCGGCATCAAGCAGCTCGACTGGGCGGCGGTCGATCAGCCGGTCGTGATGCCAAAGCCCGATCTTCTCGCGCTGACGGGCGGCTACCGGCGCATCCCGGTCATGCAGATCGGCGCCGACATTTATTGCGACAGCGTGCTGATCGTCCGCGAGCTCGAGCGGCGCTTCCCTGAACCAACGCTGTTCCCGAGCGGCACGCCCGGCCTGGACCAGGCAAGCGCGCAGTGGACCGATCGCGGCTTCTTCCAGTCGGCGGTGACGGTGATCTTCGCGGGGCTCGGCGACGCGGTGGGCGAGGAGTTCATCCGTGACCGCGAGGCGCTGAGCGGCCAGCCGTTCGATCCCGCCGCGATGCGCGCCGCAGTGCCGCACATGGCAGCGCAATTGCGCGCGCATGCCGCGCTGGTGAGCGAGCAGCTCGCCGACGGCCGCACGTTCCTGTCCGGCGACCGGCCGGGCCTGGTCGACGCCAACGCTTATTGCAATCTGTGGTTCGTGCGGTCCTTCCACGAGCCGGCCGCGGCGGCGTTCGAGGATCTACCGGGGCTGGGCGACTGGTACGATCGGGTACGCGCGATCGGCCATGGGCAACGCAGCGCGATGAGCCGCGAAGACGCCGTCGCGGCCGCCGCCGACGCGACACCGGAGCCCGGCGAGGTCGCGCCAGCGGATACGGCACTAGCGGGGCGTGAGGTAACCGTGTCAGCGACCGATTATGGCCGCGATCCGATCACCGGCACGCTGGTCGGCTCGTCGCCGCACCATGTCGCGATCCGCCGCGAAGACCCGCGCGCCGGCGCGGTCGTCGTCCACCTTCCGCGGATCGGCTTCGCGATTACCACAAGCGCGTAATCAATCCGATCCGGTGTCGATAGCGCAGTATTTATGTCCTTTTTGGCACTTCCCCGAAACTTTCGGTAAACCGTGATCCTCTATGCCGTCGGGCGTGCCGAACTCGATCAACGCCGCGCGTCATTCGCCCGTCCCGCTTCGGCTGCTGCTCGGGCTGAGTGAAAGCCCCGATGAGGCGCTGTGGAGTCGGGTTCGCGCGACGCAATTGTTCGCCGGACGCCGCTTGGTGCTGCTGCTGCTCGCGGCCAACCTGCTCGGCGCCACGGTGGTGGCGCAATTGTTTGTCGATGCGGTCCCGCTGCGCTGGCTGATCGGCTGGTGCGTGGCAGTCACCATCGTCTCGGTGGTGGTAACGGTCCGGCGGCTTCGTACCGAGCAGTTCCAGGAAGGCGTCGCCACCCTCAATGACCTGCACGTGACGGCAATCGAGGGGCTGGCGCTTGCCGGCACATGGAGCGTCGCGCCGCTGATCTTCGCCAATGGGGCGGATGCCGCAACGCAGCTGGCGCTATGGACGGTGCTTTGCGTGCTGATGACCGCAGCGGCGGTGGCAATGGCGCCGCTGTTGCTCGCCGCGCTGAGCCTCATCGGCGGACTGGCGATTGCGGTGGCGTTGTCGCTAGCGATGAATCACGCATACCTGCCAGCCGTGGCGACGCTGCTGTTCGCCGGCTTGCTACTGGCAAATTGCATCACCCGCGCGCGCACGCTCGTAATGTGGCGCCGATCCGAGCTGACCCTGTCAGACCGCGACGAGACGGTCAGCCTGCTGCTCGGCGAACATGAAGACAGCGCGTCCGACTGGCTGTGGGAATGCGACGCCCAACGCCGGCTGTGCAAGGTCACCCCGCGGTTCGCCGCGGCGCTCGGTCGTACCCCGGAGCAGCTGGAGAATATGCCGCTGCTCCAGGCGCTCGCCGGCCCGACGTGGGAGGCGGGCACCTTCTCCTCCGGGTTGCGGCAGCTGGCCGAGCGGCTCAAGCGGCGCGAGAGCATCCGCCACCTTTCGCTGCCGGTGTTCGTCGGTGAGGAGCAGCGCTGGTGGGAAATGTCCGCCAGCCCACGCACCGACGAGCGCGGCACCTTCATCGGCTTTCGCGGCGTCGGTTCGGACGTCACCGAGCAACGCGCCTCGACCGACAAGATTAATCGCATGGCGCGGTTCGATGCGCTGACCGGCCTGCCCAACCGGCTCCTCGTCAACGAGGCGCTCGCCGCCGCGCTGGCGGAGGCCGAGAAATGGGGCAGACGCGCCGCCTTCATGATGATCGACCTCGATCGCTTCAAGGCGGTGAACGACACGCTCGGCCATCCGATCGGCGATCGGCTGCTCGGCCGCGTGTCCGAACGGCTGGCGCAATTGATCAGTGACACCGAGCTGATCGGGCGGCTGGGCGGCGACGAATTCGCCGTCGTGGTCAATGACGCCACCGACAGCGCGCGCGTGCGGCAGCTCGCGCAGACGATCATCGACACCTTGTCCAAGCCCTATGAGGTCGACGAGCATACGCTTTATATCGGCGCCTCGGTCGGCGTCGCCTGTTCGCCGCGCGACGGTCGCACCGCGGAAACGCTGATCCGCTCGGCGGACCTTGCGCTGTATCGCTCGAAGGATGCCGGCGGCGGCGTGTTCCATGCCTATGAGCCGCAGCTCCATGTCGAGGCGGAGGAGCGTCGCGTGCTCGAGATCGCGCTGCGCAAGGCGCTCGACAGGGGAGAGCTGCATCTTGAGTATCAGCCGGTCGTCAGCGCCGCCGACGAACGCCTGACCGGGTTCGAGGCACTGCTGCGGTGGCGCAGCGCGGAGTTTGGGCCGGTCTCGCCGATCAAGTTCATCCCGCTCGCTGAAGAGGCACGGCTGATCGGGCCGATCGGTGCATGGGTCGTGCGCACCGCATGCGAGGAGGCGGCGCGCTGGCCAGGCGACACGCGGATCGCGGTCAATGTCTCGCCGGAGCAGCTGCACAATCCCGAATTCGTCACAATCGTCGCACAAGCGCTCGCGACCTCACGCCTGCCCGCGCACCGGCTCGAGCTGGAAGTGACCGAAGGCGTCTTCATGAAGGAAGGCACCTGTGCGGTGCGCGTCCTCGAGCGGATCCTCGATCTGGGCGTGCGGCTGAGCCTCGACGATTTCGGCACCGGCTATTCGTCGCTTGGCTATCTGTCGCGCACGCGCTTCTCGTCGATCAAGATCGATCGCAGCTTCGTCCAGGCCGCGTCGAAGGGCGTTCCCGAAGCGACGGCGATCATCCGCGCCGTCGTGGCGCTCGCAGGCAGCCTCGGCATGGCAACCACCGCCGAGGGCGTCGAGACGGCGGACGAGCTGGCGATGATTCGCGATTTGGGCTGTTCCAAGATCCAGGGCTATTACTACGGCCGACCGCTGCCCGTGGCTGAAGCGCGCGCGGTGGCGACCCGGGCAAAGCCGAACGTCCGCGCCGCTTGAGCTCCAAAGCGCTTGCTCGCCGCAGACTTGTGCAGCGCTGCGTCGCCCGCTAATGGCCAAAATGCTGCAGGGGTGTAGCTCAGTTGGTTAGAGCGTCGGTCTCCAAAACCGAAGGCCCTCGGTTCGAGTCCGAGCTCCCCTGCCAAGCGCTCCACGACATCACCGCACAACATGGCTGGGTTCGATCGGGATGAAAGCAGCCACGGTGTTTCTGATCAGTGCGGCGCTGGTGCTGGCCGGGTGTGACTCCGCTTCGCCGCTGGAGCAGTACCAAGCCGCCAACACCGAAACCCCGTCCGAAAGCCCGGATGCGAAACTCTGCGAGGGCCTGACTACGGCCAGCGAGAGCGGCCATACCTCGATGCGCGCAGCATTCATCTCCGACCCCGAAGGCCGCGACTATGGCGGCGGGGTGATCAACGAGCTGACCCAGGCGGGAAATTATCGCTTCCTGGGGGGCGAGATGGTCGGCAAAACGTGCTATGCTTATGCTGAGGCGCGCGGCGAGCAATGGGGCAAGACCTTCAACCTTGCATGGCGCTGTCCGGTAAAAGTGCTGAGCGACAACCCGACCGAGGCCGGCAAGACCGTGCTCCAAGTCGTCGAGGATCGTGTCTGCGATTACGCGGTCGAACGTGGCGCACCCGCCCGGCGCGAGGTTGAGGTGGAACTGATCCACCAGTGACGCTCGCCGCCCGCGTTTCCGCGTCGGCGCTCTCCCCTTGCCCTTGCACGCCGGTGGCGCTATCT